>CAWGTG010000014.1:0-264758 GCA_963825455.1 uncultured Actinomycetota bacterium
TGGCCGTTCTGCTCGGGGCCGGCCTCGCGGCGTACCTCCTGGGAGTCAACGAGCTCGTCGTGCTCTTCGGGGGTGCCGCGATCGCCCTGGTGGTGCACGCCGGCCGATCGCTGGCCAGGTCGGGCCGGCAGGCGCTGGTGCTGGCGGCGCTACCGGTCTTCGAGGACCCGACCGCCGGCCAGCTGGCCACGCTGTTCGCGACCATGCTCAAGATCGGGGCTGTGCTCTACGGGTCGGGGTACGTGCTGCTGGCCTTCCTCGAGGGCGACTTCGTGGACCGGCTGGGCTGGATCACCCACCAGCAGCTGCTGGACGCGATCGCCATCGGCCAGGTCACGCCCGGCCCGGTGTTCACGACGGCGACGTTCGTGGGCTACCTGGTGGCCGGGCTGCCCGGGGCCTTCCTCGCGACGGTCGCGATCTTCCTGCCGTCGTTCGTCTTCGTCGGGCTGCTCACCCGGCTGGCCGGCTGGCTCCGGTCGCACTCGTGGACGTCCGCGCTCCTGGACGGGCTCAACGCCACCGCGCTGGCGCTCATGGCCGGGATCTCCTGGACGTTGGGCCGCGACGCTCTGGTCGACGGCTGGACGATCGCGCTGTTCGCCGCGACCCTGCTCCTGCTGTGGCGGACCCGGCTCAACTCCGCGTGGTACGTCGCCGGTGGAGCGGTGGCCGGAATACTCATAGGTGTGGCTGGTTGGTGACTGTATGACCAACGTTGACTTCTGGTTCGACCCGCGGTGCCCGTTCGCCTGGATCACGTCTCGCACGATGCTCGAGGTCGAGAAGGTGCGCGACGTCCAGACCACGTGGCACATCATGAGCCTCGCCCACCTCAACCAGGACAAGGACATCTCCGAGGGCTACCGCGAGTCCCTCAAGGACGCCTGGGGCCCGGTCCGGGTCTGCATGGCGGTCGAGCAGGAGTACGGCCAGGACAAGCTGGCCGATCTCTACACGGCGATGGGGACCAGGAAGCACACCGAAGGTCGGGAGAAGCTGGATCGCGCGCTGGTCGAGGAGGCGCTCGACGAGATCGGCGTCCCGGTGGCGCTGGCAGACGCCATGGACGACCCGTCGTACGACGACGCGATCAAGAAGAGCCACCACCTCGGCATGGACCAGGTCGGCGACGACGTCGGCACGCCGACGATCGCGATCGACGGCCACGCGTTCTTCGGACCGGTGCTCAGCAAGATCGCCCGCGGCGAGGACGCCGGCAAGGTCTGGGACGCCGCGGTGGCGCTGTCGTCCGTCCCGTACTTCTTCGAGCTGAAGCGGACCCGCGACCGAAAGCTCGACTTCAGCTGATTGTTTACCCCCGCAAACTTTCGACCCCACCCCCGTGACGGCGCTCGCTTGCTCGCCGGCTTCGTCGTCGTCACGGGCGCGCCGAATCGCGGGGCGCGCTCGCGCCGCTCGCAACGCTCGCGCCGCTCGCCCGCGTGGGCACGGCTCCGACGGACGTCGCGAGCCGGTCACTGATCTCAGCCGCCTGACGCGGACGCCGCGTTGCATGCGCGGCCGCCCACATGAACGGGAGCTAGCCTCCGGAGCTCGCGGCGGCCGCGTCGACGGCGTCCTTGACGGCCTTGGCGGCCCACTGGCCCTCGGCGATCTCCTTGGCGCGCTTCTTGAGCTGTCGCTTCGTCGTCGCGGTGTTGGTCGCGACCGCCTTGTGCGCCTCGTCGACGGCCCAGAGCAGGGCGATGATCGCGGCGGTGCGCTCGTCCGGCCGTCCACCGTCTGCGAGGCACACCGTGATGGCGCGCCGCAGCTGGTTGGCGCGGGTCGTGTCGGCGGCGGGCCAGGTGGTCCGCGGGATCAGGCCGAGCCGCTTGCCGTCCCTTCGCTCGAGGATCCGGCGCTCGGTGAGGTTCGCCGCCAGCCGGTCGTCCAGACCCTTGCCGATCTTCGTGACCAGGGTGCTGGCCTTGCGGTCCTTCTCCGCGATGGTGGCCAGCGCCTCGACGAGCACGGGGTCGAGGTCGGCGGGCACCACACCGGTGGCGCGCACCTTGTCGGATCGCCACCTGCTCGTCTTCTTGTCGACCGTGGCGAGCCCCAGGGCGGCCAGTTCGGCGAGCACCGCGCCGCCGAGCACGGCGTCGGTGTTGCCCCACGGCGAGACGGTCCCCTTGGTGCCGTCCAGCAGCAGGAGCAGGACGTCCTCCGCGATCAGGGTCACGCCCCGAACGTAACTGCATCGCGGCCCTCGCGACCGCCCTCCTACGATCGTCCCGTGAGCAAGATCCTGTCCGCCGTCGCCTGGCCGTACGCCAACGGCCCGCGCCACATCGGCCACGTGGCCGGGTTCGGCGTGCCCTCCGACGTGTTCAGCCGCTACATGCGGATGGCGGGCCACGACGTGCTCATGGTCTCGGGCACCGACGAGCACGGCACGCCGATCCTGGTCGCTGCCGACAGCGAGGGCGTCACGGCCCGTGACCTGGCCGACAAGAACAACGTCGTCATCGTCAACGACCTCGTCGACCTCGGGCTGTCCTACGACCTGTTCACGCGCACCACGACGGGCAACCACTACAACGTCGTGCAGGAGCTGTTCCAGGGCGTGCACAAGAACGGCTACATGGTCGAGCAGACGACGTTCGGCGCCATCTCGCCGTCGACCGGTCGCACCCTGCCCGACCGCTACATCGAGGGAACCTGCCCGATCTGCGGGTACGCCGACGCGCGCGGCGACCAGTGCGACAACTGCGGCAACCAGCTGGACCCGACCGACCTGATCAACCCACGGTCGAAGATCAACGGTGAGACGCCGGAGTTCGTCGAGACCCAGCACTTCTTCCTCGACCTGCCCGCGCTGGCCGAGGCGCTCCAGGAGTACCTCCAGGGCCGGGAGGCCTCGGGCACCTGGCGGCCCAACGTCATCAAGTTCTCGCTGAACCTGATCGAGGACCTCAGGCCGCGAGCGATGACCCGCGACATCGACTGGGGTATCCCGGTCCCGATCGAGGGCTGGACCGAGCAGAAGGCGAAGCGGCTCTACGTCTGGTTCGACGCGGTGATCGGCTACCTGTCCGCCTCGGTCGAGTGGGCGCGTCGGATCGGTGAGCCCGAGCGGTGGCGGGACTGGTGGAACGACCCCGACGCGCTGTCCTACTACTTCATGGGCAAGGACAACATCGTCTTCCACTCCGTCATCTGGCCGGCCGAGCTGCTCGCCTACAACGGCAAGGGCGACAAGGGCGGCGAGCCTGGGGGCTACGGCGTCCTCAACCTGCCCACCGAGGTCGTGTCCTCGGAGTTCATGACGATGGAGAGCCAGCAGCTCTCCACCAGCCGCGGCCACGTGATCCTGGTGAGCGACATGCTGTCGCGCTACCAGCCGGACGCACTGCGCTACTACATCTGCGCGGCCGGCCCGGAGACGTCGGACGCCGACTTCACGTGGGCCGACTTCGTGCTGCGGACCAACTCGGAGCTGGTGGCCGGCTGGGGCAACCTGGTCAACCGCACCGCGACGATGCTGGCCAAGAGCTTCGGCGAGATCCCGGCCGCGGGACCGCTGCAGTCCGAGGACGAGGCAGTGCTCGCTGCCGTCCGGGCCGGCTTCGACACGGTCGGGGACCTGGTCAGCCGGCAGCGGCTGCGCCATGGCATCGCCGAGGCGATGCGCGTGGTCGGTGAGGTGAACAAGTACCTCACCGTCACTGAGCCCTACAAGATGAAGGACGAGTCGCAGCGCGAGCGGCTGGCCACGGTGCTGCACGTCGCCGCGCAGTGCGTCGTCGACTGCAACACGCTGCTCTCGCCGTTCCTCCCGCACTCGTCGAACAAGGTGCACCTGGCGCTCGGCGGCGAGGGCGAGTTCATGCCCATGCCGCGGATCGAGACCGTCGAGGAGCTCGACCCGGACAACGGCGCCGGGCTGGACTTCTACACGATCATCACCGGTGAGTACTCCCGCACTCCGGCGTGGGAGTCGCGGCCGGTGACGGTGGGTGCGAAGGTCGAGAAGCCGACGCCGATCTTCACCAAGCTCGATCCGGCGATCGTGGACGAGGAGCTGGCCCGGCTTGGTTCGTGAGGGCGAGCCCAGCCGCACGGCGTTCGGTGCCGCGGTCCACCGCGCCGCCCACGCCGAGCTCGACCGGCCGGTGGTGTTCGAGGACCCGTTGGCCTGGCGGATCCTCGGGGTCGATCGCGACGACGTTCTCGCCGAGGTGCCGCCCCTGTCGCGGCTGCGGCTCTTCGTCGCGGTCCGGCACCGGTTCGCCGAGGACGTTGTCGGCGCGGGCGTGGCCCGTGGGGTCCGGCAGGTCGTCGTGCTCGGCGCCGGGCTGGACACGTTCGCCTACCGGCACACCCACGAGGGACTGCGGGTCTACGAGGTCGACTTCCCGGCCACCGGCGCGTGGAAGCGGGTGCAGCTCGCCGAGGCGGGGATCGAGATCCCGGGCTCCGTGGCGTACGTCGGCGCCGACTTCGAGCGAGACGACCTGATGGGCCGGTTGGTCGAGCACGGGTTCGATGCTGCGTCGCCCGCGGAGTTCATGTGGCTCGGCGTCGTGCCCTACCTGACCCGCGAGGCCGTGGCCACGACCCTGCGCGCCGTCGCGACCGTGCCCGGTGCCGAGGTGGTCTTCGACTACGCCGCCGCAGACGGCCAGGGGGAGACCCCGGGCAGCAGGGAGCTGGCGGCCCGTGTCGCCGCGGCGGGCGAGCCGTTCAGCGAGCGGTGGGAGCCGGCCGGGCTCATGGCACTCCTCGACGAGTGTGGCTTCGACGACATCGAGGACCTCGGGCGCCCGGAGATCCGCTCGCGCTTCCTCGGCCTGGAGCCCGGGCCACCGGGCGGTGGAGGCCACGTGGTGCGGGCGCGGCGTCGCTAGCCCTCCCGGCCGCCCCCGCCGATGACCGCGCGGACGCCGTTCACGCCGTGGATCTTCAGCTTGATCACGCCGACGTCGACGGTGCCGCCCTCGGTGAGCGAGATGCCGGTCTTGCGCGCGGTGAACCAGTACGGCGTACCGACCTCGTTGCGGGCCGAGCTGACCAGGTTGTCGGGGATCAGCACGTCCGGGTGCTCGGAGTACAGCTCCTCGAGGTCGAGCAGCCGACCCGCCGCCTTGCCGGCGTGCAGCATCTCCACGCGGAACGGCTTGCCGTACTTCTGCTTGTCCGAGACGGTCGGGAACAGCCAGGACTGGTCGCCCGGGTCGAAGACGCGGAAGCCGAACGGCGCGATCACCGGACGGTTGCCGCGGTCGTAGCGCATGACCCCGCGCACCTTGGCGCCTTTGGGCGCGGTGAACGCCGCCGTCGGCGCCGGGCCGCCGACGACCACCGTCGAGTGGGTGGTCGCGAGGTTGGCGCCCGTGGTCGTCGGCTTGTCGCCGCGCTCCTTGCGGGCGGTGGTCACCGCCGCGGCGTAGGCGCCGGGGACGATTCCACGGACCGTGTAGACGCCGCCCTCGGACTGCTCGGTCCAGTTGAGCGCCATCGGGGTGACCTGGTCGCCGTCGACGTGCGACTGGCGCAGCCAGGCGTCCTCGGGTACGGCGGTGAGCTTGACCTGACCACCCTTCGGCAGGGTGCCGGTGAGGTTCATGGTCGGCTGGTCGAGCGGCAACGGGGTGAAGTCGACCGACGAGCTGAGGACCAGGTCGACGGCCTTCGACGCCCACGGGAAGTCGACCTGCTCGGGGCCGTCGGTCGGGACCGTGCTGCGCCGCACGTAGAGCGAGTAGGTGCTCATGGGGAGGCCGGTGAACGTGACCTTTCCGCCGGGCTGGAGCAGCGGGTTGCCCTGGAAGACCTTGACCACCCGACCGTCGGCGTTTCGGAGCTCGGCGTCGACCGAGCCGTTGGCGCCCGGGAAGACCACGTCGGCCGGCGAGAAGGAGACCGAGGCGCCCGGCTCAAGGGCCAGGTCGGCGGTGGCCACGGTCTTCTTGGCGACCGCGACGACCTGTGACTTCGGGACGTACGCCGACCCGGCGTAGGACGTCGTGACGGTGTAGGCACCGGGCTTGAGCGAGCTGACGACGTAGCGGCCGATCTCGTTGGTGACCACACCGGCGGCGAATGCGCCGTTCTTGTCGAGAATGGCGAGGAACTGCTCGGCGAGCGGGATGCCGTTCGTGCTCACCAGGCCGCGGACGATGCCGGCGTGCCGGGTCCTGAAGGTGACCTGGGTGGTGCGGCCCGCGCGCAGCAGGAGCCGCCTGGACAGGTAGCCGGGGACCGTCGAGTCGGTGTGCAGCCCCTCGTCGCGGTCGGCCTCGATGCGATAGGGGCCGGGCGCGACCTCGAACCGGTACAGGCCCTTGCGGTCGGTGATCGTCTGAGCGGCGATGCTGCCGTCGATGCGGGTGAGGTGGAGGAGGCGGTTGGCGCCGTCCTTCCAGGTGCCGGTGACCACGGCCGGGGGCTGCACGACGATCCGGCCGAACGAGCGGTGCGGCAGCTGGGGGTGGAAGAAGCGCGTGTGCCGCATCCAGCTGTTGAGGGTGCCGTCCGGGCCGACGTAGGACGGCGTGAACCGCTTGCTGCTCTCCTGGTCGCACTCACCGGACCGCCGCGCCCGATGGCCGCCGCCACCACCGGACACCGACTCGGAGCAGACGCGGATCAGGTAGGGCTCGCGGAGCTGCTTGAGCGTGAACCGGCCGCTCCCGTTGGTGCGCGCGAGCACGCGCTTCTCCTCGCTGACGTCGACGGGCAGGCCGAGGTCGGAGAACCGGATCCCGCTCACCAGCGCGTTCGCGATCGGGGTGCCGTTCGGGCCGGTGACCTGGCCGGTGACGGTGCCCTTGGTGGGCGGCGGCTTCGGCCGCCGGTCGGCCTTGGGCGCCTTCGTCCTGCCCGCCAGCGGGTTCGGCGGCGTGCTGAAGTAGGTGTTCGTCCCACCGTCGCTCCTGGCTGTCGCCTGACTGACCTGTGGCTGGGCCTGCGCGCCCGGCGTGGGGACCAGGAGCGCCGCGCCGGCCAGGGCGAGCGTCAGGGCGGTGACAAGGGAAACCGGTCTGGTCCGGGTCATTCCCGGATCATCGCGGGTCGGGTCCGCTGGAGCCAGGCATATCGGCAGCGTGTCCCGACGGTTGGGCGAGAAGTCCGTGATTCGTCACACCCCCCGTCAAACACCCCGGAACTGTCATGGACACCTCAGGCCCGGCGACCGCGCTGGGCCGTGAAGGAACGAGACTCGACATGGCACTGTTCATGGACGCTCACACCCTGGAGGGCGGCGTGGCCGCGGCCGACGTGGCCGCCGCGCACCAGGCCGACCTCGAGACGCAGGCGCTCTACGGCGTGAGCTACCTGCGCTACTGGGTGGACGAGGCGGCAGGGAAGATCTTCTGCCTGGTCGACGCGCCGGACGCCGAGGCCGCCAACACCGTGCACCGCGAGGCGCACGGCCTGGTCGCGGACGAGATCTACGCAGTCACGGAAGGGACGTGAACTCGATGGCCCGTGACCTGGCGCGCGAGATCGGCAGGGACCGAGCAGCCGGTGCGCGACACCGACGGCTGGTCAACGAGGTGAAGGAGGGCAGACGGGCCGAGCGCCGCGCGAAACGTGCAGCTGCAGTCAGCTGGTGGCATAGACGCGTCGTACCTGTCGGTGACCAGCCCGCTCTCACCGTGGCGCGTGCTCCGCGCCCCGAGGACGTCACCAGGGCGCTCGGTGTGCTGCTCGACGGCATTGCGCAGCGCATCGCGGAGCAGGGGACGGCGACCGAACGTGTCGCCCTCCTGGCCGTGCACGACACCGCCCGGTGGTCGGCGCCGGGCGCGTCCGCTGCTCTCGTCGACTGGGAGGGCTCCGAGACGGCGCGACTGCGCGCCTTCGGGGTGCTGCACGGCGTGGTGCTGGGCGCCCTCGGTCCGGAGGACCGCGCCTGGCTGCTCGAGCGGCTCCGGGGCGGGACCGCCCACGAGCTGCGCGACCGTATCGCGTGAGCATGGCCCGGGCGCCGTCGTCGACCGCCCGCGCGAGGACGCCCCTCGCGCGGGCGGTCGTCCGGCCTTCCGCTGTGCCACGCTGGCACCCGGACGGGGGACGGAGCGACGTTGCGGAGTCAGCACGCCATGAAGCTGCCATGAGTTCGCCGGCGGGAGTGACCGTCCACCTCCTCGGGCGCCCACTGATCGAGGTCGACGGCACCAGTGGCTACCGGTTCCGCAGCCGCAAGAGCTGGGCGCTGTTGGCATTCCTGCTCCTGGCCGAGCGGCCGCCGAGCCGGTCGAGGCTGGCCTCGTTGCTGTTCGCGGAGGCCGATGACCCGCTCCGTGCGCTGCGGTGGTGTCTCGCGGAGGTACGACGTGGGCTCGGGCCCGGTGCCGTGCTCGACGGTGACCCGGTGCAGCTGACGCTTCCTCCCGGGGCGGCTGTCGACGTCGACGTGCTGGTCCACGGGCACTGGAACCAGGCGCTCCAGCTCCCGGGCCTCGGGATGGACCTGCTCGACGGCATTGCCATCGCCCACGCCGAGCCGTTCGAGGCCTGGCTCCTGTCCCAGCGCCGGCGCCTGTCGGCGGCGGCGGAGTCCATCGTCCACGAGGCTGCGCTGGGGCTGCTGGCGCGCGGGGAGCTGGAACGGGCGCTCGAGCTGGCCGTCCAGGCGACCGTGATGAGCCCGCTGGACGAGAACCACCAGGCGCTGCTTGTCCGGATCTACCGGCTCGCTGGTGACCACGAGGCCGCGGCCCGCCAGTTCGACTCCTGGTCGGCCACCGCCCAGCGTGAGCTCGGCACGTCGCCCGGAGCCGCGGTTGTGCTGGCGGCGCGCGAGCGCCCTGCGGCGGAGCAGGCAGTGGACCCGGTGTCGATCCAGGCGGTCACCGAGGGTGGCGCGGCCGCCGTGTCCGCCGGGGCCCTCGCGGCCGGGGTGGCGTCCTTCGAGGCCGCTGTGCGGATGGCCGACCAGTCGGGTGCCGACAGCGTGCGGATCCAGGCCCGGCTGGTGCTGGCGGAGGCGCTCATCCACACGCTCGGCGGCCTCGACGAGGCCGGGCTGGCGGCCCTGACCGAGGCGGAGGGAATAGCCCTCGCGCAGGGAGACGTGGAATCCGTGGCCGCTGCTCGCGCGGAGCTCGGCTACGTCGACTTCCTGCGGGGGCGCTACGACCGTGCGGAGCGGCTCCTCGACCAGGTGCTGGCGGTGAGCGAGGCGTCTCCGTCGGCCCGGGCGAAGGCGTTGACGTACCTCGGCTCGGTCGCGAGCGATCGGGCCGACTACCCGCGGGCGGTCGCCCTGCTCGAGAGCGCGATCACCGCCTCCCACGCGGTGGGGGAGCCGCGTCGCGAGGCGTTCGGGCTGTCGATGCTGGGCCGGGTCGGACTGCTGCGTGGTGACCTCGACGCCGCTGACGAGCACCTCGGGGCCGCGGTCGAGCTGGCCGAGGCCGAGCACTGGCTGTCGTTCCTGCCGTGGCCGCAGGCGCTGTCGGGGCATGTGCTCCTGGCTCGCGGAGACCTCGACGGCGCCGCAACCTGCCTCGAGCAGTCCTTCGCGCGAGCCTGCCAGATCGGCGACCCTTGCTGGGAAGGGATCTCTGCCCGCGGCCTGGCAATGCTCGCCGAGGCCAAGGGCGAGCCCGATCGGGCCCTGGCCGACCTGCTCGACGCCCGCTCACGCACCAACCGGCTGGCGGACCCCTACGTGTGGCTCGACGTACACATCCTGGACGCGCTGTGCGACATGGGCTGCCGCCACGGGCACCCGCTGACCGCGTCCTGGGTCGAGGAGATGCACGAGCGGGCGTCGCGGGCAGGCATGCAGGAGCTCACAGTGCGCGCGATGCTGCACGGTGCCCGGCTGGGCTCCGCCGGCGACGCCGAGGCGGCGGTGCTGCTGGGCGCGAGCATCGACAACCCGCTCCTCTCGCCAGTGCTCGCGGCGTTCAGCTGAGCACGCGCTCCTCCACAGCGCCGTACTCGGCGACGCTGGCGGACCTGATCGCCGCGGCCTGCTCACCCTGGACGCCATCGCCGCGGAAGGCATCGACCGCCTCGTTGCTCTCCCAGCGCTCGTAGACGTTGATCCGGGCGGGGTCCGCGAGGTCGGCGCCGATCGCGAAGTCGAGGCAGCCGTCTGTCCGGCGGGCCTGCTCGACGACGCCACGACAGGACTCGAGGTACGCCTCACGCTCGTCGGGATCGACGATCAGGTGTCCGGCGACGATGACCATGCCCATGGTGACCATGCCCTTCAGACCGGCTCCCGGCCGGGGAATCATCGGGCCGTGAGATTCCCTGTGGCGATGACTTCCCCGTCAGGGCAGAGTCTGACGCCTCATGGTCTCCTTCCTGCTCACGGCGTTCGTCATCTGCGTGACCCCAGGCATCGGTGCGCTCTACACCATGGCCGCCGGGCTGGCCCGCGGCACCCGCGCCGGGCTGCTCGCGGCGTTCGCGTGCACGCTCGGCACCGTGCCGCACGCCGTCGCCGCGCTCACCGGGCTGGCCGCGGTGCTGCACGCCTCGGGAGTGGCCTTCCAGGCCATCAAGTACGCCGGCGTCGCCTACCTGCTCTGGATGGCGGTGTCGATCTGGCGCGACACCGGTGCCCTCCACGTCGACACCGACGCCTCGCCGTCCTCGGTCCGCTCCGTGATCACCACCGGCATCACCGCGAACCTGCTCAACCCCAAGCTCACGCTGTTCTTCTTCGCCTTCCTCCCGCAGTTCGTCCCCACGGGGTCGTCGGACACGCTGGTCCGGATGATCGGCCTCTCGGCGGTGTTCATGGCCATGACCTTCGTGACCTTCGCCGGCTACGCCGTCGCAGCGGGCGCGCTGCGCGACCGGGTGCTCACGCGCCCGCGGCTGGTGGCCCGCATTCGCAAGGTGTTCGCGGCGTCGTTCGTCGCGCTCTCGGCGCGACTCGCCGTCGAGTCGCGCTAGGGGCGTGTCTCCCAATTCATGGCGGCGCCAGCGCCGCCCAGCACGCACGCTGGCTTTGTTACCAGCGCTCGAAAGACGCCCAGTCTGCCTTCGCACCGGCGCCGTGCCATCGCACGCCCTGGACGACGCTGGCATCCACCAGCAATTGGGAGACACGCCCTATCCAACCTGCTCCGCTGACTGGGCGAGGCCCCGGATCGCAGGCACCTGTGCCAGGCCGTTGATCACCACAGAGAACACCAGCAGCGACACGGCGAGGAAGTGGTGGCCCGCCGCCCACAGGCCGAGGGACGCGAGCCCGAAGACGACCACTTTCACGGCCGGGCGAACGACGGGCGAACCGAACCGCGCCTTGGGGGAGGCGAACAGGAACCAGGCGAGCATGCCGAGCAGCGGCAACAGCCAGACCAGCAGCCAGCGGGGCGAGGCGGACCAGCCGTACACACCGAGGCCGGCCATGGCGAGGAGCTCGTCGAGGAAGACGAGGGCGAGGACCGTCCAGCCGAAGGTGGCCACCCGGCCATTCTGCAAGGGGGGTCTCTACGCTCGGATCATGAGCGCGCTCACGCACGTGCCCCTGTTCTTCCTCAAGCAGAAGTTCGCCATGACGACCAACCGCTACGAGCTGCTGTCTGCAGCAGCTGACGGCCAGGTCGGGCAGACGCTGGGCTTCGCGGAGCAGAAACGGATGGCCTTCAAGGAGGAGGTCACCTTCTACACCGACCAGAGCCGCACGCAGAAGGTGCTGAGCTTCAAGGCTCGCAAGGTGATGGACCTGAACGCCGGCTACGACGTGTTCGACGAGGCGCACCAGTCGATCGGCTTCTTCCGCAAGGACTTCGGAGCCAGCCTGCTGCGGTCGACGTTCCACGTCGAGGGACCGGGCTACACCGGCACCGGCCAGGAGCGCAGCCAGCTCGTGGCGATCGTGCGCCGGTTCTCGGACATCCCGTTCCTGCCGATCCACTTCGACTACGTGACCCCCGAGGGCCAGCCGCTGCTCAGCATCGAGCGACAGGGCTCGGTCCGCGACCGCTACACCGTCCGCGTCCCCGATCCGCGCGTCGACTTCCGGATCGCAGCGGCGCTGGCGGTGGCGATGGACGCCCTCATGAGCCGCTAGTCCATGGCCCTGTATCCGAAGGCCCGTGCGGCCGTCGAGGCGGCCGCGAGCCTGGTCCCGATGTGGACCGACGGGTACGACGTCGCAGCAGCACGAGACGCCAACCGGGCGTTCGCGCTCCAGGAGCAGCCCGAGGAGGTCGCGGAGGTCGTCGACCTCGATGCCGACGGCGTCGGGGTCAGGTGGTTCCGGCCGGCAGGAGCGGACCCGGGCCTGCTGGTGCACCTGCACGGCGGCGGCTTCGTCTTCCATGACCTCGACGTGCACGACCGGCCGTGCCGGCGGCTCGCGAACCGGCTCGGCATGGCAGTCCTGAGCGTCGACTACCGGCTGGCGCCGGAGCACCGGTTCCCGACTGCGCCGGACGATGTCGACACGGTCCTCACCTGGCTCGACCACGGGGGATCGCAGCTGAGCCGGGGCGGGTCGACGTACGTCCACGGAGACAGCGCCGGCGGCAACCTCGCGCTGGTGGCCGCCCTGAGGCATCCCGGGCGGTTCCGGGCGGTGGTGCTGCACTACCCGTTCCTCGACCCGCAGGCCGGGTTCGCGTCCTACGCGCTCGGCGCGGCCGCGGCCTTCGACCCGCGCGAGGCGCAGTGGTACTGGCAGCAGTACGCCGCCGGAGAGGCGGACCTGACCAACCCCGACCTGGCGCCGCTCCTGTCGGACCGGCTCGGCACCCTGCCGCCGACTCTGGTCACCACTGCCGAGCACGACCCGCTGCGCGACGAGGGCGAACATCTCGCGACGCTGATCGCCGAGGCGGGCGGCGACGTCACGTGCGTGCGATACCTCGGCCAGATCCACGGCTACTGGCGGCAGGCTGTCTTCCCGGCGTCCGAGCAGCTGATTCGGCACAGCTGTGCCTTCCTCCGTGCCCAGTGAGGGACGCCACTGACAGGATGGCCGCATGCGCGTCCACCTCGGCTCGGACCACGCCGGGCTCGACCTCAAGGCTCATCTGACGAGCTGGCTGTCCGAACACGGCTACGAGCCGGTCGACCACGGACCCTTCGAGTACGACGCGGTCGACGACTACCCGGTCTTCTGCCTGCGGGCCGCCGAGGGCGTCGCGACCGACCGCAATCAGGGACTGGACAGCTGCGGCGTGGTCATCGGCGGCTCGGGGAACGGCGAGCAGATCGCCGCCAACAAGGTCCCTGGCATCCGCTGCGCGCTGGCCTGGTCCGAGGAGACGGCGAGCCTGGCGCGCGAGCACAACGACGCGCAGGTCGTGTCGGTCGGTGGCCGGATGCACCCGATCGAGGACATGACCCGGTTCGTCGAGGTCTTCCTCACCACATCGTTCAGCGGGGACGAGCGGCACGCACGCCGGATCGCACAGATCCGGGGCTACGAGCGCACCCGTGAGCTGCCGCCGCTGCCCGAGTCAGCCCCGAAGAAAGAGCCGGATGCCTGAGGGACACACGCTCCACCGACTCGCCACCGCGCTCGACGACGCCTTCGCCGGCCACCCGGTCCGGGTGAGCAGTCCGCAGGGCAGGTTCACGGAGTCGGCGGCGCTGCTGGATGGCCGCACGGTGGAGACCGCCGAGTCGTGGGGAAAGCACCTGTGGGTCCACTTCGCTCACGACGACCTCGTGCACGTCCACCTCGGCCTCTACGGCAGGTTCGACGTGCTCCGCGACGCGGAGGCCATCCCGGCCCCGGTCGGTCAGGTGCGGCTCCGGCTGGTGCAGGCGGACGCCGACGACCGAGCGGACGGTACGGCGTCGTACGCCGACCTGCGCGGCGCCACCGCGTGCGAGCTCCAGACCCGCGAGCAGCGCCAGGCGCTGGTCGCCCGGCTCGGCCCCGACCCGCTGCGCCCGGACGCCGACCCGGACCTCGCCTGGCACCGCATCAAGCGCAGCCGGGCGCCGATGGCGGCTCTGCTCATGGATCAGTCCGTCGTGGCAGGAATCGGGAACGTCTACCGGGCCGAGCTGCTCTACCGGCACCGCGTGGACCCGTTCCGGCCCGGCACCAGCCTGCGGGTGGGCCGCTGGCGCGAGATGTGGGACGACCTTGTGGCGCTGATGGCCGACGGCGTACGCACCGGCCGGATCGACACCGTCCGCCCCGAGCACCTCACCGACGGGGAGCGAGGTGCCACGGAGCCACGCCGCGGGCACTCCTACGTCTACCGCCGCGCGGGCGAACCGTGCCGGGTCTGCGGGACCCGGGTGCGGACCCGGGTCCTGCTCACCCGCAACCTGTACTGGTGCGCGAAGTGCCAGCCCCGATTCCGCTCGCGGGTCGTAAAGTGACGCCTACCACGTCCCAGACCCCGACGATGGGAATACGGTGATGGTCGCCGACGTCCAGCTGTCGCGTGCCCGATCGGGCGACGTCACGCCGCCGCGGCACACCGTGCGCCGGTTCGCCCGGCGCGGTGCCTACGCGGACACCAAGGTGCTCGGCGTCCTGGTCCTGCTCGGTATCGCGATCGTGGTCGCGGTGGTGATCGCACCGAGCGACGTACCGTTCACAAGCCTGATGGTGCCGCTGCTGCTCGGCAGCCTGCTGCTCAACCCCCGGTACCTGCCGTGGTTCGTCGTCTTCATCTTCGCGCTCCTGATGATCTGCCTGACCGAGCAGGCGAACCACACGGCGCGGCTCTACGCCGCGGTCGGGATCCAGGTGCTGATGTGCCTGATCGTGCTGGCCGCGTCGCTGCGACGGTCCCGGCTCGGCGTCGCCGGCACGATGGGTGAGTCGATGTTCGTCGACCTGCGCGACCGCATCCAGCAGCAGGGCGGCATCCCGGAGCTGCCCCGCGGCTGGCATGCGGAGTCGGCACTCCGCTCGGCCGGCGGCACAGCGTTCGCGGGCGACTTCGTCGTCGCCACCCTCTCCTCGCCCACCAGGCTCGAGCTGGCCGTGATCGACGTGTCCGGCAAGGGCGAGGAGGCCGGCACCCGCGCGCTGCTCCTCTCCGGCGCCTTCGGCGGCCTGCTGGGCGCGCTGCCGGCCGACCGCTTCCTCCCGGCCGCCAACGACTACCTGCTCCGCCAGAACTGGTCCGAGGGCTTCGCCACCGCCATCCACCTCTCCCTCGACCTCGGCGACGGCAGCTACGAGGTCCGCACCGCGGGTCACCCACCCGCGGCGCTGCGCCAGGCCGGCACCGGCCGCTGGACCGTGCTGCCCAGCGAGGGGCCGCTCCTCGGGGTGATGGAGGACGCCGCCTACCGGGTCGCCGCAGGCCGGCTGGTCCGCCACGACGCGCTGCTGCTCTACACCGACGGCATGGTCGAGGAGCCGCGCCGCGACATCGACCTGGGGATCGACCGGATGCTCGGTGAGGCTGAGCACCTGCTGCGCGGCAGCTTCGAGGGCGCCGCGCGGCGGCTCGTGGACGCCCTGGGCTCGCATGACGACGACCGCGCCATGGTCGTCGTTTCGCGGAGCTGACCCCGCGGACGGTAGATTTCCACGGTCGTCCGCGCAGGCTCTGCCAGTTGCGGGGAGGGTGCGCGGATGTAGCTCAATGGTAGAGCCCCAGTCTTCCAAACTGGCTACGCGGGTTCGATTCCCGTCATCCGCTCCAAGCCGGGGTCCCGGTCGTCTCACGACGACCAGGAGGCCGGTTTGGCGGGGCGTAGCGTAGTGGCTAGCGCGCCTGCTTTGGGAGCAGGAGACCGCAGGTTCGAGTCCTGTCGCCCCGACTGGATCACGCAGGACCACCAGAAGGAGAAGCAGTGAAGAGCGCCGTCGAGACCTTGAGCCCGACCCGGGCCAAGCTGACCGTCGAGGTGCCCTTCGAGGAGCTCAAGCCGAGCCTCGACGCGGCGTACCAGCAGATCGCCAAGCAGATCAACGTCCCCGGCTTCCGCCGTGGCAAGGTCCCGCCCGCCGTCATCGACCGGCAGGTCGGTCGCGACGCGGTGCTCGACCAGGCGATCAACGACCTCCTCCCGCAGAAGTACATGGAGGCGCTCCAGAGCAACTCCCTCGAGCCGCTCGCCCAGCCGGAGATCGAGGTCACCAAGCACGGCGAGGAGGGGCTGGAGTTCACCGCCGAGGTGGATGTGAAGCCCGAGATCACGCTGCCGGCGTACGACGGCCTCGAGGCCACGGTCGACGACATCGAGATCTCCGACGCCGACGTCGAGGAGCAGGTGCAGGCGCTGCGCGAGCGGTTCGCCACCCTCTCCGACGTGGAGCGGCCCGCCGCGGACGGCGACTTCGTGGTCATGGACCTCACCGCCACCCGCGACGGCGAGGTCGTGGACGGCGCCGAGCTGAGCGGCATGAGCTACCAGGTCGGCCGCGGCGGCATGATCGACGGTCTCGACGAGGCGCTGGCGGGCATGGGCGCCGGCGAGGAGAAGACCTTCGAGACCGAGCTCGTCGGCGGCGACCTCGTCGGCCAGTCGGTCGAGGTCCGCGTCAAGGTCGACCAGGTCCAGGAGCAGGAGCTCCCCGAGCTCGACGACGACTTCGCGCAGGAGGCCTCGGAGTTCGACACCGTGGCCGAGCTCAGCGACGACGTGCGGGAGCGGCTCGGCCGCGGCAAGCGGCTCGAGCAGGCCGCTGCCGCCCGCGACGCCGTCCTCGAGGCGCTGCTCGAGAAGATGGAGGTGCCGCTGCCCGAGGGCGTCGTCACCGACGAGCTCAACGCGCGCCGCCAGTCGATCGAGCAGCAGCTCGTCTACTCGGGCATGCCTATGGATGCCTACCTCGAGGAGCAGGGCCAGACCCTGGAGGAGTTCGAGGCCGATCTCGAGCGTCGGGTCCGCGACGCCGTCGCTGCGCAGTTCGTGCTCGACGCCATTGCGAAGAAGGAGGCGCTCGGCGTCGACCAGAACGAGCTCACCCAGCTCATGGTCCGCCGTGCCCAGCAGTCCGGCCAGGACCCGCAGGAGTTCGCGAACCACATGTTCGAGCACAACCACATCCCCGAGCTGGTGCAGGAGATCCTGCGCGGCAAGGCGCTGGCCCAGCTCGTCGAGGCAGCCACGGTGACCGACGAGTCCGGCAACCCGGTCGAGCTGAAGAACCTGCTCCCCGACGGCACCATCGGTGAGCCGCAGGCCGAGGACGAGGCCGGCTCGGCCGACGCCGACGCCGACGCCGACGCCGAAGCCGAGACCGACGCCGAAGCCGAAGCCGACCTCGAGACCGACTCCGAGGCGGGCGCGGAGGACTCCGACAAGTAACCCTGTCGTCCTCGGCAGTTGGACCAGACCACGCGTTCCGTAGGTTTGACGGGTGGCCGGACGGTCGATCATTCGTCCGGAACGCGCAAGACTACGGAAACGTCAGGGAAGGATGACGGGGCGTGCACCACAGCGCCTCTGGACAAGCCAGCACTCGAGGATTCTGGGGTCGTGGGTGACGTGAGCGACGACAACGCGTGGCGTCCGCCGCGTGCGGCGTCGCCGCCGCCCGAGGAGATCCGCGGGTACGCCGACCTGGTCGAGATCGGCCGGGGCGGCGACTCGGTGGTCTACAAGGCCCGCGACCTCGCCGTCGAGCGCGACGTGGCGATCAAGGTGCTCTCGGTGGACGACCCGGTGCGCGCCGAGCGCTTCGTGCGCGAGATCGAGATCACCGTCGAGCTCGGCCGCCAGCACCCGAACATCGTCACGGTCCTGGCCATCGGGACGACCGCCCGAGGGCGGCCGGCAATCGTCATGGACTACGTCGAGCGCGGCAGCCTCCACGACCAGCTCCGCACCCGCGGCCCGCTGGCCGTCGACGAGGCCGTCGCGGTGGGTGCGGTGATGGCCGACGCCCTCGAGTTCGCGCACGCGCACGGCGTACTGCACCGTGACGTCAAGCCACAGAACGTCCTGGTGCTTCCGACGTCGTGGGTGCTGGCCGACTTCGGGATCGCCCGGCTCATAGACACCGAGCACACCGCGTCGGTGGAGACCTTCACCTACCGACACGCCTCGCCCCAGCTGCTCGACGGGCTGCCGCCCTCGGCCTCCGACGACATCTGGTCGCTGGGCTCGACGCTGTTCACGCTGCTCGACGGCCGGCCGCCGTTCTCCAGCGACGACCCCGACGAGGACTCCGCGCTGGCCTACCTGCGCCGGGTCCGCACCGAGAAGACCCGCGAGCTGAACCACCACGACGGACAGGGCGACACCGACCCGGTGATGGCAGTCGTCGAGCGCTGCCTGGCCAAGGACATCGATGAGCGGTTCGCCTCGGCCGCGGAGCTCCGCGACGCACTGGCCGCGGTCCAGGTGCACGGCTGGGAGCCCGGCGCATCGGTGGTGCCGCTGACCCCGGCGAGCACGCCGGCGGTGGAGCAGGCGGCCCAGCACGCCGAGCACGCCCGACCGGCGCAGGCCGACGCCGGGGGCCGCGCGACGGCCACCGTGGAGCCGACGCGCCGACCGCGCCGACCGCGCCGACCGCGCCGGCTGAGCCGGCCGCCCGGAATGCTCCTCACGAGCAGTCCGCACCCGTTCTGACCGAGCCCGAACCGGTGGCCCTGTCCGTCCTCGCGCACGGCGCGGCGCGGGCGGACGAGGAGCCCACCGGCAGCCGCCCAGCGGGTCTCGAGCTGAACGGCGGCGGCGTCGCGGCACCGCCGCGGCATCGTCAGCCCGAGGGTGGCGACCCGGGGTCGGGGACGGACCGGCCCGCTGGCAGCCGGCGCCGGGTGCTGTTGATCCTGGGTGCCGCGGCGCTCCTCATCGGCGCCACCCTGGGGCTGATCGGCTCGGTGCTGCGGGACGACGACGATCCCGAGGGCAACCCAGCGACCACCCCCACGGGGGCGACCGACGAGGGCGAGCCGATCCCGACGCTCAGCGCCGAGCCCTCCGACACCGGACCACCCCAGCCGAACGTCGAGAACCCCGACCTGGCCTTCGACTTCCTCGACCTCAACAGCGACGGCGTCACGCTGGAGCTGGAGTGGAACGACCCGTCCGACGGCGAGGGCAGGTTCGTGCTGTCCGAGGTCTCCCCGGAGCGCACTCTGCTCAAGCAGTTCGCGCCCGGCACGACGCGGGGAGAGATCGCGTTCCCACTGTCCGTCGGTGATCGGGCGTGCTTCGCGCTCGTAGTCGTGCTTCCCACCGGCGAGTACGGCGTGGCGCAGCCCCGGCCACGCTGCGTGACCCTCAAGGGCTGAGCTCCCTCAACCCCGCCGCAGCACCCGCGGGTCGAGCCACCACCACCAGCGTCGCCACGGCGGCACGCTGGCCCGCGCGGCGCGGCGTACCTCGCGCAGCGCCTCGCGGATCGGTGCCGCAGGGCGGGCGCGGGCCGGCCCGCTGGCGGGCGGGCCGAACACATCCCGTTCGGCCTGGTCGGCGACCTGCCGGGCGCCGCGGGTGCCGAACCGCTGGTCGGCCTCGTCCGCCACCGTGGTCGCGGGCAGCACGGGGTCGGCCGGGACGCCGGCCAGGGCGAGGGAGTCGAGGAGCTCGGCCCAGGCTCCCGGCGCACCGCGGCGCAGGTGGCGGAAGGTGCGGACCTGGCGCAGCAGCAGCGTCAGGAGGACGATCGCGAGGGCCAGGAGGCCGGCCGCGCTCGCGACCGTGGTCCTGAGCGGCCGGTCGGCGCCGGTGCCCGCCGCCGGGGTGGGAGCTGCGCTGCCGTCCTCGGACGGCCCGGAGGACTCCTGCCCGTCCGGAACCGCGGGGTCGCCGGTGCCGGTGTCGGGCGCCAGCGGCGGCGCCACCAGCGGACGGTCGTCGGAGAAGATGTCGTCGTCCGGTGTGGGGCTGAACGGGACCCAGCCGAGCCGGTCGAAGTACACCTCCGGCCAGGCCAGCGCGTCGCGGCCACGCACGAGCATCGTCCCGTCGTCCTGCGGCTCGCCGGGGCGGAAGCCGACCACGATCCGGGTGGGCAGTCCGGCGTTGCGGGCCAGCAGCGCGAACGCGGTGGCGAACTGCTCCGAGGTGCCGACCCGCGCGCCGGGGGTGTCCGGAGCGCCGAACAGGAACTGCTCGATCCGCCAGAACGCCGACCCTGACGTCGCCCGCGCCGACAGCTTGCGGGAGTGCTCGACGGCGCGCTCGATCGCCAGCGCGCTTTCGTACGGAGAGCTCACGTCGCGGGTGATCCGGGCGCCGTACGTCGCCAGCGCGAACGGCAGCTCCGGCTGCTGCACGTACGCCGACGCGGCGGCCCCGCTCGGCACGGTCGCCGCGAGCAGCTGCTCCGGGTCGGGCGCATCGGCGGTCCCGGTCACCTGGTAGCTGGTCCCGGAGCCCGCCTCGGCGTCGTAGAGGGTGCCGGTCTCGAGGTCGACGACAGCGTCCCGGGCGCTGACCGTCACCGGGTCGCCGGGGGTGGGCAGCCAGGGCCCGCCGAGGTTGGACAGCTCGACGCTCACGGTCGACCGGCGCCGCTGCCGGCCGTCCGGCAGCGAACGCTCGCCCGCCGACCCGAGCGGTGAGTAGCGGGTGGCGGCCGTCCACTGGCTGCCGTCGTAGGTGCGCAGGGTGACCAGTCGGAGCGGCACCACGTCGCCGCGCACCCGCATCAGCTCGGCGTCCGGGTTCGCGGCCCAGGCGCCCAGCCGCGGGAGCGGGCTCGGCGCCTCGACGACGAGCACCGGAGGGTCGACGTGGTCGCGGGGCTGGTAGGCGGTGCCGACCGGCACCAGCGCGACGGCGGCGACGAGTGTGGCAAGGCCCGCGATCACCGGCAGCCCGGTCGCGACCCGGCGCCGGGCGTCGTCCGGCCGGCGGTCCAGCATGATCCACCCGGCCAGGGCCAGCGCGACCAGCAGCATCGCGAGCACCCCGTGGGGGTCGGTCTCGCCGGCGCTCAGCAGGGCGCCGGCCAGGTAGAGCACGAGCGCGCCGGCCACCGGGCCGACCCGGGCCCGCGCGTCCAGCCGCAGGCCGGCCAGCAGCGATACCAGGGCGACGAGGACGACCGGTGCGGCCAGCAGGTCGGGCCGGCTGACGTACGGGAGCGGCTCGGTGAGCAGTCGTGGGACCGCGTCGGCGAGGCTCTCGACCAGCGTCCCGTCGGTGGTCGCGGTCATCAGGTAGGCAGTCAGGACGAGCAAGAGGGTCAGGACCGCACGCGGCCGCCCAACGCGGCACGCCGAGCCAGAGAACCAGGCGCAGCAGCAGCAGCGGCAGCATCGCCGCGGCCAGCAGAGCGAACGTGGCGGTCCAGGCGTCCCACACCCCGGCGATGGCGAGGCTCCCGGTCGCCACGAGGCAGGTGGCCCAGATCGTCGTGGCCACCGTGGTCCGCCAGGTGCTCGGCGACTTCTCCTCCGTTGCCGCGGGCTTGCCGCCGGGCCCGGTCCCTGGCCCCGCGACGGGTCTGGTCATCGTGGTCGTCATGGCCGCAGCACCCGGTCCCACGTGGAGGCCAGTGCCGTGGAGTCCTCGCCCCGCAGCACGAGCAGCCCGGCGTGGTCCTCGCTCGTCACAGTCGCGGCGGGGTCGATGACCACGTGCACGGTCCGGCTCGGCGACCCGCGATCGAGCAGCCGGCGGATGTCGCGCTCGTCGGCCGTCGGTCCGCTGACCGCGATCGCGAGGTCGGCGCGGTCGACCCCGCCGAGCGCCAGCGAGCGGGTCTCCACGAGCTCGATCTCGGCAAGCAGCCACTCGAGCTCCTGCACCTCACGGTGCTGCTGGCCGGTCGGCGAGCCCGGGATGTCGACCGCGTGCCGTCCGCTGGCCGTCGTGAACCGGACCGGGTGGCCCTCGTCCTCGGCCACCCGGCACAGCGCGGCCGTGATCTCGACGGCGTCCTCGAACCCGTGGTGCTCCGGGGTCGAGGCCCGGTAGCCCGAGGCGCGGTCGTCGAGCACCACGCGGACGTGTGCCTCCGCCGGGTCGACGTCCTCACGCACCATCAGGGTGCCGGTGCGCGCGCTGGTGGCCCAGTGCAGCCGGCGCAGGTCGTCGCCCATGGCGTACTCGTGCAGCCCGATCAGATCGGTGCCGCCGAGCTCCCAGGCGGTGTCGGTGCCGGTGGCGGTGCGCCGAGTGCCGGCGGGCATGCCGGAGACCGGGACCCGGCGCGGCAGCACGCGGACCACGTCACTACGGCCCACCCAGACGGTGTGGTCGGCCAGCCCGGCGAGGCCGACCCGGCGCAGTCGCACCGGTCCCACCTCGACCAGACCCCGCTTGGGCGTGGGGATCGGGTAGGGAACGCTGACCGTCTCCGACCGCGACGCCTCGGGCAGGGGCACCGGCACCAGCGAGCCGTCGACGGTGTCGCTGACCTCGAGCCGGGCCAGCCCCCGGTGCCGCCGGCCGGTGACGTAGAGGGTGGCCTGACAGTCCTCGTGCCGGACGACCACGGCCGGCGTCACGACGCGGCGGACGACGATGTCCGGCGCCCCGACCACGGCGGCCACCTCGGCGGCCAGCACCACCAGCAGGGCGAAGCCGACGCCACCTACGAGCGGGTAGTGCAGGCCGATCCCGAGGGCCAGGAGGACGAAGCCGAGCCCACCCACGAGCCACCCGCGGGTGGTCAGTGCCAAGGCTAGGCCGCCCCCTCCGGCTGCGGCGGCGGCACCGACTCCAGTGCGTCGTGCACCACCGAGAAGGGGGTGTGCCCGGCGAGCGCGGCATCCCGGGTGAGCACCGTGCGGTGGGCAAGGACGGGTACGGCGAGCCGCTGGACGTCACTCGGCACGACGTAGTTGCGGCCCTGCGCCGCGGCGTACACCTGCAGGCAGCGGACCAGTGCCCGCAGCCCGCGGGTGCTGGCGCCCAGCCGGACCCTCGGGTCCTCACGGATGCAGACGCCGACGTCGCGGACGTAGCGCAGCAGCAGGTCGGCCACGTGCAGTGTCTCCAGCCGGCGGATCGTCATCGCCACCTCGTCCGGCGTGGTGACGCGCGTGACCTCGGACACCCGACCGGCGGTGCTCCCCGGCCGCAGCACCTCGATCTCGTGCTCGGCGTCGGGGAACCCGAGAGTGACCCGGACCAGGAATCGGTCCAGCTGGGCCTCGGGGAGCCGGTAGGTGCCGTCGAGATCGACCGGGTTCTGGGTGGCGATCACCACGAACGGGTCGGGGACGGGGTGGGTCTCGCCGTCGACCGTCACCGTCCGCTCCTGCATGACCTCCAGGAGCGAGGACTGGGTCTTGGCCGCGGCCCGGTTGATCTCGTCGGCGAGCAGCACGTGGCCGAAGACGGGTCCGGGCCGGAACCGGATCTGGCCGTCGCGGGGGTCGAAGACGGTGGTGCCGGTGACGTCGCTGGGCAGCAGGTCCGGGGTGAACTGCACCCGCCGCATCTGACCGCCCAGGGCCTGCGCGACGGCTCGAGCCAGCGTGGTCTTCCCGGTGCCTGGGACGTCCTCCAGCAGCACGTGACCCTCGGCGAAGACGGACACCAGGACGAGGTCGACGGTCGAGCGCTTCCCGTGCAGCGCCGCCTCGACGGCGTCACCGAGTCGCTGGTGGAGCTGCCTGAACTCGGCGACGTCCTCCTCGGTGGGGGTCGGCGTGTCGGTCACTGCGGTCAAGGTGGTCCTCCTGCGGTCAGGGGCGTGCGCGGCGGCGGTGGCTCACGGTGGGAGGCACCCCTCGCACAGGGTCTGCTGGGTGGTCGTCCAGGCGTACTGGGCGCTGTCGACCGACGACTGGCCGTTGGCGGCGTGGAAGACCACCGAATGGGGGACCGTGCCGGGGCTCGGGTCGTAGATGTATCCGGTGTTGATCGGGATCTGCACGCTGGCGGCTCCGCAGGGATAGGTCCCGGAGTCAGGCCCACCCTGGTTGCCTGTGTGCGTCCAGCTGCAGGTGCCGTTGAAGGACGCCCAGTCCGCGACCCCGATCAGGTTGAGCGTCGTCGTACCCATGCCCTCGACGGCCGTGCCGTTCCACTGGTTGCTGTCGCTCGAGGCCAGCTGGCTGCCCGCCGCGGGGAGCGCCGGCGGAGTCGGTCCGTCGTAGGCCAGCGTCACCGTGCTGGCCGCGCCGGTGCCCCTCGCGTTGCGCGCCGTCACCGACACCCCGACCGGACCGGGGTCGCAGTAGGCCTGCGCGCAGGTGACCGTGTACGACGCCTGGGTGCCCTTCACGGTCATGGTGTGGCCGCCGAAGGCGTCGTCGGTCTTCACCGTGTAGTCGATGACGGGCGTGCCGTTCGCGGAAGCGGCCCCCCAGCTGATGCTGATGGTGGTGTCGTTCGAGGTCGCGCTGCCGGTCACCTTGCCGTCGAGCTTGGGTGGGGTGCCGGGCCGGTCAGCCGTCGTGATCCCCGGGGTCGCGATCGACGTGGCCGGCGAGAACCCGGTGCGGAACGCGGTCACCGTGAACCGATGGAAGCCTGGTGGCACCGTGACGGACGCCTGCCGGACGCCGGGGCTGACGGTCGCGAGCGACTGCCCCGCTCCGGACTCCTGCACGGTGAACCCGTCGAGCGGCTGGAGCCGGTCGAAGAGCCAGGTCACCTGCACCTCGCCGGACTGCAGCTGCGACGCGGACACGCCGGTGGGCGCCGACAGCGTGCCACCGGTCGGGGTGGCTGTGGTCGCGGTCGGAGTGGGCCACACACCGGTGCCGTCTGTGGGGCCGCCGGACGGGCCGTGGCTGGGGAATCCGGTCGGGCTGCTGGACGGGGACGAGGGGCTGCCCGGCCCGTCGAACGGCCCGTCGGAGGGGTTGGGTGAGCTGGTCGAGAACGTCGGCTCCTCCGACGGCTCGTCGGGGTTGCACTGGCTGTGCCTGCCCACGCAGACGGGCGGCGGGAGCGGCATGCCTGGCGGCACGGCGTCGTCGTTCGCGACGTCGTCGACGGTCCCGGGCGCGACGCTCGGTGCGGCCGCGGGGTCGCCCGAAACCGCCGGCAGGCTGTCGTCGAGCCGGACGATCGTCGAGACCGAGCCGTCCTGGGCAACCGCAACGCCGTGCTCGGCGCCGGGCACGTTGATGAGGAGCATGCCGTCGTCGAGCACCAGCGAGGGCTCGCCGCCGTCGGGCAGCTCGATGTCCTCGGCGGCCCGGGAGCCCTCGGCGTCCAGCCGGACGACCTTCGCGTCGCCGGGACAGGGCACGTAGACCGTTCCCTGGAAGGACTCCGGACGGTCTGGACGCTCGCAGCCGATCGAGTTCACGTCGACCTCGTGCACGGAGCCGCCGGAGACGATCGCGACCGTCCCGGTCTGCGGTGCGGAGACGGGCACCAGAGACGCGGGCGCGAACTCGGGCACCACGAGCTCGCCGGACAGCCGCGGCGCGCCGGCGACGACCTCGTCGGACTGGCCGGTGCCGACCTGCACGACGATGCCCTGGTCGGGGCCGAACAGGGTGACGCCCTGGTCGTGGCCCACCAGCACCGAGCGGGCGCCGCTGTGGTCGATGTGCCGCTGCTCCTCGGTCACGAAGGTTCCGCTGCTGGCCGACCAGCGCAGCTCGGAGAGCACGCCCTTCTGGTTCACCGACCAGACCTCGCCGGTGCCGTCGACCACCGCGTCGCTGATCCCGTCGGGCGAGGCCCAGATCTGGCCGATCGTGTCGGTGCTGACCGGGTCGATGGCCGCGATCGTGCCGCGCTCGCGGTCGACGAGGAAGACGTCGTTGCCGTGGTGCAGCACGTCCGTGGCCGCACCGGGGGTGACCCGGCGCTGGCCGGAGGTGAGGATGCTGGCAAGGTCGAAGGAGACGAGCTCGCCGCTGGTGCGGTTGGTGACGATCAGCCGGCCGGCGTACTGGGCGAGGTCGAGCGTGTTGCCCGGCATCCCGACGTCGATGCGGGTCTCGGGCCGTCCGGTGGCCGGGTTGACCTGGATCACCTCGCCGCTGGGACTGTCGCCGAACCACGTCAGGCCGTCGCCGACGTCGACCGACGTCCGGCTGAGCCCGGTGCCGAACAGCGCGCCGGCAACCAACGACCCCGCGATCACGAGGACCGAGAGCTCGGCCGTGCCCCGGGCGGAGCGCTGAGGTCGCGAGCCGATCACACGAGCCACCCGGGACCGTGCCCCGGCGAAGAGCGAACGCGGGTTGGAAGACGTCCGGGTGCTCACGACGGAACCGGCTCGGTGTCGTGCTCGCGGTTCGGGGCCGCGACCAGCTGGGCGACCCTCAGCGAGCCGTGCTCGCACCAGAGCCCGCGACCCACGCCGGTCAGCGGCTCGATGGTGCGGTTGGGGACGGTGATGCCGAAGAGGTCACCGTCGTTCCACTCGGGCTGCAGGAGGAACCCGCGCCGGCCGCGCCGTGCCGCGGCGACGAGTCCCTCGGGGCCGCCCCGCTGCCGGGCCTGCGCGAGGTCGGCCGTGACCACGAGCGCGACATGGTCGGCCCGCTCCGTGCAGGCCTTGACCAGGGACGCAACAGCGCCGCTGACCCCGAGATCAGCCATGGCCCGAGTGTCCCAGCCTTCGGCACTGTCGACCAGCACCAGTGCCCACGATCCGGAATGTTCCGAATTGCCCTCCAGCCAGGTGTCGAGGAGTTCGGACGTGGTGAGGGGGTCGGGCCTCCGCACGACGTACGGCGGATTCTCGCTCCGCGCGGCGAGGAACTCGATCCCGTCCAGCGCCGACGTGCGGCCGGAGCGGCTGCGGCCGGCGATGAGGAGAGGGCCGGCGAGGAGATCCGGGACGATCGGGGAGACGGCATCGGCGTCGACACCGACGGGCACCTTGGTCCCGTCGGGCGCGGGCAGCGCCTCCGGCTCCACCCGGGCGGGCATCGGCGGCACCGGCGCGGAGCCGCGGCCCTTCACCTGCTCGGCGACCCGGTCGCCGAGGGCGCGGATCCGGTCGGCCTGGACGGGGGTGCCGACCCCGCCCGTGGTCGCCACCTGGATCAGCCGGCGGCCGACCAGCCCGGCGCCGGGAGCCGTGTCGATGTCGAGGAGCCTGCTGGGCACGCCGAGCATCAGGTAGTCGTCCGCGGTCGGCATCCGCAGGATCACCCGGGCCCCGAAGGCCGAGGCCAGCGTGGTCGGCACGCCGACCCGGCCGGGCGCGGTGGCGATGACGTGCACGCCGACCCGGCGGCCGTTCTGCAGCACGTGCTGGAGGTGGTCGAGGTGCTCGCGGGTCAGCGGCCCGCCCTCGAGCTCCTCCACCAGGGCCGGCAGGTTGTCGACGAGGACGTAGACGCGGGGGAGGCGGATGCCGTGGCGAGCCAGGTCGTCGACGTCGGAGCAGCCGCGGCTGGCCAGCGCGGCGGCCCGCTCGCTGGCGGTGCGCTTGAGCAGCCGCAGCAGCCGCAGGACCCGGCCGGGCTGGGTCTCGCCGACCACGGCGGCGACGGTGGGCAGGCCGGCGATCGCCGTCAGGCCGCCGCCCGCATAGTCCACGGCATACACATAGGGCGGTACCCCCTCGGGTCCGGACGCGTCTCCGACCGAGGCGGAGAGGGCGGCGGTACGGAGCAGCTCGGTCTTGCCCGAACCCGACGCGCCGTGCACCAGCAGGTGCCCGATCGTGGCCAGGTCCACCACCCAGTCGGGTTGGGCCTGGGCGGCGGGGTCGTCGAGCAGGCCGAGCCGGACCCGGCCGGTGCCGCGCTCGGTCCCGACCCGGATGACCTCGTCGGCGTTGAGAAGCAGCTCGGACGGGAGCGAGGGCAGCCAGGGCCGGTGCGGCGGGACCGCCTCGCTGAGCACGAAGGCCTCCTGGATGCTGCGGACGCAGCGCTCCAGGTCGGTGCGGGGGTCCAGCCGGACGTCTGCGCGGGACTGTGCCTCCTGCTGGCCGGACGTCGTGGCGGCGAACGGCTGCACCATCACTGCGTCCTCGACACCGATCAGTGGCGCACGGGCGCCCGTCCAGGCGGACTGCACGAGCTCGGCGGTGCCATGGCCGGTGCGGCGTACCCACGCGCGACCCGGCGTACGCCGGCTGATGCGGGCCGCCTCGGGGGAGTCCATGACGTCTCGCGAGTCGTCGGGGGAGGACACGCGCAGCGCGATGCGAAGGTCTGTGTTGGCCCGGATCGGGCCGGTCACGACACCCGCGGGCCGTTGGGTGGCGAGCAGCAGGTGCATGCCGAGCGACCGGCCTCGCTGGGCGAGGTTGACCATCCCGTCGACGAACTCGGGCACCTCCTTGGTCAGCGCGGCGAACTCGTCGACGCAGATCAGCAGGCTGGGCGGCGCCGCCTCCGGGTGCTCGCGCTCGAGCTGGATCAGGTCCTTGACCTCGTAGCGGCCCAGCAGCTCCTCGCGGGCGGTGATCTCGGCGCCCAGCGAGGTGAGCGCTCGGGCGACCAGGGCCGGGGTGAGGTCGGTGATGTAGCCCACCGTGTGTGGGAGGTCGGCACACTCGCGGAACGCCGCGCCACCCTTGTAGTCGACGAGCAGGAACGTGATCCGCTCCGGCGGGTTGTTGAGCGCGAGCGAGCAGATCAGCGACTGCAGCAGCTCGCTCTTGCCGGAGCCGGTGGTCCCGGCGACGAGGCCGTGCGGTCCGTCCTCGCGCAGGTCCACGGTGACGGTGCCGTCCACGCCGCGACCGATCTGGGCGCGCAGTCCGGACGCCTGGTGCCACCGGCCAAGCACCGTTCTGGGCTCGTCGAGGTCCTCCAGGTCGCTGCTCACTTCGGGCAGCCGGACGATCGAGGGGATCGCGGTGCTCGGCGGCAGCACCGCAGCCTCGTCGACGTACGCCGTGACCGAGCGGGCATGCCGCCACGCGTGGTCCAGGCTGACGCCGTCCTGCACGTCGAGCTGGGCGATGCCCATCCGATCGCGGATGCCGACCCTGCCGGCGTCGAGGTCGACGAGCAGGCCTGTGGCGGCCGGGACCTCGGCGGCCTTGCTGCCGAGCCAGAGCAGGTGCACGCCGCGCTCGGCCGCGGCCTGCGCGACCGCCTCGACCGTGCGCCGGGGCACACCGGCCTCCTCGTCGACGACGCAGATGGTCTGCCCGAAGCCCTCGCCCTCCGACACGAGGTGCTCGAGCAGCGCGGCGGACGCGCGCGACCCCACGGCCACGGGCGGGTCGCCGCCGAGCCGGGCGGCGGTGTGCGGGAGCCAGCGCAGCCACGCCTCGTGGTGGCGCCGCGACCGGCCCAGGCAGGCCGCGATCGAGACCTCGGCGGGGGAGTGGTCGAAGGCGATCCGCAGCAGCATCGCCCGGGCCAGCGAGTCGACCGACGACTCGACGCCGGTGATCGCGACGAGTGCGTGCTGGGTGAACTCGGCGAGCACGGGCAGCTCCTCGAGCACATCGCGCTCCTGGACCTCGGAGACCGCCTTCCGGCGTTCCTTCCGGTCACCGCCGTCGCGGACGGTGCCGCGGAGCATCGCCGGCACCGGCCCGATGCCGACCCGGGTGGTGAGGAAGGCGGAGCGGTCCTCGGCGCGGGCCCAGAGGTACGGGTCGCGACTCGCGGCGCGGGCCCGGAGGGTCTCCTCGTCGGGGAAGTCGTCGAGCATCCGCTCCCGCTGGCGCAGCGCGTGCTCGTCGAGCAGGTCGAGCATCTCCTCGACATCGATCCGCCACTCGGCGAGCTCCTCCTGGAACTGCTTCTCCGCCGTACGCCGTTGCTGCCACCAGCCGAGGCCGCCGAGGATCGGCCAGGCCAGCATGTAGACGAGCGCGTAGAGGGCGTGCGAGCGCATCAGGATCGCTGCGCCCATCACCATCGGCAGCATCAGCATCGCCCACGGCAAGGGTGTCGGCCGGTTGCGCGACGGCGGTGCCGGCAGGTCGAGCACCTCGTCTCGCAGCGGGTCGCCGAACCGCGGTGGGCGGAAGACCGAGACCGGCAGCTCGGGGTCCTGGACATCGCCGGGCTCCACCACGACGGTGGTCCCGCCGAGCCGGACGGCCGTGCCCCAGTCCACCTGGCTGGCCGCGGCCGGTGCGCCGGCGACGGTGGTGCCGTTGGCCGAGCCCTCGTCGTGGACGACGGGCCGGGGGCCCAGCTCGATGCGGGCGTGCCGCTGGGAGACCTGCGGGTCGGTGAGCCTCAGGGTGCAGCCGGCCGCCCGGCCGATGGTGGCCTGGCCGGCCGCTACCCGGACCCGGGCGCCGCGGTCGGGTCCGTCGACGACGCGGAGGACCGCGCGGGCACCGGAGGCGCCGGCCGGCCGGTCTCGCCACGAGCCCGGGGCGGGACCGACGTCGACGAGGTCACCGGTACGGAGCCCGCACTCGGAGAGCCGTCGTTCGGCGGGCCACAGCTGCCCGCCGTCGTGGGGGACCAGCAGCAGCGTGCGCTGGTCGGGGGCCAGGTGCCGGCCGAGCGAACGGGCCAGGTCGACCACGGTCGCATCGGGTCGGGCCCGAACGGCGACGTCGACCGACGGGAGGCCGGTCTCGGTGGCTGGTCGCACCGAGAGGATCCAGCTCTGCACTGGCGGCCTCCTCGTCGGTCGTCGTCGTCTTCCTCGTACGTCCCGGCACCTCTGGGGAGAGCCTCAGCTGGAGACCTGCTCCTGCTCCTGGGCCTGGTTGTTGATGAGGGTCGAGAACTCCTGCAGGGCCTGCGAGATCTGGGTCAGTGCTGTGCGGTGCTCGGACTGCCAGGTCTGGCGGGTGCGGTCCGCGTCCGGGCCGATCCACTGGAACCCCTCGAGCGACTGGGTCAGGGTGTTGGTGAGCTGCTCGAGCTCTGAGGACCCCTGCTGGATCTGCGTGGCCGACTGACGACCGGCCTCGATGTCCATGCCCTTCATGGTCATGACGGTTCTCCTTCGGTTGTGTTCCCTGTGTCGGGTCTGGTGGTGATGCGGGTGCGGTCAGGAGCTGAGCCGAATGTGCCGAGCGCTCAGCGCGCGCCCTGGCCCATGCGTATGCGGACCTGCTGCACGGCCTCCTGCACCGAGATGCCGTTCTGGTGGTCGGTGTCGAGCCACTTGTTGGCGTTGTACGCCGCCGTGCCGGGACGGAACATGACCTCGTCCGGGCCCATGATGTGACCGGGCAGGACGGCCGAGTAGAGGCCCTCGAGGGTGCCGACCCTGCCGCGGTACGCCGGCTGGGACAGGTACTTCTCGACCCACGGCAGCTGCTCGGAGGGCGTCATCCGGGACAGCTCGCCGATGCTCGTGCCGAGGCCCTGCGCGGTCCTGGGCATGAACTGGATCAGCCCGGTGGCGTGGGTGTCCGGGTTCGCGACGCTGGGACGGAAGGTGCCCATCGTCTCCAGGCTCATCACGCCCATGAGCTCCTCGGGCTTGGCGCCGACCCGCTGGGCCACGCCCTCCACCTGACGCAGGAACTCGGGGGTGACGTTCGGGTTGTTCCGGACGCCGCGGATCTGGTTGTAGTCGAAGCCGCTCGGGGCGCTGTATCCCGTTCCGGTCTGCAGCGGGAGCGGGTGGTCGGCGCGGTACTGGTCGTAGGCGGCCTGCGTGTTGGCACCCCACCTGCCGTCGACGCCCTGGGTGTCGTAGCCCGCGTCGGTCAGCCGCTGCTGCAGGCTCGTCACGTCGGCGCCGCGGCTGCCTCGGCCGTTCGCCGCGGCCAGCCGGTCGATCTCGGGGTCGCCGCCACCGGTCACGGTGCCGCCCTGACGGGCGGCCAGCGCCGCCCCGCCGAGGCCGAGGGCACCGGCACCGCCGGCGATCCCGGCCGCGGCGCCGTACGACGTCCCGTTGCCGCTGTCGGACCCGCCGACCGCGTCGCCTGTGAAGCCGCTGGCGCCCGTCAGCGCCTCGGCGCCGGGGGTGCCGCTGCCGGTGCCCGCGCTGCTGTGCACCGCGGTCGGCCCGGAGCCGGAGTCGGAGACCGACCCGGCGTCCGTGCCGGCACCGGCTCCGCCGTCGACCGAGCCCGTGCCGAGGCCGCCGCCGGTCGGGGCCATCGAGCCACCGCCACCACCGCCGCCGCTGCCGGCGTCCATGCCGGCGGTGTGCCACGGGCTGCCTGCGCCGTTGCGCAGCTCGGCGTTGCCGAGGCCGGTGAGGTTGTCGCGGGGGATGATCCCGTCGGTGGTCGTGGTCGAGATCGGGGTGGTGGTCACGGGGGTCGTGGTCATGGGAGTGCCGGCGACTCCCATGCCGCTGTCGGTGCTCGCGCCCGGGCCGATGGTCGTGACGGTGCCATCGGGTGAGGTGACGGTGACGGAGGTCGGGGTCGCCGAGGGGTCGGCTGCCGCGGCGCCGGTGATGGCGCCGAAGGCGGCCCCGGCGGTCGCGCCACTGCCCAGCACCGAGCCGCTGAACGGCTGCACCGCCGAGTTGCCGCTGACCTGCGAGGTGTAGCTCGGGAGCGAGCCGGCGTCCACGGTTTCGCCCTGGCTGGCCTGGTCCTGGGCCTCGGCGTTGGCGCCGAGCACCTTGGCGAAGAGCTCGAGCGCCATCGAGATCTTCTGCAGCCACGGGACGACGACCGTCTCGAGGTAGGCGGCGTAGGCGGCGCTCGCGCCACCGCTGAAGAACGAAGCCGCTTTCAACAGCGCGATGAGTGCCTGCAGGTACTGGATCACCTGGTCGGTGACCTCCTTGCCCTGCATGCACTCGTCGGCGGCGCCGCGCAGCTCGTCGGTGTCGGCCCCGAGGAACGACATCCGATTCACCTCCTGGTCTGGATGCTGGTTTGGATGCTGGTGTGGATCTTGGGCAGTGCTGTGCACTGGTGGGCGGGGACGCTAGGCACGGTCGCGGCCCGGCGTCGATGGCCGGTGGCGTGGAAGGTTCCGGCTTGTGGGCCAGAGAAATCTGTCCTCGACCGGTCGGTCAGGCGCTTGCGGCGTCCTGGCGGTCGGCGTGCTGGCAGAGCACCGAGCCCTGCTCCTCGAGGCTCTGTGCGGCGTTGTTGGCCTGCGGCGCGAAGCTGCCGTCCCAGTCCGAGAGGAAGGTCTGGCGGTCCGTGCCCTGCCAGTTCAGGGCGCCCACCACGCTGCTGATGCGGCCGACCATGCCCGCGACCTGACCGGCCTGCTGGCCCATCTGTTGGCCGATCTGACGGCCGAGCTCGGTGTCCATGCCCTGCATCGAGTTGCCCTGAGTCATGTCGTCGCCTCCAAGCTGTGCCCCCGGCGGTTCCGGGTCACGTCCGCGGCAACGTAGGCAGGGGTCAACCCCGGGGGCTAGGTTCCGGCGGGTGGAAGGTTCCGCTTCGAAGCGGCCCTTTCGACGGCGTCCAGGTCCTCCGGTGTCACCAGTCGGACCTCGGCCGTACGCCGTCCCACGGCGAACCTGACGTTCTGCGCGCGACCGGCGCCGGCCCGGAAGGGATCGTCCTTCGGGCCGAACGCGAGGGCCGAGATGGAGCGGATCGCGTCGTCGACCCGCTGGCTCCGCTGCAGGTTCCAGGCGTACCCGTTCCAGTGCAGCACCCGCTCGTAGATCTCGCGGTTCGACGGTGGTCTCGGGTAGTCGTCGGTGCCGGCCAGCCAGGGCTCGGCGAGGGCCATGGCGACGTACCACTCCCGTGACTGCGGCAACAGCGTCGGGGCCGGCGCGGTCGCCATGGCGTCGACGTCGTCTCCCTCCCACTCGGGGCGGGGCCGGGTCGGTGGCTCGGGCTCGGAGGTCGCGATGTCGACCACGATCGAGAGGTCGTCGAAGGTGCCGCCCGCGCCCTTGCGGCCGCGCATCACGACCAGCTGGTTCTCGCCCTCGTCGAGCAGCAACGACATGCCCTCGCTCAGGGTCACCCGGCGAGCGCCCCCGGGGGCGTCGAACAGGCTCGAGACCTGCGTCTCGCCGGCACCGTGCCAGCGCAGCCGCGCGATCTCGTCACCGACCACCAGCTCGCCGAGCAGCCGGGAGACGTGCGGTGCGCACCGCGGCAGCACCAGGGCCGAGACGCTGACCGCGGCATCGGGGTCGTTCTCGGGCACCGCGTAGTGCGGCGAGCGCCCGAACAGCAGCGTCTCGCCTGACCCAACTGTCACCGTCGGCAGACCCGACCCGCGCAAGGTCACCCGCAGCATGGCGGCAGTGTTCCACGGCGCAGGGGTCTTCGCGGCGTGCTCTTCGTGTCGTGTTGCCGACCCGCCGCGGGGGTGAGTGCACGACCGTTCACCGGAGGCTTAGGCTCCGCGACATGCCCCAGGTCGCGACTCCCGGTCCCACCGTCCTCGACGCGCTCTCGCTGCTCGCCGAGGTCGGCGACCAGCTGCTTGTCGGCACCGCGCGCGACACGCACTTCGCCGTTCTCGACCGGACCACCGCGGGCCGCGTGCATCGCGGCATTGCCACAGCGGTGTACGGCGGGCTGGGCGGCGGGCTGCGGCTGGCCGGTCGCGGGCTCGATCGAGCGGCGGCGACGGGCGTGGGTCCGCGACTCGAGGACGGGCCACGCGGCCGCTTCGTGAGCTCAGCAGTGAACGGCCTGATCGGCGACCGGCTGCTGCGCGAGCGACCGCAGCTGGCGATCCCGATGGCCGTGCGCCTGCACGGCGCGGACGTCGACCCGGAGCCGGACTCGCTCGCGGCGGCGTTCCCGGACGCCACCGGCCGGCTCGTCGTCTTCCTGCACGGGCTGTGCGAGAACGAGTCCTACTGGCAGCATCACCGCGACCGCACCGGCACGACGTACGCCGCGATGCTCGCCGAGCGCGGCTGGACGCCGCTGATGCTGCGGGCCAACACCGGGCTGCCGCTGCGCGAGAACGGCGCGGCGCTGACCGCGCTCCTGCAGAGGGTCATCGAGGCGTGGCCGGTCCCGGTCACGCGCATCGCCCTGGTCGGCCACTCCCTGGGCGGGCTGGTGATGCGAGCCGCAGGGGCGGTGGCCAGCCAGGTTGAGGAGCCGTGGACTCGGAGCGTCACCGACGTGGTCACTCTCGGTACGCCGCACCTCGGCGCGCCGATCGCGTGGGGCATCGGCCACGGCAGCCGTGGGCTCGGACGGCTTCCCGAGACCGCGGCCTTCGGCCGGATCCTCGACTGGCGCTCGCGCGGGGTGCACGACCTCGTCGCCGGGCTGGCCGAGGACGTGCCGCCGTTGCCGCACGCGCGCTACCACCTGGTCGCCGCAACCCTGACGAGCAGCCAGCGGCACCCGGTCGGCCACGTGGTCGGTGACCTGCTGGTCCGGCCGCGCTCGGCCTACGGCCGCGACCGCCGGCGCACCCTCTTCCCCGACGCCGACGTGCTGCACGTGGGCAACACCGACCACTTCGGGCTGCTCAACCACCCCGAGGTGCACGCCGCACTGAAGCGCTGGCTGGCCTGAGCCCGGTCAGCAGACGGCCTGCTCCTGGGCGATCGCGGCGTTCATCGCGTCCTTGTACTTCGCGATCTTCGCCTTGGCCCTGCGGACCTTGTTCTTGGCCTGCTGGAACTGTGCCGCGGTGCCGTGGTTGTGGGCCCGGTGCAGGGCCCGCTTGGCCTTCACCAGCTTCTGCTGCCACGTGAAGAACTTGCCTTGTGCGTGCTGGTACGCCGCGCCGGCCTGCTCACAGGGCACGTTGCGCACGACCCAGTAGTCCACCGCCGGCGTGGGGTCGACGTCCGCGCCGTTGACCGCCCGGACCCGGAAGAAGTGGGTGCCGAAGGCCAGGTTGAACGTCTGCGGGCTGGTGCACGCGGCGTACGGCGCGTCGTCGATCGAGCACTCGAACGTGGATCCGCCCAGGTCGGCGGTGAACGCGAACGACACGGGCCCCGGCAGGACCGAGGCGCCGTTCGCCCCCGCAGTGATAGTGGTGTTGGGGACCGCGGCCTGTGCGGCCGGCGCGGCGACGAGGGTCAGGGCCACAGCGAGCACAGCGGCCGTCACCAGGTGTCGAGGACGTGAGGTGAGCACGGGCACAGCGTGGCAGAGCGGGTGCCGCGGCTGCCAGACTCTCGCTCGTGAAAGCCGCTCCCAACGCTGCTGCCGAGCGCGAGCTCCGGGCCGAGACCACGATCGACGCGCCGCCCGAGGTGGTGTGGGAGGTGCTCGGCGACGTACGCCGGATGCCCGAGCTCTCGCCCGAGCTGGTCCGGATGATCCCGCTGAAGAAGGGCGGGCTCCGGCCCGGCCAGTGGTACGTCGGCCTCAACAAGCGCAAGGCGGTGCTCTGGCCGACCCGCAGCGTGGTGTCGGACGTGGACCCGGGCCGGATGGTCGCGTGGGACACGAAGTCCAGCGGGGCCCGCTGGATCTGGGAGCTCACTGCCGAGGGGACCGGCACCAAGGTGGTGCACCGCCGGCCGGTTCCGCGCAAGCTGACGACGCTCAGCAACGCGTTCGCGACGATGTTCCTCGGTGGCACCACCGGGCACGCTGATGAGCTCGAGGAGGGCATGGCAAAGTCGGTCGCCCGCCTCAAGCAGGTTGTGGAGAGCCGCGGCGGTCGCTGAGCCGCCGCCGTACCCGAGGCTTCATCTGCCCTGAGCGAACATCGCGCGACATGCCGTGGAACTGCCCGTCGCCCCGGCTATGGTCGACGACGTGACTGCTCAGACTTCCGGGGTGCCCGGCCCGACCGCCGGCGGCGGCGCCGGGATCGCCGTTCTCGACGACCACATCTACCAGCGGCTGCTTCGCGAGCGCATCGTGTTCCTCGGCTCCGAGGTCAAGGACCAGAACGCCAACGCGATCTGCGCCCAGCTGCTGCTGCTATCGGCCGAGGACCCCGAGTCCGACATCTTCCTGCACATCAACAGCCCCGGTGGCTCGGTCGACGCCGGCATGGCGATCTACGACACGATGAACTACATCCCCAACGACGTCGCCACCGTGAGCATGGGCCTGGCGGCCTCGATGGGGCAGTTCCTGCTCTGCGCCGGCGCCAAGGGCAAGCGCTACGCGCTGCCGCACTCGCGGATCATGATGCACCAGCCCTCCTCGGGCATGGGCGGCTCCGCGTCCGACATCAAGATCCAGGCCCAGCAGTCCCTTCACATCAAGAAGGTGCTGCTCGAGCTGATCGCCCAGCACACCGGCCAGACGGTCGAGCAGATCGAGACCGACGCCGACCGCGACCGGTGGTTCACGGCCGAGCAGGCCAAGGACTACGGCCTGGTCGACCAGGTCATCACCAGCGCTCGTGAGGCCTCGGACGACGGCCGCCCCGCGCGGAAGAAGGACTGACCCTCTCATGAGTGAGCACCTGAACGACCTGAGTCCGTCGATGAACTACTACATCCCCCAGTGGGAGGAGCGGACGTCCTACGGCTTCCGCCGCATCGACCCCTACGCCAAGCTGTTCGAGGACCGCATCATCTACCTCGGCACCCCCATCTCCGACGACGTTGCCAACGCAGTCATCGCGCAGCTGCTGTGCCTGCAGTCGATGAACCCCGACCAGGACATCAGCATCTACATCAACAGCCCGGGTGGCTCGTTCACGGCGCTGACCGCGATCTACGACACGATGAAGTTCATCAAGCCCGACGTGCAGACCGTGTGCATCGGCCAGGCCGCCTCGGCCGCGGCGATCCTGCTGGCGGCCGGCACCGCCGGCAAGCGGCTCGCGCTGCCCAACAGCCGGATCCTCATCCACCAGCCCTACACCGAGGGCACCTTCGGCCAGACCTCCGACATCGAGATCCAGGCCAACGAGATCCTGCGGATGCGCGAGCTGCTCGAGAAGATGATCAGCGATCACTCCGGCAGGTCGGTCGAGGAGGTCAGCCGCGACATCGAGCGCGACAAGATCCTCACGGCCGAGGGCGCGGTCGAGTACGGCCTGATCGACGCCGTCCTCCAGTCGCTCAAGGGGACCCCGGCACTCACCGCCGGGTGACAGACACTCCCGTGTCTCGCCACCGAACGGCGGGGGGACGGGGTACCGTTCGGACCGCACCACGAGGAGGAGGAGGAACGTCGTGGCACGCATCGGTGACGGTGGCGACCTGCTGAAGTGTTCCTTCTGCGGCAAGAGCCAGAAGCAGGTCAAGAAGCTCATTGCCGGCCCCGGCGTCTACATCTGCGACGAGTGCATCGATCTCTGCAACGAGATCATCGAGGAAGAGCTGAGCGAGGGCACCGAGGTCAGCCTCGACGAGCTGCCCAAGCCCAAGGAGATCTTCGAGTTCCTCAACTCCTACGTCATCGGCCAGGAGAACGCCAAGAAGTCGCTCGCCGTCGCGGTCTACAACCACTACAAGCGGGTCCAGGCCGGCCTCCAGCCCATGACCGGGCGGCACAGCAAGGAGGAGGTCGTCGAGGTTGCGAAGTCAAACATCCTCGTCATCGGCCCCACCGGCTGCGGCAAGACCTACCTCGCCCAGACGCTGGCCCGGATGCTCAACGTCCCCTTCGCGATCGCCGACGCCACCGCGCTCACCGAGGCCGGATACGTCGGTGAGGACGTCGAGAACATCCTCCTCAAGCTGATCCAGGCCGCCGACTACGACGTCAAGAAGGCCGAGACCGGGATCATCTACATCGACGAGATCGACAAGGTGGCCCGCAAGGCGGAGAACCCGTCGATCACCCGCGACGTCTCCGGCGAGGGCGTCCAGCAGGCGCTGCTGAAGATCATCGAGGGCACCACCGCCTCGGTGCCGCCGCAGGGGGGTCGCAAGCACCCCCACCAGGAGTTCATCCAGATCGACACCACCAACATCCTCTTCGTGGTGGGTGGTGCCTTCTCCGGGCTCGAGCACATCATCGAGCAGCGGGTCGGCAAGAAGACGCTCGGCTTCACCGCGGAGGTCCGCGGCAAGGAGGAGCGGGACGCCGACGACCTGCTCCTGCAGGTGCGCCCGGAGGACCTCACCAAGTTCGGCCTGATCCCCGAGTTCATCGGCCGCCTCCCGCTGATCGCGAGCGTCTCCAAGCTCGACCAGGAGGCCCTCGTCCAGATCCTCACCGTGCCGCGCAACGCACTGGTGAAGCAGTACCAGAAGCTCTTCGAGCTCGACGGCGTCGAGCTGGAGTTCACCGACGACGCCATCAAGGCCATCGCCGACAACGCCATGGAGCGCGGCACCGGCGCCCGCGGCCTGCGCGCCATCATCGAGGAGGTCCTCCTCCAGGTGATGTACGACGTCCCGTCCCGCGGCGACGTCGCCAAGGTGATCGTCACCCTTGAGACCGTCCTCGAGGGCATCGCCCCCACGCTGATCCCACGCGAGTCCGAGGCCAAGAAGAAGAAGTCGGCGTAGACGAAGTCGAGCCGACGCGATTCGTCTGCGGTGCGGCGTGTGAATTGTCGCTGAGTCACCCAGACGAATCGGTCAGCTGACGATCGGCACCGACGGAACGCCGGCTCGCCTGAGATCTGCCATGACCTCCCAGGCTTCGAGCCGGAGCTCGATCGTGGCGCAACGCAGCACCGTGGTCCGACTCAGTACAACTGCGCGCTCCCGCTTCATGTCGCTCCACCAGTTGCCGACCTGGAGGTGGAACGAGCCGTCCACTTCCAGGGCGACCAGTCGACCGTCGGGCAGTTGCCACTCGCAGTCCAGGTATCGCCGTCGTCCGTCGCTGTCCATGCGCACCGCCTGGCGAGTTGGCTGGGCAAGGCCGGCGCGCCCACACAGCTGTCCGACGTCGATCTCAGCGAACGACTGAGCGCCACCTGCGATGTCATCGAGCAGCGGGAGGAAGATCGCGCCGTGCCGGAGCTTTCGGATCTGCCGCGAGGTGACGATGAGCCGGTCGGCCGTGGTGAGCCGCTGCTGGACACATGCGGCGAGGAGACCCACCGCCCGGCGTACGAAGCGATCGCGCTCGGCGGTCAGCAGGGCGCCGTACTCAATCGGCAGCCGTGGAGGTCCTGAAGGCACCGGGCGCACCCACCGGCCGTAAGGCCGTCTGGTCTGGTGGAAGAAGAAGCCCTCGATCGGATCGACAAGATCGCCCTTGGTCGTGAGCACGTGGATCGTGTCCTCGTCCCCCTTCCACTCCAGGCCGGCCCGTCGGCACGAGGTCAGATGAGTGAGGACGGCACCGTCTCCAGCGTGCAGGACTCCCAGCCACAATCTCTGGTCGTAGGTCAGCGGTGCGTTTTGCAGCGCCACCACTCCCCGGGCCGGAGCATGCCAGCGCCCGTACTTGATCTCGTGGTCGATCTGGCTGTCCGTCCACCCGAGTTCCCGCAGCTGCCATCGGGACGCGACCCGCTCCTGCACCTGGGCGAGCTCTGCGATGCCCGCCAGCCGCAGACCGCGATTCGTCTGCGGTCCGACGGGTACTTCCGCGCTCGAGTCGACAGACGAATCGTCGGCGGGCTGGGCGGTCACGGGCTGATGCTGCCTCGATCTCGGCCGACGGGTCGCTCGTCATCCACAGGCCCGATTCGTCTGTGACGTCGAGCGGCGGAACCCAGGTCAGACCGCAGACGAATCGGATCCGAGGAGCCCCTCTCGGTGCGCTGTCGCGACCAGCTCTGAGCGGCGCGCCGCGCCGAGCTTGGACAGCAGGTTCGAGACGTGCCGCTCGACCGTGCGGTGGCTGATGAACAGCCTGGCGCCGATCTCGCGGTCGCTGAGGCCGTCGGCGACGAGTCCCAGCACCTCGGCCTCCCGCGACGTGAGCCGGTAGGGGTTCTCCGGAGCGGCCTCGACCCTCAGGCGGGCCCGCCGTCCGACGTCCTCGGCCCGCGAGACCAGCCCGCCGGCGCCGATCCGCCGCGCGGTGGCGGTGGCGACGCTCAGGTGCTCGGCCGCCTCGTCGCGGTCCGCGCCCGTCGACAGCAGGATCTCGGCGACCCGCAGTCGGGCGTACGCCGTCCGGTAGGGGTCGCCCAGCCGCTCCCAGGCACGGGCCACGTCCCGCCAGGCGGCCGAGTCGCCCGACAGCTCGGCGTCGGCGGCGAGGACCTCGACCTCGGCTGGAATGCCGCGCTCCGGTGCCGCCGCCACGAGCTCGTGCGCGCGGTCCAGCACCGCACGTGCGTCATTCAGTCGCGGCGGCACGGCGCGCGCGTGGGCTGTCGCCGCCGCGGCCAGCAACGGCCCGAGGTGGGCGAGGTGCTGCACCTCGCCGAGCCGGCGCAGGCCGTCCTCCGACCACTGCGCGGCGGCGTCGTCGTCGCCCTGCTCGACCGCGATCTCGACCAGGCTGGCGAAGAGCGGGCAGAGCAGGTGCGGGTCGATGATCCGGGAGCCGGCCGCCTCGGCGCGCTCCATCAGGGTGCGGGCCCGGTCGAGGTCCCCGCGGCGCAGCCACAGCTGCCCCTCCACCTGGTCGGTGCGGAAGGAGTCGATGCCCTGGGGTAGTAGCTCGCGGGCATCGTCGAGGAGCCGACCGGCCTCGTCCCACCGCCCGAGCACGATCAGCACCTGAGCCGCGTCGCAGCGGCTCCAGACTCCCTTGCGGCGCTGCAGGCCGAGCGTCTCCGTCACGCGCACGCTCTCCAGCCCCAGCTCGGCGGCCTGCTCCAGGCGACCGTGGTCGTAGAGGGTCGCCAGCAGGTTGACCATGGCCCGGGCGATGTCGTCGACGTCGTCGAACTGCTCCTCCCCGATCCGGCGGGCTTCCCGAAGCTCGGCGATCCCCTCGTCGAGCCGGCCGAGGTAGGTCAGGTCCACGCCGAGGTTGCACCGCGCATGGCCCTCGACGGACCGCCCGTCCGGGACCATCGCGGCCACCGCGATCGCCTCGCGGGCCAGCACCTCGGACTCCTCGTATCGGTCCGTCAGCATGAGCATCTGCGACAGCCCGCTCAACACCGCGGCCCGCCCGCGGGTCGGTGGCTCCGCGGGCACGAGCTCCACGGCCCGCTGGTACGACGCCAGAGCGTGCTGGGTGTCCGCCGACATCCACAGGTAGCGGCCCAGGCGCTCGTGCAGCCAGCCATGCAGCTGCGGGTCGTCGGGGTCCACCCTCGCGATCGCCTCGCGGACCAGCTCGGTGGCGCGGTCGGGGTGGGCGGCCAGGTGCGCAACCTCGGCCGCCCGGTACAGCAACCGGGCCCGCGGCAGGTCGAGGAGCGCCTCGGCATCCGGAACGACCTCGACCAGCTCGAGCGCCCGCTCGTAGTGGGACAGCGACTCGGCGAAGGCGAGCGCATCGCAGGCCTCGAGGGCGGCGGCCACGGACGCCGTGAGCGCCTGGGCCCGATCCCCGGCCTCGGCCCAGTGCCGGGCCAGCCGGCCGGCGACGAGGGCTCCCTGGCCTGCGAGTCCGGGATCCTGGGTGAGCGCCTCGGCGATCCGGCGGTGCGTCCGTGCCGCCTCGCTGGGGAGCAGGCTGGCGGCAACCGCCTCCTGGAGCAAGGCGTGGCGGAACGTGAGCCCGTCACCCTCGGCGAGCAGGACGTGCACCTTGACCGCGTGACGCAGGACCTCCTCGAGCCGCTCGCCGGACACGTCCACGACCGCCTCGAGCAGCCGGTGCGGAACGGTGCGCCCGATCACGCTGGCGGTGCGCAGCACCTGCTGGGTCGCCGGAGAGAGCGCTTCCAACCGGGCAACCAGCAGGTCGCGCACGGTGGCCGGCAGGCCTTCGTCGCCCTGCTGGACCAGGGCCAGCACCTCCTCGGCGAAGAACGGGTTGCCCTCGGCGCGCGCGTACACCTCGTCGAGGAGCTGCCGGTGTGGTGGCACGCCGAGGATGTCGCTGATCTGGTGTGCCTGCTGCTCGCGGCTCAGGGGCTGAAGTGCGACCCGGTGGTCGCCGCGTCGGACCAGCTCGGCGAGGTAGCGGGTCAGGCCCACCGGCGCCGGCGACTCGTCGGTGCGCAGCGTGAGCAGCAGGACGACGTCGCCCTGCTGCTGGCGGGTCAACAGCGCCAGCAGCTCGCGGGTCGACGTGTCGGCCCAGTGCACGTCCTCGATCACGACCACCAGCGGTCGCCGGAAGCTGAGGTTCTGGAGGAGCGTGGAGACGGCCTGGAACAGCCGCGAGGGGCGGGCGCTGTCGAGTGGAGGCACGTCGCCGACCCCGAGCGCCGGGAAGAGCCGGGCGAGCTCGGGGCCAGCGGGGCCTGCCGCCTTCAGGATCGCAGCGGCGCCCTCGCGGCGAACCAGCTCCGACAGCAGCTCCACGACGGGCGCGTAGGGCAGCATCTGCTCACCCTGCGCCACGCAGTGGCCGACGACGACGTCGATCCCCCTGAGCTGCAGTCGCGCGCCGAGCTCGTCGACGACGCGGGTCTTGCCGATGCCCGCCGGCCCCTCGACGAGGACGGTTCCCAGCCGGTGGCCGGCCACGATCTCGTCGACGAGCGCGTCGAGCCGGGCCAGCTCGTCGTCACGTCCGACGAGGAGACGGCTGGCCGAACGGCTGCCGCCGACCTCGATCGCGGACGTCATGTCAGTCAGTATGAGCCGCGAAGGGGGCCGGCGGCAGTGCCGCCCGTGGCCGCGGGTCAGTGGCCTTCCCGCACCGGGATCAGCTGGTCGGCCACCAGGCCGTGCGCCTCCCGGTGAACCCGGCTCGCGGTCTCGGCGTCGGGGGCCTCGACGAGGCAGAACACCTTGCCGGTCCCCTCGTCGAACCAGTACTGCTGGTAGTCGACGCCGTAGGCGCCCTGGGTCTCGAGGTCTGCCTTGTGGGCGCCGGCGACGGCCTCGGCGGTGAGCCCCTCGACCTTCTCGTGGATGTCCATGAACAGGGTCATTTCGTACTCCTCTGGATGGTTGTCGTCTGGACGACCTCCAGCCTGTGCGCCTGACCGGCCGCGCACATAGGTGGAACCACGCAGATCCCGCGGGATCAGCCCTCAATCTCGCTCTGCAGTCTCGATGGGTGCGAGCTCGGCGGCCACGGACAGCTCCGTCGCCGACTCGTCGACGGTGAACTTCAGCTTGCCGGTGATCCGGCCCGTCTTGCGCAGGTCGTCGGCGGCCAGCTCGGCGGCGCGGACCAGGGGCTCGGGACCGCTGATCCGGACCTTGGTCAGCTCGTGGCGCATCGAGACCTTGGCCTGCGACTTGGCGCCGCGGATCCCGATCAGCGCGGCGGCCACGGCGTCGAGGGTCGCCGGGTCGGCGGCGGCCGCGGCGCCGAGGTCGGCCTCGGTCGGCCAGGGAGCCCGGTGGATCGAGCCCTCCTGCCACCACGACCAGACCTCCTCGGTGACGTAGGGCAGGAACGGCGCGAGCAGCCGGAGCTGGACCTGGAGGGCGAGTGCCAGGGTGGCGCGCGCGGACGCCGTGGCGGGTCCGACCGACCCCTCCTCGTCCAGGGTGGCGTACGCGCGTTCCTTGACCAGCTCGAGGTAGTCGTCGCAGAACTCCCAGAAGAACCGCTCTGTCGTCTCGAGGGCGCCCGCGTAGTCGTAGGCCTCGAACGCCTCGGTGGCGGCGGTGACGACGGTGGCCAGCCGGCCGAGCAGGGCACAGTCGACGGGCTCGGAGACCTCGAAGGCGTTGAGCTCGACGGCCCCGACGCCGCCCAGCACGAACTTGGAGGCGTTGAGCACCTTCATGGCGAGCCGGCGGCCGACCTTCATCTGGGTCTCGTCGAACGGCGAGTCCATGCCGGGCCGCACGGTGGCGGCCCGCCAGCGGACCGCGTCGGCGCCGTACTTGTCCAGGATCTCGGTGGGGACGACGACGTTGCCCTTGGACTTCGACATCTTCTTGCGGTCGGGGTCAAGGATCCAGCCCGACAGCATGGCGTGCGTCCACGGGGTGGCGTGGTTCTCGTAGTGGGCGCGGACCACGCGGGAGAAGAGCCAGGTCCGGATGATCTCGTGGGCCTGGGTGCACAGATCCATGGGGAAGACCCGCTCGAACAGGTCGTCGTCGACGCTCCAGCCGCCGGCGATCTGGGGGGTGAGCGAGGAGGTGGCCCAGGTGTCCATGACGTCCGGGTCGCCGAGGAACCCGTTCGGCTTGCCGCGCTGGTCCTCGCTGAGGCCGCGCGGCGCGTCGACCGAGGGGTCGACCGGCAGCTCCGCCTCGGTCGGGAGCAGGGGGTGTGCGTAGTCGGGCTCGCCCTCGCCGTCGAGGGGATACCAGACCGGGAACGGGATGCCGAAGAACCGCTGCCGTGAGATCAGCCAGTCACCGGCGAGCCCGGAGACCCAGTTGTCGTAGCGGATCTTCATGTGCGCGGGCAGCCAGGTGATCTCGGCGCCGTGCTCCAGCATCTCCGAGCGCACGCCCTCGTCGCGGCCGCCGTTGCGGATGTACCACTGCCGGGTGGCGACGATCTCGAGCGGCTTGTCGCCGCGCTCGTAGAAGTTCGCCATGCGCGTGGTCGGCTTCGGCTCGCCGTCGAGATCGCCGCTCTCGCGCAGCATCGCGACCATCTCCTCGCGGGACGAGAAGACGGTCTTGCCCGCCAGCCGCTCGTACGCCGACGCGGCCTCCTGGCCGGCGGAGTCGGAGGAGAGCCACGCAGGCGTCTCGCGGGCGAGACGCCCGTCGCGACCGATCACCGTGCGGACCGGCAGGTTCAGCTCACGCCACCACGTGACGTCGGTGAGGTCGCCGAAGGTGCAGCACATGGCGATACCGGCGCCCTTGTCCATCTCTGCCAGGTGGTGGGCGACCACGGGGATCTCGACGCCGAAGACCGGCGAGGTGACCGTGGTGCCGAACATCCCCTGGTAGCGCTCGTCGTCCGGGTGCGCGATCAGGGCGACCGCCGACGGGATCAGCTCGGGACGCGTCGTCTCGACGTGGACCGGAGACCCGTCGGGGCGGTGGTAGGCGACGCGGTAGTAGTTGCCGGGGTACTCGCGAGCCTCGATCTCGGCCTGCGCGACCGCGGTCCGGTCGGTGACGTCCCACACCGTGGGTGCCTCGGCGAGGTAGGCCTCCCCGCGGGCGAAGTTGCGCAGGAACGCGCGCTGGCTGATCGTCCGGGCGTGGCGGCCCGCCGTCGTGTAGGTGAACGTCCAGTCGACGGACAGGCCGAGGGTCCGCCACAGGGACTCGAAGACCTGCTCGTCCTCCTGGACGAGCTCCTCGCACAGCTCGACGAAGTTGGGCCGGCTGATCGGGACCTGACGCTTCGGGTCCGGCTTCTCCGGCGGGGTGAAGTCGGCCTGGTAGGGCAGCGAAGGGTCACACCGGACGCCGTAGTAGTTCTGCACCCGCCGCTCCGTCGGAAGCCCGTTGTCGTCCCAGCCCATGGGGTAGAAGACCGCCTTGCCACGCATGCGGTGGAACCGCGCGATCAGGTCGGTGTGGGTGTAGGAGAAGACGTGGCCGACGTGCAGCGAGCCGCTCACCGTGGGCGGCGGCGTGTCGATCGCGTAGACGTTGTCCCGCGTCTGGGAGCGGTCGAAGGCGTAGGTCTGCTCGGCCTGCCAGCGCTCCCCCCACGTGACCTCGAGTCCCTCGAGTGCAGGCTTGTCGGGTACGACGACGGCGCGTGTGGCCGTCGACGTCTCCATTGCCTGGTCCTGCCGGGTCTCGGTCATAGCCGAAATCCTAGGTGTCCGCGCGCGTCGCCGGAAAACCGGATACGGGGGTGACCTGCACCGTTAGCATTTCGACGCGCATCATGGGGTGCGACAGATCGGGGGTGGAACCACCCATGCGGGCACCCACCACGGCGCCCCGGGCTCGGACGGGGTGCGACCTGCAGCGGATCGACGAGGTCACGGACGCGATCCGCGACTTCGGCGACCGCTACCTCGACCGCGTCTACACGCCTGCCGAGCAGGAGGCCGGCCGCCTGGGCGGCGCCGCGTCGCTGGCCGCCCGGTTCGCGGCCAAGGAGGCGGTGCTCAAGCTGATCGGCACCGCCGACGGCGTCGACCCGCGCGAGGTCGAGATCACCCACGAGGACGGCCGCCCCGTGGTACGCCTGTCCGGGCTCGCGGCCACCCTCGCCGAGGAGGCTGGCGTGGGCCTGATCGACGTGAGCCTGAGCCACTCCGGAGACCACGCGCTCGCGGTCGCCGTCGCCATCACCCAACCGAATGTCCAACCGGGAGACGAACCAGCATGACGCAGTCAGTGACCGACACCATCCGCGGGCTCCTCGCCGAGCACGCCCGGCTGGGCGTCGACGTCGCCTCCCTGTCCGACACCGACGACCTGTACGGCGCGGGCATGACGTCGCACGCGTCGGTGACCGTGATGCTGGCCTGCGAGGACGAGTGGGACCTCGAGTTCCCCCAGCAGATGCTCAAGAAGAGCACCTTCGCCTCCGTCGCCAACATCCGCGACGCGCTGGGCGAGCTCGGCGTCGACGACGCGTCGGTCGCGAGGGCCTGATGGACACGCCGACCGTGTCCGTGGAAGGCGCGACCGCCCTCGCCCACCGCATCGGTCGCGAGGTCGCGGCGATCCACGCCGCTGACGTCGACGTCCAGGCCCGGTTCCCGAAGGAGACCGTCGACGCGTTCCGGGCCGAGGGGCTGCTCGGCGCTCTGGTCCCGTCCGAGCTCGGCGGTCTCGGGCACGACCTGCGCACCGCCGCCGGCGGTGGTCCGCACGGTCGGCCGCTACTGCGCGTCCTCGGCGATGATCCTGGCGATGCACCACATCCAGGTGGCCTGCCTGGTCCGGCACGGCCGGTCGGAGAAGCTGCGGGACTACGCCCGCCGCGTGGCGACCGACCAGCTGCTGCTCGCCTCGGCCACGACCGAGATCGGCATCGGCGGCAACACCCGCTCGTCGACCTGCTTCGTCGAGAGGGACGGCGCCGACGGTTTCACCCTGACCAAGCAGGCGCCGGTGATCTCCTACGGCGAGTACGCCGACGCGATCTTCACCACCGCCCGGCGCGATGCGGACAGCCCGCCCAGCGACCAGGTCCTCGCGGTCTGCGAGACGCCCGCGGTGACCCTGACCCCGCTCAGTGGCTGGGACACCCTGGGCTTCCGCGGCACCTGCTCGCTCGGGTTCACCCTCGAGGCCGGCGGCGACGCCGCGCTCATCCTCGACGACCCGTTCGGCGACATCTCCGCCCAGACGATGCTGCCGACCGCGCACCTGCTGTGGTCCTCGCTGTGGCTCGGTCTGGCCGAGGAGGCGTCGTGGCGGGCCCAGCGGTTCGTCCAGAAGGCCGCCCGCAAGGACCCCGGCACGACGCCCCCCGGCGCCATCCGGCTGGCCGCGCTGATGGTCACCCGGCAGGAGTTCGCGGCGACCGTCGACTCCCTCCTGACCCGTTACCTGTCGATCATGGACGACCCCGAGGCGACCAGCGCGGTCGACTTCATGGTCGCGATCAACACGCTCAAGATCTCGGCGTCCACCGAGGTCGTCGACGTGGTCAACCAGGCGATGCTCATCTGCGGCATCCAGGGCTACCGCGAGGACACGGAGTACTCGCTCGGCCGCATCCTGCGCGACGCCCATGGTGCCGCGGTCATGGTCAACAACGACCGCATCGCCGGCAACACCGCCCAGCTGGCCCTGATGCAGCGGGAGGTGTAACCAGTGACGACGACCGACGACCCGCAGGTGGAGCGCTCCCCGGCGCCGTACGCCACGCCCGACGACCTGCGCCAGGCACTGGTCGACGGCGGGGTCGTGCACCTGACGGCCGTCGACGGCGTCCACCACCGCTCGTGGGACTGGGAGCGGGTGCTGCGCGGCGTCGAGGCCCACGTGATGGGCAAGCGGGTCGCCACCGACGCGCTGCGGCGGTGGTTTCCGCCGATCATGCCGCGCGAGGAGTTCCTCAAGACCGACTACGTCCGCTCCTTCCCCGACCTGGTCGGGTCGATCGACGTCTTCACCGGGGGCGACAAGGAGCACCGTGCCCTCCTCGAGGTGCTGGAGGACGGCGGCGACTGGACCACCCACCTCACGCCGGCCGAGGTGGTGCTGCCGTCGTCGGTGTGCCACCCGCTCTACGGCAACCTGCCCCACGACATTCCGGCCGAAGGACTCGACGAGGAGTGCAGCGGCTGGTCGTTCCGCCACGAGCCGAGCCTCGACCCGGCCCGGATGCAGATCTTCCGGATCTACGAGTTCGTGAGGATCGGAACGCCGGAGCAGTCGCTGGCCCATCGCGACGAGTGGCTCGAGCGCGGGCTGGCTACGCTCACCGAGCTCGGTCTCCCGGTCCGGTCAGAGGCCGCGAACGACCCGTTCTTCGGCCGGGTCGGCAAGATGCTGGCCGCCAACCAGCTGGACTCGTCGCTCAAGTACGAGATGTGCCTGGACCTCACCGAGGTCAGGCCCACCGCCATCGGGTCGTCCAACTACCACGAGGACCACTTCGGTCACTCCTTCGACCTGCACCTCGCCGACGGCACGCCGGCGCACAGCGCCTGCATCGGCTTCGGGCTCGACCGGATCACCCTGGCCCTGTTCGCCACCCACGGCACCGACGTCGAGGCCTGGCCCGAGGGGGTGCGGTCCGCGCTGGCGTTGTCGCGCTGACCAGAGCAGATGGGGGGACCGGAGGGCGTCGACGGGGCGGAGCACACCCAGGTGTGGTTCGGTCCCACGTCGCGTCCCCTCTACGGCTGGGTCTCCCGCCCGGCCGGCGGTGTGGCCCGCGGCGGCGCGATCCTCTGCCCGCCGATGGGGGAGGAGGGGCGCGCCGCCCACCGCACCTTCCGGCGGCTCGCCGAGGAGCTGGCCCAGGCCGGCATCGTCGCGCTCCGCTTCGACTACGACGGCACGGGTGACTCCGCCGGGATGCAGGACGACCCCGGGCGGGTCCCGGCCTGGCAGGACAGCATCGAGGCGGCCCGCCAGTACCTTCTCGACCTCGGCGCGCCCACCGTGGCCGCGATCGGCATGCGGCTCGGTGCGACCCTGGCTGCGGCGCAGGCGGCCGCCCCCACGTCGTCCGGGCCGTTCTCATCCCTGGTCTGCTGGGACCCGTGCCTGTCCGGCCGCACCTTCCTCCGCGAGGGTGAGGCGCTCTACGGCTTCGGGGAGACCGCCCTCGAGGCGCCCGACGACGGGCTGCGCCACACCCCGGGCTTCCAGTACGACGCGGCGACCGCCTCGGAGCTGCGCGCCCTCGACCTGGGCAAGGTCCCGGCCGACCGACCCCTCGCCGACCGGGTGCTGCTGCTGGCCCGGGTCGACCGTCCGGTCCTGCCCGGGATCACGGACCGCCTCGAGCAGGAGCAGCTGGAGACCGGTCCGGCCACCGGGCAGGGCCAGCTCCTCGACGTCCCGCCCGAGCTCAGCGTCGTCCCGGAGGACGCCCTCCGACGGGTCGTGGACTGGTTGACCTCCGGGGTCGACGGCCGCCCCGCCGTGCCCGTGAAGGCGCCGGACGGCCACCAGTCAGTCCTGGTCGGCTCCGGCCCCGACGGCTCCGAACCCGTGCGCGAGCGGATCACCCGGCTCGGCCCCGACGGGATCGTCGGGCTGATGGACGAGCCGACCGATCTGGCCGCCAGGATCCGGACCGGTCCGGTGCCGTGGGTGGTCCTGGTCAACGTGGCCGCCGAGCACCACATCGGACCCGGTCGTCGCTGGGTCGAGTGGGCCAGGCGCTGGGCCGCCTCGGGCTACCGCGTGGTCCGGATCGACCAGAGCGGCGTGGGCGACAGCCCGACCCGGCCGGGCGGCGTCGACGACCGGGCCTTCGCGCCGGAGTGGATCGACGACATGCGTCACGTCGTCACCGAGCTCGCCGCCGACGGCGCCCAGGTCGGCATCGTGGGTCTCTGCTCGGGTTCCTACTCGGCGTTCGAGGTCGCGATGTGGGAGCACGTCGACGCGGTCTTCGCGATCAACCCACGACTCACCCTCTACCCGGCGGCCAAGGGCTCACCCGTCTACACCGACCGCCGGCGAGCCGCGATGCTGCCCAACAAGCCGTTCGCACGCCTCGCGACCCGGCGCCGGATCCTGGCCGGCGGGCTGTGGCGGATCTACCGCGAGTTCGCGCTCTGGCACGCGCCGCTGCTCGTCCTCCGGCGGGTGCAGCGCCGCGGGACCGCGGTCAAGGTGATCGCCTGCCCCGACGACGCCCAGCACTTCACCGAGGTCTATGCGCTGCGGCCGCTGCTGTGGTGGATGAAGCGCAGCCCGCGGTTCGATTTCGCGGCCGATCCGGTGGTCGACCACTCGCTCCTCTCACGACCGGCTCAGCTCGTGGGGTACGACCTGGCCACCGAGTTCCTCGACCGGCACCTGAGTCGGGGGGCTCTCCAGTGAGCGAGCTGATCAGCCTCTTCGACCTGGACCCGGCGGCGTACGTCGCCCACCCGATCCACAGCGACGAGCGCACCTACTCAGAGACCAACTGCTACGTCGACTGCCTCGTCGAGCTGGTGCACGCTGCCGGCCTCGAGGCCGACGCCATGATGGGCGGTGCGGTCGCGGCCGACTTCGAGCTCGACCAGTGGACGTTCTTCAAGCCGAGCCCCGATGACCTGTTCCGGCTCTACGGCATCGACCTGCACGAGGTGCAGCCCTACCGCGGCTTCGCGACGCTGATCGCGACCCGGCTCGCAGCCGGGCAGACGGTGATGCCCGAGGTCGACTCGTTCTACCTGCCCGACGTCGCCGCCACGGCCTACCGCACCGACCACGTGAAGTCGACGATCATCGCGGAGTCGATCGACGAGGACGCCAGGCTGCTGCGGTACTTCCACAACACCGGCTACCACGAGCTGTCGGGTGAGGACTACGACAAGCTCTTCGCGACCTACTCCGGCGACGGCCACCTGCCGACGTACGTCGAGCTGCTGCGGCTCGGCGCCGGCCCGGTCCCGACCGGCGACGAGCTCCGTGGTGTCGCGCGCGAGCTGCTCGCGGACTACCTCGCCCGCCGCCCGGCGGAGAACCCGTTCACCCGCTTCTCCGCCCAGCTCGAGGCCGACCTGCCAGCGCTGCTCGAGGGCTCGACCGCGGACTACCACGCGTACGCCTTCCACAACCCGCGGATGGTCGGCGCCTCGATGGAGCTGCTGGCAGGCCACGTGCGGTGGCTGCTTGCCGAGGATGGCGAGAAGGCCGCGGCCCAGCTCGACGACGTGGTCGGCGGCTCCAAGATGCTGCTGTTCCGCCTGGCCCGGCAGCGCGCCTTCGACGTGGCCGGCGTGGTCGCCCCGATGGCCGAGGCGTACGCCGCGGCGGTCGCCGAGCTCGACGACCTCATCGGGTAGCGGCTGCCGGGGCGGTGGGCGGCTACCAGCGAGGGTTGCAGTCCTGACGGCGCTGAGATGGTTTGCTGGAGCCGTGCGACAGGTTCTGGCGTTCGAGCGGCTGACGCCTGAGCCGGGACCGGACGCCGACGCGGTGACACACGCGTTCGTCGCGCACTGCACGGCCGACGGGCCGGGCGTGCTCGAGGTCGGCGGCATCGCCACGGTCTGGGACCTGCTGGTGGACGGCGTTCTGGTCCGGTCCGGCCGGTCCATGCTCGAGCGGCACGAAGTGCCGATCGCGGCTGGAGACCATGAGGTCCGCGTTGTCGTGCACCCGCTCACCGAGCTGCTCGACTCCGTGCCCACCAAGCCCCGGCAGCGCTGGCGGACGATGCTGGTCGAGGAGGCCCGGCTGCGCTGGGTCCGCACCCAGCTCCTGGGCCGGGCACCGGGTTTCTCGCCCGGGCCGCCGGTGGTCGGGCCGCACCGTCCCGTCACGCTCGTCACCGGCCCGCGGGTCGGCACACGGTTGAAGGCCTGGGTCGAGGGCACGACCGGCGTGGTCGACGTCAACGGGCAGCGAGTCGAGTTCCCCGACGTCCAGCTCTGGTGGCCGCACACCCACGGCACCCCGCGGCTCCACGACGTGACCGTCGACGGCGAGGTGGTCGGCCGGGTCGGGTTCCGGACCATCGAGAACCGGTCCGAGGACTCCCTGGACCTCTGGGTCAACGGCGTCCGGGTCTTCTGCCGCGGCGCTGTATGGACACCGGGCGACCTGGCCGCACTCGAGGCGGCGGCCGGGCTGGGGCTGAACATGGTTCGCGTCCCCGGCATCGCGGCGTACGAGTCCGACGAGTTCCACGCCCGGTGCGACGAGCTGGGGCTGCTGGTCTGGCAGGACCTGATGTTCGCGACCTTCGACTACCCGCTGGCCGACGAGTCGTTCGCGGCCACGGTCTCCGCCGAGGTGAGCGACCAGTGCGCGCAGCTCCTCGGCCACCCCTCGACCGCGGTCGTCTGCGGCTCGGCCGAGCACGAGCAGCAGGCGGCGATGTTCGGCGTCAGCTCGTCGACCGGGTACGCCGCCGAGCTCGCTTCGCTGCTGGAGCCTGTCGTCAAGGCGTCCGGCCTCGACGCGGTGTGGGTCGACTCATCGCCGTCCGGCGGCGACCCGGTGATCCGGGTCGACACCGGCATCGCGCAGTACTTCGGCGTCGGCGCCTACCTGCGCGACCTGCCGGACGTGCGGCACAGCCAGGTGAAGTTCGCCGCCGAGTGCCTGGCGTTCAGCAACCTCACCGACCCGGTGGTCGAGGGAGGCGTACCGCAGGACAACGGCGCCGACTGGGACTTCGCCGACGTGCGCGAGCACTACCTGCTGCAGCGGTACGGCCCCGACGCCACGGAGGCCGAAGCACAGCGGGTCACCGGCGAGGTGATGGCCGACGTGTTCGGGGAGTGGCGGCGTCCGGACTCCGGCTGCGGTGGCGGCATCGTGCTCTGGCTTCGCGACGTCGTCCCCGGTGCGGGCTGGGGCCTGCTCGACCACGAGGGCCGGCCGAAGCCGGCCGCCCTCGCCCTCGCGCCGACCCTGCAGCGGATCGCGGTCTGGTTCGTGGACGAGGGGCTCAACGGTCTCGACCTGCACGTCGCCAACGACGGGCCAGCGCCGCTCGACGGCGCGCTCACAGTGGGGCTGCTGCGCGAGGACGGTTCGGCGGGGGAGTCGGCTGAGGTCGAGCTGGCCGTCCCGGCCCACGGGCACCACGTCGCCGGCGTCGAGGCGCTGCTCGGCCGGTTCGCCGACGTGACGTACGCCTACCGCTTCGGCCCGCCCCAGCATGCGGGGGTCCGAGCCCAATTGAGGACCGCGACGGGCATCTCCCGTGAGGTCGTCTGGAAGGTGCCACTAACGTCGTTCAGGTGAAGTTCGCGCTCGAGTTCACCGAGGACCCGCGCGAGTTCCTGCTGAGGTCGGGCGCGCTGCTCGAGGCCGATCCCGTGCTCAGCACGGTGGTCGCGACGGTCACCGCTAGGGCTGTCGACCGAGCCGGCTCCGGAGTACCCCCGCTGGTGGCTGACCGTGGCCGACCAGGCGACGGGGGAGCCAGTCGGTGTGGTGATGCGCACCGCGCCGTTCAAGCCGCACCCGCTCTTCGTCCTGCCGATGCCCGACGCTGCGGCGAGGCAGGTGGCGGCGGCGCTGGTCGAGCGCGGTGAGGAGGTGCTGGGCCTGAACGGCGCGCTGCCGGCCGCCCGGACCCTCGCCACCGAGCTGGCGCGGCGAACAGGCAGCCGGGCTCGGGTGCACGAGCACACCCGGCTGCACGTGCTCAAGCAGCTGGTCGAGCCGCGGGTGGCGCCGGACGGCCGGCCCAGGGTCGCCATACCGGCCGATGTGGAGCTCGCGCTGGCGTGGTTCCGCGCCTTCCACGCCGACGCGGCCGAGCAGGCCGGCCGTCTGGCTGCCGGAGCCGACGGCGAGCAGTTCGACGAGGAGGCGATCGCCGAGCGGATCGCCCAGGGCCGGATCTGGCTCTGGGAGGACACGCTCGGGACCCCGGTCAGCCTCGTGGGGTTCAACGCGCCCAGCTTCGGCGTGGCCCGGGTGGGCCCGGTCTACACGCCGGGTGCGCACCGGGGGCGCGGCTACGCGAGCGTGCTCACCGCCCACGTCTCGAGGCTGCTCCGTGACTCGGGGACGCGCGTCTGCCTCTTCACAGACCAGGCGAACCCGACGTCGAACAAGATCTACGCCGCGATCGGCTACGAGCCCGTCGTGGACATGGCGAACCTCGTGATCACCACACCAGCACGGGCTTGACCACCGCGCCGCTGGTCACGTCGGCGACCGCCTGGTTGATCTGGTCGGCCGGGTAGGTCGTCACCAGGTCGTCCATCGGGAAGGTGCCTGCGGCGCGCATCTCGATCAGCCGCGGCACCATCTCCTGGGGGTCCGAGTCGCCCTCGATGGAGGACGTCACCGTCTTGCCGCCCTGGAGGAGGTCGATCGCGTCCAGGACGTACTCCTCGGCGCCCAGGCCCAGGGCGACCAGGGTGCCGCGGGCGGCCAGCGCCTGCTGGGCCTGCTTGACCACCTCGGGGATCGCGGTGGTGTCGATGCCGTACGCCGCTCCGCCACCGGTGAGCTCCCTGACCCTGGCCACCACGTCCTCGACCGCCGCTGGGTCGACCGTGGTGGCGCCGAACTTCTCGGCAGCGGTTCGGCGCGCGGCCAGCGGGTCGACGGCGACGATCGACTCGACGCCCTCGGAAACGGCCGCCGCGACCGCCGCGAGCCCGACGGCGCCCACGCCGTACACGACCAGGCTGTCGTCCTTCGCCGGCCTGATCACGTTGAGCACCGTGCCGGCGCCGGTCTGGAAGCCGCAGCCGTACGGCGCCAGCAGGGTCAGGTCGAGGTCCGGGTCGACCTTGACGCAGTTGTCGGCGTACGCCAGCGCGTGCGCGGCCAGGCTGGACTGGCCGAAGAAGCTGCCGAACACCGGGCTGCCGTCGCGCTGGAGCGAGGTGCTGCCGTCCATCCGCATGCCCATGTAGTTGAGCAGCAGCGTCTGGTCGCAGTAGCCCACCAAGCCCTTGCGACAGGCCGCGCAGTCGCGGCAGGACCGGAAGCTCATCACGACGTGGTCGCCGGGCTCGAGCCCCTGCACCAGTGGACCGACCGTCTCGACGATCCCGGCGCCCTCGTGGCCGAACACGTTGGGGAACATCTCCGCCGGCAGGAAGTGGCCCATGGTGATGTCGGTGTGGCACAACCCGGTGGCCACCATCCGCACCAGCACCTCGTCGTCGCGGGGGTCGTCGAGCTCCACCTCGGTCATGGTGAACGGTTGGCCCTGACCCTCGACGACCGCGGCTCTGGTCTGCATGGCGCCAACCTAGCCGTCGTGTAGAACGTGTTCTAGATCTGGTCGCCGGGGGTTGGGTTACCCGGGTACCCGGGGAAACCTGACGATCTGGGGTGTTGCAACACCCCAGATCGTCAGGGATCACCTGAGATCCCGGCGGCGTCCGTGCGTACGACTGGCCCCTAGGCTGGGCCTCTCATGACAGACCAGCCCGAGACCGACTCCGCACCCCGCCTCGCCGAGACCTACGCCGAGGCCGAGGACGCGCTGCTGTCGCGCTGGCCGGAGACCAAGCTCGAGCCGTCGCTGGACCGGATCACGGCGTTCCTCGACCTGCTCGGCAACCCGCACACGGGCTACCCGCTGATCCACCTGACGGGGACCAACGGCAAGACCTCGACCTCGCGGATGATCGACACCCTGCTGCGGGCGCTCGACCTGCGCACCGGCCGGTTCACCAGCCCGCACGTCGAGCGGATGAGCGAGCGGATCTCGGTCGACGGCGAGCCGCTGAGCGACGAGGAGTTCGTGGCGGCGTTCAACGACGTCGCGCCGTACATCGCCATCGTCGACGCGGAGGAGACGCACCCGCTGTCCTTCTTCGAGACGATCGTCGCGATGGCCTACGCGAGGTTCGCGGAGGCGCCGGTCGACGTGGCCGTGGTCGAGGTCGGGATGGGCGGCTCGTGGGACGCCACCAACGTCGCCGACGGCGCGGTGGCCGTGGTGCTGCCGATCGCGGTCGACCACTCGCGCTACCTCGGCAACTCGCCGGCGGAGATCGCGATCGAGAAGGCCGGGATCATCAAGCCCGGTGCGGTGGCGGTGCTGGCCGACCAGCAGCCCGACGTTGCCGAGGTCCTGCTCGCGCGGGCGTCCGAGGTCGGCGCCAGCGTGCTGCGCGAGGGCATGGACTTCGGCGTGGTGTCGCGGGTGCCGGCGGTCGGCGGTCAGGTGGTGACCCTGCAGGGGTTGCGGGCGCGCTACGACGAGCTGTTCCTGCCCCTGTACGGCGCCCACCAGGCCCAGAACGCCGCGATGGCACTGGCCGCCGTCGAAGCCTTCGTGGGGGGCAACGAGACGCTGGACGACGAGGTGGTGCGGGCGGCGTTCGCCCAGGTCTCCTCGCCGGGCCGGCTCGAGATCGTGCGCACCGGTCCGACGATCCTGCTCGACGCCGCGCACAACCCGCACGGCGCCGAGGCGGTCGCAGCCACACTCGAGGACTCGTTCACCCTCGACCCGCTGATCGGCGTGATCGGCGTGATGGGGGACAAGGACGCCGAGGGGCTGCTGGCGGCGTTCGAACCGCATCTGGCGCACGTCGTCTGCACCCAGAACTCCACCGAGCGCGCGATGCCTGCCGCCGAGCTCGCCGTCGTCGCCGTCGAGGTGTTCGGCGAGGACCGGGTCACGGTCCAGCCGCGGCTGGCCGACGCGATCGACGAGGCGGCCGGGCTCGCCGAGGCCGAGTCGCGCTCCTCGATCGGTGCCGGAGGAGTGCTGATCACCGGTTCGGTCGTCACGGTCGGCGAGGCCCGGGCGATGTTGCGCCGGAGACGGTCGTGAGCACGCCGCAGCCGGAGCGGTCGCCGCGGCGCGGGATGTGCGCCGCGGTGCTCTCGCTGGAGGCGATCACGCTCGGCCTCACCACGCCGGTCCTGATCAGGATCGCCGACGTGGACACCCCGGTCGCGCTGGCCATCGGGCTCGGGCTGGCTGTGGCGTGCCTGCTCATCGCCGGGATGCTGCGCAGCGAGTGGGCCTACGCGCTCGGGTGGTTGGTGCAGCTCGGCGCGATCGGCCTGGGCTTCGTCATCGGGTTGATGTTCTTCCTCGGGACGTTGTTCGCGCTGCTGTGGGCGACCGCCTACCTGCTCGGCCGCAAGATCGAGCGGGAGCGCGCGGCGGCGTACGCCGCGTTCGAGGCGGAGCAGCAGTGAGCGACCTCTCCCCGACCAGCCGTACTCAGATCACTCGCCTGCGCGAGCGCGGCCGCAGCGACCGCGAGGAGCTCCTGGCCTTCCTCGGTGAGGCGCTGATCGCCCATGTTGCCGTGGACGCGGGCGGCCACCCGGTCGCGCTCCCCGTGGCGTTCGGCGTGGACCCGGACGGACCTGACGAGGACGGCACGATCTACCTGCACGGCTCTGTCGGTGCCGGTTGGATGCGTCACGCACCCGGCTCGACCGTCTGCGTGACCGTCACGTCGTTGGACGGGCTCGTCCTTGCGCGATCCGGCTTCCACCACTCGATGAACTACCGCTGCGCGGTCGTCATCGGTACGGCGCGGCAGGTCGAGTCGGAGGCCGAGCGGGCCCGCGCCCTCGACCTGGTGGTCGACCAGATCGTGCCCGGCCGGGCCGCGACGTTGCGCCCACACACGCGCAAGGAGCTGGTCGCGACCTCGGTGCTCGCCGTACCCCTGCACGAGGCCTCGCTGAAGCTGCGCGCCCAGGGTGTCGGCGACGAACCGGAGGACGTCGAAGCCGGGATCTGGGCCGGTGTGCTCCCGCTGCGGACGGTCGCCGACGACCTCGAGGTCGACCCGCTGACGTCGGCACCCGTGCCGGAGGACGTCGCTCGTCGGGCCGAACAGCTACGCGGACCGGCCGGTCAGTAGGGTCTGGCCCCATGGCACGCACGCTGGTCCTGCTCAAGCCCGACACCGTTCGCCGTGGGCTGGTGGGGGAGATCCTGTCCCGGTTCGAGGCCAAGGGGCTCACGATCGTCGCGATGGAGCACCGCACCATCGATGCGTCGCTCGCCGACCAGCACTATGCCGAGCACGTCGCGAAGGACTTCTACCCGCCGCTGCGCGACTTCGTGACGAGCGGCCCGCTCGTCTCTCTGATCCTGGACGGCGACGAGGCGGTCGAGGTGGTCCGCGCCCTCAACGGCGCCACCGACGGGCGCAAGGCCGCCCCGGGCACGATCCGGGGCGACCTGTCCCTCTCCAACCGCGAGAACCTCGTGCACGGCTCGGACTCGCCCGAGTCCGCCGAGCGCGAGATCGGGATCTGGTTCCCGGACATCACACCCTCGTGAGCTTCGCCCCCGGGCCGCGACGGGCTTTCTACCCTCGCGAGGTTCGGCCCCGGGGACCATGACGACGCTCGCTGCGCTCGCGGGCTTCGCCGTCGTCATGGCCGCCGAGGCCGATCGCAAGGAGCGCTCGCTGCGCTCGTAGGGCTCGCTCCGCGTCGCGGGCTTCGCCGTCGTCACGGCCGCGGGGGACGATCACGAGGCGCGCTCGCTCCGCTCGCAGGGCTCGCGCCCTGAAGCTCAGACCGTGGACGGCATCCGCATCTCGGCCACGAACCGCTCGTCGAGGTGATGCACCAGCGCGGCCCAGGGGTGGCCGGCCTCCTGGGAGTTCTTCTGAACCTTGACGATCAGCGGGGCGCCGCCGGCCACGGCCACGGACAGCCAGACCCGCTTTCCTGACCTCGGCACCACGCGCAGCTCGGCCACCGCCGACCACGGAATCACCCGGGCGCGCCTGCTGTGGGCCAGGTCTTCCGGGGACATGGCGGAGTAGCGCTCGAACAGGCGACTCGCCTCCTGCCCGTTCATCCGCAGCGCGATCGCGAACCTGTCGGCCCAGCTCTGGGTCAGCCAGAGCAGGCCGCTCTCGGTGACGACCAGCGTCTTCGCGACGTTCACCGGGGAGAGCACGCCCTGGACGTGAGCGTGGCCGATGAGGGTCCGGGGGTCGGTGACCTCCGCCGGCCGCCAGGTGTCGGCCACTCCACTCAGCCGCATCAGGTCGTGCAGGTCGGGCGAGAGGAGCGGGTTCGCCAGTACCTCCTCGACCAGATCGGTCAGCTCGAGCGGCATGCCGGCCGGGTCGACGAGTACCCAGCCGGACGCCCAGTCCAGCTCGACCCGCGCCTGGTCGACGGCCAGCAAGGCGGCGCCGAGGTAGTCGGCCAGCACTCGTTCCGTCACCTTGGGAAGGTCCAGCTCCTCCTCACGGACCAGCTGGCGGAGCAACCGGGCGGCCGTACCGTTGCCGAGCGCCTGGTAGACGGTGCTGATGCCCGGAGGCCGGCCCTGCTCCAGCATGACCTTGTCGAAGGCGCCCGAGCGGCGGGCGAGCTGGTCGGCGCCGGCCAAGGGCGCGAGCTCCGTCAACGGGGTCGGCGTGAGCCCGGACTCGTCGTACAGCGAGTCCTCGAGGTCGGTGAACGCGCGCTCGGGCGCCACGAGCAGGCCGAGCGCCGAGCCTCCGGGCTGGCGGTGGGCGGGATCGGCGCCGCCGAGCAGCAACGCGACGCGCGAGCTGGTGCTCGGATGGGAGTCGAAGACGGAGGTCTTCTCCTCGGCGGGTGTCTCGCGCAGCTTCTGCCTGGCTTCGACGACCACAGGGCTCGCGAGATGGTCGGCGAAGCCGGCGAGCAGCCCAGCCGGCCGGCGGCCGACCTCCAGGCCCATCCCGGCGAACCGGTGCAGGTAGTGCTCCCACGTCACCGCCAACGGAGCCATCTCCAGCAGAGCGGACGCGGCCACCTCCGGTCCGACCGAGAGGGCACTGAGCTGGTCGGCCTCGAGCTCCTGGCGGCGGTTGACGCTGTGCGAGGCCGCGAAGTACAGACGCGCATAGAGCAGGAAGACGCGCGATGCGAGGTGTCGCGGACCGAGGTGGCCGATGGTGCGCCGAATCGTCTCGGTGCCGCGGTAGGTGACGCCGGCCAGTGCCGTGTGCCGGCCGCCGTAGTGGCCGAACTCGTGTGCGAGCACGGAGCGCAGCTGGGCCTCGTCGAGTCCGTGCAGAAGTGGTGCACCGAGGTACAGCCGACGGGTCCCGGCCCGGAGCCCGAGCCAGCTTCCCGAGTCCGAGACCGCGGCGTTCGCGTCGGCCACCAACCGGATCTCGTCCGCGCAGCGGGTCTCCGCGAGGTCCGCCAGCTCGCGCGCGACCGACCACAGCCGGGGCTGTGCCTGCTCGGTCAGGAGTACGCCGGGCGGCTCGCCGTCCCGCGACCGGCCGAAGACGCCGTACAGCACGGCGAAGAGCACGGGGACGACCAGCGCGAACAGGATGGCGATGGGAAGCCCGGTGAACCCGAGCCGCAGCACCTGGACCAGGGCGACCACGAGCAGGACGGCCAACCCGATCGTGAGCACGTAGAAGCCCACAAGAAGGGCGACCGCCAGGCCGGCCCGGGCGACGTGCTTCATCCTGTCCATCCAGAAGTAGGTTCGTTCGAGGGTAGGACGCCTGGGGGCCCTGCCTCCGGCGATTGGCGAAATCCCCCTCGTCACATCCGTCACTCCTGCCCCGGCGTGCCTGCCGGGCGATCCGCCGGTCGTTCCATAGCCTCAGAGGGCCGAGGCCGGCCGTCCTGCCGGTCTCTCTTCCCCGTGCGCAAGGACAAGGACGGATGGCGAACAATTTCGTCGGCCGGGACATGGCCGTGGACCTGGGCACCGCGAACACGCTCGTCTACGTGCGCGGCAGGGGCATCCTGGTCGACGAGCCGAGCGTGGTCGCGATCAACGAGAAGACCGGCGAGCTGGTCGCCGTCGGACACGACGCCAAGCAGATGGTCGGGCGGACCCCCGAGGACATCACCGCGATCCGGCCGCTCCAGGACGGCGTGATCGCCGACTTCGAGGCCACCGAGCAGATGCTGCGCCACTTCATCGCGCTGGTGCACCGCCGCCGCTACCTGGCCAAGCCGCGAATGGTCGTCTGCGTGCCGAGCGGGATCACCGCGGTCGAGCAGCGGGCGGTCAAGGAGGCCGGCTACCAGGCCGGCGCGCGCCGGGTCTACATCATCGAGGAGCCGATGGCCGCGGCGATCGGCGCCGGGCTGCCCGTGCACCAGGCCACCGGCAACATGGTCGTCGACGTCGGAGGGGGTACGACGGAGGTCGCCGTGATCAGCCTCGGCGGCATCGTCACCAGCCTGAGCGTCCGGACCGCGGGAGACGAGGTGGACCGGGCCATCACGAACTGGATGAAGAAGGAGCACGCGCTCCTGATCGGCGAGGCGACAGCCGAGCAGGTCAAGACGACCCTCGGCTCGGCCTCCCCGCATGTGCTCGACCGCGAGGCGGACATCCGCGGACGCGATCTGGTCTCCGGGTTGCCCCGCACCGTGACTCTGAGCACCGCTGACGTGCGTACCGCGATCGAGGAGCCGGTGGACGCGATCATCGATGCGGTCCGGGTCACCCTCGACCAGACCCCGCCCGAGCTGGCCGGCGACATCATGGACCGCGGCATCGTGCTCACCGGGGGAGGTGCGCTGCTGCTCGGCCTCGACCTGCGGCTGCGCGACGAGACCGGGATGCCGGTGCACGTCGCCGAGGACCCGCTCCGCTCCGTGGCGCACGGCGCCGGTCGGTGCGTGGAGGAGTTCGAGGCGCTGCAGCAGGTGCTGGTGACCGAACGGCGCGGGATGGCTCGGACGGCGTGATCGAGCCATGACCGACCTCCTGACCCGACCGGCGAGACGTACGCCGAGGCGCCCGTTCGTCGAGGACCGCCTCAACCGCCGCGGCAGCCTCGAGCCCCGCGAGCCCGGGCGGCCACGCCCTTCGCTGGTGGTCGCGCTGGTGCTGGCCTGCGTGACCCTGATGACGCTCGACCACGTCAACGACGGCGCCGCGGTCGACCCGCTGCGCCGGCTGGTCGGTGAGTTCTACGGGCCGATCGAGTCCGGTGTGAGCAGCGTGGTCGACCCCGTCGTGGCGGTCCCGCACTGGCTGCGCAGCAAGCACGAGCTGTCCTCGGACATCGAACGGCTGGAGAGCGAGAACGACCAGCTGCGCTCCGAGCTCGCGACCAGCGACTACGACCGCAACCGGCTCGAGGAGTACGACGACCTCACCGCCACGGCGGAGTCGATCGGCTACGCGCTGGTGCCGGCCCGGGTGATCGGCATCGGACCGGCGCAGTCGTTCTCGCGGACGGTCACCATCGACGCCGGCACGCGGGCCGGGCTGGCGCCGGACATGACGGTGGTGAGCGGCCAGGGGCTGGTCGGCCGGATCCTCCGGGTCACCTCGACCACCGCAACGGTGCTGCTCGTCGTCGACGCGGACTCGACCGTGGGCGGCCGGGTCGGGCGGAGCATGAAGGTCGGCTTCCTGCACGGCCGCGGCGACCTCGGTCAGGACGCTCGGCTCGACCTCGAGCTGGTCGACCAGACCTACGTGCCGGCCGAGGGCGAGACCGTGGTGACCTGGGGGAGCCAGGACGGTGCGCCGTACGTCTCCGGCATCCCGGTCGGGCGTGTCGAGTCGGTCTACTCCAGCCTCCGCGAGACCACGCAACGTGCCGTGATCACTCCGTTCGTGGACTTCTCCGCCCTCGACGTGGTCGGCGTCGTGGTGCCGTCGGGCACCGAGAGCGACCGCGGCCTCATCGACGTGGACGGCCTGCGATGAGCCCACTGTTCACGCTGCCGCGCGCCATGGCCGCCCTTCTCGCGGTCTCGGTCGGGATCGTGCTGCAGGCCTCGGTGTTCTCCCACTTGGCCGTGCAGGGCGTGGTGCCCGACCTGGTGCTGCTCGTCGTGGTGGCCGCGGGCCTGGCGTACGGCTCGGAGCTCGGGTTGGTGCTCGGCTTCGGTGCCGGGCTGCTGCTCGACCTCGCGCCGCCGGCCGACCACTACGCCGGCCGCTGGGCGCTGGCGCTGATGGCCGTGGGGTACGTCGCCGGGCGGCTCGCCGCCTCGGGTCGCCCGCGGGTCTCCCAGTGGCTGTCGGTGGCGGCTGCCGCGTCGTTCATCGGGACGTCGGTCTTCGCGCTCACCGGAGTGCTGCTGCGCGACCCGGCCGTGGGCGTAGGCGAGCTGCTGCGGGTCGAGGTGGTGGCCTTGTGCTGGGACGTCGCGCTCGCTCTGGTCGTCGTACCCCTCACCGTCGGACTGTTCGCGAAGGTCGAGCCCGACCGGGTCTTCGCGTGAGCGTCGCAACGGGGGAGAACCGCAGCCGGCTCCGGCTGGTGGTGATCCAGGCGCTGGTCTTCTCGCTGTTCGCGACGCTGCTGGTCCGGCTCTACTACCTGCAGGTGATGAGCGGCGACGAGTACGCCGCGCAGGCCGCCTCGCAGTCGATCCGGGAGATCGTCGTCCAGCCGCAGCGCGGGCTGATCGTCGACGACGAGGGGCGGCCGCTGGTCGCGAACCGGACCTCGTGGGTGGTGTCGATCGACCGCGGCACTCTGGCCAAGCTGCCGGAGGACGAGCAGCGAGCGCTCCTGCGCCGGGTCGCCCGGGTGACCGACGTGGCCGTGCCGCGGATCCACCGGCTGCTCACGACGTGCGGCGACGAGAAGGCAGTGCAGGGGGACTGCTGGAACGGGTCGCCGTTCCAGCCGGTGCCGGTCGCGGTCGACGTGCCCCAGCCGATGGCGCTGCGGGTGCTCGAGCAGCCCGAGGACTTCCCGGGTGTCACCGCCGAGCAGCAGAGCCTGCGCGCCTACCCGGCGCCCTACGGCATCAACGCCGCGCACCTGCTCGGCTACCTGAGCCCGATCACCGGCGAGGAGTACGACCAGGCGAAGCAGGACGGTGACCGGTCCGTCAACGGCGCCTCGGTGGTCGGCCGGGCCGGCGTCGAGAAGCAGTACGACGCGTGGTTGCGCGGGATGCCCGGCTACCAGCAGGTCGCGGTCGACTCGATGGGGCGGGTCATCGGCGACGAGGCCGAGGTCTCGGCTCAGCCCGGCGACACCCTGGTGACGTCGATCGACGCGCGCGTGCAGTCGGTGGTCGAGCAGCAGCTGGACGCGACGATCCAGACCGCGCGGCAGACCTTCGACAAGGTCACCCACAAGAACTACGTAGCCGACTCCGGCGCCGCGATCGTGATGGAGGCCAAGACCGGGCGGATCGTGGCGATGGCCAGCCAGCCGACGTACGACCCCTCGGTGTGGGTCGGCGGGATCTCCAAGAAGCAGCTGGCGCGGCTCTACTCCGAGAAGGCCGGGACGCCGCTGCTCGGCCGGGCGACGCAGGGCCAGTTCGCGCCCGGGTCGACCTGGAAGCCGATCATGGCCGTGGGTGCGCTCAACAACGGCTTCACGCCCGACTCGCAGCTCGACTGCTCGTCGGGGCTGCAGGTGGGCAACCGGTGGTTCAAGAACTACGAGTCCGCGGCGTACGGCTACATCGGCTTCGACGAGGCGTTGCAGCTGTCGTGCGACACGTTCTTCTACCGGGTCGGACTGAAGTTCTGGCAGCAGTACGGCTCGGACGAGGAGGACGTGAACGCCAAGGACCCGCTCGTCTCCGAGGCCAAGTCCTTCGGCTTCGGGTCGCGCACCGGTGTGGATCTCCCTGGCGAGGCGCCCGGGCGGATCGCGGACCGGGCCTGGAAGCTCGAGTACTGGAAGTCGATGCGCTCGTACTACTGCAAGATCGACCGCGAGGGCTCCGCGAAGAACGACTACCTGCAGCTGTTCGCGCACGAGTTCTGCCTCGACGGGAACCGCTACCGCGCCGGAGACTCGGTGAACTTCGCGATCGGCCAGGGCGACACGATCGTGACGCCGCTCCAGCTCGCTCGTGCCTACGCCGCCCTCTCGAACGGCGGCACGCTCTACGAGCCGCGGGTGGCGAAGGCGATCGTCTCGCCGGACGGGACGGTGCTGCGTCGCTTCCAGCCCGTCGCTTCGGGCCGGGTGCCGTCGTCCGCTGCGGCGTTGAAGTACGTCGACACCGCGCTGCTGGGGACGCCGAAGGTCGGGACGCTTGCGTGGAAGTTCACCGACTTCCCCCTCGACCGGGTGCACGTCCGGGGCAAGACCGGCTCCGCCGAGGTCTACGGCAAGCAGTCGACGTCGTGGGTCGCGACGTACGACGAGAACTACGTGGTCGTGATGATGGTGTCGCAGGGCGGCACCGGCTCGGGCACGTCAGGCCCGGCCGTGCGCGCGATCTGGGAGTCGCTCTACGGCATCAGCGGCACGACCGTCACGCCGTCCGCTTCCGCCATCGCGGGCGTCACGCCGCCCGCCGGGCTGCCGACGTTCATGGACGACGGCTCGATCCTGCCTCCGGGTCGCTCCGGTTCGAAGGGGGACTGATCTCGTGACCCTGTCGCTGCGTCGTCTCGACTGGATCCTGCTGGGTGCTGTGCTCGCGCTCGTCGCGTTGTCCGCCCTGTTGGTGTGGTCGGCGACCTCGCACCGCGTCGACCTCACTGATGGTGACTCGACGGCGTACCTCCGCAAGCAGCTGGTCAACATCGTCATCGGGCTGGTGCTGCTCCTCGGGGTCACCATCGCCGACCACCGGTGGGTGCGGATCGTGGCGCCGTTCGTCTACCTGCTGTCCGTGTCCGGGCTGGTGCTGGTCCTGACGATGGGTTCGACCATCAACGGCTCGCGGTCCTGGCTTCGGGTCCTGGGTCTCTCGATCCAGCCGTCGGAGTTCGCGAAGCTCGCGGTCGTCATCGGCATGGCGCTGGTGCTCGCGGAGCGTTCGGAGGGGCGCTGGCGCCGCCGGGTCGGCTCTCTCGACGTCCTGCTGATGCTGGTGATCGCCGGCGTACCGGCCGTCCTGATACTGCTCCAGCCCGACCTCGGGACGATGCTGGTCCTGGCGGCCACGGTGTTCGGGGTGGTCGCGGTGTCGGGGGCTCGCCGGCGCTGGCTGGTCGGCGTACTGCTGTCGGCCGGTTCGGTCGCAGCGCTCGCCCTCGCCGGCGGCGTGCTGAAGGCCTACCAGGTCGACCGCTTCCTCGCCTTCGTGAACCCCGACCTCGACCCCCGCGGCGCCGGCTACAACGTCGAGCAGGCCCGGATCGCGATCGGCAACGGCGGGCTCTTCGGACAAGGGCTCTTCCACGGATCCCAGACCCGCTCAGGCTTCGTTCCCGAGCAACAGACCGACTTCGTCTTCACCGTCGCCGGCGAAGAGCTCGGCCTGCTCGGCGCCGGCCTGTTGATCGCCTTGTTGTGCCTCGTGATCTGGCGCGCGCTCGTCATCGCCCGTCACGCCGAGGACGTCTTCGGCCGGGTCGCCGCCGCCGGCATCGCCTGCTGGTTCGGCTTCCAGGCGTTCCAGAACATCGGCATGTGCCTCGGGATCATGCCTGTCACCGGCGTACCGCTGCCGTTCGTTTCGTACGGCGGGTCGTCGCTGTTCGCGGGGATGCTCGCGGTCGGGTTGCTGCAGAACATCCACGTGCGGAGCCGGTCGCGGACGTACGTCGCGCCGTACGAGGAGCGCCGGGTTCTCGTCGGGCGTTGAACGATCACCCCTTCGGGTGAGCATGACGAAGGCTGGCTCTGGCAAATCCCATAGTGATGGGTCTGCCCCACATTTGCAGGCTCATCTCGGGGGTTCACACTTCGGGGGATTGTGAGCAGCCGGGGGATCGCGGCAGCACACCTGCCGTGAGTCAGGTGCGTTGTCGCGATCCCGCCCGGGAGCGGCGGGCGCAGGGCGCTGGTCGACCGGTAGCGTCCCGTCAATGTCGTCTGCGAAGTTCACGGTCCATACGAGCTTGTCGCCCAGCGATGTGCTGGAGCTGTTCACCGACTTCGGTCCCGGCCGAGCGGATCGGTGGCCGAACGTCGACGAGGCGCACTTCGAGGTCCACGAGCAGGGTCCGGACTGGGCCGAGGTGACCGAGGGCAACGCGATGGGTTGGGAACGCGAGCGCTATTCGTGGGACGCCGCGGCCGGCACCGTGGTGATCGACACCCTGGACTCGAACCTCTGGGGTCCGGGCAGCAGCTGGCGTTACCAGCTCAGCCCCGCCGATGGCGGCACCGACGTGCACGTCACGCTGACCCGGGTGCCGAAGTCCCTGCGGGGCAGGCTCGTCGGCGCGTTCATCCCGCTGGTCGGCGCGCGCGTGATCGGGAAGCAGTTTCGGTCGTTGCTGGAGAAGGCAGAGCGTCGATGACGCTCTGAAGCTCCTGGACCGAGAGCTCAGGTGATCGCGGCCTTCACCAGCTCGACCACGCGCTTCTCCACCGCGGGGCTCCAGCCTTGGAGCGCGTACGCGATCGGCCACAGGTCGCCGTCGTCGAGGTTGGCCGCATCCTGGAAGCCCAGGGTCGAGTATCGGTACTTGAACTTGCCGGCGTCCTGGAAGAAGACGACGACCTTGCCGTCGGCGTCCGCGTATGCGGGCATCCCGTACCAGGTCTTCGGCATCAGCTCGGGCGCGTTCTTCGTGACCGTCACGTGGACCCGCTCCGCGAGCGCGCGATCGGTCGCGTCCATCTTCTCGATGCTGTCGAGGACGGCCTGCAGGCCGTCGGCCTTCTTGGCGCCCTTCTTGCCTTCGGCGCGAAGCTCGGCCGCGCGCTCCTTCATCGCGGCGCGCTCGTCAGCGGAGAAGCCGTCGGACCCGGACTTGGTGCTCTTGGTGGCCATGGTGGTTCCTTTCGACGTTTTCTGTGTCGGCTGCACGCCGACGCTGAGCGAAAGGCTAGGCACGGTCATCCGGAGTTGCTTCTCGATTCCTGACCGGATCGAGGGTGATGGCGCGGGCTCACGCGGCGGTGGGTAGCCGGCGGGTGCCGGTGTGGTCGACGAGGTAGAACTCGCCGTGGGGGTCGCGCCAGATGTATATGCCTGGGAAGGGTTGCTTCACTTGCCAGCCGGCCGAATGGGTCTTGATCCGGTGATGACGCAGCGTCATCGGTCCGTAGTTGCCCACGCCGGACGGACCACCCTCGTCGAACGGGATGGTGTGGTCCACCTGTTGGTTGCGGGACAGGCTGGAGGCGAAGGGGAAGGTGTCGGCCGGCGTGATCAGGTGCACGGCCTGTCTATGTCGGTCCGGGATCTCGTAGGCGTCGACGGGGGCTTGTCCGGCGAGGTCTAGGACCGGGGTGATCTTGAACTTCGCGTGGGGTCCCAGGACCCGGGTGATCCAGGCTTCGGTGACGGGGCCGTGGCCCTCGAGCCGGGCGATGGGTTGGTCGTCCGGCTCGGCGTCCGGTTCGGCGTCCGGTCCGGCGTCGGGTGCGCCGTCCAGGGGCAAGTAGGAGTGCAGGTAGAGCTGGACGGTGGGCAACAGGTCGCTCATGGGTGTCTCGGGGGTGGCGCCGGTGGCCATCAGCAGGACCGCGTGGACCCGGCGCTGATCGGCGCTGGCCTCGGGCATCGCCTCGACCAGGGTGTCGGCTCTGGCGGTGACGGCGGCGTCGATCTGGTCGATGGTCGCGACGTCGGCGCGGACCAGGTAGCTGGCCATCCCGTGCGCCTCGCCGCGGAGCTTCTTGGCGAAGGTGGCCTTGGCGGCCTTCTCCTCGCGTTCGCGGGCCAGGTCGGGTGCGGCTTGGGCGACCTTGGCCGCGACCAGGGCCTCGAACCGGGTCCAGGTGAGCCGTCCGTCGGCGGACTCGGCGACCGCGGCGTCCACGTAGGCGGCCTCCGCGGGGGTCAGGTCGCGGGTCTTCACAGCGACGAACCGGGCGTAGGAGGCGCGGACCTGACCGGCCTGGACCCGGGCCCACAGCTTTGGGTGGCGGTAGTACAGGTCCAGGGCGTCGGCCATCAGCTGGGCCGCGGCGTACGGCGACCGTCCGATCCGGGCGCCCAGCTGAGCGGCCGCGAACTCGCAGACCTGCGGGGTTCCGTCGCCGCCCAGGCGGCGGGCCTTCTCGCGGCCCGGCTTGTCCTGGTAGGCGGGGTCGAGCCGGTCGGGGTGGTGGGTGATCGCCCACTGGTAGGCGACTCGGAGCAGGTCGGCCTCGGCGACCCGGACGGTCTCGGCGCGCTCGCCGGCGTAGGTGAGGAGCTCCTCCTCACCCATCCCGTCCAGCGACCTCGTCCCGAGCATGCGACCACTCAACCAGTCACCACCGCCACCGCGAGCGGGTCGGAATCCGCCTGTGGACAACGGGTTCTGAGCCCCTGGTTGTGCGCGGAAAGTGGACATTCGTGACCGGTGGTGGGCGGGTTCCAGCGTGGGCTGCGGTGGTCTCGACAAGCTCGACCAGCGGTGGTTCAGGGCAACCCGATAGCCAGGCTCGGTGACGGTCAGACACTCGGCTCTCGGGCTGCCGAACCCAACCACCGGCGCCAGCACCAATGCTCAGGCAGGTTCGTCGCGGCGGCGCCCGACCTCACCGGGGATCGGTAGCCAGTAGTAGACGTTGAACGCGGCGATCACCGCACCGCCAAGAAGAGGCAGGACTGCGCCCAGGGCGGTGCCGACCCCGAGCCAGGCGAGGGCGAGCTGGAAGCGTCCGGCGATGGCCTTCGCCCCGGCGTCGTCGATCGTGGGCGCCAGCAGCCGGCGGTCATGGCGGGCCCACCACCAGATCAGGTTGAACAGCGCTGCCGCCACCGCGAACGCCAGACCTTGGAGGACGACGGCAGTGCGCTCGCCGTGGCCTTCCCGGAACGACTCGGCCAGCACCGAGGCCGTGAACGGAAGGAACGCGAGGTCCATCAGCAGCACCGTGTTGAGGAACAGCACCATCCGGTCGGCATGCCGGATGTGGTCGAACATCACGTGGTGGTTGGCCCACACCTGCCCGATGAGCATGAACGTCACGCCGTACGCGACGTACGACGGCCAGAGCGCGCCGAGCCCGTCAAGCAGGTGCTCGGTGTCGCTCGGTGGCCTGATCTCGAGCACCAGCAGGGTCACGGCGATCGCGATGACGGCATCGCTGAAGGCGATGACCCGTACGGGATCACGCTCGATCAGCTCCGGCTCGGCCCGAGAAGCGCCAGTCATGACATCTCAGACGCTACTGCGCGCACCTGTCGATTTGGGACCCCCTCGACCGTCATCGTGTCGAGGTCACAGTCGGTGGCCCATGAAACGGAGGTCATCATGAGTCACCCCATCGTGCACGCGGAGATCCGTTCGAGCGATCCCGACGCCACGCGCTCCTTCTTCGGGGAGCTGTTCGGCTGGACCTACCCGACGGAGGGCGCCTACCCCGGCTACACCTTCGTCGACACCGGAGTTCCTGACGCGCTCTACACGGCGATCAGCCCGCTCCAGGGCGACAGCGACCTGGTCACGTTCTTCATCGGCGTCGAGGACATGGCCACGTCGATCGCGGACGCCACCCGCCTCGGCGGAAAGGTCGTCCAGGAGCCGGTCGACGTACCCGGAGTGCAGTTCGCGCTGATCTCCGACCCCCTGGGCCACGTGGTGGGGCTGGCTCAGCAGCTCGCCTGACGAACCGCCCTGACGGTCGCCCGGGCATCGCGCCAGGCGATGAACCCGGTTCGGAGCCGCGGCGAGACGACGTGCTCGCCGCGCCTTCGAGCCCGCAGCTGCTCGATCAGCCAGTCCGGCGCCCGGGCCTCCTCGATGGCGCCGGACTTGGTGAGCAGCCGACCGTGGCGTACGGCGTACCGGCCACGAGCCATCGAGGTCAGCCCGAGGTCGGCGATGACCGGGCTCAGCCACATCCAGGGTCGACGCGATGCCCAGGCCCAGTAGCCGCACACCTCGGCTCGGGCGGCCGCGCGTACGTCGTCGTCAGTCATCGGCGGCAGCACTTCGGACGGAGGACGGCCCAGCGCCGCGAGGCCGTGCCGCACCAGCTCGGCCCGGGTCACGCCGGAGAGGATGCGGCGCACGAGTACGCCGTGTGTCCAGGTCGGGTGCAGCGCGGCCGGCTCAGCCAGTCGTGCCGAGTCGACGTGCACACAGCCGAGGTCGGCGCCTGAGGCCGACCCCAGGTCCAGCTCGCGATGGAGATCGACCAGCACGGCTTCTCGCTCGGAGTTGACGGGGCCGTCCACCACCGCCACGAGGTCGAGGTCGCTGACCCCGGGCACGTAGTCGCCCGTCGCCACCGAGCCCGCCACCCAGAGGTCGCTCACCCACTCGAGCTCGGCGAGCCGCGCCGCCAGTGCCGTGACTGCCGGCGGGAAGGCCCTCATCCCTGGGGCAGCCGGCCGATCCGGCCGCGGGCCGACGAGTCGGCCCCGATCGGCACCATCTCGGTGGCCTTGGCCAGCCCGTGCGGCGGCATGTTGCCGTAGACGGCTTCGTACTCACCGGCCCGGACCAGGAACGTCTCGTGCCAGATGCCGGAGCGGGGGTCCTTGCCGACCCGCTTCCAGTAGGTGCGCCAGGCCTTGAGGTGCGGGTCGGAGTCGTCCTTGGCGAAGCGCTCGAGGTGCTCGAAGGAGCGCCAGTACTGCACGTTCATGAAGATGCCGTAGGTCTCGTAGCCGAGCAGTCCCTTCTCGGGCCGCTCGGTGAGGTACTTGAGCATGTAGGGCATCCCGCGCATCGCCCCGAGGTCGCGGAACGACCTGATCGGGTGCAGCTTGTCGGGCCGGGCGCCGATGAGGAAGACGACGAAGTCACCCTCGATCTTCGCCCCGCGCCTGCCCTGGTTGATCTGGTTCGCCATGGGCCCGAGTCTGCGCCCGTGCGGGGTCGGCACACCAGAGCCGTGCGTGATACTCGACGGGTGGCGACCCGGGTGGCGTTGGCGACCGACATCGGCGAGGGGCTTGGCCCCTGGCGACTCGGTGACGACGATGCGCTGCTCGAGATCGTCACGAGCGCCAACATCGCCTGCGGGTTCCACGCCGGCGATCCGGTGATCATGCGGCGTACCTGCGCCACCTCGGTCGCCAACGGCGTGGCGATCGGCGCGCAGGTCAGCTACCGCGACCTGCACGGGTTCGGACGCCGGTACGTCGCCGTCCCCGGCCCCGAGCTCACCGACGACCTGCTCTACCAGCTGGGTGCGCTGGAGGTGTTCGCGCGGCTGGCCGGCGGCAAGGTCGGTTACGTCCGCGCGCACGGTGCCCTCTACAACGTCGCGGCCAGGGACTCAGAGCACGCCCAGGCGCTCGTCGATGCGACGGTGCAGTTCGACAGGAACCTGCCCCTGCTCTGCCAGGCCGGCACGGAGGCGTGGCGGCTGGGGGAGGAGGCCGGGCTCCGGCTGATCTCGGAGGCGTTCGTCGACCGGGCCTACACCGCCGAGGGGCTGCTCCAGCCACGCTCCGAACCCGACGCGCTGCTTCAGGACGCCGACAAGGCCGCTGCCCGCGCGGTCCGGATGGTCACCGAGGGCCGCGTCACCGCTGTCGACGGCAGCGAGGTCGAGATCCGGGCAGAGGCGCTCACCGTGCACTCCGACACCCCGGGCGCGGTCGAGATGGCGCGCAAGACGCGGACGGCGATGGAGGCGGCAGGCGTCGAGCTCGTCCCCGTCTAGACTCGTTGCCGATGGCAACCAACGAGCGCGCAGCCGCGCCGCAGTCCCCTGCTGAGACCGGCGAGTACACCCACGCCCAGATCCTCACGATCCTCACCGGGCTGCTGCTCGGGATGTTCCTGGGCGCCCTCGACCAGACCATCGTCAGTACGTCGATCCGCACCATCGCCGACGACCTCGACGGACTGTCCATCCAGGCGTGGGTGACCACGGCGTACCTCATCACCTCGACCATCACGACGCCGATCTACGGCAAGCTCGGCGACCTGTACGGGCGCAAGAAGCTGTTCATGTTCGCGATCTCGGTCTTCATCGTCGGCTCGGTGCTGTGCACGTTCGCGACCTCGATGTACGAGCTCGCGGCGTTCCGGGCGTTCCAAGGGCTCGGCGCTGGAGGTCTCTTCACGCTGGTCCTCGCGATCATCGGCGACATCGTGTCGCCGCGGGAGCGCGCGAAGTACACCGGCTACTTCATGGCCACGTTCGCCACCTCGAGCGTGCTCGGCCCGGTCATCGGCGGCTTCTTCGCCGGTCACGGCGAGATCCTGGGGGTCACCGGCTGGCGCTGGGTCTTCCTGGTCAACGTCCCGGTCGGGTTCGCCGCGCTCATCGTGGTGTTCCGCACGTTGCACCTCAGCCACCAACCCCGCCAGGTCCGCATCGACTGGTGGGGCGCCGTCGCGCTCGTCGTCGCCCTGGTCCCACTGCTCACCGTGGCCGAGCAGGGCCGTGACTGGGGCTGGGGCTCGGGCCGCTCGCTCGCGGCGTACGTCGTCGGTGGGCTCGGACTCGCCGCCTTCTACTTCGCCGAGCGCGCGATGGGCGACGCCGCGCTGATCCCGCTGCGGCTGTTCCGGATCCGGGCCGCGGCGGTGACCATCCTGGCCAGCATCGCGATCGGCGCCGCGATGTTCGGAGGGATCCTGATCCTCCCGCTCTACATGCAGATCGTGCATGGGGCGTCGCCGACCAAGGCCGGGCTGCTGATGCTGCCGATGGTGCTCGGCATGATGTCCGGAGCGCTGGTTTCCGGCCAGATCATCTCCAGGACCGGGCGGACCCGCGTCTTTCCCCGAGTCGGCTCGGCGGTGCTGGTGGTCGCCCTGCTGCTGCTCTCCACCACCTCGGCCGACACGTCGCTGTTGGTCATCGACCTCTTCATGCTCCTGCTCGGCGTGGGGCTCGGCAACTGCATGCAGCCGCTGCTCCTGATCATGCAGAGCGCCGTGCCGCCCAGCGAGATCGGCGTGGCCACCAGCTCGGCGACCTTCTTCCGTCAGATAGGCGGCACCCTGGGCGTCGCGGTGTTCCTGTCCATCCTGTTCAGCACCGTCGGCGGCAACATCGCCGACGAGTTCGAGAAGGCATCCCGGACCGAGGCGTTCCAGCAGGTCGTCGCCGACCCCACCCCGGCCGACGCCGCGGTCCTCGGCAACGGCAGCGCCGCGGCGAACCAGGTGCAGGGCGACTCGTCGTTCATCGAGACGCTCTCCCCGGCGCTGGCACACCCGTTCAAGCAGGGGTTCGCCGAGTCGATGGACGCGGTCTTCCTGCTGGGTGCCGGAGTCGGCCTCATCGCCTTCCTGCTGCTGCTCCTCATGCCAAGCGTCGAGCTGCGCGCAACGTCGGCGGCAGCGGCGGCGCGAGCAGCCGCGGGCGGTACGGCGACGACCGCGCCGGCCGATCAGGAGGCCTGAGCCCCGCGCACCACCACGGCGACGGGCCGGAGCAGTGCCTCCGGCTCCCGGCTCAGGTCGCCGTCGACGACGAGCAGGTCCGCGGCGAGCCCCCGGGCCAGCCGGCCGGTGACGCCGGCGATCCCGCACGACTCGGCGGCGCCCGAGGTCGCGGTCGCAAGGGCATCCGCGACCGGGTAGTCCGCGGCCACCAGGTCGAGCACGCCCCAGGGCAGGACGCCGTGGGCCCTCGCAGGGGCGATCCCGGCATCCGTGCCACTGACGAGCCGCACACCGTGGCCGCGGGCGCGTGAGATCTGCTCGATCAGGCTGGCCCGCAGGCTCGGGAAGTCCAGCCCGAGCCGCTCGAGCGTGGCCCGCAGTCCGGGTGACATCTGGTCCGGCCGCGGCATCTTCGCGGGGTCGCTGCCGATGGTCGGGCAGACCTCGACGCCGGCCGCGGCGACCTGCTCGAGCACCGCGTCGGGCATCCGTAGCCCCTCCTCGGTGAGCCCGGTGAAGTGCTCGATGCCGTCCACACCCGCGGCGGCGGCGTGCCGGATGCCGGCCAGCGAGTGCGCGTGCGCCCGCACCTTGAGCCCGGCGGCGTGGGACGCCTCGACCAAGGCGCGCAGCTCGTCGGCGCCGAACTGCACGCCGAACGAGTCGGTGCCCTGGGTCAGCATCCCGCCGCTGGCCATCACTTTGATCACGTCGACGCCGTGGGCAGCGTGCTCCTCGACGGCGCGGCGTACGCCGTCCACACCCGACGCCGACCCGCCCAGGAAGTGGCAGTGGCCGCCCTCGACCGTCAGCGGGGGACCGGCGGCGCGGACCCGCGGCAGTCCCGGAAGCGCGCGTGCCTCAAGGGTCCGGTAGCTCCGGTCGCCGAGGTCCTGCACGGTCGTCACTCCGGCCGCAACCTGCACCGCGAGGCTCGCCCGGATCACGGCGTCGAGCTCGTCGTCGCTCATCGATCCAGCTCGCTCGAGGCTGCCGACGGTCGAGTCCGCCACGAGGTGGACGTGACAGTCGAACAGTCCCGGCAGAATTGTGCCGTCGTACGTCGCGACGTCGACCGCGTCCGGCAGGTCCGGGTGTCCGCGCTCCACGCCGACGATCGACTCGCCCTCGACCAGCACGGTCGCGGGTCCCAGGAACGCCGACCCGTCGAAGGCCTCGGCCGCCCGGAACGCCTGCACGTGCCTCAGTGTGCCTGTGGCCGCCTCAGCGTGCGTAGCGGGCCACGACAGGGGCGAGCATCTTGATCACCCTCGCGTTGTTGGCCTTCCTGTTCCCGATGGCGAGCCCGAAGTAGTTCCCCTTCGGGTTGGAGAAGAACGGGATCCGCACGCAGGTGAAGTCGCCGACGTCCTGGCACGGGTCGTAGTAGCCCATCGCCGTGATGAAGTGGTGCGGCACGTCGTACCAGCCGTAGGAACCCTTGATCCTCGAGTAGTGGCTGACGCCGGGGTAGGAGATGTGGTCGGCGCCCAGGTTGTGACCGAGCTCGTGCGTGGCGACGATGTAGGGCAGGCAGGAGAGGTACGACGTGGACACGCCCTGGATGGGAGCCGCGTAGCGGCGGGTGTACGGCAGGGCACCTGCTCCGCACAGCCGGTCGGCCGGACCGCCCGTGAACAGGTGGACGATGTCGGCGTGGCGCTTGGCCCGCGCCCGGAGCGCACTGTCGAACTTGCCGTCGCTCTTTCGCTGGAGCCGCCGGAGGTCCTTGATGACGTTCTTGCTCTCCGTGCCCTTGACCTTCGCGATGCCCTTGACGCGGATCTGGGCCTTGATGCCGGAGTTGGCGAACGCGGAGTTGGTGACGGCGGCCGCCTGCCCGACCGCGGCCTTGAGCGCGGCCTTGCTGCCGGCGGCCGCCTTGGCCGACGGGGTGTAGGCGAAGAGGACGTCGATGCGGGTCTGGCGTCGCTGGCTGCGGGCGGCATTCGGTTCACCGGCGGCCATCCGCTGCCGCTCGGCCCGCGACGGCTTGCTCGTGATCGTGTCGTCGCCGCTGCTCGGGCCGGCGTACGGCGCCACGGCGGTCAGCCAGTAGCGCGAGCCCTCGGCCTGGGTGACCTCCCACAGCCCCTTGGGCGAGGCGATCGAGGCGCGGTAGACGGAGCCGGAGCGGACGATCGTGAACGAACCCAGGTCGACGTCGAGCTCACCGGTCCACGCCGTGTAGGCGGGGTTGCGCTCGATGTGGGTGAACCGCCCGGTCACCCATTGCCGGCCGAGGTCGAACCGGATCGGCTGGCCGTCCGCCCGCCGGGGCAGCAGTGAAGAGCGCAACGTCACGAGACTGCTCTGGCCGGTCACCGCGCGCGGCCGGGGGAGTGACTCGCCCCGCGCCGAGGTCGGGACCAGGAACGACGGCGCGGCGGCCTTCGCAGCCGAGCCGGCGGCCCGGTCCACGGCCGGCGCGGGTGCTGCGGCGGTCAAGCCGCCAGCCACGAGGAGGCTGACGATGCTCGCTAGAGCACCGGGGCGTCGGGACCAGCGGGGGACAGGCATGCAAACTCCCTGAGAGGGCGCGAACGGACGAGGCGACCCCCACCCCCTACCCACCGGCCCCGAGTGCGAATCCCCTGAAATGAGGCTCACGATCCGGCAAGCCAGGGCACTCGTCATTCGGTGCGCGGGTGCGAGCGCCGTACTCTTGTGGGCTGACCCGTCACCCATCGTTGGAGTTCCCGAAATGCCCGCCCCCGCGTCGCTCTTCTCTCGTCTCGAGCCGCTGCTCCCGACGGTGTCGAAGCCGATCCAGTACGTCGGCGGCGAGCTCAACTCCACGCTGAAGGCTTGGGAGGACACCGAGGTCCGCTGGGCGCTGATGTACCCCGACGCCTACGAGGTCGGGCTGCCCAACCAGGGCGTTCAGATCCTCTACGAGGTGCTCAACGAGCGCGACTGGATCGTCGCCGAGCGCACCTACTCGGTGTGGCCCGACATGGAAGCGGTGATGCGGGAGCACGACATCCCGCAGTTCACCGTCGACGGCCACCGTCCGGTCCGCGACTTCGACCTGTTCGGGCTGAGCTTCTCCACCGAGCTCGGCTACACCAACATGCTCAACGCCCTCGACCTCGCCGGCATCCCGCTGCACGCCGAGGATCGCACCGACGACCACCCGGTCGTGCTCGCGGGTGGGCACGCCGCGTTCAACCCGGAGCCGATCGCGGACTTCCTCGACGCGGCGGTGCTCGGCGACGGCGAGGAGGTCGTACTCGCGATCTCCGAGGTCGTGCGCGAGTGGAAGAACGAGGACCGGCCCGGCGGTCGCGACGAGCTGCTGCGGCGGCTGGCGGTCAGCGGTGGCGTATATGTCCCGCGCTTCTACGACGTGACGTACGCCGCCGACGCGACCATCGAGGCCGTCGTACCCAACCGCCCCGGCATCCCGTTCCGGATCCGCAAGCACACGCTGATGGACCTCGACGCGTGGCCGTACCCCGCCAAGCCGCTGGTCCCGCTCGCCGAGACCGTCCACGAGCGGTTCTCGGTCGAGATCTTCCGCGGCTGCACGCGCGGCTGCCGGTTCTGCCAGGCCGGGATGATCACCCGCCCGGTGCGCGAGCGGTCCATCGAGACCATCGGCGACATGGTGGAGAACGGCATCCGCCAGACCGGCTTCGAGGAGGTCGGCCTGCTGTCCTTGAGCAGCGCCGACCACAGCGAGATCGGCGAGGTCGCCAAGGGACTGGCCGACCGCTACGAGGGGTCGAACGTCTCCCTCTCGCTCCCGTCCACGCGGGTCGACGCCTTCAACATCACCCTGGCCAACGAGTTCTCCCGCAACGGCCGCCGCTCCGGCCTCACCTTCGCGCCCGAGGGCGGCTCCGAGCGGATGCGCAAGGTGATCAACAAGATGGTCACCGAGGAGGACCTGATCCGGACCGTCGCCACGGCATACGGCAACGGCTGGCGGCAGGTGAAGCTCTACTTCATGTGCGGCCTCCCCACCGAGACCGACGAGGACGTGCTCGCCATCGCCGACCTCGCGAAGCAGGTCATCGCCAAGGGCCGCGAGGTGTCCGGCCGCAACGACATCCGCTGCACGGTCTCCATCGGCGGCTTCGTGCCCAAGCCGCACACGCCGTTCCAGTGGGCCGCCCAGCTCGACCACGACACCACGGACGAGCGCCTCCGCAAGCTGCGCGAGGTGGTCCGTGCCGACAAGCGCTACGGCCGCGCGATCGGGTTCCGCTACCACGACGGCAAGCCCGGCACCATCGAAGGGCTCCTCTCCCGCGGCGACCGCCGGATCGGCGCCGTGATCGAGCAGGTGTGGCGCGACGGCGGGCGCTTCGACGGCTGGAGCGAGCACTTCTCGTACGAGCGCTGGGTCGAGGCCTGCGAGAAGGCGCTCGTGGACGTCGACCTCGACTGGTACACCACCCGCGAGCGCGACTACGACGAGGTGCTCCCGTGGGACCACCTCGACTCCGGCCTCGACAAGGACTGGCTGTGGGCCGACTGGGAGGACGCCCTCGCGGTCGCCGACGGCAGCTCTGAGGTCGAGGTGGACGACTGCCGCTGGACGCCCTGCTACGACTGCGGCGTCTGCCCGGAGATGAACACCGAGATACAGATCGGCCCCACCGGCAAGCAGCTGCTGCCGCTCAGCGTCGTCTGAGATGGCCGAGCTCGGACCCGTTGCCTGGTCAGCCCGATTCGTCTGAACGTCCCAGCCCGGGTTTGCAGGTCAGATCGCAGACGAATCGCGCGGCTCAGCGAGGTTTGACCCGACCGTCCAACCTGGTCCCGTCGGCGGCGAACCCGAAGCAGGCCAGCGTGTCGCCCTCCCGGGGCTTGCGGCGGTCCGAGACGCCGGCCACCAGCAGCCGCTCGTCGCTGACCGCGGCGTCCGCCTGGCCGTCGAGCGCGTCGAGGCAGATCGCGTCGGGCACGACGGGTCTGTAGGCCGCGGCCTGGCTGGCGTCGAGGTCGACCAGCACCAGCACCTCGGCGTCGTGCAGGTCGTCGCAGTCGGCACGGGCGAGGTCGGCCAGCGCGGCCTGCTGCCCCGCCAGGAACGGCGCGGCGTCCACGCAGTCGCCCCGATTGAGGTCGGTGACGCTGGAGAGCTCGGCGTTGTGGCGTACGACGACCACCACGGCGACGGCCACGGCGGCCAGGGCCACCGCGACCGCCGTCAGGACGGCTCGTCGCAACGGTTCAGGATCCGAGCTTGGAGGTCAGCTTCGACCCATCCGCGTTCGCGATCACGCAGACCAGCTTGTCGCCGGAGGACGGCGACGAGTCCTGGGTCAGGGCGATGAGGACCAGCTCGGGGTCGGAGAGCAGGTCGACGCTGCCGGCCTCGGTCACCGAAGGGGTGCAGATGGCCACGGGCGAGGTCTCGCCGTAGCTGTCCGCCTCCTCGGAGGTCAGGCTTCCGGTGGCCAGGACCTCGCCGTCGTGGTCGGAGGAGCAGCCCACGGACCTGATCTGGGTGACCCCGGTCTCGGACTCGTCCGTGAGCCCCTTTGCGGTGAAGCAGTCGCCTGTCTTGAGGCTCTCGACGTCCTTGAGGTCCTTGGCGTAGTCGATGGCGAAGTAGCCACCGATCGCCACTCCGATGAGCATGATCACGCTGATGATCAGCGCGGCGATGGCGAGCCCCTTGCCGTGGTTGCGGCCGTCCTTGCCTCGAACGAGCACGATGATCGCGAGGGGGATCGCCACCAACGCACCGATGCAGGTGCAGCCGAGGATCGACAGGATCAGGGCGGTGATCGCCATGCCCTTGCTCGGCTCTGCAGGCCCCGGCATGGGGGAGTAGCCGGGCGCGGGTGCGCCGTACGCCGGCTGACCGGGCGCACCCTGCTGGCCGTACGGCGGGGCTGCGGGCGGCACCGCGGACACGGTCGGCTGCTCGCCGTACGGCGGCGGGGCGGCTGGCGCGCCCGGAGGGGCGGCGGGGTCGGTTGGCGGGGTCGACGGAGGTGGCGTCGAGGGAGGTGGCGTCGAGGGGGCCCCCGGGATCGCTCGGCGGCGGGGGTGGTGTCGAGGGAGGCGGGGGAGGTGGCGTGCCGTAAGGGTTCTGCGGGTCGCTCGGGTCCTGTGGCGTGTCGCCGTCGCCAGGGTTCTGCGGAGTGGTCATCGGGTTCCCCTCGGGTGCCGCCGTGGTCGGTGCGCGAGACAGCGTTCCACATCGGCGGCCCGAGCGGTGCGGTGATGACCGGTTCTAGCGACGGGAGTCCTGGAGGGTCCCCGACGTCTTCTGCCCGGGGGAGCCGACGACACAGGTGATCCGATGGTCGTCCGAGCCGTCCCAGGCCGCCAGCGTGGGGTAGTAGACCCAGTACGCGAGCTCGGACCGCCGGAGGGCCTTCCCGACGTACGCCTGGAACGCCGGGTCGCAGGCATCGGCCGTCCGCCGGCGCAGGTCGTCGAGGCTCGGATGGTCCTTTCCCAGGAGGTCCGAGGCCACAAAGGTCTCCAGGTCGTGGGGCTTGTCGCAGGCGATCACGGTCACCAGGCCGGTGTCGACGATCTCGTCGTCGGTGGGCGCGTTCGCGAAGGTCGGGTCGTCGAGGCAGTCGCCCACCTCCAGTCGGTCGGGGGAGACCCGCTCGCCGTCGACGTTGTCCGCCTGGTCGAAGCCCGTGTCGAGGTCGAGCCTGCCCAGCACCCCCGAGGTGAGCACGACCACGGCAACAGCGGCCCAGCCTCCGAGGACGACCAGCGCGGCGACGGCCATCTTGATGCCCTGGTCGCGCTTCTCTCGTCGACTCTCCACGAGGACCTGGATGGCGAGGATCACGCTCAGGATCCAGGTGATGATCGAGCAGCCGAAGACGGCCAGGCCGAGCGCCCAGCCAGCCATCGTCTTCGAGGGCGGCGGGCCGAGGGGTCGCGGACCGCCGGGGTGGTCGGGGTAGCCCGGGACCGCCTGCGGTCCGGTCGGGTACTTCGGCAGCGGCGGCGGCGCGCTCGGCGCCGGCACCGGCTCGGGAAGCTCCGCGCCCGGAGGCGTCCACGGAGTCGTCATCCCGCCTCCCCGCCGCCGCCCTGTGATGGTCGAGCCGAGAGTAGGTGCGTCAGTCGGCGCCTGTCCCGGCTTCCGGACGAGTCGGGAGCTGGTCCTCGATGTGGGCCGGCTTGCCGACGTACAGCCCCACGAAGAAGAGCGGGACGCTGAGGCCGGTCAGGACGAGCAGCGGCACCGTCCAGTCGCCGGTGGCCTCGTGCAGTACGCCGACGCCGAACGGCCCGATCGCCGCCATCAGGTACCCGGTCGACTGCGTCCAGCCCGACAGTGCCGCCGTGGCGCCGGCGGTCCGGGTGCGCAGCCCGATGTAGGTCAGCACGATCGGGAAGGTTGTCAGTGCCGCGCCGAGCACCACCGCCCAGAGCACCGCGAGGCTGTGCGGAGCGATCACCAGCCCTGCATAGGCGACCGGGTAGCAGCCCATCACGAGCACGAGCACCCAGCGCTGGTCGCCCGGCCGGGCCACGACCTGCGGCAGGAGCAGCGAGAGTGGGATCGACATAGCGGCGACGATGCCGACGAGCGCGCTCGCCGTGCCCGCGCCGAAGCCGGCATCACGCCACAGCGTCGCGAACCACCCGAAGACTGCGTACGCCATCAGGGACTGGAGGCCGAAGAACAGCGTCATCGCCCAGCCCAGCCGCGTGCGGGCGATGTCGCGGTAGCCCACGTCGCGCACCGGCGAGTCGATCCGCTCGTCGTGCCGGACCAGGCCCAACCACGGAAGCGCGGCAACCGCCGCCAGCACCGCCCAGATCCCGATGCCGTAGCGCCAGCCACCGAACGCGTCGGCGACGGGAACCGTGAGGAGGAACGCCGCGGTCAGCCCGACGGCGAGTGATGTCGTGTAGAGCGCGGTGACCAGCCCGATCCGGTCCGGGAAGTGCAACCGGACCAGCGAAGGGATCAGCACGTTCGCCATCGCCATCCCCGCGACGGCGACCAGCGAGAGGGCCAGGAACGACGCCTCGTGGTCCACCACCGCCCGGCCGGCCAGCCCGACGACAACGGCCAGCAGCGCCAGGAAGGTGACCCGGTGCGGCCCGAGCCGCGTCGCAGCCGCGGGCGCCAGCGCACCGAAGACGGCGAACGCCAGCACCGGCAGCGAGGTGAGCAGTCCGGCCGAGCCCGCCCCCATGTCCAGCCCGTCGCGCAGCTCCTCGAGGACCGGTCCGACACTGACCGCCGCAGGCCTCAGGTTGAGCGACAGGAGCAGCAGTCCACCGAGCACGAGGACCCGCTGGAGGGAGCGGGCCCGTCGGTCCGGAGGGGTGGTCACCGTCTGATCCCAACAGACCGGGCGGCCCGGGCCAGCATTGGCAGCGGGTTGACAGGTTGAGCCGCTCTCGGAAGGCTGAGGCACCGTGTGATTCGGGTCACAGCGTCGAGCGGGTGCAGGGGAAGCGTCATGCTGAGTGCGCGCAACCTGGAGGTCGTCTACGACGACGTCGTGGTGGCCCTGCGCGGCGTCGGCCTCGACGTCCCGGACGGCCAGATCGTCGCGCTGCTCGGCTCGAACGGCGCGGGCAAGACGACGCTGCTGCGAGCGCTGACGGGGCTGCTGCGGATCCACGACGCCGAGATCACGAAGGGGACGGTCACCCTCGACGGCGTCCCGCTCACCAGGGGGCGCCCGGAAGAGATCGTGCGGCGAGGCGTGCGGCAGGTGCTCGAGGGCCGCCGGGTCTTCGTCGAGATGACGGTCGAGGAGAACCTCAAGGTGGGCGCCCACACCGCCGCCAGCGCACTCCGTCACAACATCGACCGGGTCTTCACCCTCTTCCCCGTGCTCGCGGACCGCCGCACGCAGACGTCCGGTCTGCTCTCCGGTGGCGAGCAGCAGATGCTGGCGATGGGCCGCGCCATGATGTCCGACCCCCGCTACCTGCTGCTCGACGAGCCGAGCCTGGGGCTGGCCCCGCGCGTGGTCGACCAGGTCAGGGACGTGATCGTCGAGGTCAACCAGGCCGGCACCGCGGTGCTCCTCGTCGAGCAGAACGCGACCATGGCGCTCAGCATCGCCAGCCACGGCTACGTCATGGAGACCGGCCGGATCGTGCTCGACAAGCCGGCCGCCGCGCTGCTGCGGGACGACGACGTCCGCGAGTTCTACCTCGGCCTGCACCCGGGATCGACCGCCGACGCCGACGGGGACCCGGTCGGGGCCGGACGTCGGTCCTTCCGCGACGTCAAGCACTACCGACGTAGGAAGCGCTGGTCGGCGTGACCGAGTCCGGCGCGCCGATCGCGAGCCTGCGAGACGTCCACCTCTCCTTCGCGGGGGTGAGCGCGATCAAGGGCGTGAGCTTCGACGTGCATCCCGGCGAGCTGTTCGCGATCATCGGCCCGAACGGCGCCGGCAAGACGTCCCTGTTCAACGTGCTGTCCGGCGTCTACCGCCCCCAGCGCGGGTCGGTGGAGCTCCTCGGCGAGAGCATCCTCGGCCTCCGCCCACACCGGATCGCGGCCCGCGGACTGGCCCGGACGTTCCAGAACATCGCCCTGTTCTCGCACCTGACCGTGCTCGACAACCTGATGCTGGGCCGGCACCAGCACATCCACTACGGGTTCCCGGCAGCCTTCCTGTGGCGCGGCCGGGCTCGCACGCAGGAGCTGGACAACCGCGCCGTCGTGGAGGAGATCGTCGACTTCCTCGAGCTCCAGGCGTGGCGCACCCAGCCCGTGGGGCTGTTGCCGTACGGCGTGCAGAAGCGGGTGGAGCTCGGCCGGGCCCTCGCCATGGAGCCCAAGCTGCTCCTGCTCGACGAGCCGGTGGCCGGCATGAACCTCGAGGAGACCGAGGACACCGCCCGCTACATCCTCGACATCCGCGACGAGCTCGACGTTCCCATCGTCATGGTCGAGCACGACATGGGCCTCGTGATGGACCTGGCCGACCGGGTCATGGTCGTCGACTTCGGCATCCCGATCACCACAGGCACACCGGCCGAGGTGCAGCGCCACCCCGACGTGGTGCGTGCCTACCTGGGCGAGGAGGTCGCGTCATGACCAGCCCGGTCACGCGGATCCGGGAGCACGCGACGCGGATGCCGGACGCGATCGCGCTCCGCGACAAGCACATGGGCATCTGGCGCGAGTGGACCTGGGCGACGTACTGGGAGCACGTCGAGCTGGCCGGGCACGCACTCCTCGACCTGGGTGCGACGCCCGGGGACCGGGTCGCCATCCACTCCGAGAACCGCCCCGAGTGGCTGATCGCCGACATGGGAGCACTCGCCGTCCGGGCCGCGTCGGTGGGTATCTACCCGACCAGCCCGGCCGAGGAGGTCGGCTACCTGCTCGGCGACTCGGGAGCCCGGATCCTGGTCGCCGAGGACCAGGAGCAGGTGGACAAGGCGTTCCTGGTCCTGGACGAGTGCCCCGACCTCGAACGGATCGTCTACCTGGAGCCGCGTGGGATCCAGCACCGCTACGACCACGAGAAGCTGCTGTCCTGGCCCGAGTTCCTCGATCTGGGAAGGGCGCACCGCGAACGGCATCCTGACGCGCTGTCGGACGCGCTGTCCGGCCAGCGCCCGGACGACCTGGCCACCCTGATCTACACGTCGGGCACGACCGGGCCGCCGAAGGGCGCCATGCTGAGCGTGGCCAACGTCGAGTTCGCCATCCGGGTCCTCGTCGACGAAGGCGCCTTCACCGACCCGCCGCCGGGCCCTCGGGACCTGTCGCTGTCCTACCTCCCGCTCTCGCACGTCGCCGAACGGATCTTCACGACCTGGTTCAACGCCGCCGCCGGCACCCAGGTCAACTTCGCCGAGTCCATCGAGACGGTGCCGCAGAACCTCCGCGAGGTGCAGCCGACCATCCTCTTCGGCGTCCCCCGGATCTGGGAGAAGCTGCTGGCCGGGATCGAGATCCGCCTCTCCGGCGCCACCTGGCTCAAGCGCAAGGTCGCGGCGTTCTGGCTCGGTGTCGCGGACCGGATCGGGTCGCGCCTGGTGGAGAACGGCGGGTCCCACACCGCCGGCACGCGGGTGCTCTACGCGCTGGGCCACGTGGTGTTCTTCCGGGCGCTCAAGGACCGGCTCGGACTGCGCCAGGTCAGGTACGCCGCCTCGGGTGCGGCGCCGATCGCGCCCGAGGTGCTGCGGTTCTTCATGGGCATCGGGGTGCCGATGCACGAGGTCTACGGGATGACCGAGAACACCGCCGTCGCCACCGGGAACCGGCCGGGCCGCGTCAAGCTCGGGACGGTGGGGGAGGTGCACCCCGGGACGGAGCTGCAGCTCGACCCGGACTCCGGGGAGATCCTCAGCCGGCACCCCGGTGTGTTCGTGGGCTACTGGCGCAAGGACGAGGCCACCCGGCGGGTGCTGGACGAGGACGGCTGGCTGCGGACCGGGGACGTCGGCGAGTGGGTCGACGGCACCCACCTGCGGATCACGGACCGGATGAAGGACATCATCATCACCGCCGGCGGCAAGAACATCGCGCCGTCGCAGATCGAGAACGCGCTCAAGGCGTCGCCGTACATCCGCGAGGCCATCGTGATCGGCGACGGCCGGAAGTACCTCACCGCGCTCATCGGCATCGAGCTGGACACGGTCGGGGAGTGGGCGCAACGTCGTCGGCTCGGGTACAGCACCTACCGAGACCTGAGCCAGAAGGCCGAGGTGCTCGAGCTCGTCGCGGGCGTCGTGAAGGAGGTCAACGGCCGGCTCGCGCAGGTCGAGCAGATCAAGGAGTTCCGGCTCCTCCCCAAGGAGCTCGACCACGAGGACGGTGAGCTGACGGCGACCCAGAAGGTCAAGCGCGCGGCCATCGCCACGATGTTCGACGACACCGTCTCAGACATGTACGCCGGGAGCCGGGCATGACCGAGCTCCTCGAGTCGGTCCTGCGCGGCCTCGGCACCGGATCGGTGTACGCACTGCTCGCGCTCGGTTTCGTGATCATCTACAAGTCCACCGGCGTCATCAGCTTCGCCCAGCCGGCCCTGATGCTGACCGGGGCCACCGTGACCACCTACGTCGCACCAGCGATCGGCATCGTGGCGTTCGCCGGGTTCTCGTTCTTCCTGTCGATGTCGCTGGCCGCGCTGGCCACGGCCGCGATCGCCCTCGTCATCGAGCGCACCGCCATCCGCCCGATGGTGGGCCGGCCGGCGTTCGTCGTCGCGATCATCACCATCGGCATCGACATCGCCGTCCGGGTCGTGGCGAGCGGATTCATCGGGCTGGGCGCCCGGCCGGTCCCCAACCCGTGGGGCCTCGGGCGCGTCGACCTGGTCGGGCTGCGGATCCAGGAGCGGCACCTGGTGTCGATGGCCACCCTCGTGGTGATCGTGTCCGTGCTGTTCTGGTTCTACCAGTACACCCGCTACGGCCTCGCGATGCGGGCGGCCGCCTTCGACCAGGAGACGGCACTGACCCAGGGCGTGAACGTGGGCAGCGTGTTCGCCCTGTCGTGGGCCCTCGCCGGGGCTCTGGCGGCGATAGCAGGAACCCTGCTGGCCACGTCGGCCGGCGTCGACCGGCAGATCTGGATCGTCGCGCTGGTCGCCCTGCCGGCGATCATCCTGGGTGGCCTCGACTCCCTGCCGGGGGCGGTGGTCGGCGGGCTCGCGGTCGGAGTGGTCGAGTCGCTCGTCGGCAGCTACCAGCGGGACCTCGCGCCGTGGCTCGGTGACAACTTCGCGGTGGTGTCGGCGTACGTGCTGATGCTGCTCGTGCTCCTCGTGAAGCCCTACGGACTCTTCGGGACGCCGGAGGTGCGCCGGGTATGACCATGACCGAGCTTCCGACCCCGGCGCGACGCGCCGGGCGGCTGCGGGGCCGCCCGCAGCTCTATCGCTCCTATGCCCAGGAGCTCGCGCTGTTCAACACCCCCGCCAAGCTGCTGTGGGTTGCGGTCATCATCCTCGTGGGCTTCGTCCTGCCCTTCGTGCTCACCGACTCCCTGCTGCAGACGGTCGCGATCGGCTTCGCCTTCGCCATCGGCGCGCTCGGCCTCAACATCGTGACCGGGCTGGCCGGACAGGTCTCACTCGGCCACGCGTTCTTCCTCGGCGTCGGCGCCTACACGGCGGCCGCGATCTCCGGCGACCCCGACGGGCGGTCGATCGGGCTGGGGATCACGAACATCCTGGTCTGGCTGCCCGCGGCGGGTGCGGTCGCCGCTGTCGCCGGCGTGCTCGTGGCACCGCTGGCCACCAGGCTGCGCGGGCTCTACCTCGCCATCGTCACGCTCGGGCTCGTCTTCATCGGCGAGCACATCTTCCGGGAGTGGAGCGACCTGACCGGCGGCGCGGGCGTCGGCCGGGAGGGTGCGGTGCCGGAGCTGTTCGGCTACGAGTTCAGTCGCGACAGCGACACGTTCACGTCCGAGCAGAACTTCTACCTCCTCATGCTGGTGCTGCTGCTGGTGTTCGCACTCGGGGCGCGCAACCTCGCGCGCTCGCGGGTCGGTCGGGCGTTCGCGGCGGTGCGCGACCGCGACATGGCAGCCGAGATGATGGGGATCAACCTCCCGCTGACCAAGACGGTGGCGTTCGGCATCTCGTCGTTCTACGCCGGCTGCGCCGGTGCCCTCATCTACTCGGTGATCGGCTACTTCGAGCCGAGCACGTTCTCGTTGCTCCTGTCGGTGCAGTTCATCGCGATGGTCCTGATCGGGGGCGCCGGCACGGTCAGCGGCACGATCATGGGGGCGCTGTTCATCTCCCTGCTCCCCACGCTCACCCGCGAGCTGCCGGCGTACGTGCCCTTCATCTCGGCACAGGTCACCGACACTCCGAACGTCTTCCAGCTCGAGTCGATCCTCTACGGGCTGCTCATCGTCGGGTTCTTGCTGTTCGAACCCCGCGGGCTCTTCGGCATCTGGGTCCGCATTCGCAACTACTGGAAGGGCTGGCCGTTCAGCTACTGAGCGGCCGCAGACAAGGAGAGGCTGTGAAGGTTCGCAAGACCGGAGTGCTCGTGGCAGCACTCGTACTGATGGCCGCCGGCTGTCGTGGCGGAGACGCCGACGACGACTCCGGCGCCATCGACGCGCCCGGCGTGTCGGACGACCCGTGTCCGGAGGCGGTGAACGACGACAACGGCTGCATCTACCTCGGCACGATCTCCGATCTGACCCAGGGACCCTTCGCACCCCTCGGGGTGGCGATCACCGAGGCGCAGAAGGCGTTCTGGCAGCGGGTCAACGAGGACGGCGGCATCGGCGGCTACGACATCAACGTCACCGAGTACGTCAAGGACAACCTCTACAACCCGCAGACCCACACGCAGGTGTACGGCGAGATCGAGGGCGACGTCCTGGCGCTGGCCCAGACCCTGGGTTCGCCCACGACGCTCGCGATCATCCCGGACCTGAAGAGCGACGAGATGATCGGTGCGCCGGCCTCGTGGACATCGCTGTGGGCCTTCGAGGACAACATCCTCGAGTCCGGCACCAACTACTGCACCGAGGCCATGAACCTCGTCGACTACATGGTCGAGCAGAAGCAGATCAAGTCGGTCCTGGCCGTGCACTTCCCCGGTGACTACGGGGGCGACGGAGCAGCGGGAGCCGAGATCGCGGCCGAGGCCAACGGTCTGGAGTTCTCCGCGGTCGAGACCGCGCCCGGCCAGGAGGCACAGGCCGGAGCGATCAGCGCGATCGTGAGCCAGAAGCCCGACCTGGTCATGCTGGGGACCAGCCCCACCGAGACCGCGGTGATCGTCGGCCAGACCGCCGCGCAGGGCTACACCGGGCAGTTCATCGGGCTCGGCCCGACGTGGAACCCGGCCCTGCTCGCGACTCCGTCCGCTCCCGCGCTGGAGGCGCTCTACCTCCAGTCCGGTTACTGGGGCCCGTTCGGCACCGACACCCCCGGTCACCAGGCGATGCGGGACGCGCTCGGTGAGCTCGAGCAACCCAGCGACGGGTACACCGCCGGCTGGGTGTGGTCCTACCCGCTCAAGGCCGCGCTCGAGGAGTGGCTCGACGGCGATTACGACAAGGACCGGGCGGGACTGCTCGAGGCAGTCCAGTCGCTGGAGACGATCGACTACGAGGGGATGCTGCCCGAGGAGGCCGGCAACAGGTCAGGCGAGCCCGGCGAGAACATCTTCCGGGAGAGCGTGATCAGCAAGGTCGACACGGCGGCTCCCACCGGGGTGAGCATCGTCCAGGACTTCTTCGCCGGTCCGACGGCGAGCGAGTACGAGTACGACGGCGCCTGCTTCGAGGGCTGAACGGGAACGGCGCACGACGGCTTCCCTGCCCTGGTCGGGCAGGATGGCGTCGTGCGCCACGTCCCCGACCGCGAGCGCAGGGCCCGGCTGGCGCGGCGGCACGCGCTGGCGCCCGGCCACCGGGCTCCGGACCCCGAGTCCGCCACCAGGGCGGTCACGGTGCTGCACTCCACCGAGCCGGCCACCGTCTACCTGTCGGTGCGGGCCCGCGTGGACGGGGTCACGGTGGCCGACGTCGACCAGGCCCTCTACACGGACCGCACCCTGGTCAAGCAGCTCGCGATGCGGCGCACCCTGTTCGTCTTCCCGCGCGACCTGCTCCCGGCGGCGTGGGGCAGCGCGTCAGCCCGGGTGGCTGGGCAGCTGGAGGCGCGCCTGGTCAAGGAGCTCGAGGCGGCCGGGCACGCCGTGGACGGCGCCGCATGGCTCGAGGAAGCGCGAGCCGGGGTGGTCGGAGCCTTGGCGGGCGGGACCGCGCTGACTGCTCAGGAGATCCGGCAGAGAGTGCCGGTGCTCGAGGCGCGACTCGACCTCGCGGTCGGGAAGAAGTACGCCGCCAACGTCTCGATCGCGCCGCGCGTGCTCAGCCAGATGGGGGTCGAGGGCGCGCTCGTCCGCGGTGAGAACGCCGGCCACTGGCGGCTCTCCAAGCCGCGGTGGACGCTGATGTCCGACTGGCTCGGCGACGCACCACCGGCCGCGAAGGAGGACGAGGGGTACGCCGAGCTGGTCGGCCGCTGGCTGCGCTCGTTCGGCCCCGGCACCGAGGACGATGTCGTCTGGTGGCTCGGAGCGACCAAGGCTGCCGTCCGCGCCGCGTTCGCGGCGCTGGGAGCCGTCGAGGTGTCGCTGGACGGCGGCGGCACCGGCTGGGTGCTGCCGGACGACCTCGACCAGGAGGACGACATCGAGCCGTGGGCGTCGCTGCTGCCGGTGCTCGATCCGACCGTGATGGGCTGGAAACAGCGCGACTTCTACCTCGGCGAGCACGCCCCGCACCTGTTCGACCGCAACGGCAACGCCGGCACGACGGCCTGGTGGGACGGCCGTATCGTCGGCTGCTGGGTGCAGGACGACGCCGGTGTCGTCGAGGTCCGCACGCTCGAGAAGCTTCCCAAGGCAGCCCTCAAGGCGCTCGAGGCGGAGGCTGCGCGGCTCACCGACTGGCTGGACGGCGTACGTGTGGGCACCGTCTACCCTTCGTCGGCCATGAAGGTCGTCGACTGGGTCAAGCCGTGACCAATGACTAGGGAGCAGCCGAAGCAGGCGCCGCCGCCCGTGCAGCGGCTGCGGGTTCGCTACGCCAAGCGGGGCCGGCTCCGCTTCACCAGCCACCGGGACTTCAGCCGGGCCTTCGAGCGAGCGGTGTTCCGCGCCCGGCTGCCGATGGCCTACTCGTCGGGGTTCAACCCGCACCCGCGCATCTCCTACGCCGGCGCCGCGCCCACCGGCTCCGCGAGCGAGGCGGAGTACCTCGAGCTGGCGCTGGCCGAGGTCGTCGACCCGGCCTCCGTGCACGCCGCGCTGGACGAGGCGCTGCCCGACGGTCTCGATGTCGTCGAGGTGGTCGAGGCTCCCGGCAAGGGGATGGCGGACCTGCTGCAGGCCAGCCGGTGGCGGATCGCGCTCCCTGCTCCGGTCACGGAGGTGGAGGCCGCTGTGGCAGCGTTCCTCGCGGCGGGCGAGGTGCTCGTGCACCGGATGACCAAGAAGGGGCTGCGCGACTTCGACAGCCGGGCGGCCGTGCTCGCGCTGCAGGTCACGCCCGAGGAGGGGGGCGCGGTGCTGGACCTGGTGCTGCGCCACCTCGAGCCGGCGGTCCGCCCCGACGACGTGCTCTCCGGGCTGACCTCGCTGCACGGGCTCGACCTGGTCGGCGTACCTCTGCTCACCCGGCTGGCACAAGGTCCGCTCGACCCCGACACCGGCGAGATCGGCGACCCGCTGCGGCCTTGAAATGAGTTGCCATGGGAGCGCCTGTGCGATACTCGCCAAAGGTCGACCACACGTCGACCCGACGACGTTCTCTGAAGCGAGGCTCGTCGATGCCAGACCGCGACGCGGCCCGGCCGGTCGGTGACAGTGACCGGAGTTGGGGGCAGGCGACCGCGGCAGGGATCGGCCGGACTCGGTGTGACACCACGAGGGTGTCGTCGCCATGAAGGCTTGATGCTGCGCCCGGAAACCGGGCTGCGGCGATGACCACCCGGCTGCCGAGGCGCCCGGGTCGAGGAGCAGTACATGCCGGAGGACGAGACCACCACCTCTTCGGAAGCCCCCTCGGAGTCGGCCCCGCCGACCGACGGAGCGCCCGCGAAGAAGACAGGCACCGCGAAGACGGCCGCCAAGAAGACCGCCAAGAAGACGGCAGCGAAGAAGACGGCCGCCAAGAAGACGACGGCCAAGAAGACCACCGCCAAGAAGACGGCCGCCAAGAAGACCGCGGCCAAGAAGGTCGCCGAGGCGGCCGACGACGGCGGTCCCGCAGCACCGGCCGTGCTCTTCCAGGTCCCCGACCCGATCGAGAAGCCGAAGAAGAAGGCGGCCAAGAAGGCCGCCAAGATGACGGCGGACCAGCCACCCGCGGACGAGGCGCCCGGGGACGAGAAGCCGGCGAAGAAGACCGCGAAGAAGGGCGCCAAGAAGACGGCCAAGAAGGCCGCCGAGGCCAAGGACGAGACGGTCACCACGGACGACGCCCGAGCCGAGTCCGGCGACGGCGAGTCGCCCGACGGCGACGGCACGGGAGCGCGTCGTCGTCGCCGCCGCGGTGGCCGCCGCCGTCGCAAGACCTCCGACGCGGGAGCCGAGGGCGAGTCGTCCGACGACGGCGACGACGGCGAGCGGGCCGAGAGCGACGAGGACGATGCCGGTGACGGCACCTCACGACGTCGCCGGCGCCGCCGTCGGACCGGCGAGGACGGCGGTGGCGGCAGCTCCGACGACCCGCAGAACACCGTCACCCGCGTCCGCCGCGGCCGCTCCGCCGAGGACCAGATCACGGCGGTCTCCGGCTCCACCAGGCTCGAGGCCAAGAAGCAGCGCCGCCGCGAGGGACGCGAGGCCGGCCGCCGGCGGGCGCCGATCGTCAGCGAGGCCGAGTTCCTGGCTCGCCGCGAGGCGGTCGACCGGGTCATGGTCGTGCGCCAGCGCGACGAGCTCACCCAGATCGGCGTGCTCGAGGACAAGGTGCTCGTCGAGCACTACGTCGCCCGCGAGTCCCAGACCTCGCTGATCGGCAACGTCTACCTCGGCAGGGTCCAGAACGTGCTGCCCTCCATGGAGGCGGCGTTCATCGACATCGGCCGCGGCCGCAACGCCGTGCTGTACGCCGGTGAGGTCAACTGGTCCGCGCTGGGCCACAAGGACGGCCAGCAGCGCAAGATCGAGTCGGTGCTCTCCTCGGGCCAGTCCATCCTGGTCCAGGTCAGCAAGGACCCGATCGGCCACAAGGGCGCCCGGCTGACGAGCCAGATCAGCCTGGCCGGCCGGTTCCTGGTCTACGTGCCTGACGGCACCACGTCCGGGATCTCGCGCAAGCTGCCCGACACCGAGCGCAACCGGCTCAAGACGGTGCTCAAGGAGATCGTCCCCGACACCGCCGGCGTGATCGTGCGCACGGCGGCCGAGGGCGCCAGCGAGGACGAGCTGACCCGCGACGTCGAGCGGCTCAAGGCCCGCTGGGAGGACATCGAGAAGAAGGCCAAGGGCAGTGCACCGCAGCTGCTCTACGGCGAGCCGGACCTCACTCTGAAGGTGGTCCGGGACCTGTTCACCGAGGACTTCGGCAAGCTCGTCATCCAGGGCGAGGACGCCTGGGAGACCGTTCAGCAGTACGTCGAGCACATGGCACCCGATCTCCAGGAGCGGCTCGAGAAGTACGACCCCGCGGAGCACGGCGGCTCCGACCTGTTCACGACCTACCGCCTCGACGAGCAGATCGCCAAGGGGCTCGACCGCAAGGTCTGGCTGCCCTCGGGTGGCTCCCTGGTCATCGACCGCACCGAGGCGATGACCGTCGTCGACGTCAACACCGGCAAGTTCACCGGTTCCGGCGGCAACCTCGAGGAGACGGTCACCAAGAACAACCTGGAGGCGGCCGAGGAGATCGTCCGACAGCTCCGGCTCCGCGACATCGGCGGCATCATCGTCGTCGACTTCATCGACATGGTGCTCGAGTCGAACCGCGACCTCGTGCTCCGCCGGCTGGTCGAGTGCCTGGGTCGCGACCGGACCCGCCACCAGGTCGCCGAGGTCACCTCCCTCGGCCTGGTGCAGATGACCCGCAAGCGGATCGGCACCGGGCTGCTGGAGGCCTTCAGCGAGACCTGCGAGCACTGCCAGGGCCGGGGCGTGATCGTCCACGAGCACCCCGTCGAGCCGAAGCGCTCCGACGACGACGGCGCTCGGAGCCGAGGTGGCCGGCGCAGCCGCGGCGGTCGGGGCCGGGGCTCCGGTGGCGACGGTGGTGACGCGGGCGACAACGGCAACGGGAACGGCTCCAAGGCGCCCTCGCCGAAAGATGTCGCCGCGATGGCCCGGCCGCCGGCCGACGAGCCCAGCGAGGACATCGATGACGTCGATGACGTTGACGACGTGAACGACGACCTCGAAAGCCTCACTTCGGAGGTCGTCGAGGCCCTCGACGACCGGGACGAGTCCTCCGAGCAGGATGCTGCCGAGCCCGAGCCCGAGCCCGAGCCCGAGCCCGAGCCCGAGCCCGAGCCCGAACCCGAACCGGAGAAGCCGACCGTCGTCACGCGCACCCGGCGGCGCAGCGCCAGCCGCCCGGCAGGACCTCCGCCCGTGCCGGCGATGGACGAGGCACCCACCGCAGTCGGCGCCGCCCGCAAGGGTTCGGTCGGTGCACCGGCCGCCGACGGCATCGTCGAGCCGGGCACCACCGAGGACAGCGACCCCGGTGCGGTTGCCGATGGGGCCACCGCCCCTGTGCACGTCGAGCACGTGCCGATCAAGCGGAAGGGCTCCCGGAAGCGCTGAGCGGGGTTTTGCGGCGTACCCGGCTGATCCGTACTATTGATCTTCGGTGCGCGCTCGGCGCGCCCATCTCTGTGCGGCGCCGGCAAGCGTTGCGCCCCAGACCAAGCTCAACGACCAAGGAGACCGCGGTGTACGCGATCGTGCGCGCAGGCGCCAAGCAGCAGAAGGTGACTGTCGGCGACGTCATCGAGATCGACACGATCGCGACCGCTGTCGGCGATGAGGTCTCGCTGCCGGTCGTGCTCCTGGTCGACGGTGACGACGTCACCTCCGACACCAAGAAGCTCGACAAGGCGTCGGTGACCGCGGAAGTGCTCGGCGCCACCAAGGGCCCCAAGATCGTGATCCAGAAGTTCAAGAACAAGACCGGCTACAAGAAGCGCCAGGGCCACCGCCAGAAGTACACCCAGGTCAAGATCACCGGCATCAAGGCCTGACGGCCGCCCAGGAAACAAGACTGCGCAACGGAGACTGAGATGGCACACAAGAAGGGCGCGGCGTCCACCAAGAACGGCCGCGACTCCAACTCCCAGCGGCTGGGCGTCAAGCGGTACGGCGGCCAGGTCGTCAGCGCCGGCGAGATCATCGTCCGCCAGCGCGGCACCCACTTCCACCCCGGCGCAGGCGTCGGTCGCGGTGGCGACGACACGCTGTTCGCGCTGGAGGCCGGTGCGGTGCAGTTCGGCACCCGCCGCGGCCGCCGGGTCGTGAACATCGTCCCGGGTGACGACGCCTGAGTCGTCTACCCAAGACTTGACGAGAGGCGTCCCGTTGGGGCGCCTTTCGTGATTTCATCCCGACTTTGAGGAGCACCACCGCCATGGCCGTCCCGACCTTCGTCGACAGGGTGACGCTGCACGTCAGCGCCGGCCGCGGCGGCAACGGGGTGGCCTCGGTGCACCGTGAGAAGTTCAAGCCGCTCGGCGGCCCTGATGGTGGCAACGGCGGCCCCGGTGGCTCGGTCATCCTGCGGGTCGATCCCGACGTCACCACGCTGCTCGACTACCACCACAGCCCCCGGCGCCGGGGCGAGCACGGCGGGCACGGCGCGGGCGCCCACAAGAACGGCGGCCACGGCGAGGACCTCGTGCTCCCGGTCCCTGACGGCACGCTGGTCACCGACCGCGACGGTGCGGTGCTCGCAGACCTGGTCGGCCCGGGCACCGAGCTGGTGGTGGCGCAGGGCGGCCGCGGCGGCCTCGGCAACGCCGCGCTGGCCAGCAGCAAGCGCAAGGCGCCCGGTTTCGCGCTGCTCGGAGAGCCGGGCGACGAGCTCGAGATCGTGCTCGAGCTCAAGGTGGTCGCCGACATCGGCTTGGTGGGATTCCCGAGCGCCGGCAAGTCCAGCCTGATCGCCGCGATCTCGCGGGCCCGGCCCAAGATCGCCGACTACCCGTTCACGACGCTGGTGCCGAACCTCGGCGTGGTGACCGCCGGGGAGACGACCTACACCGTCGCCGACGTACCCGGGCTGATCGAGGGCGCCAGCGAGGGCCGCGGTCTCGGCCACGAGTTCCTTCGCCACGTCGAGCGCTGCGCCGCGTTGGTGCACGTCGTCGACACCGCGTCGATGGAGCCGGGCCGCAACCCGGCCGACGACCTCGCGGTGATCGAGAACGAGCTGAGCCGGTACGGCGGCCTCGAGGACCGCCCGCGGCTGGTCGCGCTCAACAAGATCGACGTCCCCGACGGGCGCGACCTCTCCGACATCGTCATCGATGACCTTCGCCAGCAGGGGCTCCGCGTCTTTCCGGTCAGCGCCGCGTCGGGCGAGGGGCTGCGCGAGCTCATGTTCGCGATGGCCGAGATCGTCGCCGCGGCGCGTGTGGCCAAGGGGGTCGCCGAGACGACCCGGATCGTGCTCCGCCCGCCGTCGGCCGACGGCGGCGACGACTTCACGGTGGCCGTCGCCGACCTGTCGGGTGAGCAGGTCTGGCAGGTGCGTGGCACCAAGCCGGAGCGCTGGGTGCGGCAGACCGACTTCAGCAACGACGAGGCGGTCGGCTTCCTCGCCGACCGTCTCAACCGGCTCGGTGTCGAGGCCCGGCTGGTCCAGCTAGGGGCGGTGGAGGGCGACACCGTCCTCATCGGCCACCCCGACAACGCCGTGGTCTTCGACTTCAAGCCCGGCATCGACGCCGGCGCGGAGAACCTGGCGCGCCGGGGTGAGGACACGCGGTTGATGGAGAAGCGGCCGGCCGTCGGTCGACGCCGCGCGATCCAGGAGGGCATGGTCGACCGGGCCGAGGGCGAGGAGCGCGCCGACGTCGCCCGCCGGCTCGACCGCAGCGAGACCGGCCCCGCGATGCCGACCGGCCCCTCGTCGTACGAGATCGGCTCGGACCAGGATCCGGATCGTGATCCGGACTGAGGTCACCGACGCCCGCCGGATCGTCGTGAAGGTGGGCTCGTCCTCGCTCACCACCACGGAGGGCGGCATCGACCCGGCCCGCGTGCGGCATCTGGTCGAGGTGCTGGCCGGCAGCCGCGCCCGCGGCGCCGAGGTGGTCCTGGTCTCCTCGGGTGCCATCGCGGCCGGGCTGGCGCCGCTGCGCCTGAAGCGCCGGCCCCGGTCGCTCCCGGCCCAGCAGGCCGCGGCGTCGGTCGGCCAGGGACTGCTGGTGCACCGCTACACCGAGGAGCTGGCGCGCCACGGCGTCGTCGCCGGCCAGGTGCTGCTCACCGTCGACGACGTGACCCGGCGATCGCACTACCGCAACGCCTACCAGACCTTCGCCAAGCTCCTCGAGCTCGGCGTGCTCCCGATCGTCAACGAGAACGACACGGTGGCGACCTCCGAGATCCGCTTCGGTGACAACGACCGGCTGGCGGCGCTGGTCGCGCACCTGGTCCACGCGGACCTGCTGGTGCTGCTCTCCGACGTCGACGGGCTCTACGACGCCGATCCGGGAGTGCCCGGCAGCACGCTCGTGCCCGACGTCCGCGACACCGCGGACCTCTCGGCGGTCCGGGTCGGGAAGGCCGGCGCGGCCGGGCTCGGCACCGGCGGCATGCAGACCAAGCTGGACGCCGCGCGGATCGCCACCGGGGCCGGGATCCCGGTGGTGCTCGCGGCGGCCGAGCGGGTCGCGGACGTGCTGGCAGGCGAGCAGGTCGGCACCCTGTTCCACGCCACCGGTCGCCGCCGGCCGACGCGGCTGCTGTGGCTGGCCCACGCGACCGAGCCGGTCGGCACGCTGCTGCTCGACGACGGAGCGGTCGCCGCGGTCACCCAGCGCCGCGCCTCGCTGCTGGCCGCCGGCGTCACCGGTGTCGTCGGCACCTTCCTCGCCGGCGACCCGGTCGACATCGCGGGTGCGGACGGTGTGCCGGTGGCCCGCGGGCTGGTGAACTTCGACTCGGCGGAGCTCCCGGCGCTGCTCGGCCGATCCTCCAAGGACCTCAAGCGCGAGCTCGGCGCGGCGTACGAGCGTGAGGTCGTCCACCGCGACGACCTGGTGCTGCTCTGATGTGGCGGGTCGTGTTCTGGCTCGGCGCCGGGGTGCTGGCCGTCCCCGCGCTGACCCTGACCCTGGCCCGTGCCTTCGACACCGACAACGGCACGATGATCAGGATCGAGGCGTTCACGCCGCTCGCGTTGCCGCTGTACGCCGTCCTGCTGGTGCTGCTCGCCGTCGTGGCGACGCGGCAGCGCGGCGCCCGCAGGCCCCCGATGGTGGCGGCCGCGCTCGCCCTGGCCGGGTTGGGCGTTCACGTCTGGTGGTTCGCGCCGCAGTGGGTCGGAGCCGACCCGGAACCCGCCCCGGGAGCGGAGCGGATCACGGTGATGAACGCGAACCTCTACGAGGGCCGGGCCAAGGCGCAGGAGGTCGTGGACGCGGTCCGCGACAACCACGTCGACATCCTGGTCCTCGAGGAGATCACCCCCGACCTGCTCGCGCAGATGGACGCTGCCGGCCTGGCCGAGCTGCTGCCGGAGCGGGTCGGCCAGCCCGACTACATGGTGGCCGGCACGATGATCCTGGCCAACAAGCCGCTGACCGACCACGTCCGGCTGCGGACCACCTTCCAGGGCTGGCAGGCGACGTACGGCTCGCTCACCGTGCTGGGCGTGCACCCCGTCGCGCCGGTGGACCCGGCCGGCTGGCGCGCTGACCACGCCGCGATCCTCCGCCAGGCCGAAGCGGACGACGCCGACCTCATCGTCGGCGACATGAACGCCACTCCCGACCACGACGTGATGCGCAAGCTCGACGACGCCGGCTACCGCGACGCCGGCGAGGTGGCCAACGAGGGCTGGCAGCCGACCTGGCCGGCCAACCACGTCGGGATCCTGCCGCTGCTGCCACCGCTGGTCAGGATCGACCACGTGCTGATCGGCGACTCGATGGCCTCCCTCGGGACCCACACCGTCGACATCGAAGGCACCGACCACCTGGCCCTGGTCGCGACGGTGGCCCTGCGGTGAACGTGACGGACGACGAGGACGCCGAGTTCTACCGCTGGTACGGCGTGTGGGCGCCCCTCGACCCGGCCGGACTGGCCGACCTGATGCGCGGCTTCGAGCGACCGTGGTGGATCGTCGGCGGCTGGTCGATCGAGGCGTTCACCGGCGCACCGCGCGAGCACGAGGACGTCGACCTGTCGATCCTCGCGTGTGACGTGCCCGCCTTGCGCACGCACCTCGGCGACGCGTGGACGCCGTGGAGCAACAGCGGGGGCACCCTGCGCCCGCTGAGCGACCGGTTCCCGGAGCCGTTCGATGCCGAGAGCCAGATCTGGCTGCGCCGCGACGCCGCCTCGCCGTGGGAGGTCGACCTGCCCATCACCCCTGACCGCGACGGCCTCTGGACCAGCAAGCGCTGGAGCTCGCACGTGGCGCCGGTCGACGACGTCACCTGGGTCGCGGACGACGGGATCCGTTACCTGAGCCCGGAGATCACGCTGCACTTCAAGGCCCGGTTCCAGCGGCCGAAGGACGTGCGAGACCTCCAGGTCGCGTGGCCGCTGCTGTCCGAGGACCGCCGGGCCTGGCTGCACGAAGCCATCACGGCCACCGAGGGCCCGGACCACCCCTGGCTCCGCATCTGAGGTAGCCCCGGCCGATCTGAGGTAGAGGCCGTCCTCGGCGGTGCACGGAACATCGCGGACCCGCCGTACGCTGGGGAGGCTATGGACATCACCCAGCGCACGGTCTACCTCGACCACGCCGCCACCACGCCGATGGTGCCCGAGGCGGTCGAGGTGATGACGGCGCACCTGCTCGACGTCGGCAACCCGAGCTCGATGCACGCGTCCGGCCGGCACGCCCGCCGCATCGTGGAGGAGTCCCGCGAGACGATCGCGCGGGCGCTCGGCTGCCGACCCGGCGAGGTGGTCTTCACCTCGGGCGGCACGGAGGCCGACAACCTCGCGGTCAAGGGCATCCACTGGGCCCGGCTTGCCGAGGACCCGCGCCGCACGCGCATCCTGGCCTCCGCGGTCGAGCACCACGCCGTACTCGACCCGCTGAACTGGCTGCGTGCCTCCGAGGGTGTCGAGGTCGAGCTGCTGCCGGTCGACGACAAGGGACGGCTCGTCGTCGACGCGCTGCGCGCTGCGGTCGAGCGCGACCCGCACTCGGTCTCGCTGATCTCGGTGATGTCGGCGAACAACGAGGTCGGCACCCTTCAGCCCGTCGAAGAGGTCGTCGCGGTCGCTGTCGAACACGGGATCCCGGTGCACACGGACGCGATCCAGGCCGTCGGCGCGGTGCCCGTCGACTTCGCGGCCAGCGGCGTCGACGCGCTCAGCCTCACCGCGCACAAGCTCGGCGGCCCGTACGGCGTGGGCGCGCTCATCGTGCGCCGCGAAGTGGTGGTCACGCCGCTCGTGCACGGCGGCGGCCAGGAGCGCGACATCCGCAGCGGCACCATCGACACTCCCGCGATCGCCGGCTTCGCCGCAGCGGTCGAGCTCGCGATCAAGGAGCAGGCGGCGTACGCCACGCGGGTCGGGGCGCTGCGCGACGACCTGGTCAGGCGGGTCATCGAGGTGGTGCCCGACGCGCACGTCCACGGAGGGGCCATCGACCCGCTCGCCGTGCATCGGCTGCCCGGCAACGCCCACCTCGGCTTCCCCGGCTGCGAGGGCGACTCGCTGCTGATGCTCCTCGACGCCCGGGGCATCGAGTGCTCCACCGGCTCGGCCTGCTCGGCCGGCGTGCCGCAGCCCTCGCACGTCCTGCTCGCGATGGGCTGTGACGTGGAGGCCGCGCGGCACTCGCTGCGGTTCACGCTCGGCCACACCTCCACGCAGGCCGACGTCGACGCGGTCGTCGAAGCCATCGGGCCCGCCGTCGAACGCGCCCGGGCGGCGAAGAGGTGATCCTCCTCGCCGCCATGTCCGGCGGCGTGGACTCCGCAGTCGCCGCGGCCCGGGCCGTCGACGCCGGTCACGACGTCACGGGCATCCACCTCGCCCTCTCACGCAACCCCGCGTCGTACCGCTCCGGTGCTCGCGGCTGCTGCACGATCGAGGACGCGAACGACGCGCGGCGCGCGGCCGACGTGATCGGAATCCCGTTCTACGTATGGGACCTCTCCGACCGGTTCCACGAGGACGTGGTCGAGGACTTCATGGACGAGTACGCCGCCGGGCGCACGCCCAACCCGTGCCTGCGGTGCAACGAGAAGATCAAGTTCGCCGCGGTGCTCGACCGGGCCCTGGGGCTCGGCTTCGAGGCCGTCGCGACCGGCCACTACGCCCAGCTGCGGACGGGCGCCGACGGGCTGATCGAGATGCACCGCGCCGTCGACGACGGCAAGGACCAGTCCTACGTGCTCGGCGTGCTCGACCAGGCGCAGCTGCGGCACGCCCTGTTCCCACTCGGCGGCTCGACCAAGGCGGAGGTCCGCGTGGAGGCCGCAGAGCGCGGCCTGCTGGTCGCGGACAAGCCGGACAGCCACGACATCTGCTTCGTCGCCAACGGCGACACCCCGGGCTGGCTGCGCGAGAAGCTCGGCGAGCGGGCCCCCAACCAGGGTGGTGCGATCCTCGACGAGTCCGGCCAGGAGCTCGGGCAGCACGACGGCACCTACGGGTTCACGATCGGCCAGCGCAAGGGGCTCCGGCTCGGTCGGCCCGCGCCGGACGGCAAGCCGCGGTTCGTCCTCGACATCGAGCCGGTCTCGGGCACCGTCACCGTCGGCCCGCGCGAGCGGCTCGCTGTTCACCGGCTGACCGGGACCAAGCCGCGCTGGTGCGGCACTCCGCCCGCGCGGCTCGAAGGCCCCGGCGTCTCCGTGCAGCTACGCGCGCACGGCGACGAGCACCGCGCCGTGGTCACCGTTGCCGGTGACGCGGTCGAGGTCGAGCTGCTCGACCCGGCGTACGGCATCGCGCCCGGCCAGGCCGCGGTGGTCTACGACGGCACCCGCGTCGTCGGCTCGGCGACGATCGCGAGCACTGAGCGGGTGTTGGAGTCACCGGGGCCCCGGTGACTCCGGCACTTCCCGGGGAAGATCTCGCCCAGGAAGTGCAGGAGTCCCCGGGGCCCCGGTGACTCCTGCAGGCCCGGACCACCCGCCTAGGGTGGCGGGGTGCGCGATGTCGTCGGGGTCTGGCTCGGCGCGCTGGACGGTACGTCGTGGTGGGAGCAGGACGCTGGAGAGCCGGTGCTGGCCGCCAGCCTGATGAAGGTGCCGGTCGCGATGGCGTCGCTGGCTCTGGACCTCGACCGGAGGGTCGTCGTGCACCCCGATTTCGACTCGGTGGTGACGGGGCAGCGGTTCGAGCTCGACGAGGAGGGCGACCAGGACCCGGAGACGTGGGCCGAGGTCGGCGGAGAGCAGACACTGCGCGAGCTGAGGCGGCGGTCGATCGTGCTCTCCGGCAACCTCGGCACCAACCTGGTCATGGAGCAGACCGGGGTGGCCGCGGTGACGGACGTGATGCCACAGGTGCGCCGGATGATCAGCGACCAGCCGGCCACCGACGCCGGCATCGTCAACGCCGCAGCTGCCCGCGACTGGGGGCTGCTCCTCGGCCGGGTCCCGACCGAGGTGGAGGACGTGATGCGTGGCCAGACCTACCGGTCCGGCATCCCGGCCGGGCTTCCGCAGGGCACGCCGGTCGCCAACAAGACCGGCTGGATCGACGACCACACCCATGACATGGCGATCGTTCGCCCTGACGGTGGGACGCCGTTCGCGCTCGTGGTGCTGACCCGGCTGGCCGGCGTGCCGACCGACGAAGGCAACGCCCGGATCGCCGAGGTCGCGCGCGAGGCCTGGGGGCGGCGGCAGTGAGCTCAGGGACCACCATCGAGCGGGTCGAGGTGGAGCGGCTGAGCCTGCCGCTGCACACGCCGTTCGTGACCGCGCTGCGGCGAGCCACCACCGCGGACAGCGCGCTGGTGCGGGTCACCGACAGCGCCGGTCGCGTCGGGCTCGGAGAGGCTCCACAGAACTGGCAGGTGCTGGGCACGTCGGTGGCCGGCTCGGCGGCCTGCCTGGAAGGACCACTGCGCGAGGCCGTGCTGGGCCGGTCCTCAGACCCCGTCGAGACCTGGCCGCTGATCGACCGGGCGGTGGCGGGCAACGGCGCGGCCAAGGCCGCGCTCGACTGCGCGCTGCACGACCTGGCTGGTCTGCCGTCCCTCACGGTGCCGACCCTGGTCACCGTCCCGGTGGGAGACCCCGAGGAGATCGCGGAGGCAGCGCGGGCGCGGGTGGCCGACGGCTTCCGGACGCTCAAGCTCAAGGTGGGCACCGACGCGGCCACGGACGTGGCACGAGTGCGGGCCGCCCGCGAGGGCGCGGGTCCGGACGTGGCGCTGCGGCTCGACGCCAACACCGGCTGGGACTGCTACGAGGCGGTCCGGGTCATCGGCGCGCTCGAGGACGCCGGGGTCGGGGTCCAGCTGGTCGAACAGCCGGTCGGACGCCGGGACCTCCTCGGACTGGCCCACGTGCGCCGCCACGTGGAGACCCCGGTGATGGCCGACGAGTCCGTGTTCGACCTCGACGACCTCGTGGAGCTGGTCCGCCATGGCGCGGCCGACCTGGTCAACGTCAAGATCGCCAAGGCCGGCGGCATCACCCCGGCCCTCGAGCTGGCCCGGGTCGCGCGGTCACACGGGCTGCGTGTCTCGGTGGGCTGCATGCTCGAGTCGGCGGTCGGGGTGAGCGCCGCGGCGGTGCTGGCCGCGCAGGTCGACTGCGACGTCGCTCCCGACCTGGACGGCGCCTGGTGGCTGGCCGAGGGCGCGCCGTACGCCGAACGGGTGGCATATGCGGACGGTCACGTCGTTCTCGGCAGGATGGCCTCATGAGGGCTTCGCGCGAGGTTGGTGTCCACCGGGAACCCGACGAGAGCTCGGAGCGGGTCACGTCCCTGGCGTTCGGCGAGGAGGTGTTCGTGGTCGAGGCCCAGGCGGAGTGGACCCGGGTGCTCGCCCCGGACCAGCCGACCCACCTCGACCCGGCCGGCTACCCCGGCTGGGTCCGCAGCGACGCGCTCGCGCAGGACGACCCACTCGCAGTGGCGCGAGGGTTCCTCGGCACGCCGTACGTCTGGGGCGGGCTGGGTCATGCCGGCATCGACTGCTCGGGGCTGGTGCACCTGAGCTTCCGCGCCGTCGGGTCGCGGGTGCCGCGGGACGCGGCCGACCAGGCGGCCGCGGCCGTGCCGGTCGAGGACCCGCGGCCGGGCGACCTCTACTTCTTCGGCCGGTCCGACGAGGCGGTCACCCACGTGGGGTTCGTGACCCAGGTCGGCCTCCTGCACGCCAGTGACGGCATCGGTGTGGTCGAGCAGCCGATGCCCGACGAACGCCGGGCGACGCTGCTCGGCGCCGGTCGACTGCCGCGATGACAGTCGCCAGCGGCGTCGGCTCGCACCCGGGCGACGACCAGCGTGACTTCGACGAGGCGGTCAGGCTCGTCCTCGGCGAGCTTCCCGAACTGCCCTACCTGCCAGAGGTGCCGGGTCGCGGCGCGCCGGCGTCCATGACCGGTCGCGCGCTGGCGGTCATGGCCGAGCTCGGGGCGGACCTCCAGCCGGCCGGCTGGCGGCTGACCGATGCTCCCGGCATCGACCACCGCAGGGCTCGCAGCCTGTTGGCCCAGGACCTCGATGGGCTGGAGGAGCAGGCTCAGGAGTACGCCGGCGCGTTCAAGGTCCAGGTCGCAGGTCCCTGGACGCTCGCGGCGACGGTCGAGCGGCCGCGCGGGGACAAGGTGCTCGCGGACTTCGGCGCCCGGCGCGAGCTCGCGCAGGCCCTGGCCGAGGGCCTCACCGTCCACGTCGCCGATCTGCGCCGTCGGCTTCCGGGCGCGACGCGGCTGGTCGTCCAGGTCGACGAGCCCGCGTTGACCGCCGTGCTGGCCGGTGCGGTGCCGACGGCGTCCGGCTTCGGCCGACACCGCACCGTTCACCCTCCCGAGGCCTCGCAGGCGCTCGGCTGGGTGCTCGACGCGATCACGGAGGCGGGCGCCGAGCCTTGGGTGCACTCGTGCGCTGCCGGGGCGCCGCTCGACCTGCTCCGGGGGGCGGGCGCCCAGGGACTCTCCGTCGACCAGACGCAGCTCTCGGCACGCGACCACGACGAGCTCGCCGGGGCGGTGGAGGCGGGGGAGTACGTCGCGCTGGGCGTCGTACCGTCGACCGACCCCACGACGGCCCCCACTGACGCACAGGTCACCGAGACGGTGCTGCGCTGGCTCGAGATGCTGGGCCTCGACCCCGATGCCGTCGGAGACCGGCTGGTGCTGACTCCGGCCTGCGGCCTCGCGGGCGCGTCGTCGGCCTGGGCACGGCAGGCGCTGACTCTGCTGCGGACCAGCGCCGCTCAGGTCTCGGGTTCAGTGGGAGACACGCCCTAGACCGCCACGCCTTCGGGCGCAGCATCGGTGGCCATCTCCTCGTGCTTGACGTTGAGGAAGATCCACACGATCGCCGAGGCCGCCCACATCATGAACGCGCCGACCAGGAAGGCGTTGGTGGCTCCATAGGAGAACGCCGCGAAGTAGGTCTGCTGCTGCAACGCTCCTTGGTCGACCCCGCCCAGCTGCCCGCCCAGTCCCTGGACGGCGCCCGCTATGGAGCCGATGTGGGAGGTGGTGTAGTGCGCCGCGACCGTCGAGAGGACGGCCAGCCCCAGGGCACCGCCGACCTGCTGCATGGTGTTCAGCACACCTGAGCCGATGCCGGCGTCCTGCTCCCGGACATGGTGCACGGCCGCCATCATCATCGACACGAACGTGAGACCCATCGCGAAGGACATCAGCACGATCCCGGGCATCACGTCGGTCCAGTAGCTCACCGAGTGGCCGAGGCTGTCGCCCCCCTTGGCCGCGTTGAGCACGTCGGTGGCACCGGTGGAGGCGTCGACGCGGTGGAACATGAACAGCGCCACGCCGCCGAGCAGGGTGCCGGTGCCCGCGATGAACCGTGGGTCGATCAGGCTCAAGAGCTTCGACCCGAGCGTGGCCCCGAAGACCATGCCGAAGCAGAACGGCAGGAACGCGAACCCCGCTCTCAGCGGGGAGTAGCCCATGACGTTCTGGACGAACAGCGAGAGGAAGAAGAACATCGCGAACATGGCCGCGGGAGTGATCATCATGGCCAGGAACGCCGTCGCGCGGGTGCGGTTGGCGAAGATGCTCAGCGGCATGATCGGGTGCTCCGTGCGGCTCTCGAGCAGCACGAAGGCCACCAGCAGCACGACGCCGAGGACCATGCCAGTGATGGCCAGCGGGTCACCCCAGCCGTAGGTCTGGCCCGAGGAGTCCCGGTTGCCGGTCCGGGTGATGCCGAAGACCAGGGACAGCAGCCCGAGGGTGCCGAGCAGGGCGCCGGGCACGTCGAGCTCGCCGGGGTGGTGGTCGGAGTCGGGCAGCACCTTCGGCGCGAAGTACGCCGCCGCGAGCCCGATCGGCACGTTGATCAGGAAGGTGAGGCGCCAGCCCCAGTTCGGGTCGACGCCGGTGAGCCAGCCGCCCAGGATCAGGCCGATGGCCGCGCCGACGCCGGACATGGCCGCGAACACCGAGAAGGCACGGTTGCGCAGCGGTCCGGCCGGGAACGTCGTGGTGATCAGCGCGAGTGCGGTCGGTGACGCCATGGCCGCTCCGACTCCCTGGAGCCCTCGGGAGCCGAGCAGCATGGCCTCGTTCTGCGCAACGCCACCGATGGCGGAGGCCACGGCGAACAGGATCACGCCGGCCATGAAGATGCGGCGGCGGCCGTAGAGGTCGCCCAGCCGCCCACCGAGGAGCAGGAGGCCACCGAAGGCGAGGGCGTAGCCGGTGACGACCCACGACAGGTTGGTGGCGTCGATGGACAGGTCCTGGCCGATGTAGGGCAGGGCGATGTTGGCGATGGTGCTGTCGAGCACCACCATCAGCTGGGCCACGCAGATCAGGACCAGGGCCCAGGCCGCGTGGCTCGGAGCCTTGTTGGGGCCTTCCTCGACGACGACTCCGTCCTGGCCGGTCAGCTCGGTCATGTGACGTCCTTTGCTGGGAGCTTGGTCTGCCCGATGGCGGTGGCCGCGGGCAGGATGATCTGGTCGATGACGCTGACGACGAGGTCCTTCGTGGGTGCCTCGCCGACGAGGATCAGGCGGTGCAGCACGATCCCGGCCAGGGCCGGGGCGAGCAGCTCGATGTCGACGCTCGCGTCGATCTCCCCGCGTTCGATGGCCCGATCGAAGACCGCCTTGGAGGCGGCCAGCTTGGGTGCGACGACGTCGCGGCGGAACGCCGCGGCGAACTCGGGATCCCGCATGACCGCGGTCAGGATCGCCCCGAAGGCGGCCACCTCCGGCTTGTCGGTCAGACCGCCCGAACCGCAGTAGGACTCGATCAGGTCGCCACGCAGGGAGCCGGTGTCGACCGGCTCGGCGGGAGCCTCGTGCTGGTGGTGGTGGTGCAGGGCGTCGATGACGAGCTGGACCTTGCCGTTCCAGCGCCGGTAGAGGGTCGCCTTGGACGCCTTCGCCCGCAGGGCCACCGCATCCATGGTGAGCCGGTCGTAGCCGACGTCGGACAGCACCTCGAGCGCGGCCTCGAGGATCTCGGTCTCGCGGACACCCTCGACCCGGGGACGGGTACCGACGGCCTCAACCTGAGGTGACATGGGCTCGCGCTCCTGGTTGCCCGAACGGAACGAAACGGTTCCGTTTCATCGGGACCAGAGTCGCACGGGAACGCGTTCCAAGCCAAGGGCCTTCCTGGTCCAGGCGCGCCGCGAGGCCGGGACCCATCTGTCCGATGAGCCCCGGCCTCGTGAGCGCAGGTGTCCTGAGGGTCAGACCCCCGCGTGGACCTCCGGGCCGTCGGTGGCCAGCTCGTCGTGCTTGACGTCGAGGAAGAACCAGATCACCAGCGAGGAGGCCAGTGCCATGACCGAACCGACCAGGAACGCGTCGGCCGCGCCGTTGGCGAAGATCTGCAGGCTGACGATGCGCTGGACGGCGTCCAGGGTGGACGGGTCCGGCGCCGGCCCGGCGGCGGTGGCTGCCGAGATCCGGTCTCCCGTGGAGCTGAAGACGTGGCTCGCCACAGTGCTCAGCGTCGCCAGCCCGAGCGCACCGCCGACCTGCTGCATGGTGTTGAGCACACCGGAGCCGATGCCGGAGTCCTCGGCGCGCACGTGGTGCACCGCCGTCAGGGTGACCGGCACGAACGTCAGTCCCATGCCCACCGACATCAAGATGATGCCCGGGAGGATGTCGGTCACGTAGCTGGCCTGGACGTTCTGGGTGATCGGCACGTCGGTGTCGAAGGGGATCCGTGAGAACCAGAACAGCGCCACGGTCGCCATCAGCGTGCCGATCCCGGCCAGGTAGCGAGGGTCCATACGGGCGACGAGGTTCGACGCGATGCCCGCGGCCACGATGATGCCGGCCGAGAACGGCAGGAACGCGAAGCCGGCCTCCAGCGGGCTGTAGCCCATCACGTTCTGGATGTACTGGCTGAGGTAGAAGAACATCGCGAACATCGCCGCGGGCAGCAGCATCATCGCGACGAAGCTCGCCGCACGGGTGCGGTTCTGGAAGATCCGGATCGGCAGCAGCGGGTGCTCGGCCCGCGACTCGACGAAGGCGAAACCGGCCAGCAGGGCCACCCCGGCCGCGAGGCTGAGGATGGTCCACACGTCGCCCCAACCCGCGGTGGCGGCGCGGGAGAGGCCGTAGACGATGCCGAGCAGCCCGAAGGTTCCGGTGAACGCACCCGGCACGTCGAGCTCGCCCGTGTTCTTCTCGGACTCCGCGAAGAAGCGGGGCGCGAGAGCCGCCGCGACCAGCCCGATCGGGGTGTTGATCAGCAGGGTCAGCCGCCACCCATCGATGGTGGTGCCGAAGACGTCCAGGGAGCTGCCGGTCAGCCAGCCACCCAGGATCAGGCCGACGGCTGCACCGGCGCCGGACATCGCGGCGTACACGGCGAAGGCCCGGTTGCGTGGCGGTCCGGCTGGGAAGGTGGTGGTGATCAGCGCCAGGGCGGCGGGTGAGGCGAGCGCCGCGCCGAGGCCCTGCAGGGCGCGAGCGGAGAGCAACATCTCGGCGTTGCCGGCGACGCCGCCGAGCAGCGAGGCCACACCGAAGATCGTGAGTCCGATCACGAAGATGCGGCGCCGGCCGTAGAGGTCACCCAGACGACCACCGAGCAGCAGCAGGCCACCGAAGGCCAGCGCGTAGCCGGTGATCACCCAGGGCAGGTTGGCCTGGCTGAAGCCGAGGTCGGCCTGGATGTAGGGGAGCGCGATGTTCACGATCGTGCCGTCGAGCACGACCATGAGCTGCGCGATGGAGATGAGGACGAGCGCCCAACCGAGGTGCTTGCCCACTCCTGTGTCAGCGGAGTTGTCGGTGGCCTCGTCCTCGGGGACGACGCGGGTGTCGGTCATTGGTTGTCTCTCTCTTGTGGGAAGGGACGTCTCACCCGGCCGCGGTGGCGGCCGGAAGGATGATCTGGTCGATGACGCTGGTGACGATGTCCCGCGTGGGGGCCTCGCCGACGAGGATGAGGCGGTGCATGACGATCCCGGCGAGGGCCGGGGCGAGCAGGTCGATGTCGACGTTCGGGCCGATCTCGCCGCGCTCGATGGCCCGCTCGAACATGGCCTTGGAGGCGGCCAGCTTCGGCGTCACCACGTCGCGGCGGAACGCCGCGGCGAACTCGGGGTCCCGCACGATCGCGGTCAGGATCGCGCCGAACGCGGCCACCTCGGGCTTCTCGGTGAGGCCGCCCGAGCCGCAGTAGGACTCGATGAGGTCGCCGCGCAGAGACCCGGTGTCGACAGGGGAAGCGGGGCCGCCGTTCTGGTGGTGGTGGTGCAGGGCATCGATGATCAGCGTCACCTTGCCGTTCCAGCGGCGGTACAGCGTCGCCTTGGACGCCTTCGCCTTGAGCGCCACCGCGTCCATCGTCAGCCGGTCGTAGCCCACCTCGCCGAGCACCTCGAGCGCCGCTTCGAGGATCTCCAGCTCGCGATCGCCGGCAACCCGCGGTCGCGGCTGGGGGATCTCGGTCTGGATCGACATCTGGTGCGGGCTCCTTGGGCGTCTGTATGAAACGAAACCGTTTCGTTTCATCCCGAACAGAGTGCCACGGCGATGCATTCCGGCCAACCGGGTTTTCCGCGGAACCGGTCTGGACCAGTGGCCGGCCGCTGCCCGTGTCGGCCCCCACGGGCAGAATGTGCCCGTGAGCGACCCCAGCCCGGCCACTCCCGAGGCCCGCGAGGAGCACCAGCAGCTTTCGGAGCTGATCGAGGACGCGCGCTGGCGTTACTTCGTGCTTGACGCCCCCACGCTCGACGACGCCGACTACGACAAGCGGATGCGGCGGCTCCAGGTGCTCGAGCAGGAGTTCCCCGAGCTCCAGACGCCGGACTCGCCGACCCAGAAGGTCGGCGGCACGGTCTCGACAGACTTCACCGCGGTCGCACATCTGCAGCGCATGGAGAGCCTCGACAACGCCTTCTCCTTCGACGAGCTCGAGACCTGGCACGCTCGGCTCGAGCGGGACGGGGTCACCGACCCGGACCTGCTGTGCGAGCTCAAGGTCGACGGCCTGGCCATCAACCTGCTCTACGAGGGTGGCCGGCTGGTCCGGGCGCTGACCCGCGGCGACGGCTCGACGGGCGAGGACGTCACGCCGAACGTCAAGACGATCGACTCGGTCCCGCACCGGCTGACCGGCACCGACGAGTTCCCGGTGCCCGAGCTGCTGGAGGTGCGCGGTGAGGTGTTCCTTCCGAAGGAGGCCTTCGAGCGGCTCAACGAGTCGATGACCGAGGCCGGCAAGCCGGTCTTCGCCAATCCCCGCAACGCCGCGGCCGGCTCACTGCGGCAGAAGGACCCGCGGGTCACCGCCAGTCGTGCGCTCGGCATGGTCTGCCACGGCATCGGCGCCCGCAGGGGCTTCGAACCGAAGGCGCAGTCGCACGCCTACGACGCGCTCGCGCAGTGGGGGCTGCCGACCTCCACGAAGGTCGAGGTGCTGCCCTCGCTCAAGGAGGTCGAGGCCTACGTCGACAACGCCGGCGAGCACCGCCACACGATCGTCCCCTACGAGATCGACGGCGTCGTGATCAAGGTCGACGACGTGGCCCTGCAGCGCCGGCTCGGCTCGACCAGCCGGGCGCCCCGGTGGGCGATCGCGTTCAAGTACCCGCCCGAGGAGGTCAACGCCAAGCTGCTCGACATCCGGGTCAACGTCGGGCGGACCGGCCGCGTGACGCCGTACGGCGTGATGGTGCCGACGCTGGTCGCAGGCTCGACCGTGGAGAACGCCACCCTCCACAACGCCCACGAGGTCAAGCGCAAGGACGTCCGCCCGGGTGACACGGTGATCCTGCGCAAGGCAGGCGACGTGATCCCGGAGATCCTGGGGCCGGTGCTGCCACTGCGGCCCAAGGGACTGCGGTCGTGGAAGATGCCGACCACCTGCCCGGCCTGCCGGACGCCGCTGGCACAGCAGAAGGAGGGCGACAAGGACCTGCGGTGCCCCAACCACCAGTTCTGCCCGGCGCAGGTGCGCGAGCGGGTCTTCCACGTCGCCGGGCGCGGCGCCTTCGACATCGAAGGGCTCGGCTACGAAGCCGCTGTCGCCCTGCTCGACGCGAAGGTGATCGACAACGAGGGTGACCTGTTCGACCTCGACGAGGCCAAGCTCCTCACGGCGCCGCTGTTCACGCGCGCCCCCAAGAAGGGCGAGGAGGGGCCACAGCTGTCCGCCAACGGCGAGCGCCTTCTCGCCAACCTCGGCAAGGCCAAGGCGGTCCCCCTGTGGCGGGTGCTCGTCGCGCTCTCGATCCGCCACGTCGGTCCCACCGCGGCCCGGGCCCTGGCCCAGGAGTTCGGCTCCATGACCGCCATCCGCGAGGCCTCCGAGGAGAAGCTCGCGGCGGCCGAGGGTGTCGGCCCGACCATCGCCGAGGCGGTGATCGAGTGGTTCAAGGAGCCGTGGCACGTCGAGATCGTCGACAAGTGGGAGCGCGACGACGTGTCGATGGCCGACGAGCGCGACGAGTCGGTGCCCCGGACCCTCGACGGGCTCACCGTGGTCGTCACCGGCTCGCTGGTCGACTTCTCCCGCGACACGGCCAAGGAGGCGATCCTCGCCCGTGGTGGGAAGGCCGCTGGCTCGGTGTCCAAGAGCACCGACTACGTCGTGGTCGGCGACAACGCCGGCTCCAAGGCCGACAAGGCCGAGCAGCTCGGAGTGCCCGTGCTCGACGAGGACGGCTTCAAGGCACTGCTCGAGAGCGGTCGGCCCTGAGGCGTTCTTGAGGCACATTCGCCGGTACGACGGGGCCGGGACGGGGTTAGCGTCAGCGCCATGATGGACATTCGCCTCGAGGACTTCGTCGCCGTCGTCGAGCAGAACACCGACCTTGCGGCGTACCCCCATGCCGACCGGGTCGAGCGCAACGTGCTGGTCTACGACGCCGACCGGCTCCGCGCCGCGACGAAGTCCGAGACCGGCCGCGACGAGGTCTCGGCCGAGCTGGTGCGCGCGTTGACCGACGGACCAGGGGTGGTTCTCTTCGAGGGCGCGTTCCCGGACCACGCGGTGGTCGACCGGGTCACCGAGGTCTTCGACGAGATCATCGCCGAGGAGGCGGCGGCGGGCGGGGCCGCCGGCGACCACTTCGCGACCCCGGGGGCCAACAGCCGGGTCTGGAACGCCCTGGAGAAGCTCGCCGTGCGCGCGCCCGAGGCCTTCGTCGACTACTACGCCAACGACGTGATCGCGCTGGCGTCGTCGGCCTGGCTCGGCCCCGGCTACCAGGTCACCTCTCAGGTCAACGTGGTCCGGCCCGGCGGCAAGGCCCAGGAGCCGCACCGGGACTACCACCTCGGCTTCCTCAGCGACGAGGTCATCGCCCAGTACCCGACCCACGTGCACGCCCTCTCGCCGGTGCTGACCCTCCAGGGCGCGGTCGCGCACAGCGACATGCCGCTGGAGAGCGGGCCGACGCTCTACCTGCCCTACTCGCACCAGTACCTCCCCGGCTACCTCGCCTGGCGGCGCGAGGACTTCAAGTCGTACTTCGCCGAGCACCACGTCCAGCTGCCGCTGCGCAAGGGCGACGCCGGGTTCTTCAACCCGGCGCTGTTCCACGGCGCCGGGTCGAACGTCTCGGCCGACATCCAGCGGATGGCGAACCTGCTGCAGGTCTCCTCGGCGTTCGGCCGGGCGATGGAGCAGGTCGACCGGGCGCGGGTGGTGAACGCCGTCTACCCGGCCCTGCGGTCGAATCTGCTCGACCCGGCCGGCCTGGTGGCGGCGGTGGCCGCCTCTGCCGAGGGCTACCCGTTCCCGACCAACCTCGACCTCGACCAGCCCGTCGACGGACTGACCCCGGTCAGCCAGGCCGAGCTCGTGCACCGCGCCCTCGGCGAGGGCTGGGAGCCGGCTGCCCTGAACGCGGCGCTGGGCGACTACACCGCGCGGCGGCTCACCTGATCAGTCCCTGTCGACCAGCAGCGTCGAGGGCTCATTGAACGGCGTCACCACCTGGATCTGCGACGGCACGCTGGCCGGGCTGCCCGGCAGCACGCCGCGCGCCTGGAGCAGAAGCCGGCAGGCACGGCGCATGTCCGCGCGCAGGTCGTGGTGGAGCACCGCCGAGATCCGCCGGGTGCGGAGCAGCCGCCGGTTGTCGGCGTCGAGGTCGTGGGCGACGAACACCTCTGGAGTCCGGCCGAGCTCGTCGAAGACGTCGAGGATGGCTCGGTTGCCGCCGCCGATGGAGTAGCAGGCCGCGATGCCGGGTTCGGCCTCGAGCGTCCCGCGGACCGCGTCCCGCATCGTCGCGTCCAGCCCCTCGGTGTCGGTCACCTCGCGGACGGTCTGGTGCGGCGCCAGGTCGGCCATCGCCGCTCGGAATCCGGCCTCGCGTTCCTCCTCGCCGTGGAACGACGAGCTGCTCAGCGTCACCAGCACCGGGCCCTCGCGCCGCGCCCAGCTCGTGACGAGGTACGCCGCGGTGGCGCCGGCGGCGCGGTTGTCCACACCGACGTACGCCGCCCGGCGGCTTGTCGGGATGTCAGTCACGAAGGTGACGACCGGGATGCCTCTGTCGGCCAGCGCGCCGACCGCGGCCGCCACGAGCGGGTGGTCGGGCGCCTTGAGGATCACCCCGTCAGAGCCGCGGCCCGAGATCCGCTCGAGCAGCGCCGCGGCGGCCTCCGGGTCGCTCTGCTCGCTGAGCTGGGTCCGGCTGCGCAGGACCGCTGGTCGGAGCGACGCGAGCTCGGCTTCCAACGCCTGGCGCGACTCGGTCGAGAAGCGCTCCGGGGCCTGCATGACGAGGTCGAGCAGCAACGTCCGTCCGGACAGCGACACCTGCGTGCGCTGGCGCTCAAGCTCGGCGACAGCCCGTTCGACCTGCGCCACGGTCTCGGCCCGCACACCCTCGCGGCCGTGCAGGACGCGGTCCACCGTGGCGCGGCTGAGCCCGGACTGTGCCGCGATGTCGGAGACCCGCGGTCGGCGTGGGGAGCGGGCCACGAGACCAGTGTCTCGTCAGCGCGGGATGCACGGGAGTGGTCCGACTCGAGGCGTTCGCGCCGCGGGACGACGGTCAGGCGCTGGAGCGGTTCCGGACGGCGGTCACGCTTGACTGAGCCGGCGGACGTGTGGTCCGTCGCTCCACCAGCGTCGTCTCGATCCGCTCGACCACGCGGGGGGTGTCCCGGTCGTCGATGCGATTGACCAGGAGCTCGATCGCGGCGGATCCGAAGCGATCGACTCCCTGGCAGACACTGGTGAGCTGCACGAGGTCGAGGCGTGCGATCTGCGAGTCGTCATAGCCGACCACGCTCACGTCGTCGGGCACCCGGAGCCCGTGGGACTCGAAGACGCCCATCGCACCAACCGCGACCAGGTCGTTGGCGGCGACCACCGCGGTGGGGAGCGGGGACATCTCGACGATCTCCCTGGCGGCCACCTGGCCGGCCTCGTGGGAGAACGCACCGGCGACCTCGCGCGGCTCCAGCCCGAGCTCGCGCATCACCGCGCGGTAGGCCTTGGCTCGGTCCTTGGCCGAGCGGTTCGCGCCACCGGTGACGTGGACGATGTCGCGGTGACCGAGGCCCATCAGGTGATCCAGCACGAGGCGGGCCGCCTGGTGCTCGTCGGTGGTCACGACGTCCACGCCCGAGATCGATGCCTCCCTCCCGATGAGGACGGTCGGCCAGGAGGCGGTGAGGCCGCGCAGCTCCTTCGTGGACATCATCGGGCTCATCAGGGCCAGCCCGGCGACGCGGTGCTCGAGGAGAGTCCGGACCAGCGCGGCCTCCTTCTCGGCTGACCGGGTGCCCGGTGCCACCAACAGGTCGAACCCCGCCTCCTCCGCCGCTGTGGCGAGCGAGGAGTAGACCCCGCCGAAGTAGGGGTTGGTGACGTCGTTGATCAGCACGCCGAGGGTGTGCAGCCGCTTGCTGGCCAGGGAGCGCGCGTAGGCATTCGGGCGGTAGCCGAGCTCCTCGGCTGCCCGCAGCACGCGGCGGCGGCGCTGCTCGGACACGTTGGGTGCGCCCCGCATCACGAGGGAGACCAGGGCGCGCGACACCTTCGCCTTCCTCGCGACGTCCTGCTGGGTGGGACCCAACCCGGTACCCCTCTCGGCGAGAAATGTCAGGACTTTGTGTAACGGTTCGATAACGGCGTCTTGCCCCACCGGTGTGACTGGCACCACAGTACCTGATTAGCGCGCGCTAATCAGTAGCGCGCGCTAATGCGCAGAAGGCGCAGGCGGGCCCGGCCCGCAACCAAGGAGGAAGCATGAAGGCTCCGAAGTTGGGTCTGGCAGTTGCTGTGGCGGCTGCCATGGTGCTGACCGCGTGCGGCAGTGGCACCGACTCAGATGACGACGGCGACGGCGACGGCGGCAGCAGCGCCGACATGAAGATCTGCATGTACACCCACGGTGACGGTGGCGGGTTCTGGTCAGTCGCCAAGAAGGGTGCCGAGAAGGCCGCCGACGACCTGGGTGTCGACCTGGACTACCAGGAGTCGAACAACGACGCCGAGGCCCAGGCCCAGCTCATCGAGGCGGGCGTCAGCGCGGGCTGCGACGGCATCGCCGTCTCCGCCCCGAACCCCGACGCCATCCAGAGCGCCATGGACCAGGCCAACGACGCCGGCATCCCGCTGGTGACCATGAACTCCGGCGCGGCGGTCTTCCAGGAGCTGCACGCGTTCACCCACGTCGGCCAGGACGAGTTCATCGCGGGCCAGGAGGCCGGCAAGAAGTTCAAGGAGCTCGGCGCGACCAAGATCCTGTGCCCGATCCAGGAGGCCAACAACATCGGTCTGCAGGAGCGCTGCGACGGCGCCGCCGACACCTTCGGCAACGTCGAGAACCTGCAGCTCTCCGCCGGCCTCGCCGACCTGTCCAAGAGCTCGGCCGAGATCCAGGCCAAGCTCGAGTCGGACACCTCCATCGACGCGATCTTCTCGCTCAACGCCGACATCGCCACCGGTTCGGCGATGCCCGCGTCGGACGCGGCAGGTCGCGACATCATCAACGGCACCGTCGACCTGTCGGGCGATGCGGTGCAGTCGATCGCTGACGGCGACCTCGCGTTCGCGATCGACCAGCAGCAGTACGCGCAGGGCTACCTCCCGATCGTGCTGCTGTACCTGAACAAGCTCAACGGTCACATCCTCGGTGGCGGTCAGCCGATGTACACCGGCCCCGGCTTCGTGACACAGGACAACGCTGAGCTGGTCCAGAAGCTGGCGGAGGAAGGCACCCGCTGATCCCGGTCCGTGGTGGGGCGGCCCCAGGCTCGCCCGGCATCGCCCCACCACGGACACCCGCTCTTCTTCCCGCGGCCGCGCATCCGGGCCGGCCGCGGCCCCACCGCCCGTACCGACGGGCGCTGCAGCAGACCACCAGGAGGAATCGTGTCCGCAACCACCGCGGCGCCGGCCGATGAGCGCATCGTTGCGGTCTCTCGGCTGACGCGCACGCTGAGACGGCCCGAGCTCGGAGCGCTGATGGGCGCGGTCGTGATCTACGCGATGTTCGCCGGTGTAGACAACACGGGCGTCTTCGCCACCATCAACGGCACCGCTCGCTGGACCGACGTCGCCTCGACGGTCGGCATCGTCGCCGTGCCCGTCGCACTGCTCATGATCGCCGGCGAGTTCGACCTCAGCTCCGGCGTCATGATCGGGACCTCGGGACTCCTGTGCGGCCTGCTGACCACCGAATACAACATCCCCATGTGGCCGGCGATCCTCATCACGTTCGCGTTCGCCGCCTGCATCGGCCTCATCAACGGCTGGCTGGTGATGCTGACCGGGCTGCCGTCGTTCATCGTGACCTTGGCGATGTTCTTCTCGCTGCGCGGCATCAACCTGGGTGTCACGAAGGTGCTGACCGACACCGTCCGCGTGGCCGGCGTCGACGACGTCGACGGCTTCGACTCGGCCGCGAAGGTCTTCTCGTCGACGCTGTGGGACCCCTACAACTACCGCATCTCGGTCGTCTGGTGGATCGCCATCACGATCGTCGCGACCACGGTGCTCACCAGGACCAGGTTCGGCAACTGGATCTACGCCGTGGGCGGCGACCAGAACGCCGCCCGCAACACCGGAGTCCCCGTGCGCCGGACCAAGATCACGTTGTTCGTCATGACCTCCATGGCCTCCGCGCTGGTCGGCATCATGGCCCTGACCCGGCTGCACTCGATGCAGGCCGGCCAGGGCATCGGCGAGGAGTTCACCTTCATCATCGCCGCCGTCGTCGGCGGCTGCCTGTTGACCGGCGGCTTCGGCTCGGCGATCGGGGCGAGCATCGGAGCCTCGATCATCGGCATGGCCTTCATCGGCATCGCGTACGCCGGTTGGAACACCGACTGGTCGTGGCTCTTCCTCGGCGTGATCCTCTTCGCCGCGGTCCTGGTCAACACCTTCATCAGCAAGCGCGCGGCGGGAGCGAAGAAATGAGCGACGAGGTCACGTTCGAGGAGATCCCCGAGCCGGAGCTCGCCCCACCGCCGGCGAACGTCACGCCGGCGCTCCAGCTCAAGAACGTCTCGAAGTTCTTCGGCAGCGTGCTCGCCCTGCGTGACATCTCACTGCACGTGGATCCGGGCACGGTCACCTGCGTGCTCGGTGACAACGGCGCCGGCAAGTCGACGCTCATCAAGATCCTCAGCGGCGTGCACCAGCCCTCGGAAGGCGAGTTCTTCGTGGCCGGTGAGACGGCGTCGTTCTCCACCCCTCGCGATGCGCTCGGAGCCGGGATCGCCACTGTGTTCCAGGACCTCGCCACCGTGCCGCTGATGTCGGTCTGGCGGAACTTCTTCCTCGGCAACGAGCCTCGGCTCGGGTTCGGGCCGGTCAAGTTCCTGGACGCGACGAAGGCCAAGAGGGTCTGCCGCGAGGAGCTGCTCGCCATGGGCATCGACATCCGCGACCTCGAGCAGCCGGTCGGCACGCTGTCCGGCGGCGAGCGGCAGGCCGTTGCGATCGCGCGCGCGGTCTACTTCGGCGCCAAGGTGCTGATCCTGGACGAGCCCACGAGCGCGCTGGGCGTCAAGCAGTCCGGGGTGGTCCTGAAGTACATCCTCCAGGCCCGCGAGCGCGGCATCGCGGTCGTGTTCATCACCCACAACCCGCACCACGCGCACATGGTCGGCGACCGCTTCTACCTGCTCAACCGCGGCCAGATGACCAACGAGTTCGAGCGCAAGACCGTCACCCGCGAGGAGCTGGTCAAGGCGATGGCCGGTGGTGCCGAGCTCGAAGCGCTCGCCCACGAGCTCGAAGGCTCGGCGGTCAGGTAGTGGTCACCGGTGGTGACGACTAATCGTGGAGACGCTCAACGTCGGCATCATCGGTGCCGGCTGGATGGGCCACGTGCACGCACGTGCCTACCAGCGGGTGGCTCAGCACTGGCCGGACCTGGCGGTGCGCCCCCAGCTCGTCGCGGTGGCGGACTCGTCCGCCGCCGCGGCGGAGTCGTTCGCCAGGGCACACGGTGTGACGACGCAGCCCATCTCGATCTGGCCAGACTGGCGCGAGCTGCTCGCGGACCCCGACCTCGTGGCGGTCAGCGTGACCGCACCCAACTTCCTGCACCGCGAGATCGGCGTCGCGGTGGCCGAGGCCGGCAAGCACCTGTGGATCGAGAAGCCGGTCGGGCTCACCGCCGCCGACGCCGTGGCGGTCCGCGACGCGGTGCACGCGAACGGCGTGGTGAGCTGCGTCGGCTTCAACTACCGCAACGTGCCGGCCGTGGCCCGCGCCCGTCGGATCGTGGAGTCGGGCCAGATCGGCGTGCCGACCCACGCGCGCGTGCAGCTGCTCACCGACTACGCCGCCCACCCGGGCAGCCCGCTCTCGTGGCGCTACGCCGTGGAGACCGGCGGCCACGGATCACTGGGCGACCTGGCCTCGCACGGGGTCGACCTGCTCCGCTTCCTGCTCGGCGACATCTCCGATGTGATGGCCCAGACCGCGATCCACATCCCGCGCCGGCCGATCGCCGATGCCGCCGGGCACTACGCGGTCCTCGACGTCACCGAGCCGGGGCTCACCTTCGGCGAGGTCGAGAACGAGGACTACGTGGTGGCCATCCTCAAGATGGCTTCCGGCGCCCTCAGCGTCTGCGAGGCCAACCGAGCCGCGGTGGGGGAGCAGAACAACTACGCGTTCGAGGTGCACGGCACCCAGGGCCTGGTCCGGTGGGACTTCCGGCGTCCTGGCGAGCTGCAGGTCTCTGCCGGCGACCACTACGCCGGCCAGCCGACCAGCACCGTCTTCAGCGAGCCGGGTGACGGCGAGTACGCCGCGTTCCAGCCGGGCGCCGGCATCGCGATGGGCTACGACGACACCAAGGTCGTCGAGGCCCGCAACTTCTTGCGCGCGATCGCAGGCGAGGTCGTGGAGCTCGCCACCCTGGACGACGCGGTCGCCTCCGCGAGCGTCCTCGACGCCATGGTCAGCTCGCACGAGACCGGACAGTGGGTATCGCCATGACTCCTTCCACCAGCAAGGGGGACGCGGGCTTCTCGGTCGACACGGGACCGGAGCTGCCGACCAGGCGGATCGGCGTGATCGGCTGCGGTCGGATCGGCCGGATGCATGCCTCGCTGCTGGCCCGTGAGGTCCCGGGCTACGTCGTGGCCGCGGTGGCCGACGCCGTACCGGCCGCGGCCGAGGGCGTCTCCGCGGCGATCGGCGCGCCGGTCAGGTCGATCGAGGAGCTCTTGGCCTCGCACGACGTCGACACGGTGGCGATCTGCACCAGCACCGACACGCACGTCGACCTGATCATCGCCGCGGCGCAGGCCGGCAAGGCGATCTTCTGCGAGAAGCCGGTCAGCCTCGACCTCGAGTTGGTGGACCGCGCGCTCGCAGCCGTCGAGGCGGCCGGGGTCCCGTTCATGATCGGCTTCAACCGGCGCTTCGACCCGGGTCACAAGTCGGTGCGCGACCGGGTGGCCGACGGCTCGGTCGGCGACCTGCACGTGCTGCGCATCACCAGCCGCGATCCCGCCGCCCCGCCTCCGGAGTACGTCGCCGTCAGCGGCGGCATCTTCCTCGACATGGTGATCCACGACTTCGACATGGCGCACTACGTGGTGCAGAGCCCCGTGACCGAGGTGTTCGCCCGCGGTGCGGTGCGCGTCGACCCGCGGATCGGGGAGGCCGGGGACGTCGACACCGCCGTCACCGTGCTGACCCACGAGGACGGCACGCTCACGACCATCGACAACAGCCGCGAGGCGGTCTACGGGTTCGACCAGCGGATCGAGGCGTTCGGGAGCGCGGGCATGGCGGTCTCCGACAACCCGGCTCGGCACGCTGGGTGGCACGTCGGTCGTGAGGCCCGGACCGGTGAGCCGCTGCCGTGGTTCTTCCTCGACCGCTACGCCGAGTCCTACCGACAGGAGTGGGCAGCGTTCCACACCTACCTGGTCGAGGGCGGCCCGTCGCCGGTCGGCGTCGCCGACGCGCGGCACTGCACCGCCGTCGCCCTCGCGGCCGGTCGGTCGCTCCGTGAGGGCCGGCCAGTCCAGGTCAAGGAGATCGGGTGAGCGCGATCGCGGTCACCGGCGCCACCGGCTTCGTCGGGGGCACGGTGGCGGCCGTCCTGGCGAACAAGGGCCACGACGTGGTCTGCCTCGTCCGGCGGGACCCGGGTCCGGACTTCCCGTGGAAGACCCGGCTCGTCGACATGCAGGACACCGAGTCGCTGGCCAGAGGGATCGACGGTTGCGACGCCGTTGCCCACCTGGCGATCTGGAACGACTTCGGCGGCATGTACGCCGACCGGTTGCGTGCGCAGGACGGTTACGTCGGCCTGACCCGCAGGGTGGTCGACGCGGCCAACGAGACCGGGACCCGGGTCGGCCTGGTCTCCACCGACTGGGTCTTCGACGGCACCGGTCACCTCGTCGACGAGGAGGAGCCACCCAACCCGGTGAACCTCTACGGCTTCCTCAAGGCCGCGTCCGAGCTGGTCGTGCTCGAGCGGTCCGAGGCGGGCTTCGTGGCTCGGGTCGGGGGCGTGCAGGGGCTGCACCAGACCCAGAACTCCGGACCTCGCTCGCAGGACTGCGGTTTCGGCTACTTCGTGCTCGCGCTCGTCGACACGCTGCGGGCGGGAGACCGGTTCACGGTCTGGGAGGACCCGGACATCAACAACGTGGCCACCCCCATCGTCTCGCCCGAGATCGGGGCACTGCTCGGCCTGGCCTTCGACAAGCGGCTGGACGGCGTCCTCCACTTCGCCGGCGCCACGGCCGTGACCCGGCGCGAGCTGGCTCGGGCGACGTGCGAAGTGTTCGGGCTCGACCCGGACCGGCTCGACTTCGGGCCGCCGCCCGACGAGGCCCGGCTCCCGGCCCCGGTGCCCTACGACACCAGCATGGCGGCCGACACGACGATGGCCCGGCTCGGTGCCACGGCCCAGCCGATCGAGGCCCAGCTCGGCGCGCTCAGGACCGAGCTCGAGACCGGCGTCCCGGCGCCGCTGAGCTGACCCGTGACCATGAGCGAGCTAGCCCCGGACCAGGTTGATCTCGAAGCTGTAGCGACTGGCGGCGTACAGATGACTGGCGAACTCCACCACGGTGCCGTGGTCGTCGAGCGTCTCGCGCTCCATGGTCAGCAGCGCCGTGCCCCGCGGCTCGCCGAGCTCACGTGCCTCGGCGGCGGTCGCGGTGCGGGCGCCGACGGTCTGCGTGGCCGAGTGCAGGTGGACGCCAGTGCGCCGGAGCAGGTCGTAGAGACCGGTCTCCGCGAGGGCGTCCGCCTCGAAGGTCACGATGTCGGCAGGCATCCAGTTCGTCATCCGCGCGATCGGCAGCTCCCGAGCGCTGCGCAGCCGCTCGACCAGGACGACCGGGTCGCCCTCCTCGAGCCGCAGGCGCCCGGCGACGTCAGCGGCGGCTCCCACCGTCTCGAAGCGGAGAACCTTGGTGGTCGGCTGCTGACCGGTGTTCGCGAGGTCGTCGTGGAGGCTGGTCAGCTCCAGGGGCCGGCGCACCTTGGGCTGCACGACCCGGGTGCCGATGCCACGACGACGGACGATGAGCCCCTGGTCCACCAGCTGCTCCATGGCCCGCCGCATCGTCGGCCGGGAGATCCCCAGCTGCCGGGCGAGGACGATCTCGTTGTCGAGCAAGGCGCCCTGCGGCAGGGTGCCGGCCGCGATCGACTGCTCGAAGTGCTGAGCGACCTGGAACCACAGGGGGATCGGGCTCGAGCGGTCGACGGCCAGCGCCGTGAGCACGTCGGCGGGCGGCCGGTGGGGGGCGGACATGGGCGGCAGTATGTCACATGATCTAATGTTAGGACAAAGTTTGACAACGAGTTCGAACCTTCGATTGGATCGGTGCTGTGACGACTTCCCTGCCCGTTGACCGCATTGCCGGGGCGCCCATCTCCTGGGGTCTCTGCGAGGTGCCCGGCTGGGGTTACCAGCTGACTCCGCAGCGAGTTCTCTCCGAGATGCAGGACCTCGGGCTCGTGGCCACCGAGTTCGGTCCGCCCGGCTTCCTCGAGGCCGAGGCGGGGTCCCGCGTCGCGCAGCTGGCGGCGTACGGCCTCGGTGCCGTCGGCGGTTTCCACGTGGCGGTCCTTCACGATCCCGGCCACGATCCGGTCCCCGGCGTCGACGCGTTCATCGACGAGTGCCTGGCCGCCAAGGCCGGAATGGTCGTGCTCGCGGCCGGGACCGGTCAGGCCGGGTACGACGCGCGGCCCGAGCTCGACGAGACGGGCTGGAAGACCCTGCTCACCAACCTGGACCGGATCGCCGACCACGCCGCGAGCCGCGGCGTCGAGGCCGCCCTGCACCCGCACATGGGCACCATGATCGAGAGCGGCGCCGAGACCCTGCGAGTCATCGAGGGGTCGCACATCGGGCTCTGCGTCGACACCGGCCACCTCGCCGCCGCAGGCTCCGACCCCGGCGCGCTCGTCGCCGCCAACCCCGCCCGGGTCCGCCACGTTCATCTCAAGGACGTCGACAGCTCGCTGGCCGGGCGCGTGGTGGACGGCTCGCTCACCTTCGCCGACGCCGTTCGTGCCGGGCTGTTCGTGCCGCTGGGCAGCGGTTCCGTGGACGTCACCGGCATCGTGGACATCCTGGAGGGGGCGGGCTACCAGGGCTGGTACGTCCTCGAGCAGGACGTGATGCTCCCCGACGAACCCGACGGCGATGGCCCGGTCGCCGACGTCCGGCAATGCCTCGACTACCTGACAGGTGGCAACAGATGACCACGATCCAGCACTGGATCTCCGGCGCCCCGAGCTCGGCGGGCTCGACGCGCACCGCTCACGTCTACAACCCCGCCACCGGCCAGGTCGCGGCGGAGGTTCTGCTCGCGGAGACCGCCGATGTCGAGAGCGCCATCGACGCCGCGTGGGACGCGTTCCCGGGTTGGTCGCAGACCTCGGTCAGCGCACGGACCAAGACCATGTTCGCGTTCCGCGAGCTGCTGAACGCGAACGCTGAGAGGCTGGCCGAGGTGATCACCGACGAGCACGGCAAGGTGCTCTCCGACGCGCTCGGCGAGGTGAAGCGCGGCCTCGAGGTGGTGGAGTTCGCCTGTGGTATCCCTAGCCTTCTCAAGGGCGACTACTCAGACCAGGTGTCGGGTGGGGTGGACACGTTCTCGTTCCGCGAGCCGCTCGGCGTGGTCGCGGGCATCACGCCGTTCAACTTCCCGGCGATGGTGCCGATGTGGATGTTCCCGGTCGCGATCGCGTGCGGCAACACGTTCGTGCTCAAGCCCAGCGAGCGGGACCCGTCCGCGTCGCTGCTGATCGCCGACCTGTGGCGCCGGGCCGGGCTGCCGGACGGCGTGTTCAACGTCGTGCAGGGCGACAAGGTCGCGGTGGACGCGATCCTCGACTCGCCCAAGGTCGCCGCGGTGTCCTTCGTCGGCTCGACGCCGATCGCGCGCTACATCCACGAGCGCGGAAGCGCCACCGGCAAGCGGGTCCAGGCCCTTGGCGGAGCCAAGAACCACGCGATCGTGATGCCGGACGCCGACATCGACTTCGCCGCCGACCACCTCTCCGCGGCGGCGTTCGGCTCCGCGGGCGAGCGGTGCATGGCGATCTCGGCGGCCGTCGCCGTCGGCTCCGGCGCCGATGCGGTCGTGCAGGCCGTGTCGGAACGGGCCCGGGCGATCAAGGTCGGCCCCGGCCGCGACTCGGGCAGCGAGATGGGTCCGGTCGTCACCCGCGAGGCCCAGCAGCGGATCCTCGGCCTGATCGACAGCGGCGAGAAGCAGGGCGCCGCGATCGCGGTCGACGGCCGGGAGCTCGTGGTCCCCGGCCACGAGGATGGCTTCTTCGTCGGGCCGACGGTGATCGACCAGGTCAGCACCGAGATGGACGTCTACACCCAGGAGATCTTCGGCCCGGTGCTGTCGGTCGTCCGGGCCGACGACGTCGACGAGGCGATCGCCCTGATCAACGCCAACCCCTACGGCAACGGCACCGCGATCTTCACGTCGTCGGGGGAGGCCGCGCGACGCTTCCAGCGCGGGGTGAACGTCGGGATGATCGGCATCAACGTGCCCGTCCCCGTCCCGATGGCCTTCTACTCCTTCGGCGGCTGGAAGGACTCGCTCTTCGGCGACAAGCACGTGCACGGACCGGAGGGCGTGAGCTTCTACACCCGCGCCAAGGTCGTGACCGCGCGGTGGCCCCAGCAGTCGCAGGCCAGCGGCGCCAGCCTCCACTTCCCCACGTCCAACTGATCCTGTGCCGATGATGGAGCTGCTGACCGTCGGCCGGGTGGGGGTCGACCTCTACCCGGAGCAGTCCGGAGTGCCGCTCAAGGACGTCGCGACGTTCGCGAAGTCGCTGGGCGGGACGGCGACCAACGTCGCCGTCGGCGCGGCCCGGCTCGGCCACCGCACCGCGGTGCTCACCAAGGTGGGGCCTGACGGCTTCGGCGACTTCGTGCGCGAGGCGCTGGCCGGCTTCGGTGTGGACGCGTCGTACGTCGGCACGTCGGAAGGGCTGCAGACGCCAGTGGCGTTCTGCGAGCTCAACCCGCCCGAGGACCCGCCGCTCACGTTCTACCGGGCGCCGATCGCCCCCGACCTCACGCTCACCCAGGCCGACGTCCCCTGGGACGTGGTTGCGGACGTGCCGGTCCTCTGGGTGACCGGCACCGGCGTGAGCGTCGAGCCGGCGCGCACCACCCAGCTCGAGATGCTGGCCCGGCGCCCGCGCCCCGAGCCCGGCTCGGGCCGCTGGACCATCCTTGACCTCGACTGGCGCGAGATGTTCTGGCCCTCACCGGAGGAGGCGCGCGCCGAGTACGCCGCCATGCTCGACCACGTGACCGTCACGGTGGGCAACCGGGCCGAGGTCGAGGTCGCGGTCGGCACCAGCGACCCGCACGAGGCGGCCGCGCGGCTGCTCGCTCGCGGCGTCGAGCTGGCGGTGGTGAAGATGGGCGGCGAGGGCGTGCTGGTCGCCAACGCCGACGGCGCCACCGTCGTACCCCCGCACCCCGTGGACGTCGTCTGCGGTCTCGGCGCCGGCGACGCGTTCGGCGGCGCGCTGGTGCACGGGCTGCTGTCCGGCTGGGATCCGGCGCGCAGCGCGGAGTACGCCAACGCCGCCGGCGCACTGGTCGCCTCACGGCTGGCCTGCGCCGACGCCATGCCCACCGTCGCCGAGCTCGACGCGATGATCTCGACCCGAGGAGCCACCCGAGGAGCCACCGCGTGACCGTCCCCACCCTGTCCGACGACAACTGGCGAGACCTGCTCGCGACCCGCGCGGGCGACCCCGGCGCGATCGCCAAGGCGTACGGTGCCCGGCGCCGGCCCGGCCGGATCCTCAACGACCGGGGCACCCTGTTCCTCGTCGCCGCAGACCACCCCGCCCGCGGCGCGCTGGCCTCCGGCGGCGACCCGATGGCGATGGCCGACCGGCGTTCGCTGCTGGCCCGTCTGGCCGAGGCGCTCAGCCATCCCGACGTCGACGGGGTGCTCGGCACGCCCGACGTCGTCGAGGAGCTGCTCATCCTGGGTGCCCTCGAGGACAAGGTCGTCATCGGCTCGATGAACCGGGGCGGCCTCGACGGCGCCACCTGGACGATGGACGACCGGTTCACCGGCTACGACGCCGCGACCATCGCCGAGAGCGGTCTCGAGGGCGGCAAGATGCTGCTCCGCATCGACGACAGCGACGACGGCACCGCCGAGACCCTCGAGGGCTGCGCCAAGGCCGTGAGCGGGCTCGCCGACCGTGGGCTGGTCGCGATGGTGGAGCCGCTGCCGTACCACCGCGAGGCGGACGGGTCGCTGCGTCTGCTCAAGGATGTCGCCTCGCTGTCCCGCGCCATCGCGATCGCGAGCGGGCTCGGCACGACGAGCGCCTACACGTGGTTGAAGATGCCGTCCTGCGACGAGCCGGAGGCGGTCTTCGCGACGACGACCCTGCCGTGCGTGGTGCTCGGGGGCGTTCCGCATTCCGACCCCGCCGAGGACCTGGCGTCCTGGGGTCGCGCGCTCACCCAGCCGGCCGTGCGCGGCCTGGTCGTGGGCCGGGCGCTGCTCTACCCGCCCGACGGCGAGGTGTTCGCCGCGGTCGACGCGGCCGCAGGTGTGCTGCGCGCGGCGGGTGAGCTGCCGTGACGCTGCTCCGGCGCGCGCACGACGACGGTCGCCCCGGCTCCATCGTCGAGATCACGCCCGAGGAGGCCGGCTGGGGCTGGACCGGGCTTCGGGTGCTCCGGCTTGCTCCGGGGGAGCCGCAGCTCGTCGTGACCGGCGGGTCGGAGATCTTCGTACTGCCTCTCGCTGGCTCGCTGCGGGTCACCGCCGGCGACCAGACGTTCGAGCTGCAGGGCCGCGACTCGGTGTTCACCCGGGTCACCGACTTCTGCTACGTCGGCCGCGACACGGCCGTCGAGCTGGTGTCCGAGGCCGGCGCTGAGGTCGCGCTGCCGTCGTCGCGCTGCGAGCGCGCGCTCCCGCCGGCGTACGGCGCGGCCGAGGACGTCCCCGTCGAGGTGCGCGGCGCCGGCCCGGCCACGCGGCAGGTCGCGAACTTCGGCGTCCCGGGGGTCTGGGACCACGCCGACAAGCTGGTCTGCTGCGAGCTGCTGACCCCGGACGGCAACTGGTCGAGCTACCCGCCGCACAAGCACGACGCGAGCGCCCCGTGCCGGGTCGTCAACGAGGAGATCTACTACTACCGCATCGACGGGCCGGGCGGCTTCGGCTACCACACGACGTACACCGGCCCCGAGCACGAGGTGGCCGGGCTGGAGCCCCTGGAGGAGAGCCACCGCGTCCGGGACCACGACGTGGTACTGGTGCCGCACGGCTACCACGGTCCGTGCGTCGCGGCGCCGGGCTACGAGATGTACTACCTGAACGTGATGGCGGGGCCGGGCGCCGAACGCGAGCTCGCGTTCTGCGACGACCCGGCGCACGGCTGGGTGCGGGACACCTGGGAGAGCATGCCCACGGACCCCCGCTGCCCGATGACTTCGGCGGCGGGCCGGGAGGAGCCTCGATGACCGAGCCGACCGTACGGCTGACCATGGCGCGTGCGCTGGTGCGCTGGATGACGGCGCAGCGCTCGGAACTGCTGGACGGCACGCCCGTGCCGATGTTCGCCGGGGTCTTCGCGATCTTCGGCCACGGCAACGTGCTGGGACTCGGTACCGCGCTGCACGATGCGGGTGACGCTCTACCTACCTGGCGCGGCCAGAACGAGCAGGGCATGGCGCTGGCCGCGGTGGCGTACGCGCGGGCGACCGACCGCCGGCAGGTGATGGCGGCGACCAGCTCGATCGGCCCGGGCGCGCTCAACATGGTCACCGCGGCGGGCGTCGCGCACGCCAACCGGCTCCCGGTCCTGCTCCTCGTCGGCGACACCTTCGCCGGCCGCGCGCCGGATCCGGTGCTCCAGCAGGTCGAGCACTTCGGTGACCCGACGACGACCGTGAACGACGCGTTCCGGCCGGTCTCGCGCTACTTCGACAGGATCACCCGGCCGGAGCAGCTGCTGGCCTCGCTTCCGCAGGTCGCCCGCGTCCTGACCGACCCCGCCGACGCGGGACCGGTGACGCTGGCACTGCCGCAGGACGTGCAGGCCGAGGAGTGGGACTTCCCCGAGGCGTTCTTCGAGCCCCGGGTGCACCGCGTGCCGCGGCCGCGGGCAGACCGCGACGCGCTGGCCGGTGCAACGGCGACCATCCGCGCGGCCGATCGACCACTGCTGGTGGTCGGTGGCGGGGTGCGCTACTCGGGCGCCGCGGCCGAGGCGCTCGCGTTCGCCGAGTCGCACGGTGTACCCGTGGTCGAGACCGTCGCGGGGCGCACGCTGGTGCCGCACGACCACCCGTTGTACGGCGGCGCGCTCGGCATCGTCGGCTCCGCGTCGGCCAACGCGCTCGCGGCCGAGGCCGACCTGGTGCTGGCGGTCGGCACCCGGCTCCAGGACTTCACCACCTCGTCATGGACCGGCTTCTCCGAGGGCGTGCGGGTGGTCTCGGTGAACGCCGCACGCTTCGACGCGGTCAAGCGCGGCGCCGAGGAGGTGGTCGGCGACGCCCGGGAGGTGTTGGTCGAGCTGACCGAGGCGCTCGGCAGCTGGACCGCGCCGTCGGACTGGACCGACCGCGCCGCCGAGGTGAAGGCCGAGTGGGACGCCGAGGTGGACCGGTTGCGCGCCGGCGTCGAGCCGGGGGTGCTGACCTACGCGCAGGTGACCGGCGCGGTCAACGACGCGTCCGGGCCGGACGACTACGTGCTCACCGCGTCCGGCGGCATGCCGGGGGAGCTGCACGGCGGCTGGCGCACCGGCAAGGTCGCCCCGGGCCCGACCTCGGGCGCGACGATGGACCTCGAGTACGGCTTCTCCTGCATGGGCTACGAGGTCGTGGCGCCGTGGGGCGCGGCGATGGCGCGGGCGCGCACGCACCCCGACGGCGTGGTGACGTCGATCTTCGGCGACGGTTCCTACCTGATGCTCAACTCCGAGCTCTATTCCGCAGCGTTCGCGGGCGTCCCGTACGTCGCGGTGCTGTGCGACAACGCCGGCTTCGCCGTGATCCACCGGCTGCAGACCGGCCAGGGGGCCGACGGGTTCAACAACCTGCTCGCCGACTCTCGCGGCCCCGGCGCCGCCGCCGGCCTCACCGTCGACTTCGCCGCCCACGCCCGCTCGCTGGGCTGCCACGTCGAGGAGGTCGCGGACGGTGACATCGAGGGCTTCCGCACCGCGTACGCCGCCGCGCGCGCCGCGGCCGTCGCCGAGCAGCGGCCCGCGGTGGTGGTCTGCCGGGTGGCGCAGTCCGCCTGGACCGAGTCGGGAGCCTGGTGGGAGACCGGCACGCCTGCGTCCCTGTCCGGCCACGCGGCGTACGACGAGGGCAAGGCGCGCCAGGTCCGCTGGGTGCCGGGGAGCGGTGGGTGAGCAACCGCCCTCCACAAGGTGGCGGTGGGTCGACAACCGTTGTTCACGTGGAGAACGGTTGCCAGGCCACCGCCACCCCGGATTCGGCACGCTCGACTAAGTGGGTCCTGCGCGCGAGCTGTCCCTAGCCTGACGACGATCAGCGCGTGAGCAGAGCCTCGTCGAAGAAGGCGACGACACGCCGCTCGTACTCCGCCGGTGCGGTCTCGATCGCCTTGATGTGCGGGGCGTCCGGGACATTCCACAAGGACGCCTCCGGCCCGGCGATCCGCGCGTAGTCAGGCGTCAGCACCTCGGTCGCGTTCCCGCCGTCGGGCGCGTTGATGAACAGCAGCGGGCGGGGCGCGATGCGCGGGACCAGATCGAACAGCGACTCGGGCGGCGCCGTGTCAGAGAATGTCGCCGACCGACATGTTCAGCAGCGCGAAGGCCGGGCTCATGGCCCAGAACCCGGCACCGGGGAGGGCCCTCTTCTGCTCCCGGAACTGCCGCGCCCCCGCACCGTCGGACACCACGGCGGCGAGGTCGGGGTCCTTCGCGGCGGCTTCGAGCATCAGCTCGCCGCCGACCGACAAGCCGATCCCGCCGATGCGGTCGGGGTCGACGTCCGGGCGATTCTTGAGCCAGTCGACCGCGGCGATGATGTCCTGGTCGCCGCCCCAGCCGAGCATGTTGCCGCCACCCTCGCTGCGGCCCTCACCGCGCCGGTCGAACAGCAAGACGCCATAGCCGTGCCGGGCCAGCATCCGCGCGTGCGCCTGAGTCCCGAGCCGCCCAGGGAAGTCGACGATCGCCGCGCCGTTGCGGGACGGGATGTACCAGCCGTGCAGTGTCAGACCGTCCGAGGTCGTGAAGGTCACGTCCTCGTGTGGAACGCCGAGCTCGTTCTCCGGGACCACGGCACGCTGCACATGAGTGACTGCATAGGCGAACAGCACCGGCTGCGCGACGAAGTACGCTGCCAGGGCCGCCACCGCGACGTACATCGTGCGTCGGACCACACGTCGCCAGAGCCGCCCGGTGCGGCGTCGCGACTTCCACAGCCTCCAGAGGCCGAGGACGACGAGCAGCGCGCCCGCGGGGATCGCGAGCAGCCCGGTGAAGTCGTCGCCGGAGGGCCCGACGGCGGTGGTGTAGTAGCCGGCCTCGATCGCGCCGATACCGATCCCGAACACGCCAACCGACAGCGCCAGCACGGCGCGCCATCCGGCGCGTACCCGCCCGAAGCCCCCCGCGGCCGCGGCGAGCAGCACGGTCGGGACCAGGGCGCTGACCAGATGGTCGGCCGCGGTGGTGCCCGCCGGCGGCTGCAGCAGGGTGTCGTCGAGCACGTGGATCGCGACGAGCGCGGTGCCGAGCAGGAACAGCGAGCGCTCGTCGCGTGGCAGCCACCGGCTGCGGCTGGCGACGGTCGGCGCCAGGGCGGGCGGCAGGGTGGTCGTGGTCATGCTCCGACGCTAGGGACACCGCACCGCGCGCATCAGGTGGCTACCCGCCCGACAGCCGGGGTCAGCCGCCCTGTTCGCAGGTGATGTCACCGCCGCGCAAAGTCCGCTGGCTGCCGGGAAGCGGTGGGTGAACAACCGGCCTCCACAAGGTGGCGGTGGGTCGACAACTGTTGTCCACGTGGAGAACGGTTGCCAGGGCACCGCCACCCCGGATAGGGCACGCTGACCGCTCAGGAGCCGTCCGCCAGCGGATGACGGTGCAGGCGGGTGGTGAGCAGCCGGCGTTCCGCGTCGTTGCTGGTGAGGCCGAGAGCGGTGCGGTTGGCCTCGCGGGCGTCGTCGTGGCGCCCGAGCGTGGTGAGCAGCTCGGCGCGGGCGGCGTGGAAGAGGTGGTACGACGCCAGAGCGCCGACGAGCCGGTCGAGCTGGGCGAGCGCGGCGGCGGGCTCGCCGAACTGCGCCCGGGCGACAGCCTGGTTGAGCAGGACCACAGGGGAGGGGTCGTGCCGCGCGAGCGCGTCGTACAGCGTCACGATCTGCAGCCAGTCGGTCTCCTCCCACGAGGGCGCAGTCGCGTGCAGGACGGCGATCGCGGCCTGCAGCTGGTAGCGGCCGGGCCGCCGCAGGGCACCCGCCCGCTCGATCAGTCGCTCGCCCTCGGCGATGGCGGCGTGGTCCCAGCGCGCCCGGTCCTGGTGGCGCAGCAGCACCAGACCGCCGTGCTCGTCGAAGCGGGCCGCGGCCCGGGCGTGCTGGATGGTCAGCAGCGCGGCCAGCCCCCACGCCTCGGCCTCGCGCGGCACTGCGGTCGCGACCACGCCGGCCAGCCAGACCGCGTCCGCGGCCAGGTCACGGTCCTGCGTCGCGCCGGTCGACGAGACGAACCCCTCGTTGAACATCACGTAGACCACGGCCAGCACGTCGCCGAGGCGGCCCGGCAGCTCCGTTGAGGCAGGTACGGCGAGCGAGATGCCCACGTCGACGATCTTGCGCTTGGCTCGGACGATCCGCTGCGCCAGCGTGCTCTCGTTGACCAGGAAGGCGCGCGCGATCTGTGGCGTGGTGAGGCCGACGACCGCGCGCAACGTCAGCGCGAGCCGCGCCTCGGGCGCCAGCGCCGGGTGGCAGCAGGCGAAGAGCAGCGCCAGCCGGTCGTCCGTGCCCGACCCGGCGGGGGCCGGTGGCGAGCCGCGGGCGGCCAGGTTCCGCTGGCGGGTGCTGCGGCGTACGCCGTCGACGGCGTTGCGCTGGGCGGCGACCTGGAGCCACGCGCCCGGGTTGTCCGGCGGGCCGTCCCGGCGCCAGGTGGTGAGCGCTTCGACCACCGCGGACTGCACGGCCTCCTCGGCGAGGTCGAAGTCGCCGTACCGGCGCGAGAGCCTGGCCACCAACGGACCAGCCTCCTCGCGCAGCGTGTGCGCGAGGAGGCCGTCCGTCGGGGACATGCTCACTGGTCCATGCTCACTGGGCCATGCTCACGAGGGGGAGGCTCACTCGAACTGCGAGTAGTCCTCGACCATCGGCCGGATCTCGACAGCGGAGCCCGGGAACTTCAGGCTGGGCCACGACTTGGTGAGGGCGATCGCGGCGTCCATGTCGGGGACGTCGATGATCGAGAAGCCGCCGACGATCTCCTTGGCCTCGTTGAACGGGCCGTCGACGACGACGGCACCGTCCGCGCCGTACTTCACGCTGGTCGCGGTCTCGACACCGAGCAGCTCGGCCCCGCCCTCGGCGATGACGGCGGCGTTCTCCTCGAACCACGCGTAGATCTTCGCGTAGTCCGCCTTCATGACCTCCGGGTCGACCTCGGCGTCGAGGTCGGGGCGGGAGGTGAACATCAGGACGTACTTCATGGCTCTGGCCTCTCTCGTGCGGCCCCCGGATGGGGCCTGATCACCGACTCGTCGCCGCCCGAGGTCGGAAATCGACAGATGGTGCGAGGAAGTCTCCGCCGACTTTCAGCCCGCGGCCAGCAGTTGCTCGCGCAGGATGTCGCCGTGGCCCGCGTGCCGGGCCAGCTCCTCGACCATGTGCACGTAGATCCAGCGCAGCGTCAGCGGCCCGCGCCGGTTGTGGGTGGCCAGGTCATCGAGGTCGTACGGCGTCGCGATCTCGTCCGCCTCGGCCCACGCGGCGCGGTAGTCGGCCAGGACCGACGCGATGGTGTCGTCGTCGCCGAGCACCCAGCTGTCGTCGCCACTCTCGGGGATCCCGACCTCCTCGCGGCTGCGCCCCGCCAGCGAGACGTGGAACCACACCCGCTCCACGAACGCGCAGTGCTTGACGATGCCCAGCAGGGTCGTCGCCGATGGCACCAGCCGGGCCCGTGCCTGCTCCTCGGTGAGTCCGTCGAGCAGCGCCACCACCTCGGTGCGGTTGTCGTGCACGAAGGCCAGCAGCTGGGCTCGCTCGCTGCCGATGAGGGTCTGCTCGCTGCGGTAGTCAGCTTCGGTCACGGGGCCCGAGCCTAGGCGCCCGCAGCTGCTGGGCGTCAGCCGGTCGGGACCGCCGCAGCAGCTCCCACCGTCGCCGGCGTCGCCGGCACCGGCACGACCAGCGACCGCAGCACCGGGCCGAGCACGCGCGGGTGGAAGATCGCCGTCCGCGGCTCCACCAGGCCGGCCACCGCCATGAACCGCCGCGCCACCTCGGGGTCGCGTTCGGCCACGCCGAGCACCCGGTTGACGTACCGGTTCGCGATCCGCATCGCCCGGGTCGGGTCGCCCTTCACCTCGGGGTAGGCGAGGTCGGACCCGGCGGCCAGCTCCCAGGCGGTGGCGATCGTGGCCAGGGAGCCGCGGAGCGTACGACGGGCCAGGTCGTGGGTGCCCTCGGTCAGAGCGGCTCTCAACGCGAGGGCCTCCTCCGCGGCCACGCTCATGCCCTGGCCGTAGATCGGGTTGAAGGCGCACACGGCATCGCCGGTCGCGACCAGCCCCTCCGGCATCCGGGAGAGCAGGTCGTAGCGGCGCCGGACGCTGGCCGGGTGTCCGTGGGTGGCCACCGCGCCCAGCGGTTCGGCGGCGCGCACGACGTCCATCGCCCAGTCCGGCAGCAGCTCCTCGGCCACGGAGAGCATCCACTCGCGGCTCGGTTCGTCCGGGAAGGCCCTCTCGGCGCCCATCACCGTGAAGGTCCAGGTCCCCCGCTCGCACCCGAACAGCGCGACGCCGAGGTCGCGGCCCGGTGCTCGGCCCTCGATCACGAACCGCCGGCCGGCGGCCGGGGTCTCCAGGTGGATCGTCTGGCTCGCGTACCGCACGCGGACCGCGATCCGCTCCTCGTCCGGCCGCTCGTAGCCCAGCTCCTCCAGCCACACCGGCGTCCTGCTGCCCCGGCCGCTGGCGTCGACCACCAGGTTGGCGGGCACCTCGTCCTGGGCGCCTCCGCCGGGCGGGACGACTCGGACTCCGGTGACCACCACGTCGCCGTCGCCGTCGCAGGCGGTCTCGTTCATGAGTCCGGCCACCTCGAGGCAGTCGCGGAACCGGACGTTCGGCAGTTGCTCCACCCGGCTGCGGACGCGGTACTCCAGGTAGGGCCGGCTCGCCAGCAGGACCGGCGCGATCGGCTGCGGGCGCTGGCTGAGGAGGTGTCCGCCCACCCTGAAGTGCGCCTCGGACAGGTCACTGATCTTCGACGCGCCGGCCTCGACCAGCTCGGCGACCAGACCGGGGAACAGCTCTTCGACCACCTGGACGCCGCGCGCCTGGAAGCCGTGCACGTGCCGCGCCTGCGGCACGCCGCGGCGTACGCCGGGCCCGGCGGGCAAGGGATCGCGGTCGATCAGCGTCACCCGTGCGTACTGCTCGCTGAGCACCCTGGCCGCGAACAGGCCTGCCATCCCGGCGCCAAGGACCACCGCGTGGCCGGTGGCCGACCGCTGGGATGCTCCGCTCATGTCTGTCTCCTCGTCGTGCTGACTGATCCGAGGAGCGTGCCGACTGGTGCTCGACAAGACATGGAGACCGGGTGGAGATCGTGTGGAGGCCCCGTGGAGAGCCACCCGGGGCCGCGACCCGGCCATGACGCATCTGGGTGGTTGTCGGGCCAGCCTGCGGCTCCGAGAATGCAGGGATCAGCTCGGAAGGTGCCTGTGGTGTACGCGTTCGACGGTTGTTGCCTCGACCCCGCCCGGGTCGAGCTGCGCCGGGACGGCGAGCCGGTGCACGTCGAGCCACAGGTCTTCGACGTCCTCGCCTTCCTGCTGGTCCATCGCGACCGGGTGGTCACCAAGACCGAGCTGCTCGACCAGGTCTGGGGCAACAGGTTCGTGAGCGACTCGACGCTGACCAGCCGGGTCAAGGCCGCTCGCCGCGCGATCGGGGACGACGGTGCCAGCCAGCGGCTGATCGCGACCGTGCACGGCGTCGGCTACCGCTTCGTGGGCGAGGTCACCGAACCCGCCGTCGAGCCCGCCGTCGAACCCGCCGTCGAACCCGCCGTCGAACCCGTCGCCGTACCCACGGCCCCGCGGGAGGGCCGGGCTCCCGAGGGGCGGTCGCAGGAGATCCGGTACTGCCGGTCCGAGGACGGCGTCCAGATCGCCTACGCGACGTCGGGAGCCGGCCCGCCGCTCGTCAAGGCGGCGAACTGGCTGACCAACCTGGACCTGGAGTGGGAGAGCCCGATCTGGTCGCACTGGATCGACGCGCTGTCGGCTCGACATCGACTGGTCCGCTACGACGAACGCGGCTGCGGGCTGTCGGACTGGGACGTGGAGGCCTTCGACCTCGATACGTGGGTGGAGGACCTCGAGCTGGTGGTGGACTCGGCGGGACTCGAGCGGTTCCCGCTGATCGGTCTCTCGCAGGGCGGTGCGGTGGCCATCGCGTACGCCGTGCGCCACCCCGAGCGGGTGACCCGCCTGGTGCTGGTCGGCGCCTACGCGCGGGGCCGGCTGGCCCGGGCGAAGACGGCCGAGGAGCGCGACGACGCTGCCCTGGACCTGCAGATCGGGCGGGTCGCCTGGCGGCGCGACGACCCGGCGTTCCGGCAGGTGTTCGCGGCCCAGTTCTTCCCGGGCGAGGGGCGCGCCACCTGGGATGCGTTCAACGCCCTCCAGCGTGCGACCACCTCGACCGAGAACGTGGTGCGTTTTCTCGACACCTTCGCCAACATCGACGTCGCCGAGCAGGCCAGCCGGGTGCAGTGTCCGACCCTCGTGCTGCACGCACGCGACGACCGCCGAGTGCCCACCTCACAGGCTCGCGAGCTGGCCCGATTGATCCCGGACAGCTCGCTCCGGCTCCTCGACAGCGGCAACCACATCCTCACCGCAGAGGAGCCCGCGTGGCCGGCGCTGCTCGACGAGCTGGAGCGGTTTGTGGACTGAAAGTCGACCCGCCGGGGTGGCCCGCGCCGCACAGGGCGCCCACCGCATGTACGGTGCAACCGCAGTCAAACCGAACCCTCGACCGACGAATTGGGACATGACATGAACAAGGGAGAGCTCAAGGACGCGGTGGCCGAGGCCTCAGGACTCAGCGGTGCCGACGCGGAGCGGGCGCTCGAAGCCGTCCTCGACACCATCACCAAGACCGTCGCCAAGGGCGACAAGGTGACGATTCCGGGCTTCGGCACCTTCGAGCCGCGCGAGCGCTCGGCTCGCACCGGCCGCAACCCGCAGACCGGCGCGGAGATCCAGATCGCGGCGAGCACCGTGCCGGGCTTCAAGGCCGGCGCGAAGTTCAAGGCAGCTGTCAACGGCTAGTTCCGTACGCCGTCCCGGGCGGTCACGGGTAGCTGCGTAACAGCAGCCCCCGGGCCGCCCGGGTCCGGCGGAAGTCGTTGTGCTCGGCCGCGTTGCCGCCCGGCGGTGTGGCTGCGGTCTGGCGGTGTTCGGGTCCGGGCCACACGGTGGTTGAGGTGCGAGGCCGTGTACGGCCGAGCCTCGAAACCTCCGCAAGGTAGGCACCTACCGGCCCACCGCTGGTCGAGCCTGTCGAGACCTCCGCAGCCGGCGCTGCGCACCACGGGCACGAACAGCACACCCACGAGCGCGAACCAGGCGCCAAGCATGAGCCAACTAGCGACCCCCGGCCGCGAGGTCGAAGCCGAGCAGGAGTCGACAGGACACGCGGGATCCTTGTTGGAATTATGTGCAATGAGCGGAGTCACCCGACGACGAATGGCACCTCCGCGACCGGGTTGGCGAACTCGTCGATGCGCACGCTGACCTGGGCGGTCCAGTCGCCGTCGGTGGGGATCGTGACCTCGGCGCGGTAGGCACCCGGCCCCGTCTCGCTCAGGATGGCGTCGCCCAGCGAGAGGTCAGGGCTGCTGATCGTCAGAATGGGCCGCGCGTACGGCGTCAGGGGCTGTCCGTCGATGTCGAGCAGCGTCAGCTGCAACGAGACCGTGCGGCCCGCCTCGCGCTGAGTCGTGAGCTGGACCGTGCCTGAGGTCCCGAGCTCGGCCGTGGCGGACGTCGGGCCGGCGGGCGCGGCGGCCGACGGCGCTGAGCGTTCCGCCTGCGGCCAGGAGTACGCCGCGCCACCGGCCAGGACCAGGGCCGGGACCGTGACCGCGGTGACGACGATCCGGCGGGACGAGGCCCGGGCGGTGGCGAGCACGGCGTACGCCGCGAGCAGCAGCAGGGTCGACGGCCGGGTCACCCCGTCGACCCAGATCAGCCAGTCGGTGAGGCCGCCCAGACCTCGGCCGTCGTCCACCAGCTGGTGCAGAGGTGCGAGAAGAACACCTGCGCCGAAGCCGAGGTTCCAGACCGCGTCGGCACGGCGACCGGACAGTGCGAGCGCGGCGGCGCCGATGAGTCCGATTCCGGCAAGCGCCGCGGCCAGCCAGCGGAGCGCGCCGACGGGAGCGGGTGCCGAGGTGGTGCCAGCCGCGCTCGCGTCACCGCCGGCCGTGGGGGCGCCGATCGAGAACGTGAGCGCCCCGCTGACCTTGTGGCCGTCCGAAGAGATCACCTCCCAGGCGACCACGACGGTGCCGGGGCCCGGGTCCTCGGCTGGCGTGACCACGACCCTGTTGTCCGTCGACTCCGCCGTCACCTTCCAGTCTGAGCCGTCGGGAGCGAAGGCACGCACAGCCCCGTCGTCGAGCCGGACGGGCTCGTTGAACGTGAACACCACCTGTTCGGGCAGCGAGGCGACGACGGCTCCGTCGGCGGGGTCGGTGGAGATCAGGCTGGCGTGCGCCGCCGCCGGCGCCCCGGTCATCCAGACCAGGGCGCCGACGGCGAACGCCAGCCGGAGTAACCGACGGATCACGCGCGCCCTCGGGTGCGCGCGAGCGCCACGCCACCGACCACGAGACCGAGCAGGCCGGCGACCAGGCCGGCGATGCCGAGTCCGTTGCCTCCGTCGTCGTCCTCGTCGGTGGGGGAGACCGCCGACGTGGTCGCCTGCTCGCCCGTGGCGTCGGACGAGCCAGACGTGTCGGCCGCCGGGCTGGGGTCGGCCGCGGCGGGCGCGTCCGCATCGGTCACCTCGAACGCGGGTGCGGGGTGCTCGACGCTGTCCTCGTCAGCGCCCTCGGCCGGGATCTCGGTCCACGCCGTCTCGCCCTGCTCGCACGTCTGGATGGCGGGGAACACCAGGGTCTGACCGGCGTCGGTCTCGGGGATCTGGAGCTGGACCTCGAAGGTGTCGCGCTGACCGTCGGGCAGCGGCGTCTTCGCGGTGTAGACGATCTGGTCGGTCTTCTCGGTGATCTGGTCGCCGTCCTCGGCGGTGATCGGGGTGTCGAGCTTCTTGGTCACCTTCTCGACGTCGTAGAACGGGTTGCGGGTCGGGGTCGCCTCGATCACGTCGTCGGGCAGCTTGATCGAGAGCTTGGTGGTGGCCGAGCCGTCGCAGCCGTGCGGGACGCTGAAGGTCAGCACGCTGTAGGCGCCGGCCGCGGTGGTGCTCGGCGTCACGGTCACGTGGGCGGAAGCCGGGCCGGCGACGGCTAGGGCGATCACGCCGGCGGCGGGGACGACGGCGAGGCGTCGCAGGGTCTTGTTCATGGGCTTCTCCTGGTGGATGTCAGTAGGTCGGGTCGGTGCCGAACCAGCGGCCCAGGGCGGGCACGCGGCGCAGCACCAGCTGGTCGAGCAGGAGCGCGGCCAGCAGGGTGATGCCGAAGAACGGCAGGAAGAGGCCGAGCGCCACGAGGGCGACGACCAGCAGCGGTGTCGCCTGGATCGGCATCCGGCCGCGCGGTGCTCCGATGCGGTCGGCCCCGCGTGGTCGGCGACGCCACCACATCAGCGGGCCGGTGACGCACATGAAGATCACCGCGAGGCACATCAGAGCCGACCCCCAGAACGACCAGAGCCCGAGGCTGCGGCCCTCGTGGAGCCCGATGCCCTGCGAGACGACCTTGGCCAGGAGCGGATAGTCCGCGAAGCCGTACGTCGACTCGACCTCGGCGCCATAGCGACCGATGTGCACGGTCTGCTCGTCCGACGGCGCGTCGAAGGCGTAGCCGATCACCGAGAAGACGCCGGTGGCGTCGTCCGTCGCCGGCAGCGCGACCGTGAAGGGGTGCCTCAGCCCTTGCCGGTCCGCGACCTCGATCGCGGTGTCGACGTTCGCGACGCTCGAGCCCTCCGTCGCACCGGATCGCGGAGCGTCGGGCACCGGCGAGTCCTGCTGGGCCCACGGCACGTCCTGCTGGTGGCTGTGTGGCAGTGACTCGTCGAGTGTGGAGGCAGGGTTGCTCTGCGCGCCGGGGTCCAGGCTCCACATCGAAGAGCCCTTCTCGGTCGCGAAGGACTGCACCTTCTCGCCCCAGAAGCCGGTCCACGGCAGTCCGGTCGCCAGCAATGTGAGCAGGCCGAGGCCGACGAAGGCACCCACCAGCCCGTGCCGGTAGCGGAGCTTCGCACCCCGACGCTCGGCCTTCCGAGCCCTCCTCCGGGCCCGGAAGCCGCGGACGAACAGGAAGTAGCCGGTCAGGGCCATCACGAACGCCCAGCAGGCACCCACCTCGATGACGTGGTCGCCCCATGGTCCGGCCATCAGCTCGCCGTGCAGGCGGATCGCCCTGCCCGACAGCGTCGTGTCCGGGTCCACTGACCCCAGCACCTTGAATTGGTACGGGTCGACGAACACGTCGCGGCCGGCGCCGTCGGCGGTCGTGATCGACACGATCGTCGGGTCGCCCTCGTGCCGTGGCTCGGCCAGCGACACCGCGGTCGAGCCGGGGTAGGTCTGCTCGACAGCGGACAGCTGGGTGACGTAGGGCTGGGCGATCCCGCCGCTCGCGTGGGTGTCCACGCGGTAGAGGTCGGGATGCATGAGCGGCTCCAGCTGGAACCGAAACAGGTAGATCAGCCCGGTCACCGCCAGCAGCAGCAGGATCGGGACGACGAGGAAGCTGGCGAAGAAGTGCCAGCGCCAGACGGCCCGAAACCAACCGGCGCCGCGGTTCGGCGTACGACGGGGTTCAGGTGGTGGAGCGAGGGCGCGCGGTGGCACCACGGACGTGGTCATGAGCTCTCCTCGAGCAGATGAAGGAAACGCAGCACAGCCCGCCCGGGGACCGGGCGGGTCAGAGTCAGATCAGCGAGTGATCAGGCTGCGAGGAGAGGTGGGCCACGCCGGGAGACGGCGCGACCGACGAGGAGCCCGCGGAACGGAGACGCGGCGACGGTAGTGAGGGACGTGCGGAGGACGACGGGTACGTCGACCGCGAGCCGGGGTGGCACCAGAGCCAGGAAGAGCCGGGCGGTCATGGCGAGGACCGCGTAGGCGCAGCGCTCGCCGTGGGCCAGCCACAGGGCGACGAGCGCGGCAGCCGCCAGGTGGGCGACCATCATCGGCGCGTGGGCCGAGAGGTCGGCGATCAGGTGGTGGATGGGCAGCGCCGGCGTGGTCGCCGGTTGGCTCGCGGTGCCGACGAAGGCGTCCTGGAATGAGCCGACCCGGTGACCGTCCACGACCGGCAGCTGAGCCAGACCAGTGTCAACGGGGTGCGTCGCCACGGGCGCCTTCGGATCACCACGGTGGCCGGCGGTCAGGGTCAGGCAGAGGTGGATGAACGTCTGCCCGCCGACCAGCAGCGCGAGCAGCCGCACCCGCGAGGCGGGACGCGCCAACACGGGCAGGGCACCCAGCACGACGAACACGTAAAGGGCGGCCAGGAACGCCGGCCCGGGCAGCAGGCCGTCGGCCATGACGTGCCCGGCGGTGCCGAGGAAGAACGCGAACGAGCCCGCGAAGAGCGCACGAACCCAGGGCACCGGGGTCGCGGCGCGGGTCTCCATGACTGCAGCAGTGTCGCACAGGCTCGGCGTTACTCCACCAATGTGCTCGACTACGGAGGCGCCCCTCAGGACTCGTACGGCGCGCCGCCCAGCTTCACCGAGCCCGTGTCGTCGAAGGCCCGCACGGAGCACGCGTTCGACATCGCCTCGCACACCCGCACCGTGTCACCGTCGAGGACCTGGAGGTGACCGTCGGGCGTCCAACCGACGTCGTACCCCGAGTCGAGGTGTTCGAAGACCGCGCCGGCCGCGACGTCATGGACGGGCGTGCTGCGAATCGTCGGGGTTTCCTTCACGTCGTTGGGGAAGCTGCGCATGAAGCGACCGTCGGGGGAGAAGAACGCGTACCAGCCCTCCAGCATGCGCACCTCGCCGACGACGGACTCGTCGGCCATGGCTCGGATCTCCCAGACGTTCCCGCGCTGCACGGCGTACCTGCCGTTCTGGACCTCGGAGGTGTCGTCGGTGCCGGGCACGTCCTGGAGCTCACCGGTGCGCCACTCGACGCGGGTCCAGCCCTGTCCGCTGTTCACCCACACGAGGTCGCCGTCGATAGCGACCCGCGGGGCCTCCCAGCCAGACTCGACGGGGTGGTCGAGCACGGTGACCCGGGCGAGCTCGCTGTCGCTGACGACGTCGTGCACCACCACCTCCAGCCGACCGTCGTCCTGGGTGGCGTAGGCGAACCGGGTGCTGTCCGGCTCGAAGCTCGGGATCCGGTTGCCCATGGTCACGTGGACCGCCGACCGTTCCCCGGTGGGCGTGACCAGCGTGTAGTGCGAGGCGCCCTTGTTGGTGTCGGAGGACTCGCCGCTGCGGATCATTACCCCGGCGGACGTGTAGTAGAGCGCCTTGATCGCCTCGTCCCAGCGGATGATCTGGTCGCCGACGTAGAGGTCGCGGCCCACCGCGAACGCGCCCTCGGAGGCGAAAGCCTCCGCGGCGCGGACCGGGTCGATCGTGTCATCGGCGCGGAACCGATGTGCGCCGGTGGCGCTTCCGGCCACGACCACGGCGGCCACCGTGGCGACGGCGGCCCCCCGGATCCAGCGCTGGCGCCGGCGCAGTCCTCGGCCATGGGCAAGGATCGCCCCGGTCGCGGGCGGCGGGACGTCGAGGGCGTCTGCCTCCTCGCGCAGCAACACGCTCAGCCGCTCAGTCATGGCGGGCTCCCATCTCCTGCGGGACGACCGCGTCGCCGAGCTGCACGCGCAGCTTGACCAGCGCGGCCGAGGTCTGGCTCTTGACCGTCCCTTCGCTGACCCCGAGGGCAGCCGCGACCTCGCGGACGCTCAGGTCGTCGAAGTAGCGCAGCACCACGACCGCGCGCTGGCGTGGCGGCAGGGTCGCCAGAGCCGCGAGCACGGCCGGCCGGTCGGACGGTTCGCTGGCGGTCGCCCGCTCGGGCAACGTCGCCGAGGGCAGCTCGTTGCGCCACGACCGGCGCCGGAACCACGACGCCGCCGTGTTGGCCAGCACCACGCGGGCGTAGCCCCTGGCCGCCCCGGGCTCGCGGACCTTGCCCCACGCCGCGTAGGTCTTGGCGAGCGAGGACTGCACCAGGTCCTCGGCGAGCTGGTGCTCGCCCAGGAGGAGGTACGCCGTGCGGTAGAGCCCCGGCCACGCGGCCTCGACGAGCTCGGCGAACTCCTCGTCCGAGGGTGCCGCCACGGCGTACCTCCTCAGGCTGGTCCCGTTCCTGTGCACTCCAAGATGCCCCGGGACCGCAATCGGTTGGTCCAGCCGCTAGAACTCCTCGTCGAAACCCACCGCTCCGCTGACGCCGACCTGGTACGCCGACACCTTGCGCTCGAAGAAGTTCGACAGCTCCTGCACGTCCTGGAGCTCCATGAACGCCAGCGGGTTGGAGGAACCGTAGATCTTCGGCAGTCCGAGTCGTTGCATCCGCTGGTCGGCGACGTACTCGAGGTAGCCGCGCATGTCCGCGGTCGACAGCCCGGCCACACCCTGGCCGAGCAGGTCCTCGGCGAACAGCGCCTCGGCGTCCACGCCCTCGACCAGCATCTGCCGGATCTGCTCGCCGAGCTCGTCGTCGAACAGGTCCGGTTCCTCCTCGCGCACCGTGTCGACCACGTCGAAGGCGAAGGCCATGTGCATCGACTCGTCCCGGAAGACCCAGTTGGTGCCCGAGGCCAGCCCGTTGAGCAGGCCGCGGGAGCGGAGGAAGTAGACGTAGGCGAAGGCGCCGTAGAAGAACAGCCCCTCGATCACCGCGGCGAAGCAGATCAGGTTGAGCAGGAACGCGCGCCGGTGCTCGCGGGTCTCCAGCCGGTCGAGCTCGAAGACCGAGTCGATCCACGTGAAGCAGTAGTCCGCCTTCGCCTTGATCGAGGGGATGTTCTCGACCGCCGCGAACGCCTGGTGACGCTCCGCCTCGTCGGGGACGTAGGTGTCGAGCAGGGTCAGGTAGAACTGCACGTGCACCGCTTCCTCGAACAGCTGGCGCGACAGGTAGAGCCGCCCCTCGGGGGAGTTGACGTGCTGGTAGAGGTTGAGCACCAGGTTGTTCGAGACGATCGTGTCGCCGGTCGCGAAGAACGCCACCAGCCGCGACACCAGGTGCCGCTCGGCCTCGGTGAGCCGCTGCAGGTCCTTGAGGTCGGAGTGCAGGTCGACCTCCTCGACCGTCCACGTGTTCTTGATGGCGTCGCGGAACCGGTCGTAGAAGTGCGGGTAGCGCATCGGCCGCAGGGTCAGGTCGAGCCCGGGGTCCAGCAGGTTCTTGGTGATGGTCATTCGCACGCCTCGCAGGTCTCGGGGTTCTCGAGGGAGCAGGCGACGGCCTCGACGGGCGAGGTCACGGTCGTCTGCTGGATCCGGGTCGCCGGTCGCGACCGCAGGTAGTACGTCGTCTTCAGCCCGGACTTCCAGGCGTGGAGATACATCGACGAGAGCTTGCCGATCGAGGGACCGGCGATGAACAGGTTCAGTGACTGGCTCTGGTCGATGTACGCCGCCCGCGCGGCCGCCATGTCGATCAGCGCCCGCTGTGGCAGCTCCCAGGCGGTGCGGAACAGCATCCGCACGTCCTCGGGCAGCGCTGCGACGCCCTGCACGGACCCCTCGGCCCGCTTGATCGCGTCGCGGACCTCGGCGGTCCACAGGGCGCGCTCCTTGAGCTCACGGGTGAGCGCGGAGTTGACCTGGAGGAACTCGCCGGAGAGCGTCTCGCGCTTGAACAGGTTCGACACCTGCGGCTCGATGCACTCGTAGCAGCCCGCGATCGAGGCGATGGTCGCCGTTGGCGCTATCGCGATGAGCAGCGAGTTGCGCAGCCCGTGCTCGGCGACCTGCGCGCGCAGCGCGTCCCAGCGCTCGGTCTGCTCCGGGTTGGCGGTGGGCCAGAAGTCCGGCTGCAGCCTCCCCGCGGCCGCCCGCGTGCCGGCGTACGCCGGGTGGGGGCCGTGCTCCCGGGCCAGCTCGCAGGACACCTCGAGCGCGGTCAGGTAGACCTCCTCCTGGATCCGCGTCGACAGCTCGCGAGCCTCGGGGGAGTCGAACGGCAGCCGGAGCGCGAAGAAGACGTCCTGCAGGCCCATCAGACCGAGTCCGACCGGGCGCCACTGCGGGTTGGACGCCGCGGCCTCCGGGCTCGGGTAGTAGTTGACGTCGATGACGCGGTCGAGAAGCGGCAGCGCGGTACGGACCGTGGTGCGGAGCTTCTCCCAGTCGATGCCGGACGGGGTGAGGTGCTGGGCCAGGTTGATCGAGCCGAGGTTGCACACCGCGGTCTCGGAGTCGGACGAGACCTCGACGATCTCGGTGCACAGGTTCGACAGGTGGACGACCGGCCCACCGGGTGACCCGAGCACGGGATCGACGGTCTGGTTGCAGGTCCGGTTGGCGGCGTCCTTGAACGTCATCCACCCGTTCCCGGTCTGCGCCAGGGTGCGCATCATCTTCCCGTACAGCTCGCGTGCCTTGACCTTGCGCACGTAGCGCCCGTCCTCCTCGGCCCGGCGGTACGCCGCGTCGAAGGCCTCGCCCCACAGGTCCGGCAGCTCCGGCGCCTGGTCGGGGTCGACCAGCGACCAGTCGGCGTCGGCCTCGACCCGGCGCATGAACTCGTCGGGGATCCAGTTGGCGAGGTTGAGGTTGTGGGTGCGCCGCGCGTCCTCGCCGGTGTTGTCCTTGAGGTCGAGGAACTCCTCGACGTCCGGGTGCCACGGCTCGAGGTAGACGCAGGCGGCACCCTTTCGCCGACCGCCCTGGTTGACCGCGGCCACCGACGAGTCGAGGGTCCGCAGGAAGGGCACGATGCCGTTGGAGGCGCCGTTCGTCCCGCGGATCAGCGCGCCGCGCGAGCGGACGCGGGAGAACGCGATGCCGATGCCGCCGGCGAACTTCGAGAGGCGGGCGACCTGCTGGTAGCGCGCGTAGATCGAGTCGAGGTCGTCGCGCGGGCTGTCGACCAGGTAGCACGACGACATCTGGGTGTGCCGGGTGCCGGAGTTGAACAGCGTGGGGCTGCTGGGCAGGTAGGCCAGCGAGGACATCAGCCGGTAGAACTCGATCGCCTCGGCCGGGGTCCTGGCCAGGCCGGACGCGACCCGGAGCAGGAAGTGCTGCGGCGTCTCGACCACCAGCCGGCTGGAGGGGTGCCGCAGCAGGTAGCGGTCGTAGACCGTGCGCAGCCCGAAGTACTCGAAGCGACGGTCGGCGTCCGGGTCGATCGCGAAGTCGAGCTTGCGGGCGTTGTCCTTGACGAACCGCGCTGTCTCCTCGCCGATCAGTCCCTCGGCGTGGCCGAGCGCGATCGACTGGCTGAACGACATGACGCCCTGGTTGCGGACCTCCTTGTCGATGTAGCCGGCCAGGAGGCGTGCGGCGAGCCGGGAGTACTGCGGCTCCTCGCCGATCATCTCCGCGGCGGTCTGGATCGACAGCCGGTCCAGCTCGGCCGTGCTGGCCCCGTCGTACAGGCCGCTGATGGTGCGGGTGGCGACCCGCATCGGGTCCACGTCGGCCAGGTCGTCGCAGACCCGGTCGACCGCCCGAACGATCTTGTTGACGTCGACGGGCTCGTCGTCGCCGTTCCTCTTGCGCACCTGCATCGTGGGGCGCGTGGTGGTGGCCGTCATGTCTCTCTCCTCGCGAGCTCGGTCCGGGGACGGTCCGAGGTCGCGCAGGGGGTTGACGGTCGTACGACGTGGAGTAGGGGCCGCGTCGTGCCAGCCGTCGGCCGTCCCACGAGGCCTCGGACCACCGCGCCCGACGGGCACGGTGCGCTGGCAGGTCTTCGGACTCGTGGGCACGCCGAGCTCCGTTGTCACGGAGCTCGACCCCTACTGGCCGTCGCTTCCCGAGCTTCCCCAGAGATCAGGGAGTGGCTCAGTGCTGTTGACGGCGGTCGTTCCCACTCACCGCTGCGGGGCAGTCCCGGACTCACACCGGGTTCCCTCTTGCCTCCCGGCGCCTGGATTGGCGCCGGGAACCAGCTGCGTCGACCACCGTATGTAGTGGTCAGGGAGAGACGTGGGACCACATCTTGTGTCGGCGTGTCGTGGCCGCTGGAGCGCTCAGCTGGCGTTGACGATCTCCAGGTCGCCGACCTTGATCATCGTGAGCTTGGCGGCCGACGCCTCGGCCGAGTCCCCGAACGAGTAGCAACGGGTGACGCCCAGGGCGCCGAGACCCGTGAACGTGTGCGCCAGCTGCATGTTCACCGTTGTGGACATCGTGGGCGCGAGGCGGACGGTCGCGACGTCGGAGTCGCTCTGCGCCGCGAGCGTGCAGCGGACCGCGATGGTGGCGCCGGAGGTGTTCGTGACGACGACCTTGCTCAGCATCACGTAGCTGGCGCCGATGGCCCCGACGGCGATCACGGACGGGTCAGCGCCGCTGACCTGGTTGGTGATGTTGGTGGCGGTGAAGTCATAGCCGAACCGCGCGTACGACGGACCGTCCTTCCCGGCGGGCCCGGCGGGCCCCGCGGGTCCGGTGGCGCCCTTGGCGCCCGGGGCGCCCTTGAGCTTCCCCTTGGTGGCGGGACTCAGGTCCTTGAGGTTGAGGGTCTTGTTCTTGACGTCCTTGGTGGTGACGGAGCCGTCCGCGATGTTCGAGCCAGTGATCTTCACGGCGGCGTACGACGTGCCGCCGAGCGCGAGCACGAGCGCGGCGGTGGACGCGACGGTGGCGTAGCGGGTGTGGGTGAGCAGTTTCATGGGATCCCCCTCGGGTTGGGTGCAACGGATCCCTGGACGCTAGGAAGGCGCCGTAATGACGCCGTAACGACGCAACGTGAGCCGGCGAGCAGTCAGCTCGCGAGGCGCCCCGCGACGTGCAGGGCCCGTTCGACGAGGTGGTCGATCGCGTCGAGGTCGGGTTCCTCGAGCTCCGTGTCCTCGCCGGTGACCTTGGCCGCGCCGTACGGATTGCCGTCGACGAACTTCACCTCGTCGGTGTAGCCGGGCGCCACGATGATCCCGCCCCAGTGGATGAAGTTCGTGTACAGGTTGAGCAGCGTCGTCTCCTGGCCGCCGTGCTCGGTCTTCGTGGCCGTGAAGCCGGCGTAGACCTTGTCCGCGAGGCCGCCCTCCTCCCAGAGCGGGCCGAGGGTGTCGATGAACGCCTGGAGCTGGCTGGTGGCGCTCCCGAACCGCGTGGGCGTCCCGAGCAGGACCGCGTCGGCCCACGCCAGGTCGTCGGGGTCGGCCACCGGCTCACCCTCCACCTCGGCTCGGTGCTCGGCCCACTCGTCCTGGGACTCGATCGCATCGTCCGGGGCGGTCTCCGCCACGTGCCGCAGTCGCACCTCGGCGCCCGCCTTCTCGGCGGTCTGCGCCGCTCGTCGGGCCATCGCGTCGACGGTGCCGGTCGAGGAGTAGTAGATGATCGCGAGCTTCGTGGTCACGGATCCTCCGGAGCGGGGACGGGAACGGTTGATGCTTCAACCGGTAACCGAAGGAGGGTCGTCCCACGCCGGCGGCGGGCCCAGGATCTCCAGTCCGTAGCGCTCGTGCACGGCGTGCAGCGCGGCCTCGTCGACCCCGCTCGGGTCCCTGCCGGCCGCCGCGATGAGGCGCTCCTCGTCGTCGATCCAGCCGGACTGGTCACCGGGGGAGAGCAGGGTCAGCCAGGTGACCGGTACGTCGGTCAGGTTGGCGAGGGAGTGCGGCGTACCGCGCGGGATCAGGCAGACATCACCCGGCCCGGCGTCGAGACGCCGCGACCCGGCGACCACGCTCATCGTTCCCGTCACCACGACGAACGCCTCCTCCATGTCGCGGTGCCGGTGAAGCGGGACCGAGACGAAGTGCGGCGGGGCCGTGTTGCTCCGCAGTGCGTAGGCGCCGCGCGTCCACTCGGGTTCGAGCTTCACGACCGTGGACTCGCCGTTGAGCCGGCTCACGACGCGTCCGTCGCTGACGCTCAGATGGAGCGGGGCGTCCGCCGCAGGATCCGGGGGCATGCCGGTCCCGTACCCACTCCTAGGATTGAGCGCATGTCCGCATCGCTGTCCCGTGACGAGGTGGCCCACCTGGCCGACCTCGCCCGGATCGACCTCACCGAGGCCGAGCTCGACCACCTGGCGCCCCAGCTGTCGGTGATCCTCGAGTCGGTCGCGTCGATCCAGGGCGTTGCCTCGGCCGACGTGCCGCCCACCTCGCACGCGCTGCCCCTGACCAACGTCTTCCGTGAGGACGTCGTCGAGGACTGCCTGACCCCCGAGCAGGCGCTGTCGGGAGCGCCCGAGCAGGAGCTGCAGCGGTTCTCCGTCCCTCGGATCCTCGGGGACGAGCAGTGACAGCCGATCTCCGTCGTACGGCGGCGGAGCTTGCGGACGACCTCGCCTCGGGCGCGACCACGAGCGTCGAGCTGACCCAGGCGACGCTGGACCGGATCGGTGAGGTCGACGGCGCGGTGCACGCGTTCCTCCAGGTCGACACCGAGAACGCGCTCGCGGCCGCACGCGCGTCAGACGAGCGACGCGCCTCCGGACAGGCGGCCTCCGCGCTGGATGGAGTGCCGATCGCGGTCAAGGACGTGCTCGCGACCAAGGGCCTGCCGACGACCTGCGGGTCGCGGATCCTCGAGGGCTGGGTCCCGCCGTACGACGCGACCGTGGTCGCCAAGGTGCGCGCGGCCGGGATGCCGATCCTCGGCAAGACCAACATGGACGAGTTCGCGATGGGCTCCTCCACCGAGCACTCGGCGTACGGCGTCACGCACAACCCGTGGGACCTCACCCGGATCCCGGGCGGCTCCGGCGGCGGCTCGGCCGCGGCCGTGGCCGCCTTCGAGGCGCCGATCGCGCTCGGCACCGACACCGGCGGCTCGATCCGCCAGCCCGGCGCGGTCACGGGCACCGTCGGCGTGAAGCCGACCTACGGCGGGGTCTCGCGCTACGGCCTCGTCGCGCTGGCCAACTCGCTCGACCAGGCCGGCCCGGTGACCCGGACAGTCCTCGACGCGGCGCTGCTCCACGAGATCATCGGTGGCCACGACCCGAAGGACTCCACCTCCATCGACCAGCCGCTGCCCGCGTTGGTCGAGGCGGTGAAGCAGGGTGCGTCCGGTGACCTGTCCGGCGTGCGGATCGGCGTGGTGACCGAGCTCGGTGGCGAGGGCTACCAGGCCGGGGTGCTGACCCGGTTCCAGGAGTCGGTCGAGCTGCTGACCAAGGCCGGCGCCGAGGTGGTCGAGGTGTCGTGCCCGCACTTCGTGCACGCGCTGGCGACCTACTACCTGATTCTGCCGGCCGAGGCCTCGAGCAACCTGGCCCGCTTCGACGCGATGCGTTATGGCCTGCGGGTGCTGCCCGGAGGCATCGAGGCGCCGTCGGCCGAGGACGTCATGCGCGCCACGCGCGAGGCGGGGTTCGGAGACGAGGTGAAGCGCCGGATCATCCTCGGCACCTACGCACTGTCGAGCGGCTACTACGACGCCTACTACGGCCAGGCCCAGAAGGTGCGGACCCTGATCTCGCAGGACTTCGCGAAGGCCTTCGAGCGGGCCGACGTGCTGGTCTCGCCGACCGCGCCGACGCACGGCGTTCCCGATCGGCGACCGGGTCGACGACCCGATGGCGATGTACCTCAACGACCTGGCCACGATCCCGGCCAACCTGTCCGGTGTGCCGGGCATCTCGGTGCCGAGCGGCCTGGCGGACGAGGACGGCCTGCCGGCCGGCTTCCAGATCCTGGCGCCGGCGCTGGCCGACGACCGGGTCTACCGCGTGGGTGCCGCGCTCGAGTCGCTGCTGCTCGAGCAGTGGGGCGGACCGCTGCTCGACAAGGCCCCGCCCCTGGACGGAGTGAGCCGATGACCACCACCGCCGACACGCTGGTCCCGTTCGACGAGGTGCTGGAGCGCTACGACCCCGCCCTCGGGCTCGAGGTTCACGTCGAGCTCAACACCGCGACGAAGATGTTCTGCGGCTGTCCCGCGGCGTTCGGCGGCGAGCCCAACACCAACGTCTGCCCGACCTGCCTCGGCCTGCCCGGGTCGATGCCTGTGGTGAACCGCACCGCCGTCGAGTCGGCGATCCGGATCGGGCTGGCGCTCAACTGCCAGATCGCCGAATGGTGCCGGTTCGCGCGGAAGAACTACTTCTACCCGGACATGCCGAAGAACTTCCAGACGTCCCAGTACGACGAGCCGATCGCCTTCGAGGGCTACATGGACGTCACTCTGTCCGATGAGGAGGGGGACGGCGAGACGTTCCGGGTCGAGATCGAGCGCGCGCACATGGAGGAGGACACCGGGAAGTCGACCCACGTCGGCGGCATCACGGGCCGGATCCACGGCGCCGACTACTCGCTGGTCGACTACAACCGAGCCGGCATCCCTCTCATCGAGATCGTCACCAAGCCCATCACCGGGGCGGGTGAGAGGGCGCCGGCGGTCGCCCGCGCGTACGTCAGCCAGCTCCGCGACCTGATCGTGGCGCTGGGCGTCTCGGAGGCCCGGATGGACCAGGGCAACCTGCGCGCCGACGTCAACCTCTCGCTAGCGCCGAAGGGCTCGGGCGTGCTCGGCACCCGCACCGAGACCAAGAACGTCAACTCGTTCCGATCCGTCGAGCGTGCGGTGCGCTACGAGATGCAGCGGCACGCTGGAGTCCTCGACGCAGGCGGCTCGATCCTCCAGGAGACCCGGCACTGGCACGAGGACACCGGGGTCACCACCAGCGGCCGGGAGAAGTCGGACGCCGACGACTACCGCTACTTCCCCGAGCCGGACCTGGTCCCGATCGCGCCGCCGCGAGAGTGGGTCGAGGAGCTGCGCGGCACGCTGCCGGAGAACCCGACCGAGAAGCGGGCACGACTCCAGGCCGAGTGGGGCTTCAGCGACCTCGAGATGCGCGACACCGTCGGCGCCGGCGCGCTCGGACTGGTCGAGGAGACGATCGCCGCCGGCGCGGCGCCGCAGTCGGCCCGCAAGTGGTGGCTGGGCGAGCTGGCCCGCCGGGCCAACGACTCCGGCGTCGAGATCACCGAGCTCGGCGTCACGCCGGCGGACGTCGCGCGCATCCAGGCGCTGGTCGACGAGGGCGCGATCAACGACAAGCTGGCCCGCCAGGTCTTCGACGGGATCTTCGCCGGCGAGGGGACGCCCGACGAGATCGTCGCGGCTCGCGGGCTCGCAATCGTGTCCGACGAGGGCGCGCTGTCGGCCGCAGTCGACGCCGCGATCGCCGCGAACCCCGACGTCGCGGACAAGATCCGCGAGGGCAAGGTGGCCGCGGCCGGTGCCCTCATCGGCGCAGTGATGAAGGAGATGAAGGGCCAGGCCGACGCCGGCCGGGTCCGCGAGCTGATCCTGGAGAAGCTGGCCTGAGCAGGTCACGGTACTGTGCCCGGGCACAACTCCATTCATCACGCCCGCCGTGGGGGAAGCCGGTCCAATTCCGGCGCTGACCCGCAACCGTAGGCGCGCTCCACCTCGACTCGGGGGAGAAGAGCGCGTGAGCCGGAGCACCCGTTGCGTCGCGTCCTGACCTCACGCTGTCGAGGAAAACAGCGGGTCGGCCCCGAGGCCCTCCCGTTGTCGCAGCGGGAAGGAATCCCATGCACACCACCCAACGCCTGGCCGTGGCCGTCGCTGCGCCCGCCCTGGTCCTGAGCGGCCTGAGTCTCGTCGGCGGTCCGAGTGCCGTCGCCGCGCCGCCGTTCGACACAGCACCCGTCTCCGCCGGGGCCTCGTGGCTCGCCGGCCAGCTGAACCCTGCGGGCCTGCTCTCCATCCGGGCCGGCGGCACCGACTTCGACGACTACGGGCTCAGCATCGACGCCGGGTTGGCGGAGATCTCGGCCGGCAACACGGCCGTCGCCACACAGATCCGCGACGCGGTGGCCGTGCACATCAACGACTACATCACCGGCGAGGCCTTCGGCGACGCAGGCAGCACGTACGCCGGTCCGACCGCGAAGGCCCTGGTGTACGCGCAAGTCAGCGGCGGTACGCCGACGTCGTTCGGCGGGGTCAACCTGGTCACGCGACTCGAGACCGTGACCGGTGCCAGTGGACGGATCGCCGACGTGAGCACGTTCGGCGACAACGCCAACACCATCGGCCAGTCGTTCGCCGTCCGCGGCCTCACCGCCGCGGCAAGCGCAGAGTCCGTGGCCGCAACCACCTTCCTCCTCAATCAACAGTGCCCCGCCGGTTTCTTCCGGCTCGCCATCGGCGATGCCCAGTGCGCCGATGACAACTCCCCGGACACCGACGTCACGGCGCTCGCTGTGCTCAACCTGCGGAGCCAGGTGGGCACTCCCGCGGTCGACACGGCTCTGGCCAAGGCGGTGGCCTGGCTGCAGGCCGCCCAGAAGGCCGACGGCTCCTTCGGCGGTGGCGGCCCGACGGCGGCCCCCAACGCGAACAGCACCGGCCTTGCCGGCTGGGCGCTCGGCGACAGCGGGGCCACCGCGGACGCCGAGCAGGCCGCGATCTGGCTGCGTCAGCACCAGCTCGCGCGCGCCGGTGGCTGCACGACCTACGCGCCCGCAGACCGTGGCGCGGTGGCCTACGACGACGCGGCCCGGACCTCCGCCGCGGCCACGCCCTTGACGGTCGCCACCCGTGACCAGTACGTCCGGGCCACCGCCCAGGCCGTTCCAGCCCTGCGCTGGGCACCGCTCGGTCCGACCACCGCGCCGGTCGTGAAGCCGGGCAAGGGCGAGTTCACTCACGCGGGCACCGCGGTGACGATTCCACTTGCCGGCGCCAACCCCGGCGACGTCGTCTGCATCTCGCTTCGAGGCGCAGCGCCGGTTGCCAGTCTCATCGCCGACGCGAACGGCGCCGGGTCGGCGAGCGTGACGCTGCCGGCCGGAGACGGTGATCGGACCTACAACGTCATAGACTCCGGTGGCCAGGTGGCGACCCACAGCTTCGCGGTCCTGGACAAGGCGAAGCTCAAGCTCAAGGCGCCCAAGAGCGTGAAGCGCGGCAAGGTGCTGGTGATCAAGATCTCCGGGCTCGCCAAGGACGAGGCCTACAAGGTCCTCATCGACGGCAAGAAGGCCAAGAAGGCCACCGCGACCGGCAAGAAGATCACCCTGCGCCTCAAGGCTGGGCAGCTGGGCAAGCACAAGCTCACGGTGGTGGGCGCCTTCGCCGACCGCCTCGGCAAGGTGCGCTACCGCGTCACCCGCTGACGTGCGCTTCCCACACGCCCTTGCCGCCGCGGTCCTCGCGACCTCGGCGGCCGGGCTGGGCCTCGTTGCCGGCGCGTCGGCCCCGGCGACCGCGGCCGCCTGTTCGAGCGCGACCGGGGTGACCGTCGTGGTCGACCACGGCTCCCTCGGCGGTGGCGTGGACCAGGTCTGCAACGCGGGGGGCGGCGGCCACGACGCGATCTCCCTGTTCACGGGTGTGGGCTTCTCCCTGGCCTATGTGCAGCAGCAGCCCGGCTTCGTCTGCCGCATCAACGGACAGCCGGCGTCCGACCCGTGCGTCAACACGCCTCCGTCCAACGCCTACTGGGGGCTCTGGTGGTCGGACGGGAAGTCAGGGTCGTGGGCCTACTCCTCGCTGGGCGCCGGGTCGTTGACCGTCCCGGACGGCGGCTACGTGGCGTTCGCCTGGCAGTCCGGGTCGCAGAACGCCCCGAACGTCGCCCCCTCACCTCACGCCAGCACGCCGCCGGCCTCGACGCCGACCGCGACGCCGACGTCCGGTGGGGGCGGTGGCGGTGGGGGCGGTGGCGGTGGCGGCGGTGGCCACGGGAACGGCGGCGGGAGCGGCGGCGGGCACGGGTCGGCCACGCCGACGTCCAAGCCGTCCACCAAGCCGCCGGCCACCTCGAACCCGACCGTGCAGGCGGCGACCCCGTCCGGCACTCTGGCGCCGGCCACGGCCAGTCCTGACGAGACGAACGGCTCGGCCGGCGCGAGCCCGGCGGAGCCGACCGTGTCACCGTCCGACGGCGTCCCGCCGGCGGCGTCCGACTCGACGAGCGCGGCGGGCACACCGTCCGACTCCGCCACTCCAGTGGACACCCCGGACGCGAGCGCCGCCGACACCGCGGGGCTGCCGGCGTGGGTGGTGCCGCTGGTCCTCGTCGTGCTCGCTGCGAGCGGCGGCGCGACGTACCTGCTGCGCCGACGGCACCGGACTAGCCCATAGTTCGCGAACGTTCACCGAGGCAGACGTGCGTGCTGTATTTTCCATGAGGGACCCGGAGGCATCTTCCGTCGTGGGGGCCTCAGGAGGTCATGGTGAGCAGCACGGGGACGAACATCGTTCGCTTCGCCATTGCGGTGTTGCTGGGACTTGCCGCGTGCCTCGTCGCCTGGTGGCCACAGAGCGCGGCCGGCTCGGGGGACGCAGCCGTGGTCTCCCCGGCGGCAGCCGTCCCGACCCAGAAGACCCCGACACCGCCGCCGCAGCCGACCGCCACCGTGGCGCCGACGACGGCGGCGCCGCCTCCCGCGCATCCCACCCACAAGCCGACCAAGAAGCCGAACCACAACGGCGGCAACGGCGGCCAGGGTCCGACGACGCTGCACAACGGTGGCAACAACGGCGGCAACAACCACGGCTCCGGCGGTTCGTCGCACAACAAGCCGCCGGCAACGCACTCGACCAGCAAGCCGTACGTCCCGCCGCCGGCGGCACCGACCACGCCGGTCGCGGCCAAGCCGACGCCGTCCAAGACCCCGACCGCCGCGCCGACCAGCGAGGTTCCCACCGCAGTCGCGGAGCCGGTCACGCAGGACACGAGCACGGTCGACGAGGGCACCGACGACGCGGAGACCTACGACACCTACCTGAGCAGCTCGGAGCCGGTGCAGACCAAGACGGCTCCCGTCTGGGTGGTGCCGGGCATCCTGCTCGTGCTCACCTCGATGCTGGCGCTGCTCGGTGGCGTCCTGGGTCGCGGCTCCCGCCCGGCGCTGGCACCTGTCAAGGCGTCCAACGAGAGCGACGAGCCCACCGAGCCCACCGGGTCGTAGGAGCCGCACCGTCCGGGAGACTCTCCCGGTGACGTCCTCGCGGCTGCCGCGCGACCTGCATCCCGTCGCCTGGTGGGTGTGGGCCCTGGGGCTGGCGACTGCGGCGTCGTTCACCACCAACCCGCTGGTGCTGCTGACCATCGTGGCCGTGGCCACCCTCGTGGTGATGGCGCGGCGTTCCGAGCAGCCGTGGGCCGACGCGTTCCGGCTCTACGTCGTGGTCGCGGTCGTGATCGTGGTGATGCGCGTGCTGTTCCGGGTGCTGCTGGGCGGCGGCGCGGACGGCGGCCTCGTGCTGCTCGACCTGCCGGAGGTCCCGCTGCCGGACTGGGTGCTCGGGCTGCACCTGCTCGGACCGGTGACCCGGGAGTCCGTGCTGGCCGGGCTGTACGACGGGCTGCGGCTCGGGACGATCGTGATCTGTGTCGGCGCGGCCAACGCACTGGCGAACCCCAAGCGGCTGCTCCGCTCCGTCCCGGCGGCGCTGCACGAGGTCGGGACGGCGCTGGTCGTGGCCGTCACAGTGCTGCCGCAGCTGGTGGACAGCGCCCGCCGGGTGCGGGCCGCGCAGGCACTGCGCGCGGGGGACTCGCGTCGTACCGGTCGGCTGCGCCGCTACCTCGTTCCGGTGCTCGAGGACGCGCTCGAGCGGTCGCTCCGGCTGGCCGCCGGCATGGACACCCGTGGCTACGGCCGTTCCGCCGGTGCCACTCCGGCCGAGCGGCGGCTCACCGGGGGACTGATGCTGCTGGGTCTCTGCGGCATCGCGGTCGGGGTGTACGCCGGGCTCGACCACACCGCTCCCCGTGCGCTGGCCACGCCGATGCTCGTGCTCGGCGTCGCGGCGGCGCTGGCTGGCCTGGTGCTCGCCGGGCGACGGGTCGGCCGGACCCGCTACCGGCCCGATCCCTGGCGCTGGCCGGAGCTGGCGGTGATGCTCTCCGGTGTCGCCACCGCGCTGGTCGCCTGGTGGGTGAACGGTCACCAGCTCGTGGTCGCCTATCCGGACCTGTCGTCGTTCCCGCAGGTCACGATGGTGGCCCTGGTCGGTGCGCTGCTCGGACTCGCCGCCGTTGCGGCTGCGCCCGAGCCCCGGGTGGTGGCCTCGTGAGCCTCCTGGAGCTGCGCGACATCTCGTTCGGCTACGACGACTCGGACGTGCTCGCCGACGTGTCCCTCATGGTCGATGAGGGCGAGCTGGTCCTCGTCACAGGACCGACCGGCTCCGGGAAGTCGACGCTGCTCGGGGTGGTGACCGGGCTGGTGCCGAGGTTCTCGGGCGGGACGCTTCGGGGCGACGTACTGCTGGACGGTGTGTCGGTGCTGGACGCGCCACCGCGCGAGCGGGCGCATGCGATCGGGTACGTCGGACAGGACCCGCTGGCCGGCTTCGTCACCGACACCGTCGAGGAGGAGCTCGCCTACGGCATGGAGCAGCTCGGGCTTCCGGCGGAGACCATGCGGCGCCGGGTCGAGGAGACGCTCGACCTGCTCGGCATCGCCGACCTGCGCGACCGCGACCTGCGCACCCTCTCGGGCGGGCAGCAGCAGCGGGTCGCGATCGGGTCGGTGCTGACCATGCACCCACGGCTTCTTGTGCTCGACGAGCCGACCTCCGCGCTGGACCCGACGGCGGCGGAGGACGTGCTGGCCACCATCACGCGGCTCGTGCACGACCTCGGCGTCTCGGTGCTGCTCGCCGAGCACCGCCTGGAGCGGGTGGTGCCGTTCGCCGACCGGATCTGCCTGGTGACCGGTGACGGCTCGCTGGTCGTCGGGGAGCCGGCATCGGTGCTGGCGACCTCACCCGTCGTGCCGCCCCTGGTCGAGCTCGGGCGCGCGGCGGGCTGGTCGCCGTTGCCGCTCACCGTCCGGGACGCCCGGCGGCTGGCCTCGTCGCTCGCCCTGACACCGCCAGAGATCGAGGCGCCCGCGGCCTCGTCGCCGGGCGTGGTCGTCTCGGGGCTCACCGTCGTGCACGGCCGGACCGTGGCCGTGCGCGAGGTGTCCCTGACCCTCGCGCACGGGAGGGTCACCGCGCTGATGGGCCGCAACGGTTCGGGCAAGTCGTCGCTGCTGTGGGCGTTGCAGGGGAGCGGGCCGCGTCGTTCGGGCACGGTCGCCATCGCCACACCGTCGCGCGACCGTGTCGACCCGGTCGCCCTGAGGGCGGCCGAGCGCCGGGCCGTGGTGGGGCTGCTGCCGCAGCAGGCCGCCGATCTGCTCTACCTCGAGACCGTCGACGAGGAGTGCGCGGCCGGTGGCCCGGACACCCGCGCGATGCTCGACTCGCTCGCGCCGGGCATCCCCGGTGACCAGCACCCGCGCGACCTGTCCGAGGGGCAGCGGCTCGCGCTGGCCCTGTCGCTGGTGCTGGCCGGCGGGCCGTCCGTCGTACTGCTGGACGAGCCGACACGCGGCCTCGACTACCGGGCCAAGCGGGTGCTTGCCGAGGCGCTGCGGCGCCTTGCCGCCGAGGGCCGGACCGTGCTGGTCTCCACGCACGACGTGGAGTTCACCGCACTGGCCGCCGACGACGTGGTGGTGCTCGCCGAGGGCGAGGTCGTCTCGTCGGGGCCGGTACGCCGGGTGGTGGCCGAGTCGCCGGCGTTCGCGCCGCAGATCACCAAGGTGCTCGGGCCGCCGTGGCTGCGGGTCGATGAGGTCGTCCACGCTCTCGGGGCACTCTGATGAACGCCGTCCCCGTCTCCGTCCGCTCCGCGGTGATCCTCGGCGTCGCCTCGCTCGGCGGGCTGATGATGCTGGTCTGGCCGCTGCTGCTCCGCGTGCAGCCGACCGACCGGGTCGACCCGCCGTTCCTCTTCCTCGCGCTGCTGCCCGTGGTCATCGCGGTGATGCTCGCGGAGCTGAGCACGGGTGGTCTCGACACCCGCGTGCTCGCAGTGCTCGGCGTGCTCAGCGCGGTGATCGCGATCCTGCGCGGCCTCTCCGCCGGCACCGGCGGCATCGAGCTGGTCTTCTTCCTGCTGGTGCTGGCCGGCCGGGTCTTCGGCGCGGGGTTCGGCTTCGTCCTCGGCGTCACCTCGCTGTTCGCCTCCGCGCTGATGACCGCGGGCGTGGGCCCGTGGCTGCCGTTCCAGATGCTCGTCTCGGCCTGGGTCGGCATGGGCGCCGGGTTGCTGCCGCGCCGGGTCACGGGTCGCTGGGAGATAGCCATGCTCGCGGCGTACGGCGTCGTGGCGGCGTACCTCTACGGGCTGCTGATGAACCTCTCCGGCTGGCCGTTCCTCCTCGGCATCGTGATCCCGGGCCACGAGCAGACCGCGCTGTCGTTCGACCCGGCGGCCTCGCTGTGGGAGAACCTGCACCGCTTCGGTGCCTACACGCTGATCACCTCGACCGGCTCCTTCGACACCGGCCGCGCGATCACCAACGCCGTCGCGATCGTGGTCGTCGGGCCCGCCGTCCTCACCACGTTGAGGCGAGCTGCCAAGCGAGCGACGGTTGTCGGGACGTCGACGCGAACCCGCGACCGAGGGGCGGTGGGCTAGCACCGTCTCTCCACAGGGAGAGAGGTTGCTGAGCCACCGCTGCCCGGTCAGGAGGGTTGCTGAGCCACCGCTGCCCGGCGCACCTCCGAGCGGGTCAGCCTCTCGTGGGGCTGACGATGAGGATCCGGTCGTCGTCGTCCGAGGGTGAGCCGCGGCCGTCGTGGTTGCTGGTGGTGACCCAGAGGTTGCCGTCGGGGGCGGTGACGACGGTGCGCATCCGGCCGTAGTCGCCGACGAAGTACGCCTCGGGCTGACCGGCGGTCTGTTCGGCGACCGGGATCTTCCAGAGGCGGTTGCCGCGGAGGGCAGCCATCCAGAGCGCATCCGCGGCAAAGGCCAGCCCGGACGGGGAGGCGACGTCGGTGCCCCAGGTGGCCTGCGGGTCGGTGTAGCCCTCCGAGGCGCCTCCGGTGCCTTCGTAGACGGGCCAGCCGTAGTTGGCTCCGGCGTCGATCCGGTTCAGCTCGTCGAAGGTGCTCTGGCCGAACTCCGAGGCCCACAGCTGGCCGTCCACGAACGCGAGCCCCTGCACGTTGCGGTGGCCGAACGACCAGACCGCGGTGTCGAACGGGTTGCCGGGTGCGGGCTTGCCGCCGGGGGTGAGCCGCAGGATCTTGCCGCCGAGCGAGTCGCGGTCCTGCGCGAGCTCGCCGTCGCCGGTCTCTCCGGTCGAGGCGTAGAGCATCCCGTCCGGGCCGAACGCGAGGCGTCCTCCGTCGTGGATCGCCCCGAGCGGGATGCCGGTGAAGATCGGCTTCGTGGCGCTCAGCTGGCCGTCGGTGAGGGTGGCGGTGAGGATCCGGTTGTCGTCCTGGCTGCTCGCGTAGAAGTACAGCGTGCGGTCCTGGTCGAACGCCGGCGAGACGGCGACCCCCATCAACCCGCCCTCGCCCTGCGGCGCCGCGTCGCCGATGTGGCCGACCTCGGTGACCTCGTGGTCGGAGGCGGAGATGGTCAGGACCGTCGCCGAGTCGCGCTCGGTGACCACCGCGTCGCCGTTCGGCAGGAAGGCCAGCCCCCACGGCACCTCGAGCCCGGTCGCAACCGTCTCGATCACCTCCGGCTCCTGCCCTGAGGCGCCGGCGGACGCGGTGCCGACCGGTGGTGTGCCGTCGTTGTTCACGTTGACGTTCACCTCGTCGCCACCCTGCGAGCAGCCCGCCGCGAGCAGCATCAGCGCGGCGGCAACCAGGGCTGGGCGATGCATCAGGAGACCCGGCCGAGGAACTCCAGCAGCAGTTCGTGGACCTTCTCCGGCTGCTCCATCTGGACGAAGTGGCTGCCGCCCAGCTCGACGTACGTCGCGTCCGGGATCCGCGCGGCCGCCGAGGCCATGTCGCGCGAGCCGGCCAGCACGTCCCACTTGGCGGCCACGAACGCGGTGGGCACCTTGATCTTGCTCAGCGAGACGCGGCCGTGCTCCGAGGTGGCGATGGCGAGGTGCATGTACCACTCGACCGGGGTCTCGAGGAGCTCGCGCACGGCGTTGGCGGCACCCTCGGGGTCTGGCACCGGGAGCATGAAGCCGCTGTGGGTGAGCACCGCGATGGTGCGCGGGCCGACCGGGAGCCGGGTGGTCACCGGGGTGAGGGCGCGGCCGGTCAGCTTCAGCACCCGGGCGATGTTGACCGTGAGCTCGTGCGCGACCAGGCGGGGCAGCTTGAACGGCGCCAGCATCGTCGCGAAGGTGTCACCGGGCACCCCCGCGACCGCGAACAGCCCGGACACCCGCTCCGGGTGCCGGAAGGCCAGCTCGAACATCGTGTTGACCCCCATGGACCAGCCCATCACCGGTGCCCGGTCGACGCCGAAGTGGTCCATCACCGAGAGGGTGTCCTCGACGAACGCGGCGATGCCGCAGTGGGCCGGGTCCGCCGGGCGGTCGGAGCCGCCGGTGCCGCGGTGGTTCCAGGAGATGATCCGGACGCTGCAGTCGGGCCGCAGCAGCGCCGGCCAGGCCCATGGCCCGGTCCCCAGTCCGTTGCACAGGACGACGGTGGGACCGTCGATGGTCCCGTCCGGGTCGTTGGTCCAGGCGGTGAGGCGGGTGCCGTCGTCGGACAGCACGTCGTGGTAGGTGATGCTCGGTGCGGGCGCGACCCGCGCCGCAGAGATCGGCATGGGTCGATTCTGCCGGAGGGACGGCCGTCCCTCCCGGCGGGTGGCTGGAGCGCGTGTCGCCCAGAGCCCTCAGGGGCTAGAGCTGGACGACGGTGGGGACTCGCGGTGCCGGGGGCTCGCGCCGCAGGGCGGCGAAGTAGGCGTCGACGTCCTGCCGCTCGGCGCGGCGGGCGGCCAGCGCGGTGTTCGCGACCATGGCGTTGCGGCGGGCGCCCTGCTGTGACTCGACGCTCCAGGCGCGGACCCGGCCGAGGACGGCGGACCGTACGGCGAACAGAGGGTTGAGGGGGGTCATGGTGTGGCTCCGGACCTGGGGGAAGGGGAGTGGACCCGACGTTAGCCACCCCGCCGCCCTGAGTCATCACCCCTTTGTAAAGAGTGCGTGAACAGACGGGTGAGAAGACACTGAGGAGCTCCCCGGGGTGAGTCAGTCCGGCACCGGATCGGAGATGGTCGCACCGGACCGGGTGGCGCCGACGCTGGCGGCCACCACGCAGGCCATGGCCGCCAGCTGCACCGGACCGAGCAGCTCGTGGACGACGACCAGCCCGGCCAGCGCTGCGGCGGCGGGCTCGAGGCTCATCAGGATGCTGAACACGGCGGGCCGCAGGGTTCGCAGCGCGACCAGCTCGCACGTGTAGGGGATGACCGAGCTGAGCAGCCCCACGAGCGCGCCGATCACCAGGATCCGGGCGTCGGCCAGCTCGTCGGCGTACCTCCCCAGCGCGAGCGGGGTGAGCATCAGGGTCGCCACCACGCTGGCGATCGCCAGCCCGTCGATGCCCTGCCAGCGGCGGCCGGTCTGCGCGCTCAGGAGGATGTACGCCGCCCAGCAGCCGCCGGCCAGCAGGGCGAAGCCGACGCCGGCCCAGGTCAGCTCGCCGGGCTGCAGGCCGAGCAGCAGCACGCCGAGGCCGGCCAGCCCCACCCAGATCAGGTCGCGGGCCCGCCGCGAGCCGAGCACCGCCAGGGTCAGCGGCCCGACGAACTCCAGGGTGACCGCGAGGCCGATCGGGATCCGCGCGAAGGACTGGTAGATCGACCAGTTCATCAGCCCAAGGATCAGCCCGAACGCGACCGCGACCACCCAGTCCCGGCCGGTCCGGCCGCGCAGCACCGGTCGGGCGATCGCCAGCAGCACGACCGCGCTGGTGGCGAGCCGGAGCCAGACGATCGTGGTGGGCGCGACCTCGTCGAAAAGCGTCTTCGCGATGCCGGCGCCGAACTGGACGGACAGGATCCCGAAGAGCACCAGCCAGATGGGGGAGACGCGCACCGATGAGTCCCGCGCGGCCACCGGGTCAACCTATCGACGTGCGTCACCGAGCCCCGTCATGATGTCCAGGGAGGATGCGAGCATGAGTGGAACCGTGATGATGGTCGGGACCCGCAAGGGTCTCTGGATCGGGACCTCCGACGAGGCCCGCCAGGAATGGGACTTCACGGGGCCGCACCACAACATGGAGGAGGTCTACTCCTGCATGGTCGACACGCGCAGCGATCCGGTCCGCCTGTTCGCCGGCGCTTCGTCCAGCTGGCTCGGGCCGCAGGTGAAGTGGTCCGACGACCTCGGCAAGACCTGGCAGGAGACTCCGGGGGGCGCCATCAAGTTCCCCGACGGCTCCGACGCGAGCGTCGAGCGGGTGTGGCAGCTCGTGCCGGGCATCGATGACGAGACGGTCTGGGCCGGCACCGAGCCCGGAGCGGTCTGGCGCTCGACCGACCGCGGGGCGACGTTCCGCCTCGAGCAGGGGCTGTGGGACCACCCGCACCGCAAGGAGTGGGGCGCGGGATACGGCGGACAGGCGTTCCACACGATCCTGCCGCACCCCAGCGACCCGGCCTCGGTCACGGTAGCCATCTCCTCGGGTGGGGTCTACCAGACCGACGACGACGGAGCCTCGTGGGCGCCGCGCAACCAGGGCGTCCGGGCCGAGTTCCTGCCCGAGGGCCAGCAGTACCCCGAGTTCGGCCAGTGCGTGCACAAGATGAGCCGGCACCCGTCCCGTCCCGAGCGGCTGTTCATGCAGAACCACGGCGGCGTCTACCGGTCCGACGACCACGCCGGGTCGTGGGACTACATCGCCGACGGACTGCCTGGAGACTTCGGGTTCCCGGTCGTGGTGCACCCCCACGAGCCGGAGACGGTCTTCGTCTTCCCGCTCAGCGGCAGCGGGGGTCGCTACCCGCCGGACGCGAAGGCAAGGGTGTGGCGCTCCCGGGACGCCGGGGACAGCTGGGAGGAGCTGGGCAACGGGCTGCCCGACGACTTCTTCGTCGGCGTGATGCGCGACGCCATGTGTGCCGACGACCACGCGTCCGCGGGACTGTACGTCGGCGCCCGCAACGGCGCCGTGTGGGCTTCAGCGGACTCCGGCGAGAGCTGGCGCCAGGTCGTGGCCAACCTGCCGGACGTGATGGCGGTGCGGGCCGCGGCGTACTGACCGGACGGCCCCCGCGGTCACGCACACCTTGCGCCGGCTCACAGCCGGGTCACAGAATCCGCGCATGGCTACCCCCTTCGAGGTGACGCGTTCGACCACGATCCAGGCGGACCCGGCCCGGGTGCACGGCCTCATCGACGACTTCCACCACTGGACCGAGTGGTCGCCGTGGGAGGACCTCGACCCGACCCTGGCCCGGACCTACACCGGCCCGACCACCGGCGTCGGCTCTCACTACGCATGGAAGGGCAACCGCAAGGCCGGCGAGGGCTGGATGGAGATCACCGGCTCCTCGCCCGACCGCGTCGAGATCGACCTGTCGTTCATGAAGCCGATGCGGAGCACCCAGCAGGTCGAGTTCGTCATCACCCCGACCAGCGGTGGTTCCGACATCACGTGGCGGATGTCGGGCCAGCACGAGGGGCTGATGATGACGCTCTTCAGCAAGGTGGTCTCGATGGACAGGCTGATCGGCAAGGACTTCGAGAAGGGTCTGGCCCGGCTGAAGGCCGCGGCCGAAGCCCCCTGACCGGTCGCATGCTGACGCTCCGACCGGGGCGGCCCTCCGCACGTCGTACGCTCGCGCCATGACCGAAAGCCCCGACATCAAGCCGCGTTCTCGCGATGTCACCGACGGCCTGGAGAAGACCGCCGCGCGGGGGATGCTCCGGGCAGTAGGGATGGGCGACGAGGACTTCACCAAGCCCCAGATCGGCGTCGCGTCCAGCTGGAACGAGATCACGCCGTGCAACCTCTCGCTGCAGCGGCTGGCCCAGGCGGTGAAGAACGGTGTGCACGCCGCCGGCGGCTACCCGCTCGAGTTCGGCACCATCTCGGTGTCCGACGGCATCGCGATGGGTCACGAGGGCATGCACTTCTCGCTGGTCTCCCGCGAGGTGATCGCCGACTCGGTCGAGACGGTGATGATGGCCGAGCGGCTCGACGGCTCCGTGCTCCTGGCCGGCTGCGACAAGTCCCTGCCCGGCATGATGATGGCCGCCGCGCGGCTCGACCTCGCCAGCGTCTTCCTCTACGCCGGGTCGATCATGCCCGGCCGGGTCGACGGCCAGGACGTGACGATCATCGACGCGTTCGAAGCGGTGGGAGCCTGCCTGGCCGGCAAGATCACCCGCGAGCAGGTCGACAAGATCGAGCGCGCGATCTGCCCGGGCGAGGGCGCGTGCGGCGGCATGTACACCGCCAATACCATGGCCGCCGTGGCCGAGGCGATCGGCATGAGCCTTCCCGGTTCGGCTGCGCCGCCCGCGGTCGACCGGCGCCGCGACGGCTTCGCGCACCGCTCCGGCGAGGCGGTGGTCGGACTGCTCCGAAAGGGCATCACCGCGCGCCAGATCATGACGCTCGAGGCGTTCGAGAACGCCATCACCGTCGTGATGGCGCTCGGAGGCTCGACCAACGCGGTCCTGCACCTGCTGGCCATGGCCCGTGAGGCCGAGGTCGAGCTCACCATCGACGACTTCAACCGGGTCGGCGACAAGGTCCCGCACCTCGGCGACCTCAAGCCGTTCGGCCGCTACGTCATGAACGACGTCGACCGGGTCGGCGGCATCCCCGTCGTCATGAAGGCGCTGCTGGACGCCGGTCTGATGCACGGCGACTGCCTGACGGTGACCGGCAGGACGATGGCCGAGAACCTCGAGGAGCTCGCTCCGCCGGCGATCGACGACGACGTCATCCGGTCGCTGGACCGGCCGATCCACCAGACCGGTGGCCTCACCATCCTCAAGGGGTCGCTGGCACCCGAGGGCGCGGTCGTGAAGACCGCCGGCTTCGACGACTCGGTCTTCACGGGCACCGCCCGGGTCTTCGACGGCGAGCGCGCGGCCATGGACGCCCTGGAGGAGGGCGTCATCAAGGCCGGTGATGTGGTGGTGATCCGCTACGAGGGCCCCAAGGGCGGCCCGGGCATGCGGGAGATGCTGGCGATCACCGGCGCGATCAAGGGTGCGGGGCTCGGCAAGGACGTCCTCCTCATCACCGACGGCCGCTTCTCCGGCGGCACCACGGGGCTCTGTGTCGGTCACATCGCCCCCGAGGCGGTCGACGGCGGACCGATCGCGTTCCTCCGCGACGGCGACCGCATCACTCTCGACGTGCTCAACCGGTCGCTCGAGGTCGAGACGGGGGAGGACTGGGAGTCGCGCAGGGACGGCTGGGAGCCGCTGCCCCCGAAGTACACGACCGGCGTGCTGGCCAAGTACCGCAAGCTCGTCTCCTCCGCCGCCGACGGTGCCGTCACCGGCTGAGCTGTTTCTTCCCGTCGTCGGGATAGTCCGTGACGTTTGGGCTGTGGAACTGGCGTTTCCACACACACAAACGTCACGGACTATCCCGACGCCAACTTACTCAACCAAATGGTTGACAAGGGTCATGAGCGTCTGGCAAGATCCTCGTATTCAACCAATCAGTTGAGGAACGAGATGACCGATCCGCTGTCCCAGGTGTTCGCCGCCCTGGCCGACCCGACCCGTCGCGACATGGTTGCCCGCCTCTGCGCGGGTGACGCGACCGTGGGTGAGCTGGCCGCGCCGTACGACGTGAGCCTGCAGGCCGTCTCGAAGCACCTCAAGGTGCTCGAAGGGGCCGGGCTCGTGACCCGGGGGCGGGACGCGCAGCGGCGGCCGGTGCATCTCGAGGCGGAGGTGTTCGACCTGATGACCAAGTGGATCGAGCGCTACCGGCGCGAGGCCGAGGCGCGTTTCCAGCGCCTGGACGCCGTGCTGGCCGAGCTGAACGACGACACAGACACCCGACACACCGATCAAGGAGAGACGGCATGACCACCACGACCACCACCGCAGACGGCACCACCACCATCGAGGCGCCGTCCGACCTGCCCGTGATCCGGATGACCCGCGAGTTCGCGGCCACACCGGCGCAGCTGGTCCGGGCACACACCGACGCCGACCTGTTCGCGCGCTGGACCGGACCGAACGGCACCGAGGTCAAGATCGACGAGTGGGACGCGCGCACCGGCGGCAGCTGGCGCTACCTCACGGTCGTCGACGGCGAGGAGTACGGCTTCCGTGGCTGCTTCCACACCGTCCGCGAGGACCGGCTCGTCCAGACCTTCACCTGGGAGGGCATGCCCGACGCCGTGGCGCTGGAGACGATGACCTTCGAGGACCTCGGCGACGGACGCACCCGCCTGGTCGCGGTGTCGCTCATGGACAGCTTCGAGGGTCGCGACGGGATGCTGTCCTCGGGCATGGAGGTCGGCGTGAACGACGGCTACGCCCGGCTCGACACGATGCTGGCGGCCGGCGAGCTGTAACCCGGGCGACGCGGGACGGGGTTTCTTCGCAACCGATGGGCATCGCCTATCGTCTTCTTCTCGATGGACAAGTCCGAACGCCCCGTCCTGGTCGCCGTCCTGGTGGCGATGGTCGCCCTGATCAGCCTGGCGGCCGTCGTACCCGACGCCTCGTCACTGCCGGCCTGGGGCGCGATGCCCAGCAGCGGCAGCAAGGCCACCACCGTCTCCTCGACGTCCGGAGTCTCGGCCACCGCGCACACGGACACCTCGCCCGGCGGCAGTGGCACCACCGTGGTCGACCCGCAGGGCGGCCAGACCGTACAGCCGCTGCCGCCACCAGCGCCCACCCAGACGCTCCCGCACGGCGCCACGAAGATCTTCGGTGACGGCCGGTTCCTGGTCGCCTACTACGGCACCGCCGAGACCGGCGCGCTCGGCGTCCTGGGCGAGACCAGCCCCGACGCGATGCAGCGCCGGGTGCACCGCGCCGCCAAGCCGTTCGCGCGCAAGCGCCAGCCGGTGCAGGTCGTCTACGAGCTGATCGTCAGCATCGCGGACCGGCACGCCGGTCCGGGTCACGACTACTCACACGACATCGCGCGCGCCGAGGTGCAGAAGTACATCGACGCAGCTCACCGCCACGACGCGCTGCTGCTGCTGGACATCCAGCCCGGCCGTTCCGACTTCCTCACCGTCGCCAAGCGCTGGGCGTGGGCGCTCAAGGACCCGTACGTCGGTCTCGCGCTCGACCCCGAGTGGCGGATGGGCAAGCATGCGGTCCCCGGCAGCCGGATCGGCTCGGTCAGCGCGGGCGAGGTCAACCGGGTCTCCGCGTGGCTGCGTGACCTGGTGGCCCGGAACGCGCTGCCGCAGAAGCTGTTCGTGCTGCACCAGTTCCGCACCGCCATGATCGACCGCATCGGCACCATCGAGCCGCGCCGCGGGCTGGTCATGGTGCAGCACGTCGACGGCTTCGGTACGCCGGGTCAGAAGCTCGCCACCTTCCATGCCGTCGCGAGGCCACGGCAGTTCTTCATGGGGTTCAAGCTCTTCTACGACGAGGACACCCGCCGGATGAGGGCGGCCGACGTCCGCAGGATCAACCCGAAGGTCCGATTCGTCAGCTTCCAGTGAGCCACTAGGGTCGCCGCGTGGCTGACACCGCTGGGCTGGACGCCGCCGACGCGCTCGCGGCGTACCGCGACCGCTTCGTCGGCGCGGACTCGCCCCTCGTCTACTTCGACGGCAACTCTCTCGGCCGCCCGCTCAAGGTGACCGGGCCGCGGCTCGCGGAGTTCGTCGAGCACGAGTGGGGCGGCCGGCTGATCCGCGGCTGGGACGAGCGGTGGTTCGACCTGCCGCGCACCCTCGGGGACCGGCTCGGAGAGGTGTGTCTCGGTGCGGCGCCTGGGCAGATCGCCATCGGCGACTCGACCACGGTGCTGCTCTACAAGCTGATGCGGGCGGCCGTCGCCGCGCGTCCCGGTCGCTCCGAGATCGTGCTGGACCGCGACCAGTTCCCGACCGACCGCTACGTCGCCGACGGCGTCGCCGCCGAGGCCGGGCTGACCCTGCGCTGGATCGAGGTCGACACCAGCGCCGGCGTCACGGCCGAGCAGCTCGCAGCGGAGGTCGGTCCGCAGACCGCGCTCGTGGTGCTCAACCACGTCGCCTACCGCTCGGCCTGGGTGGCCGACGCACCCGAGCTGACCCGGATCGTGCACGACGCCGGCGCGCTGGTGCTCTGGGACCTGTGCCACTCGGCGGGTGTGCTGCCGGTGGAGCTGGACGCCTGGGGCGTCGACCTCGCGGTCGGCTGCACCTACAAGTACCTGAACGGCGGTCCTGGCTCGCCGGCGTTCCTGTACGTCGCCACGCGGTGGCAGGAGGAGCTGACCCAGCCCATCCAGGGCTGGATGGGGGCCGACGATCCGTTCCTGATGGGGCCGTCGTACGTCCCCGCAACAGGCATCAGACGGTTCCTCTCCGGCACGCCTGCGATCGTCGGCATGCTGGCGCTCGAGGACATGGTCGAGCTGGTCGCGGAGGCCGGGCTCGCTGCGATCCGCGCCAAGTCGGTCGGGCTGACCGAGCACGCCGCCGAGGTCTCCGTCGAGCAGCTCGCGCCGCTGGGCGTGGTGCTCGCCTCGCCGCTCGACTCCGACCGCCGCGGCGGGCACGTCACCCTCAACCACCCGCTGATGCGCGAGGCCACGGCGGCCCTGTGGCAGCGCGACGTGATCCCCGACTACCGCGACCCCAACGGACTGCGGATCGGGCTCTCGCCCCTCTCGACGTCGTACGCCGAGGTGCGCGCCGGGCTGGAATCGGTTCGTGACGTGCTCACCGGGCTGACAGCCTGAGGGGATGACGCGCTTCCCCCGTCCGCTGGCCTCCGGCGACACGATTGCGGTGACCTCGCCGTCGTCCGGCGTCAAGGACAAGCACCGGTCCCGGCTGGAGGTCGCCCTCCAGTGGCTGCGCGACCGCGGCTTCGAGGTGGTCGTCGGCGAGTGCATGAGTGGCGAGCGGGTTCGCTCCGCATCCAAGGAGCAGCGGGCCGCCGAGCTCGTTGATTTCCTGTGCGACCCGGCCGTCGCGGCCGTGGTCCCGCCCTGGGGCGGCGAGCTCGCCATCGACCTCCTCGACCAGCTCGACTGGGACCGCCTGGCCGCGGCCGAACCCACGTGGCTGGTCGGCTGGAGCGACATCTCGACCCTGCTCGTGCCGTTGACCACCCGGCTGGACTGGGCGACCGCGCACGGGTGGAACCTCATGGACACGCCGTACGCCGCCCCCGACGGGCTGCTGCACTGGGTCGACCTGCTCTCGTCCACGGGCCAGGTCACCCAGCGCTCGCCGGGCCGGTTCCAGCCGAAGTGGGGCGACTACAAGGACAAGCCCGAGGTCACCGAGTTCCAGCTCGACCACGAGACCGACTGGGTCGTGCTCGGCGGCGGGGGCGTCGACGTCTCCGGACGGCTCGTCGGCGGCTGTGCCGAGGTGCTCTCGCCGCTGGGCGGCACGCCGTACGCCGACGTCGCCGCCTACGGTCGCGCGCACGCCGACGAGGGGCTGCTGGTCTATCTCGAGATGGCCGCGTTCCCCGCCTACGACGCCTGCCGGATGCTGCGCGGCTTCCGCTACTCCGGCTGGTTCGAGCACGCCAGCGCGGTGCTGGTCGGTCGGACGAAGGCACCGGACGAGGCGGACCTCACCCAGCTCCAGGCGGTCGAGGATGCGCTGGGAGACCTGGGGATCCCGATCGTCGCCGAGATGGACATCGGCCACACCCAGCCGTTCCTGCCACTGGTCAACGGCGCCTCCGCGCGAGTCGTCGTGCATGACGGTCTCCGCGAGGTCACGCAGACCCTCGGCTAGTGGATGTGGGCACGCCAGTCGGCCGGGACGCGGTCGGCCGGGCCGGGCACCGTCTGGTCATCGGGGCGCGCGGTCGGTGCCGCGAGCTGGGGACCGTCGAGCGGCTCGTCGGTGCGGTAGTCCCAGAACCAGTCCTCGCCGGGCTCGAAGCTCTGGACCACCGGGTGACCGCTGGCCTTGAAGTGTGCGGTGGCGTGCTGGGCCGGGGAGGAGTCGCAGCAGCCGACGTGGCCGCACTGGGCGCAGCGGCGCAGGTGCACCCACCAGCCGCCGACCGGCTCGCACTCGGCGCAGCCGGTGCCGCTCGGCGGGACGGTGGGGTCGATCGCCTCGGTCATGAGCGTGCAGTACCTCCGCGGTAGGGGTCCCACGCCTGCGGCGCGGGCTGGATTCGCTGGTCGACGAGCTTGGCCAGCCATAGGACGACCACGAAGAAGGCCGTGATGCCCACGATGGAGATGACGACGCCCGTGACACCGTGCTCCTCGCGGTGGTCGAGGAACGGGTAGGGGTACCAACCGCTCAGCCCACCGACGACGAGCGTCCACGTGAGCCAGACGATCGGCCAGACGAGCACCCACGTGATCTCGCGGCTCTCGATCCTCGGGCGAGGTCCGAACAGGATCCAGCCGACGACCGCGAGCAGCGGCACGACCATGTGCAGCAGCTTGTCGGCCGCCCAGTCCGCGCCGTCCAGGTCGAGCAGCGGACGGAGCAGGATGAAGTGGACGACACCCGTGAGGAAGATCCCGGCCACCGCCGCCAGCCGGACCACCCGCCACGTCGGCCCGTCCCGGAGCGGGTCGCGGGCCAGCTGCGTGGCAGTGATCGCGACAAGCAGGTTGCTCTGGATGGTGAAGTACGAGACGAGCCGGCCCAGTCGGACCGGCAGGTCCGGCTGTGAGGCGTCGTCGAGCACCCGACCACCCTGGATGACCAGCACCACCTGCAGGACCAGCGCACCGATCGCGACGAGGGCGGTCAGCCCGTGCCAGACGCGCGCGCTGCGGATCGTCACGGTGCTGAGACTAAGGCGCCCGAAGGCAGCTGTGGTCGGGCGCGCGCTCTAGGGTCGGCCCGTGCCCGAGGTGAACGAGTTCGGCCAGCCGGTCGGTGACGTCGTGCCCGGATGGTCGCCGCGGCCGCGTCCGGATGCGGTCACCCTCGAGGGGCGGTACGTCGCGGTCGAGCCGCTCGCCGTCACCCACGCAGCCGCGCTGCTGGGCTCTCTGTGCGGCCCGGAGGACCGCTCCCTGTGGACCTACCGGGCGACCGAGCCGCCGGCGGACCTCGACGAGATGACCGAGCTGATCGCGCGCACGCTGGCGACGCCGGACCTGCTCACCTTCGTCCTCGCGCCACGGGACGGCGCGGCGTCCGGCATCGCGTCGTACACACGGATCGACCCGGCCACCGGCCAGGTCGAGGTGGCCGGAGTGCTGTACGCGCGGTCGCTGCAGCGCAGCCGTGCCGCGACGGAGGCGATCCACCTGCTGATGCGCTACGCCTTCGAGGACCTCGGCTACCGCCGCTTCGAGTGGAAGTGCGACTCGCTCAACGAGCCGTCCCGACGCGCCGCCGCACGCCTAGGCTTCACCTACGAGGGCCGGTTCCGACACCACATGGTGACCAAGGGCCGCAATCGCGACACCGACTGGTTCTCGGTCACCGACGCCGAGTGGCCCGTCGTACGCGCGGCCCACGAGCGATGGCTCGATCCGGCGAACTTCGACGAGAACGGCGAGCAGCGGACGGCCCTGTCGTCGATGTGGCCGTCGGCCCCGTCGCCTTGATCGGGGTACTGCGTCGGCATGACCGACGACGACGCCGACGAGGGTGAAGCCGGCGCGCGCGACGGCGACGGGAACGATGCCGACGGGAGCGATGGCGACGAGTGATGGCACGCTGGGGGCATGGATCAGCGGATCAGCTTCCTGACCCTGGCGGTGCGTGACCTCGAGACGAGTCGGCGGTTCTACATCGACGGACTCGGGTGGACGCCGGACATGGAGGTCGAGGGCGACGTCATCATGATCATGGCGGGCGAGAAGCTGGTGCTCTCGCTGTGGGACCGCGAGCACTTCCAGGCGGAGGTCGGCCGGATCGCGGTCGGCGACGGCGTACCTCCCTTCACCATCTCCCACAACGTCGCGACCCCCCAGGAGGTCGACGCCGTCCTGGCGACCGCCCGCGCGGCCGGCGCCGACCCCGTGCACGATGCCGTCGAGCGCGAGTGGGGTGGCTACACCGGCTACTTCGCGGACCCCGATGGTTACCGCTGGGAGATCGCCACCAACCCCGGACCCATCGGACAGAAGGTGCTGCCGTGACCGACCCCAAGAAGACGCTCCGCTACCCCGAGGTGATGGCCGAGGGACTGGACGACTGGCGGTTCTTCCTCGTGAAGCTGCACGCCCGGTTCCGCACCGGGAGCTTCGTCAAGGGCCTCGAGCTGGTCACCCGGATCACCGAGGCAGCCGAGGAGGCCAACCACCACCCCGATGTCGTGCTCACCTACCCGCAGGTCGACGTCGACCTGCACAGCCACGACGTGGGCGGAGTGACCAGCCGCGACCTCGACCTGGCCCGGCGGATCAGCGCGATCGCAGCCGAGCTCGGCGTCGAAGCCACCCCGCGCGATGTGTCGACCCTCGAGCTGGCGCTCGACGTGCCGGACGCCGAGGAGGTCAGGCCGTTCTGGGCGGCGGTCCTCGCCTACGACAACTCCGGGAAGTGGCCCGAGGTCTTCGACCCGGGCGGTCGCAACAACACGCTGTGGTTCCAGACGGCACCCGAGGCCACGGGCGAGGTCCAGCAACGCTTCCACCTCGACATCGTCGTGCCGCGCGAGGTCGCCGAGGAGCGGCTGCAGGCGGCGCTCGATGCCGGTGGGACCCTGGTCAGCACGGCCGCCGTCCCGGCGTTCTGGGTGCTCGCCGACAAGCACGGCAACAAGGTCTGCATCTGCACGGCCGACGGGCGCGAGCCGTCGTCCTCCTAGGCCCTAGGTCTCGACCGCCAGCACGAGGTCGCGGAGCAGGTCGGCCAGCCGCCGCTGGTCGGCGGGGGAGAGGGCGCCGAGCAGGACCGCCTCGTCCCGGCCCTCGGTGCGGGCGTGCCGGTCGAAGGCACGCCGGCCGGCCGCAGTGAGCCGGACGTGCACTCGGCGGCGGTCGTCCTTGTCCACGGTCCGGGTGACCAGGCCGTCGTCCTCGAGCGGGCCGAGGCGCGCGGACAGTGCGCCCCGGCTCAGGCCGAGGTGATCGGCGAGGTCCGACGGGCTCGCGGTGTACGGCGTCCCGAGCCGGCGCAGGGCCAGCAGGATCTTGAACGACGATCGCGGGAGTGCGGCGTCCGTCAACGCGGCGTCGCGAGCGCCGGCCAGGTGCCGGCTGAGGATCATCAACCTGGCGACGATCGCCTCGTGCATCGGGTCGAGGTAGTCGAGCTCGTCGCGCCAGCGCGCCACGTGCCGGTCGATGGAGTCCTGTCGAGGCCCCGCCATGTCGCCTCCCGAAATAGTTTTGTAGAGAATAGTTTTGCACCAAACTATCTTGCTTGGATGACTACGGCCAGCACCGACCTGCCCGCCCTCCTCACCGCCATCACCGCGCTCGAGAACGCAGCCCGCTACGACGACGCGCTCGCCCTGCTCGACGCCACCCGGGTGTCCGACGACCGGGCCCGGCTCGAGCTGCTGATGGCCCGGGCGTCGGTGGTGGGCCGGCGCGACTACACCCGGGGCGCCCGCTCCGCGGGCGACCACCCGCTCGACGCGGCGCAGGAGCTGGCCGCCCTGATCGGCACCGGCCCCACCATGGCTTGGGACCTCGCGATGCAGCACCTGCGCCGTCAGTACGCCGACCAGCTGGTCGGCGGGATCGGGCCGGCCGGACGGGACCCGGTCGTCGTGGACGCGATGACGGTCGAGGCGGCCCGCCTGCGCGACAGCGCACCTGACGACGGCAGGCGAGGCTGGGCCTGCATGTGCCTGGGCTGGTTCGCGGACAACCTGCGTGGTGACCGGATCGAGGCGCCGGGCCACTACACCGAAGCGCTCGCGGCCGGCCGGGCCGTGGCCGACTCGCTTCTCGTCTTCGAGGCCCAGCGACACCTGGGCGACCATGCCCACGACGGTGGCGACCTCGCCGGGGCGCTCGCAGCCTGGCAGGAGTCCGCTGCTGCCGCGGCGCGCGGCGGGCACGTGCTCGGCGTCCTCGCCCAGCAGGTCCTGCTCGCCGTGCTCGCCCGTGACGCCGGGGACGAGGCAGGCGCCCAGGCACTGGCCGCCGAGACGCTGCGGTGGGCCGAACAGCTCGGCGCGACCCGTCTGGCCGAACAGGCCGCCAGTTTCCTCGCCGGGGTGGACCCCACGGCCCCGCCGCACGCGGTCGCCGCCAAGCGGTGAGACCGCCGTCCCGTATTCTGGGACGGCTGGGCTACGGGATGACGGCGTTCCGGCGACCGACTACCGTGGCTGCATGCGCCAGGACCTTCTCGTACGCATGCGACGCGCCGGCTGAGCTGCCACCACGCAGCCCGTCAGCGCGTCACCCCTCGTTGCCCAGCGCAGCAGAGGGGTTTTTTGTTGGTCGAGGAGCACCTGGCACGGATCGAGGAAGAGGACCCCCAATCTCATGAGTGAGCAGATCACAGGAGCACAGAGCCTGGTCACCTCTCTGGAGGCGGCGGGCGTCACCGACATCTTCGGGATCCCCGGCGGGGCGATCCTGCCGGCGTACGACCCGCTGATGGACTCCAAGATCCGGCACATCCTGGTCCGGCACGAGCAGGGCGCCGGCCATGCCGCGCAGGGGTTCGCCGCGGCGACCGGGCGGGTCGGCGTCTGCATGGCGACGTCCGGCCCGGGCGCGACCAACCTGGTCACCCCGATCGCGGACGCGCACATGGACTCGGTCCCGATGGTCGCGGTGACCGGCCAGGTCGGGGCCGCCGCGATCGGCACGGACGCCTTCCAGGAGGCCGACATCCGCGGCATCACGATGCCGATCACCAAGCACAACTTCCTGGTCACCGACCCTGACGAGATCCCACGCCGGATCGCCGAGGCGTTCCACATCGCCAGCACCGGGCGCCCCGGCCCGGTGCTCGTCGACATCGCCAAGTCGGCGCTGCAGTCGATGACGACGTTCGAGTGGCCGGCCGAGCTGCACCTGCCGGGCTACCGCCCGGTGACCCGCCCGCACTCCAAGCAGATCCGCGAGGCCGCGCGGCTCATGCTCGAGTCGCGCCGCCCGGTGCTGTACGTCGGCGGCGGCACCGTCCGCTCCGGCGCTTCGAAGGAGCTCAAGGAGCTCGCCGAGCTGACCGGTATGCCGGTCGTCACCACGCTCATGGCGCGGGGCGCATTCCCCGACAGCCACCAGCAGCATCTCGGCATGCCGGGCATGCACGGCACCGTCGCAGCGGTGGCTGCGCTCCAGAAGAGCGACCTGATCATCAGCCTCGGCGCCCGCTTCGACGACCGGGTGACCGGCAACCTCGACACCTTCGCCCCGGGCGCCAAGATCATCCACGCCGACATCGACCCGGCGGAGATCGGCAAGAACCGGCACACCGACATCCCGATCGTGGGCGACGTCCGCGAGGTGCTGCTCGACCTTCTGCTGACGCTCAAGACCGAGGCGGACGAGGGCCACACCGGCGACTACGAGGGCTGGGTGAAGTTCCTCGAGGGCGTCCGCGACGCGTACCCGCTCGGCTACGACACCCCGGAGGGCTCGCTGGCGCCGCAGTACGTCATCGAGCGGCTCGGGGCGCTTGCCGGACCGGACACGATCTACACCGCCGGCGTCGGCCAGCACCAGATGTGGGCCGCGCACTACGTCGGCTACGAGCAGCCGCGGAAGTGGATCAACTCCGGTGGCCTCGGGACCATGGGCTTCGCGGTCCCGGCGGCGATGGGGGCGCAGGTCGGTTGCCCTGACCAGGTGGTCTGGGCGATCGACGGCGACGGCTGCTTCCAGATGACCAACCAGGAGCTGGCCACCTGCGCGATCAACAACATCCCGATCAAGGTCGCGATCATCAACAACGAGTCGCTGGGCATGGTCCGGCAGTGGCAGACGCTCTTCTACAACTCGCGCTACTCCAACACCGATCTCGAGTCGAAGCGGATCCCCGACTTCGTGAAGCTGGCGGAGGCCTACGGCTGCGTCGGCCTGTCGTGCGACAGCGCCGAGGACGTCGACGCGACGATCACCAAGGCGATGGAGATCAACGACGTCCCGGTCGTCGTGGACTTCCGGGTCCACCGCGACGCCATGGTGTGGCCGATGGTCGCTGCTGGCACCAGCAACGACAACATCAAGTACGCGCGCGACCTCGCGCCCCAGTTCGACGAGGACGATCTATGAGCACCCACACCCTCTCGGTGCTGGTCGAGAACAAGCCCGGTGTCCTGGCGAGGATCGCCGGCCTGTTCAGCCGCCGCGGCTTCAACATCGAGTCCCTCGCGGTCGGCCCGACCGAGCACGACGAGGTCTCGCGGATGACGATCGTGGTCAACGTCGAGGACTCTCCGCTGGAGCAGGTCACCAAGCAGCTCAACAAGCTGGTCGAGGTGATCAAGATCGTCGAGCTCGACCACGAGGCGTCGGTCCATCGCGAGCTGGTGCTGGTCAAGGTCGCGGCCACCGCCGAGACCCGTGGCCAGATCCTCGACGTGGTCCAGCTGTTCCGCGCCAGCGTCGTCGACGTCGCCGCCGACGCTGTCACCATCCAGGTGATCGGCAACGCCGCCAAGATCGCCGACGTGCTCAAGATCCTCGAGCCCTTCGGGATCCGCGAGCTCGTCCAGTCCGGCATGGTCGCCATCGGCCGTGGCGCGCGCTCGATCTCCGAGCGGTCGCTGCGTCCCGTCGCCGTACCGACCCCGCCCGCGGCCGGCTGACGGAGCCGGTTTCCCCGGCTGACCGGGGAAATTGGCACCTGGCAGGGGTTGCAACCCCCGACAAGCAACAGAAACGCCCGACAAGCACGACGTACAGACCCAGAGAAGCAACCACAGAAGGAGAGCCCCCGTGGCTGAGATGTTCTACGACGACGACGCCGACCTGGCCCTGATCCAGGGCAAGAACGTCGCGGTGATCGGCTACGGCAGCCAGGGCCACGCGCATGCGCTGTCGCTGCGCGACTCCGGCGTCGACGTACGTGTCGGGCTGCAGCCCGGTTCCAAGAGCCGCGAGAAGGCCGAGGCCGAGGGGCTGCGGGTGCTCACGCCGCGGGAGGCGGCCGAAGAGGCCGACGTCATCGTGATCCTTGCGCCCGACCAGCACCAGCGGAAGCTGTACGCCGAGGAGATCGAGCCCGAGCTCGCCCCCGGCGACACCCTGGTATTCGGGCACGGGTTCAACATCCGCTTCGGCTACATCACCCCGCCGGAGGGCGTCGACGTGTTCATGGTCGCCCCCAAGGGCCCCGGCCACCTGGTCCGCCGCGAGTACGTCGACGGCCGCGGCGTGCCCGTGCTCGTCGCCGTCGAGAAGGACGCCTCTGGCAGCACCTGGCAGCTGGCGCTGTCCTACGCCAAGGCGATCGGCGGCCTCCGTGCCGGCGGCATCAAGACCACGTTCACCGAGGAGACCGAGACCGATCTCTTCGGCGAGCAGGCGGTCCTCTGCGGCGGCGCGTCGCAGCTGGTCATGTACGGCTTCGAGGTCCTCACCGAGGCCGGCTACCAGCCCGAGGTCGCGTACTTCGAGTGCCTCCACGAGCTCAAGCTGATCGTCGACCTGATGTACGAGGGCGGCATCGCCAAGCAGCGCTGGTCGGTCTCCGACACGGCCGAGTTCGGCGACTACGTCTCCGGCCCGCGGGTGATCACGCCCGAGGTGAAGGAGAACATGAAGCAGATCCTCGCCGAGATCAAGGACGGCTCGTTCGCCGCGCACTTCATCGCCGACATGGACGCCGGCTCTCCCGAGTTCACCGCATACCGCGAGAAGTCCGAGCAGCACCCGATCGAGCAGACCGGCCGCGAGCTTCGCAAGCTGATGGCGTGGGTGAAGTCCCACGACTCCGACTACGTCGAGGGCTCCTCCGCCCGCTGAGTTTCAGTCGGCTGACCCCAGGTGGTTCTGCGCAACCGTTTGCGGGAACCACCTGGGGTCACTCGGCGGGGAAGCAGCGGGACCACTGCACGAGCACCCAGCGGGCCCAGATCGCCTCGGCGTCGTTGCGGGGGTGGGTGCCGTCCTGGAGCAGGCCTGGGTGCGAACGCACGTACGCCGGCCAGTCCGCCACACAGGTGTGCGGACGACCGGCAGCGACCGAGCGCATCCAGCCGTCGAACTGCCGCGACCACGACGACGCGACGACCGGATCGCTCGCGACCTCGACGTAGGGCAGCACGAACATGACCGGAGTCGTTGCCGGCAGGCTCCGGACGGCAGCGGCCAGGTCCCGGCGCTTGAAGCCAGGGGCCGGGTTCGTCCCGAGCTCGACGACGAGCCCGGCCGGCTCGCCGCGCTCGGCCCGGAAGGCGTCGAGCCGCGTGGCGAGCTCGGTAGGGCGGCGAGCCGGTTCCGCGTCGACCGTCAGCTCCGGTCGCAGCCGGGCGAGCTCGTCGCTGCCCCGCCAGCTCACCGAGTCACCGAGCATGAGCAACCCGCCTGGGCTGGGCTTAGCACGCCGCTGCTGGGCGGCGACCTCGGCGGCCAGCGTCGTGCCGTGCACGGCGGCCTGTCGGGTCAGCTCCGCGACGCGGGCCGTAGTCAGGCACTCGTCGTAGCGGCCCTCTGTCTCGGACAGGGTCACGTAGATGCCGGCCGGGTCGGCGCACTGAGGTGCGTCGCGGGCAGCCGCGAGTGAGCGATCGGGTTGGGACGCGCAGTAGTTGACCGGCGCGATCCACCGGCGATGCAGCTCCTGGCATTGGCGAACGTCGACGGTGGCGGCATACCCGAAGCCGCGAGGCTGCCCCACCTGGGCGCACGCCTCGGCGCCGGCGACCTTGCGCCATTGCACCGCGCCCTCGACACACCGGTCCCGGGCGCAACCCAGGCCCGTCGTGTACGCCCGGCCGAGGAGGGCGCACTCGCCCGGCCGGAGGCTGCGGTCGTACGTGCTGCCGCTGTCGGCCAGGGCAGTCGCCGTCCCGGGAGCGAGGTTCGACACGGGCAGGGACATCTCGGCCGCGATGACGGTCGCCACCCCGAGCACGAGCACCGCGAGTCGACGCCTGACGGCGTGCTGACGTGCGTGCGGCATGGCGAAAGTTCCCCGTGCAGATGTGCGTGAACCGGAACCGACGCCGGCCCCCCTCGACGCTCACCACGGTAGGTACGCAGCGCGGTGCTCGCTGCCGATCACCCATAATTGCCGGTCGCGGCCGCCACTGGTCCAGAGGACCTGGCCACACCGCAGCCGTCAGAGGGTTACGGTTCTCGAGATCGACGCGGCGACATTGTTGAGCGCTGGTACGACGGCGCGCAGCCGCTGGCCCGGATGCCCGTCGATCCGGGCCACCGCGCGGCCGTGCACGGTGGTCATCGTGATGCCACGGACCCGCTTCCACTGCCCGGACACGAGCCGCTCCAGCCGGACCGGGACGCCGTTGGCCCGGCGGAACCCCTTCTCGCTCTCCTCGCGGACGCGCGTGGTGAGCTGGTAGTGACCGTGACCCAGCGACTTGTCGGAGAGCGTCGTGCGAGTGGCCGCCGGCCGGACCTGGAACGTGGTCTCGGGAAGCGCGAACGGGAGCTGGACCGCGGGGATGATCTGGTAGAAGCCGGTGCCGCGGACCGTGTAGGTGCCGGCCGGCTCGGAGCCGCAGAACGTCACCTCGACGGTGCCGCTGGTGGCCGGGTTGGTGGCCGAGTTCACGACGGTGCCCTCCGAGACCTGGCCCTGGGGATCGGCGACCTGGATCTCCAGCCGCCACAGGAGGGTGCCCGGGCTGACCGCCAGGTCGTAGGAGATCGGGTGCCGCTGGCAGTGGTCGAAGAGGACGACGTCGTCGGTCGACGTCGAGCCGTCCACGTCCGCCGACGCGGGCCCGGCGACGGCCACCGAGGCGGCAGCGAGCACGACGGGCAGGGCCAGACGACGGAGGGGGAGCACTCGTCGACGTTAGCCAAGGCGCCCTGGCCACCGCGTCCGACCACGGTCGGACGTCGGTCGGATGTGACCGACGCCGCACGCAGGCTCGTCGCGGACGTCCGAGGACCCCCGGCGCTGTGCCTGCCAGGGGTCCTCGTCGTGCGGCCCGGTGGCCGCGGAGGTGCTACTTGACCTCCGACCGCATCACCATCACCAGGCCGACGATCAGCGGGACGACCAGCCAGATCACGCCGGACGTACCCAGGTGCGCCCACTCGGCGCCGGTGAGGCTCCCGTCGTAGAGCTCGCCCTGCGCCCAGTTGAAGTCCAGCCAGGGCCGCAGGTCCTCCCACCACTGCTGGAAGTTGCCCAGCACGAGCGACAGGGTCGGGAGCACGAACGAGTAGACGACGAACCCGACGATGGCGCCGGGGGAGTTGCGGATCAGCACGCCGAGCATGAAGCCGATGAGCAGGTTCAGCACGTTGGCGAAGACCAGGTAGCCGATCTGCTGGCCCGAGATGTCCCAGACCGTGTCGACGCCTGCGATCGTGCTGCCGACGATGTTGCCAAGGGCGCCGATGGCGAGCGCGACCCCGATCGAGACGGCGCCGAGGGCCATGGAGACGACCATCTTCGCGCGGATCACCCGGCCGCGGTGCGGGACCAAGGTGAACGTCGTGAGCCCGCTGCGTTGGGTGTACTCGCTGGTGACGGAGAGGATCGCCATCACCGGCAGCAGGAGCGTCATCGGGACGCCGATCGCGGCGCCGAAGTTGTCGTAGGTCATCGCGCTGTCCGGCGCGAACAGGATCACCGAGGCCGTCGCGATGAAGGCGGTGGCGGCGATCGACACCATGAGCCAGTAGCCGGCACGGGTGTCGAACATCTTGACCAGCTCGACCTGGAGCAGCCGGGTGAACGGGATCGGCGCGGGTGCGGTGCGCGGAGCCACCTGCGCCGGGGCGCGGTCAATGGTGGTGGCGGTGGCAGTCATGCTGCTGCTCCTTCTCGGGACGTGTCTGCAGTGAGCTCGAGGAACATCTCCTCGAGGCCGGCGCCGTCGGCGGCGCGCAGCTCTGTGAGGGGTACGCCGGCGGCCAGTGCGACCTTGCCGACCTGGTCGGTGTCTGCCTCGACGCGCAGCCCGTCCTGTCCGGTCGGCACGGTGTGGACGCCGTCCAACTCCAGGGCACGGGCCAGCTCGACGACGTTGCTGGTGCGGACCAGCGTCCCGGCGGATTCCAGGAGCTCGGCCTTGGTGCCCTGCGCGACGATGCGGCCCTGGCCGATGACCACGAGGTCGTCGGCGATGACCTCGATCTCGTGCAGCAGGTGCGAGGAGAGCAGCACGGTGCCGCCCTTGTTCGCGAAGCCGCGGAGCAGGTCGCGCATCCAGCGGATGCCGGCGGGGTCGAGGCCGTTGGCCGGCTCGTCGAGGATCAGCACCTCGGGGTCGCCGATCAGTGCGGTGGCGATGCCGAGCCGCTGGCGCATGCCGAGGGAGTAGTTCTTGACCCGGCGCTCGGCCTCGGTGCCGGTCAGCGAGACCAGGTCGAGCAGCTCGTCGACGCGCTGCATCGGCAGCCCCATGGTGCGGGCGGCGACCCTGAGGGTCTCCCTGCCGGTGCGACCGGCGTGCTGCGCGGAGGCGTCCAGGAGGACCCCGACCTCGCGGCCGGGGTTGGGGAGGTCGGCGTACCTGCGGCCGAGGACGGTGGCGGACCCGGAGGTCGCCGGGGTCAGCCCGACCATGACGCGCATGGTCGTCGACTTTCCGGCGCCGTTGGGACCGAGGAATCCGGTCACACGGCCCGGCTGGGCAGTGAAGGAGACGTCGTCCACGGCCCGGAGGCCGCCGTACGTCCTGGTGAGTGCGGTCACTTGGATCATGTGTTCAACGTTCGTGCCACCAGGGGGTCGGCCACATCGGGGAGCGGTCCCCACCGACCCCTTGCCGGACCCTGACCTGACCTCAGGGGTGACCCTGTGCAAGGAGGCAACAGGAACCTTCTGAGATCGGTACCGTCTCGCACATGACCGGTGGTGACCTGCTCGTCGGGCTGCTGGCCTTCGGCGGCGCCGTGATCGGATCGGCCGTCGGCTACGCCGCTGCTCGCTCCGCCGCCAAGGTCGAACGGGCAGCCCGTGCTCGCGAGGAGTGGGGACGCAGGTTCACCGCCGCGCTGGAGGCCGCGACCTCTGTCGACGGGCGGGGACGAACAGTGGGGCGTGCTCTGATGGTCGAACTCATGCGCAGCGAGCTCGCCAGCGAGGAGGACCGGAGGGAGGCTGCCGCCGTCCTGGGCGCGACCGCAGTGGACTCGCCCGACGCTCGACTCAGGCTGGTGTCCCCAGACCAGTTGAACGACGTCGAGGTGGTGGAGGACAATGGCAGCGACGAGGAGGGTGAGGACACATGACGATCGTCGTCGACCACGAGAACGTCGAGGCTGCCAAGGCGCTCATCGAGATCATGGGCGGTCCCGAGCATGTCGACCCTCTGATCGTGAAGATCGCGAACGCCAAGCCGCGCGCCGCGGCAGCCCGCACCCATCGTTCCTGAGGCTTACCTCACCTAGGTTAGCCATGCCTAAGTTGTTGGGCGTACAGTGACCGGCTGTGTTCGCCAACTACCTCATCGGCCTGCGTGAGGGGCTCGAGGCTGCGCTGGTCGTCAGCATCCTCGTCGCCTACCTCGTCAAGACCGAGCGGCGACATCTCCTCCCGCGCATCTGGGCCGGTGTGGCGGTGGCAGTCGCCGTCAGCCTCGGCTTCGGAGCCGCGCTGACCTTTGGCCCACGCGGGCTCACCTTCGAGGCGCAGGAGGCGATCGGCGGCAGCCTGTCCATCGTCGCGGTCGCGTTCGTCACTTGGATGATCTTCTGGATGGCCCGCGCCGCGCGCGGGATCAGCGGCGTGCTGCGCCGGCAGGTCGATGACGCGGGGGCGAGGCGTTGGTCGCTGGCGCTGGTGGCCATGCTGGCCGTCGGGCGGGAAGGGCTGGAGACCGCTCTGATCCTGTGGAGCAACACGCAGGCCGCCACGCGCGACGGCGCGACCAACGACACCCGGCTCTCCGTGGCGGCCGCCGTTCTGGGGCTTCTCAGCGCAGTGGTCCTGGGCTATCTCATCTACCGCGGCGCGATCACCATCAACCTCACGAAGTTCTTCACCTGGACAGGCGCCTTCCTGGTCCTGGTCGCCGCGGGCGTCCTGGCCTACGGCATCCACGATCTCCAGGAGGCCCGCATCCTGCCCGGCCTCGGAAATCTCGCCTTCGACGTCAGCAACACCATCGATGTCAACAGCTGGTACGGCACGCTGCTCAAGGGCATCTTCAACTTCTCGCCGGCCACCACCAAGCTCGAGGCAGCGGCCTGGCTCCTCTACGCGATCCCGGTGATGGCCCTCTTCTTCCGCGGCGTACGCCGGCGCTCCGCCGCCGCGCCCGCCGAGTCGCCCCGTCCACTGACCCCAGCCCGATGACCGAGAGAGAACCCACGCCCATGCGCAAGACCCTCGCCGTGACCGCCCTCGTGGTCGCCGCACCCTTCCTCGCGGCCTGCACCGAGAACGCCGACAGCCCCAGCACTGACGCCGCCGACGGCGGCAACCCGCGGGCGCTCAGCGTCGATTCCTCCGACTCCGACTGCAAGGTCTCGGCCGCCGAGGCCCCGGCCGGCACCCTGACGTTCGACGTCACCAACACCGGCTCCCAGGTCACCGAGTTCTACCTGCTCGGCGAGGACGGGCTGCGGATCGTCTCCGAGGTCGAGAACATCGGCCCCAACCTCAACCGCGAGATGACCGTGAACGCACCGGCCGGCGCGTACTTCACCGCCTGCAAGCCGGGCATGAAGGGAGAGGGCATCCGCGCCGACTTCACAGTGACCGAGTCCGAAGACGACGCCCCAACGACGAGCGCCGACGAGCAACAGCTCATCGACCAGGCGGTGGCCAACTACGCGGCCTACGTCCAGGACCAGTCCGACCAGCTGCTGGCCAAGACCCAGCAGTTCGTCGACCTCTACAAGTCCGGCGACGACGATGCCGCCCGCACGCTCTACCCCGACGCACGCGTCCACTGGGAGCGGATCGAGACCGTGGCCGAGTCGTTCGGCGACCTCGACCCGATGATGGACGCCCGGGAGGCCGATCTCGAGCCCGGTCAGGAGTGGACGGGCTGGCACAAGATCGAGAAGGACCTGTGGCCGCAGCGTGCGGAGAACTACACGGCGCTGACGCCTGAGGAGCGGGCGACGTACGCCGACGACCTGCTCAAGAAGACCCAGACCCTCGACGAGCGGGTGCAGACCCTGACCTACACCGTCGACCAGATCGCCAACGGCTCGCGGGGACTCCTCGAGGAGGTCGCCCTCGGCAAGGTCACCGGCGAGGAGGAGTACTGGTCGCACACCGACCTGTGGGACTTCCAGGCCAACGTCGACGGTGCCCGGGTCGGCTACGAGGGCGTCAAGCCGATCCTCGAGGAGAAGGATCCCGGGCTGGCCACCGAGCTCGACGCCCGGTTCGAGGACCTGCAGGCGCTGCTGGACGCTCAGCGCATCGGTGACGGGTTCAAGACCTACGACCAGCTCACGCCCGACGAGGTCAAGCAGCTCTCCGACGCGGTCAACGCTCTCTCCGAGCCGCTGTCGCAGCTGACCGCGGCCGTGCTGTCCTAAGTCCATGCCTGGACACGTTTCGAGACGCTCACTCCTCGGCGGCGGCGCGGCCGCCGCCGGGGTCGCTGGCGCGTTCGTGGTCGGCCGGGCGAGCGAGGGTCAGGGCTCACCCGGCGTGCCGGCGACACGCCCCGCGTCGTACGACTTCCGCGGGACGCACCAGGCCGGCATCGTCACGCCGGCTCAGGACCGGCTGCACTTCGCGGCGTTCGACGTCACCACCGACGACCGCGACCGGCTCGTCGCCCTGCTCCAGCAGTGGACGCAAGCGGCCGAGCGGATGACCGCCGGCAAGCCTGCAGGCCCTGTCGGCCCGGTCGAGGGTGCGTCCAACACCCCGCCCGACGACACCGGCGAGGCGATCGGTCTCCCGCCCAACGGGCTGACGATCACCTTCGGCTTCGGGCCATCGCTGTTCCGCACCGACGACGGCGAGGACCGCTTCGGCCTGGCCGACCGGCAGCCCCGGGCGCTCCGCACCCTGCCGCACTTCCCCGTGGACACGCTCGACCCCGGGCGTTCGTACGGCGACCTGTGCATCCAGGCCTGCGCCGACGACCCCCAGGTGGCCGTGCACGCGATCCGCAACCTGGCCCGTCTCGGCTTCGGCACCGTCTCGGTGCGCTGGTCGCAGCTGGGCTTCGGCCGCACCTCGACGACCTCGACCAGCCAGTCCACGCCGCGGAACCTGTTCGGGTTCAAGGACGGCACCAAGAACATCAAGGCCGAGGAGACCGCGGACGTCGCCGAGCACGTCTGGGTCGCTGCCGGTGACGACGCCAAGGCCGACTGGCTGGCAGGCGGCTCCTACCTCGTCGCCCGGCGGTTCAACATGACCATCGAGGTCTGGGACCGGCAGTCGCTCGGCGACCAGGAGTCGTTCATCGGCCGCACCAAGGACACCGGCGCACCCCTCTCGGGCGGCGGCGAGTTCACCGATCCCGACTTCGACATGCCCGGTGCCGAGGACCTACCGGTGATCGCCCCCGACGCGCACGTCCGCCTGGTCCACCCGGACTTCAACGGCGGCGCCCGGATGCTCCGCCGCGGCTACAACTTCGTCGACGGCAGCAACTCCCTCGGCGGCCTCGACGCCGGGCTGTTCTTCCTGGCGTTCGTCCGCAACCCGGACACCCACTTCATCCCCATCCAGAACAAGATGGCGAAGAACGACGCGCTGATGGAGTACCTCAAGGTCAACGGCTCCGCCCTGTTCGCCGTCCCACCGGGGGTGGCCGAGGGCGAGTACGTCGGCCAGGCGCTCTTCTCGTAACCGTCGGGTTACGGAGCGATGAGTTCTCGCCTGCGTGCCGGTCGGCACTGACATGACCGATCCAAGCAAGGCATTCCATGGCTTCGCGGTGCCCGACACGGACGCGGCCCGCGCCTTCTACTCCGATGTCCTCGGGATCGAGGTGACGGAGGAGAACGACATCCTGCGGCTGCAGCTCGGCGGCGGCACACCCACGATCGTCTATCCGAAGCCGGACCACGTGCCCGCGACCTACACCGTGCTCAACTTCCCGGTGCCTGACGTCGAGGCGGCCGTCGACGAGCTGACCGCCAAGGGCGTGGTCTTCGAGCGCTACGAGGGAACGCCCGCCGAGACGGACGACAAAGGCGTGTTCCGGGGCGGCGGTCCACTGATCGCCTGGTTCACCGATCCGGCCGGCAACGTCTTCTCGGTCATCGAGGAAGACTGAGCTCCAGCCTCCGGTCCACCCCGACCTCGGCGAGGAACGCCTCGTCGTGGCTGACCACCACGAGTGCGCCCTTGTAGGCCGTGAGCGCCGACACCAGTGCGTCGTACGACGCCAGGTCGAGGTTGTTGGTCGGCTCGTCGAGGAGAAGCAGCTGCGGAGCGGGGTCGGCCAGCAGCAGCGCCGCCAGGGTGGCGCGGAACCGCTCGCCGCCTGACAGTGTGGCGACGGGCTGCTCGGCAGAGGCGCCGCGGAAGAGGAAGCGGGCCAGCTGGGCGCGGATCCGGTTCAGGTCGACTGCGGGAGCTCCCACCCCTCGACTGCCTAGCGCGACGTTGTCCACGACCGAAAGGTCGGGGTCGAGGACGTCGAGTCGCTGGGGGAGCAGCGCGGTCGGGACGTGGGTGTGGACCGAGCCCGAGCGAGCTGGGAGGGCGCCGGCGATGGTGTCGAGCAGGGTGGTCTTCCCGGCGCCGTTCGGGCCGGCCACCGCGACCCGGTCCGGCCCGCGGAGGTCGAGCTCGACGGGGGCGCCGGTCCGGATGACCAGCGAGTCGGTGGTCAGCACGACGCGGCCACGCGGCACCTCGGTCGCGGGCAGATCGACGCGGATGGTGCGGTCCGCTCGAAGCCGGGTCTCGGCGTCGTCGAGCCGCTCCTGTGCGGCGTCGAGCCGCTGCTCGTGGACCCTGCGGTAAGACGCCGCCGACTTCTCCGACCGGTTCTTGTAGTAGTGCCGAGCGGCCTTCCCCATGTTGGTGCGCACCGCGTTGCGAGCACCCTGTCGCTTGCGTTGGGCGATCAGCCGCTCGGCCTCGAGCCGGTCGGCCCGCTGCCGGCGCAGGTCGGAACGGGCGGCGGTCACCGCCTGCTCGGCGGCGGCCTGCTCGGCCGCCACCTGCTCGACGTACGACGAGAAGCCGCCGCCGTACCAGCGCACCGCACCGTCGCGCAGCTCGCCGATCCGCTCCACCCGCTCGAGGAGCTCGCGGTCGTGGCTGACCACGAGCATGGTGCGCGGCCACGAGCCGAGCACGTCGTAGAGCCTCGACCGCGCCGCGGCGTCGAGGTTGTTGGTCGGCTCGTCGAGGAGAAGCACGTCGGGACGACGGAGCAGCAGCCGGGCCAGACCGAGGCGGATCGCCTCGCCGCCGGACAGCTCGCCGAGGCGACGATCCAGGACCGAGGGGGGCAGGCCGAGCCGTTCCAGCTCGGCGATCGCGCGCTCCTCGACGTCCCACTCGTCGCCGACCGCCTCGAGGTCCCGTGGGTCGCCGGAGCCGGCGTCGAGCGCACGCAGCGCCCTGAGGGCCGGACCGATCCCGAGCACGTCGTCGACCCGGCGCGACCGGTCGAGGACGAGGTCCTGCGGCAGGTAGCCGACCTCGCCGGCCACCTTCACCGAGCCGGCCGTCGGACGGAGCGCGCCGGCAGCGAGCCTGAGCAGCGTCGACTTGCCGGAGCCGTTGGCCCCGACCAGGCCGGCCCGCCCGGGGGTGACCAGCAGGTCGAGCCCGTCGAACGCGACGGTGCCGTCGGGCCAGGTCAGGCCGACGCCGGAGAAGGTGAGGACGGAGTGGACGGGGGCAGGCACGGTGACTCCTCGATCGAGAGGGGGATGGGTCGGTCACCGGTTCACTCACACGACTAGGAGGCTAGGCGGACCACACGACAGACGCACGCCGTTTACCCGTCCCCCGCGGGGTAGTGTGGGCCGTCGCACAGCGTGGTGCGCTCCCCGTTGTTGACCGAGTCCGACAAGCGAGGACCGCTGTGACTGACGCTCCCGATGACGCTCCGACTGGCATGGGCAAGCCGGTCGTCCTGATCGCCGAGGAGCTGAGCCCGGCGACCATCGAGGAGCTCGGGCCGGACTTCGAGATCCGGCACTGCAACGGCGCCGACCGCGCCGAGCTGCTGGCCGCGCTGCCGTACGCCGACGCGCTGCTGGTCCGGAGCGCCACCGCCGTCGACGCCGAGGCGCTCGCCGCCGCGCCGAGGCTCAAGGTGGTGGCCCGTGCCGGTGTGGGGCTCGACAACGTCGACGTCCGGGCGGCGACCCAGTCCGGCGTGATGGTCGTCAACGCCCCGACGTCCAACATCGTCTCCGCCGCCGAGCTCGCCGTCGCGTTGATGCTCGCGGCCGCGCGCAACGTCAGCCCGGCGCACGCCGCGCTGCGACAGGGCGAGTGGAAGCGGTCGAAGTACACCGGCATCGAGCTCTACGAGAAGACGGTCGGCATCGTCGGGCTCGGCCGGATCGGCGTCCTCGTGGCGCACCGGCTCGCGGCGTTCGGCATGGACGTCATCGCCTACGACCCCTACGTCCAGGCTGGCCGCGCGGCGCAGATGGGCGTCCGCCTCGTCGACCTCGACACCCTGCTCGCCGACTCCGACTTCATGTCGGTGCACCTGCCCAGGACAGCGGAGACCCTCGGCCTGATCGGCGACGCGGAGCTGCACAAGGTCCGCCCCCATCTCGTCCTGGTGAACGCCGCGCGCGGCGGGATCGTCGACGAGGACGCGCTCTTCGCGGCGCTGAAGGAGGGCCGGGTCGCCGCGGCCGGGCTCGACGTGTTCGCGAAGGAGCCGTGCACCGACAGCCCGCTGTTCGAGCTCGAGAACGTCGTCGCGACCCCGCACCTCGGTGCCTCCACCGACGAGGCGCAGGAGAACGCAGGCCTGGCCGTGGCCCGGTCCGTGCGGCTGGCACTGTCGGGCGAGCTCGTCCCCGACGCCGTCAACGTCCAGGGCGGCGTCATCGCCGAGGAGGTCCGCCCCGGCATCCCCCTCACCGAGAAGCTCGGCCGGATCTTCACCGCGCTAGCCGGCGAGGTGGCGCAGCAGGTAGACGTCGAGGTGCGCGGCGAGATCACCGACTTCGACGTCAAGGTGCTCGAGCTCGCGGCGCTCAAGGGCATCTTCACCGACGTGGTCGAGGACCAGGTCTCCTACGTCAACGCCCCGCTGCTCGCCGCCGAGCGCGGCACCGCCGTACGCCTCGTCTCCGACCCGGAGAGCCCCGACCACCGCAACCTGATCACGATCCGCGGAACCCTCGCGGACGGTGACCAGGTCTCGGTGAGCGGCACCCTGATCGGCATCCACCAGCGCGAGCGGCTGGTCGAGGTCAACGGCTTCGACGTCGACCTCGAGCCCACCGAGCACTTAGCGTTCTTCAGCTACGAGGATCGGCCGGGCATGGTCGGTACCGTCGGCGGCATCCTCGGCGCGGCCCGGGTCAACATCGCCGGCATGCAGGTCGCTCGCGACGCCAAGGGCGGTCGGGCGCTGGTCGCCCTGTCCGTCGACTCGGCGATCCCGGCGGAGACGCTGCTCGAGATCGAGCACGCCATCGACGCGGTCCAGGTGCGGGCCGCCGACCTGGTCTGAGCGATGAGCCGGCGCCCGACCGTCCTGGTCGCTGCGCTCGTCGTGGCCGCTGCGCTACCGCTCGCGTGCGGGTCAGACCGTGGGTCGGCCGACGACGACGCGCGACCCGACTGCGGACCGACGGTCGACAGGGCGGACGGCACCGAGTGGGAGTGCGTCTTCTCCGACAACTTCAGCGGCGATGCCCTCGACACGACTCACTGGACGGTGCTCTCCAGCCTGGCCAGCGGCTACCGCAACGGACCCGAGTGCTACCTGGGCGACGCGAGCCCGCTCGGCGCAGACGACGTGAGCGTCGGCGACGGCGTGCTCCGGCTGACCGCCAAGGCGCTCGACCACCAGATCGTGTGCCCCTCGCTGAGCGGGGACTTCCCCTCCAGCTGGACCGGCGCCTTCGTGACGACGTACGGCAAGTACACGACCACCTTCGGCCGGGTCGAGGTGCGCGCGGCGTTCCCGGACGTCGGCGTCCCCGGCGTCCACGCGGCGCTGTGGCTGTGGCCGCAGGACCTGGCCTACGGCTCCGAGGTGACCGGGGAGATGGACCTGGCGGAGTACTTCTCGCAGTACCCCGACCGGGCGATCCCGTTCCTGCACTACCAGCCGGCCGTGCCGGTCGGGACCAACACCAACAACAACTGCCTCGTCAAGGACCCGAGCGCAATGCACAGCTACGTCATCGAGTGGGAGCCGGGCCGCGTGACGATCTCGTACGACGGCGCGGTGTGCGTCGACCACGACATCGCGCCGGCGCCGCCACTGACCGGGTCGCAGCCGTTCGACCAGCCGTTCACGCTCAACCTCACCCAGGCCCTCGGAGTCGGCACCAACGCGTTCAGCGATGCCACGCCGCTGCCGGCCACGACGACGGTCGACTACGTGCGCGTCTGGCGCTAGCCGGCCGCGATGCGCTCCACCTCGGCGACGATGTCGTCGAGCGGCTGCGTGGTGTCGATCTCGTGGGTCGCGGCCCGTCGCAGCAGTGGCTCGACCTCACGCACGTCGTCGAGGACCCGCGCGAGCTCGCCCGGGTCCTTGCCGAACGGGTTGGTGTCCCTCGTCGCCAGCCGCTCCACCAGCACCTCGACCGGTGCGGTGAGCAGCACGATCGCGTCGAAGCGCGCGTGGAAAAGGACCTGGTTCTCCTCGCAACCGGCCACGAACAGCAGCTCGGCCGGCTCGTCGAGCAGCCGCTCGATCGCCGGCTCGTCCCACTGCTGTCGGCCGTCCGGGTGCGGCACCGTCCAGCCGTCGTCCGTGTCGACGGCCCGGTGCCCTCGCGCGACCAACGCACGCACCACGCTCGACTTGCCAGTGCCCGACATGCCGGTCAGCAGGACGCGCCTCACGCCACCATCACCCGGCCGCTGGACCGGCTGGTGCGCGACTGGCGGGAGCTGACCACCGCCCACGCCTCCGTGATGCCGGCCACGGCCCGCTCCAGCTCGTCGATCCGGCGGGTCCAGGGAATGCGCACGAACCGGTCGAGCCCGCCGTCCGGTGCGAACACCGGGCCCGGGGCGATGATCACGCCGTGCCGCTCGGCCTCGTCGGCCAGCGCGATGCCGAGGCCGCGGCCCGGGCCCGGCAGCTCGCACCACAGTGACAACCCGCCGGTCGGCACCCGGAACGTCCAGTCGGGCAGTGCGGCGCGGACCGCCGCCACGAGGCCGTCGCGCTGCTCGCGCAGCCCGGCCCGATGGCGCTCGAGGATCGGACCCGGGTCCTCGAGCAGCCGCACCGTCGCGAGCTGCTCCATCACCGCGACGCCCAGGTCGAGGGTGACCCGCGATCTCGTCAGCTGCTCCATCAGGTCGAGCGGCGCGCGCACCCAGCCGACCCGCAGCCCGCCCCAGAAGGCCTTGCTCGCGCTGCCGACCGTGATCGCGTCGGGGGCGTACGCCGCGAACGGACGCGGCATCGGTTGTCCCTCGAGGGCCAGCATCACGTGGGACTCGTCGACGATCGGCGTCACGTGCCCGCCGCGCAGCTCGGCGGCGTACCGCTCCCTCTCCTCGTCGCTCATCAGCAGCCCGGTCGGGTTGTGGAAGTCCGGGATCAGGTAGGCCAGTCGCGGCGCCACCTGGCGCAGCCGGGCCGCGGTCGCGTCGAGGTCCCAGCCATCCGGGTCCACCTCCGTGGTCGCAAGCCGTGCGCCCGCGTTGCGGATCCGCTCGGCGGCGTTGGGGTAGCCGGGGGAGTCCACCAGCACCCGGTCACCGCGGCCGGCCAGCGCCTGGGCCACGATCGAGACGCCCGCGAGCGCGCCGGGCGTCACCATCACCTGGGCGGGATCGGTCGGCAGCCCCCGGGCGTCGTACAGCGCGGCGATCGCGGACTGCAGCTCGGGCAGCCCGGCCGGGAAGTAGCCGTGACCGCCGAGGTAGGCCGGGAGCCGGGTCGCTGCTTCGGCGTACGCCGTCGCGATCTCCGGCGGCGCGAACGGCGCGGCGCAGTTGAGGTCGATCGCGGCCCGGTCGCTCTGCCGGGGGAGCAGCGCCTGGTCGTGGGCGCGTGACGGCCCGCCCGGCACCTGGGTGAACGTGCCGGAGCCGCGCCGCGCCTCGGCGTACCCGCCGTCCCGGACGCTCGCATAGGCGCGCGTGACCGTGGTGCGCGAGACACCGAGGGCCTCGGTCAGCTCGCGCTCGCTGGGCAGCCGGGTGCCCGCCGGGATCCGGCCGTCGCCGATCAGCAGCACGAGCGCGTCCGCGAGGCCGGCGTAGGCCGGGCGGCGGTCGAACCCGCCGACCAGCGTGGCCACCCGCCGGGCGGTGATGGAGCGGTTCATGCAGGCCACTCTCGCATGATTGGCTATTTATTGAAAGGCCACTTGGGGCGAGGATGGGTGCTGTGACCACGACCGCCACGTCCGCCCGCGCGCCCCGCGTCCTGACCGATCTCGGCCCGATCGCGCAGCTGCGGGCGGGCCGGCTCGGGCGGCGGTTGCCGCAGCTGTACGTCGGGCTGGTGCTCTACGGCTTCTCGATCGCGCTGATGGTCCGCGGTCACTTGGGCAACGCGCCGTGGGACGTGCTGCATTCCGGGCTGGCGAGGCACCTGCCGATCACGCTCGGCGAAGCGCTCGTGATCGTGAGCGTCCTCGTGATGGTGCTCTGGATCCCGCTGCGCGAGGTGCCCGGCATCGGCACCATCTCGAACGCGATCGTCATCGGCGTCGCGGCCGACGTCTTCCTCTACGTCCTCGACCAGCCGGGTGCACTCTGGCTGCGAGGCGTGTGGACCGTCGCGGGGGTCGTGGTCTGCGGGCTGGCAACGGCGATGTACATCGGCGCCCAGCTCGGCCGCGGCCCCCGTGACGGCCTGATGACCGGCTTCGCCCGGCGTACCGGTCTCTCCCTCCGCCTGGTCCGCACCCTGCTCGAGATCGCCGTCGTCGTCCTCGGCCTGCTGCTCGGCGGCGTCGCCGGCGTCGGCACTCTCCTCTTCGCCCTCGCCATCGGCCCCCTCACCCAGCTCATGCTCCCCATGTGGATAGTCGACGTTCGCCGACCCGTCGTTACTGATGAGCAGTAACGACGGCTCGGCACGCAATCGGCGGTGACCCGTCGTTACTGGTGAGCAGTAACGACGGGTCGGCGTGAAATCGGCGGTGACCCGTCGTTACTGATGAGCAGTAACGACGGGTCGGCGGTGGACGATGTATCGCCGATAGATCGGGTCAGCGCTTGGTGGCGATGATGGTGGAGGCGTCGGGGGCGACCATCACCTCGACGGCGGTGAAGCGGTCGTCGGTGAGCCAGTGCTCGCGGAGGGTGTCGACGCGGCCGTGGGTGATCGGGGGCCAGAGCTCGCACGGAGTGAAGTCGTCGAGCACGACGATGCCGCCGTCCTCGACGAGGTCGGCGATCGCATCGACGGAGACCTCGGTCGGTTCCTCGGAGCCGAGGAACAGCAGCGAGTAGGGGCCGCGGTCCAGCAGCGTCGACCAGTCGGCGGCGAGGACCTCGACCTGGTCGTCGTCGCGGAAGATCTCGGCGGCCGCCTCGGCAAGCTTCGGGTCCAGCTCGGCGGTGACGATCCGCGCCTTCTCACCGCGTACGCCGGACCGCAGCCACGCCGTACCGACGCCGCAACCGGTGCCGAACTCGGCCATGGTCCCGTCGCGGGTCGCGGCCAGCATGGCCAGCAGCCGGCCGGTCTCGTTGCGGCAGAAGGAGACGTAGCCGGCCCGGCGCGAGACGTCGAACGCGCGGTTGACGATCTCAGGGAGGGAAGGCGGGTGGCTCACGGTGTCGAGTCTTTCATCTCGGAACGGCCGTCTCGCATGGCGAACAGCCTGCGATATCCGCTGCACGCGATGCGCGGACGTCCTACCATCGAACCACCATGCGGAGCGTGTTCGTACTCATCGAGCGCCGCGGCGAGGCCTGACGAGAGGCCACCTCGCCGCGGAGTTCGGCGTTGCGTGGCTTCTCACTTGAGCTCATCAGCTCATCCAAGGTCGAGACGCCCCCGCGACGCGGACACCTCGCTACACCCAGCGTGATCCGCCCGCAGCCAGGTCCCATTCTCGTGTGATCCACGAGTCGGTACGTCCCCGTCGCCGGGGCGTCCTTCGGCCAAGAGATCTAACTTGCCCCGACTCATTGCAGACACGATCACAGGAGACCGTTCCGATGTACGACATGTATCCCGACTGGGGGCCGGCCAGCCACCACCCGGAGAACCCGCACAGCGCCGAGAACACCAACGCCGCCGTCCAGGCGTCGCTCGACCTACGGGACAACGGCGGCCAGCGCCCCGACGACAACTAGCCTCTCGGCGTGACATCACTCCGGCTCGCAGTCATACCGGGCGACGGCATCGGTCCCGAGGTGACCGACGAGGCCCTCAAGGTCCTCGAGGTGGCCGCCCCTGCCGGCGTGAAGTTCGAGCAGACCAGCTACGACCTCGGCGCTGAGCGCTACCTCGCCACCGGTGAGGTGCTGCCCGACTCGGTGCTCGCCGAGATCCGGGAGCACGACGCCATCCTTCTCGGCGCGGTCGGCGGCAAGCCCAACGACCCGAACCTCCCGCCCGGCATCCTCGAGCGCGGACTCCTGCTGCGGCTGCGGTTCGAGCTCGACCACTACGTGAACCTGCGCCCGTCCCGCATCTTCCCGGGCGTGGCCTCGCCGCTCGCGAACCCTGGCGACGTGGACTTCGTGGTCGTCCGCGAGGGCACCGAAGGTCCCTACACCGGCAACGGCGGCGCGCTCCGGGTGGGCACACCACAAGAGATCGCGACCGAGGTCTCGGTCAACACGGCGTACGGCGTGGAGCGGGTCGTGCGCGACGCGTTCGGCCGCGCGCAGCGCCGGCCACGCAAGAAGCTCACCCTGGTCCACAAGACCAACGTGCTGGTCAACGCCGGCTCGCTGTGGTGGCGGATCGTGCAGGCCGTCGCACCGGACTTCCCGGACGTCACCGTCGACTACATCCATGTCGACGCGGCGATGATCTTCATGACCACCGACCCCTCGCGGTTCGACGTGATCGTCACCGACAACCTGTTCGGCGACATCATCACTGACCTCGCTGCCGCGATCACCGGTGGCATCGGCCTCGCCGCCTCGGGCAACATCAACCCCGACCGAACCGCCCCGAGCATGTTCGAGCCCGTGCACGGCTCGGCCCCCGACATCGCCGGTCAGCAGAAGGCCGACCCGACCGCGGCGATCCTGTCCACGTCGCTGCTGCTCGACCATCTCGGGTACGCCGACGCGTCGGCCACCGTCGAGCGCGCGGCCATTGCCGACCTCGCGGATCGAGTACCGGGGGCGGTCCGCCGTACCGCCGAGGTCGGCGACGCGATCGCCGCCCGCCTGTAGACGATTCGTCTGCGGCGACCAGCGACAACAAACACGCGAGAGCGCAGACGAATCGACAGGAGGTACTTTGATGTCCATGGACATCAGCACCACCCGCACGGAGAACCCGGTCGACGACACCCGGCTGGCGGAGATCCTGGCCAACCCCGGCTTCGGAGTGCACTTCACCGACCACATGTTCACCGTCGAGTGGACGCCGGCCGAGGGCTGGCACGCGGCGCGAGTCACGCCGTACGGAACGCTCACGCTCGACCCGGCCACGGCGGTCCTGCACTATGCCCAGGAGATCTTCGAGGGCATGAAGGCCTACCGGCACGAGGACGGCTCGATCTGGGCGTTCCGCCCGGAGGAGAACGCCGCCCGGATGGTGCGCTCGACCCATCGGCTCGCGCTGCCGCCGCTCGACGTCGACGACTTCGTCCAGGCCGTCGAGGCGCTGGTCGAGGCCGACCAGCGCTGGGTGCCCCACCCAGCGGGGGAGAAGAGCCTCTACGTGCGGCCGTTCATGTTCGCCTCGGAGGCGTTCCTCGGCGTCCGGCCGGCCCAGCACGTGACTTTCATGGTGATCGCCAGCCCGGCGGGATCGTACTTCAAGGGCGGCATCAAGCCGGTCAGCCTCTGGCTGTCGGAGGAGTACACCCGGGCCGGCCGCGGCGGCATGGGCGCGGCCAAGACCGGCGGCAACTACGCCAGCTCGCTGCTGCCGCAGCAGGAGGCGATCGAGCAGGGCTGTGACCAGGTGGTCTTCCTCGACGGCGAGGAGATGAAGTTCGTCGAGGAGCTCGGCGGCATGAACATGTACTTCGTGTTCAAGGACGGCCGGATCGTCACCCCCGCGCTCGGCACCATCCTCGAGGGCATCACCCGCGGCTCGATCATCGAGCTGGCCGGGAAGATGGGCCACCAGGTCGAGGAGCGGAGGCTCTCGATCGACGAGTGGCGCGACGGTGTGACCAGCGGCGAGATCACCGAGATCTTCGCCTGCGGCACCGCGGCGGTCGTGACCCCGGTGGGCGAGCTCAAGTGGGAGGGCGGCTCGGCTCCCGCGCCGGCGTCGACCGACCTGACCTTCCGGATCCGCCAGGCGCTCGTGGACGTGCAGTACGGCCGGGCCGAGGACACGTTCGGCTGGATGCGCAAGATCGTCTGACCTGTAACGGTCCGGCGCTGCGACACCAATAAGGGTTGTGAACGCCGACTATGACCCGCTCGGGCGGATCGCCCGCGAGCCGGACGCCCTGGAGGCGTTCTACCGCGACCACGTCGAGGCGGTGCAGCGGTTCGTGGCTCGTCGGGTCTCCGACCCGCACCTGGCCGCGGACCTGACCGCCGACGTCTTCCTGGCGGCGGTGGACAGCGCCGCGTCGTACGACAGCAGCCGGGGACCGCTGGTCGCCTGGCTGTACGGCGTGGGTCGCAACGCCATCGCCGCGGAGACGCGGCGCCGGGCCCGGGAGCTGCACGCCGTACGCCGGATCGAGGGGCGCCGTCTGGTCGACGGGTCCGCCCTGGCCCGGATCGAGGAGCGCCTGGACGCAGAGCGCGAGTCACGTCGGCTGTACCGCGCCATCTCCGAGCTGTCGCCGGACGACCGAGCGCTCCTGGAGCTCGTGTCGCTGGACGGGCTCTCGATCGCCGATGCGGCCCGAGTGCTGGGGGTGAAGCCGGCCACCGCGCGGGTTCGGCTGCACCGCAGCCGGGCTCGGGTCACCGCTCGCCTGCACGAGACGGGAGCACCCGAGCTCCCTGAGCGTGCTCTTCCTGTGGAGGTACGTCCATGAACAAGCCCAGCCAGCTCGACCCCTTCGAGACCGCGTTGCTCGCCGAGCTGCGTCGCGAGGTCGCGGAGCACCCGTCGCCTGTCGAGGCCTCCAGGCGGCAACCTCGTCGCCGCCTGAAGGTCGTAGTCGCCGGGGCCGTCGCCACGGCCGCGGCCACCGTCGTGGCAGTCGGCCTGACCGGTGGCGGGCCGACCGCCTCGCCGGCGTTCGCCGTCAGTGGCAACCCGGACGGCTCGGTCGACATCGCGATCCTCCGGCTCGATGACGCCGACGGCCTCGAGGCCGCCCTTGCGGACCACGGGATCGACGCAACCGTCGAGTTCGTGCCGACGCCCGATGGCGAGGTCCCCGAGGCTGAGGTGCCCGGGTCCACCTATCTGGACCCCGACGATCCCGGACACGGCTCGTGCGGGATCGACAACGGCCCGGGGCCGGCGATGCTGGTGCCGATCCGGCTGCTGGAGGCGACCGATTCCGTCCCGAGCGGCCCTGGCTACGACGATGCCGAGGCCGTGCTGCAGATCCCGGCGGACTCGCCGCTGTTCGAGCATGAGGTCGTCTTCAACGTGGGCAGCCCCGGCTCCATCTCGATGGCCTACCCGTCGAGTGTCACGGGGAAGTACTGCTTCTACGGACAGGGTCCGGTGATGGCCGGTCCGGGCGCCGACGCCGCTAGGTAGTCACCTTCCTGTCGGCCGCCAACCAGCCGGCCAGCTCCCCGAGGTAGCTCGTCTGGGCCTTGTAGTCCATCGACTTGAACTTCCACGGGTGCAGCTGGCCGGCCTGCGCGGCCTCGAGCCCCGCGAAGACCGGCTGGGCCATGAGCTGTGCGGGCGTGAAGGAGTCGCGGACCGAGTAGAGGACGATGTCGGGCTGGTACTTGTCGGCCCGCTCCCAGCTCAGCACCTCCCAGTAGTAGTCCTCGCCGGTCACCGGCAGGAACGACAGCCCGAGCTCCGAGTAGTAGCGCAGCGCGGGGTCGTCGGGGGCCTTTGCCACGTAGTAGTTGGCGTCCTCGCCGTAGACCGGCAGCACGGTGAGACCGCTACCCGCAGCTTTGCTCAGCTCTGCGGAGGCAGCCTCGAACGCTGCCCGGTCGTCGGCGACCGGACCTGCCTCGACGTCGACGCCCAGGCTGGCGACGAGCCGCTCGTTGGTCCTGATCACGTCGAGCGCCGAGCCGGTCTGCATGATGCCGACGACCGGCGCGATGGCCTTGATCTTCGCCAGCTGCGCCTCGTCCTTGAAGCCGTACATCGAATCGGTCGTGTCGCCGTCGTACAGCGTGGTGACGACCAGGTCGGGCCGGGCAGCCGCCAGTGCCTCGAGGCTGATCTCGCCGTACGCCGTGCCGACGATCTCTACCTTCGACAGGTCGAGGTCCTCGAAGGTGGAGTCCTGCCCCGGGTCGGTGTAGTGGAACAGCGCCACCGGCGCGATCCCGAAGTTCAGCAGCGCGGCCGCCGCGTCGCCGTACGCCGCGATGCGGGTCGGTGTGGTCTCGAGGCTGATCTCCTGGCCCAGGTCGTCGGTCCAGGTCCACGGACCCCTCCCGGCCCGCTCCTCGCCCGACGAGGGCGGGCTCGCGCTGTCCTCGCCACAGGCGGCGAGCAGGCCGGCGACGGACGCGGCGGCGAGAGAGCCGCCGAGCAGGCGGCGACGGGAGAGGGTAGCCATGTAGGTAAGGCTAACCTAACCAGATCGGTCTAGCTGATGGGTGCCTCCTCGAACAGGGTGATCTGGAGGTCGGCCGGCGCCTCGAGCCGCGCGTTGAGCGACTCCCACGGCGTCCGGGTCGGCGGCGCCACCAGGTGGGCCCCAGCCCTGACCAACGCGCCAGTGGCCCGCGTGGCGTCGTCCACCTCGAACGCGACGCGGAGACGCGGTGCCACCCGTCGGCCCACCTCGACCGCGTCGATCATCTCGACTTGGGCCGGGTTCGAGAGCTCGAGGGTGGCGCGGCCCGCGTCGAGGATCAGCACGTGCTCGCCGCCGTCGCCGGCGAGATCGAGCTCGACCGGCAGGCCGAGCGCGTCGCGGTAGAAGGCGACAGCGGCGTCGAAGTCCGGCGCCTCGACGACGAGCCGGAGCTGGCTGACGCGGGGCAGGCCGCCACCGTCCTCGCCGAACGTCGTGCCAGGTGCGAGCGAGTGGTAGTCGGCGCCGCCCTCGCTGGCCAGCCAGTGGTTGATGCTGTCCCGCGCCCGGTCGTTGACCTGGCCGTCATGGATCCCGACCGCACGGTCCGGGCGCGACCGCGCGCACGAAGCGGATCGCCTCCTCGGTCTTCAGCCACGAGGCCTGCATGGGGACCAGCAGCGTCGTCACGGACGCCTCGGGGACCGCGAGTGCGTCGCCCGGGTGGTAGACGGACTCGTCGTCCGCGGTGACGACGTATCCGAGGTTGGCGCAGACCTCCTGGCCCGGCACGACGGCAGCATGGCCGGCGCCGACCGTCTGGACCCCGAACCCCGCCACCTCGACGCTCTGGCCTGAGTCGAGCGGCGTGAACGGCAGGCCGCCGAGGTCGGCTCCGCGCGGCGCCCAGACCGGCAGTCCACTCGCGCGCAGCCGGTCGACGTCGACATGGTCGTTGTGCTCATGGGTGACGAGTACGGCGTCGGCGCCGTGGAGCGCCCGGGGCTCGCTCCAGACGCCGGGGTCGAGGACGAGCGTGTGTCCCTCCGTCTCGAGGGCGACGCACGAATGGCTCCAGCGGGTCAGGCGCATGTCGCCAACCTAGTGAGAGGGCGCTAGCCACGGCCGCGGCGCAGCTCCGTCTCGAGTGCGTCCAGTCGCTGCTCCCAGAACTGACGGAACGGCGACAGCCAGGCGTCCACCTGCGCCAGAGGAGTGGAGTCGATCGCATAGAGGCGACGTCGACCGTCGGCGCGGACCGTGGCGAAGCCGCTCTCGCGCAGCACCCTGAGCTGCATGGACACGGCCGGCTGCCCGATCCCGAACTCCCGCGAGATCACCTCGACGACGTTGCCGGACGACTGCTCGCCTTCGGCCAGCAGCTCGAGGATCCGCCGCCGGACCGGGTCGCCGAGGACGTCGAAGGCGTGCATCAGTCGCCGGCGTACGCCGACACGCACCGGCTGGCAGACGCCCGAGCCCACTCGGGGTCCGCGCCGTCCGCGATGGCCGCCTCGCCCCAGGCGGCGCCCGAGCCGCGGAAGAAGTCGTCGAGGGGCGGCAGCTCCTCGGGCGCGGGCCTGGCGGCGCCGGGGTCGGCCAGGTGGAGGTCCAGTCCCATCATCATGGCCTCCCATCCGATGCCCACGGCGCCGGGGCCGAACTCCTCCCAGTGGTCGGGAGGGCTGGGCAGCAGGTGGTTCAGCTCGAGCAGCGTGCCGCCGTCGTCGGTCGGGACGAGGGTCACGACGATCCGGCCCACATGACCTCCGAACTCCCAGGTCGCGGCGAAGGACCGTGGCGGATCACACGACGTGATCTCGCCGCCGGCGTTCCCCTCGACCTGGTAGCGCCCACCCAGTTCCAGGTCGCCGCTCACGGGAGCCAGCCAGCGCTGGATTCGGTCCGCCTCGGTGATCGCGGACCACACCTCGACCGGTGCGGCGGCGTACTGCCTGGTCAGGCGCAGGTCGGTCCCGGTCACGGAGCGGGAAGCGGCTGCGAGCTCTACTCTTATATCAATATCCATTGATATAAGATTGCCATCGATGCCGGGTGTCGTCAAGAGGTGACACGGAACCGACCCACCCGCCATCTAGTCTGAACGACGTGACCAGCACGCCGCGGACGCCGGCGAGAGGCACGCCCGCCGTCCCGGCCGCTCGGCCGTCGCCGACCGTGGGCGGCTACACCCTGCTGACCAAGATCGGCGAGGGCGGAATGGGCGTGGTCCACCTGGCGCGCCGCGGCGACGGGGCACGGGTCGCACTCAAGGTGCTGCGGCCGCACATCGTGGGGGACGACGAGGCGAGACGTCGGCTCGAGCGCGAGGTCGGGTCGCTGAGGCGAATCAGGAGCAAGTGGGTCGCGGAGATCGTCGACGCCGACCCGTGGGCGCCGGTGCCGTACGTCGCGACCCGCTACGTCCCAGGCCTCTCGCTGCACGACTACGTGTACGAGGAGGGGCCGATCGGGGGCAAGGACCTGACCTGGTTCGCCGCCTGCCTCGCCGAGGGTGTCGCGTCCGTGCACGCGGTCGGCGTCCTGCACCGCGACGTGAAGCCCTCGAACGTCCTGATGGAGGGCCGGACGCCGATCCTCATCGACTTCGGCCTGGCCCGGGTGGCTGACGATCCCAAGCTGACACACACCGGCTGGCTGCTCGGGACGCCGGGCTACCTCGCGCCCGAGATCCTGCACGGCGACGACGCCACCACGGCCTCTGACGTGCACTCGTGGGCGGCCACCGTCGCCTTCGCCGCGACCGGCAAGCCACCCTTCGGGCGCGGGCCGTCGATGGCCATCATGGACCGGGTCCGCCGGGGCGAGCACCACCTCTCCGGCATCCCGGAGCCGCTGCGCCAGCTCCTCGCCGACTGCCTGCACCCCGACGCCGAGCGACGGCCGACGCTCGACGCGATCCTGGGCTGGCTGCGGCCGCAGGTCGCTCCCACATCGCGGACGGGGGCGCTTCCGCCCGCGCCGGACAAGCTCACGATGCCGTACGCCGCGGCGCGCACCTCCCCGGACGCCCGGTCGACCGACATGCTGCCCGGGAGCCCGCCGGTCGGCGCGGACGGCACCAAGAGGCTCACCGAGCACCAGACCGTCGTGGAGCGGGACCCGCGCGCGCTCCCGCCCCCGCCGCCCCTCCCGGCCGAGCAGGGCCGTCCACCGTTCCCCGAACGCGCTCGGCGCGCGACCCTGCTGGTGGTCGGCGCGCTGCTGTGCGGCGGCATCGTGGCGGCGTACCCCTGGTACGGCTCGGTCGTCCTTCTGCTGCTGGTCTGGCTGCTCCGAAGCGGCTCGCTGGCCGCGAGCGCTGCGGGTGCACGGCGCCGCGTACGCGGCCCGAAGTGGTACGACGGCGCGCAGGTGCTCATCCGGGCACCCTGGGAGCTGCTCCGCACGCTGGCCGGGACCGTGATGCTCCAGCTCTGGAGCGCCGGGCTCGCGGTGGCTGCGGCGCTGCTGTGCTACGCGTTCGTCGCCGGCGAGACGGTGACCCTCTTCGTCTGCGGCGCCGTGTTCGCGGCCGCCGTGTGGACCGGCCCGGGCGGCTCCCGCGTGCGGTCGCCGCTGTCTCGGCTGGTGAACCCTGCCTCTCACCGATGGAAGCCGTGGCTCGCCGTCACATTCGTCCTGCTCGTGCTCGCCACCGGCCTGGGCGGGCTCGCCGAGTCGCGCGGCACGTCGTGGTCGCCCGGAGGCGACCGTCCGCTGAGCGGACCGATGATCGGACAGTGATCGCTACACGTGTCAGGATGGTCGCAATGAACGCATACGTGATCATCATTTCCTAGCGCGTCGAACCCCTCGACGCGCCCACCTCTCGTACTCCGAGAGGTTTTTTCATTTTCCGAAGAAGAGGCTGACGAAGGCCCTTCTGAGAAATCTTGTACGAAAGTGGTTGACCGATGGACCTGCACGGCGACTTCCACGTCTACGACACCACCCTGCGCGACGGCGCGCAGCAGGAGGGACTCAACCTCTCGGTCGCCGACAAGCTGACGATTGCGCGCCAGCTCGACGGCCTCGGCGTGGGCTACATCGAGGGCGGCTGGCCGGGCGCGAACCCGAAGGACACCGAGTTCTTCCGCCGCGCCACCGCCGAGCTCGACCTCAAGCACGCGAAGCTGGCGGCCTTCGGCTCCACCCGTCGGGCCGGCGCCGCCGCTGCCGACGACCCTCAGGTCGCCGCGCTCCGTGACAGTGGCGCCTCGGTGGTCACCCTGGTCGCCAAGTCGCACGACCGGCACGTCGAGCTCGCACTACGCACCACGCTCGACGAGAACCTCGCCATGGTCCGCGACACGGTCTCGCACCTGCGGGCCGAGGGGCAGCAGGTGTTCCTGGACGCCGAGCACTTCTTCGACGGCTACCGCGCCAACCGCGACTACGCGCTCGAGGTGCTCCGGACGGCGTACGAATCCGGCGCGGACGTGGTCGCTCTGTGCGACACCAACGGCGGGATGCTTCCCGACTGGGTCTCCGACGTGGTGCACGACGTCATCGAGACCACCGGTGTCCGGGTCGGGATCCATGCGCACAACGACAGTGGCTGCGCGGTCGCGAACTCGCTCGCGGCCATCGACGCGGGCGCGAGCCACGTCCAGGGCTGCATCAACGGGTACGGCGAACGCACCGGCAACGCCGATCTGGTCTCTGTTGTGGCAAACCTGGAGCTGAAGCTGGACCGCACCGTCCTTCCGCCCGGGCTCCTGAAGGAGTCCACGCGGATCGCCCACGCCGTCGCCGAGGTGACCAACGTCCCGCCCGCCTCGCGTCAGCCCTACGTCGGCGTCTCGGCGTTCGCGCACAAGGCCGGCCTGCACGCCAGTGCCATCAAGGTCGACCCGGACCTGTACCAGCACACCGACCCGGTGCACGTCGGCAACGACATGCGACTGCTCGTCTCGGACATGGCCGGCCGTGCATCGATCGAGCTGAAGGGTCGCGAGCTCGGCTTCGACCTCGGCTCCGACAAGGAACTGCTCGGCCAGGTCACCGCGCGCGTCAAGGAGCTCGAGTCGACCGGGTTCACCTTCGAGGCCGCGGACGCCTCGTTCGAGCTGCTGCTCGAGGAGATGGTGTCCGGCCATCGCCCGTCGTACTTCGACGTCGAGTCCTGGCGGGTGATCACCGAGACGCTGGACCACCGCGAGGTCGGTGAGGAGGCGGTCTCGGAGGCCACCGTGAAGCTCAAGGCGCAGGGGGAGCGGCACGTCGTCACCGGTGAGGGCAACGGTCCGGTCAACGCGCTCGACCAGGCCCTGCGTACCGCGATCGGCCAGGCGTTCCCGGAGGTCGTCAAGTTCGAGCTGATCGACTACAAGGTCCGCATCCTCGACCAGGGTCACGGCACCGACGCGATCACCCGGGTCCTGATCGAGACCTCCGACGGCGAGTCGTCCTGGGTGACCGTCGGCGTCGGCCACAACGTGATCGAGGCGTCCTGGGGTGCGCTGGTCGACGGGTTCACGTTCGGCCTGCGCCGCCAGGGCGTCTGATCAGCGCTGGGTGATCCGGTGCGCGAGGTCGGTCCAGGCCTCCATGATCCGGTCCACGTGGATCCCCTCGATACGCACTTGCTGTTCGAGTATCGGCACCTCGAGCGGAGCCAGCAGCGCGGTCGCCAGGAGTGAGATGTCGCCGCTCACCTCGAGCTCGCCCATCAGGTGGCGGGTGTGCATGGCCACGAACGAGTACGCCGCATAGCTCCGTGTCCCGGCCCGACCGGCCGCCCGGATAAGGTCCGCCAGCCGCAGGTTGACCTCCAGCCGCGAGCGCCCGAACGCCAGCAGCCGGTCCATGGCCGGCGCCCCCGGACCGAGCGGAGGAGGGCCGGAGATCACCGACGCCTGCCACTCGGTCTCCGAGAAGTCGAGCAGGGCGGCCATCAGCCCCTCCCGGGAGCCGAATCGGCGGAACACAGTCCCTTTCCCGACGCCGGCTCGCGCCGCGAGCGCGTCCATCGTCACGCCCTCGATGCCGCAGTGGTCGATGAGCGCCTCGGCGGCCACGAGGAGCGCCTCCCGGTTTCGGGCAGCGTCGCGCCGCTCGGGGGTGGGCTCCCCGAGCAACGGAAGGAGGGGTCGCTCGCTCATCGGTGAGGGCCACTGTAGGAGCGCGGGGGCCGTGGTCCACACCACGTTTCGCGGGAGCAGGTCCGGAATACAAGCGGACCGTGGTCCGTTTCATTCCTGCCGGATCACCTACAACTGCACCGGAGCACCCATGTCAGAGACCCGCGTCGCCGTCCTTGTCGGAAGCCTGCGTGCCGACTCCGTCAACCGGAAGCTGGCCGAGCTGTTGCGCGACCAGGCGCCCGAGGGCGTGACCCTCGATCTTGTCGACGGCCTCGACCAGCTGCCGTTCTACAACGAGGACATCGACGGGACCGACATCCCCGTACCCGCGGCGTCGGTCCGCGAGCGCGTAGCCATCGCGGACCGCGTCCTTGCCGTGACCCCCGAGTACAACGGCACCATGCCGGCCGTCCTGAACAACGCGATCGACTGGCTGTCGCGGCCCTACGGCCAGAGCGCGCTCACGGGCAAGCCCTTCGGCGTGGTCGGCACGACCCCCACGCCGTACGGCGGCAAGTGGTCGCACGCCGACGCGCTGCGTTCCGCCACCATCGCCGGAGCGGTCGTGGTCGAGGACGTGACCGTCTCGCAGTCGTCCATCGACGTGGACGTGCTCTCCGACCCCGAGGTGCTCGGCAAGCTGCACGCCGCCGTCGCCCGGCTCGTCGACTTCAAGCAGGAGACGGTGGCGGCCTGACGGGTTGTTTACCCTCGCGAGCTTCGACCCCGCGAGGCGCGCTCGCCGCGCTCGCCGTCGACCCCATACCCACTGGCGGGGTGCCAGCGACTGGACAACGCCGGCATCCGCGAGCAGTTGAGAGACGCGCCCTAGGGTCGTGGTGTGGCCGAGCTGCACGACCTGACCGCCCTCGATCAGGGCGAGCTCGTCCGTCGGCGCGAGGTGTCGCCGGTCGAGCTCGTCCAGCACTACCTCGAGCGCGCCCATCGCATCGACGACGACCCGTCGACGACGGTGGGCGCGTTCGTCACGCTCACCGACGACCTGGCCCGCGCTCGCGCGAGTCAGCTCGAGACGCTGGAGCGCGGGGCAAGCTCGCCGCTGTACGGCGTGCCGACGGCCATCAAGGACCTCAACCTGACCCAGGGCATCCGCACGACGTTCGGCTCGCCGGTCTACGCCGACTTCGTGCCGGACGTCTCCGACGGCGTCACCCTCGCGCTCGAGGCAGCAGGCATGGTCAGCCTCGGCAAGACCGCGACGCCGGAGTTCGGCTCGCCCTGCTACACCGAGCCCGAGGGCAGGCCGCCCTCCGTCACGCCCTGGGACCGGTCCCGGATGGCCGGCGGCTCCTCCGGCGGCGCCGCCGCAGCGGTGGCCGCCGGGCTGGTCCCCGTGGCGCAGGGCTCGGACGGTGGCGGCTCCATCCGGATCCCGGCCTCGTGCTGCGGGCTGTTCGGCCTCAAGCCCACGCGGGGGCGGATCAGTGGTCACCCCATGTACGGCGACCCGGTGGGTTTGGCGACGGCCGGGCCGATCGCCCGGACCGTACGCGACGCAGCGGCGATGCTCGATGAGCTCGCCGGCCGTCGGGCTGGGGATCCGTCCTGGGCACCACCTCCTGTCGGGACGTTCCTCGCGGCGTGCGACCGCGATCCCGGCCATCTTCGGATAGCCCGGTTCACCGAGCCAGTGCTCACCGACGTGGCTGTGGACAAGGCCTGCCTGGACGCCGTTGTGGACGTTTCGCGGCTGCTGGAGTCGCTGGGCCACGAGATCGTCGACGTCGCCGTCCCGCTCCCGGCCGAGGCGGTCCCGGTGTTCGAGATCTGCTGGTCGGTGCTCACTGCCATGTCCCTCGTCCCGCCCGAGCAGGAACACCTGCTCCGACCACTGACCCGCTGGCTCACCGAGCGCGGCCGCGCGGTCGGCGGGCCGGAGTTCGGCCTCGCGATCGGCGAGATGCGACGGGTCGCCGCGGGCGCCCTCACGACACTGGCGCCTTATGACGCTGTGCTCACCCCGACCCTCGCGGTGCCGCCGCTGCCGGTCGGCGCGATCCGCGACGACGCCGACCCGGCCGCGGACTTCGAGAACCAGAAGCGGTTCACGCCATGGACCAGCGCCTGGAACGTCACCGGCATGCCTGCCGCCTCGCTCCCGCACGCCTGGACCGACGACGGCCTCCCGGTCGGCGTCATGCTCGCCGCCCGCCCGGCCGAGGAGGAACTGCTCCTCAGCCTCTGCGCCCAGGTCGAGGCCGCGGCGCCCTGGCGCCACCGGAGGCCACCGGGATGGTGAGTGCCACCCGCGTGCACACGGCGGAGATGACGGGGGACGACCTCGCTGCGGCCAGGGCGCTCCTCGAGGCGGCGTTCGAGGAGCTGGCGCCGGACGAACGGTTCGGTAACACCGACTGGGAGCACGCGCTGGGCGGCCAGCACGCCTTGATCCACGAGGACGGCGTCCTGATCGGCCACGGCTCGCTCGTGCAGCGCCGGCTGCTGCACGACGGGCGTGCCTTGCGAGCGGGATACGTCGAGGCGCTGGCCACCGCGGCCGGGCACCGCAGGCGAGGCGTGGGCACAGCGGTCATGTCCGCGCTCGAAGAGCTTGCACCCGCCTACGACCTGCTGGCACTGGGCGCCACGGACGACGGGGTGCTGCTCTACGAGGGCCGCGGCTGGCAGCGTTGGCGCGGCCGGCTCTCCGCGTTGACGCCGTCCGGCGTGGTGCGAACCCCGGACGACGACGGATGGTTGTTCGTGCTGCCGGGTACGGCGACGCTCGACCTCGACGGTGAGCTGACCTGCGACTGGCGCGACGGTGACGTCTGGTGAGGGCCTGGCCTCCTAGATCGAGGGTGGGCCGGCCTCCACCCGCCGGAGCACAGCCGCAAGACTGTCGATGTCCGGCCCCCGCTGCGGCTGACGCTCGTCCCACCACGTCGCGCCGGCCTCCGCGAGCGGACCCACGACGTCGGCCGCGGAGGACGGCGAGGTGGCCCCGCCGAGCACGACGTCGAACCCGTCGAGGGAGCCACGCTGCTCCCCGACGTACGAGAGCAGCTCGGTGACGAGCTCGAGCGGAGGTACGTCGCCGTGCCGGTGTTCCTTGAACAGCGGCACCACGCCGTCCCACCGTGCCGCCCGTCGCATCGGCGGCCTGTTCGGCCAGTAGCCGGCGATCCAGATCGGCACACGTGGCTGTTGCACCGTCGGCGGCAGCAACGTCACGTCCTCGACCGTGAAGTGCGGGCCGGAGTGGGACACCGGCCGGCCGGACCAGTACGCCGGCAGCAGCGGCAGCGCCTCGTCCAGCCGCTGGGCCAGCTCGACCGGGTCGGTGGTGTCGCCGAAGCTGCCGTACTCGTCGTCGATCGGCCCACCGAGCCCGACGCCGAGCGTGACCCGGCCGCCGGTGAGCACGTCGAGGGTCGCGACCTGCTTCGCCAGCGCCTGCGGCCGACGGCGAGCCACCGGCGTCACCATGGTGCCCAGCCGCAGCCGCGAGGTGGCCAGGGCCGCCGCAGTCAGCAGCATCCACGGGTCGGCGAAGGGCCGGTCGCCGTGGAAGCGGTGCACCAAGTGGTCCCAGACGAAGAGCCCGTCCCAGCCGGCCTCCTCGGCCGCTGCGGCGAGGCGGCCGACCGTTCGGGGGTCCGCGAAGTCTCCGAAGCATGGAATGTTGACCGAGAAGCGCACCTGGTCCAACCTTCCGGGAGCCGGGTACCGGCGCAACAGAGTTCAGGGAGAGCCGAATGAGCGAGCTGACGCCGTACCTCTGCGTGGCGGACAGCCGCGCCGCGATCGAGTGGTACGTCGCTGCGCTGGGCGCCGAGGTGGTCTACGAGCCGATCGTGATGGACGACGGCAGGGTCGGCCACTGCGAGCTCGCCGTCGACGGGGCGCGCTGGATGATGTCCGACCAGTTCGACTCGGCTGGGGTGGCCGCCCCGGACCGGGCCAGGGGCAACGCGGTCAGCATGCACCTCACCGTGGCCGACTGCGACGCCGTCGCGGCAGGCGTGGTCGCCCACGGAGTCACTTTGGACCGCGGCCCCGAGGACAGCCCTCCCGCCGGCCGGGTCGCGGTGTTCCGCGACCCGTTCGGCCACCGCTGGTTCCTCAACCAGCCCCTCGGGGACTAGAGCGCGATCGTCGCCGTCGCGACCAGCTCGCCCAGCGCGCCGCCCATCGCGATCGTCCCCGCGAAGTTCTTTCCGCCCTCGGAGACCGTGATCGTCGACGGGCCGGCGTCGACGTAGAAGTAGAACGAGGAGTCTTCGGAGTTCGCAAAGTCCATCGCCCACTCCAGGTAGTCCAGCGCCGCGCCGGCGGCCTCGCGCTCCCGGGCGATCGCGGAGAGGTCGTAGGTGCCGTCCCCGTGGAACCCGGGGATCTGGAAGCTCCAGTGCGTGAGGGCCAGTCCGCCGAGGTCGGGACGCGCCGTGTCCTCCGAGAACAGCTCGAACCAGACGAGCGGCTTGTCGGCGTACGGGTCGGTGCTGTCCGGCTCGTTCGGCGAGATGTCGTTGCGCGCCCAGTGCAGCTGGCCCGACCACTGGCTGGTGACGTGGCCGCTCACCGAGAGCTGGACGGTCGCCACCGGCAGCGAGGCGATCTCGTCGCGACGCTCCTGCTCCGCCGCCTGCTCGCGGGCCGACTTGTCGGCGTCCTGCTTGTCGGCCCACTCACCGAGCTTCGGGAACGCCGTGCGCAGCAGCTGCTCGCCGACATCGCTCTTGGCCTGCCGCTCCGCCGCGTCGGCATCGGCGGCGGCGCTCTCACGCTTGCCGCTGTCCGCGGTCAGCATCTCCGTCGCCTTGGACGAAGCCCACTTCTTCAGGCTGTCTCCGAAACCCATGTCTGCCTCGTTTCCTGGGTCGGTCGAGCAGCACAGTACGACGCCGGACGCCACGGACGCTGCTACCGCGGTCAACCGGGTCGCTTCGGTACTCTTCTGAGGTCGAAGGTTCATCAGGGGGGTCGTCGTGACACGGGTGCCTACTCGCGTCGCTGCGTGGTTGGCGCTTGCGCTCGCCACGGCACTGGTTGCGCACGCTCCCTCCGCCGTCGCGACCCCGCTGCCGTTCGTGGCGGTCGGCCACAGCCCGACTCAGGGCACGCCGGTCCCGGGCGCCTACCTGACTGCCGACCTCGGCGCCTGGACGTCGCCCCCTGAGTCCTACGAGTTCCAGTGGTTCCGCGACGGCTCTCCGATCGCCGGCGCCACGACGCGGGACTACCTCGTGCAGGTCGCCGACATCGGCCACACGCTCGCACCCGAGGTGACCGGCCACTCCGGCGTGGACACCGCCGACTTCGTCGGCACCCCGATGATGGCCCGCAAGATCGCCGCCACCCTCACCCTGGACGTCCGGCGGGTCCATCCCGCCCCCGGCCGGATGCGGCTGGTCTGGATGGCGATCTCGTTCATGACCACCGAGCGGCCATGGAACACCGACGGGGGCACGGTCGCGGCGTACAAGAAGAAGGACGGCCGGCTCAAGGAGCTGGGGCGCGCCGTGGTGACTCGAGACGCCGCGTTCGTCCGGCTGCCGTGGAAGCGCGTCCCGGCTGGCCGCACGTCCGTGATGGTCTGCTACCTCGGCTCCGACGTGGTCGAGGAGAGCTGCTCCCCCTACACCGTGGTGCGCCGCAACGGCTAACGGGCCACGAACCAGCCCGGCGCCGCAGCCACGAACGCGTCCCGGTCGAGCGAGCCCGCACCATCCGGGACGACGGCCAGCAGCGGGGCGATCCGCCGCAGGTCATCGAGGTTGCACTGCTCCGCGAGCCCGGGCTCGGCGGGCCACGAGCCGATGACCAGGCCACGGACGGTGAGGCCGCGGGCGCGGAGCGCGTCCACCGTCAGCTCGGTGTGGTTGAGGGTGCCGAGGCCGGCCGCGACCACGACGACCACTTCGACGTCGCCCACGACGCCGAGCAGCGAGGCGAGGTCGAGCAACGTGCCCCCGCCAGAGTCGAGCCGCACCAGCAACCCGCCGGCGCCCTCGACGATCACCGTGTCCTGCGTGAGCACCGCTATCCGGGCGGCGTACGACGCCACGGCGGGGAGGTCGACCCCTTGGCGGCGGGCGGCGGTGTCGGGGGCGAGAGGTTCGTCGAGAGTGGTCCACTCCTCGGCCTCGACGCCGGTGAGGCGGGCCACCTCGCGGGCGTCGGAGTCACCGTCGAGCGCGCCGGTCTGCACGGGCTTGACGACGAGCACGGAGCCGGCGGCGGTCGCGGCAAGGGCGGCGGTCGCGACGGTCTTGCCGACCCCGGTGGACGTCCCGGTCACGACCAGGACTTTCATCCGTACTCTTTGACCACGGCCACGAGGACGTCGACGGCGCGGGCCCAGTCGGGCTCCGGGATACCCGCGCTGACGGTGACCCGCAGCCGGGAGATCCCGTCGGGCACCGAGGGCGGCCGGAAGCAGCCGACGGTCACGCCCTGTGCCAGCGCTGATGCCTGCGCGGCGAGGGCGACCTGCGGTGACGGCATCGGCACGGACAGCACAGCGCCCGCTGCCGGTGCGACGCCCAGCGCGGCAGCGAGGTCGGCCATCCGGCGGCGTACGACGTCGGAGAGCTCGGGCCTCGCCCGGAGCTGCCTCAGCGCCTCCAGGGCAGCGCCGGCCGCCGCGGGTGCGAGGCCGGTGTCGAAGACGAACGGGCGGGCCCGGTTGACCAGGTGGTCGAAGACCGACTGCGGGCCCAGAACCGCCCCGCCCTGGCTGCCGAGCGCCTTCGACAGGGTGGCGGTGACGAACACGTGGGGCAGCCCGGCCAGGCGCGAGCTCGCGGACCAGCCCCGGCCCACGGACCCCCAGCCCGTGCGCCTCGTCGACGACCAGCAGCGCGTCGTACCGTTCGCACAACTCCGCCAGCGCCGCCAGCGGCGCCTCGTCGCCGAGCACGGAGTAGACCGACTCGACCAGCACGAGCGCACGGGTGTCTCCCGCTGCAGCCAGCGCCTCATCGACCGCGGCCACGTCGTGGTGCGGCACGATCTCGACGTCCGCCTTCGACAGGCGCACGGCGTCGACCAGCGACGCGTGCACGTGCGCGTCGGAGACGACGAGCGCGTCGCGACCGCCCAGCGCGGCGACAGCAGCGAGGTTGGCGTGGTAGCCGGTCGAGAACACGAGCGCGGCCGGCTGCCCGAGGTACGCCGCGAGCTCGCGTTCCAGCTGCGAGTGCAGCTCCAGGGTCCCGGTGACGAGCCGGGACGCGCCGGCACCGGCTCCCCAGCGCCGGGCCGCCTCCGCGGCAGCCTCGACGACCGCGGGGTCGCGCGAGAGGCCGAGGTAGTCGTTCCCGGCCAGGTCGGTGGTCGAGCCCTCCGCCGCCCGCGGCCGCAACGTCCGCTGCAGCCCGGCCGCGTCGCGTGCGGCCGACTCGGACGCCAGCCACTCCTCCCAGCGCGTCATCCGACCAGCACCGCCCGCTCGATCGCGGCGCAGATGAGTGCCAGGTCGTCGTCGGAGGTGACGTACGGCGGCATCGCGTAGACGAGGTCACGGAACGGCCGCAGCCACACGCCCGCTTCTACTGCCGCCTCGGTCGCCTTGACCACGTCGACCGGGTGGTCGAGCTGGACCACGCCCACCGCGCCGATGGTGCGAACGTCGGCGACGCCCGGCAGGCCGCGCAACGGCTCCAGCCCGCTCGCGAGCCCGGCGCCGACCCGGGCCACGTTGGACGACCATCCGGACGACTCGAGCAGGTCGAGGCTGGCCAGCGCGACCGAGCAGGCGAGCGGGTTGCCCATGTACGTCGGGCCGTGCATGAGCACGCCCGACTCCGACGCGGACAGCCCACGGGCCACCTCGCCCGTGCACAGCACGGCGGCCAGCGACAGGTAGCCGCCGGTGAGGGCCTTGCCCACGCACATGATGTCCGGCACCACGCCCGCCGCCTCGGCCCCGAAGAAGGTCCCGGTGCGACCGAACCCGGTGGCGATCTCGTCGAAGACCAGCACCAGCCCGTGCTCGTCGGCGACGTCGCGCATCACGCGCAGGCACTCGGCGTCGTACATGAACATCCCGCCGGCGCCCTGCAGCAGCGGCTCCACGACGATCCCGGCCAGCTCGGAAGACCGATCCAGCGCAATTGCGCGGAACTGGTCTGCCCAGGTGCCGACGTCCCCACCGGGCGCGGGCGGCCGCGGTGCGAAGACCTGCTGCGGCAGTACCTCGCTGAACATCGAGTGCATCCCGCCCACCGGGTCGCACACGCTCATGCAGCCGAACGTGTCGCCGTGGTAGCCGCCGCGGACGGTGAGCATCCGGGTCCGCTCGGTGCGCCCGAGTCCGCGCTGGTGCTGCAGCACCATCTTCAAGGCGACCTCGACGCTCACCGACCCGGAGTCGGCCAGGAAGACGTGCTCGAGCCCGTCAGGTGCCAGCGAGACGAGCCGCTGCGCCAGCCGGATCGCGGGGGAGTGGGTGAGCCCGCCGAACATCACGTGCGCCATCCGCGACGCCTGGTCGGCGAGGGCCGCGTCGAGCTCCGGCACGGCGTACCCGTGGATCGCGGCCCACCACGACGACATCCCGTCGACGAGCTCGGTGCTGCCGCCGTCGGGAGCAGCGAGCCGCAGGCGTACGCCGGACGCGGACTCGACCAGTCGCACCGGCGTGGGCTCGGTCATCGACGTGTAGGGGTGCCAGACGTGCTCGCGGTCGTACGCGAGCAGCTCGTCTGGCGAACCGTCAGGCATTGGGGGCGACGGCGGTGCCCGCGCCGCGGCGGCGCTTGGCCGGGTCGTGCGTGGCCTCGGCGGGTGCGTGCGTGCTCTGGGGGTCGGGTGCGCCGAGCACCGTGAAGCCGTGGTCGCGGATCAGCTCGAGGTCGGCGTCGGCGGACTGTCCCTCCGAGGTGAGGTAGTCACCGAGGAAGATCGAGTTGGCGACGTTCAGGGCGAGCCCCTGCAGCGTGCGCAGGTGCATCTCGCGACCGCCGGCGATCCGGATCTCCCGGTCCGGGCAGACGAACCGCGCCATCGCCAGGATCTTCACGCAACGCATGGGCGTGAGCTCCCACGTGTTCTCCAGCGGCGTTCCGTCGAAGGGCATCAGGAAGTTGACCGGGATCGAGTCGGAGTCGAGCTCCCTGAGCGCGAACAGGGCCTCGACCAGCTGCTCGTCGGTCTCGCCGAGTCCGGCGATGAGCCCGCTGCACGGCGACAGCCCGGCGGTCTTGACCTTCTCGACGGTGTCGACCCGGTCGGCGTACGTGTGGGTCTGCACGATCTGGTCGTGGTGGGACTCGGCGGTGTTGATGTTGTGGTTGTAGGCGTCGACGCCGGCCTCGCGGAGTCGCTCGGCCTGGCCGTCCTTGAGCAGCCCCAGGCAGGCGCAGATCTCGACGTCCGGGTGCTCGGTCTTGATGGTGCCGACCATCTCCGCGACCCGCTCGACGTCCTTGTTGGTCGGGCCCCGGCCGCTGGAGACCATGCAGACCCGGGTGGCGCCGCCCTGGAGCCCTGCGGCCGCCTGCGCGAGCGCCTCGTCGGTGCTGAGCCACTTGTACTTGAGGATGTCGGCGGTCGAGCCGAGCGCCTGCGAGCAGTAGTTGCAGTTCTCCGGGCAGAGTCCTGACTTGAGGTTGACCAGGTAGTTGACCTTGACCGTCGTGCCGAAGTGCTCGCGGCGCAGCCGGCCCGCGGCGGCGACCACGTCGAGGAGCTCCTCGTCGTGCGCCTGAAGCACCGCGAGCGCGTCGTCCTCGGTCGCTGGCTTCCCGTCGAGGACGGAGTCGGCCAGCTGGTCGAAGAACGACGAAGACATGGCGCTCAGTATGCCGACCGGGGCCGGTTGGCTCGCAGCGACGTCCACGACAGCGAAAGGGGATCCCCACCGAAAGACGGAACGCCCTCCTCGCTGCTGACGAGAAGGGCGTTCGAGGGACGCGGTCCCCCACGTGGGAGCCACCGCCGTCCAACATGTGAAAGACGGTGGTCCGCGACCCGCCAATCCCCCAACCGACGAGCCGCTCCCGACCGTTACCCGAGAGTGGGAGCGTTCAATCAAGCGGAGCTTGACCAAGAGCGGAGTGCATCCGTCCATGATGGGGCCCGGATCTGGACGGATGCCTGGGCGCGGGGGATCAGACGCCCAGATGCCGGTGCTCCGGTCATGGGGTCACCCAGCACCGACCCGTACCTCGGTACCCAGGTCTCGAACGGGTTCACACGGCTCTCCCTCATTTGGATGAGTGACGCGACGTCGCCCGGCTCAGCCGTGGTCGATATCCACGACCGCGCCGGTCAGCTCGGCCAGCAGTACGGCGCCGGCCAGGTCGACCTTCGTGCCCCGGAGAGTGGCGGCTCCCAGATCGCTGCCGCCCAGGCTCGCGCCGCGCAGGTCGGCGTCGCTGAGGTCGGCCTCGCGCAGCTCGGCCCCGCCGAGGTCCGCACCGCGAAGCGTGGTGCCGACCAGGACGGCCATCGACAGGTCGGCCTCGCGCAGGTCGACACCACTCAGGTCCTGGCCGGTGAGGTCGGCGCCGCGCAGCCCCACGCCCCGCCACTGGCCCCCGCGGACCGTGAGGGGCTTGAGCGTGCAGCGAGCGAACGTCGAGCCGGTGAGCTTGCAGCCGTCGAGGGTGGCGTCGAAGAAGTTGCTGCCGCTGAACGTGCAGCCGACGAACGCCGTGGCCTCGTGCACCGACGCGTTGAACCGGCACCTGTCGAAGGTGCAGGCCTCGAACGTCGCACCCGCCGTGCGGACCTCGGTGAGGTCCACCTCGACGAACCGGACGCCCTCGTGCCGGACGTCGCTGCCGAGCTCTTCGCCGTACCAGTCCTCGCCGCTGATCTCGTTGCCGGTGGTGGAGCCCATCAGACCTCGAACGTCCCGCCGCTGCGCCAGTACGAGCCGTCCTCGCGCGTGAGGAACTCGTTCTCGACCAGGTAGCGGCGCAGCGCCGCGTGGTCGGGATGGAACCGCTTGAGCACCTCGTTGACCTCCGACTCGGGGTAGAACTGCCCGGGCTCGAACTCCTGCGCCAGCCGGTCGAGCACGACCAGCAGCTTGGCGTGCTTGCTCGGGATGGTGTGCAGCCGTCCGCCGTCGTCGAAGAAGTTGCGAGCCACCCGCTCCTGCTGTGCCTTCTCCTGGGAGGTCACGGCCGTGCCTTCAACGCGAGGAGCGGCCGCGGCCAGACGGCGGTGTCGAGGCCGCCCTCCACGGCCCGCTGCTCGAAGTGGAGGTGGCAGCCGTCCGGCGCGCCACTGTCGGACACTCGTGCGAACACGTCGCCACGGTGCACCTTGTCGCCCGGCTCCACGAACACCTTGCGGGTGTGGCCGACGACCAGGTCCCAGCCGAGCTTGCGGTTGCGGAGCAGCACCGGGTTCGTGCCGTACGCCGACCCGAGGGTGCCATTGTCGACGACCTTGGCCCGCTTGCCGGCGTACAGCTTGGTGCCGCAGGGGATCGCGATGTCCAGGCCGTGGTGGAACCCCTCGTCGCCAGGGCAGCGCGGGTCGTGGTCGTAGTAGGGCGCCTCGGTGCAGCCGAAGGGGATCATGATCCGGTGCGCGCCGGCGTACCACGGCGAGGTGTAGTGGTGCTTGTCGCTGGAGTAGAAGACCCAGTCCGGGTCCATGGCGCCGGCCGGCGGCGCAGACACCCCGAGCAGGGCCGCCAGCGCCACGAAGAGCCCGAGCACGCGCATGGCTCCATGCTCACACAAGGGTCCCGGGCATGATGAGCGCGTGAGGCTGCGCGTTCCCTTCCTGCTCGTGGCCGGGCTCCTGTCGCTCGGCCTCGTCGCCGGTTGCAGCGAGGACGAGCCCGAGGCGGCGACAGGCCCCGGGCTGCCGTCGCAGGCCGACCTCAAGTCCTACTTCCAGGCGATCACCGGGTCCGACCTCGATGCGCTGGCAGCGGCGCAGACCGAGGTCGCCGCCGAGGGCTCTCTTGCACAGGGCTACGCCGCCTACGTGGCCGAGTACAACATCGCCGCGAACGCCGCTGACGCCCCGGTGAACCCCTTTGATGTCGAGGAGGTCGACAACGGGTTCAAGGCCTGCGTCGAGGACTCGGCGGACCAGTGTGCGACGTGGACCGACCTCGAGGGGAAGGACAACAAGCTGGCCGACTTCACCGTCAACGGCCGGAAGCTCGACGACCTCCTCGTCGACCTGAGGGCCCAGGCGCCGATCGAGTCCCAGGGTCTCTACTCCGTGCAACCCGAGTGGGCCTACCGTCAGCCGACGAGCGGCAGGCTCTACGTGGTGTGCATGGTCACCGCCATGGACGTCCCGCTCTCGACCAGGCCGGGGACGTACATCGAGGCGGACAAGATCTCGAAGGGTGTCGACGACGCCCCAGCTCCCGCGATCATCAAGCCGGGCGACAGCAAGCCCATCGTTCTGGGCTTCGAGGATGCAAAGGACGCCAAGCTCGACGGTCAGATCACCTTCGAGCTGAAGCTCGGCGGCCAGCAGGCCGAGTCCATCGGCTTCGGGCTCGCCGACCCGCCTGCCTAGTGCCCCGCGGCCAGCAGCCGCTCGCACTCCTCGATCAGCCGCCGGCGCAGCGGTGCGCCACGCTCGGCGAAGCTGCGCTGCGCCGCGGCGTACTCCTGCTTGCCCTCGGGGGTCTCGACCAGCACCGGCTCGAAGCCGAGTCCGGAGAGGTCGTACGGCGAGGCCCGCATGTCGAGGACTCGGATGTCGCGGGCGAGCTCGAAGCAGTCGGCGACCAGTTCGGAGGCGACGAGCGGGGACAGCCGGAACGCGTGCTTGTAGAGGTCCATGCCGGCGTGCAGGCACGCTGGCTGCTCGAACGCCGGACGGTCGTGCGGAGCCGGGTTGAGCGTGTTGAGCGGCCGGGCCGGCGCGGTGAAGAACCGGTAGGCGTCGAAGTGCGAGCACGCGATGCGGTGTGTCTCGACCACGTCGTCGGTGCCGTGCCGGCCGAGCCGGAGCGGGTACGCCGCGTGCCGCGTCTCGTCCTCGGGGAGCCGGTAGACCATCGCCCACTCGTGCATGCCGAAGCAGCCGAAGTTCGCCGGCCGGTCGGCCGTCGCGACGAGCAGCGCGTGGATGCCGGCGATCAGGTCACGGCCGGAGGCCACGTCGGCAGCGGTCACCTCCGATGGGGGTGCGGGTCGTGTGCCTGAGGACGCGCCATCGCGCGTCGTGAGGCACACGACCCCGAAGCCGGGCGACCAACGCCTCAGCTGCGCCGGCCGGAACGAGTAGTAGGTGAACAGGAAGTCGTGCACCGGGTGCTTCACGCCGTCGCGGCGCCGGGCCAGGTGGTCGCCGACAAGGGCGTCCACGCGCGCTTCGTGAGCGGTGGCCCGGGCGCGCCACGTCGACTCGTCAAGGACGACGAGCTCCGTCTGTGAGTCGAGCAGCGGCATCGGACAAGGATAGGGAGCGAGACGACTCCCTGCGGCAACCTGAGGAGCGGCCGCACACGTCAGGCGAGTGTGGGTACGTCGCTGATCGGCTGGGTGGTGGCCATGCTCACCGCACTCGTCAGCGCGACGGGCGCGCCCGCCACGGTGGTGAATGCCCCCTTCGACCGGGCCGCCCACTCGACGACCGACCCGAGCAGCATCTGGGTGATCGTCAACAAGACCCACCCCATCGTGCCGTCGGACTTCCGGCCCGAGGTCGACATCGTTCGCGGCTACCAGGTCGCAAGGGCGGCCGCAGACCCGCTCCAGCGGCTCCTCGACGCCAGCGACCGCCGCGGCCTCGGCTTCAAGATCGCCAGTGCCTTCCGGTCCTACGACTACCAGCTGCACGTCCACGCTGCCACCGCCGTCGCCCGCGGCGACGCCGAAGCGGACCTGGTCTCGGCCCGCGCCGGCCACAGCGAGCACCAGACCGGCCTCGCCGTGGACCTGGTCACCCCGGAGGACCCGGCGTGCGACTTCGAGGCGTGCTTCGCGCGCACGCCGGGCGGCCGGTGGCTGGCGCGCACCGCCTGGCGCTTCGGCTTCGTCGTCCGCTACCAGCCGGCGACCACCGTTGTCACCGGCTACGCGCCCGAGCCCTGGCACCTGCGGTACGTCGGCCGACCGCTTGCCGCGGAGCTGCGCCGCACCGGGATCGCTACCCTGGAGGAGTTCTTCGACGTGCCCGGTGGTGGCTACCCGAGCTGAGCAGCTCCACGACCTGCCCGCGGAGCCGGCCGCCGGCACCGGTCACCGCGATCCGGGTCATGCGCCGAATCATCCAGTGTGCGGCCCCTCGATAGGCTCGGCGGGTGCGCATTGCCCGATTCACCACCGGCGAGGACCCGCAGTACGGCGTGGTCACCGGGGAGCTCGACGACCAGGGCCAGCTCGAGGACGACGCCGTCATCGTGGCGCTGGCCGGTGACCCGCTCTACGTCGGGATCAAGCTGCTGGAGCAGGAGCACCGGCTCGCCGACGTACGGCTGCTGGCGCCGGTGCTGCCGCGGAGCAAGGTGGTCGGGATCGGCCGCAACTACGCCGCGCACGCCGCCGAGCTGGGCAACGACGTACCGACCGAACCACTGATGTTCCTCAAGCCCAACACCAGCGTCGTCGGCCCGGGCGACCCGATCTTCTACCCGCCGCAGACCAGTGACCTGCACTACGAGGGCGAGCTGGCGGTCGTCATCGGGCGGATCTGCCGGGACGTACCGCCCGAGCAGGCCACCGACGTGATCCACGGCTACACGATCGCCAACGACGTCACCGCGCGCGACCTCCAGAAGCAGGACGCGACGTGGACCCGCGGCAAGGGTTTCGACTCGTTCTGCCCGCTCGGCCCGTGGATCGAGACCGACCTCGATCCCGACGACTTCGCGAAGGGCAGGACCGTGCAGACCTTCCTCAACGGCGACGTGGTGCAGGACGGCAGCACGGCCGACCTGATCTTCGACATCCCCACGCTCGTCGCGGCCGTCTCGAGCGTGATGACGCTGCTGCCGGGCGACGTGATCCTCACCGGTACTCCGGAGGGCGTCGGCCCGATGCAGGTCGGCGACGAGGTCGAGGTGGCCGTCGAGGGGCTCGGCTCACTGGCCAACCCGGTGGCACTGCGATGACTGCGGGGATGAGCGAACGGCTGAACGGCGTGCGCGTCCGCTTCTGCCCCTCGCCGACCGGGTCCCCGCACGTCGGCTTCGCGCGGACGGCGCTCTACAACTGGGCGTTCGCGCGCCATCACGGTGGCACCTTCGTCTTCCGGATCGAGGACACCGACAAGGAGCGCAGCACCGAGGAGTCGTACGACGCGATGCTCGGCGCGATGGAGTGGCTCGGTCTCGACTGGGACGAGGGCCCGGGCAGGGGCGGCCCCCACGCGCCGTACCGCCAGAGCGAGCGTGGCGACCTCTATCGCGACGTGCTGGCTCGGCTGACCGAGTCGAAGCACACCTACGAGTGCTACTGCACGACCGAGGAGGTCGACGCACGGCGCAAGGCGTCCGGCTCCAAGGTGCAGGGCTACGACGGCTTCTGCCGCGAGCTCACCGCCGAGCAGGTGGCGGCGTTCGAGGCCGACGGTCGCGCTCCGGTCGTCCGCTTCCGGATGCCCGACGGATCGGTCACCTGGAACGACCTGGTGCGCGGCGAGATCACGTTCGAGACCCAGTTCGTGCCGGACTTCGCGCTCTGCCGCGCCAACGGCGACCCGCTCTACACGCTGGTCAACCCGGTCGACGACGCGCTCATGGAGATCACCCACGTGCTGCGCGGCGAGGACCTGCTCTCCAGCACGCCCCGTCAGATCCCGCTGCACCAGGCGCTGGTCGACCTCGGCATCTCCAAGGTCGTGCCCGAGTTCGGGCACCTGCCCTTCGTCCTGGGCGAGGGCAACAAGAAGCTGTCCAAGCGCGACCCCGAGTCACATCTGTTCCTCTACCGCGACCTGGGCTTCCTGCCCGAGGGCCTGCTCAACTACCTGGCTCTCCTCGGCTGGGCGATCGCGGCCGACCGCGACGTGTTCACGGTCGCCGAGATGGTCGACGCGTTCGAGATCAGGGACGTGAACCCCAACCCGGCCCGCTTCGACATGAAGAAGGCCGAGGCGATCAACGCCGACCACATGCGGATGCTCCCGATCGAGGAGCTCACCCACCGCGTGGTCCCGTTCCTGCAGGCCGAGGGCGTGCTGACCGATCCGGTCGACGACGCCGACGCGCAGCTGCTCGAGCTGGCGATGCCGCTGGTGGCCGAGCGGATGAACAAGCTCACCGACGCGCCGCCGATGCTCGGCTTCCTCTTCGTCGACGACGCGTCGTTCGTGCTCGTCGACGAGATCGACGACACCGGGCGCGACGTCGTACGCGCGGCGCACGCAGCGCTGTCCCAGCTCGAGTCGTGGTCGACCGAAGCGATCGAGGCCGCCCTGCGCGAGGCCCTGATCGAGAAGCTCGAGCTCAAGCCCCGGGTCGCGTTCGGCCCCGTCCGGATCGCGGTGACGGGGCGCAAGGTGTCGCCGCCGCTGTTCGAGTCCCTGGAGCTCCTGGGCCGCGACCGCTCGCTGGCGCGTCTGGCTGCGGCAGCCGGCTGATGGAGAGTCCGAACTACCACCTCGTCCAGCGGATCGTGGGCCGGTGGGCGGTCTGGCGGCCGGTCGTCGGGCTCGTCGTCCTCGTGGCGCTCATGGTGCTCGCGCAGTTCGTCCTGCTCGTCGGCTTCGTCGTGGCGTTCTACGCGTCGGGCGCGGACGTCGGCGACAAGGTGGACGCGCTGAGCGACACCGCGCACGTGACTCCGAGCCAGCTGGCCTACCTCAACCTGTCCCTGGCCGCTGCGATCCCGGTCGCTCTGTTGCTCACCCGGGTCCTGCACGGGATGCGTCCTGGCTGGGTCTCCTCCGTCATCGGCCGCCTCCGGTGGCGGTGGATGGCGGTCACGTTCGGCCTGGCGTTCGTGGCGCTGCTCGCCACGGTGGTGGTCGGGTCGTTCGTGCCGGCGGCCGGTGACCCGGCGGACTCCTCCGGCGGACTGAACAGCTGGACCGACACCACCCGCGACTTCGTGATCGTCATCGTGCTGCTCACCCCGCTCCAGGCCGCGGGGGAGGAGTACGCCTTCCGGGGCTACCTGACCCAGGCCTTCGGCGGGCTGTTCCGCAGCCGGGTGGCCGCCGTCGTCATCCCCGCCGTGCTCTTCGCGCTGGCCCACGGCGCGCAGGACGCGCCCGTGTTCGTCGACCGGCTCGCGTTCGGGATCGTGGCCGGGATCCTCGTCATCGCGACCGGAGGCCTCGAGGCCGGCATAGCGATGCACGTGCTCAACAACTTCCTGGCCTACGGCTTCGCGCTGGCGTTCAGCGACATGACGACGGCGCTCAATCCGACCGGTGGCAGCTGGTGGACGCTGCCCACCACGCTCACCCAGTCGCTGGTCTACCTGGCGCTGGCGATCTGGGCGGCCCGCCGGATGGGCATCGCGAGAGCGGTCGACGGCGGATCGGTCCGGAACGTTTTGGAGGGCTCCGAACGCCGCGTGTAAGGTTTCTCCCCGGCCCGGAGCCGGTGGGAAACCACCGTGGCAACCGGGCCGAACACCAGTAAGACAGTGGGATATGGTGTAATTGGCAGCACGACTGGTTCTGGTCCAGTTAGTCTAGGTTCGAGTCCTAGTATCCCAGCGAAGTCGCCGCCTTGGTGCTGATGACGGGGCGGCGATTGGCTCGTCTGAGGGGCTCCCAAGTAGAGTTCCGCAGGTTGTTCCAAGTGCTTGCCCCCGTTGTGTAGTGGCCTAGCACGCCGCCCTCTCAAGGCGGTAGCGCCGGTTCGAATCCGGTCGGGGGTACGGACGAGACAGGCCCTGACCTGCGGAAACGCACGGTCAGGGCCTGTCGCATACGTCGGAACGCTACCGCCCTGGGGGTGCGGTGACTCCAGCTGCTACCTGGCCCCGGGTGCGAACTCGAGAGGGCCGTGACCTGCGGAAACGTCGGACGAACTCCAGCGTATACGTCCGGTGTCGACGCCTCGCAAGGCGTTCTACGCGGGGCCTGTGCAGAATGCGTGCAGAAGGTTGCCCCGGACGCGGTTGCATTATTGGTATCCAGATGGTTACCTGTTCGCGTCATCGAGGCGGGCCGGTTTCTCATAGGCCTCGATGCCCGTGGACGCAGCAAGCACGACACGCTGGCGCCGGAGGCAAGGCATCCGTCGGGGGCTGGGTGGGTCGGCGGTCAGGCGACAGGGGGCGTGAACGCGGTTCGGAACCGCTCGAGTGCGACGGCGCTGTCGCCGCAGGCCCAAGCCTCCAGGCCGACCGCACCTGTGTAGCCGATTTCGTGGAGCGCTTTGGCAACGGCGGGGTAATTGATCTCGCCCGTGAAAGGTTCCATCCGGCCCGGGACGTCGGCGACTTGGACCTCGCCGAGGTACGGAGCGGAGGCGCGCACCAGTTCGATGAGGTTTCCCTCGCCGATCTGGGCGTGGTACAGGTCCAGGTTCATCCGCAGGTGGGGGCTGTCCACCGAGGCGACGAGCGCGCGGGTGTCCGCGGCTCGCGCGAACGGCGTGCCGGGGTGGTCGACTGACAGGTTGAGGTTCTCAAGGCAGAAGACGACGCCTTCGCGCGCGCCGAGGTGGGCGATCCGCGCAAGGGTCTTCTCCGCGGCGAGCCACATCGCACCGGTCGCGTGATTGATCGGCTTAAGGGGCAGGCCCTTAGCGTCCAAGCCGGTTCCATGCAGGTTGAGGTTTGGTGTGCCGATCGTCCGAGACGCCTCGATCGACTGTTCCGCGGTCCGCAGCAGTGCGTCGGCGCCGTCTGGATCGATCAGGTCGCCCTCGATGTATCCGGTCATCGACGTGAACTGCGCACGGGTTTCGGCTAGCGCGGGCAGGTCCTTGTGAGTCCAGTCCCAGATCTCCACCGCGAACCCAAGGTCACGGATGAGCTCGACGCGCTCGACGAACGGACGGTCGGTAAAGACCATCTCGGCACAGACGGAGAGGGTGAAACCGTAGCTGCTCACTGGTCGCCGTTCTTATCCAGTCGGATCGTGCTGCCGGTCGCAGCGGACTCGACAGCGGCGAGTGCCACCCGCAGCGCCCGCCGCGCGTCGTGGCCGGTGGTGAGCGGCTGAGTGCCGGCGCGGACCGTGTCCGCGAACGCGGCCAGCTCAGCGACGTACGCGCTACGGAGCAATTCGACGTCACCGCCCGCAGTGGTGGCAAGCCGGCCACGGCCGTCTGACAAGCGCAGAGAGGAGGTCGCGCCGTCGCCCATGGTCACCATGCCGCGCGAGCCGAAGACCTCGGCACGGACGTCGTAGCCATAGGCGGCAGAGAAGCTGGCCTCGGCGACAGCGATGGCGCCGTTGTCGAAGGTCATGACCACGACCGAGGTGTCGAGCATGCCCCGGTCCTTGTACTCCGGCGCGATCAGCGCATTTGCCGTGGCGTGCACGCTCACGACCTCCGCCCCAGGGTTGAGCCAGAGCAGGGTGTCGAAGTCGTGGATCAGGGTCTGGGTGAAGATCGTGCCCGGTGGGACAGCTTCGGGGTTCGTGAGGGAGGCGTCCCGGGTCACCGAGCGCATCAGTTGTGGCAGCCCCACCGCGCCCTGATCGATGAGCCGGCGCGCGTGGGCAAACTCTGGAGCGAACCGGCGATTGAAGCCAACTTGGAGCGGCACCCCCGCGGCACGCACGGCGGCCAGGCCTCGGTCGACCTCTAGCAGCGTCATTCCAGCGGGCTTCTCGCAGAACACTGCCTTGCCTGCCAGTGCGGCCGCCACGATGAGGTCCGCGTGGGCGGTCGAGGACGCGGCGATCACGATGGCCTCGACCTCGTCGTCGGCGAGCATCTCATCGACAGAGCCCGCCGCGCGGCAATGAAGTTGAGCGGCAAGGTAGGAGGCGGCCCGCGGTTGGACATCTGCGACTGCGATCAGCCGCGCTCCGGGCACTTCGCGGCGCAGCAAGGTGGCGTGCGAGCTGCCGATGCGACCGGCGCCGATCACACCCATCCGGACTGGATCGACGACGGCGGCGCTGAGCTGTGACATTGGAGTTCCTGACTTCCGAGGGCCTGGCAGCTGGACAGGGTGGCTACTCAGGCGAGATCGATTTCCAGTGCGGGTCTCCGGCAGGGTCAAGATTGATCACTAGTGCGCACTAGGACTTGTGCGCACTAGTATGAGGATCATGACGTTGATGCGTCAACACACCGGCGTCAGACAATCCGCCGGCATCCGACGCGGGCGTGGAAGAGGGTGAGGAGTCGGAAACGGGCAGGAGAACCTTCGTTTCCGCAGACCGCTGGGATCAGGCGCGCGGGCTGGCGAGCTGCCCGTCCTGGATGTCAGTGGCCGCAGCTGAGGATCGCGGCCGGCGGGGAGGAATGCCGGCGGTCTGCCTCTCGACCATCGTGGGCTCAATGACGCTCTCAGTTGGCTCGTCGCCATTGATCCGAGCGATGGCTCTCTCCATTGCGCGCCGGGCAAGTTCCTGAACGTTCTGGTCGATTGTCGTCAGCCGGACCGTTGCAAGCTTCGCCACCCCTGCATTGTCAAAGCCGACGATCGACACGTCGCCAGGAACGCGAAGGCCGGCGCCACGGAACGTCGCGAGAACGCCTGCGGCGCAGTGGTCGTTGAACGCGACGACCGCCGTGGGACGGCTAGGCCGCTGGAGGATGGCATCTGCAGCCCGTTCACCGTCCGCGTCGACGAGCCCTCCCTCGACCAGGTCGATGTTGCCCTCAAGCCCCGCCGCGCGCATGGCCGACTTGTAACCAGCCCGGCGCTCGGTGGCGCCGGAGGCGCGCGCACCGTGAACATGCACGATGTCTCGGTGACCGAGCTCGATGAGGCGCTCGGTGGCAAGACGCGCGCCCGCGAAGTCGTCGGCCCTGACTACATCAATCATCGACGAACGTACGGGCCTCGCTGTGACGATCACCGGCTCATGTCCCGCCATTGCCTCCAACTCGCGGACCGAGGAACTTGGCGCCAGCAATATGAGCGCCTCGCATCTGAAGCCCATGAGCGAACGGACGACTTCAGCCTCGCTGTGGGTGCCGGTCACCCCCCCGAGGACGAGCTCGTACCCGTGAACCGCTGCCGCGTCGTAGAGATGCTCCACCAGTTCGGCGTGGAACTCGTGGCCGACCAGGAACGAGACGCCGATCGCGCCGCTGCGATTGCCTGCCAGCAGTCGGGCCCGATGATCTGGCCGGTACTCCAGCTCCGCCGCCGCCTTCAACACGCGCTCTCGGGTCCCTGGGCTGGCCCCCGGAGCGTTCCGGAACACGATGGAGACCAAGGCCTGTGAGACCCCCGCACGAGCGGCTACGTCGGCCTGAGTGACCGACGGTGCTCGATCTCTTGAATGCATCTCTCGCCACTCTTCCGGTACGGAGGATCGCCCGAGGGCATTGACACGGTCGTGACTACGGTCACATAGTAGTGCGCACTAGTGCTAATGCGCACTAGTCCGTGGTCGTCCAGGTTCGGGCATCCCACGATCAGCCGAAGGGCGTGCGGCCCGGACGTCCTTGCCCTTGGAGGAGATGAAGTGAATAGCAGACGGACCATCACCGCGATCGCGGCGCTCGGCTCTCTTGTGTTTCTAGCGGCGTGCTCGGGGACCGGGCAAGACACGAAGAACGTGTCGGCGACCAGCGGCGAACTCGACATCGCGGTGATCACGCACTCGCCTCCCGGCGACGAATTCTGGGACCTGGTGAAGTCCGGCGCTGAGAAAGCCGGCGATGACTTCGATGTGAACGTCGAGTACAACGGCGATTCAGACCCGGTCAAGCAGAGCCAGTTCATCGACTCCGCTATTGCCGACAAGGTCGACGGCATCGTGGTGTCCATGGCGAACCCCGACGGAGTCCAGGGCGCCCTCGAGAAGGCCACCGCGGCCGGCATTCCCTTCGTGGCGATCAACGCGGGCGGCGACAAGGCGATCGGCATGGGCGCGCTGACCTTCGTCGGCCAGGACCCGGTGGTAGCGGCCAAGGCCGCAGGACAGCGGCTGATCGACGCAGGCGTCTCGAACGTCAGCTGTGTGATCCAGGAGGCCGGCAACGTGTATCTGGAGACCACCTGCGCCGAGCTCGCTCAGGTGCCGGGCCTTGACGTGAAGAACCTGCAGGTGGACGGCGCGAACCTGGCGGACGTGAAGACGACTATCAAGTCCCAACTGCTCCAGGACAAGTCGATCGACCTCGTCTTCACGATCAACACAGACATCGGTAAGGCAGCCACCGAGGCCGTCGAGGAGTCCGGCAGTTCGGCACAGGTCACCGCGTACAACCTCAACACCGACATGCTGGACCTGATCCGCTCAGGGAAGGTTCTCTTCACGGTCGACCAGCAGGGCTGGCTTCAGGGCTACCAGGCAACCCAGTTCCTCACCGAGAACCTCCGCTACGGACTCACCATCGGTGGCGGGCTGCCGGTGTACACGGGCCCGAGCTTTGTCACCAAGGACAACGTCGACTCCGTCGCCGACTACGTCAAGCAGGGCACACGGTGACGGAGGCCAAACTCAGCGGAACCCCGCAGGCCCCGACCGGTCGGGCGAGTCTGTCAGCTGACGAGCGCCTGCTGCCGACCCATCCCTTCACCCGTCTGCTGCGGCGCCCTGAGGTGGGCGCCGCGGCAGCGGCCCTGGTGATCTTCGTCTTCTTCAGCGTGGGGACTGAGACCTTCCTGACGGCAGCCGGAGCCTCGACCTGGCTGTACTCCTCATCGCTTTTCGGGATCATGGCGGTCGGAGTTGCCCTGCTGATGATCGGCGGCGAGTTCGACCTGTCGGCGGGCGCCATGGTGGGCTCGACAGGCCTGGTTGTCGGCATCGCCACGACCGAGTACGGACTCAACATCTGGGTCGCGATCGCACTCTCTCTGGCGTTCGCGCTGACCGTCGGCTGCATGAACGGGCTCATCCTGCGCAAGACAAGGGTGCCCAGCTTCATAATCACCCTGGCCACCTTCTTCGCCCTCCAGGGGCTTAACCTCGGCCTGACGAAGGTGCTGACCGGCGCGGTGACGGTGTCCGGGCTGAGGCAGGTGCCCCACGTGGACAGCGCAGCGAAGGTGTTCGCCTCCGACTTCTCGGTGTTCAGCCTCCAGCTGCAGGTCAGTCTGATCTGGTGGCTCGGGGTGATCGTCGTGTCGACCCTGGTGCTGATGCGCATGGCGACCGGCAATTGGATCTTCGCGTCCGGTGGCGCCCCAGAGGCCGCTCGCGAGCTCGGTGTCCCGGTAGCGCGGGTGAAGACGGGCCTATTCATGACAACCGCCGGTCTCGGCTGGCTGGTAGGAATGCTGTCGCTGTTCGACGTCTCCAGCGTGCAGGCCACCACCGGTGTCGGGCAGGAGTTCGTCTACATCATCTGCGCGGTCGTTGGCGGCTGCATGCTCACCGGCGGGTATGGATCCGTGATCGGCGCGGCCATCGGTGCCCTGATTTACGGCATGACCTTCCAGGGAATCGTCTTCGCCGGGTGGGACAGCAACTGGCTCAAGCTCATCCTCGGCGTGATGCTGCTTGGTGCGGTCCTGATCAACCTGTACGTGCGAAATCGAGCGTTGGGACTGAACCAGTGACCGAGAATGCAATCAAGACGCGTCTCTTCGAAATCGAGAATCTTGGAAAACGGTACGGCTCCATCGTCGCCCTGCGCGACGTGAGCGCCCACGTGGACGCGGGTGATGTTCTCTGCGTCCTCGGGGACAACGGCGCCGGCAAGTCCACCTTCATCAAGATCCTGGCCGGGGCCCACAAACCCACCGAGGGAAGCCTTCGCCTGGACGGGGAGCCGATTGAGTTCGAGAATCCGCGGGCAGCGTTGGACCGGGGGATCGCGACGGTCTTCCAGGGCTTGGCGGTCGCACCGCTGATGCCGATCTGGAGGAACTTCTTCCTCGGCTCGGAGCTGAAGAAGAGACTCGGCCCCTTCAAGTTCCTCGACGTGCGCCGCATGCGTTCCATATGCCGCGAGGAACTCGCCAAGATGGGAATCGACCTGCGCGACGTGGACCAGACGATTGGCACCCTGTCGGGAGGTGAACGACAGTCTGTCGCGATCGCCCGAGCGGTGTACTTCGGCGCGAAGGTGCTGATCCTCGACGAGCCGACCTCCGCCCTCGGAGTGAAGCAGGCCGGTGTCGTGCTGAAGTACATCGCCCGCGCCCGCGACCGGGGCCTCGGGGTCGTGTTCATCACGCACAACCCGCACCACGCCTACCCCGTGGGAGACCACTTCCTGCTTCTCAAGCGCGGCACTCAGCTGGGGTTCTACGCGAAGCAGGAGATCACTGTTTCAGACCTCACTCGGCTGATGGCCGGCGGATCCGAGCTCGACGATCTGACACACGAGCTCCAGCGCAGCAGCTGAACGCCGCCCACACACCACACCACAGGATCGACGCATGAGCTTGGGCATTGCCGTCATCGGCGCAGGCATGATGGGCGCCGACCACGCCCTGCGCATCGCACGAGAACTCAAAGGGGCGCACCTCGCCGCCGTCTCCGACGTGGACGCGGGGCGGGCGCAAGACGTCATCGACCGCGCCCCGAGCGAGGGCGCCCTGGCGACATCGGACCCCGTGGAGGCGATCAACTCGCCCTCGGTCGAGGCGGTCATCATCGCTGCCCCTGACGCGTTCCACGCGCCGCTGACCCTGGAGGCGCTGCGCGCCGGCAAGCCCGTACTCTGCGAGAAGCCGCTCGCGCCCAGCTCGAAGGAGTGCCTCGAGGTGCTCGAGTTCGAGAACCAGATCGCCGGATCGTCGAACGCCGCGCGGGTGAGCCTCGGCTTCATGCGGCGCTTCGACCCTGCATGCCTCGAACTCAAGGCGACCCTGGATCAACAGCGGTTCGGGCCCGCGTTGATGGTCCACTGCGTCCACCGCAACATGACGGCCTACCCCGGGGGATCCGAACACACGGTCAACGCCTCGGCGGTCCACGAGTTCGACTTCATCCCCTGGCTCCTCAACAGCCCCATCGCCTCGATCTCATGGCACGCCGCAAGGTCCTCTGGGAACACACACCGCCAGGATCCACAGCTGATGCTCCTCGAGACCGCGAGCGGCGTACTGATCACCCTGGAGATGTTCGTCAGCGCTCAGTACGGCTACGAAGTGCGCTGCGAGATGGTCTGCGAGTCGGGCACATCGGAACTCAACGACACAGGATGGACCGTCGAGCGCCACAACCGTCAGGAGTCGCGCCGGTTCCCGCCTGACTCCACTCTGAAGTACTCCACCGCCTACAGCGGCGAGCTTCGGGCCTGGCTGGCGACCGTGACCAAGGGTCTCTCGCTCGGGCAGGTCGGACTGGCTTCGGCCTGGGACGGCTACACCGCCGCAGTTGTCGCCGAAGCCGCCATCGAGTCCATGCGCGCCGCAGATGGCCGCCGCGTCCCTGTCGCCCCCGGCGACGCCCCCGCCCTCTACGCGTGAGCATAGGAATCGACGAATGAAGATCGGCCTCCTGACCGACAGCCTGTCGGCGATGCCCCTCCCCGAGGCGCTCGACGCGACCGCCGCGCTCGGCATCGAGACCGTCGAGGTTGCAACCGGCAACTGGTCAACGGCGCCACACCTGCAGCTCGACGAGCTCATCGACGAGCCTGCTGCAGCCCGGTCGTTCGTCAATGAGGTCCAGGCCAGGGGACTTCGGCTTGAGGCACTCAACGCCAACGGCAACCCCCTGCATCCTGTCACCGGCGACGCCCAGTCCCAGGTCGTGCGTGACACGTTCCGGCTCGCCAACCACATGGAGGTCGACACCGTCGTCATGATGTCCGGCCTCCCCGGCGCGCCTGGTGACCGGGCACCCAACTGGATCACCACCTGCTGGCCACCCGAAGTGACCAACATCCTCGAGTACCAGTGGAACGAGGTCGCCATCCCGTATTGGCTCGATCTCGTGGCGTTCGCCGAAACATGCGGTGTCACCAAGATCGCGCTCGAACTTCACCCCCACCAGCTCGTCTACAACGTGCGCTCCTTCCAACGCCTGCGCGCCGCGGTCGGAGACACCGTCGGGGTCAATATGGACCCCAGCCACCTGATGTGGATGGGCGCCGACCCATGTGCCGCGGTAGAGGCACTCGGCGACGCGATCTATCACGTGCACGCCAAAGACACCCGCATTGAGCCTGAGGCCCGCGTCAACACCTGCTACGAGACCTACCCTTTCGACGCCATCGAGAAGCGTGCCTGGAACTACGTGACCCTCGGTCGCGGGCACGACGGCGGGCTCGGTTACTGGCGCAGCCTTATGCAAGCCCTTTGCGGCGTCGGGTTCGAAGGAGCCCTGAGCATCGAACACGAAGACGCCTCGATGTCACAGCTCGACGGCGTCCAGGAGTCCGTGCAGTTCCTCCGCGCCGCGCTCGAAGCCGATCCGCCTGGAAGCGAGGGCGAATCCCTCACCACACCGAATGAATCGGTAGCTTCCGGCCCGAGACCGTAGACGTCGCGATCGCGCTGATGGCGTCCAGAGGTCGCAGGTTCAAATCCTGTCCCCGCTACGAGAGGTGGTCCCTGATCTCCGTTACTCCCCGAAAAATGCGCGCGCAATGTGCAGAAAGCGTGCAGAAGTTCAGTGTTGTGACGCCCCTGCGAGCGTCTGACCTGCACGTTTGTCGGTGAAGGCGCACGTCCTCTCAAGGCGGTAGCGCCGGTTCGAATCCGGTCGGGGGTACCACCTCTGATCTGCATAAGTGCAGGTCAGAGCAGCGTCGAGTCCCGATACGGGCACGAGATTGCAGCGCCAGGCGCTACCGCCTCGGCAGGGCGGTAGCGTCGGGTCGATGTCGCAGGCCGGTAGCACGCTGAAGTGTGCTCTGACCAGCGAAAACGCTGGCTTGGGCTCCTCAGCGTTGTCCCGGTGGTGGCTGGCCCGGACTGGCTTTGCGCGAGTGTCTGTGCCGAATACGTGCAGAAGTTCTTGGGCTGTTGGGTGTGTGCGCTGCGCTTCCCGCATCCGACTTGGTGCCGCTGAAGACGAACCCGCCCCAAGGGTTGAGGGCACCGGCGAGGTCCGGCTGCGCGGAAGTTGCCAAGCAGGCGCTGCGGACGCCGCCGAGCCGGATCATCGTGGGCGAGGTGCGGGCCGAGGAGTGCAAGGACCTGTCGCTCGCGCTAGCTCAGCTAGAACGCCGGGGCCACCGGGCTTCTGCAGGTTGCAATCCAACAGCGCCCGCGAGGTGCTGGCGAAGACGTGCACTCGCCGCTGATGGCGGGACAGCAACATCTCATTGCTCTCATTGCTGAGTGCCCTTAGCTGAACCCGCAAACCTTCGCTTACGAGATCGCGAGGTCACGGGAGGTCATTGCGGATAGTTCCAGATCCCGAAAAGCCCCTCTGACCTGCGCAGACGAGCGGCTCCCAGGCTCGGGCCAGTCATGGGCCATCACATCGGATAGTCATCACTCACGTCGCTTATGGGGACCTTTGTGGGACCGGGGCAGCTCCGGCCCCATTCGCGCGGACGATGCCAGGCCGGCGTGCGCGGGATGTTTGTGACCCTTTCGGGAGAGTCGGCCTGGGCGCGGTGCCGGCATTGCTGCTGGTCCGTTCCCCAGGCCGCTCGCCGAACCGCCGTGCGTGTCTCCACGCAACGGGCTCTCCATGGCTTTTCTGGGTTTGTTCAGGCAGCGCGGACCGAGGCGTCGGGGATCTTGTTGCGCCGGAAGCGGTAGCTCCTGATGGGTATCGCCTCCGGGTTGAACATTCGATCCCGTCCGCGCAGGTGGGATTCCACCGGACCGCGGTCAAGACGACCATGGCGTCGCCCGGCGGCGCGAAGGACCGAGCGGGCTTCGACCACGTGCGAAGCAACGCGTGGTGCCGCCCCAAGGTGGCCGACTCTGACTGCGATGGATCGGCAGCGTCTCCGGGGATGCAAGGTATCTGCTGGCGGTGCTTCGCTCCGAGCGGGTCACACGCGCCGATCTCGGCTGTGTCAGCTCGTGGCTCCGGGCCCGCAGGGGTGAAGTGAGATCGCTTGTGGCGTGCGTGAGCCGCGGTGAGGCACGAGGTCAGCCACTGCCATGGAAGCCTGTGGCTCGTTCGGAGTCAGTACGCGGCTTCAGGTCTCGCGGAGGACCGCACGCAGTTGGTGCATAGCCCAGCGCAGGTGCTGGGCTCGTCGAGCCAGAAGACCTGCCAGTTGAGCGTTGAGAGGCCGCAGGCCGTCGTAGCTTCGCCGAGACGCTTGAGGTGGACGTCGGCCGTCGGCACCCACACAGTCTCAGACGTCGTGCGCGCATACATGCCCTGTTTGGCGGTGACGTACCACTCTCGTCGAGTCCGCTTCGCCTGCCGCTGGACGCGCATGATGGGTGTCATCAGTTCCGGTCCTGGATCGGATTGCGAGCCATGTCGGCGAGCGGCGCAGGTCGGTCGGCCAGGGATCTGAGAACCGCCACGTAGTCAGCCCAGCTGATCGCCGGCTCGCCTCGCTCGACGAAGTGGATGACCTCCACCGGAACGCCGGCCAGCGCCGCCAACGTCTCCGGGCTGACGCGTCGAGCCTTGCGCTGGGCGCGGACGGCGGTCCCGAGCTCCCAGAGCTCGGAGAGCACCTCCTCGCTGTACTCGCGGTCCCCGTTCATCGTGGGACGACCGCCTGGCCGAGCTCGTCCCACTTCTCCCTCACCGCGGACACGACCTCGTCGCTGCCCAGCCACTCCGGCGAGCGCAACAGCTGGGTGGTCTCTCGGTAGCGGATGTAGCGGTCGGGGTCTTGGGCCATGTACGCCGCAAGTCGGTCGGAGAAGTCCGACGAGCTGGGGTCGACCTGCTTCGGCTCCCCGTCGACGGTGTACTCGACGCCCGGGATGCGGTGGTCGAGCGTGTTCGATGACATCCAGCAGTACTTGATCAGCGCGTCCGCCTTCTCGTAGAAGGCGCCGGCCAGACCGGTCAGGTCGCTGGGGTGGTCCGCCAGGTGCGACTCCAGGACTGTGCGCAGGTCGGCCGCCTCCAGCGCGGCGGCCGTCATGCCCTGGCCGTAGACCGGGTTGAAGCCCATCCAGGCGTCCCCGATGACCAGGAAGCCGTCGGGACGGTCGGGCTGCCCGGCGAAGTCACGCAGCCGGCTGCGGGTGTCGCGCCACATGGCTATCTTCTCCGGGAACTCGACGTCGGCGAGCGCCTTGTCGAGCTCGGGCACGCCGATGGACGAGACGAACTCGCGCAGCTTCTCCTCGGTGCGCGGCGGGTGGTCACCCGCCGCGCCCTGGACCGTGAGGATCCATCGCCGTTCGCCCTCGACCACCCACATCGCCATGGCTCGCGAGGCCGACTCGGGGGTGAGCGCGCCGTCGCCGAACGGCGTCACCGCGAGGGCCTGGAAGCCCGGGTCCCAGTCCTCCGGCACCCTCAGGAAGGTGGAGGAGTAGCCCCAGTGCGCGTTGACGATCTCCTCCCCTGGGGCGGCGTGACCGAGGCCGGCCAGCCAGTCCGGCGCCCGCGAGAAGCGACCGCTGGCATCGACCACCAGGTCGGCTCCGAGCTCGCTGCCGTCCTTGGTGCGGACGCCGGTGACCCGTCCGTGGGTGCTGAGCAGGCCGGTCACCTCGGTGCTCGACTCGTAGCGGATGCCCGGCACGACCTGCGCCTTGTCGCGCAGCGCCTTCTCGATCAGCGGCCGGCTGGCCATGAGGAACTCCAGTGGCGACTCGAAGCGGGGCGACCAACCCACGCGGTCGAGCCGCATCACGTCGTTCGCGGAGTCGAGCCGGGCGGCGCCCATCTCGAAGGCGTGCTCGGAGAAGCCGGGCAGCAGGTCGTCCATCGCCTTGCGCCCGGCCGCCAGCAGGGCGTGGAAGTGCGCACCCTGCGGCACGCCGCGCCGGAAGACCGCGGCGTCGGGAAGCTCGTCCTTGTCGAGAAGCAGGACCTCGGCGAAGTACGGCGCGATCGCCGCGGCCGCCAGGGTCCCGGCGATGCTGCCGCCGATGACCACGGCCCGGTCGAAGCGGTCCTGCTCGGTCGCGGGCTGGGTCATGTGCTGCTCCTGGACGTGACGACTAATAGGGTTGGAGCATAACAAAGAAACATCATTGGGCGCATCCGCTCAGGCGATGCTGATGCCCGCATCGACCGTCATCGCCAGCCCGGTCACGTAGCGCGACTCGTCCGACGCCAGGAAGACGACGGCGTGCGAGATCTCGACCGGGTCGACCCACGGGATCGGCATCGCCATGCGGGAGAGCGACGCGGCGGCCAGGTCGTCGCGACCCGGCTCGTCGAGGTCGGGACGGGCCCGGCGGTACATGAACTCGTTGTGGATCATCGGGGTGTCGACCTGGGTCGGGTGGACGCTGTTGACCCGGATCAGCTCCGGGCCGAGCTCGAGGGCCATCGCCTTCATCAGTCCCACCACCCCGTGCTTGCTGGCGACGTAGTGGGCGGTCTGCCGCGAGGCCCGGATGCCCGCGCTGGAGCTGGTGAGGATGATCGAGCCGCCGGCTCCGCTGGAGCGGAGGTGCGGCATGGCGACCTTCGCGGTCCGCCACACGCCGTTGAGGTTGATGTCGATCAGGTCGGTGAACGCCGCCTCGCTCATCTCGTCGAACGGCCCGACGGCCGTGAGCACGCCGGCGTTCGCGACCACGACGTCGAGCCGGCCGAGCTCGGCCACCCCGGCGTCGACGGCGTCCTTGAGGGCGTCGAGGTCCCTCACGTCCGCCTTGCTCGCGACGATCCGCTGCCCGGTCTTCTCGACCAGCTGGACGGTCTCGGCCAGCTCCTCCTCGGTCCCGCCCGGGTAGGCCATCTCGGGCACGTCCTCGCAGAGGTCGATCGCGATGATGTCCGCGCCCTCCTCCGCCAGCCGGACCGCGTGGCTGCGGCCCTGCCCGCGGGCCGCCCCGGTGATGAACGCCACCTTGCCGCTGACACGTCCCATAACTTGTTGCTACCTTCCAATTGTCTTATTCAAAGCATGTCTCCGCACCATAGCGCGCTTCGAGAGGTGACGACATGGGGCTGACCGGCTTCGCCGGCACCACCGCGGTGGTGACTGGCTCGGCCCACGGGATCGGCCGGGCCCTCGCGCTGGCGCTCGGTGTCGCGGGCAGCGACGTGGTCGTGACGGACATCCGCGGAGCGGACGCCGCGGCCGTCGCCGAGCAGATCTCGGCCGGAGGTGGCCGCGCGGTCGCCGTCGAATGCGACGTGTCGTCCCGGGAGTCCGTGGCCGAGCTCGGTCGCGTCGTCTCGGCCTGGTGCGACGGCGTCCAGGTCCTGTGCCTGAACGCCGGCGTGTTCACACCGCGGCATGCCGCGACGGCGACCCACGAGGACTGGGAGTGGGTGCTCGGCGTCAACCTGTGGGGTGTCATCCACGGGATCGAGGAGTTCCTGCCCGGCATGCTCACGTCAGGTCGGGACGCCCACGTCCTGACCACCGCGTCCATGAACGGCTACCTGCCCAGCCGGCACAGCCCGCTGTACTCGGCAGCGAAGTACGGCGTGGTCGGGCTCGTGGAGTCGCTGCGGATGGAGCTGGCAGGGTCGAACGTGGGCCTCACCCTGCTCAACCCGTCGGCGGTCAGCACCGAGATCGCGCGGTCGGAGGAGGTGCGGCCGGACCAGTACGCCCGCACCCGGGAGGACCCACCCGACGCGGCGTACGCGGACTACGGACTGGCACCGGCGATGACGCCGGAGACGGTGGCCGGTCTCGCGCTGGCGGGCGTCCTCGCCGGACGGGAGGTGGTGTTCACCGACCCGGTGGTGCTGCCGCTGTTGGACGCCCGCCACGAGCGGCTGCGGGCCGCCTTCGAGGACTGACCGGCTCAGGCCGGGAGCTGCACGACCAGGGGCTCGAACGGCTCGCCCTCGGCGTACACGTCGTTGAAGAGCGCCACGCCCTCGGCGGTGAGGGCCACGTCGTCGCTGCCCCAGACCTGGGTCCCGTCGCGGGACGCGACGCGCTGCATGGTCGCGGTGACCAGCGGGACCCGCGGCGCGTCCTCGCGGGCCTGTGGGTCCTCGATGGTGAGGACCGCCGCCGTGCCGCGCAGTTCGAGGCGGGGCCGCGCCACGCGCACGAAGAGCATCCCGTAGTGGCCGGAGAACCGGACGTCGCCCTTGAACGCCCAGACCTGGAGGTCCGGGCCGGACGCCTCACTGCTCGCCTCCTCGTCGTACTCGTAGAAGAGGTCACCGGTGCCGACCGGGTGGGCACCGTTGCCCACCGACCCGCGGCCGTCGGGCATCCGGCGGACGTAGTCGACGAACGAGCCCTTGATGCCCCAGCGCAGGCCGTGCACGAGGCCCTGCGCGGACGGTTCGTCGCTGGGGGAGCCGGTCATGCGGGTCTCGCTCTCGTCAATGGTGTTCGACTACTATGCTCACACGGCACGGACAGCGAGGCGAGTCGTAGATCTCCATCATTGGGCCGCCTCCCCACGGAGGAGGCGTAGGCATGGCCCGCGACAGGACCGCACGGAACCGGATCCGACGCCACCTCGCCACGCACGGGCCGCTGTCCGATCGCCAGGGCCTCGCCACCAAGCAGCTCAAGGAGGCCATCGGCTACGAGGGGTCCGCGGTGGCCTTCATCCAGCTCATCGCCGCGATGGAGCGGGACGGCGAGCTGGTCCGTGACATCCGCGGCAAGCGGACCTACCGGATCGCGGTGGCCGAGGAGCAGGTCGTCCGGGCGCCGGTCCCTGAGTCCCCGGCCGTCGAGACCCCGGCCGCGAGCCCGGCGGTCGACTACGACGTCCTGGCGCGTTCGCTGCTCCGGGAGCTGACCGGCGCCCGCAGCGCCGGGGTGCTCGACGAGATGCGTGCCGACAACGAGCGGATCGCCGAGGAGCGGGACGACTACGCCCGCAGGCTGCACCTGGCGCGGGCCAAGCTCGACGAGCTGCGCGGGAGCATCCAGGACCAGGACAGCACCACCCGCAGCTGACGCTCCCGCCGGGCCGACGCTTCCTTCCCGGCTCACGTCCCGAGGGCGTTCTCGCCCTCGAGCGTGTCGACGTGCAACCGGGTGAGGGTGCACTTGCTGATCAACCACCGCTCACCGACCCGCCGGTACTCCTCGTGGTAGTGCCCGTAGCCCATGAAGTTCTTGTCGCCGGGCACCCGCAGGTAGTCCTGCATCGACCAGATCGCCGTGGCGTGGTCCTCGTCGATGACGTCGATCTCGACCGTGTGTCCGTGGTGCACCGAGAAGCCCGCCAGCCGCTTCTCCTTGATGGACTCGAGGTAGTCGGCGAACTCCTGGAGCGAGTTGAACTGCGCGAGGGCGGTCTTGTTGTCCTCGGCCAGCCAGGTCCAGACGAGGTCGTCGGTGAACTGGGCCAGGAAGTCCTCCGTCTGGCGCAGGTCGGTGTAACGGAAGTACTTGGCCTTCGTCTCCTTGATCTGCTCGCGGGCCCAGAGGATGTCGATCTTGTCCATGCTTCTCCTTGAGTCGAACCGTCGCTTTGTCATGCGGGGCAGCTTCAGGTCGGGCCGGGGCCGACCGCGGTGGGGCCGGTGAGCCCGCCGTCCGGGACCAGCGCGTCGACGTCGCGCGTCCTCGCCCCGCCCGTGCGAGGGATGAGGACCGCTGCGCAGGCGGCGACCGCCATCGCGCCGGCCATCATCAGGAACACCGCGACGAACCCGGACTCGGGGATCACGCCGCCGAGCGTCTGGGTGGTGAGGATCGCCGCGACCACAGCGGCCCCGAGGGAGCCGCCCAGGGTGCGGAAGTTGGTGTTCATGCCGTTCGCGACCCCGGTCTGGAACGCCGGCACCGACGACACCACGACGCTGGCCACCGTCGACAGGATCAGCCCGTTGCCCACGCCCTGGAGGACGCACCAGCCGACGATGCCCCACCTCTCGTCGTGCCAGAACGCTATGCCGACGAAGGACAGGCCGCTGATCACCGCGCCCGCGACGAGCAGGGCGCGGTCGGAGAAGGCGCGGTAGAGGAGCCCGGTGCACAGGCTGGTGGCGAACGCCGCCAAGGCGATCGGCGCCATGAGCAGCCCGACCTCGTCGAGCCCGGCCCCGACGCCGTACCCGCTGGCGGCCGGCGTCTGCAGCAGCTGCGGCAGTGCCGCCGCGCAGCCGAACAGCCCCACTCCCGCGACGAACGCCACGAGGTTGGCCGTCCACATCCCGCGGACCCGCAGCATGGCCAGGTCGATGAACGGCACGTCGGCGCGGCCCTCCCGGTCCGCCCACGCGACCCCCAGGACGATCGTCCCGCCGCAGAGCCCCAGGACCGTCGGCGACGTCCAGCCGTGCCGCGTGCTCTGGCTGATCGCGAGCAGCACGCAGACCAGGGCGCCCGAGAACAGAGTCACCGGGAGCACGCCGAACCGGCCGGCGCCGGTGCGCTTCTGTGACGCGGGCACTACCGCGAGCACACCGAGCAGGGCGATGAGCGAGACGACGCAGGGCAGCACGAAGATCGCGGAGCGGCCGAAGGCGCCGAGCAGCGGGCCGGCCCCGACGATCCCGAACGAGAACGCGATCGAGCCGACCGTGGCCAGGATCGCCACCCCGTAGTTGAGCCGCTCCGGGGGCAGCACGTCACGCAGCGCGGCGAACGCGACCGGGACGGCACCGCCGCTGATCCCCTGGATGAACCGCATGGCGATCACCCAGCCGATCGACGGCGCCAGCGCGGCTCCCGCGCAGCCGACGGCGAGCACGAGCAGTGCCACCGACAGGATCCGGCGCTGGCCATAGGTGTCGCCGAGCCGGCCGAGGAGCGGGGTGGCGACGCCCGAGGAGAGGAGGAAGCCGGTGATCAGCCAGGTCGCGGTGACCTGGTCCGCGCCGTACTCCTCCTGGATGCGGGGCAGCACGGGCACGACGACCGACTGGGGGAGGTTGACGGCGACGACGACGAGCGCGAGGACCAGGAACGTGGAGCGCTCGGGCCGTCGGCTGGTCATGTGCGCGGCTCGGTCATCGAGCGTGAACATTACAGCAGCACCATAGTCGTGACCAGTCACACACGACAAGGAACATCATTGGCCGTAGGCTGGTGCCATGCCGACGACCGCACCCGCACGCCCGCTGGAGGGGCTGCTCGTGGTCAGCCTCGAGCAGGCGGTGGCCGCGCCGTTCGCGACCCGGCAGCTGGCCGACCTCGGCGCCCGGGTGATCAAGATCGAGCGCCCGGGGAGCGGTGACTTCGCGCGGGGCTACGACCACTCCGTGCACGGGCTCTCCAGCTACTTCGTCTGGCTCAACCGCGGCAAGGAGTCGCTCACGCTCGACGTGAAGGCCGAGGCCGGCCGAGGCGTCCTGACCTCCCTGCTGCAGCGGGCCGACGTCTTCGTCCACAACCTCGGTCCCGGGGCGGTCGACCGGTTGGGCTTCGGCGTGGACGCGCTGTCCGAGCTGAACCCACGCCTGGTGAGCTGCGCGGTCAACGGCTACGGCAGCAGCGGGTCGTGGTCGCAGCGCAAGGCCTACGACCTGCTCATCCAGTGCCAGACCGGCCTGGTCTCCATCACCGGCGGCAAGGAGTCCGGCGCCCGCGTCGGCATCTCGGTCGCCGACATCGCCGGTGGCATGTACGCCTTCAGCGGGGTGCTCGCTGCCCTGCTCAGCCGGGCCACCACCGGTGTCGCGAGACCCGTCGAGGTGTCGCTCTTCGACGCGCTGGCGGAGTGGATGAGCCAGCCGGCCTACTACACCGCGTTCACCGGCACCCAGCCGCCGCGGATCGGCACCCACCACGCGACGATCGCGCCGTACGGCGCCTATCCGGCCTCCGACGGGCGTGAGGTCCTGTTCTCGATCCAGAACGACGTGGAGTGGAAGACCTTCTGCGCCGACTTCCTCGAGGACCCCTCGGTCGCCGACGACGACCGGTTCCGGACCAGCGCGTCCCGGGTCGCTCATCGCTCCGAGCTCGACGAGCTGATCGCCGCGGCGTACGCCGGACGGACCAGCGCCGAGGTCATCGAGCTGTTCGACCGGCTACGGATCGCCAACGCCCCGATCAACGACGTGACCGACTTCCTGGAGCACCCGGTGCTCCGCGAGCGCGGCCGATGGCGCGAGGTCGCGGCGCCCGGTGGAGTGTTCGAGGCACTGCTCCCGCCGATCGGCCTCGCCGGGGTCGACCCGGTGATGGGCGATGTCCCTGACCTGGGCCAGCACACCGACGCGCTGCTCGCCGAGCTCGGCCTCGAGCCGACCGAGATCGCGCGGCTGCACTCCGACGGCGTCGTCTGACGCCACGACCAAGCACACCCTCCGAGGAGAACCGATGGGCCACCTGGACGCACTCGACGCCGACGAGCGCACCGTCGTCACGACCGTGGCGGAGTTCGTCGACAAGCAGGTCAAGCCGGTCGTGCAGGAGCTGGAGCGCGGCAACGTGTATCCCGAGGCGCTCATCGAGCAGATGAAGGAGCTGGGGATCTACGGCCTCGCCGTGCCCGAGGAGTACGGCGGCATCGCGGTGAGCATGCAGTGCTACGTGCTGGTGACCGAGGAGCTGGCCCGTGGCTGGATGAGCCTCGCGGGCGCCATGGGCGGCCACACGGTCGTGGTCAAGCTCGTCAACCAGTTCGGCACGCAGGAGCAGAAGGACACCTGGCTGCCGCGGCTCGCGACCGGCGAGGTGCGCGCCACCATGGCGCTCACCGAGCCACAGGGCGGCTCCGACCTGCAGCGCATCCGGACCTCGGCGAAGGAGGTCGAGGGCGAGTACCGCGTCAACGGCGCCAAGACCTGGATCAGCAACGCTCGGCGAGCCGGCCTCACCGCACTGCTCGTCAAGACCGACCCCGACGCCCAGCCGGCGTCGCGAGGCATATCGGTGCTGCTGGTCGAGCACGGCGACGGCATGACGGTGTCCCGAGACCTGCCCAAGCTGGGCTACAAGGGCGTGGAGAGCTGCGAGATCGTCTTCGACGACTACCGGGCCCCGCTCACCAGCGTGCTCGGCGGTACGCCCGGGCAGGGGTTCTCCCAGATGATGAAGGGGCTCGAGACGGGACGGCTCCAGGTGGCCGCTCGGGCGCTCGGCGTCGGTCGCGCGGCGTTCGAGGACGCCCTGGCCTACTCGCAGACCCGCGAGTCCTTCGGCAAGCCGATCTGGCGGCACCAGTCGGTCGGCAACCTGCTCGCCGACATGGTCACGCAGCTGGAGGCGGCCCGCCAGCTCACCCTCTTCGCCGCCCGCGAGTTCGACGCGGGCAGGCGGGTGGACATGGAGGCCGGGATGGCGAAGCTCTTCGCGTCCGAGACCGCGATGAAGGTCGCCCTCGATGCCGTGCGGGTCCACGGCGGCTACGGCTACTCCACCGAGTACGACGTCGAGCGTTACTTCCGCGACGCCCCCCTGATGATCGTGGGCGAGGGCACCAACGAGATCCAGCGCAACGTCATCGTCGGGCAGCTCGTCTCCCGGGCCAGGAACTGACGTGGTCGGCGGCATCCTGGTCACCGGTGGCGGCCTGGCCGGTCTGCGCACCGCCGAGGCGCTGCGGCGGCACGGCTGGACCGACCGCATCACCATCGTCGGCGACGAGGCGCACCTGCCCTACACCCGGCCGCCTCTGTCGAAGAAGCTCCTGCTGGAGGGCGGCGACCACAGCAACGTCGAGCTGCGCCGGCGCGACTCCGAGCACGAGACGCAGTGGCTGCTGGGACGCTCGGTCGTGTCGGCGGACCTGACCCGCCGGGTCGCGCTGCTCGACGACGGCGCCGAGCTCGGCTGGGACGGGCTGGTCGCCGCTACGGGCGTCCGGCCCCGGCGGCTCCCGGACTCGGTCGGCGGCCCCCGCGCCGTACTGCGGACGCTGGACGACTCGGTCGCGCTCAATGCCCGGCTCCTCCCCGGCACGCGCGTCGTCGTGATCGGCGCCGGCTTCATCGGCTGCGAGGTGGCGGCGACCGCACTGAAGCGCGGCTGCACCGTCTCGGTGGTGGCGATCGACGCGGTCCCGATGCAGGTCCCGCTGGGTCCGATGGTCGGGGCCGAGCTGCAGCGGCGTCATGCGGCGGCGGGCGTGGACTTCCACCTCGGGACCGGGGTGCAGTCGGTCGACGAGGGCAGTGTCTGCCTCTCCGACGGGACCCGGTTGGCCGCAGAGGTGGTGGTCGAGGCGATCGGCTCGACCCCCAGCACCGCGTGGCTCGCCGGCAACGACCTCGACCTCGCGGACGGCGTCGTGACCGATGCCCAGCTGCGGCTCGGCGGGGTGCCGGGAACAGTGGCCGTGGGTGACGTCGCGCGGTTCCCCAACGCGCTGTACGACGCCGTGCCGCGCCGGATCGAGCACTGGCAGGTCGCGGTCGACACGAGCGCGTACGCCGCGCGCACCCTGGTGGGCGACCTGACGGGCGACCCCCAGCTCGAGCCGTTCGGGACCATCCCGACGTTCTGGTCCGACCAGGCGTCGGTCAGCCTGCGGGCGCTGGGCCAGCCGGGGATCGGCGACGAGGTCGAGGTGCTCGAGGGCGACCTGGCCACCGAGGCGGCGATCGGCTACCGGCGCGACGGCGTCCTGGTCGGCGTACTGCTGCTCGGCATGGCCAAGAGCATGGGTGTCTACCTCCAGCGGCTCACGAGCGAGCTCGGCGCCGCTCGGGTCTGAGACAGACAACGAGACCGCGCCCCTCCGAGAATCAGGAGAGCGCGGCCTCGAGGCCGTGGGGCTGAGATCAGCTGTCGAAGGTGATGACCCCACGGATGTTCTTGCCGGCGTGCATGTCGGCGTATCCCTCGTTGATCTGGTCGAGGGTGTAGCGCTGCGTGATCAGCTCGTCCAGCTTCAGGTGGCCCTGGCGGTAGAGGTCGAGCAGCAGCGGGATGTCCTTGTGGACCTGGACGCCGCCGTAGACGTTCCCGCGGAGCGTCTTCTGGGTCAGGGTGAACATCGCGAGGTTCATCTCGACCGAGGTCGAGGCGAACGGCGACACGGACGTGACGACAGTGATGCCGGCCGGGCCGGTGAGATCGATGATCTTGCCCAGCATGGCGCTGTCGCCGACGCCGACGGAGAGGATCGCCGCGTCGGCCATCCGGCCCGGTGCCTGCTCGGCGAGCAGGGCCGAGGCCTCCTCGAGGGAGCCGACCGCGTGTGTGGCGCCGAACTCGAGCGCCTTCTGGCGCTTCAGCTCGACGGTGTCGACGGCGATGATCAGGTTCGCGCCGGCGTTCTTGGCGCCCTGGACCGAGTTGATGCCGACGCCGCCGCTGCCGATGACGACGACGTTGTCGCCGGGCTCGATCTCGGCGAGGTAGACGGCGGCACCCCAGCCGGTCGTGACCGCGCAGCCGAGGAGCGACGCGACATCGAAGGGGATGTCCTTGTCCATCTTCACCATGCAGCGCTCCGACACGACGGTGACGTCGGCGAACGTGCCGAGGTCACCGGTCGCGGCGATCTCCTGGCCGCGTGCGGTGAAGGGCTTCGTGCTGCCGTAGTCCTGCAGCGAGGCGTTCATGCAGAGGTTCGAGCGGCCACGGGCACAGTTGCGGCAGTAGCCGCACGGCGGCTGGAAGATCAGGATCACGTGGTCGCCCGGCGCCACGCGGGTGACGCCGTCACCGACGGCCTCGACGACGCCGGCGCCCTCGTGGCCGCCCACGAGCGGGAGCGGGGTGGGCATGTCACCGGTCACCGCGTGGTCGTCGGAGTGGCACAGGCCGGTGGCGTGGATCTTCACCCTCACCTGCCCGGGGCCGGGGTCCGCGAGCTCGACGTCCTCCACGGTCCACTTCTCGCCCACGCCCCACAGGATTGCCGCTCTCGTGCTCATCTGTGCCTCTCTCGTGGACCGGCGGACCCGGTCACTGCTCTCGCTATATGGCTATAACACCATAGAGAAACCATTGCAGCATCGTCAATGCATCATTAGCTATCGACGGAGCGGTCACGCCCCGAACTCGAACCCCTCGTAGCCCTGCTCGGTCGCCGCGATGATCCGTTCGCGGTACTGCGGCAGCCCGCCGGCGTACAGCAGGAACGCCCGCTTGCGACCGGGCACGTTGGAGCCGAAGGCCCAGGACTCGGCCGTCTCCTGCATCGTGCCGACGATCCCGCTGTTCACGTGGTCGATCCAGGCGTCCTCGGCGGCGTCGGTCGGTTGGACGGTCCGGTAGCCGTGCTCGCGCGCGTGGGTGACCACATCGGTGACCCAGTTGGCCTGGAAGTCGGTGGCCCGCGGGATGTTGCCGGCGGTGCCCTGTGGCCCGCCGACGAGGAACAGGTTGGGGAAGCCGGCGACCTGGAGCCCGAGGTAGGTCCGTGGCCCGGCCTCCCAGTGGTCGACCAGGGCGCGCCCGTCGACGCCCCGGATGTCGATCCGGTTGTAGGAGCCGACGACCGCCTCGAACCCGGTGGCGAAGATGATGACGTCCACCTCGTAGTGGCCGTGCGTGGTCTCGATGCCGGTCTCGGTGTAGCGCACGATCGGCTCGTCGGCGGTCGACACCAGCGAGACGTGCGGCTGGTTGAAGACCTCGTAGTAGCCGTTCTCGAGCGGCGGCCGCTTCTGGCCGAAGCCGTGGTCCTTCGGGATCAGCCGCTCGGCGACCTCGGGGTCGTCGATCCGGGCGCGGATCCGCTCGGCGATGTACGCCGTCACGTTGTCGTTGGCCCGCTTGTCGATCGCCACGTCGCGGAAGTTGCCCAGCGCCATGATCAGGCCGGGGGAGTCGTAGAGGCGGTCGAACTGCTTGCGGCGCTCGTCCGGGTCCATGTCGAGGGAGGACTCGGTCATCGGGCGGTGCATGGAGCCGGAGGGCGAGAGCTGCGTCGCCTCCCATATCTCGTCGATGCGCTGCCGGATGTCCTGCATCCGCTCCGGGGTGATCGCGAAGTTGTTGATGGGCGTGCACCAATTCGGGCTGCGCTGGAAGACGACGAGCTGCTCGGCCTCCTCGGCCACGAACGGGATGATCTGCACGCCGCTCGACCCGGTGCCGACCACGGCGACCTTCTTGCCGGCGAGGTCGACCCCCTCGGCGGGCCACAGCCCGGTGTGCGCCCAGGTGCCCCGGAAGTCCTCGAGCCCGGGAGCGCTCGGGAACGCCGGCGCGGACAGGATGCCGAGCGCGGTGACCAGGTGCTGTGGTCGCCAGACCCGGCCCGATGCGGAGGTGACGGTCCAGCGGCGGTCGTCGGCGTCCCAGTGGGCCGAGGTCACCCGCTCGTCGAAGTTGATCAGCGACCGCAGGTCGAAGCGGTCGATCGCGTGGTTGAGGTAGCGCTCGGTCTCGGGCTGGCCGGCGTACTCCTCGCTCCAGTCCCACTCCTCGAGCAACTCCTTGGAGAAGAAGTAGCCGTAGGCGTAGCTCTCGGAGTCGAAGCGGGCGCCGGGGTAGCGGTTCCAGAACCAGACACCGCCCGCACCGGAGCCGGCCTCCACCATCTGCACGTCGAGGCCGGCCTCGCGCAGCTTGTACAGCTGGTAGATGCCGCTGATGCCGGCGCCGATGACGATGGCGTCGAGGACGATGACGTCGGCCGACTCGGACGACGGGGCGGCCGTGGTGGACTGCGTCTCCGACACGGGAGCTCCTTGGTGCATTCTAATGATCTTATTGTGTCAAATCATAGTAACACCAACACAAGGATGCTCACTCGTCGGCTCAGTGGGTGAGCTCTCGCGGCCCGGGCTCGAACCGGAGGTGGACGTTGGTGACGCCCCACGCCTGGCCCAGGTGCTCGTGCGGCGGCGGTGCCTCCGGGTCGAGCTCGAAGCGGGGGATCCGTCGGTGCAGCTCCTCGTAGGCGATCTTCAGCTCGAGCCGAGCGAGGTGCAGCCCGACGCAGCGGTGAGGACCGACGCCGAACGCGAGGTGGGGCTTGGGCGCGCGGTCGAACACGACCTCGTCCGGGTCGGGGTAGTACTTCGGGTCCCGGTTGCCGGCGCTGAGAGGAGCGTGGATGCGCTCGTCGCGAGGGATCTGGATCCCGTCGATCTCCACGAAGTCGTCGGTGACGGTCCGGGTCGGGACCGGCGGCGTGAAGACCCGCAGCAGCTCCTCGATGGCCGAGTCGAGCTGGGCGGTGTCCTCGAACATCCGGTCCCACTGGTCGGGGTGCCCGGCGAAGTAGACCGCGCTGCGCGCCAGCACGCTCTGCACCGTGTCGAGGCCGGCCAGCATCATCAGCAGGGAGAAGTCGAAGAGCTGGTTGTCGGTCATCGGTGCGCCGTCGATCTCGGCATCCAGCATCACCGACATCACGTCGTCGCCACGGGGGGCGGCGCGCCACTGCGGGATCTTCTCGTCCATGTACGCCGAGAACGCCTGATGCGCACCGCCGCGGGCGGCCAGGTCGTCCTCCTCGGAGGCGCCCGGCACACCGTGCATGATCACGTCGGCCCAGTGGTTCATCCGCTCGAGGTCCTCCTCGGGCCACCCCATGATCGCGAGCACGGTCGCTCCGGGGAACGGGAGGGCGAAGTGGTTGCCGAAGTCGACTCTGCCGTCCTCGATGAAGCCGTCGATGAGGCGGTTGCAGTGCTCGCGCAGCCGGTCCTCGAGCGCCATCACCTTCTTGGGAGCGAACTGGGGGTCGAGCACCTGCCGGTACTCCCTGTGCAGGGGCCCGTCGAGCTCGATCGGGATCATCTTGTCCCGGGTTCCGCCCCGGTTGATCCCGTCCGGCTCGTTCGGGAAGCTGACCACACCGCGGTTGTTGCGCCGGAGCACGTCGGAGATGTCGTCGTACCGCGTCAGGACCCAGCACCCGTTGCCGCGGGCCGAGTAGCTCACCGGCTTGTCCTCGCGCCGGTCGGCTAGCTCGGCCAGGTGCTCCTCGATGGGCAGTTCGGCGTACGGGTCGTAGTCGCGCCGGTACGCGGCGTGCAGCTTCTCGAGCTCGGTGGCGGTGTCGGTCATCACGGCTCCCAATAGTGTTTTAAGCAGGCTGCGACCTGCACTTCGGCATAGTGGTACATGAGTGCGAACACCACAAGAGCAACGGCCGGGTCGACGACGGCCCTTGTCACCGGCGGTGGTCGTGGCCCGGCAGGCTGCCCAGGGCGCGTTCCAGCAGCAGGCGGGGCACCGGGTCGTCCCCCAGCGGCGAGGTCATCAGCGCGCGCAGCACCGGCGCTCCGGTGTCGCCGACCGCGCTCACCACCAGGCCGGCCGCTTCTCCCACGAGCCCCGAGAACGCCTGCCAGGACGCGTCGTCCGCGCACAGTGCCTCGCCGGGCGGCGGGATCATCGCGGCGACGCGGGCGACCAACGCGGCAGTCCCGTCGAGGTCGAGACCTGGCGCTGTGTGGCCCCGGTTGCCGCCAGGGTTCCGTACCGTGCAGTCGGGGGTGCGGCGGTGGTCCGGCGTACGGACGTGGTCCCTCGCCATTGCGCGGCGACCGGTCTGAGTGGTGCGTCGTGCTCGACAACCCATGGCGGCATCCCCCGGCGATCCTCGATGTGACGACCCACACTGAGCCGGGAGGGCTCGTGACGCATGCGTAGAATTACCGAGTTCGGCTACGCATGTGACGGCGGTCACCGCGGCGTGGCGTCGACGGCGGCCACGTCCGGGGGTGGGCCGTCCGACACGGAAGCTGAAAGGTGCCCAAGGTCTCCCGAGCCACGGATGCGCTGCCTGCAGAGGTGACCAGCCTGGTGGGGCGCACGGTCGAGCGGGCAGAGGTCAAGCGACTGCTCGGCCGGTCGCGGCTGGTCACGTTGACGGGTCCTGGCGGCGTGGGAAAGACCCGGCTGGCACGTCACGTCGCGCGGAGCGTGCGCAGTGCGTTCCCGGACGGTGTGTTCGTGGTGCCGCTCGCCGAGCTGTCACAGCCGGACCTCATCGCCCCGTCGGTGCTGTTCCAGCTCGGCGCCGTCCGGACGTCCGGTGCCGACGTGACGTCGCTGGTCGACCTGGTGGGCGACCGGCGGCTGCTGCTCGTGCTCGACAACTGCGAGCACCTCGTCGACTCCACTGCTCAGCTCGTCACCGCGTTGCTCCGCGGGTGCCCCCAGCTCATCGTGCTCGCCACCAGCCGCGCCGGCCTGCGCGTCGAGGGGGAGGTGCTCTACTCCGTTCCGCCGCTCGCGCTGCCACTACCAGGCGCGGTGCTCGACAGCGGCGCCGCTGTGGCCTACGACGGGATCGCCCTGTTCATGGAACGCGCGTCCATGGTCAGCCACGACTTCTCGGCGGGTCGCGTCGACGAGCGTGCGGTGGTCGAGCTGTGCCAGCGGCTCGACGGGCTACCCCTGGCGATCGAGCTGGCGGCTGCGGGCACGCGCGCGCTCTCGGTGGAGACGCTGCTGGAGCATGCTGCGAACCCCCTGTCCGCACCGCCGGCCTCCGCGCGCACTGTCCCGGACCGGCACCTCTCGGTGCGGGCGAGCCTGGCCTACAGCCAGGAGCTGTGCTCGCCGGCGGCCCGGTCGCTGTGGTCCAGTCTCTCGGTGTTCCGAGGTGGGACGGCCCTCGCGTCGATCCAGGACGTGTGTGCCGCTGATGACCTGCCGCGTGAGTCGGTGGCAACGGCTCTCGTCGAGCTCGTGGACAAGTCGGTCGTGGAGTTCTCCGGCTCGAGCTATCGGATGCTGGAGGCGGTGCGCCAGTTCGGTGCCGAGCAGCTGACCGCGTCCGGAGAGGAACGCCGGATCCGCGACCGGCACCTGACGCACTTCGTGGGCCTGGCGGAGGAGGTGAGCCGGGACTGGTTCGGTCCGACCCAGTCGGCGCTGCTCACCCAGCTGATGGAGAACCAGCCGAACGTGCGAGCTGCGCTCGAGTGGTCCCTGGAGCATGCCGAGGGAGTGACCGCCGGGCTTCGGATGGCGACCGCGCTGTACCCGCTGTGGATCGGCGCCGGATTGCCGGGGGAGGGCCGGCACTGGCTGGGCCGACTGCTCACCAAGACCGACCGGACGACTCCAGGACGCGCCTCGGCACTGTGGGTCCACGGCTTCCTGACCGCCGTCAACGGCGACATCCCCACGGCTCGTGAGCTCCTCCAGGAGGCCCAGCAGGCGGCGGACGGGGTGGACGACGCGGCCGCGGCTCACGCGGCGAGCGCCCTCGGGCTCGCCGAGCTGTTCGACGGACAGACCAACGAGGCCATCGCCCGCGTGGAGGCGGCGGTGGAGGCCGAGCGGCAGCTGCAGGGCAACAACGGGTTCCTCGCCGAGGCGCTGATCAACCTCGGGTTGTGCTACATCTTCGCGGGCGACCACGCCCGTGCGGTCGACGTGCTCGAAGAGGCCAGGGCGATGTGCCGGGCCCACGGCGAGGAGCTCCTCCACTCGTGGGCGCTCGTCGTCCTCGGCCTGGTCCGCTTGCTCGAGGGGCAGGTCCCCGATGCCGTGGTCGTGCTCACCGACGGCCTGGAGCGCAAGCGGGACATCAACAACGGTCAGGGCATCACCTGGGCCGTCGAGCTGCTCGCGTGGGCCGCGCTCGAGACCGGGGATGCCGCGAAGGCCGCGGTCCTGCTCGGAGCCTGCGAGGCTCGGGCGGCGGACTTCGGCACACTGCTGCACGGCTCGGCAGGCATGGTCGAGATGCACGAGGACTACGTGCGGCGAGTGCGCGAGGTGCTGGGTCAGGACGAGTTCGAGCGGGCCGCCGAGCGCGGTGGTCTGCTGACCATGGACGCGCTGGTCGCCCTGGCGCTGGGGGAGGGCGTCGATTCCGCGACGACAGGTCACGACTCACCGCTGACGGCGCTGCCCCTCACCCGACGAGAGAGGGAGATCGCCGAGCTGGTGGCGGACGGGAAGACCAACCGCGAGATCGCCGAGCAGCTGGTGATCGCACCGCGCACCGTCGACACCCACGTCCAGAACATCCTGACCAAGCTCGACTTCAGCTCGCGCAGCCAAGTGGTCGCCCTGGTCGCGAAGTCGCGCGCCTCCCTGGCCTGAGGCCGCCGGCTCGCGGCCGAGCGCAGGTCCGCTCCGCTGGCGACCCTGAAACATCATAGTAACTTGGCTGTCTTGTGGTGTCCGACCTCGACGATCGCTGGATCCACGCCCGGAATACCGCGGAATCGACAGTGATGCGCTAGTGATGTTCGTTTGGTGTTTTCAGTTGTGTTTTAGTTCCGCAAGTCCTAGGGTCAACTCATCATGACTGGTGCAGCAACCCCGCCAAGCTCCACGCCGCCAGCCCCGCTCTCGGGGCTGCGCGTCCTGGATCTGTGTCGCGTCGTCTCCGGTCCGTTCGGATCGCTCCTGCTGGCAGACCTGGGTGCCGAGGTGATCCGGGTGGAGTCCTTGCCGACCCACGACGCGGGTGCCCCCGAGCTCGACCCGACCCGGCTCAGTGAGGACGAGGCGTTCAACTGGGGGCTCAGCCGCAACAAGCACTCGGTAGCCATCAACCTGAAGTCCGACGAGGGCCGCCTGCTCTTCTACCGGCTGGTCGCCAAGGCCGACGTCGTGATCGACAACTTTCGGCCCGGCGTGACCCAGCGGCTCGGGATCGACCGGGAGTCGCTGCGCGAGCACAACCCCGCCATCATCACCTGCTCGCTGACCGGGTTCGGCGGCGACGGGCCGTGGGCCACGATGCCGGCTTACGACCCGATCGTGCAGGCCATGTGCGGCACGATGAACTACACCCGCCTCGAGCCCGGGCTGCCGCCGGTGCGGTGGGGGATCCCGATCGGCGACCTCTTCGCGGGCATCTTCGCCGCGATCGGCGTGCTCGGCGCGGTGATCCACAGAGACCGCACCGGTGTAGGACAGCACGTCGACGTGTCGATGCTCGACGTGATGCTCGCGCTCAACACCTACCGGGTCCCACAGGCCCTCACCTTCGGGCAGGAGCCGCTGCCGGCGCCGTTCGAGGGAGGGCAAGGCACCGTGCCCTTCGGCAACTTCGAGTGCAGCGACGGCTGGGTCGCGATCTGCATCAGCCAGCGGATGTGGGCCGCGGCGAGCGAGGTCATGGAGCGCCCGGACCTGCTGACCGACGAACGCTTCAACACCGGACCGGCCCGCCACGCGCACCGCGACGAGCTCGTCGAGGTGCTGCAGGACGTGTTCAAGCAGCGCAGTGCGGACTTCTGGCAGGAGCACCTGATGGCCGCCGGCGTGGTCTGCGGCAAGGTCACCCGGGTCGCCGACGTCTTCCGCCACCCGCAGGTGCTGGCCAGGGGCATGTCCGTGGACATCACCGACGAGTTCGGCCGCACGGCGACGGTGGCCGGCGACTCGCTGAAGTTCAGCGACGTGTCGACCTGGTGTGCACCCCGCCAGACCGGCGCGGACACCGCGCTGGTCCTCAGCGCGCTGCTCGGGCTCGACGACGAGGAGCTGGCCCGGCTCAGCGAGGCGGGCGTCATCCACCTCGCCGACTCGCGCGGAGGCATGCCGCTCAGGGACCGGTCCGCGCCGGTCACGCCGGTCGATCCCGGCCGCGAGGTGGGTCGGGCGCTCGAGGGCGTCACCGTGCTGGAGATGAACGGCGACGAGCCGAGCAAGGCCTTCGCCGCCCAGCTCCTCGCCGACCTCGGTGCCGACGTGATCCGGGTCGAGCGACCCTTCGGACAGGTCATGGAGCCCTACCCCGACGAGATGCGCGAGGCGTCGTTCCGGGCAGGGCTCAACCGTGGCAAGCGCAGCGTGATCGCCGACCTGAAGACCGAGGAGGGCCGCCAGTTCCTGCTGGGGCTGGCCAGCTCCGCCGACGTGATGGTCGACAACTACCGGCCGGGTGTCCTGCAGCGGCTCGGCCTGGACTACGAGACCCTCCGCGAGAAGAACGATCAGCTCGTCTCGACCTCGATCACGGGGTTCGGCCACACCGGCCCGTGGAGCTCCTACCCGGCGTTCGACAACGCCATCCAGGCGCTCGGCGGAGGGATGAGCATCACCGTCGACCACACCCGCCCCGAGGTGCCGATCCGCTGGGGCAATCCGATCGGTGGGCTCACCGGGGCCATGTTCGCCGCCCTCGGCACCCTTGGGGCGCTGCGTCTACGCAGCCTGCGCGGCCACGGCCACCGCCTCGACATCAGCCTCCTCGACTCGCAGGTCGCGCTGCTCTCCTACCGGGCACCGCAGGCGGTGACCGTCGGCAAGGAGTTCCTGCCCGAGCCGCGCCGCGGTGGCAGTGGATCCCTGCCGTTCGGGGTGTTCCGCACCGCCGACGACAAGTGGTTCACGATCTGCATCACCCAGCAGTTCTGGGCCCACTTCTGCCAGGCGGCCGACCACCCGGAGTGGGTGGACGACCCGCGGTTCGAGACCGAGCCGCTGCGACGGACCCACGAGGTCGAGCTCTACGCCCTCGTGGAGCCAAGCTTCCTGAAGCGCACCGCCGCCGAGTGGGAGGCGCTGTACTACTCCCTCAAGCTGCCGGGTGCCGTGATCCTCACCCTGAACGAGGCGTTCTCGCATCCCCAGGCCACCGCTCGTGGCATGCGCATCAGGATGAACGACCAGGACGTGCCGGACGGCATCGAGGTGGCCAACGCCGCCCTCAAGTTCAGCGCCGCCCCGGTCCTCGGGTCGCAGGAGGCGCCAATCCCCGGTGGCGACACCGGTGTCGTGGCGGCCGAGTTCGGCCTCGAGGCCCCAGAGGTCGAGGTGCGGGCGCCGTCCGAGCGCTGGCGCGATGCGTCCCGGGGACCGGCGCGGGCGTCTGACCCGACGGTCCAGGGCGTTCGGGTGAAAAGCGTGCGTCAAGGAAGAATGTCAACCGACGCGCTTGACTAGCAAGTCGCGCGTCAGACGCGAGCCGCCATCGCCTCGATCAGCGCGCCCTCGCAGGCGAAGTCGTCACCGGCGGCCAGGAGCCCTGACAGCGTCAGCAGCGCCTGCCCGTCCAGGCGCGCGGTGCCGGGCTGGAGCGTGAGGGTGGTCGCGGCACCAGTCACCGGGCTCGGCGCCATCGCGGCGTCGCCGAGCAACCACTGCAGCCGGCGGGCGGTCGACACGACCAGCTCCTCCCAGGCCAGGTAGCCGAAGGCATCATGCGCGGCAGGCGGCTCCGGGAGCAGCTCAGCAGCCTTGCGGGCCAGCTCCACCACGCGGATCTCCGTCACGACGCCTCCCAGGTGCTCGATGTAACGGCCGTCACGCACGCTACGGCGCTCACGCTGACGCGTCAAGCGATGCCATTGACAAACTTCGGCGTGTGACGGAGGCTACGTCTCACCACCCCGCACGAGGAGCGCATGACCACCGAGACCCGCCCGCATCCCCAGCGTCCGAGTGACGCCGGGATCGGTCGCGCGCCGTCGGGTCAGCTGTCCGGTCATCTGTCCCGTCACCTGGTGACCGCCGACGAGCTGCACCGCCTCGACCCGACCTTCGCCGAGTCCGCCGAGGCGCTGGTCGCGCACCCGCACGAGCGCGGCGTCCTCGCGCCGAAGGTGCGGGCCCTGGTCGTGCTGGCCGTCGAGTCGGTGATCCCGGAGGCCGACCGCCCTCGGTTCGAGCGAACCATCGACGCGGCGCTCGCAGCAGGAGCCACCCACGCCGAGATCCTCTGCACGCTCGAGATCTCCTGCTCCATCGGGCTGCACACCGTCTCGGTGGGCCTGCCCGTCCTCGTCGAGGAGATGGAGCTGGCGGGGCTGTCCCTGCCCGAGGAGACGCCGCGGCAGCGGGAGCTCCAGCTCGCGCTCGAGACGTCCGGTCCGCGTCCTCGCCCGCTCAACCCGATCTATGCGGCGATCCTGCGGATGGACCCCGACTACTTCGCGGCGCGGGTGCGCTTCATCGACCTGCCCTGGGAGCGCGACGACGTGCTCGACCCCGAGGTCAAGCACCTGCTCTCCATCGCCATCGACGCGGTCAGCCCCCAGCACTACGTCGACGGGCTGCGCAAGCACGTCCGTGAGGCACTGGGGATCGGCGTCTCGCCGGCGGCGATCCTCGAGGTGCTCCAGCTGGCCTCCGTGACCGGGCTACGCACCCTCGACATCGGGCTGGAGGTGCTGGCCCGCACGCACTGAGCCTTCGTTCGCCGGGCCTCTCCGGCGCCACATCACTGGAGCGACACGACGGGAAGCCGTCCTGTCCTCTAGTTGATGTGTTATTGTGATGCAAACCGGTTACTGACCTCGTGCCCGATCGGCACGACACCGCCCCGGTCGGCGATACATCACTGGAGGATCAATGTCACGGGACCGCACCGCACGCACCCGCATCCGGCAGTTCCTGGCGTCCTCGGGCCCCATCGTGGACCCGTCCGGCTACGCCACGGGAGTGCTCAAGGACGCCATCGGCTACAGCGGCTCGTCGGTCGCCTTCATCCAGCTGATCGCGGCCATGGACCGGGACGGCGAGATCGAGCGCGAGATCCGTGGGAAGCGCACCTACAAGATCGAGGGGATCGGCGTGCCGCCCACGCCGTCCCTGGGCGCGGTGGCTCCGATGGCGGAGGCCGGCACGCTGACGGCGGTCGCCACACCGGGCCAGCCCACGATCGAGCTCGACTACAAGCTGTTGGCCCAGGCCCTCGTGCGCGAGCTGCTCGCCGCGACCGCCGCGGCCCAGGACGTCGCCGGAGCCGGTGCCGCGGGCGCGGACGGTGACCGGGTCGAGGCCGAGCGCGACGAGTACGCCCGCCGGCTCGAGATCGCCCGCAACCAGCTCGACGACCTGCTCGGTCAGCCGATCGACGCGATGCTGCGCGGCGACGACGCCGTGGCCGGCCGCTCCGAGTGACCGGTCGCGCCTGACCTGACGACGCGCGAGGTGGCCGGTCTTCCCTGACCGGTTACCTGCGAGGCGCCCAGCCATGACCGACTCCCGTACCCACTCGCGCATCGTCCTGGTGTCGCGACCCGACGGAGCACCTCGACTCGAGGACTTCGCCGTCGAGACCCTCGCCATCCCGGAGCCGGGACCGGGTGAGGTGCTGCTGCGCACGCTGTACGTCTCGCTCGACCCCTATCTCCGTGGCCGGATGGGTTCCTCGGCCTCGCACTCGTCCTCGACGCCGCCGGTGCCCCTCGGAGCGGTGATGGAGGGCGGCACGGTCAGCGAGGTCGTCGGCGGCGACCATCCCGGGCTGGCGGTCGGCGACGTGGTCGCCGGGGCCACCGGCTGGCAGGAGTACGCCGTCGCGCCGGGCGGCGCGGTGCGTCGCCTCGATCCGGGGCTGGCACCGGTGTCGACCGCCCTCGGGGTCCTCGGCATGCCCGGCCTCACGGCGTACGCCGGCATGCGCGAGATCGGCCGGCCGGCGACCGGCGAGACCGTGGTCGTGGCAGCCGCCAGCGGCACCGTGGGTTCCGTGGTCGGTCAACTCGCCCGGGCGGCTGGTGCCCGCGCCGTCGGCATCGCGGGTGGCGAGCGGAAGGTGGCCTGGCTCCGGGAGGCCGGCTTCGACGCGGCCTTGGACCATCGTGCTCCCGACTTCGTCGACCAGCTGGCCGCGGCCACACCGGACGGGATCGACGTCTACTTCGAGAACGTCGGCGGCCGGGTCTGGGACGCGGTCTGGCCGCGCCTGAACCGCTACGCGCGGGTGCCGGTCTGCGGGGTCGCCTCCGCCTACAGCACGACGGAGGCGGACAAGGGCGGGGACCTGGCCGGGCTGATGTCGGGGCTGCTGACACGGAGCATCACGCTGCGCGGCTTCGTCTACCGCGACTTCGAGCACCTGCGACCCGAGTTCGAGCAGGAGGTCGCCGGCTGGCTCCGCTCGGGCGCCCTGGTCCACCACGAGGACGTCGTGGACGGTCTCGACCGGGCGCCTCAAGCCCTGCTCGAGCTGCTGGCCGGGCAGCACCTGGGGAAGCGGCTGGTGCGAGTGGCACCGGATCCCACGCTCGGCTGAGCTGCGCCTCAGCCCAGCATCGTGTGGATCTCCGTCTCGGCGGCGGTGCGCGCGTCCCCCTCGGTCAGGGCGAGACCACCGGCCTTGATGACCCTGGTGACCCCGCGGCGTACGTCGTCGCGGTAGCGGGCGTCGATGACGTCGAACTCGAGGTTCTTGACGTAGATGCGCAGCCGGTCGCGGAGTGCTCCGTCGGTGTGCGCGGCCTCGACCACCTCGGGCAGGAGGCTGGTCGAGACGAGCAGTGCGTGGGCCACCGTGCGGGCCCGCTCGTCGCGCAGGCCGAGCAGCACCTCCTGGGGGGAGGACCGGATGATGTGGTCCTTCCACCAGTCGAAGTCGTCGGCGGAGTCGATCGCCGAGAGCTCGACGTTCTGCTGCATTAGCGTGCGGGTCAGCCCCTCGACGGCGTACTCGACGTAGCGGTGCCGGTCCCGCCCGGACAGCGAGCTCGCGTAGCTGCGTAGATCGCGCCGGGCGTCGGTGGTGGAGAAGCAGTAGCGCCGGATGCCGTGGATGTGGGGGTCGAGCAGGCCGTACTCGTAGTTGATGACCCGGAAGGGGTTGACCCCGCTCTCGAGCTGGGCCGGACGAGTACCGTCGGTGGAGCCGGAGGAGAAGGCCCAGGCGCCCTTCGGACGGTCGGCGCCGCTCATCAGGTCGTGCAGGATCGGCGCCCCGTAGAAGCGCTGGGGGAGGAGCGGCCCGGGGCCGCGTGAGTAGGAGATGCTCACGCCCGCGGCTTGGGCCTTGCGGAGGAACCGGTTGTTGTCGAGATAGGTCAACGACGCGGTGAACCTCGTCAGCGGAGACGGTCGGAGCTCGCCGAGGTGGAAGACCGCGTCCAGCAGGCGCTCCACCCAGTCGTCGCCCCACACGTCCTCGGCCGCGGTGGCCATCTCGCGGCCGACCTGCGCGTCGTCTCCGGGGTAGAGCGAGCCAATGGTCGCGCAGCCGAACATGGCGAGGAGGGCCATCGCCGGCGAGTCGAACCCCGCCCGTCCGTGCGCCGAGCGCACCAGCAGCCGCAGCGAGTCGGCGAGGCGTCCGAACGTCGAGTCCGTGTCCACCACGATCGAGGGCTCGAGCTCCGCCAGCAGCTGCAGCCCCTCGGGAGTGAACTCGTGCTGCTGGTTGCCCAGCCCCATGGAGGCGACCACGAACTCGCCGAGCACCCGGATCTGCTCCGGCGACTGGCTGTCGTAGCTGTCGTCCTCGAGCGCGCGCCGCACCTCGGAAGCGACCGGCGCGGTGGAGTTGCGCTCGACCAGCTGCAGGAAGTCGATGAGCTCGCGGCGCCGACCGCTGGAGAACGGCACGTCGCGGGAACGGCGATTCGCGGCGATCGCGACCTCGGCCAGCGAGACCTTCGGGCCGTAGCGACTGGTGGTGCCGGAGCCGGCGTACGAGCGGACCACCCCGTTGCGCACCCACTGGTTCACGGCCTGCCGGCTCACACCCACGGCTCGCGAGGCCTCGGCCTGGGTGACCAGGTCGAACGGGAGCTCCTCCGAGACGGTCTTGGTCCGCAGTCGCTCAGCGGCTCGCTCGAGAGCTCGGACCAGCTCGGGGACCGGCACTGCGCCGCTCTCTCCCAGCGTGAGGGCGAGCCGTTCGAGAGCGAGGGAGATCGTCTCGTCACGGTGGTTCTGCATGGTGGTCATGATCCTATTCGCGGCCGTCGGGCGAAGCAGCATCCAATGATGCTGCAATTGTACTCAAGTCAGGCTCAAGGATAGGATGACTCGTTGTGGCGCACACGGCAACGACCTACGATCATCATCCCGGACGCACCGACGTCCTCATCGCAGGGGCCTGGCGGGCCGGAGGCGCGGGGGAGTTCGACGTCCTCGACCCGGCGACCGGCGACGTGGTCTCGTCGATCTCCGACGGCAACGAGGCCGACGGGACCGCAGCGGTCGACGCGGCTGTCGCGGCCGGGCCGGGCTGGGCCGCCACCGCACCACGCGAACGCTCCGAGGTCCTGCGCCGGACCTTCGAGCTGATGCTCCGCGATCGTGAGCAGCTCGCGGACCTGGTCAGTGCGGAGAACGGCAAGGCGCTGGCCGACGCCCGGGCCGAGGTCACCTACGCCGCCGAGTTCTTCCGGTGGTTCGCCGAGGAGGGCGTGCGGACGGCGGGCGACTACGGCTCCTCGCCCGCGGGCGGCACCCGCACCGTGGTGACCCACCGGCCGGTGGGCGTCGCGGCCCTCGTCACACCGTGGAACTTCCCCGCCGCGATGGCCACCCGCAAGCTGGCTCCGGCCCTGGCCGCAGGCTGCACGACGGTCCTGAAGCCGGCCTCCGAGACGCCGCTCACCACGCTGGCGGTGACCCGGCTCCTCGAGGAGGCGGGTCTCCCGCCGGGCGTCGTCAATGTGGTGCCGACCAAGCGCTCCGGTCCCCTGGTCAGCACCTGGCTGGCCGATCCACGGGTCCGCAAGATCTCGTTCACCGGGTCGACCGAGGTGGGCAGGGTCCTGCTCCGCCAAGCGGCGGACCGGGTCGTCAACGCATCCATGGAGCTCGGCGGCAACGCGCCGTTCGTGGTGACGGCCGACGCAGACCTCGACCTCGCTGTCGACGCTGCGATGGTCGCGAAGTTCCGCGGCGGCGGGCAGGCCTGCACGGCGGCCAACCGCTTCTACGTCCACGCCGACGTCGTCGCCGACTTCGCGGAGCGGTTCGGCACCGCCGTCGAGAAGCTCAGCGTCGGTCCCGCTCGCGAGGGCCACGACATCGGCCCGCTCATCTCCGCGCGGGCGGTCGAGGACGTCAGCGCCCTCGTCGACAGCGCCGTCGCAGGTGGCGCGACGGTCAGCCACCGGGCCGCCGTCCCCGAGGGCTCCGGCTTCTACTACCCGCCGACGGTGCTCGTCGACGTCGCGCCCGACGCCGACGTCGTGCGGGAGGAGATCTTCGGCCCGGTCGCGCCGCTGGTGACCTGGGACGACGAGGACACCATGCTGAAGCTGGTCAACGACACCGAAATGGGACTGGCGGCGTACGTCGTCGCGGGCGAGCTCGGCGCCGCGCTGCGGCTCGCCGAGCGGATCGACGCGGGGATGGTCGGCGTGAACCGGGGTCTGGTCTCGGACCCGTCCGCGCCGTTCGGCGGCATGAAGCAGAGCGGGCTCGGTCGCGAGGGCGCCCGGGCAGGGCTCGAGGAGTTCCTCGAGACGCAGTACTTCACCATCGACTGGCCCAGCGCCTGACCCCGGAGGACAGATGAGCAACAGCGAGCTGCAGGACCGAGTCGACATCGAGGAGGCGATGCGCCACTACGCCGTCGGGCTCGACGAACGGCGGTGGGAGGAGTGGGACCTCGCCTTCTCCGCCGACGCGGCGATCGACTTCACGCCGATGGGCGGTAAACGGGAGTCGCCGGCGCAGATGCGGGAGCGGCTGAGCAAGCCGGACCCGACCTGGCACTTCGCGCAGCACCCGCTCTACAACACGATCATCAGCCTCGACGGTGACTCGGCCACGGCGTTCTCGCACTTCCAGATGGAGACCGGCCGGCGTGCGGAGACGGAGGGGGAGATCGTCCGCGTGTCCGGCGGCGGCTCCTACGAGGACACGCTGGCGCGGACCGACGACGGCTGGCGGATCGTCGAGCGCAAGGTCTTCATGAAGTGGAAGGAGACCCGGACGGTCAAGGACGAGGTCGAGCGCGGCTGACCAGCCGCTCCGCCCGCGTCACCACCGGTGCGTCGACCATCGACCCGTCGACGACCGCGACGCTTCCGCCCGCCCCCGCGACCGCGTCGAGCACCCGCAAGGCCCAGGCCAGCTCGTCGGCACTGGGGGAGAAGGCGTCGTTGGTCGCCGCGACCTGTCTCGGGTGGATGCAGAGCTTGCCGGTGAAGCCAAGCGTCCGCGAGACGGCCAGGTCGGCGTCGAGCGCGTCGGCGTCGTCGAGCCGGACGGTCACCCCGTCGACCGGGCCGGCCAGCCCGGCCGCGGCGGAGGCCATGACGAGCCGGCCGCGCGCGTAGGCGAAGGCATCGCGGGCGTCGGGGTCGACCCCGAGCTCGGCGGCCAGGTCGATGGTGCCGAGCGCGAGCCGGACGACGCCGGCGCAGGCGATCGCATCGGCGTCGCGGACACCGACCGGTGTCTCGACGAGCGCGACCACCTCGGCTCCCCCCGAGCGAGCGCGGACGTCGGTGACCTGCTCGGCGGACTCGGCCTCGGGGAGCATCAGCACCGCACCGGTGCCGGCCAGCGCCTCGACCTCGTCGGCATGGGTCGGGGTGCCGACCGACGTCACCCGCACCAGGGCCACGTGCCCGGCGGTGAGCCAGCCGACCACGTGGTCGAGCGCCGCACCCTTGGCGTCCGGGGCAACGGCGTCCTCGAGGTCCAGCACGACGACGTCGGCCCCGCTGGCCTCGGCTTTCGCGAACCGCTCGGGGCGGTCACCCGGCACGAACAGCAGGCTTCGCGCATCTGCGATCACGCGAGCACCGCGGTGAACCGCCAGTCGAGCACCGGGCGCACCTGGCCATCGGCGCCGCGCGCGTCGACCTGCGAGCGGAGGGCGACCAGGGCGCCTCCCCCGTCGAGGGGGTCGAGGCCGGTGACGGTGACTGTCGAGCCGAGCGCGTTGTCCTCGTGGACCGGCCCGACGTGGTCGCACCCCTCCCAGCCGGTCACGGTGACCATCGACGGCAGGGCCCGGGTCGCCTGGTGCAGGGCCAGCCCGATGGTGTGCCCGCCGTAGACGAGGCGGCGCCCGCCCGCTGCCACCGCGTCGTGGTGCACGCTCGCGAGGTTGCCGGTGAGGCGGGCGAGCTCCGGGGCGCTCGACACGACGTCGCGACCGTCGACCTGCCAGCTGTCGCCGACGGCCAGGCCGTCCGCGTGGTTTCCGGGCACGCGCTCGCGGTGAGCGGGGAGTGACCATCCGGCCACCGGCGCGGCCAGGTCGTCGCGGGACGGTGCCCGGCCGATGCGGTCCAGGTCGTCGGCCCTGCCGACCGAAGCGTCCTCGGAGGAGAGCGGGATCATCGCGCAGCGCCAGAAATCGAGGACCGGCCGGCCCTCCTGGTCCGTCGTGACGATGTGCAGTGCGACGAGGCCGGTGGGCCAGCGGCCGGGCTTCCGCGAGGTCTCGCGCAGCCCGTCGACCGTGGTCACCGTGGTGAGGGTGTCGCCCACCCGCGGGAACCGCCTGAACGACAGGCCCCGGTAGAAGAGGTTGGCCTTCACGTGCTGGGTGACCGACGTGGACTGGCCGATCGCGACGTCCCAGACCAGGGCCGGCGAGACCAGGCCGGGTGCTCCCGTGACCGCCGCGGAGAGTCCGTGGTCGAGCGTGAGGCGGAGCCGGTTGCCGACGATGCCGCGGTGCGCGGCTGCCAGCCCGTCGGTCAGGGTGACCGCCGGTGCGTCGTCGAAGACCTGGCCGACCTCGAGCTCGTCGGCGTACGGACCGCGTACGACGACGGGCGGGGCGGTCACGGTCACGCATCCTCCAGCACGAGCGCCGAGGCGTGCCAGGCCAGGGCCTGCGTCGGGGCCGAGGTGTTGCCCGAGGGCTGGCGCGGGAACACCGAGGCGTCGACGACCCGGAGCCCCTCGGTCCCGCGCACCCGGAGCCGTTCGTCGACGACGTCGTCGGAGTTCGGCCCGAGCGCGCAGCTGCCGAGCGGGTGGTAGCCAGACGCGCCCGCGGCGTACCCGAGGTCGGCGAACTCCGACTCGGTGTTCACGTCCGGTCCCGGGATCCGCTCGCTGGTGACCAGCTCGGAGATGGGGCCGGTCGCGAACAGCTCGCGGATCTTGGGGCCGACCTTGCCGATGATCCGGCGGTCGTCGTCGGTGTCGAGGAAGTTGGGCTGGATCTCGGCGGGGTGCTCAGGGTCGGGCCCGGTGATGTGAATGTGGCCCTGGCTGGTCGGGCGGAGCGGGTAGACGGCGAGCATCAGGCCCGGGTCGTCGTCCACCGCGAGCTTGTCGTTGTGCATCGTGGCGGCCTTCATGGAGATCGGGTTGAAGAAGCCGAGCGAGTCCGGCCGCTCCGAGGTGTCGTCGGCCTTGAAGTAGAGGAGGCAGGTGGCCGAGCCCTGGGCGATGATCCCGTTGCGCCGGACGAGGTACTTCGCGCCCTGCGTCATCCGCTTCAGCCGGGTGTTGACGAGCGGGTTGAAGCCGTCGGCTCCCGAGATCTTGTGCATGAACCTCAGGCCCCGGTGCTCGTTGAGCTTCTCGCCGACGTTCGGGCTCTCGGCCACCAGCTTCACCCCGGCCGAGGACAGGATGTCGCCGCGCCCGACGCCGGACCGCTCCAGGAGCAGCGGGCTGTCCAGCGAGCCGCCGCACACGAGCACCTCGCGCCGCGCCTTGACCTCGACCTGCTGGCCCTTGTGCCGCACGAGAACGCCGACCGCGCGGGTGCCGTCGAAGACGATCCGGCCGACCTCGGCCTCGGACATGAGGGTGACGTTGGGCCGCTTCAGCGCGGGGCGCAGGAACGAGCCGGCGGCGGTGACGCGGGTCCCTCGCCGCGTGGAGAACTGCGTCCAGCCGGTGCGTACGGCGTCCGACCCGTTGATGTCGTCGACCCGCTCGGCGCCGAGGGCGCTCGCGGCCGAGGCCATGAACGCCTCGGACACGGGCTCCGGCGGTGCGGTCACCTCGACACCGACCGGGCCGCTGCGGCCGTGCAGCTCGGCGGCGCCGCCGCTGAAGGACTCGATGCCGCGGAACGCGTCGAGGAAGGTCTGCCAGCCCCAGCCCGGGTTGCCGTCGGCGACGAGCTGGTCGTAGTCGGGCGCCCAGCCGCGGTTCCAGACCAGCCCGTTGATCACCGTCGAGCCGCCGACCACGCGGCCGCGCCACCAGGCGTCCGTGGCGCCGTTCGGCCCGAACGGACCGGCGGTGAACTTCTTGGCGTACTTGTCGGAGTGCATCGTGAAGAAGAAGCCCTTGGGCACGCGGTGCACCGGGTGCCGCTCGCTGCCGCCGGCCTCGACGACCAGCACCGAGGCGCTCGAACCGGCGGACAGCCGCTCGGCGAGCACCGACCCGCCCGCTCCCGACCCGACGATGACGTAGTCGAACTCCATGGGTGTCGCTCCTCTGGTCGTCGGGTCCGGATCGCTCTAGGCGGGGACGAGCGGGTCCAGCACGAGCTCGGCCACGCGGTCGAGGTGCTGGGTCGCGGTGCCGACGGTGAGGCC
>CAWGTG010000015.1:0-331840 GCA_963825455.1 uncultured Actinomycetota bacterium
CTCTGAGAGCTTCACGGGCGCGTTCCTCAAGCCCCTGCTCGACGGCCGCGAGGCCAGGCAGCCGTCTCGCAAGAAGCCTGCGTCGAAGGCGCCGGCCGCCAAGTCTCCGGGCCGCAAGACGACCACCAAGCGGAGCGCCCGCAAGTCTGCCTGACTGAACTCTCCGGGCCGTTCACTCGTGGATGAGAGAGGTCTCATCGAGCTCACAGCGCTTCCTCATGTTGGCCTCGTAGACCGTAGGTAGTGTCACGTTAAACGACCCGTTCGACTCGACTATTGCGAGGAACCCGCCGTCATGACCACCGACAACATCACCCGCCGCACCCTCGGCGGCCTGGCGGCCGCCGGTGTCGGCGCGCCCCTCCTGGCCGCGTGCAGCAGCGACGACTCCGGCACGGCCACCGACCAGAGCAGCCCCGACTCCTCGGCGCCGGCCAGCTCGGCGAGCGCGTCCGGCTCGACGAGCGGCGCCCCGAGCGAGACCGCGACGTCCGAGAGCTCACCCGCCGACGGCGGCGACGCGCTGACCTCGACGTCGGACATCGAGGTGGGCGGCGGCGCGATCTTCGCCGACGAGAAGGTCGTGGTCACCCAGCCCAGCGAGGGCGAGTTCAAGTGCTTCACCGCGGTCTGCAGTCACCAGGGCTGCCTCGTGTCGAGCGTCTCCGACGGCACGATCAACTGCGAATGCCACGGCAGCAGGTACTCCATCGAGAACGGCGATGTCGAGGAGGGCCCGGCGACGTTCCCGCTCGCCGAGGAGAAGATCACCGTCTCAGGCGACTCGATCAGCCTGGCGTAGCCAGCGCGCGTCGCGGGGTGAGTGCCGCCGGTCGAGCCGGGCGTCCGAGCCGCCGAGCCTCTGGCTCGGTAAGGCGAGCGCGGCCAGGTCGTCCGCTGCCTCGCCGTACCGCCCGCACGTGAGTCGCCGGAGCGCGCGGGCGAGTGGTGCAACGACCTCGCGCTGGGTCGGGTGTGCGTGTGCGTCTGCCCATCGGGCCAGCCGGTCCAGGCCGAGCCGGTCGTCCAGCGCCAGCAGCGTGACCGCACCGTGCATGGCGAGGAACGGCGTTGCGGGCCGCTCGAGGACATCCCGGCCAGCGAGGGCGGCGACCTGCTCCAGCCCGGGCACGTCGGTGGAGTCCGGGGTCAGCGCCCAGCGGAACAGCAGCGAACCGGTGTCCACGAGCGCCCGACAGCCCAGCCCGTGCTCGGGCCGGAGCTGGGCGTCGTACCGCCGACGGACTGCGCTGAGGTCGCCCAGCGAGAGCTCGTGCAGTGCGGCGTGCCAGGCCAGCGAGGGGAGTGCGCCCGACTTCAGCCGCAGCACGTCCAGCAGCCCCCGGGAGTACGCCGCTGCAGCCTCCGGGCTGGTGGTCAACGCGTACCCGTAGTGATCACGACACGGCATGAAAGAAGAGTAGATCACGCGACATTAGCGACCAAGCCTACGGCGAGGTGTCGGCACGGGCTCGTAGGGTTGAGGGGTGGCTGCCGCGTCGTTCCGTCCCGCGACCGGGTCGATTCCGACCCAGCCCGGGGTCTACCGGTTCCGCGACGCCCGCGGCCGGGTGATCTACGTCGGCAAGGCGAAGAACCTGCGGGCCCGGCTCTCGTCGTACTTCCAGGACGTCGGCAACCTGCACGCGCGCACCGCCACAATGGTGACGACCGCGGCCGGCGTGGACTGGACGGTGGTCAACACCGAGGTCGAGGCGCTGCAGCTGGAGTACTCCTGGATCAAGGAGTTCGACCCGCGGTTCAACGTGAAGTACCGCGACGACAAGTCCTACCCGTGGCTCGCCGTGACCGTCGGCGACGAGTTCCCGCGGGTGATGGTCGGCCGCGGGGCCAAGCGCAAGGGCACGCGCTACTTCGGCCCCTACAGCCACGCCTGGGCGATCCGCGAGACCGTCGACATCCTGCTCCGCGTCTTCCCGATGCGGAGCTGCTCCAACGGCGTCTTCAAGCGCTCCGGCCAGATCGGGCGGCCCTGCCTGCTCGGCTACATCGACAAGTGCTCGGCGCCGTGCGTCGGCAACATCTCCGCCGACGACCACCGCGCGATCGTCGACGACTTCTGTGACTTCATGGCGGGGCAGACCCGGCCGTTCATCAGGCGGATCGAGCGGGAGATGTACGCCGCCTCCGACCGCGAGGACTTCGAGAAGGCGGCCCGCCTCCGCGACGACCTCGGTGCGATGGAGCGCGCCCTCGAGAAGCAGGCGGTGGTGCTGGGTGACGGCTCCGACGTCGACGTCATCGCCTTCGCCGAGGACCCCCTCGAGGTCGCGGTGCAGGTCTTCTACGTCCGCGGTGGCCGGATCCGCGGCCAGCGCGGCTGGGTGGCCGACCGCGTCGAGGAGGGCGGCACGCCCGAACTTGTCGAGGACTTCCTCCTCCAGCTGTACGCCGGCGACTCCGAGTCGATCCCGAAGGAGATCCTGGTCCCCGAGCTGCCCCCCGACGTCGACACGTTCGAGCAGCTGCTCGGCGACCTGCGCGGCAGCAAGGTGCAGATCCGGGTGCCTCAGCGCGGCGACAAGAAGACGCTCCAGGAGACCGTCGCCAGCAACGCACTCGGGGCTCTGGCGCTGCACAAGACCAAGCGGGCCAGCGACCTCACCACCCGCAACCGGGCCCTGGAGGAGATCCAGCAGGCGCTCGAGCTCGACGACGTACCCCTCCGCATCGAGTGCTACGACATCTCCAACCTCCAGGGCACCGAGGTGGTCGCGTCGATGGTGGTCTTCGAGGACGGCCTGGCCCGCAAGAGCGAATACCGCCGCTTCGTCATCAAGAGCGTCGACGGCCAGAACGACGTCGCCTCGATGCACGAGGTGATCACCCGCCGGTTCCGCAGGCTCCTCGACGAGCAAGCAAGGTCGGAGTTCCGGTCGGGTGACGAGGAGTCCGGTCCCATGCTGGTCGACCCGGAGACCGGACGGCCACGGAAGTTCGCCTACGCGCCCGGGCTGGTGGTCGTCGACGGTGGCCCGCCACAGGTGGCGGCGGCGCAGCGGGCGCTGGACGAGCTCGGCGTCGTCGACATCCCGGTGGTCGGCCTTGCCAAGCGCCTCGAGGAGGTGTGGGTGCCGGGCCAGGAGGACCCCGTCATCCTGCGCCGCTCGTCCGAGGGGCTCTACCTGCTCCAGCGGATCCGCGACGAGGCGCACCGCTTCGCGATCACACACCACCGCTCGCGGCGGTCCAAGTCGATGGTCGAGAGCCTGCTCGACGACGTCCCGGGCCTCGGTGAGGTGCGCCGCAAGACGCTGCTCAAGCACTTCGGCTCGCTCAAGAAGCTGCGCGAGGCCGAGGTCGCCGACATCGCCCAGGTGCCCGGGATCGGGCCGACCACGGCGGCCGCGATCAAGGATGCGGTGGCCGCGGCCAGCGCCGCTCGCCAGACTGTCTCCGTGAACACCGCCACGGGCGAGATCGACGAGTGACCACCGAGGACGCCACGGCCAAGCCCGGGGAGCTGGTCGTCGTGACCGGCATGACCGGTGCCGGACGCAGCACGGCCGCCAAGGAGCTCGAGGACCTCGGCTACTACGTCATCGACAACCTGCCGCCCGGGCTGCTCAAGGACGTGGTCCGGCTCGTCGACGAGAGCAAGGGGCCGGCCCAGCCCGTGGCTCTGGTGATCGACGTCCGCTCGGGCGCGTTCTTCGACTCGCTCGCAGCGAACCTCGCGCAGGGCGCGACAGGCCGGCACGCGACCCTCGTCTTCCTCGAGGCCAGCGACGAGGTGCTGGTGCGTCGCCAGGAGGCCGCGCGCCGCCCGCACCCGCTCCAGGGCGACGGCCGGCTCCTGGACGGGTTGCAGCGAGAGCGGGAGGTGCTGGCCGGACTGCGCGGTGACGCCGACCTGGTCATCGACACCTCGGACTTCAACGTGCACCAGCTCACCGACCGGATCGCCGACGAGTTCGGCACTCCGCTGACGGTGCGGCTCAAGGTGAGCGTGGTCAGCTTCGGCTTCAAGTACGGCATCCCGGTCGACACCGACTTCATGGCGGACATGCGGTTCCTGCCCAACCCGCACTGGATCCCCGAGCTGCGGCCTCGCACCGGCCTGGACCCCGAGGTCGCCGACTACGTGCTCGAGCAGCAAGGTGCCGCCGAGTTCGTCGAGCGCTGGGTCGAGCTGATAGCAGGCGTCGCTGATGGCTACCTCGGCCAGGGCAAGCGGTTCGCGCAGGTGGCGATCGGCTGCACCGGCGGCAAGCACCGCAGCGTCACCGTGACCGAGGAGGTCGTACGCCGGCTCCAGGCCCGCGGCGTCGAGGCCCGCGCCTACCACCGCGACCTGGGGCGGGAGTGATGGCCGCATGATGGACAGGGCGGTGGCGGTGGTCGCGTTCGGCGGCGGCCACGGGCTGCACGCCTCGCTGTCGGCGCTGCGGCTGCTCGTCGACGAGCTCGTGGTCGACGACCTGACCGCGGTCGTCACCGTCGCCGACAACGGTGGCTCGTCGGGCCGGCTCCGCGGTGAGTTCGGCGTACTGCCGCCGGGTGACCTGCGGATGGCGCTGGCAGCACTCTGCGGGCGCAACGAGTGGGGCGTCACGTGGTCGCGGGTGCTGCAGCACCGCTTCGCCGGCGACGGCGAGATGCGGGACCACGTGGTCGGCAACCTGCTCATCGTCAGCCTCTGGGAGCTGCTGGGCGACCACGTCGACGCGCTCGACTACGTCGGCCGGCTGCTCGGTGCGACCGGTCGCGTGCTGCCGATGGCGCTGGTCCCGATGGACATCACCGCGAAGGTGCGCGGTCTCGTGAGCGACGACCCCGATGCGCTGACGGACGTCCGTGGCCAGGTGGAGGTGGCCACGACCGACGGGGTCATCGACTCCATCGCGCTGGTGCCGCCGGACCCCCCGGCCGCGCCCGAAGCGTTGAAGGCGATCGAGGCAGCGGACTGGATCGTGCTCGGGCCGGGCTCGTGGTTCACCTCGGTGATCCCGCACCTGATGGTGCCCGCGCTGCGACAGGCTCTGGTCAGCACCGACGCCAGGATCGTGGTGGTGCTCAACCTTGCCGCAGAAGCCGGCGAGACCCCGGGGTTCGGACCCGCGGACCACCTCCGGGCCCTCGCCCAGCACGCCCCTGACCTGCATGTCCACACCGTCCTCGCCGACCAGGCCCTGGGCCAGGAGGAGGTCGACGAGCTCGAGGAGGCGGTCGCGGCGTACGGCGCGCGGCTGGTCTTCGACGACGTCGCCGAAGCTCCCGGGACGCCTCGCCACGACCCCATCAAGCTGGCCGCGGCGTACTCCAGGATCATGAGCGGATCCGGCTGAAAACAAGGCGTCCGAGGGTTGTTGACTCGCGTGCGAGGATCGGCTCATGGCGATGACGGCACAGGTGAAGTCCGAACTGGCCAGCACGCAGATCACGAAGACCTGTTGCCGCAAGGCCGAAGTCGCCTCGATGCTCCGGTTCGCGGGCGGCCTGCACATCGTCAACGGCAAGATCGTCGTCGAGGCCGAGCTCGACACCGGAGCTGCGGCACGTCGGCTGCGCACGGATGTGTCCGAGGTCTACGGCCACGAGTCGGACGTCGTCATGGTCCAGGGCAACGGCATCCGCAAGGGCAGCCGCTACATCGTCCGGATCAGCAAGCAGGGTGAGGCGCTGGCGCGCCAGACCGGCCTCCTCGACCAGCGCGGACGCCCGGTCCGCGGACTGCCCCCGGCCGTCGTGTCCGGCGGCGGCTGCGACGCGGTCGCCGCGTGGCGTGGTGCGTTCCTGGCCCACGGCTCGCTGACCGAGCCCGGCCGCTCCTCCTCGCTCGAGGTGACCTGCCCCGGCCCCGAGGCGGCGCTCGCCCTGGTCGGCGTGGCCCGGCGGCTGGGGATCCAGGCGAAGGCCCGCGAGGTCCGTGGTGTCGACCGCGTCGTCATGCGCGACGGCGACGCGATCGGGCAGCTGCTCACCCGGCTCGGCGCCCACGAGTCACTGATGGCCTGGGAGGAGCGCCGGATGCGGCGCGAGGTCCGGGCCACCGCCAACCGGCTGGCCAACTTCGACGACGCCAACCTGCGCCGTTCCGCGCGGGCCGCCGTCGCCGCTGGAGCCCGTGTCGACCGTGCCCTCGAGATCCTGGGGGACGAGATCCCCGACCACCTCAAGATGGCCGGCGCGCTCCGACTCGAGCACAAGCAGGCCTCGCTCGAGGAGCTCGGCCAGCTGCACGACCCGGTGCTCACCAAGGACGCCATCGCCGGCCGGATCCGCCGGCTGCTGGCGATGGCCGACAAGCGCGCCGAGGAGCTCGGCATCCCCGACACCGAGGCATCGCTGACCCCTGAGATGCTGGCCGAGGAGTAGTTCCGCTGGTTCGGTAGGGTCGACCTTGGATCGTTCCATCGACCCCGCACACCGACTCCAGGAGCAACTGCAGTGACCGTTCGCGTCGGCATCAACGGCTTCGGCCGCATCGGCCGCAACTTCTACCGCGCCGTCCGTGTCCTCCAGCAGAACGAGGGCCTCGACCTCGAGATCGTCGCGGTCAACGACCTGACCGACCCCGCAGCGCTCGCGCCGCTGCTGAAGTTCGACTCCATCCTTGGTCGCCTCGACGTCGACGTGCAGGCCAGCGACGGCCAGATCGCCGTCGGCGACAAGGTCGTCAAGGTCTTCGCCGAGCGCGACCCGGGCAACCTCAAGTGGGCCGACGAGGGCGTCGACATCGTCGTCGAGTCGACCGGCTTCTTCACCGACGCCACGAAGGCGCGGGCACACGTCGACAACGGCGGCGCCAAGAAGGTCATCATCTCCGCGCCGGCGTCCAACGAGGACTTCACCGTGGTGATGGGCGTCAACCACGAGGACTACGACCCCGGCGCGCACACGGTGATCTCCAACGCGTCGTGCACCACCAACTGCCTGGCCCCGATGGCCAAGGCGCTCCACGACGAGTTCGAGATCGTCAAGGGCCTGATGACCACGGTGCACGCCTACACCGCGGACCAGAACCTCCAGGACAACATCCACAAGGACCTGCGCCGGGCCCGCGCCGCGGCGATCAACGTGGTCCCGACCTCGACCGGTGCCGCGAAGGCGATCGGCCTGGTGCTGCCCGAGCTCAAGGGCAAGCTCGACGGCTACGCGCTCCGCGTGCCCGTCCCGACCGGCTCGGCCACCGACCTGACGTTCGAGGCCGGCCGCGACACCTCGGTCGACGAGGTCAACGAAGCGGTCAAGGCTGCGGCCGACGGTCGCTACCTCAAGTACTCCACCGACCCGCTGGTGTCCTCCGACATCGTCACCGACCCGGCGTCCTGCATCTTCGACGCGCCGCTCACCAAGGTGATCGGCAACCAGGTCAAGGTCGTCGGCTGGTACGACAACGAGTGGGGCTACTCCAACCGCCTCGCTGACCTGATCAAGTACGTCGGCGAGACCCTCTAAGCCGTGGGGGAGTACGCCGGGCTTGGCGAGGTGAGCGGGAAGCGGGTCCTCGTCCGGTCGGATCTCAACGTGCCCCTGGAAGGCACTCGCATCACCGACGACGGCCGGATCCGGGCGAGCGTCCCGACCATCGAGGCGCTCGCCGACGCGGGCGCCCGGGTGGTCGTGACTGCTCACCTGGGCCGACCGAAGGGCGAGCCGGAGGACCGCTACTCGCTGCAGCCGGTCGCCGTACGCCTCGGTGAGCTGCTCGGCCGGGACGTCGCCTTCGCGACCGACACCGTCGGTGACTCGGCCCGCGAGACCGTGGACGGCCTCGAGAACGGCGAGGTGGCGCTGCTCGAGAACGTTCGCTTCAACGCCGGCGAGACCAGCAAGGACGACTCGGAGCGCGGCGAGTTCGCCGACCGCCTCGCCGAGCTGGCCGACGCATATGTCTCCGACGGCTTCGGCGCGGTGCACCGCAAGCACGCGTCGGTCTACGACGTCGCGCAGCGGCTCCCGCACGCCATGGGCGGCCTGGTCGCCGCCGAGCTCGACGTGATGAAGCGCCTCACCGAGGATCCGGCGCGGCCCTACGTCGTCGTCCTGGGCGGTTCGAAGGTGTCCGACAAGCTGGGCGTCATCGACAGCCTGCTCGGTCAAGCGGACACGCTGCTGATCGGCGGCGGCATGGTCTTCACGTTCCTCAAGGCCCAGGGCCACGAGGTCGGCAAGAGCCTGCTCGAGGACGACCAGGTCGACACCTGCCGCGACTACCTCCAGCGGGCCGAGGACACCGGCGTCCGCATCGTGCTGCCTACGGACATCGTGGTCGACACCGAGTTCCCCTCGGACGACCGCGACCCGCATCCGCGCGTCGTCCCGGCCGACGCGATTCCGTCCGACTCGCTGGGCCTGGACATCGGCCCTGACTCCGCCCGGGAGTTCGCGGCGGCCATCAACGACGCCCACACGGTCTTCTGGAACGGGCCGATGGGCGTCTTCGAGAACATGGCTTTCGCAGAGGGGACCCGCGTCGTTGCCAAGGCCCTGACCCAGGTGGATGGACTCTCCGTGGTCGGCGGTGGCGACTCCGCGGCCGCGGTCCGCCTGCTCGGCTTCGACGAGGACGCGTTCGGCCACATCTCGACCGGCGGCGGCGCCAGCCTCGAGTACCTCGAGGGCAAGGAACTGCCCGGACTCGCCGTACTGGAAGGCTGACCGCTGTGTCGAACAATGGGCCCACCACCCGGACCCCGCTGATGGCCGGAAACTGGAAATCGAATCTCAACCACCAGGAAGCGGTGGTCCTCGTCCAGAAGCTGGCGTGGACCCTCGACGACAAGAAGCACGACTTCGGGCGCGTCGAGGTGGTCGTGGTGCCGCCGTACACCGACATCCGCTCGGTGCAGACCCTGGTGGACGGCGACCGGCTGCAGATCCGGTACGGCGCGCAGGACGTCTCCGAGCACGACGGCGGCGCCTACACCGGCGAGATCTCGGCGGCGATGCTGGCCAAGCTCGGCTGCTCCTACGTCGTGGTCGGCCACAGCGAGCGGCGCGAGCACCACGAGGAGCCCGACGAGCTGGTCAACACCAAGGCGCACAAGGCGCTCGCGGCCGGCATGACGCCGATCGTCTGCGTCGGCGAGGGTCTCCAGGTGCGCCAAGCCGGGGAGCACGTGCCGCACTGCATCTCCCAGGTGGAGGGCTCGCTGGCCGACTTCACCGCCGAGCAGGTCGCCGATCTGGTGATCGCCTACGAGCCGGTCTGGGCCATCGGCACCGGCGAGGTGGCGACCCCGGAGGACGCGCAGGAGGTCTGCCAGGCGATCCGCGGTCAGGTCCGCGAGGCGTACGGCGACGAGGCCGCGGACGGCGTGCGCATCCTCTACGGCGGGTCCGTGAAGGCCGCCAACGTTGCCGGGATCATGGCCGAGGAGGACGTGGACGGCTGCCTGGTCGGCGGCGCCAGCCTGCAGGCGGACGAGTTCGGTGGGATCTGCCGCTACTACGACATGCCTAACCTGTGATCACCCTTTCGGGCGATCCGGTTTCGTGACGTAGGATCGCCGCCGTGAACTTGAAGCTCCTTTTCACGATCATCCTGATCATGTCCAGTGTTCTGATGATCATGCTCGTCCTGCTTCACAAGGGTCGCGGTGGCGGCCTCTCCGACATGTTCGGAGGGGGAGTATCGAGCTCCTTGGGTGGCTCCTCGGTGGCTGAGCGGAATCTCGACAGGCTCACGGTCGGAATCGGTGTGATCTGGTTCGCCACCGTGATCGGGATGGGCCTGCTGCTGGCCTACCAAGGCTGAGGAAGGGACCCGAGATGGCTGGTGGAGGAAACGCCATTCGCGGGAGCAGGGTCGGCGCCGGCCCCATGGGCGAGGCGGAACGGGGCGAGGCGGCTCCCCGCCAGGCGGTCACCTACTTCTGCTCGCACGGCCACCGCTCCGTGGTGACGTTCGCCGTCGAGGCCGCGGTCCCCGACTCGTGGGACTGCCCGCGCTGCGGTCTACCGGCCAGCCTCGACTCGGAGAACCCGCCTCCGGCCCCCAAGATCGAGCCCTACAAGACCCACCTCGCCTACGTGAAGGAGCGCCGCTCCGACGCAGAGGCCGCCACCATCCTCGACGAGGCGCTCGAGCTCCTCCGCTCGCGCCGCAAGTCCGGCGACATCATCTTCTAGAGCTGCGAGGCCGCGGCGCGGTCGAGGAACCAGATGGTCTCGTCGGTGCCGGAGACCCCGGCGGCGGGGCAGTCGTGGAGATCGGTGCCGTCGGCGAGGGCCCGGGCCACGGCGGGGGCCTTCTCGTCGCCGCTGACCAGGAACCAGACCGCCTTGGAGCGGTTGAGGGCGCCCAGGGTGAGGCTGATGCGTTCCGGCGGCGGTTTGGGCGAGCCGGTGACCGCGACTGCGACCTGGTCGTCGACGTCGAGCTGCGGGAACCCGGGGAAGAGCGATGCGACGTGGCCGTCCGGGCCGACGCCCAGCATGAGTACGTCGAACGCGCCGCTCCCGAGCGACCGCAGCGTGTCGGAGTAGGCGTTTGCGCCCGCCTCCACGTCGGACGCGTCTGCGGTGGACGGCATCGGGTGCACCTTGGCGGGATCGATGCCGACGGCGCCGAGGAAGGCTTCCTGTGCCTGTGAGGCGTTGCGGTCGGGTGAGTCGGGTGCCACGAACCGCTCGTCGCCCCACCAGACGACGACCCGCGACCAGTCAAGCTCCGACCCGGCCGAGAGTCGGGCCAGCTCCAGGTGGACGGCGTCCGCGATGGTGCCGCCGGTGAGCGAGATCTGCGGTTCGTGGCCGCTGCTCTGGGCATCCGTCAGCCGGGTCAGCAGCTCGCCGGCGATCGCGGTCGCGAGCGCGTCGGCGGACTCGTGCACCTCGATCCGAGGCGGGATGCCGGGCGCGGTCACAGCGACCTGCTCCGGGTCAGCGTCTTGGCCACGGCGGCGTAGACGTCGTCCTCGTCCAGGCGGCGCAGCTCCTCGGAGAGCAGCTCGTGGACGTCGCGGCGACGCAGGGCGATGGGCCGGTCGGGATGGCCGGGAGAGGAGTACGTCGCCAGCCGGCCGTCGGGACGTGAGATGCGGATCGGGCCCTCGGCGGTCTGCATCTCGACAGCGGTGATGCCTGGCCCCTTCGACGCCTTGCGGACCACCTCGACCTTGAGCCGGTTGCGCAGCCACGCCGTGAGCAGGTCGGCGCTCGGGTTCACCCGCTGGGCGGAGACGGTGGCCTTCGTGACCTTGAGCGGGTGCTGGTCGAGTGCTGCGGCCAGCAGCGCCCGCCAGGGGGTGAGCCGGGTCCACGCGAGGTCCGTGTTGCCCGGCGTGTAGGCCTTGCACTGGTTGCGCAGCGCGGCGGAACCTCCGCGGCTCACGTTGGCCGAGTCGGTGATACGGCGCTGCGCCAGCCTCCCGAGCGGGTCCTCGGCGGGGTCGGCCGGCGGGTCGGTGGGCCACCAGACGGCGACGGGCGAGTCCGGCAGCAGGAGCGGCAGCACCACCGAGTCGGGGTGCTTGACCACCTCGCCGCTCAGCTTGATCAGGGCGGTCTCGCCGGTCCACCCGGAGCCGGTGCCGACCTGGGCGTCGACCTGGGAGCTTCCGCGGCCGTCGCCCAGGATCACGCCGAGCACGCGCGCCGGGTGCTCGTGCGAAGCCTCGCGGGCCATCTCCATCGCCCGGTCGGCGTCCTCCTCGTCGGCGACCACGACCATCGTGAGCACCATCCCCATGGCGGGGCTGCCGGCACGGGTCCGCGCCTTGACGAACTCGGCCGCGATCCCCGCCGAGTCGGTGTCGTTGAGAGCGAGCATCATGGTTAGGGTCGCCTCCAGGAGCGTCCGTCACGGGCCAGCATCTTGGTGGCGCCCTCGGGTCCCCAGCCGCCCGAGGGGTAGGCCTCCGGCTTCCCCTTCTTCGTCCAGGCTTCGAGGATCGGATCGAGGATCCGCCAGGACAGCTCGACCTCCTCGTGGCGCGGGAACAGTGGCGGGTCGCCGAGCAGGACGTCGAGGATGAGCCGTTCGTAGGCCTCCGGGGAGGACTCGGTGAACGTTCCGCCGTAGACGAAGTCCATGTTGACGTCGCGGATCTCCATCCCGGCACCCGGGACCTTGGAGCCGAACCGCAGCGTCACCCCCTCGTCGGGCTGCACCCGGATCACGAAGGCGTTCTCGGTGAGCTCCTCGACGGCCGATGCGCTGAACGGCTGGTGCGGCGACCGCCTGAACACCACCGCCACTTCGGTGACCCGTCGGCCCAGTCGCTTCCCGGTGCGCAGGTAGAACGGGACGCCGGCCCAGCGCCGGTTCTCGACGTGCAGGGTGACCGCCGCGAACGTCTCGGTCTGCGAGGTCTTGCGGACGCCGTCCTCCTCGAGGAAACCGCGCACTTTGCGGCCTCCCGACCACCCCGCGGCGTACTGGCCGCGCGAGGTGGTGAGGTCGAGCCGCTGGGGGAGCCGGACCGAGGCGAGCAGCTTCTGCTTCTCGTGGCGCAGCGAGTCCGCGTCGAACGACGGCGGCTCCTCCATCGCGACCAGCGCCATCAGCTGGAGCAGATGGTTCTGGATGACGTCGCGAGCAGCGCCGATGCCGTCGTAGTAGCCGGCCCGGCCCTCGATGCCGCCGTCCTCGGCCATCGTGATCTGCACATGATCGACGTGGTTGGCGTTCCAGAGCGGCTCGAACATCTCGTTGGCGAAGCGCATCGCCAGGATGTTCTGGACGGTCTCCTTGCCGAGGTAGTGGTCGATCCGGAAGATGTCGTTCGGTGCGAAGACCGACATCAGTGCCGCGTTGAGCTCGCGCGCCGACTCGAGGTCGTGGCCGAACGGCTTCTCGATCACCACGCGGCGCCAGGCGTCGCCCTCGACCTGGGCCAGCCCGTGCTCCTTGAGCTGGTTGGCCACGGTCCCGAAGAACGCCGGCGGGATCGCCAGGTAGAAGGCGTGGTTGCCGTCGGTGCCCCGGGCCGCGTCGAGCTCCTCGATCGTCCGCCGGAGCCGGTCGAAGGCGACGTCGTCGTCGAAGTCGCCGGGGACGAACCTGAACCCCTCGGCCAGCTGCTTCCAGGTCTCTTCGCGGAACTCGGTGCGGGCGTACTGCTTCACCGAGTCGTGGACGATGTCTGCGAAGTCCTGGTCGGCCCAGTCACGGCGCGCGAACCCGGTGAGGCTGAACCCGGGTGGCAGCAGTCCGCGGTTGGCCAGGTCGTAGATCGCCGGCATCACCTTCTTGCGGGACAGGTCGCCGGTCACTCCGAAGAGCACCATGCCGCACGGACCGGCGATCCGGGGCAGTCGGCGATCCTGGGGGTCTCGCAGCGGGTTCGGCCTGGTCGTCACGTACGTCGCTGCTTCCTGTAGTAGGCGATCAGGGACCGCGTGGAGGCGTCCTGCTCGGCCGCGACAGACTCGTCGCCGGCCACGGCAGGAGCGATCTGCTGCGCCAGCTGCTTGCCCAGCTCGACGCCCCACTGGTCGAAGCTGTCGATGCCCCAGATCACACCCTCGGTGAAGGTGATGTGCTCGTAGAGCGCGATCAGCTGCCCCAGCACCGACGGGGTCAGCTCGGGCGCCATGATCGAGGCGGTGGGCCGGTTGCCCGGGAAGACCCGCGCCGGGACGTCGGCCTCCGGCTTGCCGAACGCCAGCGCGCGGGTCTGCGCGAAGAAGTTGGCCATGAACAGCTCGTGCACGTCCGTGTCGCCGTCCCGCAACGGGTGGGCAGGGTTGGCGAACGCGATGAAGTCGGCCGGGACCAGCCGCGTGCCCTGGTGGATCAGCTGGTAGAAGGCATGCTGCCCGTTGGTGCCGGGCTCGCCCCAGAACACCTCGCCGGTGTCGGAGGTCACCGCGGTCCCGTCCCAGCGGACGCCCTTGCCGTTCGACTCCATCGTCAGCTGCTGGAGGTACGCCGGGAAGCGGTGCAGCAGCTGGGAGTAGGGGAGCACCGCGTGGGTCTGCGCGTCGAGGAAGTTGGTGTACCAGACGTTGAGCAGCCCCATCAGCAGTGGCACGTTGCGGGCCGGTTCGGTGCTGCGGAAGTGCTCGTCCATCGCGTGCATTCCGGCCAGCAGCTCGGCGAACCGCTCCGGGCCGACGGCCACCACGAGCGACGTACCGATCGCGGAGTCCATCGAGTAGCGCCCGCCGACCCAGTCCCAGAAGCCGAACGCGTTGTCGGGGTCGATGCCGAAGTCGGCGACCTTGTCGAGGGCCGTAGAGACCGCGACGAAGTGCCGGGCCACGGCCTCCTTCTCGTCCTGGCCGGCGAGCCCGTCGAGCAGCCACGCCTTGCAGAGCCGGGCGTTCGTCAGCGTCTCGAGGGTGCCGAAGGTCTTGCTGGAGACGATGAACAGCGTGCTGGCCGGGTCGAGCCCCGCCAACGTCGTGGCTGCGTCGGTGGGGTCGATGTTGCTGATGAACCGGCACTCCAGGCCGGCCTGGCGGTACGGCTCCAACGCCTCGTAGGCCATCACCGGTCCGAGGTCGGAGCCGCCGATGCCGATGTTGACGACCGTCTGGATGCGCTCGCCGGTGACGCCGGTCCACGCGCCGGTCCGGACCCGGTCGGCGAAGTCGTAGACCCGGCGCAGTACGTCGTGCACGTCCTGGACGACGTCCTGGCCATCCACTTCGACAACCGCGTCCGCGGGCAGGCGCAGGGCGGTGTGCAGCACGGCGCGGTCCTCGGTGACGTTGACGTGGTCCCCGCGGAACATCGCGTCGCGTCGGCCGGCTACTCCGACCTGCTCTGCCAGTGCGAGCAGCGCGGCCAGCACGTCGGCCGTGACGAGCCCCTTGGACAGGTCGACGAACAGGTCCGCCGCGGTGAAGGTCAGGGCCGAGGCGCGCTCGGCGTCCTCGGCGAACCACGTCCGCAGGTCCGGCTGGAACCCGTCGGCGAGGTCGCCGAGCCTGCGCCACGCCTCCGTCGAAGTGGCGTCGACCGGCCCCTCGGTCACTGGGCCGTCTGCTCCATCTGCTTCTTGACCGTCTCGACGAGCTCGCCCCAGGACTTCTTGAACTTGTCCACGCCCTCCTCCTCGAGCACGCGGAAGACGTCGGGGAGGTCGATTCCGACACCACTGAGCTGGTCGAACAGCGCCTGCGCCTCGTCACCCTTGCCGGTGACCATGTCGCCCGTGACCTCGCCGTGGTCGGCGAAGGCGTCGAGGGTCTTCTCCGGCATCGTGTTCACCGTGTCGGCGACGACCAGGTCGGTGACGTAGAGGGTGTCGGGGTAGTCCGGGTTCTTCACGCCGGTGGACGCCCACAACGGGCGCTGCGGGTTGGCGCCGGCCTCGGCCAGCTGCTTCCAACGGTCGCTCGCGATGACCTCTTCGTACGCCGCGTAGGCGAGCAGCGCGTTGGCCACGGCGGCCTTGCCGCGCAGGGCCTTTGCCTCGTCGGTGCCGATCGAGTCGAGCCGCTTGTCGACCTCGGTGTCGACGCGCGAGACGAAGAACGACGCGACGGAGAAGATCCTGCTCAGGTCGAGCCCAGAGTCGCGGGCGGCCTCGAGGCCACTCAGGTAGGCGTCCATGACGCCGCGATAGCGCTCGACACTGAAGATCAGCGTCACGTTGACGTTGATCCCCTGGGCGATGCCGGCGGTGATCGCGGGCAGCCCCTCCTCGGTCGCCGGGATCTTGATGTAGACGTTCGGCCGGTCCACCGCCTGCCACAGCTTCTGCGCAGACGCAATGGTCGCCTCGGTGTCGTTGGCGAGATCGGGCTCGACCTCGATGGAGACCCGGCCGTCGGCCTTCGTGGACTCGAAGACCGGGGTCATGATCTCGCAGCCGTTGCGGACGTCCTCGGTGGTGATCTCGAAGATCACCCTGTCGACGTCGGCGCCCTCGGCCACGAGCTTGCCGACCTGCTCGTCGTAGCGCTCACCGTCGGAGATCGCGCCGGCGAAGATCGTGGGGTTCGTGGTCACGCCGACGACGAACTTGTCCTTGATGAGCTCTGCCAGATTGCCGGTCTCGATCCGCTCACGGGAGAGGTCGTCGAGCCAGATGGAAACGCCCGCATCGGACAGGGCCTGGAGACGGTCGGTCATGGGTTCCTCCTTGGAGTCAGCTGGTTGCCACGTGGATGCTGTCGCGCGCGGCGTCGGCCACCGCGGTCGCGGTGACTCCGAACTCGGTGAAGATGCGCTGGTATTCCGCCGAGGCGCCGTAGTGCTCGATCGAGACGATCCGGCCGTGGTCGCCGACCACCTCGCGCCAGCCCTGGGCGATGCCGGCCTCGACCGAGACCCGGGCCTTCACGGTCGGCGGGATCACGGTCTCGCGGTACGACGCCTCCTGGGCGTCGAACCACTCCCGGCACGGCATGGACACCACACGAGCGGCAACGCCGTCCTCGGCGAGGATCTTCCGTGCCTCCACCGCGAGCTGGACCTCGGAGCCGGTGCCGACGAGTACGACGTCAGGGGTCCCGTCCGTGTCGAGCAGCACGTAGCCGCCGCGGTGCACGTTGGACGTGTCCCCCCACTCTTGACCAGAGTCGTCGGCGCCGCGGGGGAACACCGGCACGTTCTGGCGGGTCAGGATCAGACCGTGCGGCCGGTCGGTCTGCTCGAGGATCGTGCGCCAGGCCGCCGCGGTCTCGTTGGCGTCCGCCGGACGGACGACGTCCAGCCCGGGGATGGCGCGAAGGGCGGCGAGGTGCTCGATCGGCTGGTGGGTCGGACCGTCCTCGCCCAGGCCGATGGAGTCGTGGGTCCACACGTAGGTGACGGGGATCCCCATCAAGGCGGCCAGCCGTACCGACGGTCGCATGTAGTCGGAGAACGTCAGGAAGGTGCCACCGAAGACGCGCGTGCCGCCATGCAGCGTGATGCCGTTGAGGATCGCGCCCATGCCGTGCTCGCGGATGCCGAAGTGGAGCACCCGGCCGGCGAGCGGGTCGGCCTGCCACATCTTCGTGCCGCGGTCGCTCGGCAGGAACGACGGGGCTCCGTCGATGGTGGTGTTGTTGGACCCGGCCAGGTCGGCGGAGCCGCCCCAGAACTCGGGCACCTTGTCCGCGATCGCGTTGATCACAGTTCCAGACGCCTTGCGAGTGGCCATCCCCTTCTGGTCGGGCTCGAAGGTCGGGAGGTCGTCGGCCCAGCCCGTTGGCAAGGTGCGGGTCTGCAGTCGCTCGAAGAGAGCCACGTCGGCCGACGGCTTGGTGGTCCAGTGCTGGAACTCGGCGCCCCACGCCTCCTGTGCCGCCTTGCCCCGCGCGACCAGCTCACGGGTGTGCTCCAGCACTCCCGGGGGGACCTCGAACGTCTGGTCGGGGTCGTAGCCGAGGACCACCTTGGTGGCGGCGACCTCGTCGTCGCCGAGCGCGCTGCCGTGCGCCTCACCGGTGTTCTGTGCGTCCGGCGCGGGCCACGCGATGATCGTGCGCAGCACGATGAAGCTGGGCCGGTCGGTGACCGCGTCCGCCTTCCTGATCGCGTCGTGCAGCGCTGGCACGTCCTCGGCGTACGTCGTCTCGTCGTGGGTCCAGTCGACGGTCTGCACGTGCCAGCCGTAGGCCTCGTAGCGTGCCGCGACGTCCTCCGCGAGCGCGATGTCGGTGTTGTCCTCGATCGAGATCCGGTTGGCGTCGTAGAGCACGGTGAGGTTGCCGAGCCGCTGGACGCCGGCGATCGCCGACACCTCCGCCGAGACGCCCTCCTCGATGTCGCCGTCGCTGCAGATCGCGAAGATGCGGTGGTCGAACGGCGATTCGCCCTCGGCGGCGTTCGGGTCGAGGAGACCGCGCTCCTTCCGGGCGGCCATCGCCATGCCGACCGCGTTGCCGATGCCCTGGCCCAGCGGCCCGGTGGTGGTCTCGACGCCGGCGGTGTGGCCGAACTCGGGGTGCCCGGGCGTCTTGCTGCCCCAGGTGCGCAGCGACTTGATGTCCTCGAGCTCCAGCCCCCAGCCGCCCAGGAAGAGCTGCAGGTAGAGGGTGAGCGAGGAGTGTCCCGCCGAGAGCACGAACCGGTCGCGGCCGGGCCAGTGCGGGTCGGCGGGGTTGTGCCGCATCACCTTCTGGAAGAGCAGGTACGCCGCCGGCGCAAGACTCATCGCGGTGCCGGGGTGGCCGTTGCCGACCTTCTGGACCGCGTCCATGGCCAGGACCCGAACCGTGTCCACGGCCTTGTCGTCGAGCTCGTTCCAGTCCAGGTTGGGTGTGGCGCTCACTGCACTCCTATCGACGGCCTCCGGGCACCTCCGACACTACTCAGCGCCACGGTTAGACTCACACCGGCTCCAGTGCCCACTCGCCACTCCTCTCGCACACCTTCGAGGCTCCGTGACCTACGTCGGACAGTCGGTCCCGCGCACCGCGCGCGCTGCTGTCCATGGGAGTGTCGTGGTGCCGGTCGAGCAGGCCACTCTCCGCGACGTGGTGACGGCGTACGTCGGGCTGACCAAGCCGCGCGTGATCGAGCTGCTCCTGCTCACGACGGTGCCGGTGATGTTCTTCGCAGCGCAGGGTGTGCCGCCGCTCGGCCTGGTCGCCGCCACCGTGGTCGGCGGGAGCTTCTCGGCGGGCTCGGCCTCCGTCTTCAACTGCGTCTACGACCGGGACATCGACGAGCAGATGCGCCGGACGAGGCGCCGGGCGCTGCCGCGCCACCTCGTGTCCCCTCGGGCCGCGCTGGTCTTCGGGTTCGTGCTCGCCGCGCTGTCGACCGTGGTGCTGCTCCTGTGGGTCAACCCGCTGTCCGCGGTGCTGTCGCTGACGGCCAACGCGTTCTACGTCTTCGGTTACACGATGCTGCTCAAGCGCCGCACGACGCAGAACATCGTGTGGGGCGGGCTCGCCGGCTGCTTCCCGGCGCTGATCGGCTGGACCGCGGTCACCGGCTCGCTGTCGTGGATCCCGGTCGTGCTGTTCGCCGTGGTCTTCTTCTGGACCCCGCCGCACACCTGGGCCCTGGCGCTGCGCTATCGCGAGGACTACGCCAACGTCGACGTCCCGATGCTGCCCGTGGTCGCCCCTGCACGTGAGGTCGGCCGTCAGGTCGTCATCTACAGCTGGGTGATGGTGGCGGTCTCGCTGGCTCTCTGGCCGGTCGCCGACACCGGAGTCGTCTACCCCGTCGCTGCGGTCGTGCTCGGAGCCGGGTTCCTGCTCGAGGCGCACCGCCTGTGGGGCCGCACGCGCGACACCGAGGACCTGACCCGGATCCAGCCGATGCGGCTGTTCCATGCCTCGAACCTCTACCTGTCACTTCTCTTCGTGGCCGTCGCGCTCGACCCGCTGCTCACCCGCTGATCAGGGCGTCATGCATTCCGGCTGGCCGGACGGGGTACCGGCCGGTTAGATTGACGGGGAACTGGGGGGTCCAGCCGCGGCGACGCGGCGACGGTTGGCCCCCAGTTGAACTGGGGGGTTCAACGACGTGGCCAGCGGGCCTATCGAGATCACGGGGACCGAAGCAACGCTGGGCGCGCCTTTGGAGCGTCCTCCGGAGCCGCGGATCAGCGTCGTGGTGCCGGCCCTGAACGAGGCCGCGAACCTGCGCGAGGTGCTCCCGGCGCTCCCACCGGTCCACGAGGTGATCCTCGTCGACGGCGGCTCGGTCGACGGCACCATCGAGACCGCAGTGGACGTGCTCCCGGACATCCTCACCGTCACCCAGATACGCCGTGGCAAGGGCAACGCGCTCGCAGCCGGCTTCGCGAAGGTCTCCGGCGACGCGGTCGTGATGTTCGATGCCGACGGGTCAGCGGATCCCGACGAGATCCCCAGGTTCGTCGAGGCGCTGGTCGAGGGCGCGGACTTCGCGAAGGGATCGCGGTTCCGGGCCGGGGGCGGCAGCGCCGACATCACCGCCGTGCGCCGGCTCGGGAACCGGTTCCTCCAGACCTGGATGAACGTCTCCTTCGGCACCCGTTTCACCGACCTCTGCTACGGCTACAACGCGTTCTGGGCCGACCTGATCCCGCTCCTCGACCTGCCGGACCACAAGCTGGTCACGCCGGCCGGGTCCGCGATGCTGTGGGGAGACGGCTTCGAGATCGAGACCCTGATCAACTGTCGCTTCGCCAGCGCAGGGCTGACCATCACCGAGGTCCCCAGCGTGGAGCGGGCGCGGCTCTACGGCCGGTCCAACCTGCGCGCCGGCTCCGACGGTCTGCGGGTGCTCCGCACGCTGCGCACCGAGCGCGCGAGGGTGAAGCGCAACACGGCGCTCGACAAGGCGCTGCTGGATCAATCTCCCTCTGACCACTAGGCCCCTCTGGGACCATGCTCCTGTGACGCGCGTGGGGATGATCGCGACACGAAGCCAGCCGGAGATCGGTGGCATCGAGTCGCACGTGGCCGAGGTGGCCGGCCGGATCGTCGCGCGTGGCTACGAGCTCGAGCTGCTCACCACCGACCGCAGCGGCAGGTTGCCCAAGCGCGAGCGGATGGACGGCTACACGGTCCGCCGGTTCCGGGCCTTCCCGGCCTCCCGCGACTGGTACTTCAGCCCGGGGTTGTTCTGGGCGGCGCTCCGCACGCGGTACGACGTGGTGCACGTCCAGGGCATCCACACGCTCGTGCCTCCGATGGCGATGCTCGCGGCCATCCTGCGCCGTACGCCGTTCCTCCTCACCTTCCACACCGGCGGCAACAGCAGCGCGTTCCGCGAGAAGGCCCGGAGGACCCAGTTCAGGATCCTGTCGCCGCTCCTGCGCCGCGCCCACACGCTCATCGGCGTCTCGGTCTACGAGGCGCGCCGGTTCGAGGAGATCATGGGGCTGCCTGAGGGCGCCATCACCGTGATCCGCAACGGCGGCTCGTTGCCTCCTCTGAGCGAAGCGATCACGCCCGAGCCCGGGCTGGTGGTCAGCGTGGGCCGGATCGAGCGCTACAAGGGCCACCACAAGGCGGTCGAGGCGCTGCCCTACCTGCTCAAGGCGCGCCCGGAGGCGAGGGTGGAGGTCCTGGGCGCCGGACCCTTCGAGGCCGAGCTGCTCGCGCTGGCCCAGGAGCTGGACGTCGCGGACCGGGTGAGCATCCGGTTCATCCCGCCGGTGGACCGCGCGCTGATGGGGGAGTGCATCGCCCGGGCCGGCGTGATGACGCTGCTCAGCGACTACGAGGCGCACCCGGTGGCCGTGATGGAGGCGCTCACGGCCGGGCGGCCGGTCGTGGTGAGCCGTACGTCGGGCCTCGCGGAGCTCGCGGACCTCGGTTGGGCGGTCGGCGTGGAGCAGCACGCGAGCGCGGAGGAGACGGCTCGCGCGATCGAACGCCAGTTCGACGACCCCCTGCTCCCGAACCCGGCGGACCTGCCGACATGGGAGACGTGTGTGGCTGGTGTGGTCGATACTTATGCCTCAATCGTGGCTCGCTGAGTCCGACAGCCCAGGAGACAGGCATGGCCACCGCAGTCGACGCACGCGTTGCCGTGCCCGAGGGCCCCGCTCCGAGCGAGCGCCGCCTCGAGGCCGTGGCCACGCTGCTGTCGTGCGTGGGGCTGCTGATCCAGGTGATCGGCTACGCGTGGGGCTGGCACGGCGACGAGGCCACCGCCATCGGGCTCTGGTACGTCGGCTTCGTCGGCATCGTGGTGCCGTTCACCTGGCTGCTGCTCGCCCCGAGCCGGACCGGCCACCAACGGCTCGGCGCCGCTCTGGCCTTCGGCCTGATCATGTACGCCTCGTGGTTCCTCACCAACCCGATCATGGCCACCCGGTTCGACGAGACGCTGCACGTCACGACGCTCGTCGACATGGTCGACCAGCACTCGTTCTTCATCCCGAACTCCACGCTGCCGGTCTCGCCGCACTACCCGGGGCTGGAGTTCGCGACCGCCGGGGTGCACTGGCTGACCGGCCTCCCGCTGATCGTCTGCCAGGTGCTCGTCGTCGTCCTTGCGCGCTCGACGTTCATCCTGGCGCTGTTCCTGCTGGCCAGCCGGATCGGCCGATCCACGCAGGTGGGTGCGGCGACCGTGCTGCTCTATGCCGGCAGCGCCCAGTTCTACTTCTTCAACGCCCAGTTCAGCTACCAGACCGTCGCGATCGCGATGCTGATGGCCGCGCTCTACCTGCTGGTGCGCGCGTTCGACTCCGAGGAGGAGCGGCCCTGGCGGCTGCTGATCGCCGTACAGGTGTGCCTCGGCGGTCTGGCCATCACCCACCACCTCACCAGCTGGCTGATGCTGGTCCTGCTCTGGCTGCTGGCGCTGTTCTTCTGGCGTGGCCGCGAGGAGCGGCGGGCCCGGCTCACGCTGATCACCGCCGAGCTCGCCACGGTGGTGGTCCTGGCGTGGACCGCGATCATCGCACCGCTGCTGATCAGCTATCTCGGGCCGATCTTCGACGTGGCCGCCAGCCAGTTGCTGACCGCGATCGACGGAAGCGGTGCCCGCGAGGTCGGGGCCGCCAGCGACGGGACCAAGACCCCCACGTGGGAGCTCATGGTCATGGCCGGCTCGATCCTGCTCTGGATCGCGATGCTGGTGCCGGCCGCCTGGCGGGCCTGGCGGCGCGGCAGCCTCGGGCCGACCAGGGCGCGCTACATCCCGCTGGCCATCGCCGTGATCTACCCCGGCCTGCAGGTCGCCCGCTTCGCCCCGTCCGCCGCGGAGGTGGCCGACCGGGCCTCGACGTTCGTCACGCTGGCGATGGCGCTGGTCGTGGCCGCCTGGCTGGCCCCGCGGATCCAGACCTTCGCGGCCCTGGTCGCCCCGGCCATGGTGATGCTGATCCTGGGCGGCACCCTGATCGGCGGCGGCCCCGACTGGCAGCGGGTGCCCGGGCCCTACCTCGCCGGCGCCGAGCAGCGCTCGATCGACTCGGAGTCGGTCGCGGTCGCCCAGTGGACCGGCACCTACCTGCCCAAGGGTTCCCGGGTCGCCGCCGACTCGACGTTCACCCGGCTGCTGCCGAACTTCGCGCCGGTCACGACGATCACCCAGCCGGCCGGCTTCGACAGCATGACGCCGCTGTTCATCGCGCACTCGGTCGACCAGGAGGTGCTGCGGCTGATCCTCCAGAACGACGTCGACTTCATCGTCGTGGACACCAGGCTGGTGGGTCAGACAGTGCGGTCGGGCGGCTTCTTCGAGGGCAGCACCGGCTACGGCCCTGACGCGCAGACCATCAAGCGGGACCAGGTCCAGAAGTTCGAGGACCAGCCCGGCTTCGACCTCGTGCTGGACGGGCCGGTCAAGGTCTACGACGTACGCCCGCTCCGGCATGCCGAGCAGACCTTCGTGCACCGTGACCCGCCGGGGCTGCCCGGTGGCTGGACGCCGTGGCAGGTCCTCGCGACCGGGATGCTGCTCCTGATCGGGCTGCTCGCACGCGGTCGGCTGCTCGACCCGCGCCGGTTCCGCGCGCGCGACGTCTGGCGGCCTGCGGTGACCCTGCCCGCCGCGATGGTCCTCGGCGTGGGTGGCGTGCTGGCCGGGTTCTCCCCACTCGGCGGTCTGATCGCCGCGTCGGTGCTGCTCTACGCGCTGATCCAGCTGAGCTCGCGGCCCGAGCCCATCGGCTGGGGCCAGGCCAGCGGCTGGGCCTGGGCCGTCCCGATCGGGCTCGTCGTGGCGGTCAGCGTCGGGCTGGCGGTGTGGGCGGCGTGGCACGGGCTGCTCGATCACGCGGTGCTGCCCCCACCGGCGGTCGGGGGCGACGTGTGATGGCCGAGCAGTACGGCGACGACGTCGTCACGAGGGAGGCCGTCGCCACCGGGATCTGGTCGCCGTTCCGGTCCCTGCTCACCGCGCAGGTGCTGTCGGCGGCACTCGGGCTTGTCTTCTGGGTGATCGTCGCCCGGCTGGTCGATGCCCACGACGTCGGCATCGCGGCGGCTGCGATCAGCCTGCAGACCCTGCTCGGCATCGTGACCGTCCTGGGCTGCAGCACCATGCTGGTCTCCGAGCTGCCCAAGGCGGAGCCCGCCCGGCAGCGCACCATGGTGCTGCGCTCTCTGCTGGTCGTGTTCGTGTCGTCGGCCCTCGGGGCGGGCGTGGTGGTGGCGTTCTCGCCGCTGCTGTCCGCCAACCTGGAGCAGGCGCTCGGCAATCCGATCGGCGCCGTGACGTTCGTCCTGGGCACCGCCGCCTTCGCCTGGGCGCTGGTGGTCGACGACGCCTGTCTCGGGGTCAAGCGATCGGGCCTGCAGGTCTGGCGCAACCTCGTGGCCTCCAGCCTCCGCTTCCCTGCCACCGCCGCCCTGCTCCTCCTCGGGTTCACTGACGCACACGTGCTCCAGGTCTGCTGGGTGCTGCCGCTGCTCGCCTCGATCCCCTTCACCCTGTGGCGGCTCCGGCTGCCGCGGACCGACCGGACCAGCCCGCCGTTGCTTGCCGACGTGCGTGGCTTCCTCGGGCTCGCCCTGCGCAACCACGCCCTGAGCCTGGCGCTGGCCGCTGCGTCACAGACGGTCCCGGTGGTCGCGGCACTCACGCTCGGCTCAGTGGAGAACGCCCAGTTCGCGATCGCGTGGTTGATGGCGACGTTCGTCTTCCTGCCGCCGTACCTGCTGGCGACCGCGCTGTTCGCGCACGGCGCGAACGTCACGGAGAAGGAGTTCCGCAGGAGCATGGAGCGGACGATTCCCGCGGCGCTCTCGCTGAGCGCGCTGCTCTGTGTGGGCGCGTGGGTGCTGGGTGAGCCGGTGCTGCTCATCTTCGGCGGCGACTACTCCCGTCACTCCTGGGCGATTCTGGCGTTGTTGGTGCCAGCGGGGCTCTGGATGGTGCTCAAGGACCACCTGGTGACCCTGTGGCGGACGCAGCGGCAGTTCGCGCTCGCGACCCGACTTGCCGGTGCCGCGCTGATCATGGAGATCACCGGGGCGATGACAGGTGGGATCATCGGCGGAGCCCGTGGCCTCTGCATCGGGTGGCTGATCGCGATGGGGGTGGAGATGGCGCTGGGCCTTCCGTGGCTGCGCCGCGCCTTTGCTGGCATGCACTGGCGCTGGCCGCTACCCACGCGTCGGCGTACCGAGCTCGGCCGAGCGGGGGTGCAGGTCGTCGTGGGCGCTGCGCTGGTCGTGGCCATCGGCGGCATCGGGATCTGGACCGCCACCCGTGGCGACCCCGGCACCAGCGGCACACCCTCGGCCGACGGGCTGCCCGAGCCGGGAGCGCCGGTGCGGACCTGTGAGCCGAGCGCCTCCTACGGCGGCCCCAAGATCGACCTCAACGTGCAGTCGGCAACCGGTGACCCGACGAGCCCGATCCGGACCTATGACGAGGTCCGCGGGCTCGTGGGTCTCGCCCAGGCCACCGGCGCGCAGGTGATCTCGACCTCCACGTCGTTCCGTACGATGCAGCCTGTCGAGGGACAGCCGATCCGGTTCGGCTACATCGACCTGACCATCGGCGCTGCTCGCTCGGCCGGCCTCCAGGTCAAGCTCCAGCTCGTCGGGATGCCGGACTGGGCCCTCGACGACCCGCAGTACGGCCGGCAGGCACCGCGCAGCGACGCCGAGCTGCAGGCCTGGGGTGACTTCGTCACCCGGGTCATGCGGCACGTCAACGGCAAGGTCGACTACCTCGAGGTGTGGAACGAGCCCAACGAGTCGAAGTGGTGGCCGACCGGCCCCGACCCGGTCGAGTTCGCCCGGTTGCTGTCCGTGACCTACGCCGCCGTGCACCAGGCCTCGCCGACCACCCAGGTGGTCAGTGGCGGCCTGGCCAGCAACGACATCGGCTACCTCGACAAGGTCTACAAGGCCTTCGGAGAGCTCGGTCTCGAGGCGAGCCCCTTCGACATGGTCGGCGCGCACCCCTTCAGCGGCGACCACGCGCCCGACTCGGTGGACCCCGCAAAGCGCTACGACCGCGAGCCCTTCGGGCTCTACGACGAGAACTTCACCGGCTTCATGGGGCTGCACGACGTGATGGCCAGGCACGGTGACAAGGCGCTGCCGGTCTACATCACGCAATTCGGCTACAGCACCCGCGCGGGGCAGGGCCGCAAGGCGGTTCCGGACGAGCTCCGCGCGCAGTACCTCACCCAGGCGCTCAAGCAGACCACCTGCGTGCCCTACGTGCCGGTCTTCTCGTGGTACGCGCTGCACCCGACCCCGTGGGACCCGCAGGAGTACACGCTGCTGGACAAGCAGAGCCGGCCGAACAAGTCGTACGAGGCGCTGGCCGCGTGGGCCCGGAAGGTCGCCGAGGCGGGTGCCGGCGGGTGAATCCGTCGTTTGCACGATTAATTCTCCGAAAGGATCCCCACGGCGGCGCCAGCGCTGGGAGACTCGGCTTGATTGAACTCGGGGCGTTCGTCATGGGCGAGGGATCGGAGGTGCCGAGTGCAGTTAGCACGCCTGCTCCACCTGCCGTCACGCCGGTCCGGGCCCAAGGGCTGCACGTGCGGCCACGAGGCCGCCGCGCACGAGCACTACCGCCGCGGCACCGACTGCGCCCTGTGCACCTGCCCGAAGTTTCGCGCCGGGACGTTCCGCGCCGGGACGCCCGCCAGGGCGCGCGACGGTCGGGACGTCCGCGGTGAGCAGGACTACGCCGCCTGACGTCTCGGTAGTCGTTGCCGCCCACACGATGGACCGGTGGGACGACATCGTGGCGGGCATGGACGCGCTGGCGCACCAGACCGTTCCTCCGCTGGAGACGATCCTGGTCGTGGACCACAACGAGACGCTGCTGGCCCGCGCTCGTGACGAGTTCCCCGGCGTTCGAGTCCTCGACAACCCCCGCACGGGCGGTGCCTCCGGCGCGCGCAACACCGGAATCGCCCAGGCCAGGGGGTCGATCATCGCCTTCGTCGATGACGACGCGAGGCCGGAACCGGACTGGATCGAGGAGCTGCTCGCGGCCTACGACGACGAGCACGTCATGGCCGTGGGCGGTGTCGCGACGCCGGTGTGGCCGTCCCGCCGTCCCGACCACCTGCCACCGGAGCTGGACTGGATCGTGGGCTGCACCTACCAGGGCCAGCCGACCGTCCGCACCGACGTGCGCAACCTGTGGGGGTGCAACATGTCGGTGCGGCGCGAGGCGTTCGACCGGGTCGGCACCTTCGACGAGGAGATCGGCAGGATCGGGCTGATCCCGATCGGCGGCGAGGAGACCGAGCTCTGCATCCGGATCGGACAGCAGATGCCCGGCGCCAGGGTGGTCTTCGAGCCGCGGGCGGTGGTCCGCCACCAGGTCACGGTCGCCCGGACGACGTGGTCCTACCTGCGCACCCGGTCCAACGCCGAGGGCGTCTCGAAGGCCGCGATCGGGGCGCTGGTGGGTTCCGAGGACGCGATCTCGGTCGAGACCGACTACGTGAAGCGGGTGCTGACCCGGGGGTTCCTGCGGGAGCTGGGCCGCGGCCTTCGCGGGCACATCTCCGGCTTCCGGGGCGCCGCAGGGATCGTCACGTGCCTCTGGCTGACCGGTGTCGGCTACCTGCGGGGGCGGATGGGCCACCGGGCGCGGGTGGCCAGGGTTGCGGCGCACCGCCGCGACCGAGCGCTGCAGTGAGGGTCCTGATGCTCGCGCAGTTCTACCCGCCGGTGATCGGCGGGGAGGAGCGGCACGTCCGGAACCTGTCCGTCGAGCTGGCCTCGCGGGGGCATGAGGTCCACGTCGCGTGCCTGGACGTCGGACAGCCGCCGGTCGTCGACCCCGGCGTGACCGTGCACGCGCTGTCGAGCCTCGGCGTGAAGGTGCCCGCGCTGTACCCGACCGCCGACCGGCCGCTGGCGTTGCCGATGCCGGACCCCTACGTCTCCCGGGGCCTGTCGCGGATTGTCGCCTCCGTGCGCCCGGACGTGGTCCACGCCCACAACTGGATCATCAACTCCTACCTGCCGCTGTCCGCGGCCCGCCGGCTGCCGCTGGTCTACTCGCTGCACGACTACAGCCACGTCTGCCCGACGAAGCGGCTGATGTTCGAGGATGCCCCGTGTTCCGGGCCGGGGCTGCGGAAGTGCTTCACCTGCACCACGGACTGGTACGGCGCCGGCCGCGGGCCGGTGATCCAGTCGATGGTCCGCTCCGGCCGGCCGATCCGGAACCGGGTCGTCGACGTGTTCACGCCCGTCTCCACGTTCGTCGGAGAAGCCAACCAGCTGTCCGAGCAGGGCGCCCGCTGGCAGGTGGTCCCCAACTTCGTGCCGGACTCGCTGCTGTCGCAGGCGTCGGTCCCGCGCGACCCGGCGTTGCCGCTCGGGGACTACCTGTTCTTCGCCGGCGACCTGTCGGACCAGAAAGGGGCCGACACCCTGCTCGCGGCGTACGCACGGCTGGACGCCGACACCCGCCCCGAGCTCCTGATGGTGGGACGTCCGTCGATGGACCTCTCGTCAGTGCCCCAGGGTGCCCGGGTCGAGGAGAGCTGGGACCACGACCGCGTCGTCTCCGGCTTCGCGCACGCCCGCGCCGCGGTGCTGCCCTCCAAGTGGCCGGACCCCTGCCCGACCACGGTGCTCGAGGCGATGGCGCTGGGTGCACCGCTGGTCACGACGCACATGGGCGGCATCGCGGACATGGTCACTCACGAGGAGTCGGCGCTCGTCGTACCGCCCGGTGACGTGGCCGCCACCACGGCAGCGCTGACGCGGATCAGCACCGACCCGGCCCTGGCCGGGCGGCTGGCGGCCCAGGGGCGGGTCGAGGTGGAGCGCTACCTCCAGAGCCGCGTCGCCGCCGACTTCGAAGAGGTCTACGCCTCCCTGGCGTGACCGGGCTGGGTCTCGGCTCAGAGGCCGCGCCGGCCGCGTACCTGGCCGAGGATGAACAGTGCGAGCGCGATGATCGCCAGGACGATGAGAATGGTCCACAGCATGGTTTAGCTCCCTCCGGTCGGTGAGGTGGCACAGCGAACGCCGTGCCACCTCAGTGGGGCACCGGTACCCCGATTTCGCGATCACACCCGTCGGGTCCGTCCGTGCATAGAGTGAGGACATGTCGCCGCAGCACATGGCCAGTGGGCTCGGGGTACTCCTGGTGGCCGGGCTCGTCCCGGCCACACCGGCCACGCCGGCCGTCGCGCCGGCGAGCAGCGGGCAGGTGCAGTGGGCCCCCGCCTCATGTGTCGCCGAAGGTGGCACCGGTGCCGTGCAGAGACCCAAGTTCGTGCGGCAGATCGACACCGGGGAGACGGGCTGGTTCTCTTCCCCGGGCCTGGTCGACCTGGACGGAGACAGCCGGCTGGAGATCGTCGCGCCGTTCTACTCGACGTTCGTGTTCGACGCGAACGGACACGAGCTGGGCAGGGGCCGGGCGAGCAAGGGCCGGGTCTACGCCCCGGGCGTGGTCACCGATCTCGAGGGCGACGGCACGAAGGACATCGTGGTCGGCGGCAACGAGGGCACCGTGGCGGCCTACGAGTTCCGCGGCGGCCAGCTGCAGCGGAAGAGCGGATGGCCGGCCTCGACCAACAGCGGCGGACAGTCCCCGGAGGTCCGCGGCCTCGCCGCCGCGGACCTGGACGGCGACGGCCGGGTCGAGGTCGTGGCGACGACGACGAACACCGCTCGCAAGGGAGCGCAGGTCTTCGTGTTCGACGCGAGCGGGAGGCTGTTCCGGCCTGCTGGACATCCGAACGCCTGGCCCCGCAACCGCGGCTACGGCGCCTACGGCGAGAACGTCGGCATCGGCAACATCGACGACGACCCGCAGCTGGAGATCCTCGCCACCTTCGACAACCACCAGATCAACGCCTTCAACCTCGACGGCACCTCGATCCTCGCCTCGCCCTGGTTCACCAACCGCGAGTCCGGCGCCGAGGGGAAGCGGATGGCCTGGGGCGACTTCATCCGGTGGGCCAGCCCGAAGGTCGAGCGACGTCACTACCACCTCCACAAGGGCGCGTGGCCGAGTCCGGCCCGCCAGCCCTGGCTCCAGTGGACCGCGTCACCGCCGTCGGTCTCGGATCTCGACGGCGACGGCCACAACGAGGTGATCGGGCTCCCCAACGTCGAGAAGCACATTCCCTACCGCACCCAGGGCTTCGCGTTCATGGTGCTGGACGGCGCGTACGGCGACGGGAGCCGCTCTGCCATGCGTCACCCGGGCTTCGACAGGCTCGTGACCTCGAACCGTCCGGTCCACCGATCGAGCGGCGACTGGTACCCGCCCTCCGGGATCCCCGCCCCGACCGTCGTCGACATCACCGGCGACGGCCGTCCCGAGATCGTGGCCTCCCTTCCCGGCGGCAGGGTCTACGCCGTGGGGCCGGACGGCCGCAAGCTCTGGACAGCCACCTACGCGCCCAAGCGTGCGAAGGCCTTCGCCTCGGAGGTGGTGGCGGCCGACCTCAACAAGGACGGCACCCCTGAGCTGGTCTTCGGCACCTACGCACTGCACCGGAAGGCCGGACGCCTGATCGTGCTCTCCGCCACGGGGAAGAAGCTCTCGGACACCCGGTTGAAGCACCAGGGTCGCGACGGCAACGGCATCGGCGTGCCCGCGGCCCCGTCGATCGGGGACCTGACCGGCGACGGCACGCTCGAGATCGTCCTGACCACGTTCGACCACGGCATCGACGTCTTCACCGTCCCGGGATCCGGCACCGGCTGCCTGGCCTGGCCGACCGGGCGCGGCAACGTCCTGCGCAACGGCATGGGTCCGACCACGGCGCCCTGACACTCAGTCGGACAGCCGGATCTCCACCATCAGCTCGTCGGCCAGCGCCTCGAGCACGGACCGCAAGGCTTCGGTGTCGCCGCCCACAGGGGCGCTCAGCACGGCCCGCGCCTCGAACAGCGTCCCGCCGGCCATCGGGGCGTCGCGCACGTCGGTGCTGAGCTCCTCGATGCTGATCTGCGCCTCGGCGAGGACGGCGGAGATCTCGGCCACGATGCCGGGGTGGTCGGCGCCGAGCAGCTCGAGCTGGAGACGCTCGAAAAGGTGCGGGGCCGGCTCGTCGGTCCGCTCGACGATCACCTGCAGCCCCAGGGTCTCGAGCGCGGAGAGCTCGCCGACGAGCGCGTCCAGCCGGTCAGCAGGCACCGACACCACGACGATGCCGGCGAACTTGCCGGCAAGCCGGGACATCTCGCTGCGCTCCCAGCTCCCTCCGTGGGCACTGATCGGTGCCGAGACAGCCGACACGAGCCCTGGTCGGTCGTCGCCGAGGATCGTGAGGACGAGGGAGGCCATGCCCGCAGGCTAGGACACCCGGGACTCGGCCGCCTCCGGCCGCCGTACTCGCAGCAGCACCCACGTGACGCAGGCCGAGATCACCGCGGCGCCGAGCATGTGGAAGCCGACCAGGACCACGGGGAGATCGGTGAAGTACTGAACGAAGCCGATCGATCCCTGGGCGATCTCGACAGCCAGCAGCACTGTGACGGCGCGCCGCGCCGCCGGGTTGGCGCCGACCGCCATCACGGTGAACAGCAGGCCGACGGTGAGCCCCACGAACAGGAAGACCAGGTCGGCGTGGAGCTGGCTCACCTGTAGCGGCGAGAGGCCGTTGCGCTCGGTGTCCACGTCGCCGGCGTGCGGGCCGGAGCCGGTGACGACCGTGCCGACGTAGAGCACGGCCCAGGCGGCGGCGAACGTGGCCCAGGCGAGCGCGATCTGCGGGCCGCGACGGGCGACGGGAAGCGGCGCGTCGACGGACAGCAGCAGGCGTACGGCGACCCCGATGATCGCCAGCGAGCAGAGCAGGTGGAAGGAGACCACCCAGGGGTTCAGGTCGGTCAGCACCGTGACCCCGCCGATCATCGCCTGCGCCGGGATGCCGAGCGCGACGATCAGAGCCATCGCGCGCAGGTCGCGGCGGCCGGTGCGCCACATGACGACGTACGTCGCGACGGCGACGGCGACCAGGACGATCGTGAGGGTGCGGTTGCCGAACTCGATCGCCTCGTGCAACGACAGCTCGCCGTGCGGGCGGAAGGACGAGTCGGTGCAGCGCGGCCAGGTCGGGCAGCCGAGCCCCGAGCCGGTGAGCCGGACCGCGCCCCCGGTGACGACAAGGGTGATGTTGGCGACGAGGGTGGCCCAGGCGAGGGGCCGGACCCACCTGTCCGTGCTCACTCTGTCCGTGCTCACTCCCACGAGAACGTCCGGGTCGTGGCACCGGTCCCGACGACGACCCACGCCAGGAGGACCGCCAGATCTCGCCAGGCGATGCTGCCATCCACGAACGCGTCGCGCATGGCCTCACCGAGCGCGCCGGAGGGCAGCCACTGAGCGACATGTCCGAAGCCGCCGTAGGCCGACGCGGGGAGCACGACTGCGCCGGCGGCAAGCAGCAGCAGGTAGACCAGGTTCGCAGCCGCCAGGGTGGCCTCGGCGCGGAGAGCGCCCGCCATGAGCAGGCCGAGCGAGGCGAACGCTGCCGTGCCGAGCAGCACTGCGAGGACGCCACCGAGCAGTGCCGACACGGAGACGACCGGGTCCCAGCCGAGCAGCTGCCCTACCAGCGACAGCACCAGGAGCTGCAACAGCTCGACCATCAGCAGCGCGCAGACCTTGCCGAGCAGCAGCCCCGAGCGGGGGAGCGGCGAGGCACCAAGCCGCTTGAGGACGCCGTACCGACGCTCGAACGCGGTCGCGATCGCCAGCGACGTGAACGCCGTCGACATCACGGCCAGCGCCAGGACACCGGGTGTCACCACGTCCACGACAGGGTGGTCGTAGTCGAGCCCGAGCCGGCTCGCGCCGCGGACCATGCCGACCAGCACGATCACCGGGATCACCACGGCCAGCAGCAGCTGCTCCCCGTTGCGGAGCATCAGCCTCGACTCCATGCGGGCCTGCGCGAGCACCATCCGGGGGAGCGGGGCCGCACCCGGCGCCGGGGTCCAGGTGCTCTGCTGGCTGGTCATGGCGTCAGCTCCCGTCCCGTCAGCTCGAGGAAGACGTCCTCGAGGTTGCGGGTGCCCAGGGTGAGCGACTCGGGGAGGACGTCGTTCTCCTCGCACCACCGCGACACCTTGGCCAGCGTCGAGGCGTCGGCGGGACCGGTGACGATCAGGCTCAGCTCGTCCAGCAGCACCACTTCGATGTCTGGACCCAGCGCGGCCTTCAGGGACTCGGGCGCACCCGATGGGAACGGCTTGGTCACCACCAGCCGGATCGTCGACATCGACCCGCCGCGGGTCAGCTCGATGGGCGTTCCCGACGCGATGAGCCGGCCGTGGTCGATGATGTGGATCCGGTCGGCCAGCCGCTCCGCCTCGTCCATGTAGTGCGTGGTCAGGACCACGGTCACACCGTCGGTGCGCAGCTCGGTGAACAGCTCCCAGACCGTGTGCCGCGCGGCCGGGTCCAGCCCTGCCGTCGGCTCGTCGACGAAGACCACCTGGGGCCGGCCGATCAGCGCCATCGCCAGGCCGAGCCGTTGCTTCTGGCCGCCCGAGAGGCGACGGTACGGCGTCCGCCCGCACTCAGAGAGACCCAGCCGCTCCTCGAGCACCACGGGGTCGACCGGATGCGCGTGCAGGGCCGCGATGTGCCGGAGCATCTCGGGTGCCCGGGCGCCACTCCAGGCGCCGCCGTCCTGCAGCATCACGCCGATCCGGGGGAGCAGCTCGCGCGCCTGGCGCCGCGGGTCCAGTCCGAGCACGCGCACCGTGCCCTGCTGCGGCACGCGGTAGCCCTCGCAGGTCTCGAGCGTGGTCGTCTTGCCGGCGCCGTTCGGGCCGAGGACGGCGGTGATCGTGCCGTTCTCGACGGTCAGCGACAGGTCGTCGACCGCTCTCGTCTCGCCGTACCGCATGACGAGCCCGTCGACGACGACCGCGGGCTCCGACACGGGGGTGAGTGTAGGTGGGCGCCTTCTCAACGCAGGGCGGCGGTGAGGTCGTCGATCGTGCTCTGGAGCGGCCGGTCGTACCAGTCGAAGACCAGGAACTCCTCGCACACCGCGCGGTACGGCTCGACGGCCTCCGCGAGGTCGGTGCCCACGGGGAAGTCACGCCCGGTCGCGCGCCGGATCTCCGTCGGGTCACGACCGATCGCCGCGCACGCCTCGTCGAGCTTCGCGCTCTTGGCGGCGTACCCCTGCGGCGATCCCCAGATGTGGTAGACGTCGGCGTATCTCGCTGCTGTCGGGATGGTCCGCTTCTCGCCGCCACCGCCGACCAGGATCGGCAGCCGCTGCTGGACCGGCTTCGGGTTGTTGGGCGCGTCGTGCAGCGAGAAGTGCCGGCCCGAGAAGTCGGACCGGTCGTTGCGCAGCAACGCCGAGATCACCGCGACGCTCTCCTCGAAGCGGTCCGAGAGGTCTTGCGGGTTCATCAGGTCGATGCCGTACGCCGCGTGCTCGTTGACCTGCCATCCGGCGCCGAGCCCCGCGATCGCCCGGCCGCCGCTCACGTGGTCGAGCGCGGTGAGCTGGTTCGCCACGACGGCGGGATGCCGGTAGGTGCAGCCCAGGACCATCGGACCGAGCCGGCTGCTGGAGGTGACGGGCGCCAGCGCGGCCAGCAGCGTCATCGACTCGAGCATGCCCGCGTCGGTGATCGTGTCGTCGTCCGTGTGGCCCATGAAGTGGTCGCACAGGTAGATCGCGTAGGCACCGAGCCCGTCGGCGGTCTGCGCGAGCTCGCGTATCTCCGCCCACGTGCGGCCGTTGTCGAGGATCACGCTGATGTCCACGGCTGGGTCATACCTCCACCCCGCCGTCGACCTCGCCCCTCTGGATCTCCAGCGTGTCGAAGACCGCCGGCGGCTCGCGCCACGGGTCGAGCAGGGTGCCGGCCCGGGCGTGCTGGATGGCCCGCCACACGCGTTCGGGAGTGCACGGGATGTCGACGTGCCGCACGCCGAGGTGGCGCAGCGCGTCGACCACCGCGCTCTGGACCGCGGGCGTGGAGCCGATCGTCCCGGACTCGCCGATGCCCTTGGCGCCGAGCTCGTTGAGGTGGGTCGGGGTCTCGGTGTTGGCGGTCTCGAACGAGATCGTGTCGGCCGCGGTGGGCATCTGGTAGTCGGCGAACGTCGAGGTGAGTGGCTGGCCCTCCTCGGAGTAGACGAACTGCTCCCACAGGGCCTGCGACATCCCCTGCGCGATCCCGCCGTGCTGCTGCCCCTCGACGATGACCGGGTTCAGGATCCGCCCGCAGTCGTCGACGGCCACATGCCGCAGCGGCACCACCCGTCCGGTCTCGGTGTCGACCTCCACGACGGACACGTGTGCGCCGAACGGGAACGTCGCGCCGTCCTGGGGCACGCGGAGCTGTGCGTGCAGCGGGGTGTCGCGCTCCGTGGCGGCGGCCGCCAGGGCCGGCCAGTCGACGACCGCTCCCGGCACGCCGGAGACTGTGAACCCCGCATCGGTCAGCTCGAGGTCCTCCGGTGCCGCCTCGAGCAGCTGGGCCGCCAGCTCCCGGGCCTGGTCACGGACCGCCGCTGCCGCAGCTGCGACGGCGCTGCCGCCGAGCTGCAGCGATCGCGAGCCACCGGTGCCACCGCCGGAGGGCACCACCCGGGTGTCGGACTGCACGTAGCGGATCTGCTCGATCGGGATGCCGAGCCGGTCGGCCACGATCATCGCGAACGACGTGGCGTGGCCCTGCCCGTGCGCGGAAGTGCCGGACATCACCGTGGCCGAGCCGTCCGGTTCGATCCGGACGCTGCCGAGCTCCTTGCCCCCGAATCCGGTGATCTCCACGTAGGTCGAGACCCCGATGCCGAGCAGCCTCTCCTCCCCGTCCTCGATCCGGCGGGACTGCTCGACGCGCAGCGCATCGACGTCGGCCATGCTCAGCGCTTCCTGCAGGGCCGCCTCGTAGTCGCCGACGTCGTAGGTCTGGCCGGTGCGCGTCTTGTAGGGGAAGGCGTCCTTCGGGATCAGGTTGCGCCGACGGATCTCCTCGGGAGTGAGCCCGAGCTCGTGTGCGCCGAGATCCATCAGCCGTTCGAGCATCGCGGCCGCCTCGGGCCGCCCGGCCCCACGGAACGCGCCGTTCGGTGCCGTGTTGGTCATCACCGCAATGCCGGAGTAGTCGACCTTCGGGATCTCGTAGGGACCCTGGGCCATGATGTGGCCCGGCCCGGCGACGAGCGCGCCGCCGAACCCGGCGTAGGCACCGCAGTCGCCGACGTTGCGGGCCCGCAGCCCGGTGATCCGGCCTTCTCGGGTGAGTCCGAGCTCGGCGAACTGCACCGCGGCCCGGCCGTGCATCGAGAGCATCGCCTCGCTACGCGTCTCGGTCCACGCCACCGGCCGACCCAGCGCCCGGGCCGCCCCGACGATCGCGCCGTGGGTGAACGAGATCCCGGCCTTGCCGCCGAAGGCGCCACCCACGTGCGGTGCGACCACGCGGAGCTGGTCCCGCTCCAGGCCGGTGTACTTGACCAGAAGGTCACGCGTCAGGTGCGGGTGCTGGGTCGCGACGTACGCCGTCAGGAGGGTCTCGCCGTCCGCGCGCGGGTCGACGAGGATCGCGTTGCCCTCGATCGGCGCGGTCGCGACCCGCTGGTTCTCGATCCGGGCCCGCACCACCAGCTCCGCGTCCGCCAGGGCGTCCCCGCTGCCCTCCGGGTGCACCGCGCGCACGGACTCGGCGACGTTGCTGCCGACCTCAGGGAACTGCAGGGGAGCGCCGGGCGCCAGCGCTTCCTCCATGTCGACGACCACGTCGAGCAGGTCGTAGTCGACATCCACGAGCTCCGCAGCGTCCACCGCCTGCGCCCGGGTCTCCGCGACGACCAGCGCGACCGGGTCGCCGACGTACCGCACGACGCCGTCGGCCAGCGGCCCGTGCCCGACCAGCTCGTGTACCTCCGCGAAAGACGGCACCCACTCCGGGCCGAGCGTGGCCGCGGTGTGGACGGCCAGGACGCCGGGGGAGCGCTCGGCGTCGGACGTGTCGATCGCGGTGATCGTTGCGTGGGCCAGCGGGCTGCGCACGAACACGGCGTGCGTCGTCCCGGGGACCCGGAGGTCGTCGACGTAGGTGCTCCGACCGTCGATGAGCTCGGGGTCCTCGACCCGGCGGACGCGGTTTCCGAGGATCGATCCGACCATGAACCGGAGACTATCCCCGCTTAGGCTGGCTCTCGTGGGAGGGATCCCGTCAGCAAGTAAGGGTCACCTTCCTTGATCTGGGCTTTCCATTAACGGCACACTGGTGTTGTGATATTCGAGGAGGACCAGTCGACGCGGCATCGCGTGGCCCGGTCGATCCTCGTCGAAGGACCGTCCACCGCGGCGGCGCTCGGCGAGCGGCTGGACCTGACGCCCGCCGCCGTACGCCGCCACCTCGACCAGCTGGTCGAGGACGGCGCGGTGGAGGCGCGAGAGCCGCGCGCCCAGGCGCACCGCGGCCGCGGACGCCCGGCGAAGGTCTTCGCCCTCACCGAGCGTGGGCGCGAGGGCTTCGACCAGCAGTACGACGACCTGGCCGTCCAGGCGCTCCGGTTCGTCCGCGAGACCGGCGGCGAGGAGGCCGTCCGGGCCTTCGCGCACCAGCGCGTGGCGTTCATCGAGGACCGGTTCGGCGAGGTCGCGACGGCGCGGCCCGAGCTGAGCCCGGTCGAGGTGCTCGCGAGCGTGTTCACCGACGAGGGCTACGCCGCAGCAGTGCGCGCGCTGCCCATGGTCAACGGGCAGAGTGCGGGCGAGCAGCTGTGCCAGCAGCACTGCCCGGTCTCCCACGTCGCTCACGAGTTCCCGCAGCTGTGCGAGGCCGAGACCGAGGCCATCGGCCGAGTGCTCGGCCGCCACGTCCAGCGGCTCGCCACCATCGCCCACGGCGACGGTGTCTGCACCACCTGCATCCCTGACCTACCAACCCAGAAGGAGAAGGTCACCTCATGACCTCCATCGAGGAGCGGAACCCCGAGCTCGAGGGGCTGGGTCGCTACCAGTTCGGCTGGGCCGACAGCGACGTCGCCGGCGCGGCCGCCAAGCGCGGCCTGAGCGAGGAGGTCGTCCGCGACATCTCCATGAAGAAGGACGAGCCGCAGTGGATGCTCGACCTGCGCCTGAAGGGCCTCAAGCTCTTCCACCGCAAGCCGATGCCGACCTGGGGCTCGGACCTGTCGGGGATCGACTTCGAGAACATCAAGTACTTCGTCCGCTCCAGCGAGAAGCAGGCCGCGACCTGGGACGACCTCCCCGAGGACATCAAGAACACCTACGACAAGCTCGGCATCCCCGAGGCGGAGAAGCAGCGCCTGGTCTCCGGCGTCGCGGCCCAGTACGAGTCCGAGGTCGTCTACCACTCGATCCGTGAGGACCTCGAGGAGCAGGGCGTCCTCTTCCTCGACACCGACACCGCGCTGCGCGAGCAGCCGGAGCTCTTCAAGGAGTACTTCGGCACCGTCATCCCCGTGGGTGACAACAAGTTCGCCGCGCTCAACACGTCGGTGTGGTCGGGCGGCTCGTTCATCTACGTGCCGAAGGGCGTGCACGTCGACATCCCGCTGCAGGCCTACTTCCGGATCAACACCGAGAACATGGGCCAGTTCGAGCGGACGCTGATCATCGTCGACGAGGACGCCTACGTGCACTACGTCGAGGGCTGCACCGCGCCGATCTACTCCTCCGACTCGCTGCACTCCGCGGTCGTGGAGATCATCGTCAAGAAGGGCGGCCGCTGCCGCTACACGACCATCCAGAACTGGTCCAACAACGTCTACAACCTCGTCACCAAGCGCGCGACCTGCGAGGCCGGCGCGACGATGGAGTGGGTCGACGGCAACATCGGCTCCAAGGTCACGATGAAGTACCCCGCCATCTACCTCATGGGCGAGCACGCCAAGGGCGAGACGCTCTCGGTCGCGTTCGCGGGCGAGGGCCAGCACCAGGACGCCGGCGCCAAGATGGTGCACGCGGCGCCGAACACGTCGAGCTCGATCCTGAGCAAGTCCGTGGCGCGGGGCGGTGGGCGGACGTCCTACCGCGGCCTGATCCAGATCAACGAGGGCGCGCACGGCTCCAAGTCCAATGTGCTCTGCGACGCGCTGCTGGTCGACCAGATCAGCCGGTCCGACACGTATCCGTACGTCGACATCCGCGAGGACGACGTGTCGATGGGCCACGAGGCGTCGGTCTCCAAGGTCTCCGACGACCAGCTCTTCTACCTCATGTCGCGAGGCATGGAGCAGGACGAGGCGATGGCGATGATCGTGCGCGGCTTCATCGAGCCGATCGCGAAGGAGCTCCCGATGGAGTACGCCCTCGAGCTCAACCGGCTCATCGAGCTCCAGATGGAAGGAGCGGTCGGCTAGTGGGCCTCGATGTCTCCTCCCACCTCCACCCGGTGGGCTCCTTCGACCTGTCCGACCACCCCGTCCCGACCGGGCGCGAGGAGGTGTGGCGGTTCACGCCGTTGAAGCGGCTGCGCGGCCTCCAGGCCGATGCCCCGCTCGACGGTGACGACTACGACACCAAGCTCGAGCTGCCGGCGGGTGTCACCGCCGGGAACGTCGAGGTCGCCGACTCCGAGCGCGGACTGTCCGGCTTCGTGCCGACCGACCGGATCGCGGCCCGGGTCTGGGACGCCTCGCCGCAGGTCTTCACGGTCGACGTGCCCGCCGAGACCGAGCTCGCCGAGCCGGTCCTGGTGACCGTGACGGGCCGCGGTGGCGAGGCGGCCATCGCCCGTCAGCTGCTGGTCAAGGTCGGCGCCCACGCCAAGGCCACCGTCGTGGTCCGCTTCGAGGGCACCGCCACCTGGGCCGACACCGCCGAGATCGTGGTCGGCGACGGCGCCCAGGTCACCTACGTCACCATCCAGGACTGGGCCGACGACGCGGTGCACCACAGCACCCAGTCGGCAAGGGTCGGCCGGGACGCCTCGCTCAAGCACGTCGCGGTCACCTTCGGCGGCAGCGTCGTGCGCCACGACACCACGGCGTCGTACGACGGACCGGGCGGCGAGATCGAGATGCTCGGCCTCTACTTCGCCGACGACGGCCAGCACATCGAGCACCGCCTCTTCGTCGACCACACCGCGCCCCGGACCAAGAGCCACGTCGTCTACAAGGGCGCGCTCCAGGGCCAGGGCGCCCACACGGTCTGGATCGGCAACGTGCTGATCCGCAAGGAGGCCGAGGGCATCGAGACCTACGAGGAGAACCGCAACCTCGTGCTCACCGACGGCTGCCAGGCCGACTCGGTGCCCAACCTCGAGATCGAGACCGGCGAGATCGTGGGCGCCGGCCACGCCTCCGCGACCGGCCGCTTCGACGACGAGCAGCTGTTCTACCTCCGGTCGCGGGGTGTGTCCGAAGCCGAGGCCCGCCGGCTCGTCGTGCACGGCTTCTTCAACGACCTGATCCGCAAGATCGCCGTCCCGGCGATCGAGGAGTCGCTCAAGGCGACCGTCGAGGCCGAGCTCGAGAAGAACGTGCTGAAGGACCTTTCGTGACGTTCGAACGAGCCTGCGCCCTGGCCGAGGTCCTCGAGGACGAGGCTCTCGCAGTGACCCTCGGGGCCCAGGACGTCGCGGTCGCCCGGAACGGCGACGAGGTGTTCGCCGTGGAGGACGTCTGCTCGCACGCCGCCGTCGCGCTGAGCGAGGGCGAGGTCCTGCCAGAAATCGGGGGAGGCTGCACGCTCGAGTGCTGGCTGCACGGCTCGCGCTTCGACCTCCGCACCGGCAAGCCCACCGGGCTGCCAGCCACCGAGCCGGTGGCGACCTTCCCGGTCGACGTACGAGACGGCGACGTCTACGTCGACGTCACCACCACCCTGAACGGAGTCACCCCCCAATGACCACCCTGGACATCAAGGACCTGCAGGTCTCCGTCTCCACCGAGGACGGCCCAAAGGAGATCCTCAAGGGCGTCACGCTCACCATCAAGAGCGGTGAGACGCACGCGATCATGGGGCCCAACGGGTCGGGCAAGTCGACGCTCGCCTACTCGATCGCCGGCCACCCGAAGTACGCCGTCACCGGCGGCACGGTCACTCTCGACGGCGAGGACGTGCTCGCGATGTCGGTCGACGCGCGCGCTCGAGCCGGCCTGTTCCTCGCGATGCAGTACCCCGTCGAGGTGCCCGGTGTCTCGGTCTCCAACTTCCTGCGGACCGCCAAGACCGCGCTCGACGGCGAGGCGCCCAAGCTGCGCACCTGGGTCAAGGACGTCAACACCGCGCTCGAGAACCTCAATCTCGACACCTCGTTCGGCACCCGCAACGTCAACGAGGGGTTCTCCGGCGGCGAGAAGAAGCGTCACGAGATCGCCCAGCTCGAGCTGCTGCAGCCGCGGATCGCGGTGCTCGACGAGACCGACTCCGGCCTCGACATCGATGCGCTCAAGATCGTCGCCGCCGGGGTCAACCGGTTCCGTGAGCAGGAGGGCAAGGGCGTCCTGCTGATCACCCACTACACCCGGATCCTGCGCTACATCGAGCCCGACTTCGTGCACGTCTTCGTCGACGGCAAGATCGCCGAGCAGGGCGGTCCCGAGCTCGCCGAGGCGCTCGAGGCCGAGGGCTACGACAAGTACGTCCGGGCGACGGCGGTCTGAGCATGTCCACCCTGCCCGAGCTGCCCGGGTTGCTGCCCGAGCTGGAGGTGGTCCGCAAGGACTTCCCCATCCTCGAGCGCACGCTCGCGGGCGGGCTGCCGCTGGTCTACCTCGACAGCGCGAACACCAGCCAGAAGCCCCAGGTGGTGATCGACGCGATGGTCGACCACCTGGAGCGGCACAACGCCAACATCGCCCGCGCGATGCACCAGCTGGGTGCCGAGTCGACCGCGGCGTTCGAGTCGGCGCGCGACACGGTCGCGGCGTTCATCCACGCGCCCTCGCGCGACGAGGTGATCTTCACGAAGAACGCCTCCGAGGCGCTCAACCTGGCGGCCAACACGCTGGTCTGGCCCGGCCCGTTCCAGGTCGGGCCCGGTGACGAGGTCGTCATCACCGAGATGGAGCACCACTCCAACATCGTGCCGTGGCAGCTGCTCACCGAGCGGACGGGCGCGACGTTGCGGTGGTTCGGGCTGACCGACGACGGGCGGCTCGACCTGTCGAACATCGACTCCTTGATCACTGCGCGCACCAAGGTCGTCTCCCTGACCTGGGTGTCCAACATGCTCGGCACGATCAACCCGATCGCCGAGATCGCCGCTCGCGCCCACGAGGTCGGTGCGCTGGTCGTCGTGGACGCCTCCCAGGCCGTCCCGCACCTGCCCGTCGACGTGGCCGCCTCGGGCGCCGACCTGCTCGCCTTCACCGGCCACAAGTGCGTCGGGCCGACCGGCATCGGCGTCCTGTGGGGCAAGCGCGAGGTGCTCGACCAGCTGCCGCCGTTCCTCGGCGGCGGCGAGATGATCGAGACGGTCACCATGGAGCGCTCGACATACGCACCGGTGCCGCACAAGTTCGAGGCCGGCACCCCGCCGATCGTCGAAGCGGTCGGACTCGGTGCCGCGCTCGACTACCTCGGCCACCTCGGCATGGACGCGGTGCACGCGCACGAGCAGGCGATCACGGCCTACGCGCTCGAGGCGCTCCAGACCGTCCCCGGGCTGACCGTGCTCGGACCTCTGTCGGCGGCCGACCGCGGGGGAGCGATTGCCTTCGAGATCGAGGGCGCGCACCCCCACGACATCGCCACCGTGCTCGACACCCGTGGCGTCGCCGTGCGCGCCGGTCACCACTGCGCCAAGCCTGCGCACGCGAGGTTCGGCGTGCAGAGCTCGACCCGCATGTCGTCGTACCTCTACACGACGCCGGCCGAGATCGACGCGCTCGTCGAGGCCCTGGAATACACCCGCTCATACTTCAAGTTGAGTTGAGTAATGGACCTCGACAGCCTCTACCAGGAGATCATCCTGGACCACTACAAACACCCCCACCACCAAGGGCTCCGGGAGCCCTTCGAGGCGGAGGTGCACCACGTCAACCCCACGTGTGGTGACGAGGTGACGCTGCGCGTCCACCTGTCCGAGGGCCTGGTTCAGGACGTCTCGTACCACGCCCTCGGCTGCTCGATCTCGCAGGCCGCCGCCTCGGTGATGACCGACCTGGTCATCGGCAAGACCGTTGACGAGGCGATGCAGATCCACGGCGAGTTCCTGGCCCTGATGCAGGGCAAGGGCACCGTCGAGCCCGACGAGGACGTTCTCGAGGACGGCATCGCGTTCGCCGGTGTCGCCAAGTTCCCGGCGCGGGTGAAGTGCGCACTACTGTCGTGGATGGCCTGGAAGGACGCCACGGCCCAATCGTTGGAGGCAAGCAATGGCTGACCACGGAGATCTGCCCGAGGTTCCGGAGGCCTCTGGCGGCGGCACGGCGACGGTGACCGTCGACGACGTCACCGAGGCGATGAAGGATGTCGTCGACCCCGAGCTCGGCATCAACGTCGTCGACCTCGGCCTGGTCTACGGCGTGCACCTCGACGAAGGACACAACTGCGTCCTCGACATGACGCTCACCTCGGCGGCCTGCCCGCTGACCGACGTCATCCAGGACCAGACCAACAGCGCCCTCGAGGGCCTGGTCAACGACGTCGCGATCAACTGGGTCTGGATGCCCCCGTGGGGCCCCGACAAGATCACCCCCGACGGCCGCGAGATGTTGCGGGCGCTCGGCTTCAACGTCTGAGCGTCACGACAACGGCGGATCGAACACCAGCGGGACCGGTGCCGGGTCGTCGTTGAACGGGTCCTCGACGTGGTCGTCCGGCCAGGTGGCGGTGGCGTGGTGCTCGACCCCGTCAAGCACCAGCGTGACGTCGTAGGTGAATGGCGCGGGGCCGAGAGCCACGACCTGCTGGCTGCGTCGGCCGTTCCATTCCCACCAGTCGACTGTGCCGCTCTCCGGGCAGCCGAGCGAGGGGCGACCGCCATCGAAGGTGGTCGAGCGGCCATTGGCGGCAGTCGCCGTGACCGACACCGTGGCAGTCTCGGGCGTGCTGGACAGACCAGCGACGGAGAGCGTGAAGCCGCGGTCACCCTCGATCTCTCCGTGCGGCGCCCAGACCATGCCTGTCGTGGCGGTGACCGGCGGCTCCGCCCCGACGCTGGTCGTCGTCCAGAGGAACGTGCCCGACCAGTCGCCCTGAGGACCGTTGCCGAACAGCCCCACGGCGTAGGTCCCTGGCGGGCCCAGGGGCTTGAGGTGGAACTCGCCGTCGGCCTGCGGCTCCAGCACCACCATGCGGCTGCGCCAGCAGTGTTCGGCGGCGCCCGGCTGGAGACTGCCCGCGGGTCTGAAGTCGGCCTGGAACGTCCAGCCGTCCACCGGGAAGCTGAAGTCGACGCTGTCGGGGGACCCGGCGTCCACGAAGTGCTCCGGGAACGCGCCGTCGCGGCACACCCCCGCGCCGCCGGTCATCCAGCACGACGACACGACCGGCACCTCGAGGTCACCGTCCGGGAGGTGAAGCGTCGCCGGCGGCGGGGACGCGGGCACCTGATCGGCAATCGTCCCGACCCGCCAGCGGAACGACGCTGTGTAGTCGCCCTGCGGGCCGGTCCCGAAGAGCGCCACCTGGAAGTCGCCGGTGTCTTTGAGCGGTGTGACCACGAACCGCCCCGGGACGGGTTGCTCCACGTCGACCCCCTGCGAGTGCTTCGCATGCGGGACATCGGGGAAGTCGGTGAAGGTCGCCATGAAGGTCCAGCCTGCGACAGGGAAGTCGAACGTCGCGGGGCCGGCACCGGTCAGGACCGGGAGCGTCTTGGGGTCGGTCGCCGCCACGTCCACGCAGCTTCCGACCGTCGCGGAGTGCCAGCAGCGCGAGCCCTCCTGGGTCGGGACCACTGCGTTCGCAGCGTGGACGACGAGCTCTGGCGCTTGCGGTGGGTCCTCGAGCAACGCGGGAGCATCGCTGGGTGTCGGGCTGAGGCTCGACCGCTTCTGCGGTTCTGCAGTGTCCACGGCCTCGGTGCCACAGCCGGAGAGCGCGCCGACAAGCGCGAGCAGGCAGACGAGCGCAGCGGCGCGGACACGCATGCTCGTCCGACGTGCGGGACGCCGTACCGGTTCCGTTAACGTCGTGGACGTGCGCACCGTCCTCGTCCCCAGGGAGCGGTTCGAGCGGTGGGTCGCCAACTTCGCGGAGCGGCACGGCGGCGGGCCAGGCATCGTGACCGAGGCCGGCGGGATCTTCGGTATGGCGCAGGACGGGTCGACGTTCCATGCGCGACTGCCGTTCGACGTGCACTACGACGGCCCCGCGGACGCCACCTCGTTCGCTGCGGCCGTCAGCGTGCCAGCGGACTGGGGCCTGCTGCTCGTGCGCAAGGGTGGGTTCGCCGTGGCCCGGCTGGCGGGGGAGCGGCTGGTCGACTCCAAGGTCGGGCAGCGCCACGTTCAGGGTCGCACCAAGGCAGGGGGTCAGAGCCAGCAGCGGTTCGCCCGGCGCCGCGACAACCAGGCGCGGCAGGCCTACGAGGCGGCCGCCGACCATGCGGCGCGACTGCTCGGCGAGGGCGCGCCGCGCCTGGTGACCGGCGGCGACCACGCTGCGGTCGACGAGGTGCTGGCCGACCCGCGGCTGAAACGGGTCACCGTGGACGAGCGCTGGCTCCCGGTGCAGGACCCGAAGCGCGGGGTGCTGGAGCAGGCGATCCTCGACGCGGCGGCGGCCGAGGTGCAGGTCATCAACCGCGACGACGACCTGGAGACGGGTCAGTAACCGAGCTCGACCTTCCGCTTCTCCCACTTCTCGGCGATGTCGTCCAGCTCCGACTCGACGAAGTGCAGGAAGTCCAGACTCATGGCCACCCGGCGGCGGGCTGGGGCGTCGGAGCCCAGTGTGGACAGGGAGTGCTCGAGCGAGGCCTTGATCGGCCCGTAGATCTGGTCGTGGCTCATCATCGCGCCGTGCCAGGCGTCGTCGTCCACGACGTACACGTCCCGGCGCGACCCCCGCTCCCGCTCGCGGCGCAGCATGCCGAGCTGCTCGAGGTAGCCGACGGCTCCCGATATCCCCGCCGCACTCACGCCCAGCGCCGCAGCCAGCTCGACGGAGGTCATCCGGCCGTCGTCGTCGACCAGCAGCGCGGCGAACACCCGCGACGGCAGCCGGGCGAGGCCGGCCTGGGTCAGCGCACCGCCGATCCGCTCGACGGAGGACTGCTGGGCGGGCGTCACACCTCACACTCTACAGGTTTCAGAATTATCTGAAAGAAGCGTAGTGTCGGGAGCGTGACTGACGAAGTGATCGACATCCAAGGGCTGGTGAAGAGGTTCGGCTCGCTCCGGGCCCTCGACGGGCTCGACCTGGCGGTGAAGCAGGGAGAGGTGCACGGCTTCCTCGGGCCGAACGGCGCGGGCAAGTCGACGACCATCCGGGTCCTGCTCGGTCTGCTGCGCAAGGACGAAGGCGAGGTACGACTCTTCGGCAAGGACCCGTGGCGAGACGCCGCCGAGCTGCACCGGCGGCTGGCCTACGTGCCGGGGGACGTCAACCTCTGGCCCAACCTGACCGGCGGCGAGGTGATCGACCTGCTCGGACGACTCAGGGGCGGGCTCGACGAGCGCCGACGGTCCGACCTGCTCGAGAGGTTCGAGCTGGACCCCACGAAGAAGGGTCGCAGCTACTCCAAGGGCAACCGGCAGAAGGTCGCGCTGGTGGCTGCCCTCGCCTCCGACGTGGAGCTCCTCGTGCTCGACGAGCCGACGTCCGGGCTGGACCCGCTCATGGAGTCGGTGTTCCGTGACTGCGTCGACGAGTTCCGCACGGATGGCCACAGCGTGCTGCTGTCCAGTCACATCCTGGCGGAGGTGGAGCACCTCTGCGACCGGGTGAGCATCATCCGGGCCGGGACTTGCGTCGAGTCGGGCTCACTGGCCGAGCTCCGGCACCTGACCCGAACCTCGATCACCGCGGACCTGGCGTCGGTGCCGAACGAGCTCGACTCCCTCCCCGGTGTGCACAACATTCAGGTCGACGGGCACCGGGTCCAGCTCGAGGTCGACACCAGCCGGCTCGACCCTGTCCTCGACGCGCTGCAGACCGGCGGGGTGCGCTCACTGCTGAGCCAGCCCCCGACCCTCGAGGACCTGTTCCTGCGCCACTACGGCGACCGGATCGAGACCGAGGAGGAGGCCGTGGTCCGGTGACCGGCACCCTGACCTTCCTGCGCGCCTTCCTCCGGCGAGACCGGTGGCTGTACCTGTGGTGGGGAGCCGGCGTCGCCCTGCTCTACGTGAGCCAGGCCTGGAGCGTGGACGGCCTGTACACGACACAGGCGGAGTTCGACAAGGCCGCTGCGAGCATGGAGGGGAACGCCTCCCTCATCGCCATGACCGGTCCGGCCCGGGCGCTGAACACCACTGGCGGCCAGGTCACCTGGCAGGCGGCCGCCTTCGGCGTCATCTGCGCGGGGCTGATGAGCATGTTCTTGCTCGGCCGGCACACCCGCGCCGAGGAGGAGAGCGGGCGGGACGAGCTGCTGCGAGCCGCGCCGGTCGGAAGGTACGCGCCGATGGCGGCGGCCGTCCTGGACGCCGTGATCGCGAACGTCGTGCTGGGCCTGCTCGTGTTCGGAAGCCTGGCGGCCTACGGGCTCGCGGTCGCGGACTCGCTGGCGCTGGGTCTCGGGCTGACCGTCACCGGCTGGTTCTTCACCGGAACCGCCCTCGTCGCGATGCAGCTCACCACCAGCACCCGGGCCGCCTACGGCCTGGCGGGTGGGCTGATCGGCGTCGCCTACGTCCTGCGCGCGATCGGCGATGTCAGCTCCCCGGTGCTGAGCTGGCTCTCGCCGATCGGGTGGTACCAGGCCATGCACGCGTTCTCCGGCCTGCGGTGGTGGCCTGCCGTCCTGCCTCTGGCGGGCGCGCTGGTCGCGGGGGCGGTGGGTCGAGCCGTGTTCGACCGACGCGACTTCGGTTCGGGTGTGCTCCCGGCGCGTCCGGGGCCGGCGCACGCGTCGCGTGGGCTGTCGACCGCGCTCGGGCTGGCGTGGCGGCTCCAGCGACCGGCGTTCGCGGGATGGGCGCTCGGGCTGCTTGTCTTCGGGCTGGGCTTCGGCACGATGGGTGACGGCGTGAAGGACATCGTCGGTGACTCGGCGTACTCCCGCGACGTGATCCTGCAGGGCAGCTCGAACGTCGTGGACGGCTTCTACGCGACACTGATCGTGATGCTCGCGCTCCTGACCGCAGGGTTCTCGATCTCTTCTGCGCTGCGGCCCCACGGTGAGGAGGACGCTGGACGGGTGGAGTCGCTGCTCGCCACCGCCATGCCCCGGACCACCTGGCTGGCCGGCCACGCGGTGGTCACCGTGCTGGGCACGCTCGTTGTCCTCGCCGCCTCAGGACTGGGACTCGGGATCACCTACGCCGTGGTCACCGGAGACGCCGGTGGGGTGCTGCGCCTCTCGGTCCCTGCCTTGGCGCTCGCGCCCGCGGTCCTCGTCCTGAGTGGCCTCGCGCGACTGCTGCACGGCGTGCTTCCGGGCGCGTCCGTGGTGGCCTGGTTCGGGCTGCTGGTCGCCTGGGTCGTGCTCCTCTTCGGTGACTCGTTCGAGCTGCCTCAGTGGCTGCAGGACGTCTCGCCGTTCGAGCACCTGGCGCTGATGCCGCTCCAGGACTTCAGGCTGGCGCCGTTCCTGGGGCTCTCCCTGGTGGCGGTCGCATTGAGCGCCGCGGGACAGATCGCGTTCCGCAGGCGCGACCTCCGCTGAGACGCTCCCCCGGCCTGCGCTGTCGCCGCGTGGTGGCGCTACCGGAGCCGCGACATCGGTTAACTTCGGGCCATGTGGCAGCCCGAGCCCGGTTGGGTCGCCCTGCGGAGCGGCACCGGGACCTCGACCGTGGGCGTGTGGCGGACCGTGCTCGGCGGCCGTCCGGTGGCCGTCAAGCGGCTCGGTTCCCCCACCGACGACGACCCGCCGGAACTGAGCGACCCCCGGCACTTCGCCTACTGGCGGCGCGCCGCGGACGTCGTCACGGCCCGGGTCGGACTCGACGCGACGCCGGGGCTCCGGGCTCCCCGGCTGACCTCGGTCGAGGAGGACGCCGAGGGGATCACCCTGGTCCAGGACTGGATCGAGGACGCCGCCAACAGCGGATTGTTCTCTGCGGTCTCGCTGGGCCGGTTCGCGGGCGCCGACCTTGGCGACCACGCGTGGCTGGCAGAGGGACAGCTGCGCGACCGGCTGCTGCGGGTCGAACGACGCGGCGGCTGGCCGACGCTCGCCCGGACCACCGTCGCGGACGTCGCCGACCACCTCTGGCAGCGCCGCGCCGCGTTGCTCGACGAGCTCGACGCGCTGCCGCAGGTCACCCAGCACGGTGACCCGGCTCCGGTGAACCTCCCGGGGCGCGAGGGGGACGACGTCGTGGCGATCGACTGGGGCAGCCTCGGCCGCGGGGCGGTCGGAGCCGACCTGGGACTCTTCATGCTTGGTGCTAGGGAGGAGTTCGAGCCACTGCTCGACGCCTACGTCCTCGGCCTGCCCGACGGGGTGGCGACCCGCGACCAGGTCGCGCAGGGGGCGCGCGTCACCGCTGTGCTGACCGCGCTCAGCCGCGCGGAGTGGGCGCTGGCGCGCGTCGCCGGTGGTGAGGGCGCGCTGGCGGGGAAGTACCGGCACCCGGCGGTGGCGCCGTACCTGCGGTCACTGCAGCGGCAGTTTCCCCAGATCGAGGAGCTGGTCGGCAGCTAGTGTCTCCTAGACGGTGCGGTTGCGCAGCCGCCAGAGCGCTGGCGAGACGCCGTACTCGCGCTTGAAGGCCCGGCTGAACGCCTCCTCGGCGTCGTATCCCACCCGCCGCGACACTTGCGAAACCGTCAGGTCGGAGCTCAGCAGCAGGTCGCGCGCGACGTGCATCCGCCACTGCGCGACGTACCGCATCGGCGAGAGTCCGAGCAGGCCGCGGAACCGCTCGTCGAGCACCGACCGCGACACCGATGCCGCGGCGGCCAGCATGGCCACCGTCCACTTGGCGGCCGGATCAGCGTGCACGCGGGCGAGCGCGGGGCGGAGCACCGGGTCGCGGACCGCGGCGACCAGCCCGTGGGTCGAGGCCGGCGCCGTGGACAGGTGCAGTCGCAGGACCTCGATGAGGAGCAGCTCGGGGAGTCGCGTGGACACGTTCTCGGGCGCCTGAGCCCCGATGCTGGTCTGCGCGGCGGCGTACTCGATGTTGGCCCGCACCCAGTCCGCCGCCGGACCGGTCGGCGGCCGGACGACGAAGACCGGCGGGAACATCCGTAAGGCGGGGTCGAAGAGCACGTCGTCGCTGAGCAGGTAGCCGCACACCACCTCGGTGCGTGCGCCGTCCTGGCCGTAGTGGATGACCGGCATCTGCGTCCACGGCGGCGGCGGCATGAACGTCATCACCGAGACCAGGTCCGCCGGCTGGACCCCACCCATCCGGTGCTGGTCCCCGTAGGGGAGGACGACGACGTCCCCAGCCTCGGCCCACAGTCTGCAGCCGTCGTCGACCTCGATCCAGCAGCGGCCGTCGGCGATCAGGTGGAAGAAGGCCAGCGCGTCGTTGCCCGGCGCGAGGAAGTCCGCGGTCTCGGCACCGGAAGGGGACGAGTAGGCCCACGCCTCGCGGTACTCGCCTCGCAGGAAGATCGCGCCCTCGATGCTGACCCGCTCCAAGGCCGACCGCAGCGGGTCGATGGACGTGGTGACTGTGTCCACTGGTGCCTCGATCAAGTACGCCGGTCGTCCGGTCATGGCTCACGTGCGCATGTGGGCCGATGCTCACTGTGGCACTCCTCGGGGGGTGTGACCACTACCCGGATGGACCATCAGGAAGGAGCGCACGATGCCGCTCTTCATGGACGTACACTCACTGGACGACAAGGTGACCATGGCAGATGTTGCCAAGGCGCATGAGGCCGACCTGGCCACGCAGGACACCTTTGGCGTCGACTACCGCCGCTACTGGGTGGACGAGGGGAAGGGCAAGATCTTCTGCCTCGTCGACGCCCCCGACGCCGACACCGCGGCGACGGTGCACCGCCAGGCGCACGGTCTCGTGGCCGACGAGATCTACGAGGTCAGCGAGGGCGCCTGACGCCGTGATGGGCGGCGGCGCGCTACAGGTTGTTCGTCGCGAACGTGTCGCACTGCTTGATGCCGGTGGCGTTGTAGCCGGTGGTGAACCACTTCATCCGCTCCGCGGAGGAGCCGTGCGTCCACTGCTCCTTGTTGACGTCGCCGCCGCCCATCTTCTGGATCCGGTCGTCGCCGACCGCCTTGGCGGAGTCGAGCGCCTCGGTGATGTCGCCCTCGTCGATGGACGCGAAGATCTGGACGCCGCTCGTGTCTGTGGTGCCGGTCGCACCGCGGGTCCACATGCCGGCGAAGCAGTCGGCCTGGAGCTCGAGCCGGACCGAGTCGCTGGTCGGGCCGGTCTGGGTGCGGACGCGGCTCATGGTGCCGAGCAGGTTCTGGATGTGGTGGCCGAACTCGTGGGCGAGGACGTACGGCTCCACGAAGTCACCGCCCTTGCCGCCGAGCTGTCCCTCGAGGACGTCCTCGAAGAAGGTCGTGTCTAGGTAGATGGTCTGGTCGGTGGGGCAGTAGAACGGCCCGACGTCGGCGCTGGCATCCCCGCAGCCGGTCGTCGTACCGCCGGTGAAGGTGATGATCTGCGTGGGCTCGAGCTGCTTGCCGGTCTGCCCCGGCAGCACCTTGGCCCAGTAGCCCTCGAGAGAGAGCTCGACGGCCACGCGCGCGCAGTCCGCGTTCTTGTTGGCGTCGGCCCCGGTCTTGCACTGCTCGTAGCGGTCGGTCGTCTCGGCCGGGCCGCTCGATCCCAGACCACCACCCCCACCTCCGCCGGCCAGCTGCGTGATGACGAAGATGATGATCACGACGATGGTCGTGCCGATGCCGCCACCGGTGATGCTGCCCATGGGGAGGTTGCCCATCCGGCCACCGCCGCCGCCTCCGCGGACGTCGGTGACCCGGCCACCACTGATGTCGGCCTTCGGGTTGAAACGCACGCGCTCACCCTAGTGGTACGACGCCCGCCGATGGCCGGCTGTGGACGATGGCCCCGTACCCTTGATCAAGCCATGATCACCGCTCACCAGCTGGAAGTTCGCGCTGGGGCGAGGCTCCTGATGGCAGACGTCAGCTTCCGTGTCGGGGCGGGTGACAAGGTCGGGTTGGTCGGGCGCAACGGCGCCGGGAAGACCACCCTGACCAAGATCCTCGCGGGCGAGGGGCTGCCGGCCTCCGGCCGGGTCGAGATGACCGGGGCGGTGGGGTACCTGCCGCAGGATCCGCGCACCGGCGATCTCGACATGCCCGTCCGCGAGCGGATCCTCTCAGCGCGCGGTCTCGACGACGTCGTACGCCGGCTGCGCTCGGCCGAGCTGGAGATGGCGTCGTCCGACCCCGCGGTCCGCGACCGTGGAATGCGTCGGTACTCCGCGGCCGACACCGAGCTGCACGCCGGGGGCGGTTACTCCGCCGAGGCCGAGGCCGCGCAGATCGCGTCGTCGCTGGGCATCGAGGAGCGGTTGATGACGCAGCCGCTGCGGACCCTCTCGGGTGGACAGCGCCGCCGGGTGGAGCTGGCGCGGATCCTGTTCTCCGGCTCCGAGACGCTGCTGCTCGACGAGCCGACCAACCACCTCGACGCCGACTCGATCGTGTGGCTTCGGGAGTTCCTACGCTCCTTCCGGGGTGGGCTCGTGGTGATCTCGCACGACACCGCGCTGCTGGACACCACGGTCAACCGAGTGCTGCACCTCGACGCCAACCGGGCCGAGGTGGATGTCTACAACCTCGGCTGGTCGGCGTACCTCCTCCAGCGCGAGACCGACGAGCGGCGCCGCAAACGCGAGCGGATGAACACCGAGAACAAGGCCAAGACGCTCACCGACCAGGCGAACCGGATGCGCGCCAAGGCCACCAAGGCCCAGGCGGCCCAGTCGATGCTCAAGCGCGCCGAGAAGATGATGGCCGGCCTGGAGGGGGAGCGGCGGAGCGACAAGGTCGCCCGCATCAAGTTCCCGGCACCGGCTCCGTGCGGCCGTACCCCGCTCACCGCGGCCGAGCTGTCCAAGTCGTACGGCTCGCTCGAGGTGTTCACCGACGTCGACCTCGCGATCGACAAGGGGAGCCGGGTGGTGATCCTCGGGCTCAACGGTGCGGGGAAGACGACCATGCTCCGGATCCTGGCCGGGGTCGACTCACCGGACACCGGTGAGGTGGTGGCCGGCCACGGCCTGAAGATCGGCTACTACGCCCAGGAGCACGAGACCCTCGACACCGGTCGCACCGTGCTCGAGAACATGCAGAGCGCCGCACCGCAGCTGACCGACAGCGAGGCCCGCAGCGTCCTCGGCTCGTTCCTCTTCTCCGGCGACGACGCGCACAAGCCCGCCAAGGTCCTGTCTGGCGGCGAGAAGACCCGCCTGGCCCTCGCCTCGCTCGTCGTTTCGAGTGCCAACGTGCTGCTGCTCGACGAGCCCACCAACAACCTCGACCCCGCGTCGCGAGAAGAGGTGCTCGCCGCCATCCGCAGCTACGAGGGCGCGATCGTCCTGGTCACCCACGACGAGGGCGCCGTACGCGCCCTGGAACCCGACCGGGTGCTGCTGCTCCCCGACGGCGACGAGGATCTCTGGAACGAGGACTACGCGGACCTCGTCGCCCTGGCCTGACCGGTACCGACGGCCCTAGGTTGCGACCATGCGGACTCGACTTGCCACCGCCCTTTGCGCGCTGGCGCTGGCTGCCACTCCGCCCGCACCGAGCGTCGCCGGGGCTCCCCGCGTCGACGGGACGACGACCATCAGGCTCAAGGTCGTGGGCTGCGACGGCTGCAAGATCCAGGCGGTGCAGAACGTCGACGGTGACCTGCCGTACCGGAGCAGGTTCAAGCACGTGAAGGACGGCCGGGTCGAGTTCGTGGTACCGACAGCGAGCACGACGCAGATGGCGTTCATCGTCTTTGCGGCCTTCGACCAGGTCTCGGACGCGGGGTTCCCGATGGTGGTGATGGTCGGCTGGAAGGACAAGGGGCCGGGTGAGGGCGTGAGCGCCGCTTACTCCGGTGGGGTGCACAAGGGCTCGGGGTGCTGGGCGGGGACGACGGACACCGTCGTCAAGAACAAGCTCGTCGTCACCCGGGTGCACATCCGTGAGCCTGCCTTGGGTCCTGGGACCTTCACCGCTGCCGCCGGCCACCTGACCAAGGCGCTGCCCGCGCTGCCGTACTTCAGCAGCCGGCGGGCGTCCGAGATGCATGTCGAGGACCCCGCCATCTGCCGCTGACGCCCGCGCCGTCGGTGACACCACCTACGCTCCTTGCATGAGCCTGACCTCCGACGAGATCACCGCGGCGGGGCTGCACCTGGACATTGCCGACGCCGTCGCGACGGTGACACTGAGCCGTCCCGAGGTGCGCAACGCGCAGACGCCGGCGATGTGGCACGCGCTGGCGGCGGTCGGCGAGCAGCTGCCCGAGACGACGCGGATCGTGGTCGTCAGGGGAGCAGGGCACAGCTTCAGCGCAGGGCTGGACCGGGCGATGCTCGATCCGGCGACGGGTGACGTGGCGCAGCTGCTGCAGCTCGACGACGAGGCCATCAGCAAGGCGATCGACGGTTATCAGCAGGGCTTCACCTGGTTGCGCAATCCGCGGTTCGTCAGCATCGCGGCGGTTCAGGGCTACGCCATCGGGGCTGGGTTCCAGCTGGCGCTGAGCTGCGACCTCCGGGTCGTGGCCGAGGACGCCCAGTTCTCGATGAAGGAGCCGGCGCTGGGCCTGGTGCCCGACCTGACGGGAACAAGGCCGCTGATCGAGGCCGTTGGCTACCAGAGGGCGCTGGAGATCTGCGCCACCACCAGGATGGTCGGGGCCGAGGAAGCCGTGAGCATCGGGTTGGCGCTGACCGCCGTACCAGCCGACCAGCTGGAGGCGGCGGTGGCAGACCTTGCACAGGCGCTCACCGCGAACGTCGCGGGCGCAGTGGCCGAGACCAAGGCACTGCTCCAGTCGGCGGCCGAGCAGGACCTCGAGACGCAGCGGCGGCTCGAGCGGGAGGCGCAGGTGCGCCGGTTCCGCGAGCTCGTGCAGCTCATGCAGGGCGGACCGCCGAGCTAGGAGTCAGGATGTCAATGATGGGGCCGCCCTGGCGGCACCTCCGCTCAGACCGCGACGTCGTCAACACGCCCATCAAGCGGGAGACCTTGCGTCGCGTGCTGGGGTTCGCCCGCCCGCAACGGCGTCCGATCGTCGCGTTCCTGGCCGTGACGGTCCTAGATGCAGGGCTGGTCGTGGTGCCACCGCTGCTCATGCAGCGGCTGGTGGACCACGGCATCCTGGGCGACGACACGGGTCTCGTGATCGGTCTCGCGATCGCGATCGCCGTGGTCGCGGTCGCCGATGCCGGCCTGGGCCTGGTCGGCGGCTACCTGTCGTCGCGCATCGGCGAGGGCTTGATCTTCGACCTCCGCACCCGGGTTTTCGGCCACGTCCAGCGCCAGTCGCTCGCGTTCTTCACGCGCACCCAGACCGGAGCCCTGGTCTCGCGGCTCAACAACGATGTGATCGGCGCCCAACGCGCGTTCACGTCGACCTTGTCCGGCACGGTCGCCAACATCATCTCGGTCGTCGTGGTGGGCGTGACCATGCTGGCGCTGAGCTGGCAGGTCACCGTGCTGTGCCTGCTGCTGCCACCGATCCTGGTCGTGACGTCGCGTTGGGTCGGCAACCGGCTCGCCGGCCTGACTCGCGACCAGATGGACGGCAACGCCGACCTGGGCAACATGATGACCGAGCGGTTCAACGTCGGTGGCGCGATGCTGCTGAAGCTGTTCGGCCACCGGGAGACCGAGGACGCCCAGTTCGCGGTGAAGGCGGCGCGGGTGCGCGACCTCGGCGTACGCATCGCCCTGCTCACCCGCGTCTTCTTCGCGGCGATGACCCTGCTCCCGTCGCTGGCGACGGCACTCGTCTACGGCGTCGGCGGATATCTCGCCATCCAGGGTGACCTGTCGGTCGGCACCCTGATCGCCCTCGGGACACTGCTGGTCCGGCTCCTGGGACCGCTCCAGTCGCTGTCCAACGTGCGGATCGACGTGATGACGGCCCTGGTCAGCTTCGACCGAGTCTTCGAGGTCCTCGACCTGCCCTCGCTGATCCAGGAGAGGCAGGGCGCCGTGGCGCTGCCGAGCGACGCCTCGCGGCTCGAGTTCGACCACGTCTCCTTCACCTACCCACGCGCCGACGAGGTCTCGCTCGCCTCGCTGGAGGCGGTGGCCCGCGCGGAGTCCCGCGACCATGTCCAGGTCCTCCACGACATCTCGTTCGTCGCCGAACCCGGCCAGATGGTCGCCCTCGTCGGTCCGTCCGGTGCCGGCAAGACCACGATCACCCACCTCGTCGCGCGTCTGTACGAGGCCGACGCGGGTGCCGTCCGGGTCGGAGGGCACGACGTCCGTGACGTGACGCTCCAGTCGCTGGAGGACGTCGTCGGCTACGTCACCCAGGACGCCCACATGTTCCACGACACGATCCGCACCAACCTGCTCTACGCCAAACCGGGCGCCGGCGACCGCGAGGTGTGGGCCGCCCTCGAGGCCGCCCAGATCGCCACGCTGGTCCGCGCCCTGCCCGACGGACTCGAGACCGTGGTCGGCGACCGCGGCTACCGCCTGTCGGGAGGAGAGCGCCAACGGCTCGCCATCGCGCGGCTCCTGCTCAAGGAGCCCGCGATCGTGGTGCTCGACGAGGCCACCGCCCACCTCGACTCCGAGTCCGAGGCCGCCGTCCAGCGGGCCCTCGACGCCGCCCTCGAGGGCCGCACCTCGCTGGTCATCGCGCACCGGCTCTCCACGGTCCGCAACGCCGACCAGATCCTGGTCGTCGACGGCGGTCGGATCGTCCAGTCCGGCACCCACGCCCAGCTGCTGCGCGCCGGAGGGCTCTACGCCGACCTCTACCGCACCCAGTTCGTCGACGACGTGCCGGCGTAGGGCTACTCCTCAGCCTCGTGCCCGAGCACCCGCTCTGTGAGCACGATGTCCCCACTCCAGTCGCAGGCCGCGCAGTAGCAGACGAAGACGCGGTCGCCGCCCAGCCAGTACTCGGTCGCGAGCCCGCGTCCGCCTTCGGCGAGCCCGAGGGGTGCGGCGCAGGACGGGCAGAACTTCGGCGCGTCCCGGCGGTGCGACTCCGCGTCGGCCGGGAACCAACCCCGGCCGACGTCCGAGCCGAACGCCGGGTCGATCTCACGCTCCGCCAACGTCATGCCTTCTGCCGGCTCTCCCAGGCGGTGATGTGCAGCTTCTTGAGAGCGTCGGCCTGGGGACTGAACCGGCTCGACGCCATGTCGATGAAGTCGAGGGCGAACTGTGGTCCAGCGTCGAACTTGTTCTTCTCGCAGGGCAGGTCGATCCTGTCGTGCTCCTCGCGGATGGTCCCGAGCGGGTCCTCGCCGTTCTCGACCTTGGACATCTCGGCCTTGAACATCCGTCGGAGCATGGTCACGCCCACGTCCGATCGGCCGAGATGCTCGACGGTCCGGTCGGTGATCTGACCCTGCGTCACCCAGGCCATGATGTCCTGGCCCTCGACGTAGTCCGTCCGGTGCCGGCCGTCCTCCGTGAACACCGGGATCTGGTAGTCGGGCACGACGGGCTGCTCGGGGAACTCGATCCCCTCCGGCGCGTGCACCGAATAGAGCATGAACCGCGTCGTGGTCCTGTCGATCGGCACGCGGATCTGCATCTGCTCGATGTTCGCCCCGCCGACCCGCATGTTGTAGGGAAAGACGAGCGGATGGCCGACGGCCCAGTCGTCGTCCGCCTCGGAGGCGCCCTCGACCACGCGGCGCTTGATGATGCCCCACTCGAAGGCGTCGAAGCCGACCTTGACGTGCTTCTTGGCGAACGACGCCGGCGCCTCGAAGCCCTGCTGCTGGCCCATGAACTGGAAGTAGCGGCCGTGGAGGAACTCCACGTGGTGCGGGTCGACCGCGTTCTCCATGATCTGGACGAAGTTGCACGGCAGGTCCGCCCAGCCGATGTCGCGTACGCCGTCCATCACGAAGACGTCGAACTTCGGCAGCTCGGGAGCCGGCTGCGGTCCGACGTACGCCCAGACGAGGCCGCCCATCTCCTGCGCCGAGCCGGCCTTGACCCGCACCCGGTCACGGAAGTTGGTCTCGTCCCGCTCGGCCGGCTGCTCGAGGCACTCGCCGTCGAGGCCGAAGAGCCAGCCGTGGTAGGGGCAGCGGATGCCGTTGGACTCCACGACGCCGTACGCCAGCGACGCCCGACGGTGCGGGCAGGCCTCCGGAACGATGCCGTAGCGGCCGGAGATGGTCTTGTAGACCGCCCAGTCCTCGCCGAGCAGCTTGGCGTGCTTGACCGGGAACTCCTCGAGCTCGCGGGTGAAGGCGACGGGGTACCAGTAGCGGCGCAGCAGCTCACCCATCGGCTTGCCCGGCGCGATGTCGGTCAACTCGTCGTTATGCTCGGCGGTCAGCACTGGCTGCTCCTCGTCGTCGGGGGAGTGGTGGGAGTGGCGGGAGCTCAGTCGAGGACGGTCACCGTGCCGGTGTTGCCGTCGACGCGGATCATCTGGCCGGTCTTGATGTTCTTGGTGCCGAACGCCGTACCGGTGACGGCAGGCAGGCCGTACTCGCGGCAGACGATCGCGGCGTGGCTCATGATCCCGCCGACGTCGGTGACCGTCGCCCCGATCTTTCCGAACACCGGCGCCCACGACGGAGCCGTCAGCGGAGCCACGAGGATGTCGCCCGGCTGGAGGTCCGTGATGCCGTCGGCCGACAGGATCACCCGGGCGGGGCCCTCGGCGATGCCGGGGGAGGCCGCGAAGCCGGACAGCACGCCGTCGGGGTTGTCCGAGCCGCCTAGCCAGGCCTTGACGGAGTCGGACGTGACGCCCCAGAGCATCACGCTGAACGGCTCGGTGATCACCTCGGGCGGTACGCCGAGCGCCGGCGGCGCCGACCACGTCCGCAGCGCCTGCATGATCGTCTGGCGGCGTGGGATCTCCCGGCCCCAGTACTTCGGCCCGCGCGCCGGTACGCCGACCGACCAGCCGTGGAAGTAGTCGAAGATCGCGTCCGGCACCTCCGTGCGCCGGAGCAGGAAGATGTCGTCGGCGTTCGGCCAGAAGCCCTGGTCGGCGAGGAGCTGACCGAGCTGGCGCATCTTGCTCCACACCTGGGACATGCCCCAGTGCTCGACGTAGAAGTTGTGGTTCTCGACATACGGGAAGACCACCCGGGCCAGCCCCAGCTTGCCGTCGAACGTGGCCTTGGCCTCGGGGTCGTCGATCAGCTCGGAGTACTCCGCCACGATCCGGTCGCGCTCGGTCTCGACCGCCTCGACCGGGCGGGCCAGGGACTCACCGCGGCCCAGCTTCGCGACGTACGACTCGATGAAGTTCATCGGGATGTCGGGGTACTCGGCCCACACCTTGTCGGAGTGGTAGAACCCCGATCCGGCCGAGAAGTTGAACCAGGGGTGGCGCGACTCCTCCCACTGCTCCAGCCACTTCTTGCCGTCGTCGTCGGCACCCATGGCCGCGAGCGTGTCCGCGGCGCTGCTGGTGATCCGCTCGCCGAGGCCGAGGTCGACGGCCAGCTGGGCAAGCTTCTTGAGCTCCTCGTCGGGGCGGAACAGGTCGACGTCGATGCCGGCCACCATCTTGGCGATCGCCTGGTCCGGGATCGACGGCCACAGGCCTTTGCAGAAGCCGAAGAAGTCGAGGTACGCCGCGTAGCCGAGGTTGAGGAACTCGAAGTGGTGTGCCCACAGCTTGCCGGTCAGCTGCACGAGCTTGTCGTACTCCGTCATCATCAGCTGGCCGCTGCCGATGCCGCGTCCCTCGGTGAGCACCGCCATGTCCTCGCGGTGCGGGAGCGGCTGGAAGTCGATGGCCTCGAGCTCGGCGATGACGCCCTTGATCTTGTCCATCCAGGCGTCGTACAGACGGTCCCAGTTGGCGAAGTAGTAGCCCGCGCGCTCGGTGAACTCCGGGATCCGCGCCTCGATCTCCGCGGGGTCCGTGACGCCGACCGGGGAGAGGTACATGCGTCCGTTGAGGTAGCGGATGTCGACGCCGAGCGCCGGGGGGATCACGTAGTGCCGGGTCGTGTACTGCCCGAGGAAGGTGATGGCGTAGTCGAGGACGGTGGCGTCCCACGGCTCGATCACCTCGGGCGTGTGCACGCCGTCCATGAACCAGAACATGCCGTCTTCCATCTCCCGACGGTCCTCGCTGAAGACCGTGGAGTAGCCGTAGAGCTCCTCCCAGCCCTCGGCTCCGGTGGGCGTGACGACCTCGAACGGGCTGGGGAAACGGTCCGGCATGGCTGGCTCCTCTTTGTCTGCTGGTCAGTGCGTGTGCAGGTGGGGGATCTGGCTTCCCGAGGGGTTCAGCAGGTTGCGAACGATCGATGCGTAGGTGTCCTTGCAGACGTCGTCGACGACGACCTTCCTGCGGCTCCACACCGTCTCCGGGCGCGACTGGAGCAGAACCACGTTGTCGTCGGCGGGGAGGGACGGGTCGATGGCCCACTCGACGTCCTGCGGCTTGCCGTAGTGCCTCTCGGCCCGGCGGGCGAGCGCCGCGACGGCCCGGACCTCGTCATCCGACAGGGATGGTGCGGTACGCCGCTCCTCCTCGACCTCGCGCTCGACGACATGGTCTCCGTCGTCGAGGACGTGCTCGACGGTCTTGTCGGAGATGACCCGTGAGGTGATCTCGCCCATCACCTTGTCGACGAGGAAGTTGTCGGGGGTGACCGAGCCGCTCACGACGGCCTCACCGAGCCCCCACGAGGCGTCGATCGCGACCTGTGAGCGGTCGCCGTTGAGCGGGTTGAGGGTGAAGGCGACCCCCGAGGTGCGAGGCATGACCATCTGCTGGACGCCGACGCTCATCGCTGCGCCGTCCTCGCCGTAGTGCATCTGGCGGCGGTAGCAGATGGCCCGCTCGGTGTAGAGGCTCGCCCAGCAGCGCAGCACGTGTTCACGTACGTTGTCGGCGGACCGGATCCACAGGTAGGTGTCGTGCTCGCCGGCGAAGCTCGCGTCGGGCTGGTCCTCGCACGTGGCCGAGGAGCGCACGGCGACGGGCAGATCGGACCGGCCGCACCGCTCGGAGAGCGTGGCGTACGCCGCATCGAGCTCCTCGACCAGCCACTGCGGGAGCGGGGTGCCGGTGATCGTCCCGCGTGCCTCCGTCGCCACCCGGGCCAGCGCCACGCCGTCGCCGGGGTCGAGCTCCGCGACCATCCGGGTGAGGGCATCCTCCAGCCCGGACTCGCTCAGCGCCCGGCGATACGCCTCCGCGGTGACCGCGAACCCCGGTGGGACCGGCAGCCCGGCCATCGTCATGATCCCCAGGCTCGTGTTCTTCCCGCCGAGCACGGGCTCGAGGGCGGGGTCGTGCCGGTCGAACCAGGCGATCTCCACCTCCGCATCTTGTGGCCACCGTCACCACGAAGGGGGAGAATGTCCCGCGGAGCGGGACGTGACCGAGCCGCGAGGGGGCAAGCAGCGTGAGCGCCGTGGAGCCGAACCGATCGCCGCTGCTGTCGTCGGTGCGCAACGCGGCGCGCGTACTCCGGGCCTTCACCCACGCCGACCAGGAGCTCGGGGTGACCGAGCTGAGCCGCCGCCTGGGTCTGGGGAAGAGCACCACCCACCGGCTCGTGGCCACGCTGGAGGCGGAACGGCTGCTGGAGCAGGACCCGGCCACCGGCAAGTACCGCCTGGGCCTGGCGCTCTACGAGCTCGGCACCACCGTCACCGAGCACGTCGACCTCCACCAGGCGTCGCTGCCGGTGCTGACCACCCTGCGGCACCGGACCGGCGAGATGGTGCACGTGGCTGTCCTGGACGGGCTCGAGGCGGTGTACGTCGAGCGCCTGGAGAGCCCCTACATGCTTCCGGTCTTCCGCCGGGTCGGTCACCGGCTACCAGCCCACTGGACCAGCTCCGGCAAGGTCCTCCTCGCAGCACTCCCACGTCCCGAGCTCGAACGGCGGCTCAGGGGTGCCCAGCTCGACGCCCGCACCAGCCACACCATCACGGACCACCACGCGCTCATCCGTGAGCTGGAGGGGGTCGCCAAGAAGGGCTGGGCCTCGAACTTCGAGGAGGGCGAGCTGGGCGTCAGCTCGGTCGGCGCACCGCTGAGGGGCGGAGACGGCAAGGTGATCGCGGCGGTGACCGTCGTGGGCAGCAGCGACCGGATCAACACCGAGTCGCTGCGCCGCTACCGCGCTGCGGTGCTGGAGGCCGCCGCCGTGATCAGCCGGCGGCTGGGGTACCGGGGGCGCATCTCCCGCTAGGCCACGCGCTAGTGGATGGAACGGTGGCCGCCGGCGTCGAGGTGGAGAACCCCGCCGTGGAGTACGTCGGCCTCGGGGTCGAGCAGCATCGTCACCGCCCAGGCGATCTGGTCTGGGGTCGGTAGCCGGCCCAGTGAGGTGCCCGCGGCGTACGACGCCCACTGATCGTCCACACTGACGCCCTGCTCGGCGGCTGCCCGTTCCACGAGGGCGTGCAGCCGTGGGGTGTCCGCGGGCCCGGGGCTGAGGGTGTGGGTGGTGATCCCGCGGGGGCCGTAGACGTCGCCGAGCTGGCGCATCAGGTTGAAGACGCCCGCGTTGATGGCGCCCGGGCCGGCGCTCGACGGCTTGGGCTCGAAGCCGAGCGATCCGGCGAACATCACGATCCGCGACCCGGGGACCAGCCGGGCGTCAACCGCCCGGACCAGCCGCAGCAGCCCGCCCAGCTTGATGTCGGCACCGCGGGCCAGGTCCGAGGGCGCCACGGTCTCGACCGAGCCGGCGATCGGCAGCCCTGCGGCGAACACCGCCATGCGGACCGGCCCGTCCACTGTGCTGCCGATCGCCTCGATCGCGCTGTCGTCGGCGATGTCAGCGACACACGGCGTCACTCCGGGCACCTCGGCGGCGAGCTGTGCCAGGTCGGCCGCGTGCCGGCCGACGCCGACGACCCGCTGGCCGCGCTTCGCGAGCCGCTCGGTCACCGCGCGCCCGAAGGCGCCGGTGGCGCCGACCACCACGCAGACCTCGTCGGTCATCGGGCCTCATGTGGGTCGTAGTCCACCACCGCCAGCTCGAAGTACGAACGGAGCGCGGGGAGGAGGGTCTGGTGCGATGGGTGCGCGAGGTACGCCGCAAGGGCATCGGCATCGCTGAGGTCGGCCTCGAGAAGGTAGTCCCAGGTCAGGGGCCGGTCGTGCTCGTTGCGGACCAGCTGCCAGTGCTGGATGCCGGGTACGTCGGACCCGAGCGTGCCGAGCCGAACCACCAGATCGTCCTCGAGTGCTTGGGCTGCAGCGACGTCCGGACGACGTCGCAACATCACGACGTGACGCACCGTCACGGCGCGCTCTTGAGCGGATAGCCGCGGCCGGCGTAGTCGAAACCGACCAGCTCGTTGATGGTCACCTCACGGTCGGCGGGGGCCGCGTAGTAAGCCCGGATCTCGGAGATCCTGAGCGAACCGGGGTCGAACGCGTACCACTCTGCGCCACGCAGCGCGGTGCCGGTCGCGTTCTTCCAGTGGGTCCACTCCATCACCGCCTCGGGCGAGTCGTGGCTGACGATCAACCGGTCGACCGTCCACTGGGAGCCGAGCGTTGCGACACACTCCTGCCAGCCGCGTGCGATGGTCTCGGCCGACCGCCAGGGCACACCGGCGAGGCCGGGCGGGAAGTAGTGCACGGCGTCCGGGGTGAAGCAGGCGACGAGGGCGTCGTGGTCGGCAGCGTTGCAGGCGTCGAAGTAGCGCCGCATCAACGCTTCGTAGTCCGCGGCAGTCGGATCAGCCATCGGCTTCGCGCTGGGCATCACGCTGAGCCTGTGCGGCTGCGCGAGCTTCGACGTCCTCCCGGCGGGCTACGTTGGCCGGGACCCCGCCGATGCCCCACGCCTCGGGCGGGAACTGGGTGATGTAGGTCCGGACTCGTTCGATGGGCGTGTCGAGGGTCTCGGCCACCAGCTCGGCGAGCTTGCGGTGCAGCTCTTCGATCATCTCCGGCGGACGGCCCTCCATGATGTCGACGCGGACCAGCGGCATGTCGTCTCCCTTCAGCTGTTCGTGGCTTTGAGCCCGAGTCGGCGGCGGGCCTCGTCGATCGCGGCCGGCCGGTCGTCGTACTGCACCTCGATGACCTGCAGACCGACGGCACGGGCGCCGGCGACGTTCACCGGCAGGTCGTCGAGGTAGACGATCTCCTCGGGAGGTAGGCCGGCGGCGGCTACGCCGTGCGCGTACGCCTCCGGAGCCGGCTTGAGGTCACCGGTCGCCGATGCGTCGACGACGGCGTCGAAGTGCTTGAGCCAGTCCTGCGCGTCGACCCACTCCTGGCCGTGGAAGTCGGTCAGGTCGTTGGTGAGCGCCACCACGGGCAGGCCGGCTGCCCGGGCGTCGTCCATCAGCTCGACCATCTCGTCGACGACGAACTCGACGCCGGCTTCGTGGTAGAGCCAGTGGATCAGGTCTCGGGTCGACCAGTCCTCGTGGCCGAGCACCGCGCCGACCTCGCTGGCCCGGAGGGCCCAGTACTCACGCTCGGTGATCTCGTGCCGCAGCATCGACTGCCAGCGATCGTCGTCGGACCCCGCCACGCCCCTGTCCAGGTCCAGCTCGCGCGCGTTGCGCAGCACCACGCCGCCGATGTCGAGAAGCAGACCTCGAGCGGTCGGGGGAGCCAGCATGTCGCACAGGGTGTGCCCACCGGACGGGTCCGGACAAGGGCCCGGCGCGCTCGGCGTTCCGTCCGCTGGAACGCTCCGTTCTGATCCGCGGGACAAGGTTCCACATCGGGGACCGGTGGTCGGCAGCCTTCCGGCATGCCACTCCTGGTCCGCTCGATGACCCACGAGGCCAACGGCGTGCTCTCCGTCGAGCTGGTCGACCCGGACGGCCGCGACCTGCCCCCGTGGGAGCCGGGCTCGCATCTCGACCTGCATCTGCCCGGCGGGCTGTCTCGCCAGTACTCCCTGTCCGGCGACCCCTCGGACCGCTCCTGCTACCGGCTGGGCGTCCTGCACGAGGACGCCGGGCGCGGCGGGTCGGCGTACGTCCACGAGGCACTGCGCCCCGGCGACCACGTGGACGTCGGCGGGCCGCGCAACCACTTCCGGCTGGAGCCCGCGGCGGCCTACGTCTTCGTGGCGGGCGGCATCGGCATCACGCCGATCCTGCCCATGCTCGCGCAGGCCACGGCAGCCTGCGTCGACTGGACCCTGTTGTACGGCGGCCGCACGGCGGCGTCGATGGCCTTCACCGCCGAGCTCGCGGCGTACGGCGACCGGGTCACGCTCTGGCCGCAGGACCTCCATGGCCGGCTCGACCTCGACGGACTGCTCGGCACACCACGGGCGGGCGCCCTCGTCTACGCCTGCGGGCCGGAGCCACTCCTCGCCGCCGTCGAGCAGCGGATGGCCGCCTGGCCGACCGGCACGCTGCACCTGGAGCGGTTCGCGGCCCCGGTGGTTGAACGCGACCCGGGAGACGAGCACGCGCTCGAGGTGGTGCTCGCCGAGTCCGGTCGCAGCGTGATGGTTCCACCGGAGCGGTCGGTCCTCGAGGTCCTGCTCGAGGAGGGCGTGGACGTGCTGCACGACTGCCAGGAGGGCATCTGCGGCAGCTGCGAGGTCAAGGTGATCGAGGGCGAGGTCGACCACCGAGACCACGTGCTCAGCGAGCACGAGCGCGCCGCGAACAGCTGCATGATGGTCTGCGTCTCCCGCGCCTGCGGGAAGCGTTTGGTGCTCGGCGTCTGATCGGCGAGCATGGCGACATGCCCAAGTACCTGATGGCCGTCTACGGCCCGGCCGAGCCCGAGGAGTTCTACGGATACGGATCCGAGGACGAGATGCGGGAGTCGATGGCCGAGACGACCGCGTTCAACGAGAAGCTGCAGTCGCAGGGCTACTGGGTGTTCGCCGACGGTCTGGAGCCGGTCGCGATGGCGAAGGTCGTCGACGGGCAGGGGACGGAGATCCTGCTGACCGACGGTCCCTACCCGGAGTCGAAGGAGCACATCGGTGGCTTCTGGATCATCGACGTGCCCGACCTCGACATCGCGCTCGCGCTCGCGGCCGAGGCGTCGAAGGCGTGCAGGGGGAAGGTGGAGGTCCGCCCGTTCCAGACCGAGCTGCCGGCGTAGCCGCTACTCGACCCCAGGCACGATGCGGATGTCGCGCCTCGCGCCGTCGCCCAGGGCCTCGAGCGCCGCGGCGTAGTCCGGACGGTCGTGCGCCGCGCGGGCAGCCTCGACCGACGGGAACTCGATCAGCACGGTCCGCGTCTCCTCGCCCAGCTCGTAGACCTGCTCCGGGTTGCCGCGCGCGAGGAACCGTCCACCGGCGGCGGTGAGGGCCGGGCCGGCCAGTGCGGCGTACGCCGCCACCTTGTCGGGGTCGGTGCACCTCGTCGTACGTCGCGATCCAGTAGGCGGTCATGTCGCTCCCTGTCCATGGTTGGAGGCGTGTGCGCGCAGCCGCTCCGACCAGGAGAGCTGCGGCTCGATGGTGACCTCGGCGTAGAGCCGGCCGTCCTCCTCGACGACCGGGTGCAGCGCGAGGTCCGAGTCCGGCGGCGGTGCGGCAGGCGCCGGTGGCGAGGTCGAAGGTGTACCAGTGCCCGGGGCAGACCAGGCAACCGTCCCGGATCACCCCTTCCAGCAGCGGGTTCTGCTTGTGCGGGCACAGCGCGTCGGTCACGACCAGCCGGTCACCCAGGTCGAGGACCAGGTACGACCGGTCGTCGTGCGTCGACCGTCCAGCGCTCCCGGCCCCCGGGGTCGCCGAGCGGGACCCGGGTCAGCGGCACGCGAGCTCCACCGACCCGATCCGGTCGACCGTGGCGACGACGACGTCGCCGGCGGAGACGGGGACCGCGGCGGTGAGCCCGCCGGAGAGGATGACGTCACCGGCGCGCAGCCCTTCGCCGGACTCGGCGAGCGAGCGGACCAGCCAGGCCACGGCCGCGGCCGGGTGCCCGAGCGAGGCCGCTCCGGAGGCGGTCGCGACGACGTCGCCGTTGTGCTCGAGGACCACACCCACCAGGCGCAGGTCGATGCCGGCGGGGGAGACCGGTGAGCCGACGACGTAGCGACCGGCGGAGGCGTTGTCGGCGACCACGTCGGGCATCGTGAACCGGTAGTCGGTGTAGCGCGAGTCGAGCACCTCGATCCCGACTGCGACCCCTGCCGTGGCCGCCAGCACCTCGGTCGCGGTCACGTGCGCACCGGCCAGGTCGCCGCCCATCACGAAGACGATCTCCGGCTCGCAGCGCGGGCTGATGTGCTCCGCGGTGACGAGCGGCTCGCCGACGTCGAGGACGTGGTCGGTGGCGAGGAAGCCGTAGATCGGGGAGTCCACCCCGACCTGCTGCTGCTTGGCGCGGCTGGTGACGCCGAGCTTCCAGCCGACCAGCTCGCCCCGACCCTCGCGCAGCAGCCGCTGCACGGCGTATCCGGTCTCGAGGTCGAGGCCCGGGACGTCGTCGCTCAGCTGGGGGATCGCCGTGACCGACGTCCGGGCCTTCGTCAGTCGCTCCGCCAGCGCGGCCGAGTCGACCATTCACTCCACCACCCTGATCGTGACCGGACCGAGCCGGTCGAAGTCGGCGCGGAAGACGTCGCCCGCGGCCATGGGTACGGCGGCGTGCAGTGCCCCGGTCATCACCAGATGTCCGGGCTCCAGCGCGATGCCGTTCTCACCCAGCACGTTGGCCAGCCAGGCGACCACCGCGAGCGGGTCTCCGAGCGCGGCCGCGCCCGCGCCGGTGTCGACGAGCTCGCCGTTGCGGGTCAGCGTCATCCCGACCAGCCGCGTGTCCACCTCGGCCAGCGGCACCACCCGCGAGGACACCGCGAAGGCGCCGTTGGAGGCCAGGTCGGCGACCGTGTCGGCGAGCTTGATGCGCCAGTCCTCGAACCGCGAGTCGACGATCTCGACGGACGCGCAGACGCCGGCGACGGCGCGGGCCGCGTCGGTGACCAGCACGCCCGGCCCCTGGAGCCGCTCACCCATGACGGCGATGACCTCGGCCTCCATCTTGGGCTGGATCAGCGTGGACAGCGAGACGGTGCCGCCGTCGACGTGCGCGGTCGAGCGCAGGATGGGCGCGAAGTCGGGGGAGTCGACGCCGATCATCTTCTGCATCGGCTTGGAGGTGAGCCCGACCTTGTAGCCGACGATGGCGTCGCCGTCGGCGAGGATCAGGTCGACGAGCTCCTTCTGGACCGCGTAGCCGTCGCTCATCCCCAGCGTCGGGTCGTCGTCGGTGAACGGCTTGATCTGGACCCGGTCGCGGCGGGCGTCGTAGAGCGCCCTCGCCTTGCCGGGTGCGTCGGTGATCGGCATCGGTCGGACTCAGCCCTCTCGCAGGTGTCGGGTCTCGGGGGACCAGCCGAGCCGGCGGGAGGCGGCCTCGCCGGCCTCGACGACCACCTCGGCGAGTCGACGCCGCTGCTGGGCGCCCATCCGGGCGGCCGGTCCGCCGATGCTGATCGCCGCGACCACCCGGCCGGCGGCGTCCCGGATCGGGGCGGCGATCGACGCCACTCCGATCTCGCGCTCCTCGACGGCCTCCGACCAGCCGCGGGCGCGGATGCGGGCCAGCTCGGTGCGGAGCACGGTCGGGTCGGTGACCGACTTCGGCGTCATCTGCGCAAGAGGCGAGGCCGCGGCCAGCACCTCGCTCCAGCTCCGGCTCGGTGAGGTGTGCCAGCAGGGTCTTGCCGGAGGACGTCGTGTGCACCGGCACCCGGCGCCCGGTCTCGTTGAAGAGCCGCAGCGTCTGCGAGCTCTCGAGCCGCTCGATGTAGACGACCTCGTGGCCGTCGAGGACGCCGACCTGGCAGCCCTCGTGGGTCTCCTCGCGCAGGGCGGCCAGCACCGGCCCGACCGCCCCGTGCAGGTCCATGTGCGACTGCACGACCTGGCCGAGCTCGAACATCGTCAGACCCAGACGGTAGGCACCGGTGGCCGGGTTGCGCTCGACCAGACCTTCCTGGACCAGCGTGGTGAGCAGGCGATGCACCGTGCTCTTGCCGAGGTCGAGGCGGCGGGCCAGCTCGGAGACGCCGATCTCCTTCTCGCGGGACAGGAACGCCTTGAGCAGCCGGGCCGCGTTGCCGACCGAGGACAGTCCGCCGTCGCTCACGTTGCGCTCCCCGCTGGCATCCACTGGGTGCGGCCGCCCACCGCGGTCAGCACGGCCTTCCGGATGGCCTCGGGGTCGGGGGCTGTCCGCTTCACACGCCTCGCGCACGCCCTCGTCGTACGGCGAGATCGCGCGGGCCAGCAGCGCCTGCGCATGGGGGAGTCCGGCGATCGCCGCGCCGGCGAGCTCGTCGACCAGGGCCTCGCGACCGCGGGCACGGGAGCGGATCGTCTCGAAGTCCCGAGCGGCGGACGGAGTGCCCGTTGGCGAGCCCGGTGCCGACGTGGGTCGCCTGGTGCCCCGACAGCCCGGCGCCCGGCTGCGCGACCACGTGGTAGAGCACGGTCCCGACGCCGAGGGCCCGCTTGACCTCCTCGAACGCCGGGGCCTCCCGCTCCTCCAGCAGGCCGAGGTCGGGCAGCACGACCGGGTCGTAGAAGCGCAGGTCCCAGGCCGATGCCGCCGTAGTCGGCCGCGATGGCGACCTCCTGGCCGCGCGGCGGGCCGAGCTCCTCGGTGGTGGCGAGCAGGTGCAGGTTGCGGGCGGCGACCGCAGCCACGGTGATCCGGCCGGCGGTCATCAGCGGCATCCGGCCCTGGACGCCGGGGGAGAAGGTCGCGGCCTGGTCGACGTAGGCGCGGTGGATCTCCTGGACGTAGCCGGCGACCGCGGCGCGCATGGCCTCCGGGCCGGGATGCGTCTCCGAATGTTCCGTCATATGGAACGCCCTTCCTTTACATGGAACGCTAGCCCTCCGTACGTTCGGGAGTCAAGAAGTCCACCGACCACCAAGGGAGGCCACGGTGGGAGTCCTCAGGCTCGCCCACGTCGACGTCCGGACGCCCGATCTCGAGCTGTCCACGGCGTACTACACCGAGGTCCTCGGGCTGCACGTCACCGAGCGCACCGACGACGCCGTCTACCTCAAGTGCTGGGACGAGGAGGACCACCACTCGCTGCGGCTGCGGGCCGACACGCGGATCGGGATGGACCAGTTCTCGTTCCGTGTGGAGAAGGAGGACGACCTCCCCGAGCTCGAGACGCGGCTGGAGAAGGCCGGCTGCCACGTCGAGCGGATCTCGCGCGGGGAAGCGGTCGGCCAGGGCGAGTCGATCCGGTTCGAGATCCCGTCCGGGCCAGACCATGGAGCTGGTCTGGGAGCTCGAGAAGCTCGGCAACATCCTCGGCAAGCTGAACCCGTCGCCGGTCCCGCCGCCGAACCTGCCGGGCATCGCGCCACCGCGCATCGACCACCTCCTCATCAACGCCGAGGAGGTCGGTGAGGCGCACACCTTCTTCAAGGAGGTGCTCGGCTTCCGGATGACCGAGCAGGTGCTCGACGCGAACGGCCACCAGATGGGGGTCTGGATGGAGCGCTCGCACTCGCCGCACGACATCGCGATCGTCAACGGACCCAACGGGGCGCTGCACCACTTCGCGTTCTGGCTCGACGACTGGGACCACGTCCGCAAGTCGGCCGACATCCTCGCCTACAACGGCGTGCAGATCGACCAGGGCCCGACCCGGCACGGGGTCACCCGCGGCAACACCATCTACTTCTTCGACCCGCTGGGCACCCGCAACGAGGTGTTCACCGGCGGCTACAGCCCGGACCCGGACTTCCCGGAGATCACCTGGACCGAGGACCAGTTCGGACGCGGGCTCTTCTACTACGAGAACGTCGTGGCGCAGCGGTTCCTGCGCTTCCACACCTGAGCAACCGAGAGAAGGGACCTGCCGTGTCCGACCGCATCCTCCGCCTGCAGCACGTGCAGATCCGGGTCCCCGACCTCGAGCTCTGCACGGCGTACTACACCGAGGTGCTCGGCCTGATCGAGACCGCGCACGAGGAGAACCGGGTCTTCCTCAAGTGCTGGGACGAGCACGAGCACCACTCGGTCGTGCTGCGCCAGGCGCCGACGTACGGCCTCGACCACATGAGCTTCAAGGTGGCCGAGCTCGAGGACCTCGACCACTACACCGAGCGGGTCGAGGCGTGGGGCATCCCCGTGAAGCGGTACGGCACCGGCGAGCTCGGTCCCGGCTGGGGCGACGCGATCCGGTTCGAGGCGCCGTCCGGCCACACCGTCGAGCTCGGGTTCGGCATGGAGAAGGTCGGCAACATGCTGCCGCTGTTCAACCCGCCGCCGCGGCCGGGCAACCTGGTCGGCATCGCGCCACCCCGGCTCGACCACATCTTCATCATGGCCGAGGACGTCGACGAGGCCACCCGGTTCTACACGCGAGGTGCTCGACTTCCGGCTCACCGAGCAGATCATCGCCAACGACGGCCACCAGATCGCCACCTGGCTGGAGCGCTCGCACACGCCCGCACGACCTGGCGATGGTGACCGGGCCGAACGGCGCGCTGCACCACTTCGCGTTCTGGGTCGACGACTGGAACGCCGTGCGCGAGGCGGCCGACCTGCTGGCCTTCAACGGCGTGAACATCGACGTCGCGCCCACCCGGCACGGGGTCACCCGGGGCTACACCGTCTACTTCTTCGACCCGGTCGGCAACCGCAACGAGATGTTCACCGGCGGCTACTGGGTGGACCCGGACTTCGAGCCGATCACCTGGACCGAGGAGGAGATGGGCCGGGCGATGTTCTACTACGCCCGCGAGGTCAACGAGCGGTTCTTCACGGTGCACTCATGAGCGACCCACGACGTTCTTCGTCTCCCCCGCTACGCTCCTCCGACGAACAACGACCGCGGGGACCCCGCTCCTCAAACCAGTCCGGTGGGCGGGTTTGGAGCGTTCCGGCGTACGGACCGGACCGACGCCGCCCTCTACCTGGCCAGGTACACCGACCGACGGGCGCGCACCGCTGCCGGGCAGCCGGCCGAGGGCGACGACCCCGCGGTGCCGCTCTACCTGCGCCGGTTCCGCGACCGCAAGGAGGAGACGCCGGCGCGGTCCCGTTCGGTGCCGCTGGAGTACGAAGGGGAGCGGTTCACCCCGGAGTACGCCGGCGATCACGCGCAGCCACGAGGTCGTCCCCGAGGAGCGCAGCCTCCAGGACACCTACACGACCGAGATCCGGATCATCCGGCACGGCATCACCCAGGGCTACTCGACCGACGCCGGGCTGACGCCGATGGGCGCCTGGCAGGCACACCAGCGCGGCCAGGCGCTGGCCCGCACCCTGCGCGAGTGGCCGCAGATGCGGATCGTCTGCGCCCCGACCAACCGGGCCCGCCAGACCGCCGAGCAGATCCACCGCGGGCTGCTGGACGGGCTCGACCAGTACGGCCGCGAGTCCGAGGTGGCCGCGCCGGAGTCCGTCGACGAGCTGAAGAACTTCCAGGTCTGGAGCCCCGACGGCGTCCGCGACATCACCGCGTCGTTCCGCAAGTACCAGGCCGAGATGGAGAAGCTGGAGCGGATGGCGGTCGGCGACCGGCCCCGCTGGCTGGTCGAGATCGACCGGTTCTACCGGACCCAGCTCGGCGGCGCCGACCCGATCCAGCTGTGGCTGACGATCCCGCTGATGTACTTCGAGTCGCCGCAGGCCTGCGTGCGCCGGTTCTGGATGGGGTTCAACCGGCTGATCGCCGAGTCGCCCGGCCAGCGAATCATCGCCGCGACCCACTCGGGCCCGATCCGGGCCTTCGCCACCTGGGCGCACGGCTACGACCCGGGCGAGCCGGTGAACACCGAGGAGGTCGTGGTCCGCGTGAAGCACGGCGGCCGGACCGCCACGGTGAGCTACCGCAACCGGGTCACCGAGGTGAACATCCCGCAGGAGGACGAGATCCCCAGGTGGGACGCATGAGCTCCTCGAACGGCAAGGCTCGCGCAGCGATCATCGGGCCGGGCAACATCGGGACCGACCTGCTGGCCAAGCTGCAGCGCAGCGAGTCGATCGAGGTGCAGTACGTCGTCGGAGTGGTCGAGTCCGACGGGCTCCAGCGGGCTCGGTCGATGGGGATCGACGCCTCCGCCGAGGGGCTGGACTGGCTGCTGTCCCGCGACGAGCTTCCCCAGATCGTCTTCGACGCGACGTCTGCGAAGGCGCACCGCGACGCGGCGCCCCGGCTCGAGGAGGCCGGCATCGTCGCCGTCGACCTCACGCCGGCCGCGGTCGGCCCGCTGGTCTCGCCCGCCGGTGAACTTCCGCGACCACGTCGACGCGATGAACATCAACATGATCAGCTGCGGCGCCCAGGCGACCGTCCCGATCGTGCACGCGGTCTCGTCCGTCGTACCGGTGGCCTACGCCGAGATCGTCGCCTCGGTCGCCTCCAAGTCGGCCGGCCCCGGCACCCGCGCCAACATCGACGAGTTCACGCACACCACCAGCCGGGCGGTCCGCGAGCTCGGCGGGACCCCGCGGGGCAAGGCGATCATCGTGCTCAACCCGGTCGAGCCGCCGATGATCATGCGGGACACGATCTTCTGCGCGATCCCGGCCGACGCCGACCAGGACGCGATCACCGCCTCGGTGAAGGCGCGGGTCGCCGAGGTCCAGGAGTACGTCCCCGGCTACACGCTCCGCGCCGAGCCGCAGTACGACGAGCCGCGCGAGAAGTGGGACGGCAACGGCCGGGTCACCGTCTTCATCGAGGTGCTCGGCGCCGGCGACTACCTGCCGACGTACGCCGGCAACCTCGACATCATGACCGCAGCGGCCGCCCGGGTCGGCGAGCTCGTCGCGACCACGCGGTTCGTGGGAGCGCAGGCATGAGCGGCACCGAGCGGCCGGTGCGGATCACCGACACCACGCTGCGCGACGGCAGCCACGCGATGTCGCACGAGTTCACCGAGGCGCAGGTGCGCGCCACCGTGCACGCGCTGGACGCAGCCGGCGTCGAGGTGATCGAGGTCAGCCACGGCGACGGCATCGGCGGCTCGTCGTTCAACTACGGCTTCTCGAAGGTCGAGGACATCACCCTGGTCCGGGCCGCCGCCGAGGAGGCCGACACTGGCGAAGATCGCCGTCCTGCTGGTCCCGGGCATCGGCACCATGGACGACCTGCGCAACGCCCGCGAGGCCGGCGCCTCGGTCGCGCGGATCGCCACCCACTGCACCGAGGCGGACGTCTCGATCCAGCACTTCGGACTCGCGCGGTCGCTCGGCATGGAGACCGTCGGCTTCCTGATGATGAGCCACCGCACCTCGCCCGAGGAGCTGGCCAAGCAGGGCCGGATCATGGTCGACGCCGGGCTGCGAGTGCGTCTACGCCGTCGACTCGGCCGGCGCGCTCGTGCTCACCGAGGCCAAGGCGCGGATCGCGGCGCTGGTCGCGGCCGTCGGCCGGGAGGCGCAGGTGGGCTTCCACGGCCACCAGAACCTGTCGCTGGGCGTCGCCAACTCGGTGCTCGCCTTCGAGTCCGGCGCCCGCCAGATCGACGGCTCGCTGTGCGCCCTCGGCGCCGGGCGCCGGCAACTCGCCGACCGAGGTGCTCGCGGCGACCTTCGACCACCTCGGCGTCGAGACCGGCGTCGACGTCGGCGGCGTCCTCGACGCGGCCGAGGAGGTCGTCCGCCCGTTCCTGCCGACGTGGCCGAAGGCCGACCGCACCGCGATCGTCCAGGGCTGGGCCGGCGTCTACTCGTCGTTCCTGCTGCACGCCGCAGCACGCGGCCGAGCGCTACGGCGTCGCCGCCCACGAGATCCTGCAGCGCGCCGGCGAGGCGGGCTACGTGGGCGGCCAGGAGGACATGTTGATCGACATCGCGCTCCAGCTGTCCCAGGAGCGCGACCTCGGGGCCGCTGGGGCACGGTGAAGGAGACGTCATGGAGCTGATCACGCACGTCATCGACGGCGAGGACGTCGAGTCGGAGTCCGGGGCGAAGTTCGACTCGGTCGACCCCTACACCCGCACGGCGTACGCCGAGGTCGCGCTGGGCGGCCAGAAGGAGGTGGACCGCGCGGTCGCGTCGGCCCGCCGCGCCTTCGACGAGGGCCCGTGGCCGCGGATGGGCTACGCCGAGCGAGGCGCACTGCTGCACCGGCTGGCGGACCTGGTCGTCGAGCACGGCGAGGAGCTCGCCCTCGCGGACGTGACCGACATGGGCAAGCCGATCAGCGACGCCCGGACCCGCGACGTGCCGCGCACCGCCCAGAACCTCCGGTTCTTCGCCGACCACGCGCGGCTGGCCACAGGCGAGACGTTCCCGATGGACAGCGGCCACCACGCCTACTCGCTGTTCCAGCCGGCCGGAGTCGTCGCCGCGATCTCGCCGTGGAACTTCCCGCTGATGCTCGAGTCCTGGAAGATCGCGCCCGCGCTTGCTTGGGGCAACACGGTGGTGCTCAAGCCCGCCGAGGACACTCCGAAGTCCGCAACGCTGCTGGCCCGGCTGGCCACCGAGGCCGGGCTGCCGCCCGGCGTCCTCAACGTCGTGCACGGCTTCGGGCCCGACTCCGCCGGCTCGGCGCTGACCCAGCACCGCGGTGTCGACCGGATCACCTTCACCGGCGAGTCCGGGACCGCCCGGGTGATCGGCCAGGCGGCTGCCGCCAACCTCACGCCGGTCAGCTTCGAGCTCGGCGGCAAGGGCGCCAACCTGGTCTTCGACGACGCCGACCTCGACAACGCCGTCGCCTGGTCGATCAAGGCGATCTTCACCAACGCCGGGCAGGTGTGCCTGGCCGGTTCGCGGCTGTTCGTGCAGCGCGGCGTGTACGACGAGTTCGTGGCCCGGTTCGTCGCAGCGGCCGAGGCGCTGCACGCTGGGCGACCCGAAGGACCCGGCCACCGAGCTCGGCCCGCTCGCCTCGGAGGAGCACTGGAAGAAGGTGACCGGCTACCTCGACGACATCTGCCGCCGGCACCGGGCGGATGCTCACCGGCGGACCGGACGATGGCTGGTTCGTGCGCCCGACCGTGGTCGTCGACGCACCCCTGGACTCCCGGCTCGTCTGCGAGGAGGTGTTCGGCCCGCGTGGTGACCATCCACCCGTTCGACACCGAGGAGGAGGCGGTCCGGATCGCCAACGACTCGCCGTACGGCCTCAACGCGATGGTGTTCACCGAGAACCTCTCCCGTGCGCACCGCGTGTCCGCCGCGCTCAAGGCGGGCACGGTCTGGGTGAACTGCTTCTTCATCCGCGACCTGCGGGCGCCGTTCGGCGGCGTGGGGGACTCCGGTGTCGGCCGCGAGGGCGGCACCTTCAGCCGGGAGTTCTTCACCGAGCCCAAGGCCGTGGTGATGCAGATCTAGGGTCCTGGGTATGGATCTAGGACTCACCGACCGCGTCTACCTCGTCACCGGCGCCTCCCGCGGGCTCGGCCGGGCCACCGCGGAGGTGCTCGTCGCCGAGGGCGCCCGGGTGGTGCTGTCCAGCCGGTCGCAGGAGGCGGTCGACGCCGCGGTCGCCGCGCTGGGCGACCAGGCCGTGGGGGTCGCGGCGGACAACGCGGACCCGGCCACCCCGGAACGGCTCGTGGCCGCGGCCCGGGAACGGTGGGGCCGGCTGGACGGTGCGTTGGTGAGCGTGGGCGGTCCGCCCTTGGGTGGGGTCACGGAGATCACGGACGAGCAGTGGCACGCGGCGTTCGACGAAGTGTTCCTGGGGGCCGTGCGGCTGGGCCGGGTGCTCGCCGGTGAGCTGGGGGAGGGCGGCTCGATCGCGTTCGTGCTCTCGACGAGCGTGCGCTCACCGCTGCCGGACCTCGCGGTCTCCAACGGGCTGCGACCCGGGCTGGCGATGATCGCGAAGAGCCTGGCCGACGAGCTGGCGCCACGCGGCGTGCGCGTGAACGGACTCCTCCCGGGTGCGATCCGGACCGAGCGGCTGGCCGAGTTCGGGTCGCCGCCGCCGGAGCCGGTGGGTCGCTACGGCGAGCCGGAGGAGTTCGGCCGGGTCGCGGCCTTCCTGCTCTCGCCCATGGCGTCGTACGTCTCGGGGGCGATGGTGCCCGTCGACGGCGGCGCGCTCCGGGCGCTCTGAGCGGCCCGCTCCGCCTTCTCGCGCTCGATCTGCGCCTTTGCCGCCTCGGCCTGGAGCCGCGCCTTCGACTTCGGGCGCGGCTTCTTCTGGGCCCGCACCAGTCGCTCGCCGCGCGGGCCGTTGCGCCACTCGTCGTACAGCAGGTAGAAGAAGCCGAAGATCGCCAGCACCCCGAAGAACCACCACTGCAGCCCGTAGAAGAAGTGCGGACCGTTGTTCAGCTCGGGCAGCTCCACGGGTTCCAGCGGTGTGGCCGGTTCGGGATCCTCCGACCTGAGCTCCACGAACCCGCCGTAGACGGGGTGCCCGATCGCCGGGCCGATCGCGTCGCTGCTGATCGAGCGGGCGGACAGGTCGGCGACCCGGGTGCTGTCGCCACTGCCGTTGGCCCGGACGTACCCCGTCACGTCGACCTCGCCGGCGGGCGGAGCGGGGATGTCGTCGCGGTTCGCTCCGCTCGGATCGGTCTCGAGCCAGCCGCGGTCCACGAGGAGTGCGGTGCCGGTCGAGGTGACCAGAGGTACGACGACGTCGACGCCCTGGACGCCGCCGCGGTTCCGGTAGCGGATCACGACCGTCCGGGACGCGTCGTAGGTGCCGGTCGCGCTGATCACTCGCCACTCGTCCTGCGCGGACGGATCGCCGTCCGGGCTCAGCACCTCGGCCACCGGGGCGACCGCGCGGTGCTCGTTGGTGCGCACGACGGTGTTCTCGGCCTTGCGGTCGTCCAGGCGCCGGAACTGCCACCCGCCCAGCCACCACGTGGCGTACGCCAGCACCGCCACGACCAGCGCGAACACGATCCAGCGCCTGCTCAGCAGGAACCCGAACGAGCGCACTCCGCCACGCTACCCAGCCGGGGCGCAACCACCGGTACCTAGACTGGAGACATGCAGCCGCTCGCAGACGCCTTCGGCCGGGTCGCCACCGACCTGCGCGTCAGCCTGACCGACCGCTGCAACCTGCGTTGCACCTACTGCATGCCCGAGGAGGGCCTGGACTGGCTCCCGCTGGAGTCGCAGCTCAGCGACGACGAAGTGGTCCGGCTGATCACGGTCGCCGTGGAGCGGCTGGGGGTGCGCGAGGTGCGGTTCACCGGCGGCGAGCCGCTGGTACGCCGCGGGCTCGTCGACATCGTGCGCCGCACGACGGCCCTGCAGCCTCGCCCCGAGACCTCGCTGACCACCAACGCGCTCGGGCTGGCCAGGACCGCGCAGGCCCTCAAGGACGCGGGCCTCGACCGGGTCAACGTCAGCCTCGACACGATCCGCTCCGACACGTTCCACGAGATCACCCGGCGCGACCGGTTCGCGGACGTGGTGGCCGGGCTCGAAGCTGCGCAGGCCGCCGGGATGGGACCGGTGAAGGTGAACGCCGTCCTCCTGCGTGGCGTCAACGACGACCAGGCTCCTGACCTGCTCGACTGGTGCCTCGAGCGCGGCTACGCGCTGCGGTTCATCGAGCAGATGCCGCTGGACGCGCAACACGGCTGGAGCCGCGACGAGATGGTCACGGCCGACGAGATCCTGGCCACGCTCGAGGAGCACTACGTGCTGGTCCCCGCCGAGGAGCCGCGCGGCAGTGCGCCCGCGGAGCTTTTCCTCGTCGACGGCGGTCCCGCCACCGTCGGCATCATCGCCTCGGTCACCCGGCCGTTCTGCGGCGCCTGCGACCGGGTCCGGCTCACCGCCGACGGCCAGGTCCGCAACTGCCTGTTCGCCCGCGAGGAGTCCGACCTGCGGACCGCCATGCGCGCCGGTGCGACGGACGCCGAACTGGCCGAGCGCTGGGTCATCGCGATGGCCAGCAAGTTGCCGGGGCACGGCATCGACGACCCGACCTTCCTGCAGCCGGACCGGCCGATGTCGGCCATCGGCGGGTAGCCGCCGGTCCAGACCGCTAGACGCTCTCGTCGGCCCCGTCGACGTGCTCGACGACCTCCTTGAGGAAGCCACGAGCGCCCAGGAAGTCCGACAGCGACTCCTTGTGGTCAGGACACGCGAGCCAGACCTTTCGGCGCTCCGGGGTGTGCAGCTTGGGGTTGTTCCAGCGCAGCGCCCAGCCTGCGGGAGCGCTGCAGCGCTTGGCTGAGCAGATGTCGGTCATCAGTTCTGCGGCCCCCGGACATAGAAAAGTGGTGCCGGCCAACCACGGGGAGAGCTGTCCGGCACCACACCGCCCGAGCAAGCCCACGCGGCCCTAGAAGTGTTCCACGTCCGCGCCGGGAATCAAACCGTAAGTGACCGAAATTTCAACGACCCTGGTCCCCGCCCCCGAGCTCACGGCGCTGGGAGCGCTGCTCGACGAGCGCGAAGCCGTCGCCCTTGGTGGTGGCGGCATTCGCCATCACCACGGCGACGTAGGGCAGCACGAGCGCGGCCACGATGAGGATCGGCCAGAGCCAGTGGATGCCGAGTAGCGAGGCCACGATCGCCCCGACGAAGCAGAGCGTGCGGATGCCCATCGAGAACAGGTATCGCTTCTGGCGCGCGGCGATGTCGTCGTTGCGGCTGGCCGCTGCCGAGGTGATGCGGACTGCCTCGGGTTCGCGGCTGCGCTCCCGGGCCATATCGCCACTGTACGCCGCGGATCGGGCGGCCCCACGCGTCGGTAGAGTCGCGGCATGAGCAACCGCACCTACCGCGTCACCGAGATCGTCGGCACCTCCAACGAGGGTCTGGAGCAGGCGATCCACAACGGCGTGGAGCGCGCCGCCAAGACGCTGCGGCACTGCGACTGGTTCGAGGTCACCGAGGTCCGTGGCCAGATCAAGGACGGCAAGGTCGAGCACTTCCAGGTCGGGATCAAGGTCGGCTTCCGACTCGAGGACGAGGAGTAGGCGACGCCCCTCACACCTGAGCAGATCGACGGCCTCGGCGTCGCACTCAACGAGGCCGACTGGCACGACCTGACGATCGACGAGCCCGCCGCGACCGCGGACATCCTGCTCACGGTCCTGTCCCGGGACGAGTCCGGCGCCGAGACCCTCGACCCGCGCCGGACGTTGCGACTGGCCGGCTGCTCGAGGCTGGCAGCGTCGTACCGCGCCGGCACGTGGGAGGACGCGGCCGCACCGGTGCTCCCGCTCGATCTGGAGGGTCTCGACCGGCTGCTGCGCCGGCACGGCGGCGGTCCCGTCTACGGCTGGGAGTTCGTGGACTCCCCGCGCAGCGAGCGCGAGTTCCGTAGCTGGGAGCGCCGGCTCAGCCTCGACCTCTCCATGTCTGGCCCGGGGGGCCACCACCTGACTCTCTTCCAGGACCTCGGCGGCGTGCACCACCTCGACGTGCGGGTGTGGTTCGAAGACGTCTCGGTGCTCGACGGCTCGGGCCGAGGGCTCGATCTTGACGTGTTCATCGCCGGGGGCGTGCGCTGGTGGGAGGCCATGTACGCCGGGGAGCGCTCCGACCTGGCGCCGAGCATCGTCGCCGCTGCGTCGGAGTCCGCACGCCGTCGGCGCTGGACCCTGTTTCGGCGTACTCCCCGGTAGACGCTAGCGTCGCCGGGGTGACCGAGGAGAGCGAAGCTCAGGGCCGGTCGGTGCTCGTCACCGGCGGAAACCGGGGGATCGGGCGGGCCATCGCTGAGGCGTTCGTCGCGATGGGCGACCAGGTCGCCGTGACCACGCGCAACGGCGGTGCCCCTGACGGCACCCTCGACGTGCGCTGCGACATCACCGATCCGGAGCAGGTGGAGGCGGCGTTCGCGAAGGTCGAGGAGGCGCACGGCCCGGTCGAGGTGCTGGTGGCCAACGCCGGCATCACCCACGACACGTTGCTGCTGCGGATGTCGGAGGAGGACTGGTCCTCGGTCATCGAGACCAACCTGACCGGCTCCTACCGGCTCGCCAAGCGGGCCGCGAAGGGGATGCTGCGGCTGCGCCGTGGCCGGATCGTGTTCGTGTCCTCGGTGGTGGGGCTGCTGGGCTCCGCCGGGCAGGTCAACTACGCCGCGTCGAAGGCCGGCCTGGTCGGCATGGCACGCTCTATCGCCCGCGAGCTCGGCTCCCGGTCGATCACGGCCAACGTCGTGGCACCCGGGTTCGTCGAGACCGACATGACCGGCGTGCTCACCGACGATCAGAAGGCGGCGATCAAGGCGCAGGTGCCGTTGCAGCGGTACGCGACGACGGACGAGGTGGCCGCCGCGGTGACGTGGCTGGCCGGCGATGGAGCGGCGTACGTCACCGGGGCCGTGATCCCCGTGGACGGCGGACTCGGAATGGGGCACTGAACTGACATGAGCGGCATCTTGGACGGCAAGCGCATCCTCGTCGCGGGCGTGACGATGGACAGCTCGATCGGCTTCGCGGCCGCGAAGTACGCCCAGGAGCAGGGCGCCACCGTCCTGATCTCCAACTTCGGCCGGGCACTCGGCATCACCCGGCGGATCGCGAAACGGCTACCGACCGAGCCACCGGTGCTCGAGCTCGACGTGACCGACGACGAGCACCTCGCCGGGCTGGCCGACCAGGTGCGTGAGCACGTCGACGGCCTGGACGGCGTGGTCCACTCGATCGCCTACGGCAACCCGGAGACGCTCCTGGGCGGCAAGTTCCTCACCGGCCCTTGGCCGGACGTGGCTCAGGCACTCCAGGTGTCGGCGTACTCCCTGATGTCGCTGACCCAGGCCTGCAGGCCGCTGATGTCAACGGGCGGCTCGGTGGTGGGGCTGACCTTCGACGCCACCGTCGCATGGCCGGCGTACGACTGGATGGGTGTGGCCAAGGCCGGCCTCGAGTCGACCTCGCGCTACCTGGCCCGCAACGTCGGACCGGACGGCATCCGGGTCAACCTCGTGTCGGCCGGCCCGCTGCGCACGCTCGCCGCCAAGGCGATCCCGGGCTTCAGCGACCTCGAGGACATGTGGACCACACGGGCGCCTCTCGGCTGGGACAACGCCGACCACGAGCCGACCGCCAAGGCGATCTGCGCGCTGCTGTCGGACCTGTTCCCGGCCACCACTGGCGAGATCGTCCACGTCGACGGCGGCTTCCACGCGACAGGCGCTTAGTGACGTGGCTGACGAGCCCGCGTCGCTGGTCGAGCTGCGGGTCCTCGAAGGCCCGAACCTCTACTTCCCGCGCGCAGCGATCAAGCTGACCCTCGACATCGGGGGGCTCGCGGCCGTTCCCGAGGAGACCGCCAAGCGGTTCGCGCAGCGGATCGGGCTCCGCAACGCCCGCCCAGGGAAGCCCGACACCGGGTTCCGGCAGAGGTTCGCGCTGCGCGCGGTGGGCCGCCTGGTCCGGGCGATCGCGAACGAGTCGGGTGCGACCCGGCTCGCCGTACGCGTGCGGCCCACCAGCGACCAGCACCAGATCGTCGTGGCGTTCCCGTGGCGGCACCGGACGCGGGCGCAGGTCATGGCGACGGCGGTCGCAGCGGTACTCGACGCGGTGCCGGGCGGGGAGGTGGACACGGTGGTGAGCGAGGCGGCCGCGCGGGTGGCCGCGGCCGAGCCCGGTCCCGCACCGACCACGATCACGCCCCGGGTTCCGGTGGTCGCGGTGACCGGCACCAACGGCAAGACCACGACCTCGCGGATGATCGCCCACATCGCGCGGGCGGACGGGCGGCTGGTCGGCTGGTCGAACACCGACGGCATCTACATCGACGGCGAGCTGGTGGAGGCCGGGGACTACTCGGGTCCGTCGGGAGCGGGCCGCGTGCTGGCACACCCGCAGGTGCAGCTCGCGGTGACCGAGACAGCACGCGGGGGGATCCTGCTCAAGGGCATCGGGCTGACCCGCAACGACGTCTCGGTGGTCACCAACGTGTCCGCCGACCATCTCGGACTCCAGGGTATCGACACCCTCGACCAGCTGGCGGAGGTCAAGGGCGTCGTCCCCCACATCACCCGGAAGGACGGCTGGGCCGTCCTGAACGGCGACGACCCTCGGGTCTTCGCGATGCGCGGGACGATCAAGGCGCAGCCGTGGGTGTTCTCCCGCGACCCGGACTCACCGGCGATCCGCGACGTGCTGTCGGACGGCGGCCGAGCCACGACGGTGATCGACGGCTGGATCTCGGTCCTCCTTCCCAACCGCGACCCCGACCCGCTGGTCGAGCTGGTCGACGTACCGATGACGCTGGCCGGCCTGTCCCGCTTCAACGTCGAGAACAGCCTCGCCGCCGCGTCGGCCGCGCTGGCCGTCGAGATCCCGCGCGAGGTCGTGATCGAGGGGCTGCGCACGTTCCTCCCGGACGCCGAGCACAACCCGGGGCGGATGAACTTCTTCTCCCTCCCAGGCGGGGTGTCCGTCGTCATGGACCTGGCGCACAACGAGGCGGGACTCGAGGCGCTGCTCGAGATCATGAACGGCGTCCGCCGGCCCGGCTGCCGCCTGCTCCTCGGCCTCGGCGCGGTGGGGGACCGCACCGACGACCTGATCGAGCTGCTCGGCGAGATCGGTGCCCGCGACAGCGACGTGATCGCGATCGGCCACAAGAAGCGCTACCTCCGGGGCCGCACCACCGAGGAGCTCGAGGCCCTGATGCGCGCCGGGGCCGAGCGCGTCGGCGTCACCGACATGCCGGCATACGACACCGAGGTGGACTGCCTCGCCGCCCTGGTCGAGGAGGCGAAGCCCGGCGACGTGGTCGGGCTGATGTGCCACGCGGAGCGCGAGGAGGCCTACGACTGGATCGCCGGCCACGGCGGTACGCCGGACAGCCCGGAGACCCTGCGCGAGAAGGTGAGGGCCGCTCAGGGATAGCGCCTTCGCGATAGTCCCAGACGTTCTGGACGCGATTTCGGCGTGTCGTTGGCCAGAACGTCAGGGACTATCCCGCCCGCTCCCGAAAATTGGCCCAGGTGACTTGGCTCGAATCGGCCCGATTGGTCTGGATGCATCCCGCCTAGCGTTGGGGTCATGACCGACGCTCTTCACACTGTTCCCGTCCGCCTCGACATCGACGCCGCCGTGCCGGGATTCAGCAAGGCCGTCGCGCACCTCGACAACGCCACCAACCGCGAGCTCGACCGGGTCGGCATCCCGGCTGGCCTCCGCGACCTGCTCAAGCTCCGTGCGAGCCAGCTCAACGGCTGCGCCTACTGCGTGGACATGCACGCGACCGACGCCGCCACCAACGGCGAGCCCCAGCAGCGGATCCACGCCGTCAGCGTCTGGAAGGAGTCGCCGTTCTTCACCGACAAGGAGCGGGCGGCATTCGCGTTCACCGAATCGGTCACCCGGGCCACCCAGACCCACGTGCCGCAGGAGGACTACGACGCGGTGGCCGCGCACTGGTCCGACGACGAGATCGGTGCGCTGGTCGCGCTGATCGTCACGATCAACGTGTGGACCCTGATCGGCGTGGCGACCCGGACCTGGGAGCCCGAGCTTCAGGCCTCCACGGGTGTCGCGGCGACGTAGTCCGGGTCGGCAGCGGGTGCGTCGGAGGTGACGCCGGCACCGGGCTGGGCCTGGGGTGACCAGTTCTCGAGCTCGGTCATCACCTCGGCGTGCTTGTCGACGCAGATGACGACGAGGTCGCCCTTGTTCGCGCGGGACAGCGCGTGCCGGACCGCCTCGATCTCGTCGAGGTTGACCTCGACCTGCTTGGATCGGGCGCCCTCGGCCATCGCGGTGCGGACCCCCTCGGCGACCAGCTCGGCCACGTCACCGCGCTTCCGGCCGCGGAGCGCGACGTCCTCGCGGACGATCACCACGTCGAAGTGCTGTGCGGCGATGTGCCCGAGCTCGCGCATGTCCTCGTCGCGGCGGTCACCCGCGGTTGCGATGACGCCGATCCGCGACGGTCTGGCCAGCTCGTGGGACGACTCGAGGGTCTCGCCGACACGGTCGACGAAGTCGCCGAGCATCTTCATGCCGGGCGCGTTGTGGCAGTAGTCGACGATGACGTTGACGCCGTTGACCTCGACCTCGTTCAGGCGCCCGGGGGAGAGGTAGTAGTTCGTCGAGAACGACCGCAGCCCCTGCCTGATGTCGTGCAGCGGGGCACCGGCCGCGAAGGCAGCGGCGGCGGCCGCGAGCGAGTTCTGGACGTTCATCCGGGCACGGCCGCCGAACGTCGCCGGCAACAGGTGGGTCCAGGCCAGCTGCATCTCGCGCGGGCCGTGCTTCACCACGATCATCTCGCCGCGCTCCGACGGGTTCAGCACCAGCGCCTTGCCACCGCGTCGGCAGTGCGCGTCGATCATGTCGCGCGTCTCCGAGCCGGGCTCGTCCATGGAGAACCACACGACCTGGCCCGAGCACCGCCGCCGCATGTCGCGCACCAACGGGTCGTCGGCGTTGAGCACCGCGTGGCCGTCGCGAGGGACGGCCTCGACCAGGACGGCCTTCACGTCGGCGAGCTGCTCCACGGTGTCGATGCCGCGCAGGCCGAGGTGGTCGGGCTGGACGTTGAGGACCACGGCGACGTCGTTGCGCTCGTAGCCGAGCCCCTCGCGCAGGATCCCTCCGCGCGCCACCTCGAACACCGCGAAATCCACGCGCGGGTTCTGCAGCACCATCCGCGCCGAGCGCGGGCCGGACGCGTCAGCCCGGATCACCAGCCGCTCGTCGATGACGACACCGTCGGTGGAGGTCATGCCGACCTTGCGGCCCATGCCCTTGAAGATGTGGCCGATCATGCGCGACGTGGTCGTCTTGCCGTTGGTGCCGGTCACAGCCACGATCGGGATCCGCGACGTGGCGCCGGGCGGGAAGAGCATGTCCACGACCGGCTTCGCGATGAACTGCGGCTCGCCGATGGTCGGGTGGGTGTGCATCCGGAAGCCGGGGGCGGCGTTGATCTCGCAGATCGCGCCGCCGGTCTCGCGGACAGGCTCGGTGATGTCGGGGCAGATGAAGTCGATGCCGGCGATGTCGAGGCCGACCATCCGGGCGGCCTCCTCGGCGATCTCGACGTTCTCCGGGTGCGCCTCGAACGTCCGGTCGATCGAGATGCCACCCGTGGACATGTTGCCGGTCAGCGCGAGCTTCACGACCTGTCCCTCGGGAGGTACGTCGGTCATCGCGTAGCCCTGCTCGCGCACCAGCGTGATGGCAGCGTCGTCGACCTTGATCCGGGTCAGCACCTTCTCGTGGCCGACGCCGCGGCGCGGGTCCGCGTTCGCGGTGTCGACGAGCTGCTCGACCGTCGCGATGCCGTCGCCGGTGACCGAGGCCGGCACCCGCTCGGCGATCGCAGCGATCCGTCCGTCGATGACCAGGCAGCGGTAGTCCTTGCCGATGATGAGCGACTCCACGACGATCACGCCACGCCGGGACTGCTCCTCGGCGATCGGGAACGCCGCCCGCACGTCCTCCTCGTTCTGGAGGTCGAGGCACACCCCGCGGCCGTGGTTGCCGTCCAGCGGCTTCACGACGACCGGGTAGCCGATCCTCTCCGCAGCGCGCACGGCCTGGTCCGCGGTGCGCACGGTGTCCTGCTTGGGGACCGGGAGGCCGGCGGCGCCGAGCAGCCGGGTGGTGAGGTCTTTGTCGGAGGCGATGTCGACCGCGATCGCGGACGTCGTCGAGGTCATCGTGGCGCGGATCCGCTTCGCGTGGACGCCCTGACCGAGCTGGACGAGCGAGTACTGGTTGAGCCGGATCCAGGGGATGTCCCGCGAGACCGCCTCGTCGAGGATCGCCTGGGTCGAGGGGCCGAACGCCGTGCGCTCTGCCCGCAGGATGAACGCATCGAGCTCCTGGTCCCACTCGAACTCGGGGTCCGCCTGGACGAGGTGGTTGACCAGGCGTACGGCGAGGCGCGCGGCTTCGAGCCCGACCTGCTCGTCGGCGTACCCGAAGATGACGTTGTAGTGGCCGGGCTGGCCCTTGACCTGGCGGGTCTTGCCACGGCGGATGTCGTGGCCCACGACCTGCTCGAGTGCGAGCGCGGTGTGCTCGGCGACATGGCCCAGCCAGGTTCCCTCGTGGAGCCGCTCGACGAAGCCGCCGCGCTTGCCGCGCGAGCACGAGTGCTCGCGCAGCCCGGGCAGCATCTCGAGCAGGTTGTCGGTGAAGCCGGGGATGGTGTTGGTCGGGAACTTCTCCAGCGACCCGAGGTCCACCACGAGGTGGATCGCCCGCTCGTAGGACCAGATGTTGGCGCCGCGGTAGACCCTCGTCTCGAGGATCGTGAGGTCGGGTGTGGGCCGCTCTGTCATGCGTCGTCTCCGTCCACGTGCAGGTCGTCCGGCGGGGCCGGATCGGGTCGGGAGCCGGTCTTCCTCGTCCGCCGCAGCCGTCGGCGCAGCACGCTCGGAGAGGCGTCACCGGCCGCGATGTCGCGCGCCATCCGGCGCAGGTCGTGGCCGGCCTCCTCGATCTCGGCGGCCTCGAGTGGGTCGACGTGGGTCTCGAAGGGCAGCAGCGTCCGGGTGACCAGGTCGAAGCGGGCGCCGTGCGGCAGCACGTGCAGCACGACGCCGCTGGCCAACAGGGGCGCGGAGCGCTTGGCGTCGAAGGCGTTGGTGGTGATGTTGCTGGGATCCAGGATCGTCACGGCACCGCGCCCGACCACGCTCAGCACCTCGTCCTGGACGATGGCCGCGGTGTCCTCGTCGATGCCCAGGCCCAGCAGCTGCGGTGACTGGGCGACGATCATGAGCAGCCGGCCGTACCGGTTGCGCTGGGCGAAATGCTGGTCGATGACGGTGCTCGGCAGCAGCCCGAGGCCGGCGGCCATCTGGGTCATCCGCTGCTTGGGCGTCGTACCGCCGACGCCGAAGGCGAGCATGTGGCTGGACTGGATCGACGCTCCCGCCGACGTACCGCCCACGACCGCCCCTCGCTCGTGCGCCGCCACGATGGCGTCGCCCACCGGAGTACCGCAGACGATCGCGCTGAGCTTGAGCTGGTTGCCGCCCGTCATGAAGACCCCGGTGGCCTTCTCGATGATGCCGACCAGGTCAGGGTCGTTCGACTGCTCGCGGGTCTCGGGGCGCACCATCGTCACCTCGGCGGCGCCCTCGGCGCGGAACAGCGCGTCGTACAGGTCCACGATCTCGTCGCCGAGGCTCGAGGCCGACGGGAGCACCGCGATCCGTGCCTCGGGGCCGCCACTGGCCGCCACGAACTCCTTGAGGATGCGTCTCCTGCGCAGCTTGTCCTCGGCGCCGCCGATGATCATGAGGGGTCCCCGGGGCATGGGTGCCACCCTAGGACTACGGGCGTGAGGACGTGCCAGACTCTCGGCGTGAAGACCCTGGTGGTGATCCGGCACTCCAAGTCGGAGCAGTCGGGACCGAGCGACTTCGAGCGCCAGCTGACCGACCGCGGCATGGTGGACGCGACCGAGGCCGGGCAGTGGCTGGCCAACCGCGGCATCGAGCCCGACCAGGCGCTGGTCTCCGCCGCGGTCCGCACCCAGCAGACCTGGGAGGCCATCAACGACGCCGGTGGCTGGGACCTCGAGGGCACCCCGGAGGACTCGCTGTACGAGGCCGGCACGGAGAGCGCGCTCGACCTGATCCGCGAGACCGAGGACGTCATCCGCACCCTCGCGGTCGTGGGGCACAACCCGACCATGGCGTCGCTGGCCGCGTTGCTCGACGACGGCAACGGCGACGAAGAAGCCGGCAACGAGATGGCCCTCGGCTTCCCGACGAGCGCGCTGGCGGTGTTCTCGTACGACGGCGACTGGAGCGACCTCGACGAGGCCTCGGCGAGCGTGGTGGCCTATCACGTCGGGCGTGGCTGAATCACCTGGGCAGCGGTGGCGGGGTAACCGTTCTCCCCGTGGATGACCGTTGCCAGGCCACCGCCACCCTGAGCTGCCGACGTCAGCGGTGGCGGGGCAACCGTTCTCCCCGTGGATAACCGTTGCCAGGCCACCGCCACCCTGAGCGGCCGGCTCAGACCGGCGGCGCCGGCGTGACGATGCCCTCAGCAGCGTCGGCGGCCTCGATCTCCTCGCGGGAGATGCCGAGGAGGTAGAGGATCGTGTCGAGGTAGGGGACGTTGACCGAGGTGTCCGCGGCGTCGCGGACGACCGGCTTGGCGTTGTAGGCGATGCCGAGCCCCGCGGCGTTCAGCATGTCGAGGTCGTTGGCGCCGTCGCCGATCGCGATGACCGACGCCTCGGTGAGACCGAGCTCGGCGGCGAACTCGCGCAGGGCGCGGGCCTTGCCGGCGCGGTCGACCACGTCGCCCACGATCTGGCCGGTGAGCTTGCCGTCCACGACCTCGAGCTCGTTGGCGCGGGAGAAGTGGATGCCCAGGTCTTCGGCGAGCCGCTCGGTGATCTGGCTGAACCCACCGGAGACGAGCGCGAACCGGTAGCCGAGCCGTCGCAGGATCCGGACCAGTGTCCGGGCGCCGGGGGTGAGCTCGATCGCCTCGTAGACCGCGTCGAACGCCGACACCGGGACCCCCTCGAGCAGCTTCACCCGCTCGAGCAGGGACTCCTCGAAGTCGAGATCGCCGCGCATCGCCGCCTCTGTGACCTCGGCCACCTCGTTGCCGTAGCCGGCGTGCTCCGCGAGCATCTCGATCACCTCGCCCTGGATGAGCGTGGAGTCGACGTCCATGACGATCAGTCGCATGCCGCGGCGCTGCAGGTTGGCGGGCTGTACGGCGACGTCGATGCCCTGCCGGGCGGCCTCCGAGGCGAGCATGGGGCGGAGCGAGTCCGTGTCGATGCCGGAGACGTGCAGGTCGATCGCCGTGACCGGGTAGCGCGCCATCCGCTCGATGCGGTCGATGTTGCCGCCGCTGTCGGCGATCCGGCCGGCCACGGCGGCCATCGCCGACGCCTTCAGCGGAGTACCGATGACGGTGACGTGCGACCGGCCCAGGCCGCGCGCCCTGTTGTCGCCGGTGCCACGGTCTATCTCGACGTGCATCCCGAGGTCGCGGGCGGTGCCCTCGACGGCGTCGCGGAGCTTCTTCCAGTCGCGCGGGATGGTGACGAGCACGCCGAGGATGAGTCGGCGCCGCAGCACGATCTGCTCGAGGTCGACCACCTCGACTCCGGCGCGGGACAGGGTGTCGAAGATCGCCGAGGTGACGCCCGGCCGGTCCTTGCCCGTGAGCGTGATGAGGAGCGTCTCCGGTCGCGGGCCCCGATCGTGGTTCATCGCTCGTCACGGTAGCGCCGGGCGGGGGCTGTCGGTGGCCCGGTCCATGGTGGTGGGATGAACAATTCACACCACGCCCTCGACTACGTCGAGATCAGCGTCACCGACCTGGCTCGGGCCCGCGAGTTCTACGGGCAGGCCTTCGGCTGGCGGTTCAACGACTACGGCCCCGAATACGCCGGCATCCAGACCGCGGACGGCGGCAGCGAGGTCGGTGGACTCGGCGTCGGCCGCGACACCGGTCCCGGGGGCGTCGTAGCGCTCCTCCGATCGGACGACCTCGACGCCAGCGTCGCGACTGTCGAGGCCGCCGGTGGGAGCATCGTCGAGGCGCCCTACGACTACCCCGGCGGCCGGCGGTTCATCTTCGGCGACCCCGACGGCAACGTGCTGGGCGTCTACCAGCCCTCCGACTCGTGACCTGACCGTGACCGGCCCGTGTCGTGGTGACGGCACGGTGAGCGGGTGAGGCTTCGGCTCCTGACCCTGATTGCCGGGTGCGTGCTGGCGGCGGGCTGTTCCGACGGCGACGGATCGAGCGGGAGTCCGTCCCCGGAGCGCTCGACGTCGAGCTCGTCGGAGGATGACGAGACCGCCGGTCCTCTCATCGGCGCCTCGCACGTGCTGTTGCCGGCCCCGGATGCGGACGGCGTGCTCCTGGTGACGGGGCCGCCGGAGGGGGTCCCGGACGCTGGACCGCTGGCGCTGTGGCGCTGGGACGGCGCCGCTTGGTCCGAGGTCGAGGCCGCCGGACCCGCGCCCACGGCGCGCGCCTTCTTCGCGGCGGCGCACGACCCGGTCCGCGACGTCGTGGTCATCTACGGGGGCGAGGACGCGGCTGGAGTCTCCGACGAGACCTGGGAGTGGGACGGCACGACCTGGCGCCGCTTCGACGCGAGCACACCGGGTGCCCGGGTGGCCGCGTCGCTGGCCTGGGACCCCAGCACCAGCACGGTGTTGCTCCACAGCGGCAACGGCCCGGGTGAGGGACCCGGCGTGATGCGGGACGACGCCTGGGCATGGGACGGCGAGGCGTGGGCGCCGCTGTCCACGAGCGGCCCGGTCCCCAGCCGGTGGCCCGCCGCGATGGTGGCCGGGGACGAGGGTCAGCTCGTGGTCTACGGCGGGCACCAGGTGGTCGACGAGGCGCTGCCGCCCGCGCTCGGCGACACGTGGGTGTGGGCCGACGGCGCATGGACGCTCGACGACGGTGCGGGTGGACCCGGGCCGCTCGTCAATGCGCAGGCCTTCATCCATCCCACCCTCGGCACCCTTCTGGCCGGCGGGAGTGACTTCGACCGCGAGAACGGCGACGTCTGGCGCTGGACGGGTGACCGCTGGGAGACCTTCGCGCGCGACGTGCTGCCGCCACGTCAGGCGTTCGGGATGGCCTACGACGAGGCGCGCGGGGTCGTCGTACTCACCGGCGGCGTGGTCGCGCCCGGGGACAAGGCTCGCCACCAGGACGTGTGGGAGTGGTCGGGCAGTCCCGAGGATCCCGCGGTCCGGGTCGACGACCGCCCACCAGCCTGACCCCCGCTCAGTCCGGCGGCCAGACCTCCGGAGACGCGGCGGCGACCAGTGCTCGTCGGGCCGCACGGCCGAGCGGCATCAGCGCTGCGCGCCGGGCCTCCGCCTCGAGGGCGGTCTGTGCACCGCCGTCGTCCTCCAGGGCCAGGGCCACGATCTTCAGGGCCTGGCGGGCCCGCTCGGCGAGCTCAACGCACCGCGGCGGCACACCGGGCGGAGCCGCGGCGCGCGGCCGGTGCCGGAGGTTCATCAGCCGGTCGGCCACCTCAGGACGCCAGCTGGCCACGTCGAGCGAGGCCAGCGCGTCCGCCGCCTCCGGAAGGGCCGAGCGCAGGGCCCGGTCCGCCTCGCCCACATCGGGCAGCTGGCGGCGTTCTGCGCCCATGACCGACCAGGTGAGCACCGCGCCCACCCGTACGGGCACCAGCCCGTGCAGGGCGAAGCCTGCGGCGTCGAGCGCCACGACCGCCTCGCCGGCCTCGAACGCCGCCGCGTTGAACGCCGCCGGACCGCCGAGCCCGACCGGGTCGCCCTCCGCCGGCAAGGCCGCCCCGAGGGCGTCGGCACCGCCTGCCCGGAGCCGGCCGAGGCCCGCGACCAGTGGTTCTGGAGCCGACTCGGCGAACACCACCAGGTGTGTCGCGTCCCGGTCGACCACCGCGTCGATCAGGTGGTCGGCGACCACATGTCCTCGAAGCCAGGCCGTCCCCCACCACGCCAGCCGCACCGAGGCAGGCAGGGCGTCGGTGGAGTCGCTCACGCCCCGGGAGGCTACGCCGGGATCCGCCGGATCCGGTCAGTAGGGTGGCGGCCATGGCCGCCGTCCTCGAGTTCGCTGGGGTGACGGTGCGCAAGGGCAGGGCCACGCTGCTCGACGACATCGACTGGACCGTCGAGGAGGACGAGCGCTGGGTCATCCTCGGGCCCAACGGCGCCGGCAAGACCACGCTGCTCCAGGTCGCCTCCGCCCAGCTGCACCCCACGACCGGCGTGGCCGGCATCCTGGAGGAGGTGCTCGGCACCGTCGACGTGTTCGAGCTCCGGCCGCGCATCGGCCTGACCAGCGCGTCGCTCGCGGAACGGATCCCGCGCGGCGAGACCGTGCGCGACGTGGTCGTGTCGGCGTCGTACGGCGTGGTCGGCCGCTGGCGTGAGGAGTACGACGATCTCGACCACGGCCGCGCCATGGTGCTGCTCGAGGAGCTCGGGGTCAACCACCTGGCCGACCGCACGTTCGGCACCCTCAGCGAGGGTGAGCGCAAGCGCGTGCAGATCGCGCGGGCCCTGATGACTGACCCCGAGCTGCTGCTCCTCGACGAGCCGGCGGCCGGGCTCGACCTCGGCGGTCGCGAGGATCTCGTCTCCACGCTGGCTGTGCTGGCGATGGACGCAGACTCACCGGCCACGGTCCTGGTCAGCCACCACGTCGAGGAGATCCCGCCCGGCTTCACGCACGTCCTGCTGCTGCGCGACGCGAAGGTGGTCGCGGCAGGACTGCTCGACCACGTGCTGACCGAGCAGAACCTCTCCGAGACCTTCGCGATGCCGCTGGTGCTCCAGCACGCGGCGGGCCGCTGGTCTGCCCGTCGTCGCCAACGCCGCTCCGGAATCCACTAGGGTCCCCGCCATGGACTGGCTCAGTGACCACCTCGCCGCCGTGTGGCTCGGCATCGCCATCCTGCTCGGCGTCGCCGAGCTGGCCAGCATGGACCTGATCCTCCTCATGCTCGCGGTCGGCGCGCTGGTCGGGATGCTCGTGTCCCTGGGGGCCGGCTTCGCCGTCTCGGCCATCGCCGCGGCGGTCGCTTCGGTTGCCTGCCTGGCCCTGGTCCGCCCGGCGCTCGTGAAGCGGCTGCACAGCGGGCCCGAGCTCTCGCTCGGCCACGGCAAGCTCGTCGGCCAGCAGGGCATGGTGATAGAGCGGATCACCGGGCTCGAGCCCGGGCGGGTCAAGGTGGGCGGCGAGATCTGGTCCGCGAAGCCGTACGACGACACCCTGGCCATCGATCCGGGCAGCACCGTGGAGGTCCTGGAAATCCGCGGAGCCACGGCGTACGTCCATCCTCTACCGAGCATCGAGTCCTAGCCAGAAGCCCTGGCCCACAGACCTGAAGGAGTTCTCATGGGCGCACTCATCGTGCTGATCCTGCTGGTCCTGCTGTTCCTGTTCGTCGTCACCCTGCTCGCCAAGACGGTGCGGATCGTGCCGCAGGCGCGCGCCGGCATCGTGGAGCGCTTCGGAAAGTACAAGCAGACCCTCCCGGCCGGCCTCAACATCGTCGTGCCGTTCATCGACAAGGTGCGCTACCTCATCGACCTGCGCGAGCAGGTCGTGAGCTTCCCGCCGCAGCCGGTGATCACCGAGGACAACCTGGTGGTCTCGATCGACACCGTCATCTACTTCCAGGTCACCGACCCGATCGCGGCGACGTACGAGATCGCCAACTACATCCAGGCCGTCGAGCAGCTCACCATGACCACGCTCCGCAACATCGTGGGTGGGATGGACCTCGAGCAGACGCTGACCAGCCGTGAGGAGATCAACCACGGTCTGCGCGGCGTCCTCGACGAGGCGACGGGCAAGTGGGGCATCCGCGTCAACCGCGTCGAGATCAAGGGCATCGACCCGCCGCCGTCCATCAAGGACGCGATGGAGAAGCAGATGCGCGCGGACCGCGACAAGCGGGCGCTCATCCTCTCCGCCGAGGGCCAGCGACAGTCGTCGATCCTCACCGCAGAAGGCAACAAGCAGTCCGCGATCCTGAACGCCGAGGGCGACCGCGAGTCGCAGATCCTGCGCGCCCAGGCCGACCGCGAGTCAGCGATCCTGCGGGCCCAGGGTGAGGGGCAGGCCATCCAGATGGTCTTCCAGGCCATCCACGACGGGCAGCCGGACCAGGGGCTGCTGGCGTACCAGTACCTCCAGATGATGCCGAAGCTCGCCCAGGGCGACGCCAACAAGGTGTGGGTCATCCCGTCCGAGATCACCAAGGCGCTCGAGGGGCTCGGCTCGTCGATCCACGAGATCGCCGGGATCCCGAAGGACTCCGGTGGGCCGCGCACGCGGGTCGACATGGGGTCCACCGACCGGGCTGCCCTCGAGGGCAGCGGCGCCCTGGCGGACGCCGAGGTCAGCAAGGCTAACGCCGCCGTGCAGGCAGCGATCGCCGAGGCAGCCCAGGCGGCGAACCCGGGGGTCTCCGATCCCGCTCCGCCCGCTCCGCCGGCACCGCCGGCCGGATCGGACGACCCGCCGCCACCGACCACCCCGCCTGCCTCGTAATCTCACGGGGTGTCGCTGCTCGAAGCCATTGCCATCGGGCTGGCCGGGCTGGCCGCGGGCACCATCAACACCGTGGTGGGGTCGGGGACGCTGATCACGTTCCCGACCCTCCTGGCCTTCGGCGTACCTCCCGTCACCGCCAACGTCTCCAACACCATCGGTCTGGTGCCGGGCTCGGTGTCCGGCGTGGTCGGCTACCGACGGGAGCTGCAGGGGCAACGGCCGCGGATCCTGCGGATCGGCATCGCGTCGCTCCTCGGAGGTGTGCTCGGCGGTGTGCTGCTGCTGGTGCTCCCCGACGACGCCTTCTCGGCCATCGTGCCGGTCCTGGTCGGCCTCGGGATCCTGCTGGTGGTCTTCCAGCCCCGAATCACGGCCTGGGTCGAGGCCCGCCACGACGGTGTGGGCGCACCCTCGCGCAACCCGGTGCTGGGGGCCTGGTGGGTCTGGCCCGCCGTGCTCGGTGCCGGTGTCTACGGCGGCTACTTCGGTGCCGCCCAGGGCGTGCTGCTGATGGGCATCATGGGGGTCGGAATCTCGGAGGCGATGCAGCGACTCAACGCGCTGAAGAACGTCCTCGCCGCCATCGTGAACTCGGTCGCCGGGCTCCTGTTTGCGATCGTGGCCGAGGTCGACTGGAAGATCGTGGCGCTGATCGGGATCGGGTCGGTGATCGGGGGGCAGCTCGGCGCGACCGTGGGCCGCCGGCTGCCCGGCCCGGTGCTGCGCTGGACGATCGTGGTGGTCGGTGTGGTGGCGCTGACGGTGTTCCTGCTGAGCTGACGTCAGGCCTTCTGGCGCAGGCCGGCGAGCCCGGACAGCACGGCGAGGATCGCCGGCACGATCAGCATGACGCCAGTACGCACCGGCACCGACTTGTCCTGGATACCGAGCACGCCGGTGGCCGCATCGGCCGCGTCGACGCCGATACCGGCCAGCACGAGATTGCGCCTGGTCGTGCCACGGGCCAGCAGCGTGGCCGTGCCGATCGCGATCTCGCGCGACCCGAACAGCCGGGCCATGTAGGGGCCCTGCGGATTGTGGGCGATGTCGAGACCGAGCATCTTCGCGACGAGGGCGGGCTGGACGAACGAGAGAGCGCCCACGACGATGCGGCCGAGGGAGAGTCCGATCACTGGGTTCACGTGCGGAAGACTAGAGGCATGGAGCTCTACGACGTGATGCGGACGACCGCGGCGATCCGGGAGTTCACCGACGATCCGCTGCCGGACGACGTGCTGGCTCGCATCCTCGACAACGCCCGCTTCGCCCCGAGCGGCGGCAACCGGCAGGGCGCGCACCTGGTGCTCGTCTCCGATCAGGCGACTCGCGAAGCGCTGGCCGAGCTCAACAAGCCGGCGGTCCGTCGCTACGCCGCCCAGTCGGCAGTCGGTGAGGTCCCGTGGAACCCGCTGAGCCCACCCGGCCCGTCGGCCGAGGAGATCGCAGCGACCGAGCCTCCGGCGTACTTCCTCACACCGTTGTTCACCGCCGCCGTCGTGGTCGTCGTCTGTGTAGACCTCGGCGCCGTCGCTGCGACCGACCAAGACCTCGACCGCATCGGCCTGGTGAGTGGCGCCTCGGTCTATCCGTTGGCCTGGAACATGCTGCTCGCCGCACGTCAGGAGGGGTTCGGCGGCACGTTCACGACCATGGCGATCGCCCAGGAGCCGCAGGTCAAGGAGCTGCTCGGCATCCCGGAGCAGTACGCCGTCGCGGCCGTGGTCCCGCTCGGGAGACCGGTCAAGCAGCCCACCAAGCTGCGCCGCCAGCCGTTCGCCGAGTTCGTGACGCGGGAGCGGTTCGACGGCGAGCCGTTCACCGGGTGAACACCCAGGAGATCCTCCAGCTGCTGCAGGACGTCGCCGAAGAGGTCATCAACCCCCGGTTCCGCACCCTGTCCGACGACCAGGTCGCCGAGAAGAACCCCGGCGACCTCGTCACCGTCGCCGACCACGAGGCCGAGGTGCGCATCACCGAGGCGCTCTCCGCCGGCTATCCCGACGCGCTCGTCCTCGGCGAGGAGGCGACGGACGGCGATGACACGCTCCTGGACCGGTTCCGCGACGCCGACCACGCATTCACCGTCGACCCCGTCGACGGCACCAAGAACTTCGTCTCGGGCTCACGGGACCACGCCGTCATGGTGGCCGAGCTCCGAGACGGCGACGTGGTGCGCAGCTGGATCTGGCAGCCGCAGCACGGCACGGCGTACGTCGCGGAGCGCGGGCTCGGTGCCCGGCGCAACGGCCAGCGGCTGGTGCGGCCGCCGGTCGGAGCCGACCTGCGGGGTGTCACGTCACGACGCCGGTGGATCGGCCGGACCCTGGACGGGCTGCCACCGCTCGAGCTCACCTGGGTGTGCTGCGGCGTCGACTACCCGAAGCTCGTCGAGGGCGCCGCCGACTACCTGCTGTACGGCGGCACGAAGCCCTGGGACCACGCGCCCGGGTCGCTGCTTCTCGAGGAGTCGGGCGCCTTCCTCGGCACCTTCGACGGGCAGCCGTACCGGCCTCAGGACCCAGCGCCGGCAGCTCTGATCGGGGCGGCCGACCGGGCGACGTACGACCGCGTCCAGGCTCTGGTGGGAGAGCTGAGATGAGGTTTGGGTCTGGCGCTGGCGCCAGACCAACCCCCGATCAAACGTGACCGACACCTACAGCAGCGACCGCGACGGCGGATCCACCCAGGCAGTCATCCAGGTGCTGATGGCGTCGTAGGCGCGGGTGCGGGGCTCCTCGCGGGACAGGACCACGTCGTGGCGGGCGCCCTCGATGGCCACGTAGGTCACGTGCGGGCCGAGCGCCGTCGCCCAGTGCCGGATCTGGCCGACGTCGAGCACGACGTCGGTGCCGTGCACGTCCTCGCCCATCTCCTCGGGCAGGGTCGAGCGCCCCGACGACAGGACCAGGACCGGACAGGGAAGCGTCAGGCCACGGTGCAGCCGAGCGTGGCCCTCGCGCACGGCCCGCAGCCAGCCGGCGTAGATCGTGAACGACTCGATCGGCTTCCAGAGGAGGTTGAAGTCCCACTCGCCCTCGTGGTCCAGGTGCAGGCTGCGCGTGTAGAAGCCCGTCACGTGCCGCTTGATCTCGCGCATCGGCTGGTAGGCGCCGAGCTGCTTGACGATGGGGGTGCCGACGAGCCGACGCAGCGGGCTGCCCTGGAGGTCGAGCCAGGGCGAGTTCATCACCGCGCCGACCAGCGCGGCGGGGCGGCGGTCGTCCGCCCAGAGGGCGACTTCGAGGGCGCCGGTCGAGTGCGCCGAGATGACGACCTCGGTGTGTCCGTCGCGCTCGGTGACGCGCTTCCAGGCCTCGTCGATCTCGGGGTAGTAGTCCCGCAGGTCGGTGACGTAGTTGGGCGTCTGGTGTGGACGCAGCGAGCGGCCGTGCTTGCGCAGGTCGAGCGCGTAGAAGTCGAAGCCGCGCTCGGCCCACCACTCGGCGTACCCGGTCTGGAAGAAGTAGTCGGCGAAGCCGTGCAGGTGCAGCACCGCCTTGGTCGTCGGGCCGGCGGCGGTACGGCGCACGAGCGTCGCGACGACCTCGCCCTCGTCGTCGGGCGGCAGCTGGATGGTCTCGGCGAGGTAGGGCTCACCGAGCACGTCGGTGACGCTCTCCACGTCCGCATCCGTGGTCATGACGCCATCTTCTCAGCCCTCCCGGTCAAGGAACGCGAACACCCGTCGATACGTCTCTTGACCCGGAGGACCCGACCAGACAGGGTCCTCACGGACCCGGAAGGCAGACCATGACACGGCTGCCCTGAGCGAAAGAGCCGCAGATGAAGAAGATCGTCGCCATGTTCACCCTGCTCGCCGTGCTCACCGCGTGTGGTGGTGGCGGCGGCGGTGGAGGTCGCCCCTCGGAGGACGACATCGCCGACGCCATGAAGGACAACGCGGAGTTCAGCGCTCTGACCGACGGTGCCAGTGACGACCTCATCGACTGCCTCGCCAAGGCGCTGCATGACTCCGACCTGTCCGACGACGCCCTCCAGGCGATCGTCGACGGTGACGAGGACTACGACGAGGAGAAGGAGGACTCCGAGGCGCTCGAGGACGCCCAAGCCGACTTCGCCAAGTGCGTCACCGGCTGACGCCGGACCTCACCTTCAGCGCCAGGCCGGGCTGGTTGGTCGTGACCAACCAGGCCCGGCCCGGCCGCAGCCAGTAGCGGAGCGAGTCCTCGGAGTCGACCGTCCACACCACCAGCGGCAGGTGCCGGCGTCGGGCGAACGCCGCCACGCCGAGCCGGGCGAGGATGTCCTTGGCGACCACCAGGTTCGCCCTGGACTCCTGGTAGCGCAGCCTCGGCAGCAGCTCCGACAGGCGGACCCGCACCTGCTTCCACCAGGGCAGCCCGCGGACCGAGCGGCCCAGCGACAGCCCGACCAGCAGCTCGTGGCCCTCGGCGTCGGCCCAGTCCCTGACCGCGCGCACCGCCTTGTCCTCGTTCGTCGTCACCAGCAGGTAGCCGGTGCCCAGCTCCTCGAGCGCCCGGCGGACGGCGGCGACCTCGTAGGTCGACCCGGGAACGGCGTACGCCTCGTCGGGCGAGGTGAACTTCAGGTCGATGTGCGCCCTCGCCCGGCCGTCGATCCGCGCCAGCACGTCGTCGTAGCGCACCACGACCCCCGCAAGCACCTCGAGCTGAGAAGGCGTCAGCGAGGAGACCGGGAGGTGGTGGTCGCCGACCGCGACCCAGCTGTCATGGGCGACGACGAACGTCCCGTCGTTGCACCGCTGCACGTCGAACTCGACGTAGTCCACCCCGAGCGTGAGGGAGGCCTCCAGGGCGTCGAGGGAGTTCTCCAGGTCCCGGTCCTTCCCGGCACCGAACCGGTGGGCGCTGATCAGCACCTGGTCCCTGCGTCGTCGCATCCTCATCAGCAGAGCCTCATGACCCGATCACAACCGGTACGCCGCCGCGGCCCGCACCAGCCCGGCCAGCAGGCCGACGTCGGCAGCGGTCTCCGGGTGCCACTGCACTGCCAGGCAGAACCGCTCCGCGCCGGCGACCTCCATCGCCTCGAGCGTGCCGTCCGCGGCGTATGCCGATGCCACGAAGCCCGGGTGGTCGCTCACACTTTGGTGGTGGTGGCAGTTGACCGTGAGTGACGGCCCGACCAGCGTCTCGAGTCGACTGCCGGCCTCGGTCGACACGGCCACCGCGCCGAACACGTCGCCACCCGGGCTGTGCTCGTCGTGCCCCACCAGGTCGGGCGTGTGCTGGTGGAGGCGACCACCGGCGTGCACGGCCATCACCTGCATGCCACGACAGACGCCCAGCACCGGCAGGACGACAGCCTCGGCAGCGTCCAGGAGCGCAAGCTCCCAGGCGTCCCGGTCCGGTCGCCAGTTGGCGGTCCGCGGGTGCGGCTCGGCGTCGTACTGGGTCGGGTCGACGTCGGCGCCGCCGCTGATCACCAGACCGTCGAGCCGGGCGACCACGGTGTCCGCCGCGCCGGCACCGTCGATGGGCGGCAGCAGCACGGGTACGCCGCCGCACGCGACCACTGCCTCGGCGTACTGCGCGGGCAGCACGTCGGCGCGCTGGTCCCACACCCCCCACCGGGCCTGTTCCCGGTAGGTGGTGAGCCCGATCAGGGGAGTGCTCAACGAGACCTCACAGCGGCGTGACGTAGGCCCCGGTGATGCCGCCGTCGACGAGGAACGTGTTCGCAGTCATGAACGACGAGTCGTCGGAGGCGAGGAAGAGGACCGCCGAGGCCATCTCGTCGGGCTCGCCGAACCGGCCCATGGGGATGTGCACCAGCCGCCGCGCCGCCCGCTCGGGGTCCTTGGCGAACAGCTCCTGCAGCAGCGGCGTGTTCACCGGCCCCGGGCAGAGAGCGTTCACGCGGACGCCCTGACGGGCGAACTGCACGCCGAGCTCGCGGGTCATCGAGAGCACGCCACCCTTGGACGCGGAGTAGGAGATCTGCGACGTGGCCGCACCCATCACGGCCACAAACGACGCGGTGTTGATGATCGACCCCCTGCCCTGCTCGAGCATGTGGGGGAGTGCGGCCTTGCAGCACAGGTAGACCGACGTCAGGTTGACCTCCTGGACCCGTCGCCACGCGTCGAGGTCGGTGTCGAGGATCGAGTCGTCCTCGGGCGGGCTGATCCCGGCGTTGTTGAACGCGATGTCGACCGAGCCGTAGGTGTCCTTCGCGGTCTGGAAGAGCGCGTCCACCTGGTCCTTGTCGGTCACGTCGACGTGGACGTACGTCGCGACATCGGGCCCGCCGAGCTCGTCGACGATCTCCGCACCGCGATCGTCGGACAGGTCGCCGATGACGACCTTGGCGCCCTCCGCCACGAACCGGCGCACGGTCGCCAGCCCGATGCCCGAGCAGCCACCGGTGACGACCGCGACCCGGTCCTGGATCCGTCCGTTCATCAGGCCTCCCCGTGTGCGATGAAGACGTTCTTCTCCTCGGTGAACGCCATCGGGGCGTCCGGGCCGAGCTCCCGGCCGAGGCCCGACTGCTTGTAGCCGCCGAACGGCGTCCAGTAGCGCACCGACGCGTGCGAGTTGACAGAGAGGTTGCCGGCCTCGACGGCACGGGCCACCCGCAGCCCGCGGCCGAGGTCGTTGGTGAAGATCGAGCCGGAGAGCCCGTACTCCGAGTCGTTGGCCTTGGCCACGGCATCGGCCTCGTCGTCGAACGGCATCACCGCCACGACCGGGCCGAACACCTCCTCGCGCCAGATCCGGGTGGCCGCGTCCTCGACCGTCACCACGCTCGGCGCGATCCACCAGCCGGCGCCGTCCGGCTTCGACCCCGCGAAGGCGACGTCGACCTCGTCGAGATAGCCCTGCACCGATGCCCTCTGCCCCGACGACACCAGTGGCCCCATCTCCGACGACTCGTCGGACGGGTCGAGCACCCTCATCGCCTGGACGGACTTCTCGAGGCCCGCCAGGAACTCGTCGTACGCCGAGCGCTCGACCAGGATCCGCGACCTTGCGCAGCAGTCCTGGCCGGCGTTGTCGAACACGGCGTACGGCGCCGAGGCGGCCGCGGCCCCGATGTCGGCGTCCGCGAACACGATGTTGGAGCTCTTGCCGCCGAGCTCGAGGGTCACCGCCTTCACCTGGTCGGCGCAGCCTGCCATCACCCGTTTGCCGACCTCGGTCGACCCTGTGAAGACGATTTTCCGCACCAGCTCGTGGGTCACGAAGCGCTCGCCGACGACCGATCCCTTGCCGGGCAGCACGGTCAGCACGTGCTCGGGGAGCCCGGCCTCCAGCGCCAGCTCACCGATCCGGATCGCCGTGAGGGGCGTGATCTCGGCCGGCTTCAGCACCACCGTGTTGCCGGCGGCCAGCGCCGGTGCGAAGCCCCACCCGGCGATGGGCATCGGGAAGTTCCACGGCACGATGACTCCGACGACGCCGAGCGGCTCGTAGAAGGTGATGTCGGTGCCACCGGCGACCGGGATCTGCTTGCCGAACAACCGCTCGGGCGCGCCGGAGTAGTAGTTCAGGCAGTCGCGAACGTTGCCCGCCTCCCACCGGGCGTTGCCCCAGGTGTGTCCGGCGTTGCGGACCTCGAGCTCGGCGAGCTCGTCGACGTGGGCGTCGACGACGGCCGCGAACCGGCGCAGCAGCGCGGCTCGCTCGCCGGGGGCCAGGTGCCGCCACGACTGGAACGCCTCGTGCGAGGCCGAGATCGCGGCGTCGGTGCCGGCCAGGTCGGTCAGGGGTACGTCGACCACGGGCTGCTCGGTGGCCGGGTTGACGACGGTGAAGGTGGTGCTCACAGTCGCTCGAATCCTCTCCGGAGCTCCCAGTCGGTGACCGCGGCGCCGTACGCCGCCAGCTCGACATCGGCCATGTTGGTGTAGTGGTCGACGACCTCGTCGCCGAACGCCGACCGAGCGAGCTCGGAGGACGCGAACCGGTCGCGGGCGGCCAACAGCGTCGAGGGCACGTGCTCGGCGTCGGAGTCATAGGCGTTGCCGACCAGCTCGGGCTCGAGGGTCAGTCCCTGCTCGATCCCGTGCAGCCCGCCGGCCAGCATCGCGGCGAGGGCCAGGTAGGGGTTGGCGTCGGCGCCCGGCACCCGGTTCTCCATCCGAGCGCCCGCGCCGCGCCCGACCAGCCGCACCGAGCAGGTGCGGTTGTCCATGCCCCATGCGATGGCGGTCGGGGCAAACGAGCCGGCGGCGAACCGCTTGTAGGAGTTGACGTTGGGCGCGTAGAAGAGCGTGAAGTCCGCGACCGTCGCGAGCACGCCGGCCACGAAGTGGTCGTACAGCGGCGACCGGTCCTTCTTGTCCGCGTCCCAGAACACCAGCGACCCGTCCTCGCCGCGCAGGGAGAGATGGATGTGGCAGGAGCTGCCCTCGCGCTCGTTGTACTTCGCCATGAAGGTGATCGACTTGCCCTGCTGCGCCGCGATCTCCTTGGCCACCGTCTTGTAGACGCTGTGGTTGTCGGCGGTCGTGAGCGCGTCGGCGTAGAGGAACCCGATCTCGTGCTGTCCGAAGTTGCACTCGCCCTTGGCGCCCTCGACGTCCAGCCCGGCGTCGTACATCGTGTTGCGGATCGCCCGAAGCAGCGGCTCCGCGCGCGTGGTGCCGAGGATCGAGTAGTCGATGTTGTACTGGTTGACCGGCGTGAGGTCGCGGTACGCCGAGTTCGCGGCCGCCTCGTAGGTCGTGTCGAACGCGATGAACTCGAGCTCGGTCCCGGCCAGGGCCGTCCAGCCCTTCTCCGCACAGCGGTCGAGCTGGTGCTGGAGGATCGTGCGCGGCGACTGGAGCACGGGGGCGTGGTCGAGCCAGACCAGGTCGCACTGGACCATGACCGTCGCCGGCAGGTGGGTCAGCACCCGGATCGTCCGGCTGTCGAGCACGAACTCCATGTCGCCGTACCCGCGCTCCCACGACGAGATCGCGTAGCCGCCGACGGTGTTCATCTCCACGTCGACCGCGAGCAGGTAGTTGCAGCCCTCGGTCCCGTGCTCGACCACGTGGTCGGCGAAGTAGCGACCGTGCAGCCGCTTGCCCTGCAGCCGGCCCTGCATGTCTGTGAACGCGACCACGACCGTGTCGATGGCGCCTGTGTTGATCCTCTGGACGAGCTCGGCCATCGAGAGGTGCCGGTCGTTGCGCTGTTCCATGTGATCTCCCGTCAGCCCACGAGCCCGCGCAGCAGCGCGGCCGTGTCGTCGCAGTGCTCCTCCATGACCCGGCGGGCCAGGTCCGGCTTGCCGGCCACGATCGCGCGTACCAACCGTGCGTGCTGGCGGTCGGAGTGGGCGATGTTCGTGCCCAGGACCGGGATCGCGAGCAGCATCTCGTGCAGCGTCGACTGCACCGAGGTGACCGCCTCGATGGTGCGCGGCGAGTCGGTCAGGGCGGCCACGGTCAGGTGGAAGCGGGAGTCGGCCTGCCGGTGCGCGGCCGGCTTGCGCGCGGAGGCGACCTCCGCGTGGGCGTGCTCGAGCTGGGCCAGCCGGTCGGCATCCAGGTCACGCGACGCCGCGAGCGCCGCGGCCCCGGGCTCGACGATCCGCCGGTAGTCCAGCGCGTCCAGCCAGCCCTGCCGGCGCGCCGCACTGATCCGGGCGGCGGACCGGGCCGCAGGCAGGCCGGGCTTGAGCGTCACGACCGTGCCACCGCTGCGGCCGCGAGTGGTCTCCACCAGCCCCGCCTGGCGCAGGGCCGCCATCGCCTCACGCAGGGTGGCCCGGGAGACCTGCAGCCGCCCGGCCAGGTCGCGCTCGGCGGGCAACGCACTGCCCCGGGGGTAGACGCCGAGCCGGATCGCAGTGGCGAGCTGCTCGACGCAGGCCTCGAACGCGTGGTGCCCACGCACCGGCCGGAGCACCGCTTCCGGGAGGTGGTGCTCCGGGCTGGCGGTCATGGCGGTCATGCTGGGTTCCGGCTCACGTGACTGTCAATCTCCCAGCGTTACTTTGGTCTGAGTTCATACCTTTTTACACGAGAGTGTTTACACCCTGCGCGGCGCGGGTCTAGTTTCTGGCCAACTCCGGATCCCTTGATGGGGTCCGCCAGCAACGCACCGAGGGGGCGGAATGGCTGTCGACGAGCCGCAGATCCACAACGAGGACGAGGCACTCCTCGCAAAGCTCGGATACAAGCAGGACCTCAACCGGTCGTGGTCGGGATTCTCGAACTTCGCGATCTCGTTCTCGATCATCTCGATCCTGGCCGGCTGCTTCACCAACTTCGGCGCCGGCTTCAACAACGGAGGCCCGATCTCGATCTCGTGGTCGTGGCCGATTCTGGGCGTCTTCATCCTGATCATCGGGTTCACGATGTCCGAGCTGGTCTCGGCCTACCCGACGTCGGGCGGCATCTACTGGTGGGCGTCCAAGCTCGGTGGCGCGGCCGCGGGCTTCTTCACCGGCTGGCTGAACTTGATCGGCCTGATCGCGGTCACGGCCGGTGTGTCCTACGGCTGCGCGACCTTTATCGATCTCACCCTGACGACGTACTCCACGTCGTGGGCCGACGACTATTCGCTCACCCGCGTCTTCATCATCTTCGTGATCGTGCTGGCCCTGGCCGCGGTGCTGAACATCTTCAGCTCGCATCTGATGGCGATCATGAACAACGTCTCTGTGTGGTGGCACGTCATCGGGGCGTCGGCCATCGTCCTGATCCTTATCCTGGTCCCCGACCAGCACCAGTCGTTCAGCTACGTGTTCACCGAGCGGTTCAACAACTCGGGCTACTTCAACGGCGAGAACAGCACGCTGAGCTTCTGGTTCGTGATCGTGCCGTTCGGATTCCTGCTGACGCAGTACACGATCACCGGCTTCGACGCCTGCGCACACCTGTCCGAGGAGACGTCATCAGCCTCTATGGCTGCCGCCAAGGGGATCTGGCGCTCGATCTTCTACTCGCTGATCGGTGGCTACATCCTCCTGCTGTGCGTGGTCTTCGCGATCCCGAACAACGCCGACGGCGCACCGGATAACGCGGGTGTCGGCGGCGGCGGCGTGGCCTACATCTTCGTCAATGCCATGGACAAGAACTGGGCCACCCTGGTCCTGTTCATCTCGGCCTCGGCGCAGTTCTTCTGTGCCACTTCGTGCCTCACCTCGGCGTCGCGGATGACCTTCGCCTTCAGCCGGGACCGGGCGATCCCCGCGTCCGGGGTCTGGTCGAAGCTGACCGCCACGCGTGTGCCGGCCAACGCGGTGATCGGCGTGGCGGTCGTGGCTGCGCTGATCACTCTCCCCGCGCTGATCGAGGTGAACATCGGCACCGAGGAGGCTCCCTGATCATCCCGGTTGCCTTCTACGCGGTGACGTCGATCGCGGTCATCGGGCTCTACGCCGCGTTCGCGATTCCGATCTGGCTGCGATGGCGGATGGGCGACTCGTTCGAGGTGGGCGCCTGGAACAACGGCCCGAAGTACAAGTGGATGAATCTGATCGCCGTGGCGGAGATCGTCATCGTCCTGCTGTATCTCATGATGCCCACGGTGCCTGGCGGCAACCCCTTCAGCGACGCCGCCGACTTCAGCTGGAAGTTCGTGAACTACTCGCCGCTCGTCACCATCGGCGCCCTGCTCCTGCTCACCATCTGGTGGCACGCATCGGCGAAGAAGTGGTTCAGCGGGCCGATCCAGAACATCGACCCCACCGTGGCCGAGGTCTACGAGGCCGGCAACTGAGGTGAAGCTGCCGCTGGACCGCCTCGCCCTCCTGGCGGGGCGGTCCTGGCATGCCGTCGACCTGCCGGGCGGGCTGACAAACCACAACGTCCGCGTCACCACGGACGACGACGGCCCGCCGCTGGACGTCGTGGTGCGCTGCTCCTCGAGCGACGCCGGCCTGCTCGGCATCGACCGGGACGCGGAGCACGCCAACACCGCGGCCGCCGCGGAGGCGGGGGTGGGCGCGCCGGTCGTCGAGTACCGGCCCGACCTCGGGATGCTGGTCATCGGCTTCCTGCCCGGCCGTGCGCTGGAGGACGCCGACTTCGCCGACCCGGGGGTGATGGCGCGGGCCGCCGAGGCGTGCCGGCGGCTGCACGCCGGGCCGCGCTTCGTCAACGAGTTCGACATGTTCGCCCGCCAGGCCGGCTACATCCAGACCGTTCACGAACGCGGCTTTCCGCTCCCGCCGTCCTACGACGACCATGCGGACGCCTGGGCCGACGTGCGGCGGGCTCTCGCGGTCGCGCCGCGCCCGACCGTGCCTTGTAACAACGACCTGCTGGCCGCCAACTACCTGGACGACGGCGACGTGGTCCGGCTGATCGACTACGAGTACAGCGGCAACAACGACGCCTGCTTCGAGCTCGGCAACACCTCGACCGAGTGCGACTTCATGCCGGAGCAGACCGACGCCTGGACCGAGGCCTACTTCGGGGCCCCCAGTCCCGCCGACCTCGCGCGGGTCCGGCTGCAGGCGCTGTGCAGCCAGTACGGCTGGTCGCTGTGGGGCTTCATCCAGGCTGCCAGCAGCCCGATCGACTACGACTTCCACGCGTGGGGGATGCACCGGTTCGACAAGGCCGAGGCGACCTTCCGCGGCCCCGGGTTCACCCGGCTCCTGGAGGATGTCGCGAATGCCTGACCTCCCCTCCCGCGCCGAGATCGTGATCGTCGGCGGCGGTGTGATCGGCGCGTCGGTGGCCTACCACCTGACCAAGCTCGGGAAGACCGACGTGCTGCTGCTCGAGCAGGGTCACCTCTCCGGCGGTACGACGTGGCACGCGGCCGGGCTGGTGGGGCCGCTGCGGGCCTCGGAGAGCGGGACCCGGCTGGTGCAGTACTCCGCCGAGCTCTACGCGTCGCTCGAGGCGGAGACCGGGTTGTCCACCGGCTACCGCAACGTCGGCGGCGTGATCGTGGCCCGCACCGAGGACCGGATGGTCCAGCTCAAGCGCACAGCGGCCAACGCGGCGGCGTACGACATGGACTGCGAGCTGGTCTCTCCGCAGCGGGCGCAGGAGCTGTGGCCGGTGATGCAGGTCGACGACCTGCTCGGCGCGCTGTGGCTGCCGGGCGACGGCAAGGTCAACCCGACCGACCTCACCCAGTCTCTGGCCAAGGGGGCCCGGCTGGGGGGCGCGACAGTGGTCGAGAAGGTTCGCGTCACCGGGTTCGTGCTCGACGGGAGGCGCATCACCACCGTGGAGACCGACCTCGGCTCGGTGGCGTGCGACGTGGTCGTCAACTGCGCCGGTCAGTGGGCCAAGGCGCTCGGCGAGCTGGTCGGCGTGACGGTGCCGCTGCACTCGTGCGAGCACTTCTACGTCGTCACCGAGGCGGTCGAGGGCACCCACGCGGACCTGCCGATCATGCGTGACCCGGACGGCTGGACGTACTTCAAGGAGGAGGTCGGCGGCCTCGTGGTCGGCGGCTTCGAGCCCGAGGCCAAGCCGTGGCGGTCGCCGGACGACCTTCCGCACCCCTTCGAGTTCCAGCTCCTCGGCGAGGACTGGGAGCACTTCTCGGTGCTGATGAACGAGGCCGTGCATCGCATTCCTGCTCTGGCCGAGGCCGGGATCCGCAAGTTCTACAACGGTCCCGAGTCGTTCACCCCGGACAACCAGTTCCTGATGGGCCGGACTCCCGAGCTCGACAACTGCTTCGTCGGGGCCGGCTTCAACTCGGTCGGCATCGCGTCCGCGGGCGGCGCGGGCCGGGCGCTGGCCGAGTGGGTCGTCTCGGGCGAGGCGACGTCCGACCAGACCGGCGTCGACGTACGACGGTTCGCGGCGTTCAACGGTGACAACGCGTGGCTGCGCGACCGGGTCGCCGAGATCCTCGGCCTGCACTACGCCCTGCCGTGGCCGAACCGCGAGCCCGAGACCGCCCGAGACGTCCGTCTCTCACCGCTGCACCAGCGACTGGCCGAGCGCGGCGCGGTGTTCGGGACCAAGAACGGCTGGGAGCGGCCGCTGTTCTTCGGAGGGGCCCTCGACTACACGTGGGGCAAGCCCTCCTGGCTGACCGCGTCGACGGCCGAGCAGCGCGCCTGCCGGACCGGGGTCGCCGTGTTCGACCAGACCTCCTTCTCCAAGTACGCCGTCGCCGGGCCCGGTGCCCTCGAGGCCCTCCAGTGGGTCTGCTCCGCCGACGTCGACGTGGAGCCCGGCCAGGTCGTCTACACACCCTGGCTGAACGAGCGCGGCACCTACGAGGCCGACGTCACCGTCACTCGGGACGGCCCGGACGTCTTCCACGTGGTCTCGTCCTCGGCCACCACAGTGCGCGACCTCGACTGGTTGCGCCGGCAGGGCGGCTTCGAGGCCGAGGACGTCACCGACCAGTACGCCGTGCTGGGCGTGATGGGGCCGGCCGCGCCCGAGCTCCTGGGTTGGGAGGACTTCCCGTTCGGGACCGCCCGCTCCGTGACGGTGGCCGGAGTGGAGGTCCGCGCGACGCGGATGACGTACGTCGGTGAGCTGGGCTGGGAGCTGACCGTGCCTGTTGCCGACGCCGTCACGGTCCACCAGGCCCTGTCCGCCGGGGGTGCGGTCGACGCGGGCTACAACGCGCTGGAGTCTCTGCGCCTGGAGAAGGGCTACCGCGCGTTCCCGCGCGAGCTGTCGCCGGACTACACCCCGGTCGAGGCCGGCCTCGTCTTCGCCACTGCGATCAAGTCCGACAAGCCGTTCCTCGGCCGCGACGCCCTCGAGGCCCAGCGGGACCGGCTGGCCGAGGGGGGTCCGCGACGCCGGCTCGTGTCCTTCGTGCTGGAGGACCCCACCCCCATGCTCTGGGGCGGCGAGCTCCTGCTCCGCGACGGCCGCACTGCCGGCCAGGTGACCAGCGCCGCCTGGGGCGAGACGGTCGGCGCCTCGGTCGGCCTGGCCTACCTCCGCTCGGAAGGCCCGGTCACCACCGACTCGTTGTCCGCAGGCCGGTTCGAGGTGGACGTCGCGGGCGAGCGGTTCGGCGTACGGCTGTCGCTGAAGGCACCCCTGGCCTGACTCGGGTGTGCCGCCGTCGAGATCGCCGCAGGCTGGCTATCGGGTTGCCGCCGGCGGACTGGCTGCGGTCCGGCGCGGGTCGGGTCCGCGCCGCCCGGTGGTTGAGGAGGTCGCGCTGCGACCGTCTCGAAACCTCCGCAGCGTAGGCACCTGCTCGCGCACCGCTGGTCGAGCTCGTCGAGTCCACCGCAGCCGACGCTGCGACCTGCCCACCGCTGTCGAGGTCGGCAGGACCGCCGCCAGAAAGTTCTCGAAAGAGTTTTCGGGATCCCTGTGGAACAAGGCCCTTTTTTAGGCCTTCGATGTCGGTGGTCACCCCTAGCATTTCCTTCATGAACGACGACCTGTCCGACCTCGACGCAGCTGGCTTGCTGGCTGCCGCGTCGGGGGCGGTGCGGGCTCGTCGTCTGGCCGAGGTGCGGGAGCTGGAGGTGCTCGCGGCGTGGGCCGCACTCCATTCCGGTGACCGACTGATCGGTGGGACCGGCTGGTCCAGGTCGGTGGTGAGGGCACCCCGCCGGTCCTGGAGCTGTGCCTGGGTGAGATCGCGCTGGCTCGTGGGACCGGGGTGATGGCGACCCAGCACGCGATCGCCGACACCCTGGACCTGATCCACCGGCTCCCGGCGACCTGGCAGCGGTGTGTTTCCGGTGAGGTGGACGTGTTCGTCGCCCGGCGGGTGGCGAAGCTGTCTAGGCACCTGCCCGTCGACCGGGTCGGGGTGGTGGACCGGGCGGTGGCTCGGGTGATCGGCCGGGAGTCCGCCGGCCGGGTGCTCGCGGTCGCGGAGGCCAAGATCATCGAGGCCGACCCCGTCCTGCACGAGGAACGCGTCGAGGCCGAGCGGCGGCGGCGGTACGTGTCCTCGGGCCGGACCGACGAGTACGGGCTGCGCACCGTGATCGCCCGGGTCGAGGCCGGCGACGCGGTCTGGGTCGACGCCACGGTCGCCAGGGTCGCGGAGATCATCGCGCCCAGGTTCCCCGACGCCGGTCCGGACGAGGTCCGGTCGGTCGCGTTCGGGTGGCTGGCCCGCCCCGCCGAGCTCCTGGCCCTGCTGCTGGAGCACCGCGACCCACAGGAAGAGCTCGACCTGGACGAGGACGACACGCCAAGTAGGGCGACCGCGTTCCCGGCCGACCTGCTCGACGCCCTCCGCTCCGCCGACCTGTCCCCGCTGGCACCCAAAGCGATCCTCTACGTCCACCTGCACGAGGCGGCGCTGCGTGGCATCCCCGCGGTGGCCCGGGTCGAGGGCCTCGGCCCGGTCACGCTCACCTCGTTGCAGGCGCTGTTGGCGCGGACCCAGCTCACCGTCAAACCGGTCATCGACCTCTCCGACCGGGTCCGCAGCACCGCCTATGAGCACCCCGAATCGTTGAAGGAACGCGTCCACCTGACCACCAACGGCGACTACTGGCCGTTTGCCACCTCCACCGCCAGGAACCTCGACTACGACCACCCCATCCCGCTACGACGCTGATCAGGACATCCGGGGCGGACCACCCGCCCAGACCGGCACCCACAACTCCGGCCCCCTCGGCCGAAGACATCACCGCTACAAATCCCACGCCGGCTACCGCGCCCGACAATGCGGCGCCGGAAGGTACGTCTGGCTGACCCCCAACGGCCTCGGCCAAAATTCCAACATTGCCTCATCGATGCCGGAGGCACCCGCCGGATCATCCGCAAACACGCCCAGATGATCCTCGACGCCCCACCCGGCGTCGACATCTACCCCACCTAGGGTGGCGAGGTGCCGACCCCCGAGTACGTCCTGGAGCTGCGCCGGCTTGCGGGTCGGACGCTCCTGTGGCTGCCGGGCGTGACCGCCGTGGTGCGGCGCGGTGACGAGATCCTGCTCGTCCAACGCTCTGACAACCACCAGTGGACCCCGATCACCGGGATCGTCGACCCGGGGGAGGAGCCGGCTGTCTGCGCGGTCCGCGAGGCGCTGGAGGAGACCGGTGTCGAGATCAGAGTGGACCGGCTGGCCATGACCAGCGTGGGTGACGAGATCGTCTACCCGAACGGCGACCGGGCTCGCTACCTCGACCTCACGTTCGCGTGCACCTGGGTGTCGGGCGAGGCCCACGTGGCGGACGACGAGTCCGTCGACGTGCGTTGGTGTCCGGTCGCGGAGCTGCCGCCGATGGGTCCGTGGATGGCGGAGCGGATCGCAGCGGCGCTGTCCGACGAAGTCGCGGCGCGGTTCCGCAACTAGAGCGGCCTGCGCAGCGTGACAGTGTGCGACCCGAACCCGTGCCGCTCGTAGAGCTGGATGGCGCTCGGGTTGGCGGTGAAGGCGGTCACCACGGCGTACGGCGCGCCACGCTCGCGCGCCCAGTCCACGAACGCGTCGACCAGGCGCCCGCCCACCCCGGCTCCGCGGTGGTCCGGCAGCACCCACAGGCTGTTCAGCCGCGCCTCGCGAAGCCGCACGAACGGCGTGAGCTCCGGGATCGAGCCCATCAGCCCACCGGCCAGGTCTCCACCGATCTCCGCAAGCAGACCGACCCGGTCCCGGTCGTCGACGAGCGCCTCGAAGGATGCGCGCCCGTGCTGCTTCGGCCAGGCGGTGTTCATCACCTCGGGGTCATGGGTTCCGGCGTCCTCGGCCCACAGCCCGGAGGAGATGGTCAGCAGGGCTTCGACGTCACCGGCTCCAGCGCGACGGATGCGAGGGTCGGCCACGTCCCCGAGTCTAGGTAGACCGACGGGTAACCTTTCCGGATGGCTGTCCGGGCGGCTGGGTGGCTGCGTTCCCGCGCCGACGCGTGGCGCAGCGGCTCGGTCCGCGCCCAGTGGGCGGTCGCGGTTGTCGTCGTCCTGCTCATCGGCGCGTCGTTCGTCGTGTCACTGGTCAACCGCGGCTGGATGCCCCTGACCGCGTACTTCCTCTGGCTTCTCGTGGCCCGGATCCTGCTCAGCTTCCGGCCGCTCGTGGTCGTCGCGGCCGTGGACGCGCTCGCGGGGTCGCTCTCACTTCTCCTCCAGGAGGCGATCTCGGCCATTCAGTGGGTGGCCATCGCAGAGTTCCTCGTGGCAGTGCTGCTGGTGCTGTACGTCTCCGGCCGGGCGCGCAGCAATCTGCCGTCTCCCCTGAGCGAAGCGCTGCTGAGCGAGCTCAAGGGTCGTCTTCAGGCGCAAGGACGTATCCCGGAGCTGCCCGAAGGCTGGCAGTCGCAGAGCGCCATGCTCGCCTCGGACGGGGTCGGCTACGCCGGTGACTTCCTGGTGGCCGACCTGCGCGAGGAGCGGCACCTCGAGGTGATCCTGGTCGATGTCTGCGGCAAGGGGACCGGTGCCGGGCCGGCGGCGCTGCAGTTCGCCGGCGCCCTGGGTGGGCTGATCGGGGCGATGCCGCCCGAGGACCTGTTCCGCGCGGCCAACGCCTTCCTGCTCCGTCAGAACGACGACGAGTCCTTCGCCACCGCGGTGCACCTGCTGGTCGACCTCGAGAGCGGCGGCTACCAGATCAGCAGCGCTGGACACCCACCCGCGCTGCGCCTCGACGCCCCGAGTGGCGAGTGGCTGATCGACAACGCCCGCGGCACGGCGCTCGGCGTGCTGCCGGATCCCGAGCTGCACGTCAGCCACGGCAGGCTGTTTCCGGGCGAGGCGCTGCTCTTCTACACCGACGGCGTGGTGGAGGACCGCTCCGCGCACATTGACGTCGGGATCGCCTGGCTGCAGCGGGCCGCCCGGGAGGCGATCGGCATCGGGTTCAAGGGCGCCGCGAACAGGATCATCGGCCAGGTCGACAGCGGCGACGACGACCGGGCGGTGCTGATCCTGAGCCGGACAGCCGTCCGCGCCGCGGAGCCGGCAAGCTAACGCGAGTAGAGCTCGCGGATGACGTCCTCGATGTCCGGCTCCTGCACGGACAGGTCCGCGACGTCGTACGCCGCCACGACGGCGGCCACGATCGGCGCGGCCGAGGCGTCGGCCGGGAAGCTGAGCCACTGTCGCGGCCCCTCGACGCGCAGGACCGTGGCCCCCTCGACGGAGATTGGCGGCCGCTCGTCGACCAGGTCGACCACCAGGGTGCGCGCGGACCCGCCCTGCTGGTGCAGCCCGGCCAAGGTCCCGTCGTACACCGCGGTGCCGTGGTCGATGACGATCACCCGACGGCAGAGCGCCTCGATGTCCTGGAGGTCGTGGGTGGTGAGCAGCAGGGTGGTGCCGCGCTCGGTGTTGAGGGTGCGCAGGAACTCTCGGAGCCTGCCCTTGCTCACGACGTCGAGGCCGATGGTGGGCTCGTCGAGGTAGAGGATCTCCGGGTCGTGCAGCAACGCCGCCGTGATGTCGCCGCGCATCCTCTGGCCGAGGCTGAGCTGCCTGACGGGGATGTCGAGCAGGTCGCCGAGGCCGAGCAGCTCGACGAACTCGGCCAGGTTGGCTCGGTGCCGGCCGGGGTCGGTCTTGTAGATCTTCTGGAGCAGGTCGAACGAGTCTCTCAGCGGCAGGTCCCACCACAGCGTCGTCCGCTGGCCGAATACCACGCCGATCCGGCGCGCCAGCTGGGTGCGCTTGCGGCTGGGGTCGACACCGGCCACCCGGATCGTGCCGGAGGTCGGCACCAGGATGCCGGTGAGCATCTTGATCGTGGTCGACTTGCCGGCACCGTTCGGGCCGATGTAGCCCACCATCTCGCCGGCCTCGATCTCGAAGCTCAGCTGCTTCACGGCCTCGACGTCGGTGCGGCCACGGACCCGGAAGGTGCGCGTCAGCCCGGCGACCTCGATGAGTGGCATGGGTCAGCTCCCGGTCGATCGGTACTGGCGCACACCGGTGCGCCACACGAGCATCGTCACGGCGACCATCGCTGCCGCGACCAGCGGGGACAGCCACTGGGTCCAGTCCGGGTAGCCCAGAGGGTCCTCGCGGCCCAGGACGTGCAGGCTCGGATACCAGTTCACGAAGGCAAGCGGAATCACGAACGTCATCGCCTTCAACACCTCGCTCGGGAAGATCGTGAGCGGGTACGACGTGACCGTGTTGCCGCCGTAGGTGAAGGAGTTCGCCACCTCCGCCGAGTCGATGGTCCAGAACTGGATGCAGGCCAGCGCGATGAAGACCGCCGTGAAGATCATCGTCGCCGCGACGAGCATCACCACGGTGAGCAGCACCCGCGAGGGAGTCCAGTCGACGTAGGTGCAGGCCCAGCCGAGGACCAGCGCCGCCTGAGCGATCCGGGAGAGCCGGCGCAGCGCGAACTGGTCGGCGCAGACCTGGATCAGCAACGGGACCGGCCGGACCATCATCTGGTCCAGCTTCCCGAGCCGGATCATCTGGCCGAGCCGCTCGATCCGGCCGACGAAGAGGTCCGCCACCGCGAACGCGAGCCCGCTGCCGCCGTACAGGAAGGCGACCTCTTGGAGGGAGAAGCCGCCGAGGTCGTCGACGTTCTGGAAGAGGATCCAGATGCCGACGAACTCCACCCCGGTGATGAGGAACCCGCCGACCACGAGCATCCACCACGAGACCGGGTAGGCACGGGACGCGCGCACCCAGAGGGCGGAGATCTGGATGTAGCGGGTCAGCGCCTCAACCACCCTGCACCACCACCTTGCGCTCGGCCACGCGGAGCAGCAGGGCGCAGCCGGCCAGCAGCACGACCGCCCAGAGCGCCTGGAGGGCGAGAACACCGAGCACGGCCCAGCCCTCCTCCTTGCCCAGCCACAGGTCGGCGGGCGCCTGGAGGTACGACGCCCAGGGCAGCGCCCGGGCGAGGTCGCCGAACCAGCCGGGGAAGAGCACCAGCGGCACGGTCAGGCCGCTGAAGAACACCGCCGCGGCGCTCGTCAGGACCTGGGTGCCCTGGTCGTCGAGGATCCAGAACGCCGACATCGCGACCATGAACCGGATGGCGAAGCTGACGAGCAGCGCCAGCGCCACGCTGGCGAAGAACACCACCCAGACGAGCGGCCCGGCGGGGTAGCGCAGGTCGAAGAACACCGCCCCGACCAGGGTCGGAGCCAGCCCGCGGCTGAGCAGGTGGAAGACCGCGCGACCCACGTCGGCGGCGAGGTACCAGCCGAGGATCCCGACCGGGCGGTAGAAGTCGAGCGCCACGTCGCCGGTCTTGATGCGGGTGGCCAGGTCGGTGGGTGTGCCACCGCCCCACAACGCGACGGTCATGATCATCGCCTGACCGATCCAGACGTAGGTGACCGCGTCGCGGACGTCGTAGCCGCCGGCGTCGGGGTTCTGCTTCCAGACCGCGATGAGGACGAGCGCGTTGATGACGCCGAAGACGCAGTTGGTGAAGATCCCCGCCAGCGTCGCCGCGGTGTAGGTCGAGTAGCGGCGGAAGGAGCGCGTCGCGATGGCGACGTGCAGGCTCCCCTGAATCACTGACGCGAGGCTACCCGCGCGACCACCAGTGCTGCGAGGAAGGCTCCGCAGGAGCCGAGGGTCATGTCAGCGAGGGTGTCCTCGTAGGCGGTGTCGAGCTCGGTGCCGTGCCGGATGAACGTGTACCACTCGCCGATCTCCCAGCCGAGCGCGAGCAGGCAGCCCAGGCCGGCGACCAGCAGCACCTGCGCCCACCGCGGTTCCAGGTCGCGGGCGATGATCAGCCCGATGCCGGAGAGCAGGAAGAACCAGTTCACGAAGTGGTTCAGGTCGTCCCACCACACCAGGCTGTCGTAGAAGTCGAGACTGTTGCCGGTCGTGTCGACGAGGAAGCCGAGCATGATCAGCGCGAACGCGACGTACGGCGGGGTCGCATCCGGGCGGCGTCGTTTGACGGCCAGCCACCAGACAGCCGGCACGAACAGCATCATCACCGGGTAGGCGGCCAGCCGCGCCCCGAAGGCCTTGTCCTCGAACCGCTCGATGCCGGGCACGAACGTCGCCACGGCGAGCTGCGCGATGGTCGCCGCGAGGACGAGGGCGGGCAGCCAGATGAGCCCGTGGCGGGAGCGGTCCACGCGCCGCATCATGCCGTCTGGCCGGCCGGTCGTCGGGCTAGCCGCGCCGCCAGGCCCACGTCCAGGCGACGCTCACCAGGGCGGCGGACGCGGCGACGGTGGCCGCGAAGAGTCCGACCAGCAGCGGCCAGGGTGGGCCGCTCCGCGGGGTGTCGAGCGCGTCGACGAGGGTGCGTACCGGTGCGGCCCACGGGACAGCCAGCTCCGCCGCGCCGACCGCGCACACGACGGCCAGGCTCCAGCCGCCGCGCGCCAGCAGCGGTGGTGCCGCCACGGTCCCGAGGGCGACGCCTCCCAGCAGGACCGTCTCGTGGGCAACGACCGCGGCGACCAGCCACAGCGGCGTGACACCGCGGGCCAGCAGCACCGATGCGAGCAGCGAAAGGAACACCAGCGCCTGCGCCCAGACGACGGCGGCGCCGACGGTGGCCAGCCGGGCGCGATGCACGCCGCCCAGAGTGGCCGCCGTGACGCCGACGCGGTCCGCGGCATCGCCGTGCGCGAAGGAGGCGGCAAGCCACGCGCTCACCACGAACAGCACGACGACGCCCATCGCGATCGTCGTGCCGATGTCGCCGCCCTGGGCATAGAGGACCAGCACGGCGGCGACGAAGCTGGCCGCCGGGGCGAGCCAGCGCTGGCTGCCCACCGAGGTGGCCAGCGCGAACCTGACCGCGACCGTCCCGGTCACTCGCGCCCCATCCGGGGCTCGAGGACGCCGTCCCGCAGCCGCAGGTGCCGGGCAGCGCGGACCGGCACCCCGGTCGGGTCGGTCCGCATCACTGCCGCTCCCGCACTCGCAGCCTCGTCCACGAGCTCGTCCACAGCAGCCACGCCTCGCTCGTCCAGAACGCCCGCCACTTCGTCGAGCAGCACCAGCCCGGTGGGCGCGAGGAACGCCTGGGCGACCTGCACCTTGCGCGCGTTGCCCTGCGAGAGCCGGCTCAGCTCGACGTCGAGCCCCGGCGCGACGGCCAGCCGTTCGGTCAGCTCCACAGACCGGCGCTCCGCCGTGCGGGAGTCGAGGCCGCGCATCCGGGCGTGGTGCCGCAGGTAGCTCCGAGCCGTCATCCGCTGCGGCGGCGTGAACCGGTCCGGCACCAGGGCCATCCGAGCGGGTCGTAGCGCGGCGCCGTACGTCGGCGCGACCAGCCCGGCAGCGATGCCCAGCAGCGTCGACTTGCCGCAGCCGTTGGAGCCGCTCACCGAGACGACCTCGCCGGGCTCGACCTCCAGGGTCACGTCGCGGAGGACGGCGGCGGCTCGCCGGTAGCTCTTCCCGACCCGGTGCAGCTGCAACCCGGTCGGACCGTCTGGCCGCGACACGCCCGCCAGAGTAGCCGCGCGTCCTAGTGCTGGTAGGTGCCGTGGATGATCGCCCGCGCGGCTGTCTTGAACGCCAGGTTGAACGAGACGACTGCGGGGCTGGCGCTGGCGTCGACGCCGAGCGAGTCCTCCTTCACCGCGTGCACGACGAAGTAGTAGCGGTGCACCTGGTCGCCCTCGGGCGGCGCGGCGCCCATGAACCCGTTCGCTCCACCGTCGTTGCGGCACATGAACGCGTTACCCGGCAGGTCGGCGCCCTCCGCACCGGCACCGGCCGGCAGGGAGGTGCAGTCTCCAGGCAGGTCCACGAGCACCCAGTGCCAGAACCCGCTCGGAGTCGGGGCGTCGGGGTCGAAGCAGGTGACCGTGAAGCTCCTGGTCTCCTCTGGGAAGCCGGACCACGACAGCTGAGGAGACGTGTCACCGAACTCGTTGACCTGGTCGTCCTTGAGGGGCCCGCCGTCGGTGACGTCGTCGCTGGTCACCGTGAACGAGGGCACGGCGGGCAGCAAGCCGTAGGGGTCCGGGGTCACCGGGCGGTCGAGGGTCATCGAGGCTCCTTTTGCACAGTCGAGGTTCCAGCCAAAGTATTCCGCCTGCTGGCGGTCGTCATCGGCGCGGTACCCCTCGGCGATGATGGACACGTGGAGCAGCCGTCGCCGTACCCCTCGGGGCTGATGCTCGCCGGTCGCCGGGTGCTCATGGTCGGAGGCGGCCACGTCGCCCAGCGCCGGGTGCCGCACCTGATCGCAGCGGGTGCGGACGTCGTCCTCGTGTCGCCACAGGTCACGCCTGCGGTCGAGGGGCTGGCCACCGCGGGCGAGATCACCTGGCACCAGCGGGGGTTCGAGGATGCCGACCTCGACGGCGCCTGGTACGTCATCGCGGCAACGGACGACAGCGAGGTCAACGAGGCGGTGACGGCGGGTGCGGAACGGCGCCGGGTGTTCTGCGTACGCGCGGACGACGCGACCCGCGCCAGCGCGTGGACACCGGCCGTCGGGCGGCATGCGGGCGTGACCGTCGCCGTCCTGGGCAACCGTGAGCCGCGGCGCAGCGCCGCGGTGCGCGACGAGATCCTCGAGGGGCTTCGTGAGGGCACCATCGTCGCTCGCCACCAGCGTGACCGGTCGCCCGGCGTGGTGCTGGTCGGTGGCGGCCCGGGCGACCCTGAGCTGATCTCGGTGGCGGGGCGCAAGGCCCTGATGGAGGCGGACGTCGTGGTGGCCGACCGGCTGGCCCCGCGCGAGCTCCTGGGTGAGCTGCCCGCCGACGTCGAGCTCGTCGACGTCGCGAAGCTGCCCCGCGGCCGGGCCGCCCAGCAGGAGGAGATCAACCGGATCCTGGTCGACCGCGTACGGGCCGGGAAGCGGGTGGTCCGGTTCAAGGGCGGCGACAGCTTCGTGTTCGGGCGGGGCTTCGAGGAGGTCGAGGCCTGCCGGGCCGCCGGCATACCGGTCACCGTGGTGCCGGGGCTGACCAGCCCGGTCGCCGTGCCGGCCCTGGCCGGGATCCCGGTCACCCATCGCGGCGTGGCTCACGACTTCACCGTGATCTCCGGGCACCTGCCACCCGGGCACCCCGACTCGCTCACCGACTGGGACGCCGTCGGGCGGCTGCACGGCACGCTGCTGCTGATGATGGCCGTCGAGAACGCGCCCGCGATCGCCGATGCGCTGCTGGCCGGGGGCCGCAAGCCGGAGACCCCGGTCGCGGTCATCTGCGACGGCAGCATGCCGGGGGAGCGAACCGTGCTGTCGACCCTCGGCGCCCTCGCGGCCGACCTCGCCCGGGAGGCGGTGCAGCCGCCCGCGATCATCGTGGTCGGTGACGTGGTGGCGGTGGCCCGTCCCGAGCACTATGGCTGAGCTCGTCGAGATCTCCTCGGCCGACGACCCGCGGCTGGCCGACTACCGCGACCTGCGCGACGTCGAGCTCCGCAAGCATCTCGAGGCCGAGCACGGCCTGTTCCTGGCCGAGGGGGAGAAAGTGGTCCGGCGTGCCGTCGGGACCGGCCACCGACCCCGGTCCTTCCTCATGGCGCCGCGCTGGCTCGACGGCCTGGCCGACGTACTCGCGACGACGCAGGCGCCCTGCTACGTGGTGTCCGAGGCCCTGGCCGAGGAGGTGACCGGCTTCCACGTGCACCGCGGGGCGCTGGCCTCGCTCGAGCGCCGCCCGCTCCGTTCGCTGGACGACGTGCTCGACGGGGCCCGGTCCGTCCTGGTGCTCGAGGAGATCGTCGACCACACCAACGTCGGGGCGATCTTCAGGTCGGGCGCGGCACTCGGCTTCGACGCCGTCCTGCTGGCCCCGCGCTGCGCCGACCCGCTCTACCGCCGGTCGGTCAAGGTCGCCATGGGCGCGGTGTTCGCGCTGCCGTGGACCCGTCTGCCGGACTGGCACGACGCCCTCCCGGGACTGAGCGAGCGCGGCTTCACCACGGTGGCTCTCACCCTGGCTGACGACGCCGTCCCCGTCGAGCAGGCGGTCGCCGGGGTGGACCGGCTGGCGCTGGTGCTCGGATCGGAGGGGCACGGACTGTCCCCGAGATGGGAGGCGTCCGCGGACCGCCGCGCGATCATCCCGATGGCGGGCGACATCGACTCGCTCAACGTCGCCGCGGCCACCGCGGTCGCCTGCTACGTGGCGGCTCGGCGCTGACCTGCAGTTGAATGCCCGCGTGACCGGGGGACGCCTCCGAGGAGTGCTGAACGGTCTCGGAGCGATCCTGTGCGCCGCGATGCTGGTCACGGCATTCGTGCTCGCCGCTGTCGCCGAGCCGCCGCGCACGAAGGCCGTCGGCCAGGAGGTCGATCTCTCCGGCCTGTTGCCGCCCGGCGACCCGCAGGATCCCGGCGTCCGGGCGCTGCCCCTGCTAGACCCGGGCGGGCCGGTGGTCGCGACCTTTCCGGATGGCGCAGGGCTGGACGACCCGGGCCAGGTCGACGCTGTCGTGAGGACCCTCGCCGGCCGGCTCGGCCTCGACCAGGTCATCGACAGCTTGCTGGCCACACCCCTCGAGGACGAGCCCGGCGGTGGCAACGACCTCGACCTCTATGAGGGCTACCCGTACCGCTACGTGACCCTGGACCCGCTGGTCGACGCCTGGCTCAGTCCCGAGGGGGTCCAGGTCGACCCCGCGGCCGTGCTCGACCTGTCCGGCCTGCTGCTCCTCGATGCCACTCGATCCGAGCGGGAAGCCGACAGCGACAACGAGGCGAACTCCTGGGCCGGCGTCGCGTACAGCCTGCTGCGTCGGGCCAACGAGATCGCGCCGTCCTGCGATGTGCAGCTCCAGCTGACCTTCGTGCTCTCGATGGGGTACGCGCCGCACATCCAGGATGTCGAGACGGAGGCCGCGCGGGCGGTCGAGGCCTGCCCCGACGACCCCACTCCGCTCTGGCTGCTGGGGCAGGTTCAGTCCGCGCAGGCCTCGCTCGTCGAGTCGTTCTTCAGGTACGAGCGCGGCCCACGCGCGATGGCGCGGGCCGCCGAGGCCAGTTTCGCCGAGCTCCGTGAGGACCACCCGGACTCGCCGCTGGGCTGGGCGGGCGTCGGTGACCTCCACCTCCAGCTTGCCGACGAGGCCGAGCAGCTGGGCCTCCAGCCGTTCCAGGTCCGCTCGTGGCGGCGGGCGGCCCTGGTGGAGTATGCCGAGGCGCGACGCCGCTCGGACGACCCGGCGCTGTTGACGGGCTGGGGTCGGGCGCTGTCGGCCACCGGCCGGGACGACGATGCGATCGAGGCGCTGGAGGACGGCTACGAGCGGCTTCCGTGGCAGCCGGTGCACCAGACCGTCCTGGTCGCGGCGCTCGAGCGGGCCCACCGGCCCGACGACGTTGTCGAGACCATCGAGGACACGCCGCAGCTCGACCGCCCGATGATGGCCAGTCTGTCGCTGAGCCCGCGCCGGGTCGGGATCGGCGAGCCCGCCTCGCCGAACTACGGGTTCGACGGCAGCCGCGCCGGGTCGGCGTACGACCAGTCCCAGAAGTACGACGCAGGATCCAGCGTTCAGGACCTCGGCTTCGTGCCGGTCAGCAACGGCACCTGGGCCGAGTCCTGGTGCCGCGCGGGCACCTACGTAGTGGCGCTGCTCGGAGTCGGCCGCGCCGACGACGCCTGGCAGCTGATGAGCGATGGTCTCGACCCCGAGTCCTGGGACGGCAACAGCGTCGACTGCCACGGAGGGCCGCTGCCGCCGACCGACGACTTCTCCACCCAACCCGGGTTCGGCGACTCGCTCACCGCGCTCGGCCGCATTGGCCTGGTCGCCGCGCTCGAGACCGGCGATCCCGACGTCCGGGCGGACGCGCTCAGCCGCTCGGACAACGGCTACACCTCGGCGGACGCCCTGCTCTCCCAGGCCCTCGACGCGCAGAGCGACTTCTGGCGGGCTGCCGGCGACATGGACAGGGCCGGCGAGATCGTCGACGACTGGCTGGAGGAGCTGCCCGGGGACCCGTGGGCGCACCACCGGGCCGCCGAGCTCGCGTTCCTGGCCGGCGACCACGACGAGGCGGTCGGCGAGTACGAGAGCGCGCTCGCGCTGTTCCCGACAGGAGGGGAGTACGGCGACCAGGCGTACGGCGACCACGGGCTCGGCCCGCAGTCCGTCGACGACCCGGAGGGCCGGGCCAGCACCCAGCTGGAGCTCGGTGCATCGCAGGAGCTCAGCGGCGACGCCGACGCGGCGGCGTCGACCTACCGGTCCATGCTCGACGAGGTGCCCGGGCTGGAGCAGTCCGACTACGTGCGTGAGCTGACCTTCTACGCCCGGTCGCAGCTCGGCTCGCTCGCGCTGGCCGAGGGCGATCTCGAGGAGGCGGCCGGCCACCTGGCCGCTGCCCTCGAGGACGACTACCCCGACGGACCGCCCGGTCCCGGCGACGAGGTCGGGTGGGGCCGGCAGTCGACCCGGCTGTCGTCGGGGGCGCAGGACAACAACCTGGCCCTCGCGCTGGCCGAGCTGGGCCGTGCCGACGACGCGGTGACCTACGCCGGGTCGGCGCTCGCCCACGACCCGGCGAACCCGATCTACGTCGACACGGTCGCCTTCGCCCAACACCTAGCCGGTCACGAGCATGAAGCCGCCGAGGCCTACCGGGCCGCACTGGCGGCCGACCCGACGTCGTACGTCTCGGCGAACAACCTCGCCGTCCTGCTCGCCCAGGACGGGCACCGCACCGACGCGGCCGCCCTGCTCGAGGACGCGTTGGGAGCGGCTCCCGACTACGCGATCGGATGGCACAACCTGGGCGTCGTGCAGGCGCCGGTATCGCGGGAGCTGCTGCGGTCGCAGGGGGCGCTGGCCACTGCGGGGACGCTCGACCGCGACCTTCGCGGCCGCGACGACCTGGTCGTCGACACCGAGATCTACAGCTCCGGTCTCGACGTCTCCAAGCCGCTGCCGCCCGACTGGACCTACGCCGCGTCCGCGTCGGGCAGCACCAGCCGGCTGACCCTGAGCGTGATCCTGCTGCTCCTACTCCGAGTGGTCTGGGCGCTCGGCCTGGACAAGCTCGTCTCGGTCCTGAGCGAGCGGGTGGTGCGGCACCCGGGCGAGGGCTCCGTGCGCGGCAGGTTCTGGCGCCGGCTGGCCCCGGTGTGGGCTGTGCTCGCCTGCCTCGGCGTCGTCGGCTGGCCGCTCTACCAGGCGGGGCACTCCGCGCTCGAGCGCGGCGTGCTGGTCGGGGCGGGCGCGGCGCTGGTGATGCTGCCGCTGCTCGTCCGCAGGCTCGCTGCGGCGGCCGCCCATGTGCGCCTGCGGCACCACACCTGGACGCCGGCGGTCGCGCTTGGCGTGGTCGCGGCGCCGTTCGGGCTCGTGCTGGCGCCGTACCCGTTCATGGAGGGCGACGTGCCGCGTGCGGGCCGGCTGCGGGCCGTGGTGCCTCTGGTGGTCGCGCCCGTCGCCCTCGCGTTCCTGGCCCTGGCGTGGCTGGACCCGACCCCGCTGGCCCGCACCCTGGCCATCAGCTCGTTCGCCGTGCTGGCCTCGGTCCTGGTGCCGGTGCCGCCGCTGGACGGGTCTCATTTCACCGGGCGGCTGCTCAACCTCGTGGTCACCCTCGGCCTGGCCGCGGGCACGGCGGCGTTCGCGCTCAGCTGGGTCTAGACCGGCAGCTCGAAGATCGTCTCGAGGCCGTCCTCGTCGTCCCACTGCTCCCCGACCTCGACGAACGGAAGCTGCGCGACCAGCCCCAGTGAGGCGGCGTTGTCGGGCGACACGGTGACCCGGAAGACGTGTACCGACGGGTCCGAGCGAGCCCGGTCGATCATGAGCAACAGGGCTGCGCGGGCGTAGCCACGTCGGCGGTACGCCGGGTCGATGCCGTATCCGACCTCGACCATGCCGTCGGCGTCCGGCGCCGCGTGGAAGCCGGCGCCTCCCACGACCGCACCTGTCTCGTCGTCCACCAGCACGCCGGTGACCCACGGCAGGGCCGCGGGAGTCTCGACCACCTGGACGGCCCGGCGCCGCCACACGCCGATCCGGTCGTCGGAGACGGTGTCCGGCGTCAGGGGCAGCCCGGTGAGCTCCTTGGCCGCGGCCAGGTCCCCGGCTGCCAAGGCGGCGAGCGCCTCGGGGGTGAGGTGGACGATCCGGACCCTCACTCCGCGGGCCAGTCGAGCGGGTAGTCGTCGGCGGCCTTCTCCATCGCCTTCTGGAGCTTCTTGCGCTGCTTGGTCGGCAGCCGATCGCCGAAGACGGTGCCCTTGGTGTGGTCGGTCTCGTGCTGGAGGCAGCGGGCCAGCATGCCGGAACCGCTGAACTGAACGGGCGAGCCGTCCACCCCGGTGCCGGTGACGGTGGCAAAGTCCGGCCGCGCGCACTCGACGAACGCCCCTGGGTAGGACAGGCATCCCTCGTCGCCCTCGTCGAGCTTGCGGTCCTTGCCCTCGGGCAGCGACACCTCGGGGTTGCACACGACGCCGACGGTGCGCCGGCCGTCGTCGTCGGGGCAGTCGAAGACGAAGACGGCCCGGTCGACCCCGATCTGGCAGGCGGCCAGCCCGACCCCGTCGGCGGCGTACATCGTCTCGACCATGTCGGCCACCAGCCGGGCCAGCTCGTCGTCGTACGCCGTGACCGGCTGCTGCACGCGGTGCATGACGTCCTCGCCCCAGCGAGTGATCGGGTGCACGATCCCGCCCCGGGGCAGCGGGCCGTACGGCGCGTGCTCGGTCTCGGGGGACAGGTGGGTCATGCCCAAATCCTAGGTTCTCGGACCGGCGTCCGGAGGGCTGGCCGTTCCATTGGTCATAGGGTTATAGTGCTAGTTACCTAGAGGAATAGAGGGATCCATGATCGAGTTCCACCTGGACGGGAGGTCCGGGGTCTCGCCGTACCTCCAGCTGGTCCAGCAGGTCCGCCGAGCCCTCCGTCTCGGACTGCTCAGCGAGGGTGACCAGCTGCCGACGGTCAAGGACGTGGTGGGGCACCTCGCCATCAACCCCAACACCGTGCTCAAGGCCTACCGGGAGCTCGAGCACGAGGGCCTGGTGGCCGCGCGGCAGGGCGTTGGCACGTTCGTGACCAGGACGTTGACCGACAACACCCTCGCCGCGCACGGGCCGCTGCGGCTGAGCCTCGAGCAGTGGCTGACGAAGGCCCGGCGGGCGGGGCTCGACGACGAGAGCATCGAGGCGCTGTTCCTGGCCTCTTTTCGCTCCGCGGTGAGTGAGGAGACCGCATGACGTCCCCAGATTCGAGCAACGTCCTCACCGCCACCGGCCTGGGCAAGAAGTACGGCCGCAAGTGGGCGCTCTCGGACTGCACCGTCGAAGTCCCGGCCGGCCGAGTGGTCGGCCTGGTCGGGCCCAACGGGGCGGGCAAGAGCACGTTCCTCAACCTGGCCGTGGGTCTGCTGACGCCGTCGACCGGCGACATCGAGGTCCTTGGCGCGCGTCCCACGGGCCGCAGCGCGCAGCGGGAGAAGGTCGGGTACGTCGGTCAGGACACCCCGACCTACGCCAACCTGAGCGTGGCGGATCACCTGCGCATCGGTGCACACCTGAATCCCGCCTGGGACGCCACCCTGGCCGACGATCGCATCGAGCGGCTCGGCCTCGACCCGCAGCAGCGCGCCGGCCGGCTGTCCGGTGGCCAGCGGGCCCAGCTGGCGCTCACGCTCGGCATCGCGAAGCGACCCGAGCTGCTGCTGCTGGACGAGCCGGTGGCCAGCCTCGACCCGCTCGCCCGTCGTGAGTTCCTCCAGGACCTGTTGGAGACGGTGGCCGAGCAGGAGCTGAGCGTGGTGTTGTCCTCCCACCTCGTCTCTGACGTGGAGCGCGCGTGTGACTACCTCGTGGTGCTCGTCGACTCGCGGGTGGAGGTCGCCGGCGACATCGAGCACCTGCTCGCCACTCACCATCGACTGGCCGGCCCGCGGCGCGACGAGGCGACGCTCCCGACCGATCAGGAGGTCATCTCGGCGAGCCACACGGACCGGCAGTCGACCTACCTCGTCCGCACCGAGTCGCCGATCCTCGACCCGGCCTGGGAGGTCAGCAAGCTGACGCTCGAGGACCTGGTCCTGGCCTACATGGGCCGATCCGTCGTGCAGCGCAACCCGAACCGCGGGTCCCGACCAACCCTGGAGGCACTGCGATGATCTGGCTGACCTGGCGTCAGTTCCGCGGCTCGGTCGCGGTGGTCCTCGGCGCCCTCAGCATCGCGGCCGTGGCACTGGCGATCACCGGCCCGCAACTGGCCGAGACCCTGCGCGCCAACGGCGAGGACTTCTTCACCGTCCTCGGCACGGATGCGATGAAGAATGCCGTGTTCACGATCGGGACCGCTCTGGCGTACGTCGTCCCTGCGGTCGTCGGCGCGTTCTGGGGTGCTCCCATGGTGGCTCGAGAGATCGAGGCAGGCACCTACCGCCTGGTCTGGAACCAGAGCATCACCCGGAGCAGGTGGCTCGCCACCAAGCTCGGGATCGCGGGTCTCGGAGCCGTGGTCGCGGGCTCCATCGGCCTGGTGATGACGTGGTGGTCCGGGCCTCTGGACGACGCTGTGCTCAAGGGCTTCACGGACAACAGCCCGCTCAGCGTTCCCCGCATCTGGCCCGACATCTTCGGGTCGCGCGGTCTGGTGCCGATCGGCATGGCCGTGCTCGCCCTTGCCATCGGCGTCACCGCAGGACTGGTCGTACGCCGGACCGTCGCAGCCATGGCCGTCACGCTGGCGACGATCGTCGCCGTCCAGGTCGTGATGCCGGTGTTCGTGCAGTCGCACCTGATGGCCCCCGAGAGCTTCACCACGGCCCTCTCCTCGGAGAACATCCGGGGTTTCATGATGAGCGGTGACCAGAGTGCCGCGGACCCGCTGATCGAGGTGGAGGTCGCGAGCGGCAAGCCCGGCTCGTGGGTCACCGAGAACCGGACCTTGGACCCTGATGGTGACCCGGTCGAGTACCTGCCGCCCTGGGCTCTGGCCTGTGCGCCCGAACCCAGGGCGAACCCGGCCACCGTGGACGCCTGCTTCACCAGGCTCGCCGACGAGGGATACCGGCAACAGGTCCAGTACCAGCCGGCGTCCCGCTTCTGGGCGATGCAGCTGCGGGAGACGGGCCTCCTGCTGGGCGTGGCGGCCCTGCTGACCGGCTTCTGCTTCTGGCGGATCCGTCGCGACCTGACCTGACCGAGCACGTCGTCGGTCGTGTGACGCGGGGCACGCGCGGACGTGTAGCCCCTTGTGTAACTCGGAGTTACATTTGGGTCATGTCGTTGCTTGCCAACCTTCGTCCGGGCGGGCGGCACGGGGTCGCGTCCACCGAGACCCGAGACCCGATCGGCTATCTCGTCGCCGGCCTGAGCCGCCTCGCCCAGACCGGCCTGCTCGACCGGCTGGGGCTGCGCAAGCAGGCCGAGCAGGCGGTCTTCACGGTGACCCGCGGAGGGTTCAGCACCGTGACGCGGGCCGGCCGCACCTTCTCCCGGGCGGGGTCGCGCGGCAAGGACGGCGTCCGCGCGCCGGCGACGAAGGCCAGCGGCCAGTTCGACCTCACGCCCACTGAGGACGAGCAGCTGCTCGTCGACGTGGTGAGCGAGTTCGCCACCGACCTGGTGCGCCCGGCAGCGGGGGCCGCGGACGAGGAGTGCGCGGCACCCGAGGAGCTGCTCGAGGCCAGCCTCGAGATCGGGTTGCCGATCCTCGGACTGCCGGAGTCGCTCGGCGGGGTCTCCGAGGAGCGGTCGGCCATGGCCGGGACCCTTGTCGCCGAGGCGCTGGCCAAGGGCGACATGGGTCTCGCCGTGGCGACGCTGGCGCCGGGCTCGGTGGCCACCGCGATCGGCCTCTGGGGGAGCGACGAGCAGCAGCAGACCTACCTGCCGGCCTTCACGGGCGACGACGTCCCGGCCGCCGCACTCGCGCTGACCGAGCCGACCGTCCTCTTCGACGTGCTCTCGCCGGGCACCACCGCGGTCAGGAAGGGCGGCGGCTACGTCCTCAACGGTGTGAAGTCGCTGGTCCCGCGCGGCGCCGACGCGGAGCTCTTCGTGGTCGGCGCGAAGCTCGACGGCAAGCCGGTGTTGTTCCTGGTCGAGTCCTCGACGGACGGGCTGGCGCTCGAGGGTGACCCGTCCATGGGCGTGCGCGCCGCCGCGCTGACCCGCCTGACGCTCACCGACGTGGAGGTCGACGAGGGTGCCGTGCTCGGCGCCACCGACGGTTCGACGTACGCCGAGTGCGTGCGGCTCTCGCGGCTGGCCTGGTGCGCGCTGACGGTCGGCACCGGACAGGCGGTGCTCGACTACGTGACGCCGTACGTCAAGGAGCGGGAGGCGTTCGGGGAGCCCGTCGCGCACCGCCAGTCGGTGGCGTTCATGGTCGCCAACATCGCGATCGAGCTGCAGGCGATGCGGTTGCTGACCTACAAGGCTGCAGGGCGCGCGGCCGCGGGCAAGGACTTCGCCAAGGAGGTCGCGCTCGCCCGCAAGGCGTGCGCCGACCACGGGATGCAGATCGGCCTCGACGGCGTCCAGCTGCTCGGCGGCCACGGGTTCGTCAAGGAGCATCCGGTGGAGCGGTGGTACCGCGACCTCCGCGCCGTCGGTGTCATGGAAGGTGCGGTGCTCGTCTGATGATCAGTCTCGACGATCCGAAGAGGTTCCGAACGCTGGCCGGCCAGGCCCACCAGGTCGCGATGAACATGCTGCGACCGATCTCTCGCAAGTACGACCTCGCCGAGCACGAGTACCCCAAGGAGCTCGACATGCTCGCGGCGATGATCGACGGGCTGGCCGAGTCCGGTGCGTCGGAAGGCGCCGGTGCGGCCGGTGTCCGCCGTGGCTCCGAGGACGACGACGGCTCGGTGAAGAACGGCACCAACCTCGCCTCGGTGATGTCTATCCAGGAGATGTGCTGGGGCGACGTCGGGCTGCTGCTCTCGATGCCGCGGCAGGGCCTCGGCAACTCCGCCATCGCCAGCGTGGCCGACGACGAGCAGCTCGCGCGGTTCGACGGAGTCTGGGCCGGCATGGCGATCACCGAGCCCGAGACCGGCTCCGACTCGGCCGGCATCAGGACGACCGCGGTCCTCGACGGCGACGAGTACGTCCTCAACGGCGAGAAGATCTTCGTCACCTCGGGCGAGCGGGCCGATCACATCGTGGTGTGGGCGACCCTCGACAAGGAGCTCGGCCGAGCCGCGATCAAGTCGTTCGTGGTGGCCAAGGACACGCCCGGGATGCGGGTCGAGCGGCTCGAGCACAAGCTCGGCATCCGCGCCTCCGACACCGCGACGATCATCTTCGAGAACTGCCGCGTGCCTATGGAGAACCTGCTGGGCTCGGCCGAGGTCGACCCCAAACAAGGGTTCGCCGGCGCGATGGCGACCTTCGACAACACCCGCCCCCTGGTCGCGGCGATGGCCATCGGCTGCGCGTCGGCGGCGCTCGACCTGACCCGCGAGCTGCTCAAGGACGGCGGCGTCAAGGTCGACTACGACCGACCGGCGTACGCCCAGTCGGCGGCGGCCGCGAAGTTCCTCCAGCTCGAGTCAGATCTCGAGGGCGCGCGGCTGCTGATGCTGCAGGCCGCCTGGATGGCCGACAACCGACAGCCCAACTCGCTGGAGGCCTCCATGGCCAAGGCGAAGGCCGGCCGGGTCGGGTCCGACGTGACGCTGTCCTGTGTCGAGCTGTGCGGCGCGGTCGGCTTCAGTGAGGCCGAGCTGCTGGAGAAGTGGGCGCGTGACTCCAAGATCCTCGACATCTTCGAAGGGACCCAGCAGATCCAGCAGCTCATCGTGGCGCGCCGGGTGTTGGGGCTGTCGAGCACCGAGCTGAAGTAGCCGGCTTGCGAGGGGTGCACCCCCTTGAACCGAATCAGCGCAATTGCGCTGGATCGGTCTTGTTCACATGTGAAACAGACCAAACCAGCGCAATTGCGCCGGATCGGTCGCGGGGGACCCGCAAACGGTTCTAGCGGAGCAGCCCGACCAGCCGCTCAACGTCCTCGGGTCCCTCGAGGTCGGCGATGCCGACGAACACGGTGTCCACGCCCAGCTCGGCCAGGCCGCCCCAGCGGTCGCGCTGGTCGGCGGCCGTGCCCGCGTGCGTGCGCTCGGCGTACGCCGCGGCCGCGGTCCGGCCGCGGAGCCGCTCGACCCGCGCCCAGGCGTCCTCTCGGTCGGTGCCGATCGTGGGCAGGTCGAGGACCGTGATCCGCACCGTCTCGGAGTGCCGGCGCAGCACGGCCAGGTGCTCGTCGAGCCGCGGCCGCGCCGAGGGGACGTTGGCAGCGTCTCCGAGCGTCGCCGCGATCCGCAGAGTGCGCTTCCCGGTCCCGCCGACGATCACGGGGACATCACCCACCGGCCGCGGGTAGCAGGTCGTCTCGGGGAGGCTGACCCGCGCGCCGTCGTACGCCTTGGTGCCGGCCGCCCACAGCGCCTTCATCGTCTCGATGCCACGCTCGAGGTCGTCGAGCCGGTGCTTGGGGGCCGGGAAGTCGAGGCCGTACGCCGCGTGCTCGCGCTCGAACCAACCGGCGCCGACACCCACGAAGGCCCGGCCTCCGGTCAGCACGTCGAGGGTCGCCGCGGCCTTGGCGGTGATCCCGGGCGCCCGGAACGTCACCGGCGTGACCAGCGTGCCGAGCTCGAGGCCGGTGCCGAGGCCGGCCACGGCGCCGAGGGTCACCCACGGCTCGGGGATCGAGGCCCACGCCCGATCGACCTGCGGGATCTGGATGAGGTGGTCCATCACCGACAGCCCGGAGAACCCGGCCTCGTCGGCGGCCCGGGCCACCCCCGTCAGCCAGGCCAACGGATCCTCGCCCCACGGGAACCGGCTCACCTGCAGGACCACCTTGAGCCCCTGGGAGGTCCGCCGGTCGTCCTGGGACTGGGTCGTGTGCTCCACGACGCGCGATGCCGCGTCCTCAGGCACACGACCCGACTCCGGCGGGACAAGTTGTACGACGTCCCAGCCCTCCAGATGGAGGTGCGGCACCAGGGCGCGGTGTCGCTTGAGCTGGCCCGCCAGCGTCGGCGCCGGCACCGGCCGGTCCCGGGCAGAGTTGCGGCGGCGGCACTCGGCATCCGGAGTGTCCATCACGACGGCGACGGCGGGCAGTCCGACCTCTCGGGCCCGGGCCAGCCAGCGCCTGCGCCGGTCCTCGTCGGTGCCGAGCGTGTCGATGACGGTCGTCAGACCGCGACCGGTCCTGGCAGCCACCACGCGCTCGAGCAGGTCGAAGGCGTCCGTGGTCGCGTCGAGGTCGTGCGGCCCGCTGCCGACCACGCCACGCAGGGCGTCGGAGGAGACGATCTCGTCGCGGCGGTAGCGGCTCTCCGCCCACGTGGACTTCCCCGAGCCGGACGGACCGACGAGGACGACGAGCGCCGGGTCGGGAAGCGTCACCCCACGACTATGGCCGAACTACAGCCGAACTAGGTGTGTCTCCCAATTGCTGGTGGATGCCAGCGTCGTCCAGGGCGTGCGATGGCACGGCGCCAGTGCGCTGGCAGACTGGGCGTCTTTCGAGCGCTGGTGACAAAGCCAGCGTGCGTGCTGGGCGGCGCTGGCGCCGCCATGAATTGGGAGACACACCTAGGTCGTGCTGGCGCGAGGAGGTGGCAGCTTCGCGCCGGGACCGCTCTTCGGCCTCGCCGGCCGTGCGGGCTTCGCGGTCGGCCTCGGCGGGCCGATGTTGCGAGCCACAGCGGCAGGCGACGGGCTGCGTGTCGGCGCAGGCTCGGGCTCCGGCACGTTGTTGCGCTTGGAGGGCGTGAACGTCGCCGGAGTGCGCCGCTCGGGGCGGCGCAGCCTGGACACGACCTTGTCGCCGAGGCGCCCGAGCGGAGGGCCGGCAAGGGTGACGACCCGGTCCGCGGTGCCGCGTCCGAGTCGCAGGCCGGTGCTGACACTGCGGGTCAGGATCACGCGCGCGTCCATCTCAGCCCTCGCCCCCCGTGGCCTTCTTCGCTGGGCTCTTCTTCGCCGCGGTCTTCTTGGCTGCGGTCCTTTTCGCGGTCGACTTCTTGGCTGCGGTCTTCTTCGCCGGGGCCTTCTTCGCCCTTCTTCACTGGGGCTTTCTTGGCTGAAGCCTTCCTTGCGGACGGCGCCGCGGGCTCTTCCGGCGCCGCCGGCCGCGGCGGAGCAGGACGGTGGGCACTCGAGCCCTTCCGCCCGCCCATCTTGGAGGTCATCGCGCCCACCGCAGCGGCGGCCTGGCCGACCGCCGTACCGACCACTCTCTGGCCGGTGCCGACCGGATCCTTCACGGTCTTCGAGACCGTGTCGACCACGGTTGCGACGGCGAGGTCCGCGACGACCTTGATGGTGCCGAGCGGGTTCTTCGGGGCCACTGGCGTGTCCTTCCGGAGCGGAGGCAACGGACTCGAGCCGAGTCAACCACGGAACTCAAGCTGGATCCGACTCTGCTCAGCGTCGCTCGACCCCAGCGCCACGGGACGGGACCGCCCGCAGGTGCGCAGGCGAGCGGAACCCCTCCAGCACGAACGCCGCGTCCAGCGCTCGGGTCACCGCCTCGACCCGCTCGTCGGGCACCACCGCGACGCTGGACCCGCCGAAGCCGCCGCCGGTCATCCGGGCAGCGACCGCGCCCGCCTGGACCGCGATCGCCACGGCACAGTCGAGCTCGGGACAGGAGATCTCGAAGTCGTCGCGCATCGAGCGGTGTGAGGCGTCGAAGAGCCGGCCGACCTCGTCCCACCGCCCCTGGCCCAGCGCGGCCACGGTGTCGGTCACGCGCTGGATCTCGGTGACCACGTGGCGGGCCCGGCGCTTGACCCGTTCGTCGGGGAGCGCCTCGACGACGTCGAGCGTGGCCGCGCGCAGGGTCGGCAGGCCGAGCGCCCGAGCAGCGCTCTCGCAGTCGGCACGCCGGGATCCGTAGCCACCGTCGGTGAGGGAATGGCTGACCCGGGTGTCGGTGACCAGCAGCGTGTGGTCCGCCAGGCCCAGCGGGACCACTGTTCGCGTGTGGGAGTCGAAGTCGATGAGCAGAGCGGCCCCCTCGCTGGCGTACACCGCGACCGTCTGGTCCATCCCGCCCGTGGGCGCGCCGACGACCTCGGTCTCGGCCCGGATCGAGGCAGCCACGAGGCGCTCGCGCACGTCGTCGGTCAGCTCGACCCCGACAAGATCGAGCAGAGCAGTCCCGACCGAGCACTCGAGCGCCGCGGACGACGACAGCCCGGCGCCGAGCGGCACCCGGCTGTCGACGAGCAGGTCCACACCGGGCACGTCGTAGCCGGCCTGGCGGAGCGCCCACACCACACCGGCCGCGTAACCGGCCCACCCGTCGACCGAGCCCGGGCCGAGCTCGGCCAGCGTGCCCTCCCACACGTCCTCCTGCTGTCGGCTGGCGACCCGCACCAGCTCGTCGGCTCGCGCTCGGGCCGCGGCGTACGTCGCGTGGGGGAGCGCGACCGGGAGCACCAGCCCGGCGTTGTAGTCGGTGTGCTCACCCATCAGGTTCACCCGACCGGGCGCGCGTGCGACGGTGGTGGGCGGCTCGCCGTACCGGTCCGCGAACGCCGCGCGCGTCATGGCCGGGAGCGCCGCCGGGTCGCCCGGGTCGAGGAGAGCCACGAATCCACCATATTGAGCCACTCGGCCTAGGCTTCCGGCACGTGCGATTCCTCGATGACCGCGTGCCCGCCCACGACCTGACCTACGACGACGTCTTCATGGTCCCGCGGCACTCGTCGATCAGCAGCCGGTACGACGTGGACCTGGCGACTTCGGACGGGACCGGCGCCACGATCCCGCTCGTGGTCGCAAACATGACCGCGATCGCGGGCAAGCGCATGGCCGAGACGGTGGCCCGCCGCGGCGGGCTCGTGGTGATCCCGCAGGACATCCCGATCCCCGTGGTCGAGGACGTCGTCGCGTGGGTGAAGCGGCGGCACCTGGTCTTCGACACCGCCATCGAGCTGGCTCCGACCCAGACCGTGGCCGAGGCGCTCGCGCTGATGCCGAAGCGGGCCCACCGGTGCGCGGTGGTCGTCCAGGACGGCCGGCCTCTCGGCCTCGTGACCGCCCAGGACTGCGCCGAGGTGGACAGGTTCGCCCAGGCCAAGGACGTGATGCGACCGGCCGAGGTGACGGTCGCTGCCGACAGCGACCCTCGTGAGGCGTTCGAGAAGCTGGACGCGGTGCACGCCGGGGTCGCGGTCGGCGTGGACGACGACGGGCGGCTCGTCGGTGTGCTGACTCGGAATGGTGCGCTGCGCGCGACGCTCTACGACCCGGCAGTGGACGCATCAGGGGGACTTCGCATCGCCGCCGCGGTCGGGGTGAACGGCGATGTCTCCGAGAAGGCCGACAGGCTGCTCGGCGCCGGTGTCGACTGCCTCGTGGTCGACACCGCTCACGGCCACCAGGACCGGATGGTCGAGGCGCTCGGCGCGATCCGCGCACTCACGCCGACGGTCCCGATCGTGGCCGGCAACGTGGTCTCCGCCGAGGGCACTCGCGACCTGATCGAGGCGGGAGCGGACATCGTCAAGGTCGGCGTGGGTCCCGGCGCGATGTGCACCACGCGGATGATGACCGGCGTCGGCAGGCCGCAGTTCTCGGCCGTCCTGGAGTGCGCGGCCGCGGCTGCCCAGCGCGGGAAGCACGTCTGGGCGGACGGGGGAGTGCGGCACCCGCGCGACGTCGCGCTGGCGCTCGCGGCCGGCGCCTCGTCGGTGATGATCGGCTCATGGTTCGCCGGCACGTACGAGTCACCCGGCGACCTCATCGAGGACTCCACCGGCCGCGCGTACAAGGTCTCCTTCGGGATGGCCTCGGCCCGCGCGGTCGCCAACCGGACCGCCAACGAGTCGGCGTACGACCGGGCCAGGAAGGGCCTCTACGAGGAGGGCATCTCCTCCGCCCGGATGTACCTCGACCCGGCGCGTCCGGGTGTCGAGGACCTCATCGACGAGGTCTGCTCCGGCGTGCGGTCCGCCTGCACGTACGCCGGTGCCGCGTCGCTCCTGGAGCTTCGCGAACGGGCGCTCGTGGGCGTGCAGTCGGCCGCCGGGTTCACCGAGGGTCGGCCGCTGGCAACGTCCTGGTGATCAGCCCCGGGAGCTGCGTTCGCTGCGCCCGCGCACGATCCCGATGAACGTCTGTACCCGCGGGTCGTCGTTCTCGACCAGCCAGGCCAGCCCGACGGTGGTCGGCGGCAGGTCGGTCACGGTGCGGTGGGTGACGTCCTTGCGGTGGTGCAGGCGAGCCACCGACATGGGTACGACGAGCACGCCGGTCCCGGCCGCCACCGTCTCGACGGACTCACGAATGGTCAGCCCGGTCCAGTCCTGGTGCTCGCCGGCGAGGTCCTCCGTAGCGACTTCGTCGAGGAGGGTGAGCTCGTTGTCGACGTTCATCACCGCGACGGGTAGCTCGTCGTAGAGCGGGATGAGGTGCAGTCCGTCGCGGTCCACCGGCAGCCGGACCAGGGCCACGTCGAGCGCGCGGGTCCGGATGCCGTGCTCCTGGACGTCCTCGGTGACGGGCACCAGCTCGATCGGCTCGCGCTGTCGCTCGCGCCAGGTGCCGGCCCACTTGTCCGGCGTGGCGCCGGTGACGAAGCCGAGCCGGAAGGTCACTCCGTCACCCGGGCGTCATGACGTGACGTCGAACCGGTCGGCCTCCATGACCTTGACCCAGGCGGCCACGAAGTCGGCGACGAACCTCTGCTCACCGTCGGCGCTGCCGTAGACCTCCGCGATGGCACGGAGCTGGGAGTTCGAGCCGAAGACGAGGTCGACGTCGGTCGCCGTCCACCTCACGTCGCCGCTCGCGAGGTCGCGGATCTCGTAGACGTTCTCCGCCGACTCCGAGGACTTCCACTCGGTGCCGGGAGCGAGCAGGTTCACGAAGAAGTCGTTCGTGAGCGTCCCGACCCTGTCGGTGAGCACGCCGTGCCGGGCGCCGCCGGCATTCGCCCCGAGAGCCCGGAGGCCACCCACGAGGACCGTCATCTCCGGGGCGGAGAGCCGCAGGAGGTTGGCCTTGTCGACCAGGAGCGTCTCGGGCTGGAGCTTCTCGCCGGCCCGCAGGTAGTTGCGGAAGCCGTCGGCCCGCGGCTCGAGCACCGCGAACGACTCCACGTCGGTCTGCTCCTGGGTGGCGTCGGTGCGGCCCGGCGTGAACGGGACGGTCACGTCGTGGCCGGCATCCCTGGCCGCCTTCTCGACCGCCGCGGAGCCCGCCAGAACGATCAGGTCGGCCAGCGAGACCTGGGCGCCACCGGCGGCGTTGAACGCGCTGCGCACCTGCTCGAGCTTCTCGAGTACGCCGGCCAGCGCGCCCGGCTCGTTGGACTCCCAGTCCTTCTGGGGTGCGAGCCGGATGCGGGCACCGTTGGCGCCGCCGCGCTTGTCGGTGTCTCGGAAGCTGGCCGCTGATGCCCATGCCGTACGGACCAGCTGGTCGACGCCCAGACCGGACTCGAGGACCTGTGCCTTGAGGCCGGCGACGTCGGAGTCGGAGACGAGCGGGCCCTCGTGGGCCGGGACCGGGTCCTGCCACAGCTGAGGCTCGGCGACCAGGGGACCAAGGTAGCGGCCGATCGGACCCATGTCGCGGTGGAGCAGCTTGTACCAGGCCTTGGCGAAGGCCAGCCGGAACTCGTCGAGGTCTGCGTGGAACCGGCGCGAGATCTTCTCGTACTCCGGATCCATCCTGAGCGCGAGGTCGGTAGTGAGCATCGTCGGCTTGCGGTTGGGACCCCCGTGCGCGTCGGGGATGGTCGCCTCGGCGTCCTTCGCCACCCACTGGTGGGCACCGGCCGGGCTCTGCTCGAGCTCCCACTCGTGCCCGAACAGGTTGTCGAAGAAGCCGTTGCTCCACTGGGTCGGCGTGCTGGTCCACGTCACTTCGATGCCCGAGGTGATGGTGTCAGCGCCCCGGCCGGAGCCAAAGGTGTTGGGCCAGCCCAGGCCCTGGCCGATGACCGGGCACCCCTCGGGCTCGTCGCCGACGTAGTCCCCGGACGCCGCGCCATGGGTCTTGCCGAACGAGTGACCGCCGGCGATCAGGGCCACGGTCTCCTCGTCGTTCATCGCCATCCGCCGGAACGTCTCGCGGATGTCGTGGGCCGCCTTGAGCGGGTCAGGGTCGCCGTTGGGGCCCTCGGGGTTGACGTAGATCAGCCCCATCTGGACCGCACCGAGCTTCTCGGCGAGCTCGCGCTCGCCGCTGTAGCGCTCGTCGCCCAGCCAGGTGTCCTCGGGCCCCCAGAAGATCTCCTCGGGCTCCCAGATGTCCTCGCGGCCGAAACCGAAGCCGAAGGTCTCGAAGCCCATGTCCTCCAGCGCGACGTTCCCGGCGAAGACCAGCAGGTCGGCCCACGAGATCTTCTGGCCGTGCTTCTGCTTGACCGGCCACAGCAGCCGGCGGGCCTTGTCGAGGTTGGCGTTGTCCGGCCAGCTGTTGAGCGGCGCGAACCGCTGGCTGCCGTCACCGGCGCCGCCACGGCCGTCCTCGATCCGGTAGGTGCCGGCCGCGTGCCAGCTCAGCCGGATCATCAGGCCGCCGTAGTGGCCGAAGTCGGCCGGCCACCAGTCCTGGGAGGTGTTCAGGACCTGCTTGACGTCCCGAGTGAGCTCCTCGATGTCCAGCTCCGCGAACTTCGACTTGTAGTCGAAGTCCGCGCCCAGCGGGTTGCCCCGCGGCGAGTGCTGGTGGAGGACGCTCAGCTCGAGCTGGTTGGGCCACCAGTCCTGGTTGGTGTGCGGCCTGCCCCCCTGCTTGGGCTCGGGAGCGTCGATGACCGGGTTTTCGCTCTCAGACACGTTCGGTCCTTCTCCTGTCGTCTCGCTGGCTCGTTCAGGCGCTTGCTGTGCTCGTCGTGCAGTCGGGGCAGGTGCCCCAGTAGATGACCTCGGCCTCGTCGATCACGAAGCCGTTGCTCTCGGACGCCGTCAGGCACGGCGTGTCCCCGACCGCGCAGTCGACGTCGGCGATCGTCCCGCAGCTGCGGCAGACAGCGTGGTGGTGGTTGTCGCCGACCCGGCCCTCGTAGCGCGCCACCTGGCCCAACGGCTGGATCTTGCGGACCAGGTGGGCCTCGGTGAGCACCTTGAGGACGTCGTAGACGGCCTGGTGGCTGATGTCACCGGCGTCCGCGCGGACGGCGCTGATGAGCGAGTCGGTGTCGGCATGGGGCAGGCGGCGTACGGCGTCCAGGACGGCCACTCGCTGCTGCGTCACGCGCAGACCCGCCTGACGCAGCACCTGCTCGTCCTGGGCGGGGGAGGTCACCCCTGCACTCAAGCGCATTTACTTGAATGATTCAAGACTCTGGCGTACGGGGACCCGGCCACGCAGGCGCCGGAGTCATGTGGCGACCTGCCGGCCAGACAGCTGGAAGGCTTCTACTGAGCCTCCCCAGCGAGATGTTCTGGTGTCCGAGGGGGGACTTGAACCCCCACGCCCGTTAAAGGGCACTAGCACCTCAAGCTAGCGCGTCTGCCAATTCCGCCACCCGGACGAGTGCGCCCGGAACGATAGCAAAGAAGCACCCCCGTCTCCGCATCCCCGAAGGCCCCGAGAGCTGTGCCGTGACATGCTCGGGGACATGCCTGAGGCTCAGTCCGACGAGGGGAAGCAGACCGAGGTCGTGGACCTCTGTCGCGACCTGATCCGGATCGACACCACGAACTTCGGCGACGACTCCGGCCCGGGGGAGCGCAAGGCAGCCGAGTACGTCGCGGGGCTGCTCGAGGAGGTCGGGATCGAGACCCGGACCTACGAGTCCGAGCCCGGCCGGACGTCGGTCATGGCGCGCTGGGGAGGCGAGGAGGCCAGCGAGGGGCAGGGTGGGCTGCTGCTGCACGGCCACCTCGACGTGGTGCCGGCTGAGGCTGCCGACTGGCGGATGGGCCCCTTCTCCGGGGAGATCGAGGACGGCTATCTGTGGGGGCGCGGGGCCGTCGACATGAAGGACTTCGACGCGATGCTCCTCACCGTGGTCAGGCAGCGCCAGCGGGAGGGCCGGGTCCCGCAGCGGCCGATCACGCTCTGCTTCACCGCCGACGAGGAGGCCGGCGGGCACCGGGGTGCGGAGGTGCTGATCAACGAGCACCCCGAGGAGTTCGAGGGCGTCACGGACGCCGTGGGCGAGGTCGGCGGTTTCAGCACGACCGTGCGCGGCCGGAGGATCTATCTCATCGAGGCCGCCGAGAAGGGCATGGCCTGGATGAAGCTCACCGCGCGCGGGCGGGCCGGCCACGGCTCGATGGTCAACGACGACAACGCCGTGGCCCGCCTGTCCGCTGCGGTGGCACGGCTCGGGGCCCACGAGTGGCCGATCCGCCTGACGCCGACCATGGAGGTGCTGCTCGGCACGGTCTCCGAGCTGTCCGGGACCGAGGTGACGCCTGAGAACGCACGCACCCTCGTCGACGAGTTCGGCGGCGCGACCCGGATGCTCGGGGCGGTGATCAGCAACACCGTCAACCCCACCATGCTGTCGGCCGGCTACAAGGTCAACGTCGTCCCGACCACGGCCACCGCGCACGTCGACGCGCGCTCGCTGCCGGGCTACGAGGACGAGTTCTTCGACACCCTGAGCGACCTGATCGGCGAGGGCATCGACGTGGAGTACCTCTCGAACCAGCCGCCCTGGGAGACGCCGTACGACGGCCACCTGGTCGACGCGATGCACCGCAGCCTGCTGGCCGAGGACCCGGACGCGATCGTCGCGCCCTACCTCATGAGCGGGGGGACCGACGCCAAGCACTTCCGCAAGCTGGGGATGCGCTCCTACGGCTTCGCGCCCCTGCGGCTGCCGGCCGACCTCGACTTCACCGCTCTGTTCCACGGCGTCGACGAGAGGGTGCCGACCGACGCGCTGGAGTTCGGCGTACGGGTCATGGACCGGTTCCTCGATCAGGTCTGATCTTGCGAAGACCTGATCATTGGTGGTTGAGCAGCGAGTCGGGCCGAGCTTGCTCGGACCGTACCGAGCGTGTCGAAACAGCAGCCTGCGTTGGGACTGGCCTCCTCACGCCGTCCGCACCGCCCGGATGATCTTGCGCCTCAGCACGATGCGGCGGGTGCCGTCGGCGCCGATCCGGACCCGGTCGAGCTCCCAGCCGCCGTGCTCGGCGCGCTCGACCAGCAGCTTGGTGACGACCGTGCGCGGGAACTCCCGCGAGAACGTCACCTTGTCGAACTCCCACTCGACCGCACGGCCCGGGCGCTGTCCCTGGGCTCGGCTGGACGAGTAGACGTAGCTCAACGCTTCTCCTCGGGGTCCCCGCGGAAATTCGATCCCCGCGCGCGCAGCGCGTCCGACTCGCAGTTCCGTGGGGTGATCACGCGCGTCCCGCCGAGACGTCGTCGAGTGCCTCCATCAGCTCCGGGGGCAGCGTCTTCTCCTCGACCGCGAGCGCCTGCCGCAGCTGGGCGGCCGTGCGAGCGCCCAGGATCGGGGCGGTCACGCCGGGCCGGTCGCGGACCCAGGCAAGGGCCACCTCGAGCGGCTTCCAGCCCAGTCCCTCGGCGGCCTTGACGACGGCCTCGACCACGGCCGAGGACGGCTCGTCGCGGTAGCCGTCGACGAACTGAGACTGGTCCGAGGCGCCTCGCGAGTCCGCCGGAGTGCCGGTGCGGTACTTGCCGGTCAACACACCACGGCCGAGAGGTGACCACGGCAGGATGCCGAGCCCGAGCTCGGTGGCGGCCGGGACCACCTCGTGCTCGATGCCGCGGTTGAGCAGCGAGTACTCGACCTGCGTCGAGACCAGCGGCGCCCGACCCGGAACGGCGCGCTGCCACGTGGCGCCCTGCGCAGTGCGCCAGCCGGACCAGTTCGAGACGCCGACGTACGCCGCGCGGCCGGTCGCCACCGCGGTGTCCAGGGCAGAGAGGGTCTCCTCGATCGGCGTCCTGTCTGACCAGACGTGCACCTGCCAGAGGTCCACGGAGTCCACACCCAGCCGCCGCAGCGACAGGTCGAGGCAGCTCAGCAGGTAGCCGCGCGAGGTGTCCATCACCCGCGCACCACGCCGCATGCCGAGCCCGGCCTTGGTCGCCAGGACCACGTCGCGGCGTGGGACGACGTCGACGAGCAGCTTGCCGAGCAGCTCCTCGGACGCGCCTCCGGCGTAGGTGTGCGCGGTGTCGAGCAGGCTGCCGCCGGCGTCAACGAAGGCGGTCAGCTGCTCGCGCGCCTCGTGCTCGTCGGTCTGGTTGCCCCAGGTCATCAGCCCCAGCCCGAGCCGCGAGACCGTGAGGCCGGAGCGACCCAGGGACCTCTGCTGCACGAGGCACACGGTAGCCGCCCCGTGGCCGGTTGGGTGGCAACGACCCGTGCCAGACCGTGACTGCCGCTGTCCGTACGCTGCTGTCGCGTGGACTACTTCGACGCCGTGGTTCTCGGCGTGGTCGAGGGGCTGACCGAGTTCCTGCCCGTGTCGAGCACCGGTCACCTGACCATCGCCGAGAAGCTGCTCGGGCTCGACGTAGACGACCCGGCGGTGACCGGCTACACCGCGGTGATCCAGATGGGCGCCATCGCGGCGGTCGTCGTCTACTTCGTCCGGGACATCTGGCACATCATCAAGGCCTGGACGCTGGGCCTGGTGAAGTCGGAGTACCGCGGCCACCTCGACCACCGGATGGGCTGGTACGTCATCGTCGCGACCATTCCCGTCGGCGTGGTCGGACTCCTGGCCAAGGACCTCATCACCGGCGATCTGCGCTCGCTGTGGGTGGTCGCGGTGGCCCTGATCGGCTGGAGCGCCGTCATGTGGCTGGCCGAGCGAGTGGCCACGCAGACCCGCCCGGAGCGCGACCTGGGCTGGCGCGACGCGATCCTGATCGGTCTGGCGCAGGCGGTCGCCCTGATCCCTGGCATCTCCCGCTCCGGCGCCACGATCTCGGTCGGGCTGTTCCGGGGCCTCGACCGGGTGACCGCCACCAGGCTCAGCTTCTTCATGGCGATCCCGGCCCTGCTCGCGGCCGGCATCTACGAGCTCAAGGACGCGTTCTCGGGCGACATCGGAGCGGGCCAGGCGATCGTGGGCATCGTGGTGGCGTTCGTGGTCGCCTACGCCTCGATCGCCTGGCTGCTGCGGTTCGTGGCCAACCACTCGATCGCGTGGTTCGTGCCGTACCGCGTCGGTCTCGGCCTCCTGCTGCTGGTGCTCCTCGGCAGCGGCGTGCTGAGCCCGACCTGATCCCCTAGAGCCAGCCGGACTTCTTGAACCAGGCCCACAGCGCCGCCGAGACCACGATCATCAGGGCCAACGCGAACGGATAGCCGAGACTCCACTGCAGCTCGGGCATGTGCTCGAAGTTCATGCCGTAGACGCCGGCGATCAGCGTCGGTACGACGACCAGCGCGACTCCGGCCGAGATCTTGCGCATGTCGTTGTTCTGCTGGACGGTGATCCGCGCCAGGTGGGCGTCGAACGCCGTCGACAGCAGGGAGTCGAGGCTGTCGACGATCTCGGCGGCCTGGTTGAGATGGTCGAGCACGTCGCGGAAGAACGGCCCGGCCTCGCGCTCAACTCCTGGCACGAGCCCTTCGGCGAACTTGCGCATCGGCTCCCTCAGCGGCAGCACCGCTCGACGTACCTCGGAGATCTCGCGCTTGAGGACGTAGATCCGCGTCGAGTCGTTGGTGCGGGCGGGGGAGAAGACCGACGCCTCGATCTCGTCGACGTCGACCTCGAGCTCTCCGACCACGTCGGTGTACCCGTCCACCACGGTGTCGCAGACCGCGTAAATGACCGCGGACGGGCCGTGGGTGAGGACGGCGGAGTCAGACTCCAGTCGCGAACGCGCCGAGTGCAGCTCGGAGCCACGACCGTGCCGGACGGTGATCACGAAGTCACGACCGGCGAAGAGGTTGATCTCGCCGGTCTCCACGGCGTCCTCGGCGTCGACGTACCAGAGCGACTTGAGGGTGAGGAACAGGCTGTCGTCGTACCGCTCGAGCTTGGGCCGCTGGTGCGCCTTGAGCGCGTCCTCGACCGCCAGTGGGTGGAGCCCGAACGACTCCGCGACGTCGTCGAGCTCGCCCGCGCTGGGCTTGTAGAGGCCGACCCAGACGAAGTCGCCGTCCTCGGTCGCCTCCGCGCGCAGCTTGTCGAACTCGTGCGGGAAGCAGTCGACCTCGATGCGCTGGCCCTTGCGGTAGAGCGCGCTGTCGACGATCACAGGCACGACGGTAGTCCCCGTACGCTCTCCGGCGTGGCAACGGTGATCCTCGTGCGACACGGCCGGACGACGGCCAACACCTCGGGTGTGCTCGCGGGTCGCACGCGGGGCGTCCGCCTCGACGACACGGGCGTGGCCCAGGCGGCCCGCACCGCCGAGCGGCTCTCGGTCGTTCCCCTCGTCGCCGTCGTCACCAGCCCCCTGGAGCGGTGCCGGCAGACCGCACGAGCGATCTTCAAGGAGCAGCAGGGCACACCGGTGACCGCGACCGAGCGCGGCATCACGGAGTGCGACTACGGGTCGTGGCAGGGCAAGGCGCTCCGGGACCTGGCCAAGGACCCGCTCTGGAAGACCGTGCAGACCCAGCCGTCCGCGGCGGCCTTCCCGGAGGGCGAGTCGATGTCGGCGATGCAGGCTCGCTCGGTCTCCGCCGTACGCCGACTGGACGCGCTCTACGAGGCCGAGCACGGGCCCGGCGCGGTGTGGGTGGCTGTCAGCCACGGGGACATCATCAAGTCGGTGCTCGCGGACGCGCTGGGGATGCATCTCGACCTGTTCCAGCGACTCCAGGTGGACCCGGCGTCCGTCTCGATCGTCCGCTACACCGGGACCCGGCCATACGTGCTCGCGACCAACACCCACGCCGGCGACCTGTCATGGCTCAAGCCGGCGCCGAAGAAGGCAACCAGACGCCGGAAGAAGGCAGAGGACGCGGCGGTCGGGGGCGGTGCGGGGCCCGAGACCGCTCCCTCGTGAGGCGTCTGGGACCCGTGCCTAAGGTGTGAGCATGCCGCTGATCCACGGTTTCGACCCACCGGAGCGCTTCGTGACCGGCACGGTCGGCGAGCCCGGACAGCGGACCTTCTTCCTGCAGGCGCGCAGCGGTGCCCGCATCACCAGCGTGTCGCTGGAGAAGCAGCAGGTTGCGGCGCTCAGCGAGCGGATCGACCAGCTGCTCGACGAGGTGATGACCAGCGACACCACGGAGTCGGTGATCCCGGCGGTGGCGCCGCTGGGCCTGGAGGACTCCGAGCCGCTCGAGCAGCCGATCGAGGAGGAGTTCCGGGCCGGCACCATGACGCTCTCGTGGGACCCGGACGACGAGCGGGTCGTCATCGAGGTCTTCCCCTACACGGAGGCGGCGGTCGTCAGCCCCGACCAGCTCGACGAGGACCTCACCGAGCCCGAGCCGGACGAGGTGTTCCTCATCCGCATCGACGCCGGCAGCGCCCGGGCCTTCGTGAAGCGCGCCGAGCAGGTCCTCGAGGCCGGCCGGCCGACCTGCCCGTTCTGCGGGAACCCGATCGACCCCGAGGGTCACCTCTGTGTCCGCGCCAACGGCTTCCGGCGGCGGGACCCCGAGGATCCGTGAGCTCCCAGGAAATCGAGCTCCCAGAAATGAGCTCCCAGAAATGAGCGCAGCGCCCACCGCCGAGCTCGAGCAGGGTGCGCTCGTTCTCCACGGCCGGATCATGCCGGCGTCCAACGCCACCTTCCTGGGCGAGATCGGCGAGGTCCGCGTCGTGTACAAGCCGATCTCGGGGGAGCGGCCGCTGTGGGACTTCCCCGTCGGCACGCTCGCCGATCGCGAGGTGGCGGCGCGTCTGGTCTCCGAGGCGCTCGGCTGGGACGTCGTACCGCCCACCTGGCTGCGGGAGGGGCCGCACGGCCCCGGAATGGTGCAGGTGTGGCAGGAGCCGGACCCCGAGCAGGAGGCCGTGACCCTGGTCGAGGAGGGCTGCACGCCGCCGGGTTGGAAGCACGTCTTCGACGGCATCGACGGCCGGGACCTGCCGGTGTCTCTCGTGCACGAGGACTCCGAGCCACTTCGCCGCATGGCCATCTTCGACGTCCTCGTGAACAACGCCGACCGCAAGGGCGGCCACGTGCTGGAGATGGGCGACGGGCACCGGTACGGCGTCGACCACGGCGTGACCTTCCACGTCGAGCACAAGCTCCGGACAGTCCTCTGGGGCTGGCTCGGCGATCCGGTGCCGGAGGACGACCTGGCCGAGGTGCTGCGCGTCGGCAAGGAGCTGTCCGGCGGGCTCGGTGACCTGCTGTCGGTCCACCTCACCGACCAAGAGATCGATGCCGTGGCCACCCGTTGCCGCCGGCTGTCCGAGCGCGCCGTGATGCCGGCCCCGCGCGGTTCCTACCCGGCCATCCCGTGGCCGCCATTCTGACCGAGCAGCAGGGCGCGAGGCACGAGCGCGCTGCGTGGCTCGGTCAGGTTGAGCAACCCCCCCGGCTGAGCCTGCGAGGCCGGGACGGGCGGGTCGAAACCTTCCGCAGCCGATGCTGGGACCCGACCTCTGTCCCCTTAGGCTTCCGGCATGCGTGCGTGGTCGGCCCCCGAGGTGCCCCAGCTCCCGGTCGCGGGACCTGCGGTGGCGCTCTACGACACTGCGTCCGGGAGCCTGGTCACGACAGCACCGGACGGCCCGGCCACGCTCTACGTCTGCGGCATCACGCCCTACGACGCCACGCACATCGGCCACGCTGCGACGTACGTCGGCTTCGACCTGCTCAACCGGGCCTGGCGCAACGCCGGACACCAGGTCGTCTTCGTCGAGAACGTGACGGACGTCGACGACCCGCTGCTCGAGCGCGCCGCCAAGGTGAACGTCGACTGGACCGAGCTCGCCGAGCGCGAGACCGAGCTGTTCCGCCAGGACATGCAGGCCCTGCGCGTGCTCCCGCCGGACCACTACATCGGTGCGGTCGAGTCGATCCCTCTCGCCGTGGCCCTGATCGAGAGGCTCCAGGAGGCCGGCTCGGTCTACCGGGTGGAGGACGACCACTACTTCTCGGTGACCGCGGACCCGGCGTTCGGCCACGAGTCCAACTACGACCGCGACACCATGCTCGAGATCTACCCCGACCGCGGGGGCGACCCCGAAAGGCCCGGCAAGAAGGATCCGCTCGACTGCGTCGTATGGCGTGGCCCTCGTGACGGCGAGCCGCAGTGGGACAGCCCGCTCGGGCCCGGCCGTCCGGGCTGGCACATCGAGTGCGCGGCGATCGCGCGCGAGCACCTCGGCGTCTCGTTCGACGTGCAGGCCGGCGGGAGCGACCTGGTCTTCCCGCACCACGAGATGTGTGCCGGCCATGCCCAGGTCGCGGATACGTCAGGCCCGTTCGCGAAGGTCTACAGCCACGCCGGGATGGTGGCCTACGACGGCGAGAAGATGTCGAAGTCGAAGGGGAACCTGGTCTTCGTCTCGGCGTTGCGCAACAGCGACGTCGACCCGATGGCCATCCGGCTGGTCCTCTTGCGGCACCACTTCCGCTCCGACTGGGAGTGGCTGGACAGCGAGCTCTGGGATGCCGTCGACACTCTCGCCGACTGGCGGCGGGCGCTGTCGCTCGGCGCTGGTGCCCCGGCCGAGCCGGTCGTCACCGAGGTGCTGGCCGCCATGGCCGACGACCTCGACGCCCCGCGAGCCGTCGCCGCGGTGCAGGGCTGGGTGGACGCCACCCTCGGCAGCACCGGCCATTTGGCCGAGACCTCCGACGACGACGCGTCACTGACCATCCACGCGCTGCTGGACGCGGCTCTCGGGCTGGCGCTGTAGCGGCGGTTGGAGTCACCGGGGCCCCGGTGACTCTGTCACTTCCTGTGGGAGATCTTCCCTGGGAAGTGCAGGAGTCCCCGGGGCCCCGGTGACTCCCGCACGAGCGGCAGCCGCCTACTCGCCGCCGTTGCGGCGCTTGAGGTAGCGCTCGAACTCGCGCGCGATCGCCTCGCCGGAGGCCTCCGGCAGCTCGGTCGTGTCGCGGGTCTCCTCCAGCGACCGGACGTAGTCGGCGACGTCCTCGTCCTCCTCGGCGAGCTCGTCGACCCCGCGCTCCCAGGCACGGGCGTCCTCGGGCAGGTCCCCGAGCGGGATGCTCGCCTCGAGCAGGTCCTCGAGCTGGCCGAGCAGAGCCAGCGTGGCCTTGGGGCAGGGCGGCTGGGCGACGTAGTGCGGCACGGCGGCCCAGTAGGACACCGCGGGGATGTCGAGCTTGGAGCAGGCGTCCTGGAGCACGCCGACGATGCCGGTCGGTCCCTCGTACGTCGACTGCTCGAGCTTGAGCCGGTCCACCAGCTCCGGCTCGGTGGCGGTGCCGGACACCGGGATCGGCCGGGTGTGGGGAGTGTCCGCAAGCAGCGCCCCTAGAGTGACCACCAGCCGGCCGCCCAGGTCGTCACAGGCAGCGAGCAGCTCGGCGCAGAACATCCGCCACTTCATGTTCGGCTCGATCCCGCGCAACAGGATGATGTCGCGGTCGAGGTCGGGCGGCGAGGCGATCGCGAGCTGGGTCCCCGGCCAGGTGATGCTCCGGTGTCCCGAGGGATCGCTGCCGACCAGCGGTCGGTTGACCTGGAAGTCGTAGTACTCGTCCGGGTCTATGGCTCCCACGACCCGGGCGTTCCAGACCCGCATCAGGTGATCCACCGCGGAGGAGGCGGCGTCGGCGGCGTCGTTCCAGCCCTCGAAGGCCGCGATGACGACGGGGTCCACCAGGCCGTCCACCTCGTCCAATTCGATCACGAGTCGAGTCTAGGTGTGAGCGGACGGTTTCGAGACCGCCCTCGGAATTCGCTCCGTGAGACGGCCCAGTGCCACCATTCGGGAATGCCGTCCAGCAAATGGACGCTGTTTCTAGGCTTGTCACGCAACGCCCGCCGAGGCAGTTGTTCAGGCCGACCCGGGGGAGAGGAGGCACCGTGAGCGAACAGGACTGGCGGCCCGACGCCACCGAGCCGCTCACCGCCGCGCTCCGGGAGCGGATCCTGGTCATCGACGGCGCGATGGGTACGGCGATCCAGAGGGACCGTCCGTCCGAGGCCGGCTACCGCGGCGAGCGGTTCGCGGACTGGCCGAGCGACCTGCAGGGCAACAACGACCTGCTCACGCTGACCCAGCCCGCGATCATCGCCGGGATCCACCGCGAGTACCTCGAAGCCGGCGCGGACATCATCGAGACCAACACCTTCAACGCCACCGCGATCTCCCTGTCGGACTACGGCATGGAGGACCTCGCCTTCGAGCTCAACCTCGAGTCGGCACGGCTGGCGCGGAAGGCTGCCGACGAGATCAGCACCCCGGACCGGCCGCGGTACGTCGCGGGCGCGCTCGGCCCGACCACCCGGACGGCGTCGATCTCTCCCGACGTCAACGACCCGGCTGCCCGCAACATCAGCTTCGACCAGCTGGTCGCGGCGTACGCCGAGTCAACCCGTGGCCTGCTCGACGGCGGGTCGGACCTGCTCTTCATCGAGACGATCTTCGACACCCTCAACGCCAAGGCGGCGATCTTCGCGGTCGAGACGGTCTTCGAGGACTACGGCCGACGGTGGCCCGTCATCGTCTCCGGCACCATCACCGATGCCTCCGGCCGCACCCTGTCCGGCCAGGTGACGGAGGCGTTCTGGGACTCGATCCGGCACGTCAACCCGATCGCGGTTGGCCTCAACTGCGCGCTGGGCGCCAAGGAGATGCGGCCCTACATCGCGGAGATGTCGCGGATCGCCGACTCGTTCGTCTCCTGCTACCCGAACGCAGGGCTGCCCAACGCGTTCGGCGAGTACGACGAGGCGCCCCACGAGACCGCCGCCATCATCGGTGAGTTCGCCGAGGCCGGCTACGTGAACCTCGTCGGCGGCTGCTGCGGCACCACGCCCGCCCACATCGCCGCCATCGCCGCCGCCGTCGACGGTAAGCAGCGCCGCGACACCCATGACCTGGCCCCCGCGATGCGGTTGTCGGGGCTCGAGCCGTTCACGCTCACCGAGGACAGCCTGTTCGTCAACGTGGGCGAGCGCACCAACATCACCGGTTCCGCGAAGTTCCGGAACCTGATCAAGGCCGGCGACTACGACACCGCGCTGTCGGTCGCCGCGCAGCAGGTGGAGAACGGCGCGCAGGTCATCGACGTCAACATGGACGAGGGGATGATCGACGGCGTCGCGGCCATGGACCGATTCCTCAAGCTCGTCGCCTCCGAGCCGGACATCAGCAGGGTCCCCGTGATGGTCGACTCCTCCAAGTGGGAGGTGATCGAGGCCGGGCTCAAGAACGTCCAGGGCAAGCCGATCGTCAACTCGATCTCCATGAAGGAGGGCGAGGAGAAGTTCCGCGAGCACGCCCGCCTCTGCCGCAAGTACGGCGCCGCCGCGGTCGTCATGGCTTTCGACGAGGACGGCCAGGCCGACAACCTCGATCGCCGCAAGGCGATCTGCGAGCGCGCCTACCGCATCCTGGTCGACGAGGTGGGCTTCCCGGCCGAGGACATCATCTTCGACCCGAACGTGTTCGCGGTCGCGACGGGAATCGAGGAGCACGCGTCGTACGGCCTCGACTTCATCGAGGCCACGCGCTGGATCAAGCAGAACCTGCCCGGCGCCAAGGTGTCCGGCGGCATCTCGAACGTCAGCTTCTCGTTCCGTGGCAACAACCCGGTCCGCGAGGCGATCCACGCGGTGTTCCTCTACCACGCGATCAACGCCGGCCTCGACATGGGCATCGTCAACGCGGGTGCGCTGGTCGTCTACGACCAGGTGGAGCCGGAGCTGCGTGAGCGGATCGAGGACGTCGTCCTCAACCGCCGTCCCGACGCCGCCGAAAGGCTGCTGGAGATCGCCGAGGCGCACAACAAGCAGAGCGAGGTCACAGAGGCCGAGGCGGCGGAATGGCGGAGCCTGCCGGTCGGGGAGCGGATCACACACGCGCTGGTCAAAGGCATCGACGCCTACGCCGAGAGCGACACCGAGGAGCTGCGGCAGCTGATCGCCGACCGCGGCGGCAGGCCGATCGAGGTGATCGAAGGGCCGCTGATGGACGGCATGAACGTCGTCGGTGACCTGTTCGGAGCCGGCAAGATGTTCCTGCCGCAGGTCGTGAAGTCGGCGCGCGTGATGAAGAAGGCGGTCGCCTACCTCATCCCCTTCATCGAGCAGGAGAAGCTCGACAACCCCGAGTACGCCACGGCCAAGGACACCAACGGCACGATCGTGATGGCGACCGTCAAGGGCGACGTCCACGACATCGGCAAGAACATCGTCGGCGTCGTGCTCCAGTGCAACAACTACGAGGTCGTCGACCTCGGCGTGATGGTGCCGGCGCAGAAGATCCTCGACACCGCGGTCGAGATCGGTGCCGACGCCGTCGGTCTGTCCGGGCTGATCACCCCGTCTCTGGACGAGATGGTCAACGTGGCCGGCGAGATGCAGCGACGTGGCTTCGAGATCCCGCTGATGATCGGCGGCGCGACCACGTCCCGCGCGCACACCGCGGTCAAGGTGGACGGCAAGTACGACGGCCCGGTGGTGTGGGTGAAGGACGCGTCGCGCTCGGTCCCGACGCTGGCCGCGTTGCTCAGCGACGCGCAGCGCCCCCAGCTGATGGCCGACGTGAAGGCCGACTACGACTCGCTTCGGGAGCGGCACGCCGCCAAGCACGACCGGCCGATGCTCAAGCTGCAGCAGGCCCGGGACAACCGCACGCCGATCGTGTGGGACGGCTACGAGCCGCCGGCGCCCAAGGAGCCAGGCATCCACGTGCTCGAGGCCTACGACCTGGCTGAGCTGCGCGACTACATCGACTGGCAGCCGTTCTTCAACGCCTGGGAGATGAAGGGCAAGTTCCCCGACATCCTCCACAACCCGACGACCGGTGAGACCGCCCGAGCCCTGTACGACGACGCGCAGACCATGCTCGACACCGTCATCGCGGAGAAGTGGCTGACGGCGAACGCGGTGTTCGGCTTCTTCCCGGCGAGCGCGGTGGGCGACGACATCGACGTCTACACCGACGAGTCCCGCTCCACGGTCCTCACGACGCTGCACAACCTCCGGCAGCAGGGTGAGCACCGCGAGGGGGTCCCCAACCGTTCGCTCGGCGACTTCGTCGCCCCTCGCGAGACGGGGCTGCCCGACCACGTCGGCGCCTTCGCGGTCACGGCCGGCCTGGGCGCCCAGGACCGGATCAACGAGTTCAAGAAGGCCAACGACGACTACTCCGCGATCATGCTCGAGTCCCTCGCCGACCGGCTCGCCGAGGCCTTCGCGGAGCGGCTGCACCAGCGGGTCCGCACCGAGTTCTGGGGCCACGTCCCCGACGAGGACCTCGACAACGAGGCTCTGATCGCCGAGAAGTACCAGGGCATCCGCCCCGCTCCGGGCTATCCCGCGTGTCCGGAGCACACCGAGAAGCAGACCCTGTGGGAGCTGCTCGACGTGCAGACCAACACCGGGATCGAGCTCACCGAGAGCATGGCGATGTGGCCCGGCGCGGCAGTCTCCGGCTGGTACTTCAGCCACGCGCAGTCGCAGTACTTCGTCGTCGGCCGGCTGGCCCGCGACCAGGTCCAGGACTACGCCGAGCGCAAGGGCTGGACCCTCGCCGAGGCCGAGAAGTGGCTCTCGCCGAACCTCGGCTACGACCCCGACGACTGATGCGGCGCTGATGAGGGCAGTCCTCTGGGACATGGACGGCACCCTGGTCGACACCGAGCCCTACTGGATCGCGACCGAGTTCGCGATGGCCGAAAAGTACGACACCACGTGGAGCCAGGCGCACGCGATGGAGCTGGTCGGCAGCGACCTGGTCGAGTCCGGTCGCTACATCAAGCAGGTGATGGGGCTCGACCTCACGCCCGAGGAGATCGTCGAGGAGCTGCTCGACGGCGTCGTCGCCAGGGTCGAGGTCGAGGTGCCCTGGCGGCCCGGCGCGGTCGAGCTGTTGACGTCACTGGCCGAGGCGGGTGTCCGCTGCGGGCTCGTCACGATGTCCTACGAGCGGTTCGTGGCTCCGATCCTGGCCCGGCTGCCCGCCGAGACGTTCCGCGTCGTCGTCACCGGTGACCAGGTGCAGAACGGCAAGCCGCACCCGGAGCCCTACCTGACCGCGGCCGCAGCGCTCGGTGTGCCGCCTGAGGAGTGCGTCGCCATCGAGGACTCCAACACCGGCGCCAAATCGGCCGAGGAGGCCGGCTGTCTCGTGCTGGTGGTGGAGAACCACGTGCCGGTTCTCGAGGGGCCGCGCCGGGTCTTCCGTCAGACCCTGGATGGGCTGACCGTCGAGGAGCTGGCCGCGCTCAGCCGTCCATGAGGCGGGTGACGGCGGCCTGAACGTCGCGATCGAGGTGATGGAGCCTCGCGTCCACGGTGTCGAAACGGCCGTTCATCTCGGCACGAAGCGAGCCGATCTCGCCACGCAGCTCGGCCCGCACCGTCCGCAGGGTGAGGCTGATCATCGTGACCATCAGCGCGAAGAAGCCGGCGATCAGAGTCCACGCTTGAGCGTCACCCATCTGTGGCCTCCTCTCGTCTCGCGCAGGCCCATCACTCTACGCCGGAGCTGCGTGGCGCCGGTCGAGTCATCCACAGCTCAACGACGGCCGCGGAGACGACGTCTGACCCGGCGCCACCGACGCCGCACCTGCCGCTTGAGCCTGGTCCAGCGCGAGGGCGGAGCGGGCATCGGCAGCAGCTCGCCGCCCCAGGCCGGGCAATGCGCCTTGAACGAGCACCAGTCGCACTGCTTGCCGCGACTGGGCAGGAACTCGCCGGTCGACCGGGCCAGCTCGATCGCCTCCCAGAGCGCGTCGACCTTGCGCTCGGTGGCGAGCAGGTCGGCCTCGTCGGGCTCGTAGCGGACGATCTCGCTCGTGGTGCCGAGGTAGACCAGCTGCAGCATCCGCGGCACGACGCCGCGGCTGCGCCACAGGATCAACGCGTAGATGCGCAGCTGGAACAGGGCCTTGAACTCGAACACTTCACTGACGGCGGATGACGTCTTGTAGTCCACGACCCGCAGGGCTCCGTCGGGCCGCTCGTCGAGGCGGTCGACGATGCCGCGCAGCGACAGCCCCGAGTCGAGGGTGGTCTCGACGAAGACCTCGCGGTCGGCCGGCTCGAGCCGGGTCGGGTCCTCCAGGACGAACCAGCGATCCAGGACGGTGTGCGCCGAGTCGAGCCAGGTCGGCTCGTCGAGAGTGGTGGCGACCTCGCGGGCCTGCCGTGACAGCTGCTGCAGCTGCCGCCAGGCGGGCTCGAGCAGCCGGTGCGCCGCCTCGGGAGTGCGCTCCGCCGCGGGCAGGTCGAAGATCTCCTCCAGCACCTGGTGGACCAAGGTGCCGCGGACCGCGTCGGGGGAGGACCCCTCGGGCAGCCGGTCGATGGTGCGGTAGCGGAACAGCAGCGGGCAGGACATGAAGTCTCCGGCCCGGCTGGGGGACAGCACACCGCGGACCTTGCGGTCGATCGGTGCCGCGCTCATCGAGCCCATGGCACGCACGCTAGCCGCGGTCGCCGACACCCACTCGGCTAGCGTGACAGCGTGTCCGGAACGCAGGCGAGCCCTCAGGTGCCGCGCCCTCCGGGCACGTTCAAGATCGGCACGATCGCGGGCAGCGACGTGCTGGTCACGTCGTCCTGGTTCATCGTGGCGGCACTGATCGCGGTCGTGGTCGCACCGCGCGCCGAGGAGGTCCACCCCGGGCTCGGGATCTGGAAGTACGTCGCCGGGCTCGCCTTCGCGGTCGTGCTCTATCTCTCGGTGCTCCTGCACGAGGCCTCACACGCGTACGCCGCCCGCCACTACGGCTTCCCGGTGTCCTCGATCACGCTGCACTTCCTCGGAGGTGTCACCGCCATCGAGGCGGAGGCGAAGAAGCCGCGCCAGGAGTTCTGGATCGCAGTGGTCGGGCCTCTGACCTCGCTGGCGGTCGGCCTGGCGGCGCTGGGGCTGTGGTTCGTCGTGCCCGGCGGGCTGCTGCAGATGGTCGTCGGCGGACTCGCCTTCGGCAACCTGCTGGTGGGCGCGCTCAACCTGGTGCCGGGGCTCCCGCTGGACGGTGGCCGCGTGCTCAAGGCCGCGGTCTGGCAGCTGACCGGCAGCATGCACCGCGGCACCGTCGTCGCCGCCTGGGGTGGCCGGGTCACGGCGTTCGCCGTGATGCTCTGGCCGCTGGCGCAGGAGGCGATCTTCGACATCGAGCCGGACGTGTTCGACTTCCTGCTGGCATTCGTCATCGGCTTCTTCCTCTGGAACGGCGCCACCTCTGCGCTGCAGGCCGCCCGGATCCGGCGCCGGCTGCCGCACCTGGTGGCCCGCAACCTCGCCCGCCGTACCCTCGCCGTGCCCGAGGACCTTCCGTTGGCCGAGGCCGTACGCCGCGCGCGTGAGGCGCACGCCGGGGCGATCGTCACCGTGACCGGCAGCGGCCGCCCGGTCGGCGTGGTCAACGAGGCGGCCCTGCTGGCCACCCCGGAGGAGCGCCGGCCCTGGCTGGCCGTCTCTACCGTGGCCCGCGGGGTCGACGACGGTCTCTCCCTGCCGGTGAGCATCACCGGCGAGGAGCTGGTCCGGGCGATCACCCGGTCGCCGGCGACCGAGTACGTGCTCCTCGAGGACGACGGCTCCGTCTACGGCGTGCTGACGACCGCGGACGTGGACCGCGCGTTCCGGTCCGTCCCGGACTGAGGGGCGAGGTGGGCCTCGCTGTAGGTTCCCGGAGTGGCCGACCTCAGCGACTCCTCCCCGGATGACGGGTTGCGGTGGTCGGGCGTGCACCGCGGGCCGCTGCGAGCGGGCGAGTGGGTGCGGCTAGTCGACGGCAAGGGCCGCCGCAACAACTTCTGCCTCGAGCCCGGCAAGCGGTTCTTCTCCAACAAGGGGCACCTCGACCATGACGAGCTGATCGGTCGAGAGGAGGGGTTCACGGTCACCTCGTCGGCCGGCGGCGAGTACCTCGTCTTCCGGCCGCTGCTCTCGGAGTTCGTGATCTCGATGCCGCGAGGTGCGGCGGTCATCTATCCCAAGGACGCGGCGCAGATCGTCGCGCTGGTCGACGTCTTCCCGGGCGCGCACGTGGTGGAGGCCGGCGCCGGGTCCGGTGCGCTCACCTGCTCGCTGCTGCGCGCCGTCGGACCGGGTGGACGCGTCACGTCGTACGAGCGGCGCGAGGAGTTCGCCGACGTGGCCCGCAGCAACGTCACCCAGTTCTTCGGGGGCCAGCACCCGGCATGGACGCTCCACGTCGGCGACCTGGCCGACCTCCTGCCGCACTCCGGGGAGCAGTGCGACCGCATCGTGCTCGACATGCTCGCGCCCTGGGAGTGCCTCGAGGTGGCCGCCGACGCGCTCCGTCCGGGCGGGATCCTGTGCGCCTACGTCGCCACGACGACCCAGCTGTCGCGCTTCGTCGAGACGGTGCGGATGCACGGAGGCTTCACGGAGCCCGCCGCCTGGGAGTCGCTGGTCCGCGACTGGCACGTGGAGGGCCTCGCCGTACGGCCCGGCCACGCGATGATCGGCCACACAGCGTTCCTGGTCACGGCCCGCCGGATGGCTCCGGGCCAGAAACCTCCGCTCAAGAAGCGCCGGCCCGCCCCCGGCGCCTACGGCCCGGACTACACCGGCCCCCGGCCTCCCGGCGTACCGAGCGACCCGTCCGAGGACTGACCGTTCGCAGAGGCCACGACGTCGGTCGAGGACTGAATCGGCAGCCGGCTACATGGTCAATTCGTGACCAACGCCGCGCGGATAACCGCTTGGGTCACCCCTGTTCGCGAGTAGGGTCTTTTCCACAGGAGGTGACGCCCATGACTTCGGACAGCCCGGAAAAGTCCAGCGGAGCCGCTGGGGGCAGGACCCCCGACGAGCTCATGAGCCAGGTGCGCTTCCTCGAGGCCGAGGTGACCGACCTTCGCCGGCGGGTCAACGACGCACCGACCGGCTCCCGCGGCCTCGAGCTACGACTGGCTGATGCGCAGCGCTCGCTCGCCGCCGTGACCTCGCAGAACGAGCGGCTGGCGCAGACCCTGCGCGAGGCGCGCGACCAGATCATGAAGCTCAAGGAGGAGGTCGACCGACTGGCCCAGCCGCCGGCCGGCTTCGGGACCTTCCTGAGCCGCAACGACGACGACTCGATCGACGTCTTCACCGGCGGTCGCAAGCTGCGGGTCAACGTCAGCCCGAGCGTCGACCTCGACCACCTGTTCCGTGGGCAGGAGGTCATGCTCAACGAGGCCCTCAACGTCGTCGCCGCGCTCGACTACGAGCAGGTCGGCGAGGTCGTGATGTTCAAGGAGCTGCTCGCCGACGGCGAGCGCGCGCTGGTCATCGCCAGCGCCGACGAGGAGCGCGTCGTCCGCCTCGCCGAGCCGCTGCGGAACGACACGATCCGGGCCGGCGACTCGCTGCTGCTCGACACGCGGGCCGGCTACGTCTACGAGAAGGTCCCGAAGTCGGAGGTCGAGGAGCTCGTCCTCGAAGAGGTCCCGGACATCGACTACTCCTCGATCGGCGGCCTCAAGGGACAGATCGAGGCGATCCAGGATGCCGTGGAGCTGCCCTACCTCCACCCCGAGCTGTTCAAGGAGCACCAGCTGCGTCCGCCGAAGGGCGTGCTGCTCTACGGCCCTCCGGGTTGCGGCAAGACGCTGATCGCCAAGGCCGTGGCCAACAGCCTGGCCAAGAAGGTGGCGGCGAAGACCGGCCAGGAGGGGAAGTCCTACTTCCTCAACATCAAGGGACCCGAGCTGCTCAACAAGTACGTCGGCGAGACCGAGCGGCACATCCGGCTGGTCTTCCAGCGGGCCCGCGAGAAGGCCAATGCCGGGACGCCGGTGATCGTGTTCTTCGACGAGATGGACTCCCTCTTCCGCACCCGCGGTTCCGGGGTCTCCTCCGACGTGGAGAACACCATCGTGCCCCAGCTGCTCAGCGAGATCGACGGCGTCGAGCTGCTGGAGAACGTGCTGGTCATCGGCGCCTCCAACCGCGAGGACATGATCGACCCGGCGATCCTCCGGCCAGGCCGCCTGGACGTGAAGATCAAGATCGAGCGACCGGACGCCGAGTCCGCGCGCGACATCTTCTCCAAGTACCTCACCTCGGACCTGCCGCTGCACGCCGACGACGTCACCGAGTTCGGCGGTGACCGTGAGGCCACGGTGGGCGGGATGATCCAGGCGACCGTGGAGCGGATGTACACCGAGACCGAGGAGAACCGCTTCCTCGAGGTGACCTACGCCAACGGCGACAAGGAGGTCCTCTACTTCAAGGACTTCAACTCCGGCGCGATGATCCAGAACATCGTCGACCGAGCCAAGAAGATGGCGATTAAGGACTTCCTCGACCAGCAACAGCACGGTCTCCGCGTCTCGCACCTGCTCCAGGCGTGCCTGGACGAGTTCAAGGAGAACGAGGACCTCCCCAACACCACCAACCCCGACGACTGGGCGCGGATCTCCGGCAAGAAGGGCGAGCGGATCGTGTTCATCCGCACGCTCATCACCGGCAAGCAGGGCACCGAGCCCGGCCGCTCGATCGACACCGTCCCCAACACCGGCCAGTACCTCTAGCGGGTTCCGAGGTGAGCACGCTGGTGGTCGTCGCGCTGGTGGTGGTCATCGCGGCAGCCCTGTTCGCACTGGCGTGGTGGTGGAGCGGGCGTTCACGGGGCGCCGAGTACAACCCGCTGGCCGCGGGGGAGCGCGGTGAGGCGGAGGCCAAGATGATGAAGCAGCACCCGCCCACCGGAGGGACCGGCCCCGGATCGGTCTTCTAGTGTCCCGCACTGGAAGTACGGTGCGTAAGTCCGTGCTCCGAGTGCGTGCATCGCCAGGCGTCGGAGCGACGCTCTACTTGTTCGTCCAGCGAGGTTCGGCAACGCCGCGAGGTGCGCGCTCGGGGTGCGGAATTATGTGCCGAACTTTCAGTGCGGGACACTAGGGGGTCTTGACACCCCCTACGTCACGTCGGCGACGGTCGCGCCCAGAGCGGCGACCAGCTCGGAGGCGTCGACGGTGAGCGCCACCCCGTGCGCGCCGCCGCCGAGACTGATCCGGCCGCGGACCGACGCGTCGGCGACCACCCGCAACGAGGTCAGGCTGCCCAGCGGGGTGATGGTGCCGCGCACGTAGCCGGTCACGTCGTACGCCGTCTCCGCGGAGGCCATGGTCAGCCGGTTCACACCGAGCACTGCGCGCAGCTTCGGCCAGGCGATCTCCCGGTCGCCCGGCACCAGGACGAGCACGTGCTCGTCCTCGGAGACCCGGACCACCATCGTCTTGACCAGCTGGTGTGGCTCGACGCCCCTAGCAGCGGCCGCCGCCTCGAGGGAGCGCACCGGGCCGTGTCGAGTCACGTGATGGGAGAGGCCGAGCTCGACGGCCGCGGAGATGGCGCGGTCGGAGTGATCGTCGCTCATGGCCGCCGCGCCACGGCGAGCGAGACGAAGGTCCACGGTCTCCCGACGCCCGGCCCGGGCAGGTAGGCCCGGTCGAGCCGCTCCACAGTGAATCCGGCCTCCTCGACCAGGCGGGGCACGTCCCGCGTCAGGTGACAGCCGGCGGCGACCCGTCCCTGGAGCCCGTCGAGCCGGTGCTGCCACGCGGCCACCTTGGGGTCCGGCGCGAGGCCGTGCTCCAGCACGTGCAGCTCGCCTCCGGGGCGCAACACCCGGCGTACCTCCGCCAGGGCCGTTTCCACGTCGGGGATGGTGCACAGCGTGAACGTCGACAGCACGGCGTCGTACGCCGCGTCCTCGGCTGCCAGGCGCTGGCCGTCCAGTCCGACCCGCTCGACCGGCAGCGAAGACCTGGTCCGGCGCCCGGCGGACAGCTCCCAGCCCAGGTCGGACGGCTCCACGGCGTCCACCGCGGTGACCTGCGCGGGATAGGCGCCCAGGTTCAGCCCGCTGCCGAAGCCGATCTCCAGCACCCGGCCCGACAGGCCGTCGCACACATCCCTGCGCAGGTCCATGATCGGCCGTGACGACAGGCTCCGGTCGGTCATGCGGGGGACGACGCGCTCGGACCACCAGCCCACCTTCCCCACGATACGGGCGCTGTTGTACCCGTACGCTGGAACCATGTCTGTGCGACGAGTCATGGGCACCGAGGTGGAGTACGGCATCTCGGTGGTGGGCCAGCCCCTGGCCAATCCCATGGTCGCGTCCTCGCAGGTGGTCAACGCCTACGCCTCCGCGACGGTCAAGGCGCGCCGTGCGCGCTGGGACTTCGAGGAGGAGTCTCCGCTCCGCGATGCCCGTGGCTTCGACATGTCCCGGCAGATCGCCGACCCCACCCAGCTCACCGACGAGGACCTCGGCCTCGCCAACGTCATCCTGACCAACGGAGCGCGCCTCTACGTCGACCATGCCCACCCGGAGTACTCCACACCGGAGGTCACCACACCACGCGACATCGTGAGGTGGGACAAGGCGGGGGAGCTGGTGATGCTCGACGCCTCCCGGCGGGCCGGCCAGCTCCCGGGTGGCGCACCGATCGTCTGCTACAAGAACAACACCGACAACAAGGGGGCGTCCTACGGCGCCCACGAGAACTACCTGATGCGGCGTGCCACACCCTTCGCCGACATCGTGCGGCACCTGACGCCGTTCTTCGTCAGCCGACAGGTGTTCACCGGCGCCGGCCGGGTCGGGATCGGCCAGGACGGTCGCGAGCACGGCTACCAGCTCAGCCAGCGGGCCGACTTCTTCGAGGTCGAGGTGGGTCTCGAGACGACCCTGAAGCGCCCGATCATCAACACCCGCGACGAGCCGCACGCCGACCCGGAGAAGTACCGCCGCCTCCACGTGATCATCGGCGACGCGAACCTCGCCGAGATCTCGACCTATCTCAAGGTCGGCACCACCGCGCTGGTGCTGTCGATGATCGAGGAGCGGTTCATCACCCAGGACCTCACCATCGACGGCTCGGTGTCCGCGCTGCGGGCGATCTCGCACGACCCGACCCTCAAGCAGACGGTGACGCTGACCGACGGCCGCACGCTGACCGGCGTACAGCTCCAGCTGGAGTACCTCGACCTGGCCCGAAAGTACGTCGAGGACCGGCTCGGCGCCGACGCGGACGACCAGACCCTCGACGTGCTGGCGCGGTGGGAGTCGGTGCTCGATCGACTGGAGCGCGACCCGATGCTGCTGGCCGGCGAGCTCGACTGGGTGGCCAAGCTGAAGCTGCTCGAGCAGTACCGCCAGCGCGACGGCCTGGAGTGGGACGACGCCAAGCTGCAGCTGATCGACTACCAGTACTCCGACATCCGGCCCGAGAAGGGGCTCTATCACCGACTCGCCCAGGCCGGCCGGATCGAGCGCCTGCTCGACGACGCGTCCATCGAGTTGGCCATGCACGACCCGCCGGAGGACACCCGCGCCTACTTCCGGGGCCGGTGCCTCGAGAAGTTCTCCTCCGAGGTGGCCGCCGCGTCATGGGACTCCGTGATCTTCGACCTGCCCGGGCGGGAGTCGCTGCAGCGCGTGCCGACCATCGATCCGCTGCGCGGGAGCAAGGCGCACGTCGGCGCGCTGCTCGACCGCTCCGACACGGCCGAGGCGCTGGTGGCCGAGCTCACGCGGTAGGCGGCTCCCAGCGCGGGCTCGCCTCGCTCCGACCGTCTGGCGGCTAGGGTTTCGGCATGGCCCAGGAGCAGAAGCAGCCGCGCAAGGCGTCGGAGGTGGAGGAGTCCACCGAAGAGGTCACCGAGAGCGACGTCGCGGAACGCAAGGAAGCCCTCGACGACGACGTCGACGCCATCCTCGACGAGATCGACGACGTGCTGGAGACGAACGCCGAGGACTTCGTGAAGTCGTTCATCCAGAAGGGCGGCGAGTGAGCCACCAGCCGCGCCTGCCCGCTGCCTTCCTCCAGCCCGGCGTCTCCTCCTTCGCCGACTTCCTCGCCGAGCAGGCGCCTGACCTGTTGCCGTCCCGGCGCGCCGTGCCCCAGGGCCATGCCGGCGACCTCGCCCCGCACGGCACCACGATCGTCGCGGCGACCTTCCCGGGCGGTGTGGTGATGGCCGGCGACCGCCGCGCCACCATGGGCAACGTCATCGCCCAGCGCGACATCGAGAAGGTCTTCCCGGCCGACGAGTTCTCCGCCGTCGGCATCGCCGGCACCGCGGGTGTCGCGGTCGAGATGGTCCGGCTGTTCCAGACCGAGCTCGAGCACTACGAGAAGATCGAGGGCATCACGCTCTCGATGGACGGCAAGGCCAACCGGCTCTCGGCACTGATCCGCGGCAACCTGGCCATGGCCATGCAGGGGCTGGCCGTCGTGCCGCTGTTCGCCGGCTACGACACCGACGCCGGCTTCGGCCGGATCTTCAGCTACGACGTGACCGGCGGCCGCTACGAGGAGACCGCCTTCCACTCGGTCGGCTCGGGCTCGATGTTCGCGCGCGGCGCGCTCAAGAAGCTCTACCGCGACGACCTCGACCTCGGGGGAGCGATCGAGGTGGTCGTCCAGGCGCTCTACGACGCCGCGGACGACGACTCGGCCACGGGCGGGCCCGACCTGACCCGCCGGATCTTCCCGGTGGTCCAGGTGATCACCGTCGAGGGCGGCCGCCGGATCCCCGACGACGAGGTCGCCGAGATCGCCGACCGGGTGATCGCGGCGCGGATGACCCGACCCGACGGACCCGGGGCCCCGCTGACCGGAGGTGGCGCCTCGTGAGCATGCCGTTCTACGTCTCGCCCGAGCAGCTGATGAAGGACCGGGCCGACTTCGCCCGCAAGGGCATCGGGCGGGGCCGCTCGATGGTCGCGGTCCAGTACGCCGACGGCATCCTGCTCGCCTCGGAAAATGTCTCGCAGGCGCTGCACAAGGTCTCCGAGATCTACGACCGGATCGCGTTCGCGGCGGTCGGCCGCTACAACGAGTTCGAGAACCTCCGGATCGCGGGCGTACGCCTCGCCGACATGCGGGGCTACGCCTACGACCGCCGCGACGTCACCGCCCGCGGGCTCGCCAACGCCTACGCCCAGACCCTCGGCACTATCTTCTCCAGCGGGGGCGAGAAGCCCTACGAGGTGGAGATCTTCGTCGCCGAGATCGGTGATGCCGCGTCGGAGGACCAGATCTACCGGCTCACCTACGACGGGCAGGTCGCCGACGAGCACGGGTACGGCGTGATCGGCGGTGCCGCCGACGTCGTGTCGGGCTACCTGTCCGAGCACTACCAGGAGGGGGCCTCGCTCACCGAGGCGCTGACGCTCGCGGTCGCCGCCCTCGGTCGCTCGACCAACGAGCGCGGCGAGCCCGACGACCGGGTGATCCCGGTCAAGGACCTCGAGGTGGCGGTGCTCGACCGGACCCGCAGCCAGCCCCGGAAGTTCAGCAGGCTGCGGCCGAGCCGGCTCGACTCCATGCTCGGTGACCGCGGTCCCACGACCTCCAACCCCGTCGAGGAGGGTGCCGAGCACCCGCCCGGCACGGCCGCCACCGATGCGGATCCCGACGACCCCAAGGACCCGACGGACCAGGTGAGCGGCGACGCGCCGCCCCTGCCGGACCCGGTCCAGGACGACCTCCCGCCGGTGGCCCCGCCGCCGCCGGGCGAGGAAGGCACGGACGACAAGCCGGTCTAGGAGCCTCCCAGGCGCGGCGAAGCCCGTCCGTGGACCCGCTCGACCCGTAGGGTTGGGGTGTGGACCGGCGGATCTTCGGCATCGAGAACGAGTACGGCGTCACGTGCACGTTCAAGGGCCAGCGTCGGCTGAGCCCTGACGAGGTGGCCCGCTACCTGTTCCGCAAGGTCGTCAGCTGGGGCCGCAGCAGCAACGTCTTCCTGCGCAACGGTGCCCGGCTCTACCTCGACGTCGGCAGCCACCCGGAGTACGCCACCCCGGAGTGCGACGACGTCGTCGAGCTGGTCACCCACGACAAGGCGGGGGAGCGCGTCCTCGAGGGACTGCTCCTCGACGCCGAGCAACGGCTGCACGACGAGGGCATCGCCGGCGAGATCTACCTGTTCAAGAACAACACCGACTCCGCCGGCAACTCCTACGGCTGTCACGAGAACTACCTGGTGGGCCGGGCGGGCGAGTTCAGCCGCCTGGCCGACGTGCTGATCCCGTTCCTGGTGACCCGGCAGATCGTGGTGGGCGCCGGCAAGATCACCCAGACACCGCGCGGTGCGTCGTACAGCGTCTCTCAGCGCGCCGAGCACATCTGGGAGGGCGTCTCCAGCGCCACCACCCGATCGCGTCCGATCATCAACACCCGCGACGAGCCGCACGCGGACGCGGAGAAGTACCGCAGGCTGCACGTGATCGTCGGCGACTCCAACATGAGCGAGACCACCACGCTGCTCAAGGTGGCCTCCTGCGACCTGGTCCTCCGGATGATCGAGGAGGGCGTCGTGATGCGCGACCTCACGATGGAGAACCCGATCCGCGCGATCCGCGAGATCAGCCACGACGTCACCGGTCGGCGCAAGGTCCGCCTCGCGAACGGCCGCGAGGCCTCGGCCCTGGAGATCCAGGGCGAGTACCTCGGCAAGGCCAGGGACTTCGTGGATCGCCGGCAGATCAGCACTCCGACGATAGAGATGGCGCTCGACCTGTGGGAGCGCGGCCTCAAGGCGGTCGAGTCCGACGACCTCGGACTGGTCGACCGGGAGATCGACTGGGTCATCAAGTGGAAGCTCATCGACCGCTACCGGGCCAAGCACGGCCTCCCGCTGGGGCACGCTCGCATCGCCCAGCTCGACCTGGCCTACCACGACATCCACCGCGGCCGGGGTCTCTACTACCTGCTCGAGCGCCGGGGTGCCGTCGCCCGGGTCACCACGGACCTGAAGATCTTCGAGGCCAAGTCGGTGCCGCCGCAGAACACCCGAGCCAGGCTGCGCGGTGAGTTCATCCGCCGCGCCCAGGAGCGTCGACGTGACTTCACGGTCGACTGGGTCCACCTGAAGCTCAACGACCAGGCGCAGCGGACCGTGCTGTGCAAGGACCCGTTCCGCGCCTACGACGAGCGGGTCCAGCGGCTCATCGACGGGATGTGACCCCCTCGGGCGATGTGAGATCTCTCAGCCTCGCCGGTTAGGGTTCCGCCCGTGCTTTCCCTGCGTCGACGTCGCCCCAAGAATCTGACCCTGGTCCCCGCGCTGCTCGCCTGCGGCGCGCTGTTCCTGACGGCGTGCGGAGACGACACCTCGTCGGAGGACCCGTTCCTCGGCGGCACGTCCTTCGACCGGCTGGACGCCGTCACGATCGCCGGCGACGTCGGCACGGCACCTGACGTGAAGTGGAAGGGCTCGATGAAGGCCGGCAAGGTCGAGTCCGAGACCATCACCGAGGGCGACGGCGAGGAGCTGAAGGGCCAGGACGACGTCCTGGCGCACCTGTGGATAGGCAACGGCTACTCGCAGGAGACGGCGTTCTCGACCTACGACGAGAAGAAGGCCGAGCTGCTCACGGTCAACAACCAGCTCCCGGAGTTCCTCGCGGGCATCCGCGACGCCAAGGTCGGCTCGCGGATCGCGGTCACCGCGTCGGCCAAGGAGGCGTTCGGCGAGGCCGGGAACTCCCAGCTCGGAATCGCCAACAAGGACACCGTCCTCGTGGTGATCGACCTGGTGTCCAAGGTGCTGGACAAGCCGGAGGGTGAGGAGTCGCCCGACCCCGAGTGGATGCCGAAGCCGAAGTTCAGGGACGGCGTCATCAAGTCGTTCGACTTCACCGGTACACCCGAGCCCACCGACGACCTGCGCAGGGTGCAGCTGATCAAGGGCACCGGCCCGCGGGTGAAGAAGGGCCAGACCATAGCGGTCCGCTACCTCGGCCAGGCGTTCGGCGAGGACAAGCCGTTCGACGAGAACTTCGGCGACAGCGGCCAGGGCGCGCCGACGACGTTCAGCATCGGGACCGGCGCGGTCATCAAGGGCTGGGACCAGGGTCTCGACGGCGTCCCCGTCGGGTCGCGGGTGGTGCTAGAGATCCCCTCGGAGCTCGGCTACGGCGCCGAAGGCAGCCCGGACAGCGGCATCCCGAAGGACGCCACCCTGGTGTTCATGATCGACATCCTCGCCGCCGCCTGACGGGATGGCAGGATCGGGGGCATGGCGGCGGGCAAGAGCGAGCGACTGCTCAATCTGCTGATCATGCTCCTGGTGCAGCGGCACTACGTCGCCAAGGAGCGGATCCGGGAGATCCTCTACCCCGACTCCACGCCGGACGCGTTCGAGAAGATGTTCGAGCGCGACAAGGACGAGCTGCGCAGCCTGGGCGTCCCGATCGAGGTCGGCCAGATGGATGCCTTCTTCGACGACGAGCCGGGCTACCGGATCCGGCCCGACGAGTTCGCGCTGCCCGACATCAGCCTGACCGCCGACGAGGCCGCTGTGGTCGGCCTGGCCACGAAGGTCTGGCAGCACGCGCGCCTGGCCGAGGCCACCACCGAGGCGGTCCGCAAGCTCACTGCGCTGGGCGTCGACGTGGACCTGACCGCCCTCGACATCGTCGAGCCGCGGCTGACCGCTGACGAGCCGTCGTTCGACGTGTTCTGGGAGGCCACCCAGGAGCGCACGCCGGTCGTGTTCGACTACGTCCGCTCGGGAGACACCGAGGTGCGCACCCGCCACCTGCAGCCGTGGGGGGTGGCCCGTTACTCCGGCCGCTGGTACGTCGTGGGGTTCGACGCCGATCGGGACGCGGAGCGGATCTTCCGCCTCTCGCGGGTCCAGGGGCGCGCGACCAAGGCGGGCCCGCCCGGCTCCTACGAGATCCCGCCCGGCACCGACGTGAGCGAGGTGGCGCGGCGACTGGCACCCGAGCCGTCGACCGAGCGTGTCGTGCTGCTGGTGCGCAAGGGCGCCGGCCACACGCTGCGCCGTGGTGCGGACCGGGTCGAGGAAGGTGTCGCCGGCCCGGACGCCGACTCGACCTGGGACCGGCTGGTGCTCGAACGGGGCTCGGTGGGGCTTGCCGACGAGGTGCTCGGCTATGGCGCCGACGTCTACGTGGAGGAGCCGGCCCAGCTCCGGGACCGCGTCGTACGCCGGCTCCGGGCCGCCGTCGGCGGTCCCGAGGAGCCCGAGTGAACGCCCCGGCCAGCGCCAAGGACCAGGTCGCGCGCCTGCTGACCCTGGTGCCGTACCTGCACGCGCACGGCGAGGTGCGGCTCGACGAGGCGGCTCGGGCGCTCGGCGTCGAACCGGATCGGCTGTTCGACGACCTCAAGGTCCTCTTCATGTGCGGCCTGCCGGGTGGCTACCCCGACGACCTCATCGACGTCGACATCGACGCGCTCGAGGGTCCCGACGGCCTCCGGGCCGACGGCGTGATCAAGGTGTCCAACGCCGACTACCTGTCCCGCCCGCTGCGGCTCAGCGCGACCGAGGCGTCGGCGGTCATCGTCGCGCTGCGGGCCCTGCGCAACGGCGCCAAGGACGACACCCGGGAAGTGGTCGACCGGGCGCTGGCCAAGCTGGAGGCGGCGGCCGCCCAAGGATCGGCACAGGGCAGCGCCGCGGCGCAGATCGACCCCGGCGACGGTGCCGCCGACACCGACCTGGCCCTGCTCGCCAGCCAGCTCCAGACTGCGGCGGAGCGCGGTCGGCAGGTACGGCTGAGCTACTACGTACCGAGCCGCGACGAACAGTCCGACCGGGTGGTCGACCCGCGCGGAGTGGTGACCGCGGAGGGGAACCTGTACCTCGACGCCTGGTGTCACAGCGCTGAGGCGCCACGGCTGTTCCGGCTGGACCGGATCGACCGTGCCGAAGTCCTTGACGATCCGATCGAAACGCCCCAGGAGGGGCCGCGAGACCTGGGCGACGGCATCTTCAGTCAGTCCACCGACGTCACCCCCGTCACGCTCCTTCTCGAGCCAGAGGCGCGCTGGATGACGTCGTACTACCCGGTAGAGGAAATCCGCGAGGTCGGCCAGGACCGAATGGAGGTTGTGCTGCTCGTCGCCGACGAGCGCTGGCTGACCCGGCTGATGCTGCGGCTGGCCCCGCACGCGACGGTCGTATCACCGCCGGCATACGCCGAAACGTTCATGGCCGCCGCACAGCGGGCGATCAGCCTCTACGGCTGACCGACGGGTACGCTGAAGATCTCTGCACCGACCATGTGAGGACCTCATGACAGCGCTCGCCATCGGAGGACTCGGGACTCCCGAGCTACTCATCATCCTGGCCGTCCTCATTCTGCTCTTCGGCGCTGCCAAGCTTCCCGAGCTGGCCCGTGGAAGCGGCCGCGCACTCCGGATCTTCAAGGCCGAGACCAAGGGCCTGATGGACGACGACGACGAGGACGACACGCAGGCCGACCCCGCCAAGACCCAGGCGCAGCTGGAGCTCGAGGCCAAGCAGCGTGATCTCGCGCAGCGCCAGGCCGAGCTCGACGCCGAGGCCGAGCGGATGAACCGCGGCGACACCGCCTGATCCACCCTCCCCTTGATCAAGCGCCTGGCCGGCCTCCTCAGGGGCAGCCCCCATCACCCTGTCGGTCCGGACGGCCGCATGGCGCTGTCCGACCACCTCCGTGAGCTGCGCGCCCGGCTGATCCGGTCCGTGATCGTGCTGATCGTCATCTTCGGCATCTCGTTGTTCTTCTACGACCAGCTCTCCGACCTGATCCGCGTCCCTTACGACGACGCCGTGGACCGGCTCGAGGGCAGGGTCGAGACCCAGATCGTCGTCAACGACGTCACCGGGCCCCTGCTGCTCCAGCTGAAGCTCTGTGGTGTCTTCTCGGTCATCGCCTCGGCGCCGTACTGGCTCTACCAGATCTGGGCGTTCATCCTGCCCGGGCTGCACCCGAGCGAGCGGAAGTGGAGCCGGGTCTTCGCCGCGATCGCCGGCCCGCTGTTCTTCGCGGGCGTCGCGACGGCGTACTTCGTGCTGCCGAAGGCGATCGAGGTGCTGATCGGGTTCACCCCGGCCGACGCCACCAACCTCGTCGACTTCGGCCGGTTCTTCTCGTTCATCACCCGGATGTTCCTGGTCTTCGGCATCGCGTTCGAGATACCGCTGTTCGTGGTGATGCTCAACCTGGCCGGAGTCGTGTCCGGCAAGGCGCTGGGCCGCTACCGCCCGTGGATCGTCATCGGCACGTTCGTGTTCGCGGCCGTGGCGACGCCGTCGACCGACCCTTTCTCGATGCTCTTCCTCGCGGTGCCGATGCTGGTGCTGTTCCTGATCGCCGAGGTGATCGCACGTCTCGTCGACCGGGCCCGAGGGCGTGGTGGCGACTCGGCCGACCAGTGGACGGACGACGAGGTCTCGCCGCTGTGACCTCGCCGCCGGTCGCCGAACTGGACCCGTTCGACCTGCCCGACTGGCTGGGAGACGGACCGGTCGTCTGGGCGTCCGAGCAGGGTCTGAGCGGCCATCTCGTCACCGGCCACCTGACCGGCACCCCGGACCAGGTGATCCCGTGCGACCTGCTCGCCGTCGACCAGGCCTTCCCCGCTCCGGTGCTCGAAGAAACCACCCGTACCCGCGTCCACCAGGCGTGGCGGCACGGGCAGGTGCTGCTGCTGACCCGGGAAGGCCGCGCCACCGTGGCCGCCCCGGGCACGTCGTGGTCCGCCGACCGAGCCCTCGAGGCCATCACCCGTGTCGTTCGGACGGTCGGCGCCGATCCCTCGGTGTGGTCCGTGAGGCTGGGTCTCGGCTGAGTCGACCAAGCGACGGACACCGCTAGTCTGCGCGCGTGGCCCGCGAGATCGCCCTGCTCACCAATCCGACAGCGGGCAAAGGGCGCGGGGCCAAGGCGCGAGCAGCCGTGCTCGAGCGGCTCCGCGGCGCCGGGCTGAGCGTGCTCGACCTGAGTGGTCGGGATGCCGACGAGGCGCTCGACCTGGCCCGGTCGGCCGTGCAGGACGGAGTCGACGCCCTGGTCGTGATCGGCGGGGACGGCATGGTGCACCTGGGCGTGCAGGCGGTCGCTCATACCGGCACCGTGCTCGGGATCATCCCCGCCGGCACCGGGAACGACGTGGCCCGCTACTTCGACCTTCCGCGCAAGGACCCGGTGTTGGCAGCCGACGCGGTGATAAGGGGGACCACCAGGAAGGTCGATCTCGCGAAGAGCGGGACCAAGTACTTCGCGACGGTCCTGTGCGCCGGCTTCGACGCGCTCGTCAACGAACGCGCCAACCGGATGACCTGGCCCAAGGGGCAGATGCGCTACAACATCGCCACGCTCTCCGAGCTGCGAGTCTTCCGGCCGCTGCACTACACACTCGACCTCGACGGGAAGCAGCTGAACATCGAGGCGATGATGGTCTCGGTCGGGAACGGACCCTCGTTCGGCGGCGGGTTGCGGATCGCGGAGGGCGCCCTGCTCGATGACGGCATGCTCGACGTGGTCGTGATCAAGCCGATGAGCCGCGGCTCGCTGGTTCGCACCTATCCCAAGCTCTTCAAGGGCACCCACATCACGCACCCGCAGTACGAGCACCACCTGGTCCGCACAGTGACCGTGGCCTCGCCGGGAATCACGACGTACGCAGACGGTGAACGGTTCGGTGATCTCCCCCTCACCGTGGAATGCGCTCCCGGGGCCTTGATCGTCTACACCTGAAGCCCTGGACCGGTTCCGTAGTGTGGGGGAAGTGAGCACCGACGAGCTGTCCCCGTCGGAGAGGTATGCGGCGCACATGAAGAACAAGGACCATCCCGTGGTCCACGACTTCAGCGCCCTCTACGACTTCCCGCTCGACGACTTCCAGCTCCGCGCCTGCCAGGAGATCGAGGACGGGCGCGGGGTGCTTGTCGCTGCACCCACGGGCTCAGGAAAGACGGTCGTGGGGGAGTTCGCCATCCATCTGGCGCTCGCGACCGGCCGCAAGTGCTTCTACACGACGCCGATCAAGGCCCTGAGCAACCAGAAGTACCACGACCTCGTCGACCGCTACGGTCCCGACGAGGTCGGACTGCTGACCGGCGACAACGTCGTCAACGGCGAGGCGCCGGTCGTCGTGATGACCACCGAGGTGCTCCGCAACATGCTCTACGCCGGCAGTCGGACCCTCATGGGCCTCGGCTTCGTGGTGATGGACGAGGTCCACTACCTCGCCGACCGCTCGCGCGGAGCGGTGTGGGAGGAGGTCATGATCCACCTCCCGGAGTCGGTCACCGTGGTGAGCCTGAGCGCCACGGTCAGCAACGCCGAGGAGTTCGGCGAGTGGCTCGAGACGGTCCGCGGTGAGACCACGACGATCGTCGAGGAGCGCCGGCCGGTCCCGCTCTACCAGCACGTGATGGTCGGGCGACGGATGCTCGACCTGTTCGCATCGTCCGACGTCGACGCGGCCGCCGGCTTCGTCAAGGAAGGTGCCCCGGTCAACGGCGAGCTGATGAAGATCGCCCGCGACGACTGGGCCAGCACCCGACTGATGCGCGACCGTCGCTCGCCCCGCAAGGGCAAGCCAGGGTCCTCCAAGTCCAAGTACTCCAAGGACGGAAGGAACGTCGGCAACGGCCGCAGGGTATGGATCCCCAGCCGGGCCGATGTCGTGGAGCGGCTCGATCGCGAGGGACTGCTGCCGGCCATCGTCTTCATCTTCAGCCGGGTCGGCTGTGACGCCGCCGTCCAGCAGTGCCTGAACGCCGGTGTCCGGCTGACCAGCCCGGAGGAGCGGGACACGATCCACGAGTACGTCGAGGCGGCCCGCCAGGACCTGCCGGACGAGGACCTGCACGTCCTCGGCTACCACGACTTCCTCGAGGGCCTGACCCGCGGCATCGCCGCGCACCACGCCGGGATGCTGCCGGCGTTCAAGCACATCGTCGAGGAGCTCTACGTCCGAGGCCTGTGCAAGGTGGTCTTCGCGACCGAGACCCTGGCGCTGGGCATCAACATGCCGGCGCGCACCGTGGTCATCGAGAAGCTCACAAAGTGGAACGGCGACACGCACGCGGACATCACCCCGGGGGAGTACACCCAGCTCACCGGCCGGGCCGGCCGCCGGGGCCTCGACGTCGAGGGGCACGGCGTCGTGCTGTGGCAGCCCGGCATGAACCCCCGCGAGGTGGCGGGCCTGGCCTCGACCCGGACCTACCCGCTCCGCTCGTCCTTCCGCCCGTCGTACAACATGGCGGTCAACCTGGTCGACCAGTACGGCCGCGAGACGTCCCGCGAGCTGCTCGAGCAGTCGTTCGCGCAGTTCCAGGCCGACAAGGCAGTGGTGGGGCTGGCCCGGCAGCTGCGCAAGGCGGAGGAGGCCCTGAAGGGGTACGCCGAGTCCGCCCGCTGCGAGCTCGGGGACTTCATGGACTACGCCGGCCTGCGGCGGCGGATCTCCGACATCGAGAAGGGGGCCGGCAAGGCCCGTCGCGCCGATCGTCGCGAGGAGGCGATCGAGTCGCTCCGGCTGCTGAGGCGTGGCGATGTCATCGAGGTGCCGACCGGCAAGTTCGCCGGCTACGCCGTCGTGATCGACCCCAGCTGGGACGCGGTGAACCCTCGGCCCTACGTCGTCACCGCCGACCGTCAGGCCCGTCGGCTCGCGCTCATCGACTTTCCGGTGCCCGTGGCGTCGGTGGGGACCGTACGCGTGCCGAAGTCCTTCAACGGCCGGAACCCACAGATGCGCCGCGACCTGGCCTCCGCACTGCGGACCCGCACCCATGACCTGGCGCCCCCGCCACCCGGCAAGCGGCAGCCCCTGAAGGGCGGCCTCGACCCAGCGGTCGACCGCGAGATCCAGGGACTGCGCGACCAGCTGCGCCAGCACCCGTGCCACCAGTGTCCTGACCGTGAGGACCACGACCGGTGGGCGCAGCGATGGTTCAAGCTCGATCGCGACGCCGCCACGCTCCGCCGCCGGGTCGAGACCCGTACCAACACGGTGGCCCGCCAGTTCGACCGGGTCTGCGAGGTGCTCACAGCGCTCGGCTACTTGACGGGCGAGGGCAAGGAGGTCCGGGTCACGGAGCAGGGCCGGCATCTGATGCGCCTCTACTCCGAGCTCGACCTGGTCGCAGCCGAGTGCCTGCGGACGGGGCTCTGGGACGGGCTGAGCGTGCCCGAGCTTGCCGCGGCACTCTCGGTGCTGGTCTTCGAGGCCCGCCGTCCTGACGACGCCTCACCGCCGCGGGTGCCCGGCGGCCAGGTGCGTGACGTGATCAAGGAGATGGTCAAGCTCTGGGGGCAGCTCGAAGCGCTCGAGCGCGACCACCACCTCGACTTCCTGCGCCAGCCTGACGCGGGCTTCGCCTGGGCGGCCTACCGCTGGGCCGAGGGCGACGAGCTCGACGACGTGCTCAACGTCGTGGAGCTTGCAGCCGGTGACTTCGTGCGCTGGATGAAGCAGCTCCTCGACCTGGCCGGTCAGGTCGCGGACGCGGCGGGCGACGGGCCGCTGCGGGACAACGCCCGAGGGGTCATCTCCGCCGTACGTCGCGGCGTGGTCGCCTACTCCGCGCTGGGCGACGACTGACGGACGGCGTCTGCCACCGGTGTGTCGCCGTTCACGAGATTCCACTGCATGCCGATCGTGCCCGGCTCGTCGAGCACTGCCGCCAGCACGGCCGCGACGTCGGCCCGAGTGACGTCACCGCGACCGACGTCCGGACCGAGAGAGACCAGCCCCGTCGCCGGGTCGTCCGTGAGCCGGCCCGGCCTGATGATCGTCCACGCCAGGTCGCTGGCGCGCAGGGCCGCGTCGGCGTCGCGCTTGGCCTCGACGTACGCGCGCCACACGTCGCCGGTGCCCTCCGGGAGCGGTGCGTCGACGTTGATCGCCGAGACCTGCACGAACCGGTCGATCCCGGCTCTCAGCGCCCCCTCGATGGACTTCAGCGAGCCCTCGAGATCCACCGTCCGCTTGCGCTCACGATTGCCGTCCGGCCCACCACCGGCTGCGAAGACGACCGCGTCGGACCCGTCGAAGGCGCTGGCGAACGCGGCGGCGTCGTCCCGCTCGATGTCGAGCAGCCGCACCTCGGCGCCACGGGACTCGAGCTCGGCGCGATACTCCTCGCGCCGCACCAGCGCGACCGGGTCGTGCTCCGATCGGCGCAGCGCGACGAGGAGATGTCGGGCCACCTGACCGTGGCCCCCGACGACTGCGATCCGGGACATGCATCCACCGTACGAGGACGCTGGTCAGTCGTCGCGACGGCTCGGCTCGAGAGGGAAGTGCTTGGGGTTCTTCGGGTCGACGCGCAGCCGGAACGCGTCACCGTTGTCGGGCGTGGTGCCGATCTCGCAGAGCATCGGGAGCACCGCCTGGTACGGCTGGCCGCCGACACCCGGGATCTCCAGCAGCACGCGTCGGCGCACATAGACGTTGTTGATGACGACGTTCATCCGGTTGGGCAGCACCTTCACGACCGTCGCGGTCACCTGGCGTCCCTGGGTCTCGAGGGTGAAGGCGCGCAGGGCCAGGATGATCATGGCCGAGGTGATGGCACCCGCGATGCCGACCCACAGCAGCCCCCAGCCCCAGCCGTACGCGGGTGCCCAGCTGACCGCCCAGGGCAGCAGTGAGGCGATGAAGATCCAGCCCATGCGGGTGTGTCCCGCGGCCTTGGGCACCACCACCATCACCCAGGCCAGCTGCGCGAGGTAGAAGACGATCCACGCCCCGAACACCCAGCCGCCCAGCTCCGTCTCCTCGGCGACCTTCCCGAACACGCCGGTGATCGTGAGCACACCGGGGGCGACGACGAGAATCCACCACGCGAAGAGCGAGAGCACGATCTGTAGCGGACGGCTCACCTGATGAGGGCCCCTACGAGGCGTGCCGCCGGGCTCTCGAGGTTGTAGCGCTGGGCGAGCTCCGCCACGGCGTCGGGATCCCGTGGCGTGACGGGCCGATCCAGTCCCGTGCGGTCCAGGTCGATGTCGCGGGCCACCGCCACGACCTGCGGGGCGACCGACAGGTAGTCCGCGGCGGCCTTGATCTTGCCGCGTGGCCCCGGACCGAGGTCGGAGTCAGGGTCGCCGGCCGCCGCGATGATCCCGGCCATGTCGCCGAACCGGGTCAGCAGGGTGGCGGCGGTCTTCTCGCCGATCCCGGCCACGCCGGGCAGGCCGTCCGACGCGTCGCCGCGCAGCGTCGCGAAGTCGGCGTACTGCGCGGCGTCCACGCCGTACTTCGTTCGCATCCACGCGTTGTCGACGCGCTCATGGTTGCCGACACCCCGGGCGATGTAGAGGACTCGGACGCCGGCGTCGTCGTCGACCACCTGGAACAGGTCCCGGTCACCGGTGACCACGTCGACCGGGCCCGCCGCTCCCGTCGAGAGCGTCCCGATCACGTCGTCCGCCTCGTAGCCGTCGGCACCGCGCACGGTGATCCCGAAGGCGTCGAGCACCTCGAGGATGATCGGCACCTGGACCTCCAGCGGGTCGGGCACCTCCTCGATGTCCGGCCCTGATGCCCGTTCGGCCACGACGCGATGGGTCTTGTACGTCGGCAGCAGCTCGACCCGCCAGGCGGGACGCCAGTCGTTGTCCCAGCAGCAGACGAGCTGGTCGGGGTCGTACTGCCCGACCAGCCGCGCGATGAAGTCCATGAAGCCGCGGACGGCGTTGACCGGCGTGCCCTCGTCGTTGGAGATCTCGGGCACTCCGAAGAAGGCCCGGAAGTACATCGAGGCGGAGTCGAGGAGCATCAACCTGGGCCCGGATCTGGTCACCGATGCATCCTGTCAGAGGATCCGACTACCCTGCCCGCGTGAGCACCCCACGGCGTTCTTCGCCTCCGCCGCTGCGCTCCCCCGGCGAACAACGCCGCGGGGACCCCGAAAAGCGATGACGTCCTCCACGCTCGAGGCCACCGACCGGCAGATTCTTCAGCTGCTGGCGGCAGACGGACGGATGTCCTTCACCGACCTCGGGAAGGCCACCGGGCTGTCCACCTCCGCTGTCCACCAGCGGGTGAAGCGGCTGGAGCAGCGCGGCCTGATCCTGGGATACGGCGCCACGGTCAACCACGACGAGATCGGGCTGCCGCTGACGGCGTTCATCTCCATCCGTCCGATCGACCCGTCCGAGCCCGACGACTCACCGGCCAGGGTCGAGGGGATCCCCGAGATCGAGTCGTGCTGGTCCGTGGCCGGCGACGAGTCCTACATCCTCAAGGTCCGGCTGGCCCGGCCGAGCGACCTCGAGGAGCTGCTGGCCCGCATCCGCGCCTCCGCCAACGTCTCGACCCGGACCACGATCGTGCTGTCGACGTACTACGAGAACCGCCCGGTGACCGGGGGCTGACGACCGGGCTACGAACAGGGCAGATAGGTCCGCGCGACCGTCACGGTGCCCTTGCCCTTGGCCTGGAGCTTCAGCCGGGCGGAGACCTCCACGGTGTCGTCACCGGGCAGGCCGGTCAGCGTCACGAGGGTCTTCCTGTTCGGCTTCTTGACCGACTTGACCTTGGCGCCGTTCACGAAGAACGTCGCCTTCTTGACGACCGGCTTCTTGCCCTTCTTCGGCTTCTTGCCCGCCTTGCTCGTGAAGTCCGCGGTCACCGAGTGCGACGCGCACGCCTGCCCGTCGGAGAAGGTCAGGTACTTCGATCCCGCACCCGAGGACGCCCCTTCGGCAACTCCGAACGGCCTGAACGCCCCGTGCAGATTGGTCCTTACGTTGACCGACGGGCCGGGCTGACCCGCCAAGTTGGTGTCGGCGGCCTGAGCGACCAGCTGCACCGTCATGGTGTAGCCGCCCGCCTGCACCGCCAGCAAACGGTGCGTCCGGCCGAACTCGTGAATGCTGACGAGGATGCCGACGCTGGCCGGTGCAGGGGTGTTGCGGGTGATGTTCACATTGTGCTGGGTGTGGCCCGTGCCGAGGTTCGAGAAGTCCAGCTCGAGGAGGCCGGCGCTCGCGGTGGAGAAGGTCCCAGTCACGACGGTGGCGGCCGTGGAGGTGGAGCTGCAGGCGCTCGCGCCCCCCAGGGCACGGTTGGCGCTGGCGGACAGGTTGGCCGTCAGGTCGAAGTCGGTGACGCTGCCAGCCGACTCGTTGATCCGGACCGAACCGGTGACCGCTGCGCTCATCGCCGTCGTGTCGCCGGCGACCGGGCCGGTGCCGTTCGAGGTGCTGGACAGGTTGAGTGCCATGGGTGTGTTGCTGGCCACCACGGCCAGCGGTGCGCTGGTCCCCCCGCTGCTGGCAGCGCAGCCGCCCCCGACGTTGGTGAAGCTGGTCTGCTGCCCGAGGGTGCCGCTCCAGGGCGCGGCCGAAGCGGGGTGGGCGGTGAGAGCCAGGCCCGCGAGGGCGAGCACCCCGGAACCGAGAGCGCCGAGCGTGCGGCGGGCGGGAGATGGAAGGGTCATGGCTGGACTCCCAGCGGTTCGGGGCGCCGACGAGACCGCAGGGCGGCCTCCCTGATCGCACGAACCTAGGGAGTCCCACACCACCCGGACATAGCCCGACCGGGCCATTGCGGGCGGTTCGGGCTCAGTACGCCTGGAGTGCCGCCGTACGACGCGACGCCTCCGCCATCTCGGCGGCGCGCAGTGCGGACTCGTCGAGGGAGGCGTGCTCCGCCCACCACGCCTGCCCCTCGGCGGGCAGCGTGTGGATCGGGTCGTAGTACTCGTAGGTGCGGGTCAGCGCCTCGGGGTCCGCGGCCTCGATCGAGGTGCGGTAGTTCTTGGTCCAGTGCGAGATGCCGCGCTCGGTGTCGTACGACGCGAGCTGGTGCACCCAGCGCTTGCCCACGAACGGCACGTCGCAGACGATCCGTGGCGTCGCGAAGCCGGGCAGGTAGCCCATGATCGAGTGCTGCAGCCGCTGGGCGTCAGCGACCGAGACCCGCCAGTGCTCCGAGAACGGGATCATGTCGCACATGTAGAAGTAGTACGGCATGATCTGCGCGCCATCGAGCAGAGCGAAGCACAGGTCGAGCAGCGCGTGCGGGTCCGCGTTGACGCCGTTGAGGATGACGCCCTGGTTGCGGACGTCGCGGATCCCGGTGTCGAGCATCGTCCTGGTCGCCTTCGCCACCAACGGCGTGACCGAGTTGGCGTGGTTGACGTGCGTGTGGATCGCGATGGAGACCCCGCGTTGCCGGGCGATCGTGCCGATCCGGGTCATCCCCTCGACGACCTCGGGCTGGAGCCAGTGCTGCGGAAGGCCCATCAGCGCCTTGGTGGCCAGTCGGATGTCACGGATGTTCTCGACCTCGAGCACGTCGGTCAGGAAGGACTCCAGCCGGGGCCACGGCATGTTGGCGACGTCGCCGCCGGAGACCACCACGTCGCGCACGCCGGGGGAGCGGCGCAGGTAGTCGAGCATGTCGCCGAGCCGGTCGTTGGGCTTGCCGACGAACTTCAGCTTGTCGATGACAGCCGTGGAGTTGCCGACCAGGTCCATCCGGGTGCAGTGACCGCAGTACTGCGGGCAGGTGGGCAGCAGCTCGGCCAGCACCTTGGTCGGGTAGCGGTGCGTGAGCCCTTCGGTGGCCCACATGTCGTGCTCGTGCAGCGAGTCCCGCGTGGCGTGGGGGTGCGACGGCCAGTCGGTCCGGCGGTCGCTGAAGACCGGCAGCATGTAGTGGCGCACCGGGTCGGCGTAGAAGGCGTCGGTCAGGGATCCCGGCCCGTTCGGCTCCGTGTGTGGGGCCATCGTGTTCATCATCTGCGGCGGGACCAGCATCGACATGGTCGCGCGCTCGGCCTGGTCGCGCTCGAGGTCGGCGTAGAACCGCTCGTCGACGAGGTCGCCGAGCAGCTCACGCAGCTGCTTGAGGTTCTTGACGCAGTGCGCCCGCTGCCACTGGACTGACTCCCAGTCGGCCGCGGTGACGTCCTTCCAGCCTGGGAAGCGTGTCCAGTCAGGCTCGACCAGCTCGACACGCTGGTAGGGATAGGGCTGACCGGTTCCGAGCCCGATGGACGTTTCAATGGTCACTGTGCCACTGTAGGTGGAGGATCTGCGGCCTGTCCAAAGACAGGCCGCAAATCGTCCCGCCAATATTGACGTTACTGAGGAGAAACTTCGTGCGCGCCAGCGATCCGACCGGGTTGCACCGGGTCCTGGACGACCGGGTGGTGCTGCCCCAGGCGGCCCACCGGCTCGACACCCGCAAGGAGCTCTGGCCCGACGAGGTGCGGATCCGCGTCGAGCGGCTCAACCTCGACGCCGCCTCGTTCCGACAGCTCGAGCGGACCCATGAGGACGGTGAAGGCGTACGCCGCGGCGTGCTCGACATCGTCAGCGCCCGCGGCAAGATGCAGAACCCCGAGACAGGCTCGGGCGGGATGCTCGTCGGCACCGTCGAGGAGGTCGGCCCCGAGTCGCCCCTGGGCCTGGCGGTCGGCGACCGTGTCGCCACGCTCGTCTCGCTCACCCTCACCCCGCTCGTCATCGAGGACGGCCTGGCCCGCTGGGACGGCCGCTCCGAACAGGTGCCGTGCGACGGGTACGCCGTGCTCTTCGGCCGCTCGATCGCCGCCCGGATCCCCGACGACCTGCCGGCCGACCTCAGCCTGGCGGTGATGGACGTGTGCGGGGCCCCGGCTCTCACCCACCGAGTGGTCGCGCAGTACGAGCACGGCGTCGTCGCCGTCATCGGCGGGGCCGGCAAGTCCGGCTCGTTGAGCCTTGCGGCTGCGCGCCACGCGGGTGCCCGGCGCACCGTGGGTGTGGTGCCCACTGACAACGAGGCCGCCCTCCTCAGGGAGTCCGGCCTGGCCGACGACGTGGTGGTCGCCGATGCTCGGGATCCGGTCGGCCTGCGCGACGCGGTCGTGTCGGCCGTCGGGGGGACGGCCGACGTCACCGTGGTCTGCGTCGACGTGCCCGGCTGCGAGGGCGGTGCGATCCTGGCCACCTCACCGAAGGGCACGGTCATCTTCTTCTCGATGGCGACGTCGTTCTCGTCGGCGGCGTTGGGTGCGGAGGGACTGGCCGCCGACGTCACGATGCTGGTCGGCAACGGTTACGTGCCGGGCCACGCCGACTACGCGATGCAGCTGCTCCGCGAACAGCCTGGTGTCCGGGCCCTGTTCGAGCGCCGGATCGCGGTGGCGCCGTGAGCAGGGGCAAGCTCGACCTCGACCGGGTCACCGTCCGCAAGGCGCGCACCCTGGCCCGCAAGGCCGGCAGGCCGATCGTCGATCTGGCCAAGCGGCACACCACGGTCAGCGTGGAACGCGCGACGCTGCGGATGGCCGGGCTCGAGGGCGCGGACGGCGACGGCATCCCGTGGGCCAACCGGCTCCTCGACGTCGTACGCGCGGACGTCGGGCTCGAGCACGGCGTGGCCCTCCCGGTCTGGGACGCCCTCGTCCGCGGCGAGGCCGAGGACCTGGCGACGCTGGCGCAGAAGGCCGGCGCCGGCTCGGTGACCTTCCGGGTTCCCGAGGGCCGTGACGCGACACGATCGCGTTCGGCTGCGCGGCGGCAGGTCGGGGTGGGTCTCAAGCGGATCGAGGCCCGCCGGCGGGAGCGGGACCGGATGATCAAGAAGCACGGGGACGCCCCGCGCACTCCGTGGATCTACCTGATCGTCGCGACCGGCGACATCATGGAAGACATCCCGCAGGCCCAGCAGGCCGCGCGCGAGGGCGCCGACGTGATCGCCGTGATCCGGTCGACCGGCCAGAGCCTGCTCGACTACGTGCCCGAGGGCGCGACCCGGGAAGGGTTCGCCGGCACCTACGCCACCCAGGAGAACTTCCGACTGATGCGCGCGGCGCTCGACGAGTCGAGCGCCGAGCTCGGCCGCTACGTGCGGCTCACCAACTACGCGTCCGGCCTGTGCATGCCCGAGATAGCGACCCTTGCCGGTCTCGAGCGGCTCGACATGATGCTCAACGACTCGATGTACGGGATCCTCTTCCGCGACATCAACCCGATCCGCACCTTCGTGGACCAGCGGTTCAGCCGCCAGGTCCACGCCCGCGCCGGGATCATCATCAACACCGGCGAGGACAACTACCTCACCACCGCCGACGCCGTCGAGGCAGCGCACACGGTGACGACGAGCCAGCTGCTCAACGAGTACTTCGCCAAGGAGGCCGGGCTCGAGAACTGGCAGCTCGGGCTGGGCCACGCGTTCGAGATCGACCCGGATCTCCCGAACTCGTTCCGGATGGAGCTCGCCCACGCGCTCCTGGCCCGCGAGCTGTTCCCCGACGCGCCGCTGAAGTGGATGCCGCCCACCCGCCACATGACCGGCGACGTGTTCCGGGGCAACCTGCTCGACGGCTTCTTCAACCTGGTCGGCTCGCTGACCGGGCAGGGCATCCTCCTGGTCGGCATGATGACCGAGGCGGTCGTCACGCCCTGGATCTCCGACCGCGACATCGCGCTGCAGAACGTGCGCTACGTGCTCGAGGCCACCGGCGACCTCCACGAGGACTTCCGACCGGCGCCCGACGGCTTCATCGCGAACCGCGCCCGCCAGGTGCTGGGCGAGACGATCGACCTCCTCGAGGCGATCGTGGACGACACCCTCCTCGAGGCCATCGCCGACGGCACGTTCGGACTGATGCGCCGCCCGGCCGACGCCGGCCGCGGCCTCGACGGCGTCGCGAAGAAGTCGAGCGTCTACTACAACCCGGCCAGCGAGCTCCTGGAGACCACCGGTGGTTGAGGAGCTCGCGCAGCGAGCGTCTCGAAACCTCGCAACCCGGTGCTGGGACGCAATGGCTGTCGTGAGTTCGCCCTGCAGGCTTGGAGGTTTCGAGACAGGCGCTGGCGCGCCTGCCTCAACCAGCGACGGAGAAAGGACCCGACGATGACGATCGTTCGTCCGTACGGCGACGCCACCGGCGACGGCATGGTCCAGCTCAGCTTCACGCTGCCCATCGACGGACAGGGTGACCTCTCCAAGGTTGCCGAGGGCGCCGCGGTCCAGCTCGCCAACAAGATGGGCATGGACCCGGCGCTGGTCGTGCACAGCAAGCCGATGGGTTCCGACTTCACGTTCTTCGTCGTCTACGGGCGGGTGAACCACCTCGTCGACACCAGCAAGGTCGAGGTGGTCGAGCGGGACTACCCGCTGCTGACGCCGAAGGAGGTCAACGCCGCGGTGAAGCGCACCCTGCGCCGCCGGCTGGTGGTCGTCGGCGGCTGCATCGGCACCGACGCGCACACCGTGGGCATCGACGCGATCCTCAACATCAAGGGGTTCGCCGGGGAGAAGGGGCTCGAGTACTACCGCGAGCTGAAGGTCGTGAACCTCGGTGCCCAGGTGTCGGTGCCGCAGCTGGTCGAGCGGGCCCGGGCCGAGAAGGCCGACGCCGTGCTGGTCTCCCAGGTGGTCACCCAGCGCGACGCCCACCTGCTCAACACCCGCGAGATGTCGGCGGCGTTCCGGGAGGCCTACCCGGCCGAACGGCGACCGCTGCTCGTCGTCGGCGGGCCGCGCTTCGACGAGAAGATGGCCGGCGAGCTCGGCGTCGACCGGGTCTTCAGCCGGGGCACGACGCCCGGTGAGGTCGCGTCCTTCATCGTCCACCGACTGGCGCCGGCCACGGTGGCGGCATGACCACCCCCGGGGTCGGCACCACCGTGGTGCACCGTCGCTACGTGCCGTTCTCCGACGCTCACTACGCCGGGAACCTGGTCGACGGCGCCTATTCGCTGAAGCTGTTCGGCGACGTGGCCACCGAGCTGTGCATTCGCACCGACGGCGACGAGGGGCTGCTTGCGTCGTACTCCGATGTGCAGTTCCTGGCCCCGGTCCGCGCCGGCGACGTCCTCGAGATCGCGTGCACACTGACCCGGGTCGGCACCCGGTCGCGCACAATCGGCCTCACTGTTCACGTGGTCGCCCGCGGGGAGCCGACGCCGGAGCGTCCGGGTGCGGCGGCGCCGCTGGGCGAGCCGCTTCTCGCCACCACCGCGACGGCGACCGTGGTGGTCCCCCCGTCCGCTCGCTGAGAGACCACTGCTCACTGGTCTGGTCCTGACGGTGACACGCCGCAGCCTCGAGAAATCCCGCAGAATTTTTGTGAACTCCGTGTGAACGGGGCATGGCCGCTGACCTGCACTTACTCGAATCACCGCAGGTCAGCGGGGTGTTGACGGGAAGGCGGCGGGGGAGTTGGGTATCGGCAGTCCGCTCATGCAGATCACGGCATGGGCTCCGGTTTTCGGGTGGCCGGGTTCGAGGGCGAGGTGCCATCTCCCGACGACCCGACGCTTTTTCTGGGGCTCTCCGTGAGAGCCGGGCGCGGAGGGGCCCGCACCCCTTAGACAACAGCCTGGCCGCGGCAGCCGGTCACGGACCGGGCTGGACCGAAGCGTTGCGGGACCCCTCCGACCCTTCTGCTTCACTTGGTATGTGTTGAGGTCGAGAGGCTTCCTCGCGGCGTGCGCGGGGCTGGTGCTCTCGTTGGCCTTCGAACCCGTCGCGGTTGCCTGGCTGATCCCGGTGGCCGTGGCCGGGTTCGTCCTGACGACCCGCGGACTGTCGATGCGACGCGGCTTCGTCGTGGGCCTCTGCTTCGGCGCCGCCTTCTACCTCACCCACATCTACTGGATGCGCGCGGTCGGGATCCCCGCCTGGTTCGTGCTGTCGGCGCTGGAGACCCTGTTCTACGGCCTGACGGGTGCGCTCTCGGCGATCCTCCAGCGGCACCGGCTCTGGCCGCTGTGGTTCGCCGCGGCGTGGACCGCGATGGAGGTGTGGCGCAGTGGCTGGCCCCTGGGCGGCATGCCGTGGGGCCGGCTCGCCTTCGGAGTCGTGGACACTCCTGTCGCAGAGGCGCTGCCGTACGCCGGCGCGGTGGGCGTCAGCTTCCTCCTCGCCCTGTTCGGCGCGCTGCTGGCGTGGCTGGTCAGCGGCCCGGTAGTGGGCGAGGGGAGTCGCAAGGTGGCGGCCCTGTCCCTGGTCGGGCTGGTGGCCCTCCTCGCCGTCCCGGCCCTGGCGCCCTGGACTGCCAAGGCCGATCGCGAGATCACCGTGGCTGCGGTACAGGGGGACGTACCCGGCAACGGGGACGACATCCTCTACGACTATCGCCAGGTCACGCAGAACCATGTCGACGCCACGGTCGACCTCGCCCGGCAGGTGGCGGCCGGGGACGTCCCGCAGCCGGATCTTGTCGTCTGGCCGGAGAACTCGACGGCAGTCGACCCCTTCGACGACGCCGAGACCAACGCCGGGATCCTGACCGCGAGCTCTGCCATCGGCGTGCCGATCCTGGTGGGCGCCATCGTCGACGGCCCGGGCACCGAGCAGGTCCTCAACCAGGGGATCGTCTGGGACCCGCAGACCGGCGCCGGCGACCGCTACACCAAGTGGCATCCGGTGCCGTTCGGCGAGTACATCCCGCTCCGCTCCGTCTTCACCAAGTACAACTTCTTCGACCGGCTCCGCGAGGTGGGCCGCGACATGCTGAGTGGCACGCGACGTGAGCCGCTCGACGTCGGCGGGGTCAAGGTCGCCGACGCGATCTGCTTCGACATCGCCTACGACGACGGTCTGACGGCCCAGCTCCGCAACGGTGCCGAGCTGCTGGTGGTGCAGAGCAGCCAGGCCACGTTCATCCACACCGACCAGACCGACCAGCAGTTCGCGATCACCCGGCTGCGCGCGATGGAGACCGGCCGCTGGGTCGCCGTCGCGACGACGAACGGTGTCTCCGGGCTCATCGCTCCCGACGGCCACGTCATCGCCACGGCAGACAAGCGCACCCGGGCGGTGCTGGTCGAGCGGCTCGGCCTCACCAGCCAGCTGACCCCGGCGACGCGGATCGGACCCTGGAGCGGGCGCGTGGCGATCGGGCTGACGGTTCTCGGCGTCATGCTCGTCCTGCTCCCGTATCGTCGGAGCCGACAGGAGGACGGCGGCACAGGAGGCACGCCGGTGCGCGAGCTCGAACCGTCGACCACGGGAGGGACATGACCGAGTCCCCACTGGGCCGCGTCGTCATGGTCATGCCCACCTTCAACGAGGTCGACAACCTGGCCTGGCTGGTCGGCCGGCTCCGTGCCGCGGAGCCATCGGTCGACCTCCTTGTCGTCGACGACAGCTCACCGGACGGCACCGGTGACATCGCCGACGAGCTGGCCGCGGCCGACCCAGCCGTCCACGTCCTGCACCGGCCCGGCAAGGGCGGCCTCGGGGCGGCGTACCTCGCGGGGTTCGCGTGGGCGCTCGACGCCGGCTACGACGTCGTGGGGGAGATGGACGCCGACGGCTCGCACCAGCCCGAGCAGCTGCACCGCCTGCTGGAGGCCCTGCTCGACGCCGACCTCGTGATCGGCTCGCGCTGGATCCCCGGCGGCTCGGTGGTGAACTGGCCCCTGCGCCGCGAGGCGCTCTCGCGGGGCGGCAACCTCTACGTGCGGATGCTGCTCGGCATCGCGATCAAGGACGCCACGGCCGGCTTCCGGGTCTTTCGGCGCAGCGCACTGGAGAAGATCGACCTTGCCTCGGTCCAGTCCACGGGCTACGTGTTCCAGACCGACCTGGTGACACGTTGCCTGCGGGCCGGTCTCACCGTGCGCGAGGTGCCCATCGAGTTCGTGGAGCGGGTCCGGGGCGACTCCAAGATGAGCGGTGCCGTGGCCACCGAGTCGCTGCGCCGGATCACGCGCTGGGGTCTCCGCGAGCGCCGCGACCAGGTGCGCCGCGCGCTTCGGAGGAACTGATGGCGCGTCGTCGTCGTTCGGGGCTGGGATGGCTGCTGCTCATCCTGTTCATCGGCGTACCCCTGATCGAGATCTACGTGATCATCCAGGTCGGTCAGGCGATCGGGCCGTGGTGGACGATCCTGCTCCTGGTCGTCGACAGCATCCTGGGCTCGTGGCTGATCCGGCACGAGGGGGCGCGCGCCTGGCGGGCTCTGCGCGAGGCGCTCGACAGCGGCCGGATGCCGGCCAAGGAGCTCGCCGACGGCGCGCTCATCCTGATCGGCGGCACGCTGATGCTGGCACCCGGCTTCGTGACCGACGCCTTCGGGGTGCTCATGATCCTGCCCTTCACCCGGCCGCTGTTCCGGCGGCTGCTCACCGGTGTGGTGGCCAGCCGGCTGGTCGTGCTCGGACCCCAGACAGCACGACGCCCCGGTCCCGACCCTGACGGGCCGGTGATCCGGGGCGAGGTGGTCGACGAGTAGCTCGCCGGTGACTCAGGCCGAGGCCTTGCGCTTCTTCTGGTTGGCGCGGTGCAGGTGAGCGGGTCCGATCTCGCCGCCGCGCAGCAGCTCCAGGCGCTCCTTGAGGATGTCCTCGAGCTCCTTCTCCGAGCGACGCTCGAGCAGCATGTCCCAGTGCGTGCGGACCGGCTTCTCGGCCTTCACCTCACGCTCGATGCCGGCCGTGCTCTCGCCCTCCTCGCCGCACCGCGGGCACTCCCAGACAGCCGGAATGTCAGCCTCGATGGACATGGTGATCTCGAAAACATGGCCCTGCGGACAGCGATATCCGACCTGCTGGCGCGCGGCGAACTCGATGCCGCGCTCGTCCTCGAAACTCTGGCCTCCCAGCCGCGCCCCGCGTAGCGTGCGCTCCGCCATGAAGGCACCTCCAAACTGATGGTGTGTTCCCCGTACAACATGAGAGACGGTCTGAACCGGTCAAAGGTTCGCCAAGGTCCCCGTTGACAAATTGCCGTCTGAGCAGATAACGGTACCCAGCCCGCGAAGATTCCCGTATTCCTCGAGACCTCGCCAAGTTTAGCTTGGCACCTGTGACGGACCAGGGACGCCGGCCCCGGGCGCGCCGGGCCGGCCGAGAAGCAGTGCCTAGAGAGTGGCCGGTACCGAGTTCCCGGCCTCGGCGATCCCGCGCTCCGGGTCCAGCCGGAGCAGGAAGATCGCGCCGAGCACGAAGAAGATGATCAGCGAGACGATGGCGGGCCGGTAGGAGCCGGTGACCTGGAAGACCACGCCGAAGAGCAGGACGCCGAACCACGACGTACCGCGTTCGAAGGCGTTGTAGAGGGCGAAGTACTCACCCTCGCGGCCGCGGGGGATGAGCAGGCTGAAGAACGATCGCGAGAGAGCCTGGGTGCCGCCGAGCACCACGCCGATCGCGATGCCGACGGCCAGGAAGAGAGCGACGTTCTTCTCCGGCAGGAACATCGCGACGACCACGATCCCCATCCAGGCAAAAGTGCCCCAGAGGATCGCGCGGTAGGCGCCGTACTTCGCGGCCAGCCGGCCGAAGAAGAGCGCACCGCCGAAGGCCACGAACTGGATGAGCAGGATGGTCGCTATCAGCACCGAGTCGCCGAACTTGAGCTCCTTGGAGCCGTACGTCGACGCGGCGTAGATCACCGTCTGGATGCCGTCGTTGTAGAAGACATAGGCGAGCAGGAAGGTCAGCGTCATCGGGTAGTTGCGCAGCTCCTTGAGCGTGGCGAACAGCTGCCCGAAGCTGCGTTGGAGCAGACCCCCGGTGGCCTCGACCGCATGCACCGGATCCCGGTTGCGGAGCCGCAGGAACGGGATGATCGTGAAGCCCGCCCACCAGATCGCCGCGGAGAGCAGAGAGATCCGGACCGCCAGCTCCTTGTCGACGCCCACGGCATCATGGCCGAGCACGATGCCGAGGTTGATGAGCAGCAACAGTCCGCCGCCGAGGTAGCCGAAGGCCCAGCCGCGCGAGGAGACGCGGTCGCGTTCCTCCTCTGTGGAGATGTCGCAGAGGATCGCGTAGTAGCTCACGAGCGAGCAGCCGGCCAGCACGCTACTCATCACGATCGCGAACGCCGCCAGCTGCCAGTTGTCGCCCTTCATCAGGAACAACAGCGACGCGAAGAACGCGCCGGCCCAGGCGAAGCCGGCCATGTGCAGCTTCTTGCGCGGCGACCTGTCCACCATCGCGCCGACGATGGGCAGGATGACGGCGCTGAGGATGGTGGCGAAGCTGGTCAGGTAGAAGGGCAACGAGCCGGCGGCGAGGTGCAGCCCCAGCACGCTCACCGTCTTGTTGCACGTGTCGTCCGCGTCGTCGCCGCAGCCGGCCGCTCGGCCGGCGACGGTGATCATGTACGGCGCGAAGAGCACCGACAGGACCGTCGTGTAGTAGGCGGAGTTGGCCCAGTCGTACCAGTACCAGGCCTTCTGCTCGTTGGCCCGGTTGAGCGGCCCGAGGTCCGCGAACTCGCCAGTGGTGGTCGTCATGCTCATTCCCTCCATTGGCCGCGCTCGGTGAGCACGTCCTTGAGCAGATCTGTCCGGTCGGTGAACAGGCCGTCGACGCCACGATCGAGGAGTTCCCTCATCTCCTCGGGGTCGTCGACCGTCCAGACGTGCACATGCTTGCCCGTCGCGTGCGCACGGCGTACCAGCCCGGGACTGGCGATGGTCCAGCGCCCGCGCTTGTGCGGGATCTGGAGGGCGGCCACCCGCCTGCGGGTGAGCCAGTCCGCCACGCGCGCGCTTGGCACGAAGCGGAAGATGACGACCTCGATCGGCGTGGCGGAGGTCGGGACGCGGTGCTCGGTCAGCCGGCGGAACTCGATGAGCCGCTGCGGGCTGAACGAGCCCACCAGCACCCGGTCCCAGGCCTCGCGCTGCTCGATGAACTCGGCCAGCACCGACACCGCGCCCTGCGACTTGAGGTCGATGTTGAAGCGCGCCCGCGGGAACTCGTCGAAGAGCTGGGCCAGGGTCGGCACCTGCTCGCGGCCGCCGACCAGCGCCTGGCGCACCTCCTCGAACGAGAGGTCCGCTATCGCTCCCTCGACGTCGGTCACCCGGTCGAGCACGGCATCGTGGAAGGCCAGCAGCACGCCGTCGCTGGTCACGTGGACGTCGGTCTCGAGGTAGTCATAGCCGAGTGCGATGGCGTGCTTGAACGCCGCCATGGTGTTCTCGAGCCCCTCGATCTCCGGGTGGTAGGCGCCACCGCGATGGGCGAAGGCCAGTACGCCGCCCGGGTCGCCGGCCACCTCGTCGAGGTAGGCGAACCCCGTCATCGGCGCCGTCACAGCGAGCAGTATGGCCCAGCGACACCTCTGGCGGGGTGCGTCTGGGGCAAGGACGTGCGGGCGCGCTACGGTCGAGGCATGGACGGAGACGCTGCCCTCGACTGCCCGGTGTGCGGAACGACCATGGACCCCCGCCCCCTCGGCGACGGCGAGGTCAACGCCTGTCCCGACGGGCACGGCGTCTTCCTGCGCCGCGCCGACCTGGGCAGCCTGGTCGAGGCCGAGCAGGACTGGCACCGCCACGCCGGCCAGCACACGATGCCGATGCCGCGCATCACCGCCGACATGACCACCCCGCCGGCGGGCAAGCCACCGGCCAAGGCCTGGGTAGAAACCCTCTTCTGAATACCCCCGCGAGTCTCGGCCCCCAGTCCGTGGCGACAGCTCGCTGCGCTCGCGAGCGCCTGCTCGCTGCGCTCGCTTCGGCGCGGTCGCCACGGCCATGGAGCCGATCGCGGGGGGCGCGGGCTTCGCCCGCGAAAGACCGGGTCGCTGCGCTCCCACCGCTCCCATTGCTTATTCAGGCAGGTAGGCGGCTACCTGCCGCCCCTGTCCGCGGGCACGTGGCGGGAGCGAAGCGACCCGGTTTTCGGGCGAAGCCCGCGCCCGGCGATCGGCCTGGTGGCCCCGACGACAGCCCCGGAGCGAGCCCCAGCGAGCGCAGGGCGTCTGCGGGCGAAGCCCGCGTCGTCGGGGACATCCAGGTCGAAGCTCGCCGGGGTATTCAGATATCTCTGAAGGGCTCGATGTTGGCGCCGAGCTCGTTGAGCCGCTCGGCCAGGTCCTCGTAGCCGCGGTGGATGACGTAGGTCGACCGCAGCACCGAGGTGCCCTTCGAGGCCAGCATCGCCAGCAGGATGACCACCGCGGGGCGCAGCGCCGGCGGGCAGACGATCTCGGCGCCGGAGAAGTGGGTGGGGCCCTCGATCATGACGCGGTGGGGGTCGAGCAGCTTGACCTGGCCACCGAGCTTGTTGAGCTCGGTGAGGTAGATGGCGCGGTTCTCGTAGACCCAGTCATGGAGCAGCGTCTGGCCCTCTGCCACTGCGGCGATCACCGCGAAGAACGGCAGGTTGTCGATGTTGAGACCCGGGAAGGGCATCGGGTGGATCTTGTCGAGCGGCGCGTGCAGGTCCGAGGGCTGCGTGGTGATGTCGACCAGGCGGGTGTGGCCGTTGCGGGCGTCGTACTCGTCGGAGCGGGAGTGCTTGAAGCCCATCTCACCGAGGGTGGCCAGCTCGATCTCGAGGAACTCGATCGGCACCCTGCGGATCGTGATCGAGGACTGCGTGACGATCGCGGCCGCGAGCAGCGACATCGCCTCGATCGGGTCCTCGCTGGGTGCGTAGTCGACGTCCACGTCGATGACGTTGCGTCCGGTCACGGTCAGCGTCGTGGTGCCGACGCCGTCGACCGTGACGCCGAGCTTCTGCAGGTAGAAGCACAGGTCCTGGACCATGTAGTTGGACGACGCGTTGCGGATGACGGTGACGCCCGGGTGCAGGGCGGCGGCCATCAATGCGTTCTCGGTGACGGTGTCGCCGCGCTCGGTGAGCACGATCGGTGCCTGCGGCTCGATCGCCCGGTTGACCTGGGCGTGGTACTCGCCGTCGGTGGCCTTCACCTCCAGGCCGAAGGGGCGCAGGGCGTACATGTGCGGCTCGATGGTGCGGGTGCCGAGGTTGCATCCGCCGGCGTACGGCAGCTCGAAGACGTCCTCACGATGCAGCAGCGGGCCGAGGAACATGATGATCGAGCGGGTACGCCGCGCGGCGGTCTGGTCGATCGCGTCGAGCTTGAGCTGCTTGGGCGGCACGATCTCGAGGTCGTTGTCGTCGTTGAGCCACCGGGTCTGCACGCCGATGCTGGTGAGCACCTCGAGCAGCCGGTTGACCTCTTCGATGCGCGCGACCTTGCGCAGCGTTGTGCGGCCGCGGTTGAGCAGAGTGGCGCACAGCAGCGCGACCCCGGCGTTCTTCGACGTCTTCACATCGATCGACCCCGACAACCGCGTGGGGCCGGTGACCCGGAGGTGGGTGGGGCCTGCGCCGAGCGCCACGATCTCGGAGTCGAGCGCGGAGCCGATGCGGGCCAGCATGTCGAGGGACAGGTTCTGGTGCCCCTTCTCGATGCGGTTGATCGCGCTCTGGCTCGTGCTCAACCGCTCCGCCAGCTGCTGTTGGGTCAGCCCACGGTGCTTGCGCGCGTCGCGGATGATGCTCCCGATCCGACCCTTGTAGCCCTCAGTCATGCCGTCCACGGTAACTCATATGTGAGATACAGCAAGACAGGGGCGCGGCGTGGCGGGGGAGCGCGGTGCAAGGATGCCATGCGTGATCGGGTCATGATCCGAGCGGTCGTCCTCGACATCGGCTCGGTGCTGGAGACCATCGACGACACCGTGTTCCCGGTGCCGTTCGAGCGGCGGCACGGGCTGCCGGCGGGGGCCGTGCACGACGGCGCCGCGAGCTTGCCCGGCGACGCGGGCATCGGCGAGCTGAGCGAGGCACAGGTGCGGGCGCACTGGCTTCGGCACCTCGCGCTGAGCGAGGTGCAGGCCGACGAGCTGATGGCCGACTACTGGACGTGGTACGTCGGCACGCTCGACCAGGAGCTCTTCGACTGGTTCGCCGGCCAGCGTCCGGCCCGCAAGACCGGCATCCTCTCCAACTCCGGACCGGGCGCACGCGAGGCCGAGCGGTGCTGGGGCTTCGAGGAGGTCACCGACGACATCGTCTACTCCCACGAGGTCGGCCTGCGCAAGCCGGATCCGCGGATCTACGGACTGGCGGCCGAGCGGCTCGGCGTACGGCCCGGGGAGATCGTCTTCCTCGATGACGTCCCGGGCCACGTCGAGGCGGCCCGCGTGGCGGGGTGGCACGCCGTGGTGCACCGCACGACATCGGAGTCGATCCGCGAGGTGGAGCGGATCATCGAGGAGCAGTCGCTCAGGCGTTGACGAGGTACGACTCGCCCGGCATCAGCGCGGGCTGGCAGTCGCAGCCGTCGTCGCACCCGAGGAAGGTATGGGGGGCGTGGCCGCAGCGCTGGCACGGCATGTCATGAGAGAGGTGCGTGTTGCTGGCCTGCACGGTGTCCCACATGGCTTTCGCCTCCTTCCTGGGCCATTCCTTGTCGGATGGGCTGATCACTCGACGGTGCCAGTCCGGGCCCTCGCTCGTGCGCACATTTACTGCGATGTTCCACAAACGGTGAGCATTCGGACTGATCGTCCTGCCGACGAGTAGTCCGAACGGGCCATGCCCGGTGTCTGGGGTACCCCTGGCACTGAATGTCGGCGTCCGCTGCCATGCTCGGGCCATGGCCGAGTTCCGCAACCAGGACCTGTCCGGCTCCGTCTTCGACGACGTCGACCTCAGCAGGGCCGTGTTCCGCAACGTCGCGCTCGAGGGCGCAACCTTCCGAGGCGCGTGGGCGCCGCGGCTCGCCCTCGATGGCGACATCGACGAGCTCGTCTACAACGGCGTCGACCTGGTCCCGTTGTGGCGCGCCGAGCTCGCTCAGCGGCACCCCGAGTTCGCGCTGCTCCCGCCCGACGACGCCGACGGCTACCGCGACCTGTGGCCACGGCTGGAGGAGCTGTGGGCCGCCACCATCGCCCGGGCCAGGGCCCTGCCGAGCGAGCTGGTCCACGAGCGGGTCGACGGCGAGTGGTCGTTCGTCGAGACGCTGCGCCACACCCTCTTCGTCTTCGACGCCTGGCTGCGCCGGGCGGTGCTCCACGAGCCCGCGCCCTACGACCCGCTCGACCTCCCGCACGACGAGATGGAGCCGCTCGAGGGTGTGCCCAACGATGCCGCCGCCCGGCCGTCGCTCGACCTCGTACTGGGCCTGCGCGAGGAGCGGGTGCGGATCGCCCGCGAGTTCTTCGCCGACCTGGACGACGGTCTGCTGGCCGGTGAGACCACGGTGACCGGCCCCGGCTACCCGGTGGCGGACACCTACACGGTGCAGCGCTGCCTGCGTGCGGTGGTGGCGGAGGAGTGGTGGCACCACCGGTTCGCCGAGCGCGACCTCAGCGTTCTTGAGAGCCGCTGAGGGATCCCAGGACCATCCGCTCGCCGGCGAGGTCGAAGGAGAACAGGTAGCGGTAGAGGTACTCCGACCCGATCAGGCCGTCGTGGATGATCTCCTGGAAGATCACCCTCGGCGCGTCCTGGGCGGTCTCGGGCGCTGCCTTGAGGTGTACGCCGCCCGCCAGCATGGCGTCGTACCGCACGTAGGAGTTGCCGGTCTCGTCGACGCCCTCGCGGGCGCTCACACCCGGGCCGCCGACCTCGAGGCCGCACTCGGCCATGAACCGGGTGTCGACGATCAGGCGGTCCGAGCCGGTGTCCACCTCGACCGGGATCGTCCGTCCGCTGGGCAGGACCAGCTCCGCGAACGGGTCGGCCGACGGCCCGTCGCGGTGGATCTCGAGCGGCACCTCGCTGCCTTCGACCGTCGCGCCGGCGTCGTGGACGGTGAACGTCTCGGCCACCGAGTCGGTGGTGACGATCCGGTCGGCGAAGAATCCCGGAGCCAGGATCCCGTCGAACGCGTCGCCCAGGTCGACGCTGGCGGCGACGTGCCCCTCCATGACGTAGTCGCCGATGGCGAGGACGGGTAGCCGGACGAGGGGCGCCTCGACCCGCTGACCGGACATCCGCCGACCCGCATAGGACTCGTCGAGACGGACTACGCCGGGTCGCTCGGCAACCCGCTCGTTGACGACGGTGACGCCGATCCCGGTGTCGACCAGGAAGTGCAGCTCGTCGTCATGGTGGGGGTCGCCGAACCGGACAGGCACCCGGATCAGGTGGGCGACCCGGTCGAAGTCGACGACGGTCATGCCAGGGTGCTGAAGTCGAGCTCCTCGACGGCAGTCGTCGTATTGCTGACGTCGGCGTAGGACACCCAGGTCATCACGGTGTTGAGGTCGTCCACCACGGCCGCGGCCTGGTCGCCTCCGGTGGTGTGAGCGTCACCGACCAGGGTCAGGTCGTAGCCGCGCTCGAGGGCGCCGTAGGCCGTGGCCCGGATGCACCAGTTGGTCGCCGCGCCCGCGAGCGCGATGTGGGAGACGCCCAGCCGGGCGAGCTCGTCGTCGAGAGAGGTCTTCTCGAACGAGGAGTTGTACTCCTTGGGCACAAGGCTCTCGCCTTCGGCCGGCACCAGCTCGGGCACCCACTGCCAGGACGGAGTCTCGGGCTCCAGCTCCTCGTCCTGGTGCTGGACCCAGACCACCGGGACCCCAGCCTCCCGAGCCCGCTCCACGGCCCGGGCGATGTTGCCGACCACGCGGTCTGCCTCCCACGCCGTGTCCACGACGCCGACCTGCACGTCGACGACGACCAACGCACCCCTGCTGCCCTCACGAACCGTTGCCATGGCGACACCCTAGGACCGGACCCGGACGATCGACGTCCGGTTGTCAGGCCGGCGCGAGTGGGCCCCGCGACCGGGCGGTGAGGGCGATCGCGGGCACGATCGCCAGCGCGAGGAGGCCACCGCCCAGCGACAGCAGGGAGTAGCTGGAGACGTCGACCACGACCCCCGACATCAGCCCGGCCCCGGTGCCGGAGATCGCGATCGACACGTCGACGAGGCCCTGGGTGCGGGCGCGGGTCTCCAGCGGTACGGCGTCCGTGACGATCGCGGTACCGGAGACGAGCCCGAAGTTCCAGCCGAGGCCGAGCAGGGCCAGGGCGAGAGCCAGCAGGATCACGGAGTCGTCGGGGGCAGACGCGGCCAGCAGTCCGGAGAGCAGCAGGGTCCCCCCGGAGGCGGCCGCCATCCTGGTTCGCCCGATCCTGTCGACCAGGCGACCGGTGAGCGGCGAGGGCAGGAACATCGCGGCCACGTGCAGCGCGATGACGAAGCCGGCGGCTCCCGTGCCGTGGCCGTGGTCGTGCATGTGCACCGGCGTCATCGTCATGATCGCGACCATCACCACTTGGGTGAGGACCATGACCAGCACGCCGACGACGATCCCGTGGCTCACCTCGCTGGGTCCGGCTGCCGGCGCCGGACCGGGCGCCGCAGCGGTGGCTGCGGCCTCGGTGGCCGCCAGATCGCGCGCGTGCAACAGCGGGTCCGGGCGGAGCTTCGTGGCGAGGAACGCCGCGGCCGCTGCGTACGCCGCACCGGCGAGCAGGAACGGCCCGGCCAGGTGGGGCACGCCGATGTGGTGGAAAAGATTCCCGGTGGGAGCGGCCAGCAGTGGGCCGACGACTCCGCCGAGCGTGGTCGCAACCAGCACCGTGGAGATCGCGCGCGCCCGGTGTTCCGGGTCGGCGAGGTCCGCGCCGGCGTACCGCGCCTGGAGGTTGGTCGCGCTGCCCGCGCCGTAGACGAACAGCGTGACGAACAGCAGCAGCGGGCTGTCCAGGACCGCCGCGACCACCACTCCGACACTGCCCACCGCGCCGACGGCGTAGCCGATGGCGAGGCCTGGCCGCCGACCGTGTGACTGAGAGATCCGGCCGACCCCGACCGCGGTGAGCGCGCTGCCGGCCGTGAACAACGCGCTCGGCAGGCCGGCCAGTCCAGTGCTGCCGAGCATGTCCTGCGCGAGCAGGGCTCCGACCGTGATCCCCGCGGCGAGGCCGGCGCCGCTGAGGACCTGGGCGAACACCAGCACGCGCAGCGTCCGGCGCTGGAGCTCCGCGGTGGTGGTCATCGGGCTCCTTCTCCGGGTTACGTCAGGAGCGCGCTCCGGCGAGCACGGGCAGGTCCTGGCCCGGGGAAGGTAGCAAGTCCGGCTCCGGCTGTACCGGGAGCCGCTTGGTGCTGGACTGCGACGCGGTCAGGATGCCGGCGAGGACCAGGGCCAGGCCCGCTATCTGCGCGGGGGTGAACCGTTCCTGGGCGACGAGGGCGCCGAGCAGGACGCCGGTCACCGGGTTGAGCAGGCCGATGACACCGACGGTCGCCGCGCGGAGCCGGGCCAGTCCGGCGAACCAGCACAGGTAGGCCACCGCGGTGGCGACGAGGCTGGTGAACGCGAACCCCGCTGCCGATGCGGTGTCCATGGCCGGGGGCCGGCCTTCGAGCGCCGCGGCAGCCACGGCGAGAACGGCGCCGCCGGCGACCAGCTGCCAGGCCGTCATCGCGAGCAGCGGCGCGCGGTCGTCGGCCCAGCGCTTGGTGAGCACCGCACCGCAGCAGGACATCACGAGTGCGGCCAACGAGGCCGCGACACCGAGCGCGTCGATGGTGCCGCTGGCGCCGCCGACGAGGAGGAGCACACCGACGATCCCGGCGACGGATCCGACCAGCAACAGGGGAGTGGGACGCTCGGCCACGAGCAGCCAGCCGAAACCGGCCATGGCCAGTGGCGCGAGCGCCATCACGGAGGATGCGACGCTCGACGGGAGGAGCTGGGCGGCGACGTACACGAGCAGGAAGAAGGCGCCGACGTTCATGGTCCCGAGCACGGCCGAGCGCCACCACCACACCCCGCGCGGAAGGGTGCGGGCGATCGCGAGGAGCACCAGGCCCGCCGGAAGTGCGCGCAGGGCCGAGCCCCAGAGGGGTACGTCGGCCGGCAGCAGCTGCCGGGTCACGACGTAGTTCGCGCCCCACGCGACGGGGGCGAACGCCGTGACGGCGATCCATTTTGCTTCCATGGAAGCAATAATACCTTCCCGGGAAGATATATTCCATCCATGAGCAATGACCTCGATCACGTCGGACGGATCCAGGAGCAGTGGCGCCGGGAGCGCCCGGACCTCGACGTCTCCCCACAGGGGCTCTACGGACGGCTGCACCGGCTGGCCGACCGGCTGCGCGACGAGCTGGACGTCGAGTTCCGGCGGTTCGGGCTGGGGGAGGGGGAGTTCGACGTTCTGGCGGCGCTTCGTCGTGCAGGCGCGCCGTACGAGCTGGCGCCGGGGGAGCTGGCCCGGCACACGATGGTGACCACCGGCGCGGCCACGAAGCGCATCCACCGGCTCGAGGCCGCCGGCCTGGTCTCGCGCCGGGTCAGTGACGAGGACCAGCGTGGCCGGGTGATCGCGCTGACGGACGCGGGCAAGCGGGTCATCGACGACGCGTTCACCGCGCACATGGGCAACGAGCACCGGCTGATGGCGACGCTGACGAAGCAGGATGCGAAGGACCTGGAGCGGCTGCTCTCGAAGTGGCTGGCCGCCTTCGAGGAGTGAGAGTCAGGCGGCGAGAGGCGAGCCCGGCATCACGACCGGCTCACACGGGCAGTTGTCGCCGCAGGCCAGGAAGGTGTGCAGGGCGTGGCCGCACCGCAGGCACGGCAAGTCGTGCGACAGGTGCGTCTCGTTGGTCTGGACGGTGTCCCACATGGCCGTGCCTCCTTCCGTTCGTGTGACTTGTTAGGAGTTCTGACTCCCGATGCAGATACGAATCAGCGGTGCCGACCGGATTTCTCTGACGACTTTCCCGGGCATGGCACGATCAGGGACGTGACCAACGGCTCCGCGGAGGAACAGCGGCTGCGGGACCTCAGGCTGCTGCGCCGGGTCAAGGACCGGATCGACCGCGACTACGCGCAGCCCCTGGATGTGGAGGCGCTCGCGCACGGGGTGAACCTGTCCGCCGGCCACCTGAGCCGCGAGTTCAAGAAGGCGTACGGCGAGTCGCCGTACTCCTACCTGATGACCCGGCGGATCGAGCGGGCGATGCGGCTCCTGCGGGTCGGGGACCTGAGCGTGACCGATGTCTGCTTCGAGGTCGGCTGCCAGTCGCTGGGGACCTTCAGTACCCGGTTCACCGAGCTCGTGGGCGTGCCGCCGAGCGTCTACAAGCAGCAGGCCGCCGACGCAATGGCGGGATTGCCGTCCTGCGTGGTCAAGCAGGTAACGAGACCGATCAGGGCTGGATCGATCAGGAATCGAGAAGCACGGTCGGCAGACGTCTCCTAGCGTTCTCGTCATGGACCTGAAGATCTACAACGCGTTCCTCCCACACGACGACCGCGACGCGGCGGTCGCCTTCTACTGCGACACGCTCGGCTTCGAGCTGCGCAACGACGTCGGCTACAACGGCATGCACTGGCTCACCGTCGGCCCGCCCGACCAGCCCGAGGTCAACCTGGTGCTGTTCCCGCCGGGTGCAGACCCCGGCATCACCGACGACGAGCGTCGTGTCATCACGGAGATGATGGCGAAGGGCACCTACGCGATGCTCACGCTCGCCACGAAGGACCTGGACTCTCTCTTCGAGCGACTTCAGGCGACCGACGCCGAGGTCATGCAGGAGCCGACCAACCAGCACTGGGGCGGCCGGGACTGCGCCTTCCGCGACCCGTCCGGCAACACGATCCGCATCGACGAGGTGAAGTGACATGACTGGCATCGCAACGCTCATCATCGAGGCAGAGGACGCCACGGCGGCCGAGGCGTTCTACAAGGAGGCCTTCGACCTGGGCGACACCGTCACGGTCCGGGAATCGCAGGCTCCCACCTCCGGCTTCCGTGGCTTCACGATCTCGCTCGTCGTCTCCCAGCCGAGCACGGTCGACGCCCTGGTGCGCAGCGCGCTCGACGCCGGCGCCACCGAGGTGAAGCCGGTCAAGAAGAGCTTCTGGGGGTACGGCGGCGTCGTGCAGGCGCCGGACGGGACGCTCTGGAAGGTCGCCTCGTCGTCCAAGAAGGACACCGGCCCCGCCACCCGCGAGGTCGACGAGGTCGTGCTGCTGCTCGGCGTCGACGACCTGAAGGCGACCAAGCAGTTCTACGCCGACCGCGGGCTCGCGCTGGGCAAGAGCTTCGGCAGCAAGTACGCCGAGTTCGACACCCCGGGTGCCGGCGTCAAGCTCGCGCTCTACCCACGAAAGGCCGCCGCCAAGGATGCCGGGGTCGACGTCGAAGGCGCGGGTTCGCACCGGATCGTCGTCACCGGCGACATCGGAGCGTTCACGGACCCGGACGGCTTCGCCTGGGAGAGCACGGCAGGCTAGGGCGAGCACTGACGTACTGACGACCGAGGGAGACCCGCACCACCATGGCGACGAAGACCAAGCCGTCAGCGGCGCAGGCGGCCGACAGCCACGACCTGATCCGCGTCCAGGGCGCCCGTGAGAACAACCTCAAGGACGTGAGCGTCGAGCTCCCGAAGCGCCGGCTGACGGCGTTCACCGGGGTCTCGGGGTCGGGCAAGAGCTCGCTGGTGTTCAGCACCATCGCCGCCGAGTCGCAACGGATGATCAACGAGACCTACAGCGCGTTCGTGCAGGGGTTCATGCCGACGCTGAGCCGGCCCGAGGTCGACTTCCTGGAGGGGCTGACCACGGCGATCATCGTCGACCAGGAACGGATGGGCGCCAACCCGCGCTCCACCGTGGGCACCGCCACCGACGCCTACGCCATGCTGCGGATCCTCTACAGCCGGATCGGGAAGCCGCACATCGGCGGCCCCACGGCGTTCTCCTTCAACGTCCCGACGCGGGTCGCCAGCGGAGTGATGTCCACGGAGAAGGGTGGGCGGACCGAGCGCAATGTTGTTCGCAAGGCCGTCTACCTGGGCGGGATGTGCCCGACCTGCGAGGGCATGGGGGCGATCAACGACTTCGACCTCACAGCGATCTACGACGAGACGAAGTCGCTGGCCGAGGGCGCCCTGCTGGTGCCGGGCTACAGCATGGACGGCTGGTACGGCCGCATCTTCAGCGGCGCCGGGCTGGACATGGACAAGCCGATCGCCAAGTACACCAAGAAGGAGCACCAGAAGCTCCTCTACGGCGAGCCCGAGAAGATCAAGGTCGAGGGGGTCAACCTCACCTACGAGGGCGTGCTGACCAAGGTCCAGAAGTCGATGCTGACCAAGGACGTGGAGGCCATGCAGCCGCACGTCCGGCGGTTCGTCGAGCGCGCGGTGACGTTCACGACCTGCCCCGACTGCGACGGCACCCGGCTGAGCAAGGAGGCGCGGTCGTCCAAGATCAACGGCAAGAACATCGCCGACGTGTGCGCCATGCAGATCAGCGACCTGGCCGGTTGGCTGCGGGGCGTCAAGGAGCCGGGCGTGGCGCCGCTGCTCGCCGGGCTCCAGCACCTGGTCGACTCGTTCGAGGAGATCGGGCTGGGCTACCTGTCCCTGGACCGGCCGGCGGGCACGCTGTCCGGGGGAGAGGCCCAGCGCACCAAGATGATCCGCCATCTCGGCTCGTCGCTCACCGACGTCACCTATGTCTTCGACGAGCCGACGATCGGCCTGCACCCCCACGACATCGAGCGGATGAACCAGCTGCTTCTGCAGCTGCGCGACAAGGGCAACACCGTGCTCGTCGTCGAGCACAAGCCGGAGACCATCGCGATCGCCGACCACTGCGTCGACCTCGGACCCGGCGCCGGTACGGCGGGCGGCGAGGTGGTCTTCGAGGGCACCTTCGACGGGCTCCGCAGGAGCAAGACCGTCACCGGGCAGCACCTCGACGACCGGGTCGCCCTGAAGGAGTCGACCCGCACGCCGAACGGCGCCCTCGAGGTTCGAAAGGCGTCCACGCACAACCTGCAGAAGGTCGACGTGGACCTCCCGCTGGGCGTGCTGTGCGTGTTGACCGGCGTCGCCGGCTCCGGCAAGAGCTCGCTGGTCCAGGGGTCGGTGGCTGGGCGCGAGGGCGTCGTGGTGATCGACCAGGGCGCGATCAAGGGTTCCCGACGCAGCAACCCGGCGACGTACACCGGGCTGCTGGAGCCGATCCGCAAGGCGTTCGCCAAGGAGAACGGCGTGAAGCCGGCGCTGTTCAGTGCCAACTCCGAGGGTGCGTGTCCCGCCTGCAACGGCGCGGGGGTCATCTTCACCGAGCTGGGCGTGATGGCCACGGTGGAGTCGACGTGCGAGGAGTGCGAGGGCAGGCGGTTCCAGGCTGCCGTGCTGGAGTACACCTTCGGCGGCAAGGACATCACCGAGGTGCTGGCGATGCCGGTCGCCGAGGCCCTGGAGTTCTTCGACGAGGGCGAGGCGTCGATCCCGCCGGCGCACAAGGTCCTGGCCCGGCTGTCGGACGTGGGGCTCGGTTATGTCAGTCTCGGCCAGCCGCTGACCACCCTGTCGGGCGGCGAACGGCAACGGCTCAAGCTGGCGGCCCAGATGGCCGAGAAGGGCGAGGTCTACGTCCTCGACGAGCCGACGACGGGGTTGCACCTCGCGGACGTCGAGCAGCTGCTCGGCCTGCTCGACCGGCTGGTCGACTCCGGGAAGTCGGTGATCGTCATCGAGCACCACCAGGCGGTGATGGCGCACGCCGACTGGATCGTCGACCTCGGTCCCGGCGCCGGCCACGACGGCGGCAAGGTCGTCTTCGAGGGCACCCCGGCCGACCTGGTGAAGAGCAAGAAGACGCTGACCGGCAAGCACCTGGCGGTGTACGTCGCGGGCTGACCGGGACCACATCTGGAACCAAATCTAAGGACTTCTCCCGATGTCTCTGGCTACCTCAGACGCCGAGTCTTGAGGTACCTCAGGCGACGCGTCTGAGGTAGCCCACCACCAAGACCGAGGGAGTCCGCAGTCGTGTCGCCGTACCCGTGCCAACAGCAGCCGGAGCTGTTCTTCGCCAGCCATGGTCTGGCGCTCGACCTGGCCAAGAAGCTCTGTGCGGACTGCCCGATCCGGGAGGAGTGCCTGACCTCGGCACTCGAGCGTGGTGAGCCGCACGGAGTGTGGGGTGGGGAGATCCTGATCGGCGGCTCGATCGTTGCGACCAAGCGTGGACCGGGCCGGCCCCGCAAGGTGGCGGCCTGAAGAGGCGCGCCACCGAGATCCGCCTGGGCTGACAGACTCGGGACCATGAAGTACGTGCTGCTGATCTGCGACAACGAGGTGGATCCGCCCAGCCACGCGGAGCTGGCCGTCGACCCCGTCCATGACGAGTTCCAGAAGGCAATGGACCAGCGAGGCACCTCGCTGGGCGGCGCCCGGCTCCGGCCCTCGTCACACGCGACCAGTGTTCGGGTCCGAGAGGGCGAGGTCCTGGTCACCGACGGACCGTTCGCCGAGACCAAGGACTTCGTCGGCGGCATCACGATCCTGGAGTGCGCCAACCTCGACGACGCGATCGAGATCGCGTCGAAGCATCCCTACGCGCGCCGGGGAGTCGTCGAGATCCGTCCGGTCTGGGAGTGACCGCTCCCGACGATGAAGTGCATGCCGCCGTCGAGGCGGCCTACCGGGACGAGTGGGGCCAGCTGGTCGGGACCCTGATCGGGCTGACCGGCGACTGGGACCTGGCGGAGGAGTGCACCCAGGAGGCGTTCGCGGCCGCCCTTTCGACGTGGCCGCGAGACGGCGTACCGCACCGTCCCGGTGCATGGCTCACCACCACGGCTCGCAACCGCGCCACCGACCGGCTGCGTCGTGACGCGGCGGGTCGCGCGAAGCTGCGCCAGCTCGCCGTGCTGGGACGGGAGCCGGACGAACCGCAGGTGGGGGAGATCCCCGACGAGCGCCTGCGCCTGATCTTCACGTGCTGTCACCCTGCGCTGCCGTTCGAGGCCAGGGTCGCGCTCACGCTGCGGACCCTCGCCGGCCTGAGCACCGCCGAGATCGCCCGGGCGTTCCTCGTGCCCGAGCCCACCATGGCGCAGCGGCTGGTGCGGGCGAAGCGCAAGATCACCGAGGCGGGGATCCCCTACCGCGTCCCGCCCGCCGAGGTGATGCCGCAGCGGATGGCCGCCGTCCTCGCGGTGCTCTACCTCATCTTCAACGAGGGCTACGACGAACACGACGAACGACGGGCGCTGACCGCCGAGGCCATCCACCTGGCGCGAGTGCTCGCCGGGCTGATGCCGCACGAGCCCGAGCCCCGTGGCCTGTGGGCGTTGATGCTGCTGCACGAAGCCCGGCGCGCCACGCGCACCGATGACGGCGTCCTGGTCACGTTGGAGCACCAGGACCGGTCCAGGTGGGACCGTGAGCTGATCGCGGACGGGGTGGCCGTGCTCGACCAGGCGCTGGACCTGCGACGCAGTGGTCCGTATCAGGTCCAGGCGGCGATCGCGGCCTGTCACGCGACGGCCGCCGACGCGGCGAGCACTGACTGGCCCCAGATCGCCGCGCTCTACGCGGAGCTGGCGCGTGTCGCGCCGTCCCCGGTGGTGGAGCTCAACCGGGCGGTCGCAGTGGCGATGGCGGACGGCATCCCGGCCGGCCTGGAGCTCGTCGACGAGCTGGATGCGTCCGGGCAGCTGGACGGCTACCACCTGCTGCCCGCCACCCGGGCCGACCTGCTCCGCCGGGCGGGCCGCCCGGCGGAGGCCAGAGCGGCGTACGAGCAGGCTCTGGAGCTCGCCACCTCCGATGCCGAGCGCCGATATCTCGCGGATCGCCTGCACCGGCTCTGACCTGCGCAAACTCTTCGTCGACGGCGACACGCGCGGATCTTCAACAAGTTTCTTGGCTGCGATGTCGATCTGAAGTCGCCTCCTTCGTCGGTGGGACACACCGACCAGACGGAGGAACGGCTGATGTCCCGCATCAACAACCTCAGCAACACGACCAGCACCACCAGGCCGGCCCTCGTGCTCACCCTCGCGTGCGCCGCCATGGCGATGGTGGGGATCGACACCGCCATCGTGAACGTCGCCGTGCCATCCATCCAGCGCGACCTCGGCGTCACTCCCAGTGCGTCGCAGTGGGTCGTGGTCGCCTACGGCCTGGTGCTCGGCGGGTTCCTGCTCTTCGGCGGGAGACTGACCGACCACCTGGGGCGTCGGCGGATCTTCGTGTCGGGACTGGGCGTCTTCACGACCGCGTCGTTCGTGGCCGGGGCGGCGCAGGGCGCCGGCCTGCTCATCGCGGCCCGCGCCGTGCAGGGATTCGGTGCCGCACTCGTCGCACCCGCGGCCCTGTCACTGCTGGCTGTCACCTTCGCGGAGGGTCGCGAGCGCGACCGCGCGTTCGGCATCTTCGGCGCGGTCGGCGGAGTTGCCGGCTCTGTCGGGGTCGTCGCCAGCGGCCTGCTGACCGCCGGCCCCGGCTGGCGCTGGGCGTTCTTCATCAACGTCCCCGTCGGCACTCTGGCCATCGTGCTCGCCCTCGCGTTCCTGGCGGCCGATCGTCCCCAGGACCGCGACAACCGGCTCGACCTCAGTGGGGCGACCACTGTGACGGGTGGACTGCTGCTGCTCGTCTTTGCGCTGCACCACGCTGCCAACCACGGGCTGGTCACCGGCTCGGCGCTGGTGTTGTTCGCGGCTGCCGCCGTCCTCCTCGCGGCGTTCGTGCGGATCGAGGCCCGGTCCGAAGCCCCCCTCGTGCCGGCCGCCATCCTGAGGAACCGCAGCCTCGTCGCCGCGAACCTCGCCGCGTTCCTGGCGTTCGCCGCTCTCCTCTCCTTCATCTTCATCGGCTCGCTCCTGATGCAGCAGGCCCTCGGCTACTCACCGACGAGGACCGGCCTCGCGTGGCTCACCACCACGATGACCGTGTTCGTGGCGGCCATGGCCGGCACCCGGCTGGCCGCACGCATGCACGTGCGCTGGCTGCTGATCACCGGCCTCTCGGCCGTCACCGCCGGGACACTCTGGCTGACCCGGGTGCCCGCTGAGGCGAGCTACGTGGTCGACCTGCTGCCGGCGTTCCTGCTCGTCGGGATCGGCTTCGGCCTCTGTGGCCCCGCCCTCCAGATCGGCGCCCTGTCCGGCGTCGCCGAGGCGGAGACCGGCCTGGCCTCCGGGCTCGTGGAGACCATGCGCGAGGTCGGCGGCGCCGCAGGGGTGGCCGTGGTCTCGACCGTGCTCGTGGCCGGGTCCGGCCTGGACGCCTTCCACGGTGCCTTCGCGTTCATCGGCGTCCTGGCCGCGCTGGGCGTCGTGGTCGCCGCGGCGGGGTTCGCCCGCGAGCGTCACGCGCCGAGCAGCTGCGACGCGACCCCCGAACGCCGGCTCGTCGACCTCCCGGCCGCCTGAGCCGACGGCACTGCTCGACCCACACCAACCGAAGGAGGAACCATGTCCCACGCACCCGTCATGGCCGACCTGGCCCTGCAACTCACCCAGCAGCACGTCCTCAGCGCCCGTCCTGACGCACCGGTCGTCGCACCGCGGCGCCGGCGCCGGCGCCGCTTCAGTGCACCTGAGACGGAGACTCAGCGGACCCGGTCATAGACCAGGCAGAGGGTCCCGTGGTCGCCGGCGGCCTCGCTGGCCAGCGTCCACGGGCCCGCGGGGAGGCCGTCGTCGAAGAGGCGCGGACCGCCACCGAGGAAGACCGGGGCAATCACCAGGGCCAGGCGGTCGACCTGGTCGGCCGCCAGCAGGGCCTTGATGACGCTCGCGCTCGAGAGCACCCAGATGTCACCGCCCTCGGTCTCCCTGAGGTCTGCGACCGCCTCGGCGGGCGGCCTGTCGACGATGGTGGTGCGCTCCCACGGCGCCTCTTCGAGGCTTGAGGAGAAGACCACCTTGTCGACGTCCACCAGCCACTTCGCGAAGCCCACGTCGCGCGGGTCGGCGCCTTCCATGTCGATGACCGTGGGCCAGAAGCCGAGGAAGCCCTCGGCATTGACCCTTCCCATCACGCCCGTGGTGGCCGGCTGCCAGAGGTTCGTGAGGTGGTCACGCGCGACGTCGGTGGTGGCGAACGGGACCACCCAGCTCATGTCGACCGGGTTGTCCGGCGCGGCGTACCGTCCGTCGAGGGAGAGGGCGATGTTGGCGACGACCCTGCGGCCGCCGGTCTGCTCGGTCACTTCGTGCTCCTTGTTTCGGTGTGGGTGCTCTGTGGATCTGCGGCGATGGTCGCCGCGAGCTTGTCGAGGCTCTGCCCGAAGCCGATCTCGATGCCGGCGATGAAGTCGGCGGAGTCGACCGTGCTGTCGGCGATGCGGTAGCCGACGTCGAGATCTGTGCCGGTCTCGGTGGGCCGGAGGCGCATGTCGACGCGGGACGTGAACACCGCGGCCCCGTCGGGGAGCGTGGGGGAGGACCGGTAGGCGAGGCGTTCGCCCGGGCGTACGTCGTCGACGACTCCCTCCGCCCGCCCGACGACCACGTCGGAGCCGTCGGCGTCCTCGACGTCGCGGTACTCCAGGACGATCCGCCCACCCGGTCGCGCCTCGAAGACGAGCTCGGAGACGCGCAGGTCGTCCGGAGTCCACCAGACGGCGAGCAGCGACGGCTCGGTGAGGTGGCGCCAGACCATCTCGGGCGGGCCGGCAAGGGACCGGTGGAATTCGAAGGTGCGCCCGTCTGCCCAGCCGGCTTCCTCGGCCGCCAGCCGCTCCGCCTGGACGCTGAGCCCGTAGCGCTCGAACGTCTCCCGGGAGCCACCGAGCTGGTCCGCCGTGTCGGCGAGCGCGTTCAGCGCGACCGCCAGCTCCCGCAGGGGATCTGAGCGCAGCGTGTAGATCCGGCGCTGGCCGGAGCGCTGCGACGAGACGACCCCCGCGCGCTCCAGGGTCTGCAGGTGCTTGGTCGTCTGCGGCTGCCTCGCCCCGGCGAGCTGGGCGAGCACCCCGACCGGGCGGGGCCGCTCGGCCAGCAAGCCGACCAGCCGCCAGCGCGCCGGGTCTGCCAGCGCGGTCAGCAATGCATCCATGATCCCTAGTATTCGCAGACACGCATATTCGTGTCAACGCATATCTCAGCCAGACTCACCGTCGGACCATGGAGCCGCACGATCGGTCTGGATCCGTACCGTGTGTGCCGGGCCCTGGGATCCCGAGCCAGTGGCCACGGGCATCCAGCGGGCCACCGAGCGCGTGGAACGCCGGCTCTCGACAGATCACTTCGCTCAGAATCGCTCTCACAGAACTCAGAACGATGCCTCACCGGCGTCCCGGAACGGGTGCTGCGACGCAGCTCCCACGCCTCCGCCAAGTTCGCCGATAAGCGACATTATGTCAATATACGGAATTGTGGTCCCTACCCCGGGATGTCGTCCGTGCGCAGCGCGAAGGCGCTGACGATCGCGGCGATGAGCTCGCTCTCCTGACGCTCGAAGAGGAATCCGAGGTGGCGCCCCAGGGCGGCCTTGTCGATCGTGATGATGTTGTCGCAGCTGACGACGCACGCCTGATCCAGCCCGTTGGCAGGTCCGACCGACACCTCCGTGCTGAGGCCCTTGATGGTCGTGGTGATCGGGGCAATGGTCACGCGGCGCATGGCGGGACGCACCGGCTCGCGCGTCAGGACGACGACCGGGCGCGCCTTGTCGAGGTGCGCGATGTGAATGTCGCGCATCAGTCGTCGATCAACGTGTGGCCAACCAGACCGTCGAAGTCGTCGTAGTCCCCCGACTCCTCGAGGATCCGGGCGTCACGCTCTCCCCTCAGCTGCTGCTGGTAGAGATTCAGCGCGCGAGCCACGACCGCGGCACGGGACCCAGCGCCCTCTCTCACCAGACTGTCGACGTAGGCGACGAGGTCGTCCGGCAGGCGCACGGCGATCTGTGTGGACATACCGATACGGTACCACTTTGGGATTCAGCCCGTCGCCCGCGCCGGACGCCCACACCTGACGCGAGATGATCCGAGGATGCACTTTCTGTTTTCCGTGATCGACGACCAGCCGAACTCGGGCACGTCGGCCGAGCAGGCTGCCATCGACGTGTTCAACGACCAGCTCGTGTCCGAGGGTCATTGGGTCTTCGCCGGCGGGCTCGGGTCGCCGAGCGCGGCCACCGTCATCGACAACCGGGGTGGCGAGGCGATGGTCACCGACGGGCCCTTCGTGGAGACGAAGGAGTGGCTCGCCGGCTTCTGGGTCATCGAGGCTCCCGACCTCGACGTGGCGCGCACGCTAGCCGCCGAGGCGTCCAAGGCCTGCAATCGCAGGGTCGAGGTGCGGCCGTTCCTGGGCATCGCGTGATCGGTGCGACTAGCCGCCGAAGCCGATCTCGTTGCCCTCGGGGTCGCGGTAGGTCACCTTCCGGACGCCGTTGCCATACGTCTCGTCGAGGTGCGGCTCGAGGCCGCGCTCGGTGATCGCCGCGACCCGCTCTGAGAGGTCGTCGACGAACATGGTCACCAGCGCATGTCCGGCGTGTTGCGGGCGTTCCTCCACGTAGACGGAGCGGCCGGGTGCGACCTCCCAGACCGCCTCCACGTCATTCGGCTGGAACGACGGCGGCTGCCCGAACAGTCGTGCGTACCACTCCTGGGCCGCGGGGTAGTCGGCCACCGAGATGCCGGCGAACAGGGCCGGGAGGCTCATGGTTCCTGCAGTACGACGTCGGCCAGCCGGTCGAGCGAGGCCATCAGGTTGTCGGGCTGCCAGGAGCGGGCGCGCGGGAACCGGCTCTCGTCGGTGAGCTGAGTCCAGTCGTAGGTGTGGGTCACCAGCGTGCTGCCGTCGTCGCGCGGCACGAGCTCCCATCGCCACAGGTGCCCGAAAGGTGTGGCACCGGGCTCCGCCGGCCGCCAGGCGACCCGGCGGCCCTCCTCGAACTCGACAACGTGGTTCTCCCTCACCATGCCCTTGGTCAGCGTCATCGTGAACACGTCCCCGACCGCGCGCACCCGCTGGCCGGCCTCGGCCGAGCCCAGGTTGTCGTTGCCGTCCCAGGACGGCTGCCTGGACGGGTCGGCGATCAGCTCGAAGACCAATTCGGCGGGGGCCTCGATGACCCGGCTGGCGCTGACCACTCGCTGCTCGTCACTCACGACTCGACCGTACCCAGCGGGCTCGATCACGTGCGAGGCTGGAGCGATGAGCGAGCTGCAGGTCACCATCGTCCTCTACGACCGCATGACGGCCCTCGACGTGGTCGGTCCGATGGACGTGCTGAGGTTCCTCCCCGGCGCCCGGGTCGAGCTGGTGTCGGAGCGGCCCGGGCCGGTTCGCACCGACAGCGGGGTGCTGGAGCTGGTCGCGACCACCAGCTACGACGACAGCGCCCCTCCCGACGTGGTCGTCGTGCCCGGCGGTCCCGGGACGGCGGAGGCCCTCGGCAGTCCTCTGATCCCCTGGCTGCAGCGGGTGCATCCCGCCACGACGTGGACGACGTCGGTCTGTTCCGGCTCGATGCTGCTTGCCCATGCGGGACTGCTGCAAGGAGCCCCCGCTGCCTCGCACTTCGGGGTGCTCGACCTGCTCCCCCAGCTCGGCGCAACGCCCTCCGACGAGCGCGTGGTCGTCAACGAGGAGCACCACGTCATGACCGCTGCGGGCGTCTCCTCCGGCATTGACATGGCGCTCGTGCTCGCCGAGCGGCTCTCCGACACCACCACCGCACAGGCGATCCAGCTGGTGATCGAGTACGACCCGCAACCTCCGCACGACACGGGCGCCCTCGGCAAGGCCAGCCCTGACGTCGTACACCGGGCCGTCGAGCTGGGCCGCCCGTCCGGCGCGATCGGCGAGTGGTGGGAGCCGCCTGTCTGACGGAGGAGCGCTAGTGTCCCGCACTGCACGTACGGTGCGTAAGTCCGTGCTCCGAGTGCGTGCTCGGGGTGCGGAATTACGTGCCGAACTTTCGGTGCGGGACACTAGAAGGGCGGCGGACCCAGGATCTCGATGCCGCCGTTGAGCCGGCCGCTCTCCGCGATGCGTCCGAAGTCGGTCTCGCGGGCCGAGCCCTCGAGCGGCTCGCTGGCGCCGCGGTAGAACGCCTCGCAGGCGGTCGACGGCTGGATGGCCAGGACCCGGGCGTGGTCGCTCACCACCTGGAACGCGTGGGGCATCCCCGCCGGGACCAGGACGAAGTCGTCCTGTCCGAGGGCGATGTCCTCGCCGTCGATGTGGTAGCGCAGCTCCCCCGCCAGCACCCAGAGCGACTCCGGGATCGGGTGCGTGTGCAGCGGAGTCATCTTGCCCCGATCCATGGAGACCTCGACGACGCTCAGCATCCCGCCGCTGTCCGCCTCGCTCACCTTCCACGTCCAGACGCCGCCACCGAAGAACCAGCACTGCTCCCCTTCGCCGGCGCGCCGAACCACCGCTTCCCTCGTCGTCTCGACACTGCTCATCTCTGCCACCCGCTCCGTTCTTTTATGGGACTGGCGTCCCATGATGAAACTGCCATACCATGAGTGCCATGTCAAGGGACTACGTGGAGGCGGGGCGCACCCAGCAGAAGCGGCGCACCCGCGAGCAGCTGCTCGCGGCCGCATGGACGCTGATGGAGAGCGGCGACACCCCGCGCGTCGAGGAGGCCGCCGAAGCAGCCGGCATCTCCCGCACCACTGCATACCGCTACTTCGCGTCACAGGCGGAGCTGCTGGCAGCGGCCTTCCCGGAGACGGCCCACGCGTCGATGCTCCCGGACCCGGCGCCCGCAGAGCCCCTCGATCGAGTCGCTGCTGTCGCTTCGGTCGTGGTCGACCGCATTGCGGAGACCGAGCAGCTGCAACGCACCATGCTCCGGCTCTCGCTCGGCGACGTTCCGCATGACCTCCCACTCCGTCAGGGTCGGGTGATCCCGTGGTTCGAGGAGGCCGTCGAGCCCCTCCGCGACCGGCTCGGCGACGACGGCGTCCATCAGCTGGCGGTCGCCTTGCGTAGCGTCTGCGGCATCGAGACCCGCGTCTGGCTGAGCGACATTGCCGGCCTCGACGCCGGCGCCGTGCGGGCTCTCCAAATGTGGATGACGGACGCCCTGTTGCGTCGGGCTATGGAGGTCCCTCCGCCGGAGCGTTAGCGTGATCCGATCCGCGGGGGAATTCGGCCATGTGGAGGGGGATCTCAGATGTCGATCGAACGTCGCACAGTTCTCAAGGGTGGTGCCGCCACCACGCTCGCCGCGGTCGCCGGAGGTCCCTTCCAGGGCCTCCTGGGGTCGCCGGCTTCTGCTGCCGAACGCGGCGCGCCGTTCCGCGTCCTGCGGCCCATACCTGACGAGCGCGACGGGCAGGTCCGGCTGCATCTTCCGAAGGGCTTCTCGTACCGGTCGTTCCACGACACGGAGTTCCCCGTGACCCTCGACGACGGCACTGCCCTGCCGGGACGCCACGACGGCATGGGCGCGTTCCGAGGACCCCACGGCAACGTGGTCCTCGTACGCAACCACGAGATCACGAACTCGCCGAACACCCCTGCGTTCGGGCCGGGCACGCCGTACGACGCCATGGCCGGCGCAGGTACGACCACGACCGAGGTGACGAAGTACGGCGAGGTGGTGAGCTCCTACACGAGCCTGAACGGGACGATGTTCAACTGCAGCGGCGGCGTGATGCCGTGGGGCTCGTGGATCACCTGCGAGGAGACGATCAACGGACCCGACGTCGGACCCGACTTCACCGGCGCCTCCAACCTCACGCTGCAGAAGCCGCACGGCTTCGTCTTCGAGGTGCCCGCCGACGGCCAGAGCGACCGACAGCCGATCACGCGAGCGGGGCGTTTCGCGCACGAGGCAGTGTCGTTCGACCCGAAGGACGGGATCCTCTACCTCACGGAAGACAACTTCGAGTTCCCGTCGGGCTTCTACCGCTACATCCCGAGGAAGAACCCGATGAAGACCGGTCGGCTCGACAACGAGGGCCGGCTGCAGATGCTCGCCATCAAGGGCCAGCCGAACGCCCACCTCGAGGCTCGGCAGCCGGACCGGGCCAGGTTCAAGGTCGAGTGGGTCGACATCGACGACCCCAACCCGACCTTCCCCTACACCCCCGGCGAGGTGGCGCCGACGACCAACGACGCCGCGCTGGTGGCCGTCGGCGCCCAGGGCCGCGCCCAGGGCGCGGCACTCTTCTCACGGCTCGAGGGCCAGGTGTACGACGACGGGGTCGTCTACTTCACCTCCACCCAGGGCGGCGGACCGCAGGAAGACGACACGGACGACGACAACGCCAACGGCTTCGGCCGCGGCAACGGGCAGGTGTGGGCCTACGACACCCGCTCGAAGACGCTGCAGGTCATCTACCAGGCTCCCGTCGACCCCACCGAGGCGAACCTGACCTTCGACTTCCCCGACAACATCACGACCAGTCGTCGCGGCACTCTGGTCGTGTGTGAGGACGGCACGGTCGACAACTACATCCGTGGGCTGACCCGCCACGGGCATCTGTGGGACATCGCGCTGAACCGTCTGGTCAGCCAGGTGACCGGCCTGCCGCGATTCGGTGACGAGTTCGCGGGGTCGACGTTCTCGAGAGACGGGCACACGTTGTTCGTCAACATCCAGGCCGGCCGCGGCATGTCATTCGCGATCTGGGGGCCCTGGCGGCGGATCGGCGTCTGACCCTCGCCGCCTCCCCGCACTCGCGAGCCGCGTGGAGGCGGCCGCCTGGTCCAGCACCACCGTGACCCGTGGGTGCAGCTGGACGACGGACGCGGGGCAGTCCGGTGTGATCGGGCCGTTGAGCGCGGATGCGACGGCGTCCGCCTTGGCCTCGCCGGTGGCGAGCAGCACGAGGTGCCGCGCCTCGAGGATGGTGCCGAGCCCCTGGGTGACCGCGTGTGTTGGCACCGGCTCATGGCCGAACTCGCGTGCGTTGTCGCGCCGGGTCGTCTCGCTGAGGACCACCACCCTGCTGCGGGAGTCCAGCGGCGAGCCCGGCTCGTTGAAGGCCAGGTGCCCGTTGCGGCCGATGCCGAGCAGCTGCAGGTCGACGCCGCCCAGCTCCTCGATCCGCTGCTCGAGCTCGGGACCGCCGACATTCCGTGGCACGACGACGTGCTCTGGAGGGAGGCCCAGCGGAACGGCGATCTCGCGCTCCACGTACGCCGCGAAGGAGGCAGGGTGCTCGGCCGGGAGCCCGACGTACTCGTCCAGGGCCACGACCCGGATCCGTGAAAGATCCCGGCTCCCCCGCGCCAGCGTCCGGTAGACCGGTAGCAGTGTCGCGCCGGTCGCGACGCCGAGCACGAGGCCCGGATCCCGCTCAACAGAGCCAAGAACCAGCTCTGCGACCCGCGCACCGACAGCGCCGTCGTCGTCGAGCACCATCACGTCCATCGCACACCTCCCACCGAAATTGGGGCTTGCGGAGGCCGGTCGCCCCTGCCAGTATCACCAACCAATAGGAAACTTTCCTATCTAACTGGTGGGGATCATGGCAAGAGGCATTCGAGGTACGGCGCTCGTTCTGGTCGCGACCCTGCTCGCGCTGATGCCGGCCGCACCCGCGCAGACCAAGCCGCCTTCGACTCACGCCGAGCTGCGCGTCAACCAGCAGGGCTGGCTGCCGGGCGAGACCAAGACCGCGATGTTGATGACTTCGCGTCCGCTAGGGCACACGACCTTCTCCGTGGTCGGGAAGCAGGGCCGGGTCTTCCTCCGCGGCACCGTTCCGAGCGGCTCGGCGGGCACGTGGAGCAGCCGGTTCCCGCACGTCTACCTGCTGGACCTCTCTCGCTTGCGGGCGAAGGGCCGCTACCGGGTCGTCACGGCCGGTGCGGTCCGCGTCTCCTCACTGCACTTCCGGATCTCGAGCGCCCGCGAGCTCTACGCACCGCTGGTCGGCTACGGCGTGCGGTTCGACCAGAACCAGCGCGACGGAGACGAGCAGGTCGCCGGTCCGCTGGATAGGAAGCCCGCGCACCTCAACGACGCAGCGGCCGACATCTACGCCTGGCCGCAGATGGTCCGCGGCGAGGACCTGATCACCGACCCGGACCTCACGAAGATCGGCGGTCCGGTCGATGTCGAGGGCGGCTGGGCGGACGCCGGCGACTACCTCAAGTTCACCCACTCCTCGGCCTACAACGATGTCGTGCTGTTCACCAGCGCGCGGCTGCTCGGCACCCGGGCGCCGCAGAGCCTCGTCGACGAGGCACGCTACGGCCTCACCTGGCTGGACAAGATGTGGGACGAGTCGTCCTTCACGCTGCACCTGCAGGTCGGTCTCGGCTCGGGCAACAAGCAGGGCACGTTCATCGGTGACCACGACGGGTGGCGGCTGCCGGAGGCCGACGACCACGACACCGACCCACTGCACCGGTACGTCGCGCACCGTCCCGTCCTCGATGCCGCGCCCGCCGGCCAGCCGATCAGCCCGAACCTCGCCGGCCGGGTCTCGGCGGCGTTCGCCCTCGCGTCCCAGCAGGAAGTCGACCCGGTCAAGGCACTGGCCCTCCTGGGCAAGGCCCAGGGACTCTATGCCCGCGCCGCCACCAGCGCTCCCCCGAGGCCGCTGGTCACCGCACTCCCCCACGCGTTCTACCCGGAGTCGGTCTGGCAGGACGACATGGAGCTGGGTGGTGCCGAGATCGCTCGTGCCGCCCAGCGGCTCGGCCTCGCCGCAGCGCCGTACCTCGCCAGCTCGGCGCACTGGGCCAAGCGGTACCTCAAGCTCCGCTCGGGCGACACCCTCAATCTCTACGACGTGGGGGCGCTCGCCCACGCCAGCCTCGCCGACGCCATGGCCGCGGTGCCGCACGGCTCCCTCGAGGTCAGCCGCCGACAGCTGACCAAGGATCTGGCCCGCCAGCTCCAGATCGGCGTCCGCCAGGCGCGGCACGACGCGTTCGGCGCACCGGTCGACGTCACCGAGTTCGACGCCAACAGTCACAGCTTCGGCCTGGTCGCCAGCGCTGCCATCTACGAACGGCTCACCGGCAGCCACCGCTTCAGGAGCTTCGCCACCCGGGTCCGCACCTGGCTGCTGGGCGGCAACCCCTGGGGCGTCAGCGCGATGGTCGGCATCGGCACGTCGTACCCGCGGTGCATGCAGCACCAGGTCGCCAACCTCGCCCACGCGCCGGACCTGGGTGCGGTGGTCAACGGCCCCAACGGGGCCGGCAACTTCGAGGGTGGGCTGGGTGGCTTCCAGGACGGGATGCGGCACTGCTCGCGGGCGCGGTACGCGGCGTTCGACGGACAGGGCAGCCGGTACGTCGACGACGTGCGCGCGTGGCAGACCGACGAGCCCGCCCTCGACATGACCGCCGCCGCGATCCTCGCCGGCGCGGCTCACCTGAGCCTCAAGGGAGCGACGAAGTGAACCCCGGCACTCCCAGCTTGCTCCGCGGCATGAACGACCGCGCGGCACTCGACCTGCTCCTCGAGCACGGCCCACTGTCGCGCAGCCAGCTCGGCGAGCTGACCGGGCTGTCCAAGCCGACTGCCGCGCAGCTGCTCACCCGGCTCGCCCACGCCGGCCTGGTGATCACGAGCGGCAACACCCGCGGGGGGCCGGGGCCGCGCGCCCAGCTCTACGCCGTCAACCCGGACGCGGCGTACGTCGCGGCCCTCGACGTCACCCCGACCCGGATCCTGGCGGCGGTCGCCGACATCTCCGGCCGCACGATCGGCGACTACGAGCTGAAGACCCCGCGCAAGGCCGGCGCCGACGCGGTGCACCACGTGCTGCACGCGCTCGACGGCGCCGCCGCCTCGGCAGGGATCGACCGACACCGGCTGCATCGCCTCGCCATCGGCACGCCCGGCGCGTTCGACCCGGCGAACCGACAGCTCCGCTACGCCCGGCACCTGCCCGGCTGGCACGACCCGCACCTGCTCGACCGGCTCACCGAGGCGCTCGGCACGCCGCTGGAGGTCGCCAACGACGTCAACCTCGCCGCGATCGCCGAGATGCGCGCGGGACGGGGGCAGGGAGTACAGGACTTCGTCCTTCTGTGGGCGGACGAAGGGATGGGCGCGGCCGTCGTGATCGACGGCCGCGTGCATGGTGGTGCCACCGGCGGTGCCGGGGAGGTCGGCTTCCTGCCGCTTCCCGGCACCCCGCTGGTCCGCGACGTGCGCCGCGGCAACGCCGGCGGCTTCCAGGAGCTGGCGGGCGGCCGCTCGGTGCTCATGCTCGCTCGGTCGCTCGGGCTGCGCGCGAGCACTCCGCAGGCCGCCGTGTCCAAGGCACTGACCACGCCCGGACCCGGCGACGAGCTGTTGGCCACACTCGCGGAGCGGTTCGCCCTCGGCATCGCCGCCGTCGTCTCGGTGGTCGACCCGTCGCTCGTCGTTCTGGCTGGCGGCGTGCTGACCGCCGGCGGCACCCGGCTGCGCGACCAGATCTCCGACGAGGTCGGCTCGCTGGCGCTGACCCGGCCCCGGCTGGAGCTGGCCGGCGTCACCGAGAACCCCGTCCTCGCCGGGGCCCTGCAGACCGCTCTCGACGCCACCCGCAACGAGGTCTTCGACACCATCCAACACCGCACCGCAGCCCGGCAAATCACCAGGAGAGAACCATGACCAGACTGATCCGTCATCGTGTGGCTCGACGCCGCATCGCAGCAGCCACGGTCGCGCTGGCACTGCCGCTCGCGGTCACCGCCTGCACCGGCGACTCCGAGGGCGGCACCAACGACGACCCGGATGCGGACGTCACGATCACGTTCTGGCACGGCTGGAGCGCGGACAGCGAGGTCGCGGCCATCCAGCAGACGATCGACGCCTTCGAGGACGCCAACCCGAACATCCACGTGAAGGTCGTCGGCAACATCACCGACGACAAGATCAACCAGGCGCTGCGCGCCGGCGGCTCCTCCGCACCAGACGTCGTCTCGTCGTTCACCACCGACAACGTCGGTCAGTTCTGCACCTCGGGTGCCTTCGCCGACCTGACGCCCTTCATGGAGGAGTCCGGCGTCGACCCTGCCGCGACGTTCCCGTCGGCGCAGCTGGAGTACACGCAGTACGACGGCAACCAGTGCGCACTTCCGCTGCTGAGCGACGCCTACGGCCTCTACTACAACAAGGACGCGTTCGCGGCTGCCGGCATCACCGAGCCACCCAAGACCATGTCGGAGTTCGACGCGGCCGCGGTGAAGCTCACCAAGAGCGAGGGCGACAGCTACTCGCAGCTGGGCTTCATGCCGAACTACCACGGATACGAGTCGAGCATCACGCACTTCGCCGCGCAGTGGTCGCCGACGTACTTCACCGACGACGGGACGTCCAACGTCGGCAGCGATCCCGCTTTCGCACAGGCGATGGAGTGGCAGAAGGGACTGGTCGACAAGCTCGGCGGCTTCGACAAGCTCGAGAAGTACCGGGCCACGTTCGGTGACGAGTGGGGCGCCAAGAACCCGTTCATGACCGGACAGGTCGCCATGGCGATCGACGGCGAGTGGCGGGCCGGGATGATCGAGGCCGACGCCCCGGACCTCAACTTCGGCGTGGCGCCCTTCCCGGTGCCCGACGACCAGGCCGACAGCTACGGCAAGGGCTACATCACCGGCACGATCGTCGGCATCGCGAGCACCAGCCAGAAGCAGAACGCCGCGTGGCGGTTCGTGCAGTTCCTCGCCACCGACACCAAGGCGGTCGTGGACTTCGCCAACGTCATCCACAACGTGCCCTCGACGCTCGGCGCGCTCGCCTCGCCGGACGTCAGCCAGGACGAGGCGATGCAGACGTTCATCGCCATCGCCTCCGACCCGGGCAGCAACACGACGCCGGCGAGCCCGAACGGCGGGGCATACCAGCTCACGCTGCAGGACGTCGGCTACGCCTTCGAGTCGGGCAAGCAGAGCGACGTGCAGGCCGGCCTGGCCGGGGCTGCCGAGCAGATCGACACTGACATCGAACAGGCCAAGTGAGGCGGGAGCAGGCAGGTACGCCGGACGACCGCCCGTGACCGCGACCACCGGCACGACGTCGGCACCGCGCCGGACCGAGCCCCGCTCGTTCACGGCGCGGAGCCGGCGTCGCCGGGAGACGCTGCGCAACCTGGCGTTCCTGTCGCCCTGGCTGCTCGGCACCGGGCTGTTCTTCCTCTACCCGCTGCTGTCGACCGTCTACTTCTCCTTCACCAAGTACAACGGGTTCAGCCCCCCGACCTTCAACGGCCTCGACAACTTCCGCTACGTCTTCCGCGACTACCCGTTCTTCTGGCCGGCATTGCGCAACACGCTCTGGTTCGTGGCCGTGATGGTGACCCTGCGGACGTTGTTCGGCATGGCCGTCGGCATGCTGGTCGTGCGGCTCAAGAGCGGCGCCAACGTGTTTCGCACCCTCTTCTACGCGCCGTACCTCGCTCCCCCGGTCGCGAGCACGCTGGCGTTCGTCTTCCTGCTCAACCCGGGGACCGGCCCGGTGAACACGATCCTGCACAAGTTCGGGCTGCCCGAGCCAGGCTGGTTCAACGACCCGACCTGGTCGAAGCCCGCGCTCACCCTGCTCGCGCTCTGGGGCATCGGCGACCTGATGGTCATCTTCATGGCGTCGCTGCTCGACGTACCGAAGGAGCTCTACGAGGCCGCGGACCTCGACGGGGCCGGGACGATCGGGCGGTTCCGCTACGTCACGCTCCCCCACCTGCGGCCCATCATCGGCTTCTCGGTGGTCACCGGAGTGATCGCGACCATGCAGTACTACACACAGCCGATCGTGGCCGGCGAGGTCGCCAGCGGCCACATCCAGGGTTCCGGGCAGCAGTTCGAGCCGGGCTACCCGGAGCAGTCCACGCTCACGCTTCCCCAGCTGGTCTACAACCTGGGCTTCCAGCGGTTCGACATCGGCTCGGCGTGCGTGATCGCGCTGGTGCTGTTCGGGCTGAGCATGGCCTTCGCCGCCGTGCTCATGCGCCGCGGCAGCGTCTTCCTCGGCGGTGACGCATGAGCAGCCCCGAGACCAAGCAACGGCTCGAGTGGGTGGCCACCCATGCGTTCGCGATCGCCGCGACCCTCTTCTTCATCCTGCCGTTCGTCTTCGTCGCGCTCACCGCGGTGATGACCGACGAACAGTCGCTGACCCGCGACCTGTGGCCGAGCCCGTTCCAGTGGCACAACCTGATCGACGTCTGGAGCACGCCCGGGTTCGGCACGTGGTGGCGCAACACGTTGATCTACGCGGTCGCCGGCACGTTGCTGACCCTGGTCTCGAGCATCCCGGTGGCCTACGCGCTCGCGCACTTCAAGTTCCGTGGCCGCCAGCTGGCGATGATGATGGTGATCGCGACGATGATGCTGCCGCCGCAGGTGGTGATCATCCCCATGTACCTCGTCTGGGCCAAGCAGCTGCACCTCACCGGCACCCTGTGGCCGCTGATCGTGCCGCTCGCCTTCGGCGACGCCTACTCGATCTTCCTGCTGCGGCAGTTCCTGGTCACTGTCCCGCGGGAGTACCTCGACGCGGCCAAGGTCGACGGTGCCGGCGAGCTCCAGGTGCTCCTGCGCGTGGTCCTCCCGATGTGTCGCCCGGCCATCGCCGCGGTGGCCCTGTTCCAGTTCTTCTTCTGCTGGAACGACTACTTCGGCCCGCAGATCTATGCCAGCGAGAATCCGGGTGCCTGGACCCTGAGCTACGGGCTGCAGACGTTCAAGAGCGCCCACCACACCAACTGGAACTTCACCATGGCTGCCACCCTGCTCGTGATGGCACCGGTGATCGCGCTCTTCTTCATGGCCCAGAAGGCCTTCATCGAGGGCGTCACGCTGACAGGAGTCAAGGGATGAACCACCCCACGACGTTCTTCGCCTCCCCCGCTCCGCTCCTCCGGCGAACAACGCCGCGGGGACCCCGGAAAGGCAAGAGATGAAGCTGGCGGTGGTCGGCGGCGGGTCGACGTACACGCCGGAGCTCGTGGACGGGCTCGGGCGGCTGCGTGACGTGCTCCCGGTCGACGAGCTGGTACTGGTCGACCCGTCCGCCGAGCGGCTCGAGCTGGTCGCAGGGGTCGGACGGCGCATCCTCGCGCGACTGGGCCACCCGGGACAGCTGGTCACCTCGACGACGCTCGAGCCGGCGCTCGACGGCGTGGACGCGGTGCTGCTCCAGCTGAGGGTGGGCGGGCAGGCCGCGCGCAACCAGGACGAGACGTGGCCGTTGGAGTGCGGCTGCGTCGGGCAGGAGACCACCGGAGCGGGCGGGCTGGCCAAGGCGCTGCGGACGGTCCCGGTCGTGCTCGACATCGCCGAGCGGGTCACCAAGGCGGCACCCGACGCGTGGATCATCGACTTCACCAACCCGGTCGGCATCGTGACCCGCGCGCTCCTCCGGGCGGGACACCGTGCTGTCGGCCTGTGCAACGTGGCCATCGGTTTCCAGCGGCGGTTCGCCGCCTCGCTCGGCGTACCTCCCGAGTCGCTGGAGCTCGACCACGTGGGGCTCAACCACCTGACGTGGGAGCGGGCCGCCCGCGTGAACGGTGTGGACCGCCTTCCGGAGCTGTTGACGTCGCACGTCGAGGAGATCGCCTCGTCGGTCGGGCTGCCTCCCGAGCTGCTGCTCTCGCTGGGCGTGGTGCCGTCCTACTACCTGCGCTACTTCTACGCCCACGACGAGGTGGTCCGCGAGCAGCTCGCGGCGCCGTCGCGGGCCGCGGAGGTGGCCGAGATCGAGCGGAAGCTGCTGGAGCTGTATGCCGACCCGGCGCTCGATGAGAAGCCGGAGCTGCTGGCGCAGCGAGGCGGGGCGTTCTACTCCGAGGCCGCCGTGCAGCTGGCCGCAGGGCTGCTCGGAGACGGGCCGGCGTCGACCCACGTGGTGAACCTGCGCAACGGCGAGACCTTCCCGTTCCTGCCCGACGACGCGGTGATCGAGGTGCCTGCGCGCGTCGACCGCTCCGGCGTGCAGGCCCTGGACCTGGACCCGCTCGAGCCGTTGTACTCCGGTCTCGTCGCCCATGTGACGGCCTACGAGCACCTGGCGCTGGACGCCGCACTCCACGGCGGCCGGGAACGGGTCTTCGAGGCGCTGCTCGCCCACCCGCTGGTCGGCCAGGTCGACCTCGCCGACGGCCTCACCGACCGTCTGCTCGCCCACAACAAGGAGCACCTGCCGTGGGCCTGATCGACGCAATCCTCGCCATCGACGCGGGGAACAGCAAGACCGACGTCTGCGTGGTGTCGGCGGACGGTGAGCTGCTGGGCAGCGCCCGAGGCGGGCCGTTCCGTCCGCACCGCCTGGGCGCCGCCGAGGCCGTCGCGTCCATCGCGCCTGCCGTCTCCGAGGCGTTGTCGAGAGCCGGTTCGGTCGAGGTGCGGCACGTGGCCGCGTGCCTCGCCAACGCAGACCTGCCGGTCGAGCACGAGGCTCTCGAGGCCGCCATCGGCGAGGCCGGCTGGGCGCCGTCGTACGAAGTCGTCAACGACACCTTCGCCCTGCTCCGCGCGGGCCTGGACTCCTCACGTGGCGTCGCGGTCATCTGCGGCGCCGGGATCAACTGCACCGGGATGAGGGAAGACGGAACGACGGTGCGGTTCGCGGCCGTCGGGCACATCTCCGGCGACTGGGGCGGCGGCGGTCACCTGTGGCAGGAAGCGATGTGGTGGGCGGCGCGGGCCGAGGACGGCCGGGGACCCGACACCGCTCTGCGGACCGCACTCCCGGACCACTTCGAGCTGTCGTCGATGGCCGACCTGATCGAGGCGGTCCACCTCGGCGCCTTGCCCGAGGAGCGCTGCATGGAGCTGACGCCGCTGCTCTTTTCCGTCGCCGAGGGCGGCGACACGATCGCCGTCGAGATCGTCCGACGGCAGGCCGAGGAGGTCGTCGCGCTGGCGGCCACTGCAATCCGCCGCCTCGACGCCCAGTCGGAGCCCATCGACGTGGTCCTCGGCGGAGGTGTGCTCGCCGCGGGTCACGCGCTGCTGATCGATGAGATCACCCGGCTGCTCGAGGAGCGAGCGCCGCTGGCGGTGGCTCGCGTCGTCCAGGCCCCGCCAATCGTCGGCGCGGCGCTGCTCGCGCTCGACAGGGTGAACGCCGCGGACAGCGCCCTGGACCGGCTGCAAGCGTCCTTCAGGACTGTCCCTGAACGGACGCCCTAGCCTCGAGCCATGGCAGGACCCGGGGAGGACGGCGCCGAGATCCGGCCCTTCCGAGACGCCGACGAGTTCGACGCCTGGCTCGCCGAGCACCACGCTGAGCCGGCCGGGGTCTGGCTCAAGCTGGCCAAGGCGTCGTCCGGCATCTCGTCGATGACCAGCGACGAGGCCGTCGACGTCGGGTTGTGCTGGGGCTGGATCTCCGGGCAGCGACGTGGCCTCGACGACGAGTGGTACCTCCAGAAGTACGTCCCCCGCCGGCCGCGGAGCAGGTGGTCGCAGGTCAACGTGCGCAAGGTTGCGGAGCTCACGGACGCCGGGCGGATGCGCCAGCCCGGGATCGCCGAGGTGGAAGCGGCTCGGGCCGACGGGCGCTGGGACGCGGCGTACGTCTCGCAGAAGGAGTTCACCGTCCCGGACGACCTCCGCGCAGCGCTCGACCGGGATCCGGCCGCATCGGCCGCGTACGACGCGCTGGGCCGGACCGAGCAGTACGCCGTGGTCCTGGACCTGGTCACGGCTCGCGATGCCAACGCCCGTGCTACGCGGCTCACAAGGGCCGTCGAGCGGCTGCGTTAGTCGGCCTGGAGCTTGCCCAGGATCCGGGCCAGGTCCTCGCGGTCGGTCCGGGTGAGCCGCCCCAGCAGCTGCTCCGACGCCACTCCCCTGGTCCGACGCACCTCCTCGGCGAGCGAGCGACCGCGGTCGGTGAGCGAGACGAGCGTGGCGCGGCGGTCACCGGGGTCCGGCGAGCGAATGACCAACCCCTTCTCCTCGAGGGCGTCCACCACCTCCGTCGCAGACCGGGGTGCGATCCGTAGGTGCTCTGCCAGCTCCTTCGAGCGCACTCCCCTGTTCTCGGGCCCGCTGCCGTGCGTCGCCAGCACCCGGATCGCCCGCACCTGGGACGGCGTCACGTCGTACTGCGCCAGGGCGGCCATGGAGGCCATGCGCAGCCGCCGGGCCACCGCGCCGAAGGCCTCCCCGAGGGAGTCTGCAGGGGCGTCGTCGGTCACGGGAACAGAATAGCAAGGTTTGGTGTTGTAACCTCATGATGAGGCAACCTCACTAATTGCCCTCCCACATTCTCTGCCGAGGAGGTCCCCATGGACTCCACCACCACTCCCACGCCGGGACGCGGTCGTCTCCGCGTGCCCGACAGGCCCAGTGCCGCCGAGAAGCAGCAGGCCCGCGAGGTCTCGCTGCGCCGGATCGCACGGCTGTTCACGCCGTACCGCTGGTCCGTCGTCGGCGTCGTCGCGATCATCGTCGCGTCGTCGATCGTCGGCCTGGCCTCGCCGTTCCTGCTCCGCGGCATCATCGACGTCGCGCTGCCGGATCAAGACCTGCACCTGCTGGTGCTGCTCACCGCCGGGATGGTGGCCGTCGCTGCCGTGACATCGGTCCTCGGCGTCTTCCAGACCTGGATCAACACCCAGATGGGCCAGCGCGTCATGCACGGGCTGCGCACCGATGTCTTCGCGCATCTGCAGCGGCAGTCGATCGCGTTCTTCACCCGGACGCGCACCGGCGAGGTGCAGTCCCGCATCACCAACGACATCGGCGGCATGCAGAACGTCGTGACCTCGACCGCGACCTCGATCGCCTCGAACCTGACCACCACGGTGGCCACGGCGGTCGCGATGGCGGTCCTCTCCTGGCGGCTCGCGCTCATATCGCTGGTCGTGATGCCGCCCGCGATCTGGCTGAGCCGCCGGGTCGCGCGGATGCGCCGCGAGATCACCTCCGCCCAGCAGCGGGAGCTCGCCGACCTCAACGTCACCATCGAGGAAGGGCTCTCGATCAGCGGAGTCCAGCTCGCCAAGTCCATGGGCGCCGGCCCGACGCTTGTGCGGCGGTTCACCGAATCCTCTGCCCGGCTGATCGACCTCGAGCTGCGCTCGTCGCTGGCCGGTCGCTGGCGGATGGCGTCGATGAGCGTCCTGTTCGCCGCGATCCCCGCGGTGATCTACCTCAGCGCCGGGCTCCCGATGACGCGCGGCACCATGACGATCGGCACCCTGATCGCGTTCACCGCGCTCCAGGGCCAGCTGTTCCGGCCCCTGATGGGGCTGCTCAACACCGGCGTCCAGGTCGTCAGCTCCCTGGCGCTGTTCCAGCGCGTGTTCGAGTACCTCGACCTCCCCGTCGACATCGACGAGCCCGCAGATCCGGTCGACCTCGACGCGACGGCCGTGCGTGGCCACGTGCGGTTCGAGCAGGTCGGCTTCTCCTACGACGACGCGGAGGTCCCCGCGCTCACCGACGTCGACCTCGACGTACCGGCCGGCACCACGCTGGCGCTCGTCGGCGAGACCGGCTCCGGCAAGACCACGCTGGGCTCATTGGTCGCCCGCCTGCACGACCCGACCTCGGGCTCGGTGACGATCGACGGCATCGACGTACGCCGGATCCGGCTGGCCGACCTCGCCGAGATCGTCGGCATCGTCAGCCAGGAGACCTATTTGCTGCACACGACGGTGCGTGAGAACCTCCGCTACGCGCACCCGGACGCGACCGACGCCGAGCTCGTGGCCGCAGCCCGCGCGGCCCGCATCCACGATCTGATCGCGTCGCTGCCCGAGGGGTACGACACCGTGGTCGGCTCGCGCGGACACCGGTTCTCCGGTGGCGAGAAGCAGCGCATCGCGATCGCGCGGACGCTGCTGCGCAACCCGCGAGTCCTGGTCCTCGACGAGGCCACGAGCGCGCTGGACACCGAGACCGAGCGCGCCGTGCAGGAGGCCTTCGACACCCTGTCCGAGGGCCGTACCACGATCACCATCGCGCACCGGCTCTCCACGGTTCGCGACGCCGACCAGATCGTCGTCCTCGACCACGGCCGGGTGATCGAGCGCGGCACCCACGAGGCGTTGCTCGACGAGGAGGGGCGGTACGCCGCCCTGGCGGCGTAGTCACGTCGTACGCGAGGCACCAGGGGTACTGCTCCCCCATGACCGACCAACCCCTGCCGGAGCACACCCGGCCCGGCGGCGTCACCGACGCGACCATCGAGGCTCTCGGCAAGCTCTCCGAGGCCCTGGAGGCCGTCGAGGTGTGCCGAGGCCACCTCTATGCCTTCCATCGCCGCTCCGGCACCGCCGACCGGACCCTCGGCGACGCGGTCGACCTGCTGCGCCGAGCCGGCCACGAGGAGCTCGCAGACCGGATCGACACCGTGCTGGTCGGCCGCAACCTCCTCGAAGGTCGCTGGTCCTTCCAGATCGTCGAGGAGTACGACGAGACGTACTGGACGCCGTTCCGCGAGCTCGAGCGCGAGGCCCGCGAGCAGCTCGTCGACGGCAAGAGGCATCTCTACGAGGCCGAGATGAAGGAGCGCGAGCGCTCCCCCGGCCATCCCCACCACTCCGCCGTACCCGACGACTCCGGCCCCCAGGGCAGCGGCTCGTCGGGATAGTCCCAGACGAAGTGGCGCGTTCCCGTGCGTGTCGCGCGCCAGAACGTCAGGGACTATCCCGCCACCAGCCAGCCCACAGGGCGGCGGAGGTGGGGAGGCAGCACCGTCGAGGCGGAGCCGCGGGCCGAGTTGAGCTGGGGCTGGGTCACGAACAACGCTGTCGAGAGGTCGGCACCCGACAGGTCCGTGTCGCGGACGTCGGCGCCGAGCAGGTCGGTGCGGTCGAGGACGACATCTCGCAGGTCTGCGGCGATGAGCACCGCGCCGCGCAGGTCAGCGCCTGACAGGTCTGTGGAGCGCAGGTCCCGGCCCAACAGGTCCTGTCCGGCGTACGACGGGCCGTCGCCGCGGACCGTGCGGCTGACGCCGCGCAGAGCTTCGCCGACCAGTGCGGCCAGCCGGTCGAGCTCGGTGTCGAGGATGTCCTCGGGACTCCCGGAGGTGTGACCGGACACCCGCTCGCGCAACCGGGTCAGCCCCGGTGCCGGCGCCAGCGCTGAGGCCTGGTCGAGCAGCACCAGCATCTCGTGCAGCCGCTGGACCACCGCGAACACGGCGAACATCTCGGCACCGCCGTCGGCGTTGCCCCGCCAGGTCGCGCCGGCATAGACGACCTGGCTGACGTGCTGCCCGGCGCCGAAGCACTCGTAGGCCGTGCAGCCGCCCATGCCCGACTCGCGCAGCGACGCGTGGATGGAGCACCGGTACGCGTCGTCGAGGTGGCGGCACGGCTCGCCGGCGTCCTTGGCGAAGGCGAAGCCGTGCGAGGGCCGGAACGGCAGCGCGACGCAGCACAGCCCGACACAGCTCGCGCAGTCCGGCTCGAGGGTGGTCACCCACACATGGATACCTTGCTGGCATGGGCCTTGCGACCACCCCCCGCCAACTCAACGACGGCACCACGATCCCCCCGATCGGCTTCGGAACCGCCGGCCTCCGCGGCGACGACGCGGTCGAGGCCGTGCGAAGCGCCCTCGAGAACGGCTACCGGCTCGTCGACACCGCCGTCAACTACGGCAACGAGGTCGAGGTCGGCGAGGCGATCCGGCGTTCCGGCGTGCCCCGGGACGAGATCGTCGTGACCAGCAAGATCCCCGGCCGGCACCATGCGTACGACGACGCGATCACCAGCACCCACGGGTCCCTGGAGCGGCTGGGGCTGGACCGGATCGACGTGCACGTCGTCCACTGGCCGAACCCGTCGCAGCAGAAGTACCACGAGACCTGGCGTGCGCTGGTCCAGCTGCGCGACGACGGGCTGGTGCGGTCGCCGGGCGTCTCCAACTTCACGCGGGCACATCTGGACAAGGTCATCGGAGACACCGGGGTGACGCCGGTGCTCAACCAGATCGAGCTGCACCCCTACTTCCCGCAGGCGGAGATGCGTGACACCGACGCCGAGCTGGGCATCCTCACCGAGTCGTGGAGCCCGATGGGCAAGCGGCAGGCGCCGTTCGCCGAGCCGGTGGTCAGGGCGGCCGCCGAGGCCCACGGCGTCACGCCCGGCCAGGTGGTGCTGCGCTGGCAGCTCCAGCTCGGCAACCTGCCGATCCCTCTCTCTCGCAACCCGTCGCGACAGCTCCAGAACCTCGACCTCGACGGCTTCGAGCTCACCGACGGCGAGATGGACGCGATCGCGGGGCTCGCCAGGCCGGACGGGCGGCTGTTCGGCGGCGATCCCAACCGCCACGAGGAGATGTGACGGCCGCCGCGCCGACGACGCCGTATCTCCGCGTCGACCTCGACCGGCTCCGGCGCAACGTACGCCGGACGGCGGAGTGGGCCACGACGAACCGGCTGGCGCTGCGTCCGCACGTGAAGACCCACAAGTCGCCCGAGATCGCCCGGCTCCAGCTCGGGCAGGGTGCGGCTGGCCTCACGGTGGCGACGCTGGGCGAGGCGGAGGTCTTCTCCCAGAACGGCTGCACCGACCTGTTCGTCGCCTACCCGGTCCACGTCGACGATCTGGCCGCCGAACGGCTCCGAAGCCTGGCGGAACGCGGCCGGGTCGCGATCGGCGTGGACTCGGTCGAGGGTGCGGCGCGCGCCGGTCGACTTCTCGCGCCGTACGGCGTCGAGGTGGTCGTCGAGGTCGACTGCGGCCAGCACCGCACCGGGTGCCCGCCCCAGGAGGCTGGCTCGGTGGCCGTCGCGGCCGCCCGGGCCGGACTCACGGTGCGCGGGGTGTTCACCTTCCCCGGGCACAGCTACGCGCCGGACGCGAGGGCGACTGCGGCGGCGGACGAGGCCCGCGCTCTGGCCGCCGCACGGAGCGCCGTCGAGCGCGAGGGGCTCGAGGTCTCCGTCGTCAGCGGCGGCTCGACACCGAGCTTCGCCCATCTCGACACGGGTGTGCTCACCGAGGCCCGCCCCGGTGTCTACGTCTTCGGCGACGCCCAGCAGTGGGAGCTCGGCAGCATGCCGCCGGAATCGATAGCGCTGACGTGCCGCGCCACCGTGGTCAGCCTGGCCGGGGGCCGCGCGGTGCTGGACGCCGGCAGCAAGGCGCTCGCCGCCGATCGCGCGGCGTACAGCACCGGCTCCGGCCGGCTGCTCGACCACCCGGATGCGCGGATCGTCCACCTCTCGGAGCATCACGCCGTGGTCGACCTCGCCGGTGCACCGCTCCCCCGGGTCGGCAGCCAGCTCGACGTGGTCCCCAACCACTGCTGCGCCGCGGTCAACCTCGCCGACGACCTCTGGGTCGACGAGCACGACGTCCTGCGGCCCTGGCCGGTCGCGGCCCGAGGGCGGAACGGTTGAGGTCTCGTCCTAGGCTGGCCCGCATGTCGAAGCGCCTCCTCCCGGTTCTCCTGCTGCTCGCGACGGCCGCCCTGGCGGGCTGCGGCGATGACGACGAGGGAGACGACTCCGCCGCGGACACCGCCAGCGACACGCCCGCGGCGAGCCCGGCGCAGGAGGTGAGCTGCGACTACCCGGCCGACCAGTTCGGGGCAGCGAAGGAGAACGAGCCGCCGCCTGGCACGCCGACCGTCGGGGGCGAAGTCAGGGCCACGGTGAAGACCACGATCGCCGACATGACGTTCACGCTCTTCGCCGACAAGACCCCCTGCACCGTGAACTCGTTCGTCTCGCTGGCGCAACAGAACTACTTCAACGGCACGCACTGCCACCGCATGACCACCGAGGGGATCTTCGTCCTGCAGTGCGGCGACCCGACCGCCTCGGGGACAGGTGGGCCGGGCTACACCATCCCCGACGAGCTCGACGGGTCCGAGGCCTACCCCGCAGGGACCCTGGCGATGGCCAAGACCTCGGCTCCCAACTCGGGCGGCTCACAGTTCTTCATCGTGTACGCCGACACGCAGCTCCCGCCGGACTACACGGTGTTCGGGACGGTCGACGATGCGACGGTGGCAGCCATTGCGCAGGTGGCGAGCAAGGGCACCGACGACAGCAACGGTCCGGGCGATGGTGCGCCCAAGCAGGACGTCGAGATCGAGACCGTCAGCATCAGCTGACCAAGTGAGCGGTCGACCGTGAGGAACGAACGGTCGACGTGGGCGAACGCAGGTCGAGCGAGCCGCGCGGCTGAGGAACGAAGCCGCGACTGGCGCGTCGAAACCACCGCAGCCCGCGCTGGGACTACAGCGGGAACGACACCCCGCTCAGTCGCTCCGACTCGGCCCACAGCGCCTTGGCCAGGTCGGGGTCCAGCGCCCGCTGGCTGCGCCCGACGCCGGTCGGCCAGCCGTTCATCTCACGGAGCCGGTGCGGGCCGACGTAGGTGTTGCCGGGAACATCCATGGTCGCCGCGTAGAGCGTCGGCAGCGCGCCCTGCCACGCCGGCATGCCGACCAGCTTGATGCCGTGCTTGCCCACGAAGGTCTTGAGGCGACTGCCGGTGGACCCGGTGATCCCGGTGGCGGTCGAGCCGGGGTGCGCCCCGGTGACCCGGAGCGTCGAGCCGGCCGCCGTGAGCCGGCGCTGCAGCTCGGCCATGAAGAGCAGGTTCGCCAGCTTCGAGTCGGCGTACGCCGAGTAGGGGCGGTAGCGCCGCTTCGTCCACGCCAGGTCCTCGACGTCGAGGTGGGCGTGCCGGTGCGAGGGCGAGCCGACGACCACGACCCGGTCGGTGAGTTGCGGCAGCACTAGGTTGGTCAGGGCGAAGTGGCCGAGGTGATTGGTGGCCAGGTGCAGCTCGACGCCGTCCGGCGAAGTGCCGAGCGGCAACGCCAGCGCGCCCGCGTTGTTGACCAGCACGTCGACCGGGCCGATCCCGTCGGCAAAAGCCCGCACCGACGCCAGGTCCGCGACGTCCAGCAGCCCGAGCTCGACGTCGCCGTGCATCCGCTCGGCGGCCTCCTTGCCGCGGTCGAGGTTGCGCACTGCCAGCACCACCTGGGCGCCGCGCTCGGCGAGCACCTTGGCGGTCTCGAGGCCGATGCCACCGCTGGCGCCGGTCACGACGAACCGGCGGCCGTCCTGGCGCGGGACCTCCCGCCAGCGTTCCGTGCTCACGTCTTTCCGGGGTCCCCGCGAAGTTCTTCACCTTCGGAGCGAAGCGCCTCCCCCGAAGAACTTCGTGGGATGGAGAGGGTGCCCTCGACGTACGCGACCGGGTCGCCGAGGGTCACGGTCCGGCTGACGGTGCAGAGCCGGTCCTGGATCTGCTGGATGGTGCGGGGCAGGATCTCGCGAGCAGAGTCGCCACCTTCGCCCTCCGGGAAGGTGACGTCCAGGGTCACCGTGAGCTGCACCAGGTGGTTGCCGCCGTCGTCGCGCACCTTGTGACCCTCGGCACGCGCCCGGAACGTCTCGAACGGCGCGCGCTTGCCCGCGATGTGGTCGAGATCGGCGGCCCCGCAGCCGACCAGCGCCGCGAGCAGCAGCTCGACTGGTGTGAAGTCCGGATCCTCGCCGGGGCCGATGGAGACGCCACCACCGCGGTTGTTGGTCGCCTTCCAGCGGTGCTCACCGATCTGGTGGAGGTCGACACTGCGAAGGGTCTGGTCATTCAGTTGCGGACCGAGCTCGGCTGCCATGGGCGCCAGCCTGCCAGAGCGATGACACGCCCGGGATCGCCGTCTCCCCTTGAAAGGACCGGCCTCAGCGACTTGCGTGGATGGTGCGGGTCCCTTCCCCCGCACACGACGGACCCCGAGCCACATCGGCTCGGGGTCCGTTGCTGGACGGTCACTCGTGGGGAGTCCCGTCCGACCGCCGTCCCGCTCGGGGGTGCGGGCGCGGCGGTGGATCAGTGCTTGCGGTCCTCGAGAGCACGGCGCAGGCGCCGCTCCAGGCGGGTGAGCCCACTGGTCCGCAGCGAGGCTCGTTGGTTACCCCGGTCGGCACGTCCTTCGTCGATGAGACGGGACAGGTACAGCTGCGCGGACATGGTTGGGCCTCACTCCTTGCGGCCCGTTCGGGGCCAGTTGTTGTAATCGGTAGATCGCACTTGCGACTCTTACAGAGTACTGGCGAGTACGGCCCCGTCCCAAACCGCCGCAGGGTGATCTCGGACACCAGCGAGAGCCCGGAAATGCCACGGCGGGCCCGACCTTGAAGGTCCGGGCCCGCCTCTCGTGGGAACCTCCATCCTACGTCGGCGCAGCGCAGACGATCCAGTCACTCGTGGGGTGAGTCCTAGGCTGGGCCCGTGCCCAGCCCCTACGCCTCTCTCCAGCGGACCGAGGCGCTGGCGCGCCGCGACCTGCTCGACCTCACGTCGTACGACGTCGCTCTGGACCTCGCGTCCGACGACTCCACCTTCGGGTCGGTGACGACGCTGCGGTTCGCCAGCCGGGCCGGGGCCACCTTCCTCGACCTCAAGCCGGTCAGCGTGGCGGCCATCAGCCTGGACGGGCGGCCGCTCGAAGTCGACCGGCTCGATCGCGGGCGGCTCCCACTGGAGCTCATCGAGGGTGAGCACGAGCTGGTCGTCACGGCGACGATGCCGTTCCGCAACGACGGCGAGGGGCTGCACCGGAGCGTCGACCCAGCGGACGGCAAACACTACGTCTACGGCATGTCCTTCATGGACGCCGCCCCGACGATCTTCGCGTGCTTCGACCAGCCCGACCTCAAGGCGCCGTACACCTTCCACGTCCGTGCCCCGCACGACTGGGTGGTCGTCGGCAACGCGCCTGGCCGCCAGGTCGAGAAGGGTGTCTGGGAGTTCGAGCAGAGCCAGCCCCTCTCGACGTACTTCGTCACGCTCGTGGCCGGCCCGTACCACGTGATCCGTGACGAGCACGACGGCATTCCCCTCGGCCTCAGCGCCCGGGCCAGCATCGCGGCCGACCTCGACAAGGACGCCGACGAGCTGTTCACCCTGACCAGGCAGAGCTTCGACGAGCTGCACCGTCTTTTCGGCATCCGCTACCCGTTCGGCGACTACCACCAGGCGTTCGTGCCGGAGTTCAACGCCGGCGCGATGGAGAACCCGGGCTGCGTCACGTTCCGCGACCCCCTCGTCTTCACCAGCCGGGTCACGCGCGGCATCCGCATCGCCCGGGCCAGCACCCTCGCCCACGAGATGGCGCACCAGTGGTTCGGCAACCTCGTCACCCCGGCCTGGTGGGACGACCTGTGGCTCAACGAGTCGTTCGCCGAGTACCTGGGCACGCGGGTCACAGCGGACGTCACCCAGTACGACGACGTCTGGGTGGACAACAGCTACGCGCGGCGCCAGTGGGGACTGGTGGCCGACCAGCGGCCGAGCACCCATCCGGTGGCCGGCAACGGCGCGGTCGACGCGAGCGCCGCCCTCCAGGACTTCGACGGGATCTCCTATGCCAAGGGCTGCGCGATCCTGCGCCAGCTCAACGCCACCGTGGGCGACGAGGTGTTCTTCAACGGCACCATCGACCACTTCGAGCAGCACCGCTTCGGCAACGCCACGATGCACGACCTCTTCGCGAGCTGGGAGCGGGCCGGCGCCGGCGACCTGTCGAACTTCACCGACAACTGGCTGCGCACCGCCGGCCCGGACCGGATCGAGCTCGACCGAGCCGCCGGAGTCGTCCGGCGTACGCCGCCCGCGGGCCACCCCGCCGACCGGCCGCACCGGATCCGCGCGGCGGTCGCGTCGGAGGACGGCACGTGGACCGACCACCTGCTGGACGTCGAGAACCCGGAGACGCCCTTCGACGCCGGGGACCGGCCGGTGCTGCTCGACCCCTACAACGACACCTGGGCGCTGCTCATCCCCGACAAGCTGACCATGGACGCGCTCGAGAGCCTGCTCCCCCGCGTCACCGATCCCGAGCTCCGGGCTGGGCTCTGGAGCAACATCCGCAGCGCCCTGCACAACGCCGCGGTCGACCCTGTCGACGTGCTCGAGGTCGCGGTGCGCAGCCTGCCGATCGAGGACACCGAGGACAGCGCCCGTCGCACGATGGCGTGGGTGTACCGGTGGGTCGTCCCGCTGCAGCCCGACCCGGCGGCCGCGCTGGCCAAGCTGCACACCGCCGCGCTCGCCAAGGTCGATGCGGCCGCCCCCACCTCGGAGGAGCAGCTCTCGGCGTTCCGCGCCGCCATCGGCACCGCGTCCGACCCGGCCGTCCTGGCGTCCTGGCTGGCCGGCGACCGGCTGCCCGAGGGCGTGCCGCTCGACCTCGACCTGCGCTGGCGAGTGCTGGTCCAGCTCGCGGCCCTCGGCGCCGTCGACCTCGCCGAGCTAGACCGGCAGCTCGAAGCCGAGCCCACCGGGGTGGCCCGGGTGCGCCACGCCGGGGCGCACGCCTCGCTCCCCGACGCCGACGCGAAGGCCTGGGCGTGGGGCTGCTTCACCGGCGACACCAGCCTGCCGAACTATGAGCTCGAGGCGGTCGGCTGGGGGTTCTGGCGCGGCGCGCAGGACGAGCTCACCGCGCCGTACGTCGAGCGCTACTTCGCCGGCCTGCCCGACACCGTCAAGGTGCGCAGCGGCTGGGTGCTGGCCGAGGCGGTCGAGGACTTCTTCCCGCGGACCTCGATGACCCGGCAGACCCTGGCGCGGGCCGAGGCACTCATCTCCGACGCGGACCTCGACCTGTCCATCCGCCGCCGGCTGGTCGACGAGGCTGACACCCTCCAGCGCAAGCTCGCTGTGCTCGAGGCCTACCCGCGCCCATGACTCCCTCCACCGGGCAGTCGTCGAAAGGCCGCCGGCCCGGACCCATGGTCCGGACCCGGGTGGTCGAGCTCGTCGCGCAGGGCGAGAGAAGCCACGAGGACCGGCTGGCCACGGAGGAGCCGCTCGAGATCCGGCTGGCCTGGCCGGGCGCAGCCGCGCGCCGGGTCTGGGTCACGATGCGGACGCCGGGCCACGACTTCGAGCTCGCCGCGGGCTGGCTCGTCCACGAGGGGCTGGTCACCGCGCCACCTCACACCATCGCCTACTGCACCGACGCCGACCTGACACCGGAGCAGGAGTTCAACGTCGTGACGGTCACCCTCGACCAGCCGCCGACCCGCGACCCCGGCCACCGGCACGCCGGCTCCGGTTCGTCGGCATGCGGGGTGTGCGGCAAGGACACGATCGCCGAGGCGCTCGCCGCGCCCGCGACCGGCCGGTGGTCCGGCCCGCTGCCGGGCCCGGACGTCGTACGCACCCTCCCGGGCCGACTGCGCGAGGCCCAGAAGGTCTTCGACGCCACCGGCGGCGTGCATGCCGCGGCGCTGGCGACGGCCGAGGGTGAGCTGCTCGTCGTCCGCGAGGACGTCGGGCGGCACAACGCCGTCGACAAGGTGACCGGAGCGCGCGTCGTCGCCGGCAGCTCGCCCGGCGAGGCCGCGCTCGTGGTGAGCGGCCGGGCCGGTTTCGAGCTGGTCCAGAAGGCGGTGGCCGCCGGCGTCGGTGCGCTCGTCGCTGTTGGCGCCCCGACGAGTCTCGCCGTCCACCTGGCCCAGGAGGCCGGGCTCGCCCTCTACGGCTTCACCTCGTCGGAGCGGACCGTGCGCTACAACTGATCGCTACTTCTTCGCGAACACCTTGAACTTGAATTTCGATGGTGATTGGTCGGGGTTCCCCGCCGGCTGAACTGCCCGCACCGTCAGCGTGTGCTTGCCGGCCTTGAGCCTCTTGGCCCTCAGCTTGAACGGGCTCGCGCACGGCTTGTAGTTGCCCGTGTCCACCTGGCACTCGAAGGTCGCGCTGGCGACCGACGCGGCGAAGGTGAAGAACGCCTTGATGCCCTTGGTGACCTTCTTCGACCCGTCGATCCGGCTGGTCTCGGGGGCCGGCAGAGAGACGCTCTCACAGCCGCTGAGCATGTCGGCCCGGTCTGCGGTGACCGCATCGGTGCCCGGGCCGCACTCCACCACGTCGCCGAAGCCGTCGCGGGCGGCGATCGTGTCGTCGCCGTCGCCACCCAGCACCAAGTCGGAGCCGGGGCCGGGGTCGACCACGTCGTTGCCGAGACCGAGGTCGGCCACGTCCGCTCCCGGTCCTCCGAGGAAGGTGTCGTCGCCGGCGCGGCTGTGGACGCTGACCCGCCCGCTGAAGAACCGGCTGTCGACGTTGTCCGCCTCCACCCCGTCGGACGACGTGACGTCGTAGGCCTCGATCCCGGCGGTGCTGGTCGTGCCGTTGATGGACACGTCGGTGATGGCGAGCCCCATCGGCGCGTGGTTGGTGAAGAGCGAGAAGTCGACCACCAGGGTGTCGAAGCCGCTGCCGCCGTCGAGAGGGCCCACCCCGGGGGTGACGATCAGGTCGTCGCCGCTGCCACCCAGGACGGAACCGGAGATCTGGCGGAACGTGTCGTTGCCATCGCCGCCACTGGCGGTGCCCGCCCCCTCGACACGGTCGTCGCCGACCCCCGTGGAGACGGTGTCGGCGTTGTCGGCGTGCACGACGTCGCGGCCCTCGCTGCCGGTGACCGAGTCCGCCGATGCGTCCTGCACGTCGATCGACGTCTGGTCCAGGGCGGGGAAGGCCAGCTTGGTCACGCCGCCGAGGTCCACCGTGTCCGCCCCGCCGTTCGCGTCGACCTCCACGAAGGTCACGTCCTGACAACTCATCGCCGGCAGCGCCGGATTGCCGTTGACGGTCGCCTGGCCGACGAAGCAGATCATCGTCATCACGTCGCCCGCGGCGTTGCTGGCGATTGTGACTGTGTCATCGCCGTCGGTCGTGGCCGTGACCGCGGCGAGCGCCGGGGACGCGGCCAGCACGAGGGCGGCGCCCGCAGCCACGACCAGGGTCGTGGCACGGCGGGCGACGAGGGCGGCCATACCCGGCAGGGTAGGCGATCAAGGGCTCCCGGGCGTGTGGTCCGGGGTTATGTCGGCGGTCTGGGCGACGATGCCTTCATGACCACCGCACTCCTCGTCTTCCTCGCCCTGGCCATCGGCGCCGGGGTCGGTGTGCTGGTGGGGCGCCGCCAGTCGATGGGCGCGGACCCGCGCGAGCTGGCGCAGCTGCACCAGGAGCTCGCCGACTCCCGCGTCGCGGCGGCGAGGGCCGAGGCCGACGTGGCCGTGGCGCTCACCCAACGTGACGCGGCCGTGGCGCGTTCGGAGGAGATCGAGGCCGGTCGGCAGACGATGGTCGAGCAGTTCCGGCTGCTCTCCCACGAGGTCGCCGAGCAGCAGCGCAAGTCGGTCGACACCTCGGCGCAGCAGCGGATGCACGCGACCGAGCAGCTGCTCGCCCCCGTGGCCGCGAGCCTCAAGGAGTTCCAGGCCAGACTCACCGACGTCGAGAAGGAACGCGTCCAGATCGCGACCGACATGCGCTCCCAGGTCCGGACCGTGCGCGACGCAGGCGAGGCCATGCGCCGCGAGGCGGCCACCCTGGTCAACGCCTTGCGCAAGCCGCAGGTGCGCGGGTCGTGGGGCGAGACCACGCTCAAGAACGTCGCTCGTCTCTCTGGCATGGTCGAGCGCTGCGACTTCGATCTCCAGGTCACCACGCATTCCGACGAAGGCCCGCAGCGCCCCGACATGAGGGTCAACCTCGCTGACGGCAAGCACGTCTTCGTCGACTCCAAGGTCCCGCTCAGCTCGTTCCTCGACGCGGCCGGTAGCGAGGACGACGTGCAGAAGGCCCAGCACCTCCTCCAGTTCGCCCGGCACATCCGCACCCACGTCGACCAGCTCTCGTCCAAGCAGTACTGGAAGGCTGCGGAGTCACCCGAGTTCGTCGTGCTTTTCCTGCCGAGCGAGGAGTTCTTCTCGGCCGCGCTCGAACAGATGCCCGACCTCTACGAGTACGCCGTCAAGAGGGACGTCGTCATCGCCACGCCGACAACGCTGATCGGCATGCTCCGCGCGATCTCCTACGGCTGGAAGCAGGCCGCGCTCGCCGACAAGGCCGCCGAGGTTTTCAAGCTCGGTCGCGAGCTCCACGAGCGCCTCGGCCAGATGGGCGCCAAGTTCGACAAGCTCGGCCGCGCGCTCGCCTCGTCGGTCAACGCCTACAACGAGACCGTCGGCACCGTGGAGTCCAGGGTGATGGTCTCGGCCCGCCGGTTCCGTGACCTCCAGGTCAGCGAGGGGGATCTGGCACCGATCCAGGTCCTCGAGGCCCCGGTACGACAGGCTCAGGCCGAGGAGCTGACCGGGCGACCCGTCCCGACGGTCGCGGAGCTCGTCGAGGCCGAAGCCCTGTGGTCCGACGACGACCTGCGAGAAGAGGCCTAGAGTCCCCAGGCCCCCGCCCAGGGCCGAAGCTTGCGGGGTATAAACGCAACATGGCCTTCGGGAACGCCGACTCCTACGCCCGCTTCATGGGGCGGTTCTCCGAACCGCTCGCGCCACTGTTCGCCGATGTCGTCGACGTGCCCGAGGGGAGGGTGCTCGACGTCGGCTGTGGCCCGGGCGTCCTGACCGCCGAGCTGGTCGACCGCTACGGCGCAGGCCGGGTCGACGCGATAGACCCGACACCCGGTTTCGTCGCCGCTGCCCGAGAGCGGCTGCCCGAGGTCGACGTACGTCAGGGCACCGCCGAGGAGCTGCCGTACGCCGATGACAGCTACGCCGCCGCCTTCGCCCAGCTGGTCGTCCACTTCATGAAGGAACCGGTCCGTGGCCTGGCCGAGATGGCCCGAGTCACCCGTCCCGGTGGCCCCGTCGCCGCCTGCGTCTGGGACCACGGCGGCAGCCGGGGACCTCTGTCGCTGTTCTGGGGCGCGGCAACACAGCTGGACCCGACAGCGCGTCGCGAGGCCGACGCGTCCGCGGGCTCGACCGCAGGCGATCTCGAGCGGCTCATGGGTGAGGCGGGCCTCGCCGACGTGCACGGGGGCGAGCTGTCGGTGACCATCCAGCTGTCGTCGTTCGATGACTGGTGGGCGCCCTACGAGGAGCCCGCCGGCTCCGTCGGCGACTACCTCGCGTCCAGGACCTCCGAGCAGGTCGCCGAGCTGCGCGAGCTGTGCCGCTCCCGCATCCCCGACGGCCCCTTCGAGATCACCGCCTGGACCTGGACGGCCGTCGGCACGGCGGGATAGTCCGTGACATTTGTGTGGGTCGAGCACCGTCGCGGCCCACACAAACGTCACGGACTATCCCGCCGACTGCGTCAGAGGGTGGAGGTCCAGTCGCTGACGTCCAGCCCCCAGTCGGACTCGAGGCGGGCCAGTTGGGGCCGGTACATCACCTGGAGCGACCCCTTGAGCCCGTCCGGCCAGTCCCAGTCAACGCGGCTGCTCGAGCCCGATGCGTCTTCGACCCCGGCCAGCTGCACCGGGTCGAGGCCGAGCCAGGCCCAGACGTCCTCGACGGCGGCCTGGGGCGCCCGGCGGACCTGCTCGTAGACCATGACCACCATCCGCTCGCGGCCCACCGCGGCGGCCCACGCGGCCAGCTGGTCGGCGTAGAAGCCGGTGAAGGTCTGCATCGTGATCGGCACCGGGTAGGGCCACGGCGACGGGTTCCCCGCATCCGCGCGGGTGGCCGCGAGGCGCATCGCCGAGCGGAACCGCTCGACCGGGTCGCGCAGCAGCACCAGGATCGGTGCGTCGCGCACCAGCCGGGCCGCGGCGGCGGGAACCGAGGCGTGGCGCAGGTACTGCGGCGTCCACTCGCCCCGGCGTACGTCGTCGGCGGGGAACAGGTCGAGATAGGTCGAGGCCGGCAGCACCCCGTCGGACACCTTGTGCAGCAGGTGCTGTTCCTTCTTGCCATTGGTGCCGAGGCCGACCTGCGGGTGCTGGGTGAGCAGGTCGGTGAACCAGGTGGTCCCGCTGCGCTGGGCACCGATGCCCAGCCACGACGGTCCCCCCGGGAGGGCAGAGCCTGGCATGAGCGTCACCCTATGGGGCCTATAGGTTCGAACCATGCCGGAGATCGATCCGACCTTCACCGCCCTCCCCTACCGCGAGCTCGGCGCGGTGGCCCTCGGTCGAGCACAGGAGCTGGGGGCCGGCCACGCGGACTTCCGCTTCGAGCGGATCCGGCACCAGCACCTCGCGGTCCGCGACGGGGTGCTGCAGACCGCGCTCGACGCCGACGACGTCGGCTTCGCGGTGCGGGTGATCCACCGCGGGTCGTGGGGGTTCGCCTCCGGGGTGGTGCTGACCACCGACGAGGCCCGACGGGTGGCCGAGACCGCGGTGGCGGTGGCCGAGGTGGCCGCGGAGATGACCAGCTCACCGGTGGAGATCGCCCCCGAGCCGGTGTACGCCGACGTCACCTGGGTGTCGTCGTACGACGTGAACCCGTTCGACGTGCCGATCGCTGAGAAGGCCGCGCTGCTCATCGACTGGACCGAGCGGCTCCGGCAGGGCGCCGCGGTCGACCACGCGACGGCCGCGGTCGGGCAGGTGCAGGAGAACAAGTACTACGCCGACCTGACCGGCACGGTGACCACGCAGCAGCGCGTGCGGGTCGACCCCGGGGTCGAGGCGATGGGCGCCGGCGCGGACACCTTCGACTCGATGCGGAGCATCGCCTTCCCTGTCGGCCGCGGCTGGGAGTACCTCACCACCGACCTCTACGACTGGGACACCGAGCTCGACGAGCTGCCCGAGCTGCTGGCGGAGAAGCTCAAGGCGCCGACCATCGAGGCCGGGCGCTACGACCTGGTCATCCACCCTTCGAACCTCTGGCTGACCATCCACGAGTCGATCGGGCACGCCACCGAGCTCGACCGCGCGCTCGGCTACGAGGCCAACTACGCCGGCACGTCGTTCGCGACGTACGACAAGCTCAACACGCTGCAGTACGGCTCCAACATCATGAACGTCACCGGGGACCGCACGATCGAGCACGGCCTGGCCACGATCGGGTACGACGACGAGGGCGTGCAGACGCAGAGCTGGGACATCGTCCGCAACGGCGTCCTGGTCGGCTACCAGCTCGACCGCCATATGGCCCACATGAAGCCGGAAGCCACCTTGAATTCTGGGCAGGGCGGGCGCTCCAACGGCTGCGCGTTCGCGGACTCCTCGGGGCACATCCCGATCCAGCGGATGGCCAACGTGTCGCTGCAGCCCGCCGAGGACGGCCCCAGCACCGAGGAGCTGATCGGCCGGGTCGAGCACGGGCTCTACGTCGTCGGCGACCGGTCGTGGAGCATCGACATGCAGCGCTTCAACTTCCAGTTCACCGGCCAGCGGTTCTACAAGATCAGCCAGGGCGAGCTGACCGGCCAGGTCCGCGACGTCGCCTACCAAGCGACGACCACCGACTTCTGGGGCGCGATGGAGGCGGTCGGCGGCCCGCAGACATGGCAGCTCGGCGGCGCCTCCAACTGCGGGAAGGCGCAACCCGGCCAGGTCGCGGCGGTCAGCCACGGCTGCCCGACCTCGCTGTTCCGCGACATCCGAATCCTCAACACGACTCAGGAGTCCGGTCGATGACCCAGCACGCTCCGGGGCACGGCATCAACCCACAGTCGCTCGTCGAGCACGCTCTCGCGGCGTCGATGGCCGACGACTGCGTGGCGATCGTCCGCGACTCGACCAGCGCCAACCTGAGGTGGGCCAACAACACGCTCACCACCAACGGTGTGATGCACGGCGTGCACGTGTCGATCGTGTCGTTCGTCAAGCAGGCCGGCGGGGTCTCGGTCGGTTCGGTCAGCGGCAGCGCGACCACGCAGGCCGAGGTCGACGAGCTGGTCCGCGCCGCCGACGCCGCCGCGCGTGCCGCCGCGCCCGCGGAGGACGCCCAGCAGCTGGTCGCCGACCGCACATCGCCCGACTGGGCGGACGAGCCGGCCAGCACCGGCATCGAGGTGTACGACGACGTGGCGCCCGCGCTGGGCGAGGCGTTCGGCCGGGCCGGCGCCGCGGGCCGGGTGCTCTACGGCTTCGTGAACCACGAGATGACCACCACCTACCTCGGCTCGACCACCGGGCTGCGGCTCCGGCACGTCCAGCCGACCGGCCACTTCGCGTGCACCGGCAAGACGGCGGACCTCACCAACAGCGCGTGGGTCGGCCGCGCCACCCGGGACTTCAGCGACGTCGACCCGCTGGCCGCCGACGAGGAGCTGGCCCAGCGGCTGGCGTGGGGCAAGCATCGGGTCGACCTCGAGGCCGGCCGCTACGACACGATCCTGCCGCCGACCGCCGTGTCCGACCTGATGATCTACGCCTACTGGCTGGCCGGCGCACGCGACGCCTGGGACGGGCAGTCCGTCTTCAGCCGGCACGGCGCCGGGACCCGGATCGGCGAGGACCTGACCCGGCCGGAGGTGACGCTCTTCTCCGACCCGGCGTACGCCGGACTGCAGTGCGCGCCGTTCGCCCTCGCCGCTGCGTCGTCCAACGAGAGCTCGGTGTTCGACAACGGGCTCGAGCTCGGCCGAACCGACTGGATCCGTGACGGCGAGCTCACCGCGCTGCGCCAGACCCGGCACACCGGGGAGATGACGAAGCAGCCGGTCACTCCCGCCATCGACAACCTCGTGCTCGAGGTCGACGGCAGCGCGGGGTCGATCGAGGAGCTGGTCGCCGGCACCGAGCGGGGGCTGTTGCTGACGTGCATGTGGTACATCCGCATCGTCGACCCGCAGACCGCGCTGCTGACCGGGCTGACCCGCGACGGCGTCTACCTCGTCGAGCGGGGCGAGATCACCGCTGCGGTCAACAACTTCCGCTGGAACGAGAGCCCCGTCGACCTGCTGCGCCGCTTCACGGACGCCTCCACCACGGTGCCGAGCTTCAGCCGCGAGTGGGGCGACGACTACTTTTCGCGCACTGCGACGCCCGCGTTGCGGGTACCGGACTTCAACATGTCGAGCGTGTCGCCGGCCCAATAGCCTCATTGCGGCCGCTCGGCGGCGTACTTTTCAGAGCATGGAGGCAGCCATGGAAGAGAGCACTGAGCAGCAGGTCCACCCGCTCGACGAGCCGCCCACCCAGACGATCCAGCGGGAGCCACTGCCGGTCGTCACGCGCAGGCGCGGCCTCGGCGGCAACCGCCACGCGGCCAGCGTGCTGCTGTCCGCCCTGGGGGTGATCGGCGCGTACGCCGCCGTCGACTACGGCTTCTACCGGACCCTCGGGCCCGATCTCACCGCCTACCAGGGCGGCGAGATCTCCGACCAGGCGATGATCGCCTGCGCGATCGCCGCCGGGTGCCTGTTCGTGGCCGCAGCGGCCGGCCGGATCTCGGGCCTCGGTCCGCTGCTGGCCGGTCTCGTGCTCGGCGCCGGTCCGTGCGCCTGGATAGTGCTCGACCACGCGTCCTACGTCGCCCGGGCCAACGACCTCCCCGAGATGTGGAACCACACCAGCTTCGGCCTGGTCGGCGCCGCCGTGGTGCTCTACCCGACGGTGGCGGGACTGCTCCTCGGTGCCGCTGTGGCCGGCCGCTGGCGTCGGCCCGCACTCAGCGTCGCCACTCCCAGCGCCTGAACCCCACCTGACCCGTTTGGGCTCTGCCACTGACCGGCCACGACCGCTAGGTTTCGCGGTCATGACGAGAAGTGTGCGAACGGTCCTCAGCCTGGTGGCTGTCCTTGGCCTGGCGGCCACTGCCGGGTCGGTGGGCTCCGTGGCACAGGCCCGGAGCGGCGCGGCGCCGGTGACCGCTCCCGACGCGGTCGCGACCTACCCCGGCAACCTGGCCACCCTCAGGCCGCTCCGCAACGACTCCGACGCCGAGGGTGACAAGCTCAAGATCTGCGGGCTCGGGCCGGAGAAGTACGCCGGCATCCGCATCGACGTCTACGAGGACATGAAGGACTACTACGTCGAGGCCAGGAGGAAGGCCGCGCCGGGCACGTACACCTTCACCTACTACGCCTGTGACGGCACCTCGTCGACACCCGGCACCGTCACCCTCAGCGTGCTGAAGCCGCCGCGGATCACCGTCCGCAAGCTGGCCGGCCGGCCCGGCCACCTGCGCGTCACCAACGGGGCGACGTTCCGGATCCGGTTCGTCTACGGCAACTACACGAAGGACGACGCTGAGGGCGACCTCAAGATCGCGAAGAAGTCCTCGGTCGTGATCAGTACTCGCTACACGAGGATCGACTGGTTCGCGTTCGCCGCGCGTGGCGGTGAGACCCTGCGCACGGGGCATGTCCACGGGATCAGGCGCCCGCGCGCCTCGTGACGTGGGCCGGGTGGCGACGTAGGGTCCGCGCATGAGTCCTCGTCGCACCCTCGGAACGCTCCTCGTCCTTGCCGTGGGCGGCCTCGGCCTCGCCGTCACGCCCACAGTCGCGCCGGCCGCTCAGGCGGCGACCGGTAGTCCGCCGGTGACCGCGCCGGACTCGGGGACGGTGTTCCAGGGGGGCTTCACCGAGGTGCAGCCGATCAACAACGACCACGACCCCGACAACGACCAGCTCGCGATCTGCCGTCTGGGCACCGAGCACTACGCGGGGCTGACACCGAGCTTCTTCGACAACACCTGGGGCGTCTTCTCCAAGCGCAGGGCGCAGCCCGGGACCTACACGTTCACCTACTACGCCTGCGACTTCAGCTACCTCACCCCGGGGACCATCACGATCACCGTCGAGGCCCTGCCGAAGATCACGGTCAAGAAGATCACCAGCAGACCCGGACATCTCCGGGTCACCAACCCGGCTGACGTCACGATCCGGTTCCTCTACGGGTCATTCGACGAGGAGACGCCGGACGACATCCTGAACATTCGCAGGGACTCCTCGGTCGTGATCTCCGTACACCGCACCCGGATCGACTGGGTCGCCACCGACCGCAAGGGCTTGCTCTTCTTCGTCAGGGGTCATGTCAGCGGCATCAAGCTGGCGCGGAGCGCCTCACCACCGGCGGGCAAGGTCACCCTCCCGCCGCGCCTGGCCCGCCTGTGGCCGACCGCGGCCTGAGCCCTCGGTCTACTCGGCGAACGCTTCCGGCGGCGGGCAGGCGCACACCAGGTTGCGGTCGCCGTACGCCTGGTCGATGCGGGCCACCGGCGGCCAGTACTTGTCGGGGTCCACGCCGCTGGGGAAGACCGCCAGGTCTCGGTCGTAGGCGCGGTCCCACTCACCGACCAGCGCGCGGGTCGTGTGGGGCGCACCGCGCAGTGGGGACTCCTCCGCGCTCCACTCCCCCGCCCCGACCCGGTCGATCTCGGCCTTGATCGCGATCATTGCCTCGCAGAACCGGTCGATCTCGCCGAGATCCTCCGACTCGGTCGGCTCGACCATGAGGGTCCCGGCTACCGGGAAGGACATCGTCGGGGCATGGAATCCGTAGTCGATGAGTCGCTTTGCGACGTCGTCAACGGTGACGCCGGTGTCCTTGGTCAGCCCACGCACGTCGAGGATGCACTCGTGGGCGACCAGACCGCCGTGGCCGCGGTAGAGCACCGGGAAGTGCTCACCGAGCCGGGCCGCGACGTAGTTGGCGCTGAGCACCGCCGCCGCGGTTGCCTTGGTCAGGCCGGCACCGCCCATGAGCCGGACATAGGCCCATGAGATCGGAAGGATCCCGGCCGAGCCGTACGGCGCGGCGCTGATCGGCCCGATCCCCTGCCGCTTGGCCTCCTCGGGGTGCATGCCGTGCGAGGGCAGGTATGGCGCGAGGTGCGCACGCACCGCGACCGGCCCGACGCCGGGGCCCCCGCCGCCGTGCGGGATGCAGAACGTCTTGTGCAGGTTGAGGTGCGAGACGTCGCCCCCGAACTCGCCGGGCTTCGCGAAGCCCAGAAGCGCATTGAGGTTGGCTCCGTCGACGTAGACCTGGCCGCCGTGGTCGTGCACGATCCGGCACAGCTCGGTGACGGTGTCCTCGTACGCGCCGTGCGTCGAGGGGTAGGTCACCATGATCGCCGCCAGGTCGTCGCGATGCGCCTCGCACTGAGCGCGGAGGTCGTCGAGGTCGACCGCACCGTCATCGGCGGCCTTCACGACGACCACGCGCATCCCGGCCATCACCGCGGAAGCGGCGTTGGTGCCGTGGGCGGAGGACGGGATCAGGCAGACGTCGCGACCGGTGTCGCCGTTCGCACGGTGGTAGGCGCGGATCGCCAGCAGCCCGGCCAGCTCACCCTGTGAGCCGGCGTTCGGCTGGATCGAGACCCGGTCGTAGCCGGTCACCTCGGCCAGCCACCCCTCGAGCTGGTCGACCAGCCGCCGGTAGCCGGCGACGTCCTCCGCCGGCGCGAACGGGTGCAGGTCGGCGAAACCGGGCAGGCTCACCGGCTCCATCTCGGTGGTGGCGTTGAGCTTCATCGTGCACGAGCCCAGCGGGATCATGCCGCGGTCGAGGGCGTAGTCGCGCGCCGACAGCCTCCGCAGGTAGCGCAGCATCTGGGTCTCGGACCGATGGCTGTTGAACACCGGGTGCTCGAGGAACGGCGTGCGCCGCAGCAGCTCGACGGGCAGCGCGTCAGGCGTCCGGGTGTCGACGTCGTCAAGCTCACCGGAGTCCACGCCGAAGGCGGCCAGCACCGTCGCGACGGTGGCGGGGCCGGTCCGCTCCGAGCAGGAGACCCCGACGTGGTCGGGGTTGACCAGCCGCAGCTGGACGCCCTCGGCGTGAGCCGCGGCCACGACGTCTGCGGCACGGCCCGGGACTCGGGCCAGCACGGTGTCGAAGAACGCACCGTGCACCACTTCCACGCCGCCCTCCCGCAGGGCCCCGGCGAGCAGGGCGGCGCAGCGGTGCGTGCGGCGCGCGATGGTGCGCAGCCCCTCGGGGCCGTGATGGACGGCGTACATCGATGCCACGACTGCCAGCAGCACCTGGGCGGTACAGATGTTGGACGTCGCCTTGTCGCGGCGGATGTGCTGCTCCCGTGTCTGCAGGGCCAGACGGTACGCCGGACGGCCCTCGGCGTCGACGCTCACACCCACGAGGCGGCCGGGCAGGTGCCGCTCGAGACCGGCCGCAACCGCCATGTATCCGGCGTGCGGACCGCCGTAGAACAGCGGGACTCCGAAGCGCTGCGACGAGCCGACGACCACGTCGGCGCCGAGCTCACCGGGCGACTCGAGCAGGGTGAGTGCAAGCAGGTCGGCAGCCACCACGAGCTTGCCGCCCCGGGCGGCGACGTCCTCGGCCAGCTCGCGCGGGTCGAGGATCCGGCCGGAGGCGCCGGGGTACTGCAGCAGCACGCCGCAGAGCTCGCCCGAGGGCACTCCATCGGCCAGGTCGGCCACGACCACCTCGATGCCCATCGCCTCGGCGCGGGTGCGGACCACCTCGATGGTCTGCGGGAGCGCGTCGCTGTCGACGACGAACGGGCCACTCGCTTTGCGGTCGGCGCGACGTACGAGTGTCATCGCCTCGGCGACCGCGGTGCCCTCGTCGAGGAGGCTGGCGTTGGCCGTCGGCAGCCCGGTCAGGTCACCCACGACGGTCTGGAAGTTGATCAGGGCCTCGAGCCGGCCCTGGGAGATCTCCGGCTGGTAGGGGGTGTACGCCGTGTACCAGCTCGGGTCCTCCAGCACGTTGCGCCGGATCACCGGCGGCGTGATCGTGGCGTGGTAGCCCAGCCCGATCATCGGCTCACCCGGGTTGTTCTGCGCCGCGATCTCCCGCAGCTCCCGGGCCACGGCGTCCTCGGACTGCCCGGCCGGCAGGTCCAGCTCCGCGGTAGCCCGGATCCCGCCTGGCACCGCGGCGTCCATCAGGGCTTCGAGCGAGCCGAAGCCCAGGGTCTCGAGCATCGCGTCGATGTCCTCGGGACGCAGACCGATGTGCCGGTCGACGAAGGGCAGCGCGGCGGCGAGCTCGGCGAGCGAGGGGTGGTCTGACACTGGGTGGGCTCCTCAGAACGGGTCTGTTCGGGCCCTCCCCCTCTGTCACCTCACCTGCGAGCTCCAGAGTTGCCTGACCCACACGGTCCTGGCGCCTGAGAGGTTCCGGGGAGGATTTGCCCCTTCGGCGCTCCGGTCCGCCTGGCTGTCGCCAGTCGTCCGGAGACTCTCCCGTGCGGGATGGTCAGCGATGTCATGGTACCCACCGGCGGCCCGGGTGGCCGACTCCGCGGGTGTGTCGGTTTCCCCGGGTAACCGGGGAAACCCGACGATCTGGGGTGTTGCATCGGCCCAGATCGTCAGGGATCCCCGGTTACCCGGGGAACCCTGTGACGGGTGGGACGAAGCCTCAGCCAGCGGTGCGCGCGGCGCGGCGAGCGGCGAGCTCGTCACCGGGAGTGGGCTCGGTGGCCTCGACGCTGCGCTCACTGGGCAGGTCGGCGAGGGTGCCCTCGATCTCGCGCCAGACGCCCCCGATCGCGATGCCGAAGACGCCCTGACCGCCCTGGAGCAGGTCGATGACCTCGTCGTTGTTGGTGCACTCGTAGACCGAGGCACCATCGCTCATCAGGGTCACCCGGGTCAGGTCGTCGGTGCCGCGCTCGCGGAGGAACTGGACGGCAGTCCGGATGTTCTGCAGCGAGATGCCGGCGTCGAGCAGCCGCTTGATCACCTTGAGGATCAAGATGTCGCGGAAGGAGTAGAGCCGCTGCGAGCCGGAGCCCGAGGCGCCGCGGACGGTGGGCTCGACCAGGCCGGTGCGGGCCCAGTAGTCGAGCTGGCGGTAGGTGATGCCGGCCGCGTTGCACGCGGTCGGTCCGCGGTAGCCGACGTCGCTCGGCATCGTCGACACGTCGTCGGTGAACAGCAGCCCCTGCTCCTCGGCCGCCTCGGCGGCCAGCTTGGCGTCGACGGTGTCACGCAGCTCGGCGGGTGCGTCCTGCTCGTTCACGCGATCTCCTCAGCGGGGTCCGGTCTCGTTCAGCGTAGTCCGCCTGGGGCGGCCATGAGGCCACAACCACAACGGTGGAGTTACAACGAGGACAGTTCAAGGTACGGCGACCCTCGGGACGGGTCAACGACCAACACCCGGTGTGTCTCACCCTCAGGTAGAACTTGAGGGTTTAGGGCCTTCGCGCCCATCAGCCTCGAGGAGTCAGGCGCGGTCTTGTTTACCCCCGCGAGCTTCGGCCCCCAGTCCGTGGCGACAGCTCGCTGCGCTCCCTCCGCAGAGCTGACCGTGATCACCTTGGGATGGTCCGCTCAGCTCGGCAGCGCCAGTCCCTTGGAGGGAGCGCAGCGACCCGGTCTTTCCGCGCGCAGCGCGGCACCCGGCGATCGGCCTGGTGGCCCCGACGACAGCCCCGGTGCGAGCGCCAGCGAGCGACGGGGCTGCTGCGAGCGAAGCTCGCGTCGTCGGGGACATCCAGGCCGAAGCTCGCCGGGGTAGACAACACCGCGAGTGCACTCCTCGAACCCGGCAAGCAGGATGCCGGGCAAGCAGCAAGCAGCCGCAAGCTTCAGCGACTTTCGAAGTCCTCGGGAGTCACCTGGTCGAGGAACTCCCGGAACTTCTCGACCTCGTCCTCCTGCTCGGCGGGCACGGCGAGGCCGGCCTCGTCGAGCACCTCCTCGGCGCAGAAGATCCGCGAACCGGTGCGCAGGGCGAGCGCGATCGAGTCCGACGGGCGGGCACTCACCTCGGTGGAGCCGAAGACCAGGGTCGCGAAGAACACGCCGTCCCTCACCTCGGTGATCCGGACCTCGTCGAGCTGGTTGCCGGTCGCCTCGAGGACGTCCTTGAGCAGGTCATGGGTCAGCGGCCGGGGCGGGATGACGCCCTGTTGCGCGAACGCGATCGCGGTGGCCTCGACCGCGCCGATCCAGATCGGCAGGTAACGCTCGCCGGTCACCTCACGAAGGAGCACGATCGGCTGGTTGGACGGCATCTCGACCCGGACGCCCATGACATCCACTTCCCGCACAGGTTCACACTACCCCCGGGCAACAGCCCGGCCCGGAGTATGCGCCCGGCGAGCGACCGCGCCTGCGGAGCCGGCCCGCGCAATGGGAGCGTGGGAGCGAAGCGACGCGGCTTTTGCGGCGGAGCGAGCGCGCCCCGCGATCGGCTCGGCGGCCGCGATGGACCGCGCAGCGGAGCGAGCTGTCCGTCGTCGGTGCCGGCCGAAGCTCGCGGGGGTATTACAGCTTCCGCAGGCCGGCCTTGACCAGGGTCGCGTGCATCCGCACCGATAGGGCGGCGAGCCGGGAGACCGTGTCCTCCCGACGCGCCGACGCGGCTGGATCCGAGGCCCGGTGCTGCGGAGCCAGGACCTGCTCAACCAGGCCGACCTCCCGATCGGCGGCCGTCTTGAACGCGCGCAGGTGCCGCGGCTCGAGGCCGAATTCGGACAGCTCGCGCGCCGTCGTGCAGACCACCAGGGCGTCTGAGTCGTAGTGGCCGGTGCCGCGGCGCGGCACCACCAGGGCGTACTGCTCGAGCTGGTCGAGGAGCGCCTCGTCGATCTCGGCGATCTTGAGCAGCTCGCGACGCGAGAGCCGCAGGTCGTCGTGGCGCCGGAACGACTCCGGGCTGGGCAGTCCGTCGGCGGAGAGCGCGACGTCGGGCACCGTGGGGTTGAGGTCTACCAGGGGCGGCGGCTCGAGGCCGCGGTCGATGGCGTCGAGGATCTCGACGATCCGCGCCAGCGGCTGGTGGTGGTCACGCTGGAGCAGCAGGGCGTAGCGGAGCCTCTCGACGTCGGCGTGCGAGAACTTGCGGTATCCCGATGACGTCCGGTCCGGCGTCACGATCCCCTTCTCCTCGAGGAAGCGGATCTTGGGGATGGAGATGCTCGGGAAGTCCGCGTGCAGCAGCTCGAGGACCTCCCCGATGTTCATCCGCGCCGTGTCAGGGGCCGAGGCCGCGTTTCTCGTGGACTCGTTGGCCACCTAGTGGTCACCGCCGAAACTGCTTCGAGCGTCCCGCACCCCGGGCACGCACCTCGCGGCGTTGCCGTCGCTCACTGGACGACCTGGTACGGCATCGCTCCGGCGCCTTGCGAGGCACGCACCCGGGGCACGGGCCGCATCCGACGCACTTCCGGCGGCAACCACTGCGTCAGTGACCCTCGTGCCCGGAGAAGAAGACCAGGCGGTACTTGCCGATCTGGACCTCGTCGCTGTCGGTCAGCTGGACCGTGTCGATCCGGTCGCGGTTGACGTAGGTGCCGTTGAGGGAGCCGACGTCGGAGACCGTGAAGGTGTCGCCGTGGCGGTGGAACTCCGCGTGCTGGCGCGAGACGGTCACGTCGTCAAGGAAGATCTGGCTGTCCGGGTGCCGGCCCGCGCGTACGACGTCCTCGTCGAGCAGGAACCGCGAGCCGGAGCCAGGCCCTCGCTGCACGACCAGCAGCGCGTGCCCGGTCGGGAGGGCGTCGACGGCGGCGGCGTCCACCGGGTTGAGCGCCCGGTCACCGGTCTCGGTCTTGCTCGGGTCACCGGAGCCGCCGAGCTGGATGGTCGCGGTGGTCTCGCCCGTCAGCTCCGCCGGGACGACCGGGTTGGTGGTGGTCGGGGCGTCGTCGGTGGCGCCGGCCAGCCGGGTGCCGCACTGCGAGCAGAACCGAGCGTCGTCCGGGTTCTTGTGCCCGCAGTTGGTGCAGAACGGCACCGCGCGCTCCCTCCGTCGTGGGTCGGTCACTGGTCTCGAACCCTCAGGTTGAGGGTGAGGCCGCCGGTGCCAGCGAACCTATCAGCCGCACCGGAGCGCACAAGGCGGAACGCCGAGGCGCCGGAAGCGAATCAGGCGGTCAAGGAGGCTTCGTACGACGCGGCGTCCAGCAGGCCCTCGAGCTGGGACGGGTCGGTCGGGACCACCTCGAACAGCCAGCCGCCGCCATACGGATCGTTGTTGACCAGCTCAGGGGTGGCGTCAAGGGCCTCGTTGCGGGCCACCACCTCACCGGAGACCGGCGCATAGATGTCGCTGACCGACTTCGTTGACTCCAGCTCGCCGCACGTGGAGCCGGCCTCGACGGTGCTGCCCAGCTCGGGCAGCGAGACGTAGACGATGTCGCCGAGCTGGTCCTGGGCGTAGTGGGTGATCCCGACGCGGACCGAGCCGTCGTGCTCCCCCGGCTGGCGCAGCCACTCGTGCTCGGTCGTGTAGGACAGATCGGCGGGGTACACGCGGTCTCCTCTGGGTCCGGGGGCTGAGTGCAGGACGGAACGGCTTCGAACGTTACTGCTGGGCCTGGGCCACGTCAGCCTCGACCGGTTCGCGGACGGTTTCGACGTCAACTGACGAGACGTCCTGGAAGGTCAGCTCGGCATAGTCGTCCTCGGCGAACTGGTCCTGCGGCCCGTCCGGGAACCGCAGCGCGGAGACCAGGTTGTCGGGCGGACCGATCACGTCGATCGTGAACGGCTCTTCGAGCAGCCGACCGTCGACGAGCAGTCCGCCGGTGCCGGCCTGGAAGGAGGTCTGCGCGATCACCCGCACCTCGTGGTTGATCTGCATGGCCTCGGCTCCGGCGGTCCGCAGGGCCTGCAGCATGTCGATGAACGGGCCGACCCGGACCTCGCCGGACAGCTCCTTGATGGTGATCGTGACGCCCGGGCCACGGACCGGGACGGTGCCGGCCAGGATGCTCAGCACCTGCGCCTGTTGCCGGGCCTGCTCGAGCGCGGCCTGTCGGGCGCTGGTGTCGGACTGCAGGTCGTCGCGGGTCGACTCCAGCCGCTGGATCTCGTCCTCCGAACGCTGGGTGGTGCCGGCCAGGCCGTTGAGGATGTCAATGAGGTCCTGCTGGCGAAGTCCGGCGTAGGTGTCGTCGACCTGGTTGCTGCGCACCTGGGTGACGCCCGCGAAGCCGACCAGCGCCAGCAGCACCCCCACCACGGCCTGGCCCCTGGTCGGGCGGCTGAACGCGCGCCACAGCCTGCTCCGACCGTCCTCACGCAGCTCCGCCGCGGTCGACGGCACGTCGTCCTCGCGTTCCGCGTGACTCTCGGGATGAGGAGCCGCGTGGGGCGCCGGGTCTGGCGCCGGCTGAGGCGGCAGGTCCGGCTCAGGCATGGAACAGGTGCCTGCGAATCGCGGCGACGTTGGAGAAGATCCGGATCCCGAGTACGACGATCACGCCGGTCGACAGCTGTCCACCGACCCCGAGCTTGTCACCGAGGAAGACGATGCCCGCCGCGATCACCACGTTGCTCACGAACGAGATCACGAAGACCTTGTCGTCGAAGATCCCGTCGAGGTAGGCACGCAGGCCACCGAAGACCGCGTCGAGAGCGGCGACGACCGCGATCGGCAGGTACGGGTCGAGCGCCAGGGGTACGTCGGGGCGCAGCACCAGTCCGAGCACGATGCCTACGACGAGGCCTAGCACGGCGATCACGGCAGGTCCTCCTGGTTGTCGGGGCCACCGCTCCCCTGCCCGGCGTAACGCAGCTGCAACTGGGTGTCGGGCGCCGACGGGAGGACGAGCTCGCTCTCATTGTGCCGGTCGACCACGAACCCGAACTGGTCGGCCAGCGCCTGGAACTCGACGCCCGACGTACTGGCCTGCAGCTGACTCGCCATCGTGCCGTCGCCGATCGCCGAGATGACGTACGGAGGTGTGAGCGGCGAGCGGTTCACCGCAATGGAGATGTCGGAGGGCACGATCGCAGAGACATTGCTGAGCCGGCGGCCGTTGATCGCGATCGCCTCCGCACCGGCCCGCCAGAGTCCGTTGACCAGCAGCCGGAGGTCGCTGGCGCGCACGCGGCCGTCAGCGTTGCCGTCCGGGTTGTCGGAGACGGTGATCCGCAGCCCGGGGCCGCGCACGGCCACGAAGCCGGTGCTGATCTCGAGGGCGCGGAGCTGCACCGTCGCCTCGGCGAGCTGGCCCTGGATCCGTGAGCTGTTCGACTGCAGGTCGTCGTTCTGTCGGCGCAGCGACTCGATCCGCTCCCGCAGGGAGACCACCTCTTGCTGACGCTCGCTGATCCGGTTGATCAGCGCGTCGCGGCTGGCCTCTCTGACGTCGGCGTTGCGCGCGGTCTGCACGGCCGCGAGCGCGATCAGCAGCCCGAACAGCCCCGTCGCGACCGCCGCGCCCCGCAATCTGGTGCGCTGGGAGGGGGGCGGGGCGCCCCCCTCGGCCCGCCGCCGGGCCGCGTGGATGTAGTCCTCGTCGACCGCATCGCGGGTCACCAGCGCGAGCAGCGGCATCGTCACCCGGTCGGGCAACGGCTCGGGGTCCCGGGTCGTGGTCGGGGTGGCCATGGGTCTATGCGTCCCGCGCTGTGGCCTTGCGCGGCTCGGTGGTGGCGAGCAGCTTGTAGACCTGCCACGCGTAGAGGATCCCGGCCCACCAGTAGAGGCCGACCCCCCAGAACGCGAAGGCCCACCCGAAGACCTCGGCCAGCCGCGCCACGAGACCGTCGCCGTCGCCGAGGAGGAGCAACGGGAACGCGTAGAGCAGGTTGAACGTCGCGGCCTTGCCGAGGAAGTGCACCGGCAGCGAGCTGTAGCCACGCGTGCGCAGCAGCGGCACCAGTCCCCACATGAGCGCGTCGCGCAGCGGCAGCGAGATCGCCAGCCACCACGGGATCACGTCGCGGAGGGCGAGCCCCACGACCACGGCCAGGATGTAGAGCCGGTCGGCCACCGGGTCGAGGATCTGGCCCAGCACGGTCATCTGGTTGAGCTTGCGGGCCAGGTAGCCGTCGGCGTAGTCGGTCGCGCCGGAGACCATGAGCACGACCAGCGCCCAGCCGTCGGCCTCCGGACCGAGGACCAGCCACAGGAACAGGGGTACGCCGAGCAGCCGGGCGGCGCTCAGCAGGTTGGGGACCGTCCAGACGCGCGTGTCGCGCGTCGCGTCACTGCCCACGCCCTAAGCCCGCTCTTCGCTCGCTGTCCTGCCCGGGGGCCCGGGCTCGCTGCCACCTTAGTGGGCCGATGTGCCAACGTCGGCGACCGCATCGTCACGCGCCGGCGGCGTCCTCCAGATGCGCCGCGTCGCGGATCTCGCCGACCAGCTCCTCGATCACGTCCTCGAGGGTCGCGACGCCCAGGGTGGCGCCGTCGCCATCGACGACGCGGGCCATGTGCGCCCCGCGCCGCTGGAGCGTCTCGAGGGCATCGTGCAGCAGGTCGTGGGCGGCGACCGTCGCGAACGGCCGGGTCCACTTGTCCTCGATCACCCGCTGCCGCCGGGCGCCGTCGGTCTCGAGCACGTCCTTGATGTGCAGGTAGCCGAGCAGCTCGCCGTCGTCGCCCTCGACAGGGAACCGGCTGTAGCCGGTGCTGGCGCAGAGCGCCTCGACGTCGGCGGCGGTCGAGCCGCGGCGTACGGTCGTGAGCGTCTCGGGCGCCATCAGCACCGTCGACACCGGCTTCGTGGTGAAGCCGAGGGCGCCGGCCAGCCGGTCGTACTCCTCGGGCTTGATCAGCCCCTCCCCGCGCGACTCCTCGACCAGGGCGGCGACCTCCTCCCGGGTGTACGACGACGAGACCTCGTCCATGAGCCGGACGCCGAACAGCCGCAGGATCGCGGAGGCGATCGCGTTGATCACCACGATCACGGGCCGCATCACGGTGACGACGCCCCAGATCGGAGGACCGAGGACGAGTGCGGCCCGGTCCGGGCCGGCCAGCGCGATGTTCTTGGGGATCATCTCTCCGAGGACGACGTGGAGGTAGACCACGATCCCGAGGCCGACGACGAACGAAGCCGGGTGCAGGAGCGAGTCGGGCACGTGCGCGGCCTCGAACGCCGGCTCCAGCAGGTGAGCGACCGCGGGCTCGCCTACGGCACCGAGCACCAGCGAGCAGACCGTGATGCCGAGCTGGTTGACGCCGATCACCAGGGACATGTTCTCCATCGCGCGAAGCGTCGTCCGCGCCATCCGCGAGCCAGCCTCGGCGCGGGGCTCGATCTGCGTCCGGCGCGCGGAGACCAGAGCGAACTCCGCGCCGACGAAGAACGCGTTGCCGAACAGGAGCAGCGCCGCGACCACCAGCGCGGTCCCGCCGCTCACGAGTCCTCCCCCTCGGGTGCCGCGAGGTCGCGGCTTCCATCGGGTTCGAGCAGCCGCAGCGTGAGCCGGTCGATGCGCAGCCCGTCCATGTGCTCGACGGTCAGCGCGACCATCCGCTCGCGAGGCCTGTCGTCCTCGTCGCGGTTGAGGTCGGCGACGGCGACCTCGGCGATGTCGCCCGACGAGGGCACCCGCCCCAGCACCTGCAGGACCAGGCCGGCCACCGTGTCGTAGTCCTCGCTCTCCGGCAGGGTGACGCCGGTGAGGTCCTCGACCTCGTCGGGGCGGAGCAGTCCGGAGATCAGCCAGGACCCGTCGCGGCGGGGCTGGACCTGCTCGCCCAGGCGGTCGTGCTCGTCGGCGATGTCGCCGACGATCTCCTCGATGACGTCCTCGAGCGTGACGATCCCCGCGTGGCCGCCGTACTCGTCGAGGACGACGGCGAGCTGGAAGCCGTCCTTCCGGAGCAGTGCCAGCAGCGGGTCCAGCCGCAGCGAGTCGGGGACCACGATCGGCTTGACCATGAGGTGCTTGACCCGGGTGGTGGCCCGCTCGTGCACGGGCAGGGCGACCGCGTTCTTGACGTGCACGGTGCCGACGACGGTGTCCTCGGTGTCGAGCACCGGGAACCGCGAGTGGCCCGACTGCCGGGTCAGCTCGATGACCTGGAGCGCACGGTCGCTCTCGTCGAGGGAGAGGGTGCGCACCCGAGGCGTCATGATCTCGCCCGCGGTGCGGGAGCCGAACTCCACCGACTTCTCCATCAGCTCGGCGGTCTCGGGGTCGAGGGTGCCGACGGACGCCGAGCGCGCGATCAGCGAGGCCAGCTCGGTCGAGCTGCGTGCGGAGCGCAGCTCCTCCTGCGGCTCGATCCCGAGGCGGCGTACGACGGCGTTGGCCGAGCCGTTGAGCACTCGGATGGGCCCGCGCATCACGGCTGTGAAGCCGCGCTGGAACCGCTGGGTGGCCCTCGCGACGACCATCGGTCTGGCGAGTGCGAGGTTCTTGGGCACCAGCTCGCCGAAGATCATGGTCGCGAAGGTGCCGAACAGGAGCCCGATCGCAGCCGCTATCGGCGTGACCCACCCGGGCGGCACGCCGAGCCGGTCGAGCGGCCCGTCGATGAGGTCGGAGACCGAGGGCTCGGCCAGGAAGCCGATCGCGAGGTTGGTGACCGTGATCCCGACCTGGGCCCCGGACAGCTGCGTGGAGAGGCTGCGCAGCGCCCGCTGGAGCCCCTGGGCCCCCGAGTCGCCCGTGGCCGCGTCCTGCTCGACCTGGGCGCGGTCGACGGTGACGAAGGAGAACTCGGCCGCGACGAAAACCCCGCACGCCGCTACGAGTGCCAGGGCGAGCACGAGCAGCAACAGGGAAGTCGTCACGGTGCGCAGAAGTCTGTCATGGGGCGGGAACCGGCGGCACCGGTGGTTGAGGAAGGCGCGCTGGAGGCACCGGTGGTTGAGGAAGGCGCGCTAGCGCCTGTCTCGAAACCCCGGGCAACGACGCTCGGACGTGACCTCGGTCAGGTCCCAGCCCCGACTCACCACGTTTCGCAGCTTCTGTCGCGACCTCGTCCCTCGGTCGCGCTCGCTGCTCAACGACCGACGATGCGGTCCGCTGACGCGTCCCGCATCACGCCTGGAGGTCGACCTTGCACTCGTCCTTGGCGTGCTTGTTGATGTTGTCGCCCGCCGTCTGGAACTCCTCGGTGTCGAGGGCCTTGATCTCGGTCATCAGGCTCTGGAGGGCGGTCATGTCGACGCCGTCGGGGATCTGGCCGCTCTGGAGGGTGGCCATGTCGTCGTCGTCGAGACCGGCCTTCTTGAGCGCGTCGACCAGCTTCTGAACGCCGTTGACCAGGATCTCCCAGTCCTCCTTGATCTCGTCGGGAGCCTCGTCGGCGAGCTCGTTCATCGCGTCCGTGGTCTTCTCCAGGTCGCTGAAGTCGCCGCCCTTGAGCGCGTCGACCTCCTTCTTCGCGTCCTTGAGGTCGCTGCAGTAGTCGCCGCTGCTCCCGCCGGCCTTGCCGCCGCCGTCGTCACCGCACGCGGTGAGCAGGCACAGGCCCAAGGCCGCCGCGGCCGCGGCGGAGAGGATGCGCTTCACGTCTGTCTCCTGTTTCCGGTCCGGCCTCATCGTGACGAGGGCCCCTGAATGGTGTCAACGAGCGCCCGGAACGGTCCGGACACCAGCACGCTGGGACGAACTCTGAAACTACCGGTTCAAGAGTGAACGCCCTGTATTCGGTCTAGTCGCCCCAACCCATGGGGAAGACCTCGAACGACGCGGCGAAGGCCACCCCCATCCGCTGACCGGCCTGGCGCGCGTGCCCCTCGAGGAACTCCCGCCCGTCGAAGTGCTCCCAGCCCAGCCCCTCGATGTACGCGCGGTGCGCCTCCAGCGACGCGACGCCCGCGTCGAAGGTGTCGGTCGTGTCGACGCCGTGGCCGGCGACGGGCGAACCGAACGCCCAGACCTGGCGGACGCCGCCCCACGGTTCGAGCCCTGCGCCCTCGAGCTGGTCGCGGAAGATCCAGCGGTTGCCGGCGTCGCGGACCGCGTCGACGACGGCGCGTCCGGTGGCGATGTGGTCGGCCTGGTTGAGGTTCGCCCCGCCCCAGGTGTCACGGAAGTTGCCGGTGATCACGATCTCTGGCCGGTGCCGGCGCACCGACGAGGTGATCACCTCGCGCAGGGGGACGCCGTACTCCAGCACACCGTCGGGCTGGCCGAGGAACTCCACCGTGTTGACACCCACGATCTCGGCGGAACGGCGCTGCTCCTCCTCGCGGACGTTGCGGCACTCGTCGGGATCCATGCCGTCGATGCCGGCCTCGCCGCTGGTGACCATGCAGTAGGCGATCGACTTGCCCTGCGTGGTCCAGCGGGCGACGGCTGCCGCGGCCCCGAACTCGAGGTCGTCCGGGTGCGCGACCACGCACAGCGCGCGCTCCCAGCTCTCGTCCAGCGGGGTCAGGGGGTTCGGTCGGTCGGCCACCCCGTCAGCCTGCCACCCGGGGCCAGAACCCCCGGTTCGGGGTGGTTCACCCCTGCGCGCGGCGGCAGACGAAATGCACGTAGTCCGCGTCGGTGTGCGCCATCCCGGGTGCGAGCCAGCTGCCGTCGTCGGCGTACGCCGCGACCACCTCGAGCCCGGCCGTGCGGGCCTCGGCGACCGTCTCCTCCATCGTCGCGAAGTGCACGACGAACCTGAACTCGTGGGCGCGCAGGGGCCGCCGTCCCCAGCCGTGGCCGTCCTCGCCGTCCCGGCGGGTGCGGCGGTAGTTCTGCACCGAGCGGACCATGCTGCCAGGGTGTCGCGCGGCGTACGCGACGTGGTGGCGGACCCGAGGGCTGAGCAGTCCGCCCGCGACCCGCCAGGGCCGTTCGTCGAAGCTGACGCCGTCGAGGTTGAGGCTGGAGAACAGCACCCGGCCCTCGGGCCTGGTGACGCGGGCCATCGCTGCCAGTGCCGCGCGGCGGTCACCGTGGTCGAGCGCGTCCAGGCCGTTGAAGCTGAACAGCACCAGGTCGTACGCCGCATCGGTCAGCCCGCGGAGGTCGACGGCGTTCCCCTCGCGCAGGTCCTGGTCGGGGAAGCGGTCCCGGGCCAGGTCCAGCATCTCCGGCGAGCTGTCGATTCCGACGTAGGAGCCTGCCCGGTCGGACAGCAGACCGGTGGTGCGCCCACCGCCTACGCCGATGTCGAGGACGTCACCACCGGCCCAGGCCTCGACGGCCCGCAGCGCCATCTCCTCGCCGGCGTCAGTGAACCCGCGAGTAGCGAACCTGGACACGACGTCAGCCGCACCCCACGAGGACCCCCGAACGTCCTGCACAACCCCCATGGTGCGGCCAGTACCCAACCCCGGACACGCTCACGACCAGGTCGGCAGGTTCCTGGCAGGTCCCGACGGCTCCCTGGAACGCCCGGGGGTCAGGCCATGACCGCCGTGGGCTGCCACTTTAGCCCGGGGAACACCTTCGCGACCGAGGCGTTGAAACGCTTCGACGCGATGTCGGCGAGCACCTGGCGATAGTCGGTGGTGACCGTGAGGTCGGCGTCGTAGCTGTTGGCCAACCCCGGCCAGCGGGCGTGGAAGCCGCCCCTCACGCCGGCTCCGACGACGAACATGACGTTGCCGTAGCCGTGGTCCGTTCCGCCGCTGTCGTTCTCCTCGACTCGACGCCCGAACTCGCTCAGGGTCACCAGGGTGACCTTGCTCTCCAGGGTGCCGATGTCGGTGAAGAACGCAGCGATCGAGGACGCGAGGTCCTCGGCGTTGTTCGACATCCAGCCGCCGCCCACCTTGCCCATGTCGGTGTGCATGTCCCAGTCGCCCTGGTCGACGGTGATCACCTCGACCCCGACGTCGCCGCGGATGATCTGGGCAGCCGTCGCGAGCGAGGCACCCAGCCCGCTGCCCGGATAGTTGGCCCGGTTGTCCGCGGCGGCCTGGGCAGGCCCGAACGCGTGGATGGCCTCGAACGTGGTCCGCATGCTGCGGCCCAGCGTCGACTTCTCGCGGTGCCACATGGTCTGCAGCGACTTCTGGCGACGGCCGTCCTTGTCGCTGCCGGGAAGCTCGACGTCGTCGACCCGTCCGGCGGACATCGTCGACGCGGGTCCGACCAGCGAGGTGGGGATGGTGCTGGTGCCGGCGCTGAACCCCTGCAGCGGCGAGGAACCCGGGGTGCCGCTCACGAGCCGGTTCAGCCAGCCCACGCGGTCGCTGGAGCCGGGGTCGGCGTCCTCCATCTCCTCCATGGCGGCGAAGTGCGACCGGTTGGCCACCGGCAGCCCGGTGGCGTGGACCGCTGCGACCTTGCCGGCGGTCCAGAGCGGCAGCAGGTCGGCCATGGCTGGGTGCAGCCCGAAGAATCCGTCCTGGGCACCCGCGAGCAGCTCCGTCTGGTGGATCGCGATCCCTGGCCGGGCGGCGTAGTAGCCCGGGTCCCCGTGCGGGACGACCAGGGAGAGCCCGTCCGCGCCGCCGCGGAGCGAGAGCACCACGAGGACCGACGAGGCACTGGCCGCGCGGGCCGGCGAGGCGGTGACGACGGCGCCGCCGACCATGGTCGCGGCCCCGGCGAGCGCGGCTGCGCCGCCGAGCAGGCCGCGGCGCGAGACCGCCATGGCGGCGTACTCGTCGCAGCAGTACCCGTCGGCGCGGGTGGTGCGGCTGGGTTGTGTGGTCATCGCGGTCACCGGCTCAGGTGGTCAGGAGAGTCGAGGATGGTCGTGAGCAGCTGGGAGAACTGCCACTTGACCAGGTCATGGTCCTTGTCGATCGGGTCGTAGGGCTTCACGTCGACCGCGATGCAGCAGGCCTTGAGCAGCCTCTTGCTGGACTCCTTGTGCAGCAGCTGCCGACACAGGTGGTCGACGAGCTCGTCGAACCGTGGGTGCTTGCCCGGCAGCCAGTTCTCAGGCTCGCGGTAGTGGGTGGCCTCGTCGGCCCACCCCGCCGCTGCCCCCATGTGGAACCGCATCGACGCCATCAGCCGGGCCGGCGAGGACCACGACTCGTTGTCGATGGGCTGGCCGTTGGGCGGTGCCCACGAGAACGGCGCGATGCCCATCGCGTCGGCCTGCCAGACCATCGCCTGGAGGGCGGAACCGTCCGCCTCCTCACCGGCGGGCGCCTTGATCTGCACGCCGAGCACGCGGTACGTCGCGACGAGGTCCTCGCCGGGATCGCGCACCTTGTTGTCTTGCGCGTTCTGGAAGGCCCGGGAGGCGACGAGGGCGCGGAGCACCGGCACGATCGCTGTGTCGTTGTCGAGGTAGACCCTGGCGAGGTGCCGCACCAGCGCCTTGGACGGCTTGTCCTCGATGAACTTGACGCAGAGCTTGTAGGCGAGGCGCTCGGCGGTGTCCTTGTGGTGGGCCAGGTAGCGCAGATAGGCCGACGTCGTGGCCTTGCCGATGATCTTGCCGTTCTTGTCCTTGAACCCCTTGACCTTGACCTTGCCGCGGTAGTGGTCCTCGGCGTTGTACTTCTCCCGCCAGCTCTCCCAGTAGTCGACCGAGTAACCGGTCAGGATCCGCGCCGAGTCGCGGACGTCCTTCTCGGAGTAGTGACCGGCGCCGACGGTGTGCAGCTCCAGCAGCTCCCGGCCGAGGTTCTCGTTGGGGTGCTCCTTGGTCGACTCCCCCGCATCGAGGTAGATCAGCATCGCCGGGTGCGTCGTGGTGGCCCGCAGCATCTTGTCGAAGCGGCCCAGCGCGTGCTTGCGGATCGTGTTGCCGTAGTCGACGCGGTGCACGAACTGCGGGTCGCCGACCGCCGCCACGTGCAGGTGGTTCTCGAAGAACTCCGTCATGATCTCGAGCAGCTGCCGCTTCGAGGTCAGGCGCCGCATCAGCACCCAGCGCGCGTAGTCGTCCATGACCTCCCAGCCGCCCTCGATGCCGTCGGTCTGGCGCTGCCACAGGTCGGCGGGACTGCTGTGCAGGCTCGGCCACCAGCGCACGATCTTGTCGGTCTGCTTGTCCTTGATCGCCTTCGGGTTGAGCTGTCGCTCGAACCAGCGCTGGGCGCCGCCCGCGCGGCGTACGTCCTTGGCCAGCTTGGGCGTGATGCCGTAGGAGAACCGGCTGACCAGGTGCCGGTCCGCTGCGGACAGCAGCTCGGCCGCGCCCGCGGCCTTGCGGGGTGTGTAGCCGTCGAGGTCGTCGTCCTCAGCCGCACTCGCCCGGCCGACGGTGCCGCCGAGCGCAGCGGCCAGCAGCGCTCCGAGCGTGGCCGCGCGGCGTGGCAGCGTCGCGGACCGCTCCGACGGGTCGACAGGGCGCGTGGGGGCAGCGGTCATGGGGATTGGCTCCCAAGGGTGTGAAGGCGGGGGGTCCTTTCGGACCCTGGGGGGCGGTCACAGGCTAGTGGTGCTGGGGGGGTGCTTGGGAAGGTCTCTGAGAAATGCTGGGGGACGACCGGCCGCGGCCTGTCGTCCCCCGTCGTGTTCAGCTGTGCGTGGTTGCTCTGCTCAGTCGGCGCTGCCGATCCGGTCGGTCGGCGTGACGTTGTACGGGTCGTTCGCCAGCAGGTAGAGGCGCAAGGAGTCGATGTCTAGACCGCCGATCAGCTTGTTGGTCCCTGCCTTGAAGGTGCCGAAATTGTCGCCACCATCGGACAGGAAGTTGTTGGCTACGACGCGGTAGGTCGTCCCGTCCACCAGCGGCACCATCGGGGTGGCCGAGTTGCCGTCGGCGTCGACCAGCACGTCAGCGACGATGGCGTTCGCGTTCGGGGCAAGAGCGTCGGACTTGTCCCACGTGTACTGGATCCCCGACACCTGCAGGATCTTGTTGCCCGACGCGGTGGACTCGTTGTTCCCGTTCCACTGCTCGTTGAGGAGCGCCTTGATCTGCGCGCCGGTCAGGTCCATCGAGACCACGAAGTTGTTGAACGGCTGGACCGTGAATGCCGCGCCGTAGGTGACGTCACCCGCGGCGTTCTCGATCAGGTCCGCCCGGATGCCGCCCGGGTTCATCAGGGCGATGACGGGGGCCTGTCCGTTGCGGACCACGCTCGGGTCGGCCTTCTGGGAGTCGGCGATCAGGTTGCCCAGAGGAGAATCGCCGCCACCGGCCGGGGCCGGGGCGGTGTCAGCGGTCCGGCTGACACACACCGTGGATCCCGCGCAGGTGTTCGCGGTGCCGAGGTGCCCGATCACGGCGTTGGAGATCGGCGCGACCAGGGTCTTGAACGTCGAGATCAGCGTGTTCATCTTCTTCGACTGCTTCTGGCCCGTGGCGTTGCCGACGACCGAGTTCTCGGCGAACGCCGCCGGCCGGACTATGTCGTGCGTCCCCGGGTCGATGAGGAAGTGCAGCTTGGTGAAGATCCGTCCGAACGACGACGCGCTGGTGAACAGCCTCGGCGTGCCCTTCGGGTCCTTGACCACGCAGTTGTAGGCCTGGTGGGTGTGGCCGCTGACTACAGCGTCGATCTTCGGTGACAGGGTCTGCGCGATCGTCAGCCCCGCACCCGTGACGCCATTGCAGCCGTTGTAGTCGAGGCCGGTGGTCGCCGACGCGTCAGCGGGCGTGGCGCCTTCGTGCAGTAGCACGATGATCGACTTGACGCCCTTCTTGCGAAGCTTCGGGACCAGGGCGTTCGCGGTCTCGACCTCGTCCCGGAAGTCGACGCTCGCGATGCCCGCCTGGGAGACGATGGTGTCGGTGTCCTCGAGGGTCATGCCGATGAAAGCGACCCTCTGATCCTCCACCTTGAAGATCTGGTACGGCCGGAACGGGGTCGGCCGCGGGTGGCCGGCTGCGCTCTTCCAGAAGACGTTGGCTCCGAGGTAGTTGAAGTCGGCACCCTTGAAGGTCTGGCCGCCCGGGCAGGAATCCTGGCCGTTCGCGCCGTTGCCGTCCGCCAGGCAGCCGCCCTTCTGCATGCGCAGCAGCTCGTTCACGCCCTCGTCGAACTCGTGGTTGCCCACGGAGGCCACGTCCAGGCCCATCATGTTCATCGCGGTGATGGTGGGCTCGTCGTGGAAGGCTGCCGACAGCAGCGGGCTGGCGCCGATGAGGTCGCCGGCCGCGACGGTGAGCGGAGTCGCACCTGCGGCCCGGGACCTCTGGCGTTCCTTGCGCAGCGCGCTGGCCAGGAACGACGCGCCGCCGGCCGGGGTGCTGTTGATCCGCCCGCTGGATCCCGCAGGCGGCTCGAGGTTGCCGTGGAAGTCGTTGAGGGCCAGGAGGTCGAGCTTGACGTAGTCCTTGGCCTTGGCCTTCTTGGCGTAGGCCTTGGCGCCCGAGGTGCCGGACCGCGGCGACTCGGGTGCTGTCGAACCGGCGCTGGGCGCCAACCCGATCGAGAACGCGAGAGCCCCCGCGGCCAGCGCGGCGAGGACGGGACGAGGTGAGCGCATGAGTTCCTCCGGGTACGAGCGACGAGGTCTACGCATCCAAACACGAAACCGCCATGATGGGCACCCGGGCTCGGCCGGAACCATCCGCCCTGCCTGCAGGAGACACCGTGTCCGAAGCCCACACCGCGCCCGGCCTCCAGCGCTTCGCCGCTGTCGTCCTGCTGCTGGCCGCCGGGATCCTGAGCCTGCCGCTGGCAGCGGCCGCCTTCGATGGCGAGGGCACCGAGAACTACATCCTCCCCGCTCAGCTCGGCGGGATGGCCGTGCTCGGCGCCGTGGTCGGCTACCTGCTCCCGGGGCTGGCCGGCGACGCCGCCAGCAAGCGCCGTGCAGTGTGGGTCGGCGTGGGCGTGGCGTTGCTGCTCGCGGTGCTCGGGGTCGTGTTCTTCTTCCTGCTGCTGAGCGGCTTCGACGGCGCCTGAGGCTAGTGTCCCGCACTGGAAGTACGGTGCGTAAGTCCGTGCTCCGAGTGCGTGCATCGCCAGGCGTCGGAGCGACGCTCTACTTGTTCGTCCAGCGAGGTTCGGCAACGCCGCGAGGTGCGTGCTCGGGGTGCGGAATTATGTGCCGAACTTTCAGTGCGGGACACTAGACGGCCGCACCCTCCGCGGCGCGGAGCTCGGCCTTCCACTGCCGGAACCCCTCCTCGGAGCGACCCCGGCGCCAGTAGCCCGAGATCGAGACCTGGTCACGGTCCAGTCCGCGCTCCTCGAGCAGGTAGGGACGGATGTCGTGCATGACCTCCGCGGCCTCGCCGTGCACGAACGCGTGCACCCGGCCGGGCAGCCACTCGAGCGCGCGGACAGTGACCGCGAGGCTCTGGCCCTCCGTCAGCGTCGCGCGGTGCAGCACGGTCAGCTCAGCGCCCACGGGTAGCGGCAGGTCCGGCTCGTGGGCGGCGTCGTCGACCAGCACGACGACCCGGGCCACCGCCTCCGCGGGCAGCTCCTCGAGCGCCGCAGTGATCGCGGGCAGCGCCGACTCGTCACCCGCGAGCAGGTGCCAGTCGGCCGTCGGGTCGGGACGGTAGGCGCCTCCCGGGCCGCGCACCTCGATCCGGTCGCCCGGCCGGGCGGCGCTGGCCCAGGGGCCGGCCACGCCCTCGTCGCCGTGGGTGACGAAGTCGATCGCCAGCGTGCCGGCCACGACGTCGGGGAACAGCGCGGTGTAGGTGCGCACGGCGTCCGGGAACTGCAGCTTCACGTAGCGGTCGGTCCAGTCACTCTGCGTGAACGCCGAGAGATCGTCGCTGCGGAACCACACCCGGCGGATCACGGGAGTCACGGCCTCGGTCCGGGTCACGGTCAGCTGGATCATTTAATTAGGCTAGCCTAACCTTCAATGTCGACCCGCATCGCTGAGCAACGGCCGGCTCCGGCTGTAACGGTTCGCCGCGGCTCGACGCGGGTGCTCATGCTCCTGGTCCTCGCGCTCGGCGCCACGGCGCTGCTCAGCCTGGCCCTGGGGAGCCGCCCGATCCCGCTCGGCACGGTCGTGGAGGTGCTGTTCCACGACGACGGGTCGGAGGCGGCCACGATCGTGCACGCGCTGCGGATCCCGCGCACCGTGCTCGCGATCGCGGTCGGCATCGCGCTGGGCGTGGCCGGCGCCCTGATGCAGGGCCACACCCGCAACCCGCTGGCCGACCCCGGGCTGCTCGGCGTCGAGGCCGGGGCGTCGTGCGCGGTGGTGGTCGCGATCTACTCGCTGCACATCGAGAGCCTGTCCGGCTACGCCTGGTTCGCGCTGGCCGGGGCCGGGATCGCGTCGGCGGCGGTCTTTGCGATCGGCACCTCGCGCGGCGGCCCCGACCCGGTCTCCCTGGTGCTCGCGGGCGCCGCCGTGAGCGCGCTGCTCGCCGCCGTCACCCAGGCGATCGTGGTCCGGGACGCGGAGACCCTCGACGCCTACCGGTTCTGGGTCGTCGGCTCGGCCGCCGGCCGGTCGCTGACGGTCTTCTGGGAGGTGCTGCCGTTCCTGGTGGTCGGGCTGCTGCTCGCCGCGATGAGCACCCCCGGCCTCAACCTGCTCCAGCTCGGCGACGACGTCGCGGCGTCGCTGGGGCTGAGCCCGTGGCGCCAGAAGGCGCTCGGCGTCGGCGCCGTGATGCTGCTGACCGGCGCCGCGACCGCGGCCTGCGGCCCGGTGGGCTTCGTCGGTCTCGTCGTTCCCCACCTCGCACGCCGGCTCGGCGGCGTGGACTACCGGTGGCTGGTCCCCTACTCCGGACTGCTCGGCGGCCTGCTGGTCGCCTCTGCCGACATCATCGGCCGCCTGGTCGTGCGACCGGCCGAGCTCCAGGTCGGGATCGTGATGGCGCTGATCGGCGGGCCGGCGTTCGTGCTGCTGGTCCGGCGGATGCGGATGGTCCGGATATGAGGCGGGTCTGATGGCGACCTTGCACGCAACGCCCGTCCGGTTCGGAGCCGCGTCGTGGCTCCTCCCGATCCGCGCAGCGGTGGTCACGCTGGCCGGGCTCGGGCTGCTGTTCCTGCTGGTGGCCATCGACCTCTCGGTCGGCGACTTCCCGATCCCGGTCGGCGACGTGGTGCGGACCCTCCTCGGCGGGGGCGACGCCGGGCAACGGTTCATCGTGATGGAGCTGCGGCTGCCGCAGACCATGGTCGCGGTCGGCGTCGGTGCGGCGCTCGGCCTGGCCGGGGCGCTCACCCAGACCCTGGCCCGCAACCCGCTCGCGAGCCCGGACATCCTCGGGATCACCGAGGGCGCTGCGTTCGCTGCGGTGTTCGTCATCGTGGCCTCCGGGGCGAGCGGGTACGGCGGCGGGCTGGTCACCGGGCGACTCCAGGAGCTCGGGCTGCCGCTCGCGGCGTTCACCGGCGCGATCCTCACGGCGTCGCTGCTCTACCTGTTCTCGTGGCGACGCGGCCTCGACGTGCAGCGGCTGGTCCTCGTCGGCATCGGACTGGGCGCTGCGCTGGCCGCCGGGACGTCATACCTACTGGTGAACTCCCGGATCCAGGACGCCGCCAGCGCGCAGATCTGGCTGAGCGGCTCGCTCACCGCGCGCGGGTGGGAGCATGGCCGGCCGGTCCTGCTCACGCTGGCCGTCCTGGGGCCGGTGGCGCTGCTGCTGGTCCGGTCGCTCAACGCGATGCTCCTCGGAGACGACGCCGCGCGTGGCCTGGGAGTCCGGCTCCAGCTCACCCAGCTCGGAGTGCTGGTCGTGGCGGTCGGGCTGGCCTCGGTCTCCGTGGCGGCGGTCGGGCCTCTGGAGTTCGTGGCGTTCGTCGTGCCCCAGGTCGCCCTGCGGCTCACCGGCGGCTCCCGGCCGCCATTCCTGGCGTCGATGGTGGCCGGCGCGATCCTGGTGGTCGGTGCCGACCTCGTCACCCGCGCAGTGCTCCCGTTCCCGCTGCCCGCGGGCATCGTCACCGCGGCGATCGGCGCGCCGTACCTCATCTGGCTGCTCGTCCGCACGAACCGAAGGAGAACGGCATGAGTCGACTCGGAGCCGAGCTGGTCACCGTCGGGTACGGCGGCGACCCGGTGATCCGCGACCTCACCCTCGACGTACCGGACGGTCTGGTGACCGCGATCGTCGGCCCCAACGGGTGCGGGAAGTCAACGCTGCTGCGGACCCTGGCCCGGCTGCTCAAGCCCACGTCGGGCCGGGTGCGGCTGGACGGCGATGCGATCGACGGCGTACCGACCCGCGAGGTGTCGCGCCGCCTCGCGCTGCTCCCCCAGAGCCCGATCGCCCCCGACGGTCTCCTGGTCCGCGACCTCGTCGGCCGCGGCCGGCACCCGCACCAGCGGTGGTTCCGGCAGTGGTCTCCCGACGACGAGGACGTCGTCGAGCGGTCGCTGCGGATGACCGACACCTGGGAGCTCCGCGATCGGGCGATCGACGAGCTGTCCGGCGGCCAGCGCCAGCGCGCCTGGATCGCGATGACGCTGGCCCAGGACACCGATCTCGTGCTCCTGGACGAGCCGACGACGTTCCTCGACCTCGCCCACCAGGTCGAGGTGCTCGACCTGGTCTGCCGGCTCAACCGGGAGCGCGGCCGCACTGTCGCGATGGTCCTGCACGACCTCAACCTGGCCGCCCGCTACAGCGACCTCGTGGTCGTGATGAAGGACGGCGCGGTGGTCACCCAGGGCCTGCCGCGCGCGGTGTTCACCGTCGACCTGCTCGACGACGTGTTCGGGCTGCAGGCGGACGTGCTCGACGACCCCCGCACCGGACTGCCGGTCGTCGTACCGGTCTCGGCGCCGGCACCCGTCGTCTCCACCGCCGGACCGGGATAGTCCGCAGCGCCGCGAGGGGTCAGGCAGCGGCCTCCGGAGGCACGGTGGACGGGTCGCCGTCGGCGGCGGCCGCGAGCTGCGGGACGTAGCGCTCCAACACGTACGGGATGCTCAGCGGCGTCACGAAGCTGTGCGCGACGTAGTAGTCGCCGTCGTCCTCCGCGATGTCGAACCAGCGGCCTTCCTTCTCCGTGGCGGTCTGCTCGAAGACCTTCTTGGCGGCCGGGTCGGACTCGTAGTCGAGCCAGACCGCGACGCCGACCCGGTCGAGGTCCGAGACCCGCTCGGTGCTCAGCGACTCGCCGAACTCGTCCATGTCGCTGCCGAAGACCTCGCTCGGGAAGGTGAACCCGAGGTCGACGAGCATCCGCGAGCGCGGGTCCTCGGGACCGTAGACGAACATGCCCTCGTAGCCGGTCACGACGGCCGCGGTCATGCCCTGGAACTCCGGGTGCGCGGCGGCCTGGTCGGCGATCTGCTGCTTCACGTCGTCGACCAGCGCCTGCATCTTGTCCGGCTTGCCGACCGCCTTGGCGACATTCATGGCCATCTCGTCCCAGGGGGCGCCGTAGTCGGCGTACTCCCCCGGCTGCGCCACCGTCGGCGCTATCGCGGAGAGCAGCTCGTAGTCCTTCTCGGTCAGGCCGGAGTACTGCCCGATGATGAGGTCCGGCCGGAGGGCGGCCACCTTCTCGACCTGGACGCCGTTGGTGTCGTTGAGCACCTCGGGCAGCTCCGCATCGCCGAGGAGGTCCGCCGCCCACGGGAAGATGTAGCCCGGTGCGTCGCCGAACCACTTGGTCACCGCCACCGGGACGATGCCCATGGCCAGCAGCGCGTCCTGCTCGGTGAGCCCCACACACACCACTCGGGCCGGCGCCTTCTCGAGCGTGGTGGAGCCGTACTTGTGCTCGAGCGTCACCGGGAACGCACCCTGCTGGCTCTCCTGCGCGCCTGGCGCCGCGCCGGCGGACTCGCCGCCGCTGTCCTCGCCGCAGGCGACGAGCACCGGTGCGAGGGCCAGGGCGGAGATGCCGGCCAGCAGCTGGCGGCGGCTCGGGCGTACGTCGTTCATGGGCGGTGCTCCTCGGGTGTCGGGATCATGCAGGGACCGGTCAGGTGGGAAACCTGCGTGGCGACTGGCCCTGAGCGGCCAGCTCCAACATCGGTGCGAGCCGGCCGAGCGCGTACTCGAGGCTCAGCGGGGTGTCGAAGTAGATGGCGCCGGCCAGGATCTCGTCGGTGTAGACCGCCCGGTTCTCGGCGACGGCGGGCAGGGTCGAGATCGTCCCGAACCCCTGGAGCTCGTCGAACATCTCCTCGTCCTCGGTCGCGAAGACCACGACGTCGGCGTCGATCAGCCCGACGTTCTCGGCCGAGATCTCGGCCTGGGACCCCTCTTCGGGCGCGTAGTCCTCGAGTCCCGTGGTCATGGTGAAGCCGAGATCGGTGAGGAAGTCCGTGCTGAGACCGGCCGGGTAGACGTAGAGCTGGCCGTCGTAGGGACGGCCCTGCGAGAACGTCGCGGTCATGCCCTCCCACTCGGGGTGCGCGGCCGCGACCGCGGCGTACTTCGCCTCGACCTCGTCGACCAGCGCCTGCCCGTCGCCCTCGCGGCCGAGCGCCCGCGCGACCTGGAGGGTCTGGTCCTGCCACGAGGAGAAGTAGCGCGTCGAGCCCTCGACGCTCGGGATGGTCGGTGCGATCTGCGAGAGGAGGTCGTAGTCCTTCGGCGTGAGGCCGGCGTTGGTGCCGATGATCAGGTCGGGGTCGAGGGCAGCGATCCGCTCCAGCTCGAATCCGTCGCTGGTGCTCAGCACCTCGGGCTCGGCATCGGCGAGCAGCTCCTCGGCCCATGGCCAGGTCGCGAACGGCTTCTCGCCGTACCACTCGGTGAGCGCGACCGGCACCACGCCGAGCTGGAGCAGGATGTCCTGCTCGGTCACCCCCACGCTCACCACGCGCACGGGCTCCTCGGGCACCGTCGTCTCACCGAACTTGTGGGGCACGGTCACCGGAAAGCTCGCCTCGCCAGCGGCGCCGGACGCCGCCGTGGTCGCCTCCGCGGCCACCGATGGCTCGTCGGACGAGCAGGACGCGCTCAGGAAGGTTCCGACCAGCAGGAGTACGGCGACGGCGAGCATCCGGCGGGTGCGCATGGGCAGCCTCTCAGTTAGGTGAGGCTCACCTTACTAAACTTCCCAACCGCTAGGGTCGCCGGGTGCGCCGCAGCCACCGTCTGCTCAACCGAGCGGTACACGCCGCCCTCCGGTGGGTGGACCGGGCCGGCGAGGTGGTACCCGGCACCGCACTCGCGGACCGGTTCGGGAGCTTCGGCGAGGGCAGCTGCATCGACTTCCCGCCCGCGACCCTGCTGAACGTCGCGTCGATCCACGTCGGCCGAGACGTGCTGGTCGGCAGGCAGGCGACGCTGGCCGCCGGGTACGGCGTCGGCGACCCCAACCTCCCCGATCGGGCGCTCGTGATCGGCGACGGCTGTGTCCTCGGCGCGCGGATCACGATCACGGCTCACCAGTACGTCGAGCTCGGCGACTCGGTGTTCACCGGCCAGTCGGTCTTCATCACCGACGCCAGCCACGGGTACCAGGACCCGGAGACGCCGATCGGCAAGCAGTTCGGCGCACACCAACCGGTCACCATCGGCTCGGGCTCCTGGATCGGCCACGGCGTGGTGATCCTTCCCGGCACCCGGATCGGCCGCAACGTCGTGGTCGCAGCAGGCGCCGTCGTCCGCGGCGAGGTCGAGGACCACGCCGTAGTGGCCGGCAACCCGGCCCGCGTCGTACGCCGCCTCGAGCCGGGCGTCGGCTGGGTCGGGACCGGGGGTGACGTGCGGCCCATCCACGGCGGGATCGCGGAGCCCGAAGCGGGATGACCGGCCGCCCGACCGTTGGAAACTCCCAGGATTGCGGTCAGGAAATGGCCGCATGGACTCCTAATGTGGGCCCATGACCACCGCCGCAGGGCCCCAGTCCCTCACCGGAGAGCGCGCCGACCTCGTCGACGTGCTGCAGAAGCATCGCGGCCTGTTCCGCGGCACCGTCCAGGACCTGTCGGACGAGCAGGCCCGGACGCGGTCCACGGTCAGTGAGCTGACCCTGGGCGGCCTGATCAAGCACGTGGCCGCCACCGAGAAGCAGTGGGCGGGGTTCATCGAGACCGGACCGGCCGAGGACGCCGTCGACTGGGCCAACATCGACTGGAGCAACCCACCGGCCGAGGTGGCGGCGTACGCCGACGGCTTCCGGATGCTGGAGAGCGAGACGCTGGCGGGTCTGCTCGAGGAGTACGACGCCGTCGCGGCCGCCACCGACGCCCTGGTCGCCACCGTCGACCTCGACTCGAGCCAGCTGCTGCCCGAGGCGCCGTGGTTCGCACCCGGCGCGCGGTGGTCGGCCAGGCGCGTCTTCACCCACATCGTCGCGGAGACCGCCCAGCACGCCGGCCACGCCGACATCATCCGCGAGGCGATCGACGGCCGGAAGTCGATGGGCTAGTTCCAGACTCAGCGCCGCGGCATCGAGACCATGAAGCAGGCGCCACCGATCCCGTCACCCAGGGTGATCTCCCCGCCGAAGGACCGCGCCACCCGCCGGGCGATCCCGAGCCCGAGCCCGGCCCCGCCCTCCCGGTAGGTCACTCCCGGCTGGAAGACGTCCTCGCGGCGCTCGTGGACCACGCCGGGGCCGTCGTCGGACACGGTGAGCTCGACGACGTCCGGCCGGTCCTCCGCGGTGAGCACGATCCCGGCGCGGGCATGGTGCACCGCGTTGTCGATCAACGGGAGGATCGCCCGCACCACCAGGTCCCTCGGCGCCGCGATGCTGGCTGACGAAGGACCGGTGCGGTCCTCGACCGGCACGGAGCCGCCCGCGGCGGCGACCAGCGCAGGCACCAGGTCCGCGACAGTGCAGGTGCGCCGCCGCGAGCTCGGCGACTCGTCCCGGGCCAGGTCGAGCAGGGTGGTGATCACCGCCGACATCTCGCGGGCCGACGCGGAGATCTGCTCCAGGTCCTGCCTGGTGGCCGGGTCGGGTACGCCGCGGAGCAGGGCCAGGTCCGCCGAGCCCTGGATCGAGGTGAGCGGGGTGCGCAGCTCGTGCGCCAGCTCGGCGGTGAGCCGCTGCTCGGACAGGATTGCCGAGGCCACCCGGTCGAGCAGGTGGTCGAGGGTCTCCCCCAGCGCCGCGAGCTCGTTGGTGGGCGGTCCGAGGGCGAACCTCGAGGTCAGGTCCCTCTCGCTCCACTCAGCAGCCCGCTGCGCCATCCGCGCGACCGGCTCGAGCGCCTGGCGCGTCACGCGCAGCGCGAACAGCGCGGTGGTCGCGATCACGAGCACGGCCAGGATCCCGGTGGCGTAGAGCGCGTACCGCTCCGACCGTTCGTACGGCGTGGTGTCCTGGCTGACCACCAGCACGCCGCTCTCGCCGCTCGGGGTGTCGAAAGGCACGGCCAGCAGCCGCGCCACCCCGCCCGGGCCGTCGCTGATCCGCTCCCTCTCCGTGTCCGCCAGCTCGTCCGCGAGGGCGCGGGCGTTGTCGCCGACCGAACCCGCGAGCACCCCGCCGTCCGCGTCGTAGACGACGATGCCGGGCTCGAGGGAGTCCTCCGGCACGGTGAGGCCGGTCGCCGACGCCTCCCTGATCACGTCGACCGCCGCGTCCGCGCGCTGGTGCAGGACCTCGTCGACGTCGTTGTCGGCGGCCCGGCTCAGCAGCAGCTGGATGAACAGGCCGACGACGATCATCGACACCGTCATCAGCCCGACCGTGGAGGCAACGATCGTGCCGCGGAACGACCGCGGGCCGAACCGTCGAGCAGCTGGGTGCGCGACGGTCTCCATCACCTCAGTGTGTAGCCAACCCCGCGAACCGTCGTGAGCTGGATGGGCGAGCGGACCTCCCGGAGCTTGACGCGGATGCGCCTTATGTAGGAGTCGACGGTGTTCTCACTGACGATGCCGCCGTTGGGCCAGGCCGCGGCCACGACCACCCGGCGGCGTACGACCTCTCCGGGGCGGGACGTGATCGCCGCGAGCATCCGGAACTCGGTCGGGGTCAGCATCGCCTCTCGCGACTCGCAGACCAGCGCGTGCCGGGCGGGGTCGAGGACCAGGTCGGTGGGCGCCTGACCCTTGACGATCCGGCCGCGCTTGGCCAGCGCCTCGACCCGCGCGATCAGCTCCTTCACGTCGAACGGCTTGGGCAGGTAGTCGTCGGCTCCCGCGCTGAACCCGGCCAGCCGGTCATGGACGGCCCCCAGTGCCGTCAGGAAGAGCACCGGCGCGGGCTGGCCGGCCGAGCGGAGCGCCTGGCAGACGTCGCGGCCGTCGGCGTCCGGCAGGCCGATGTCGAGGATGATCACGTCCAGGTCGTCGTCCTCGGCGAGCACCTGCAGCGCCTCGGCACCGTTGTGGGCGAGGACGACGTCGTGGTCGGCGAGCCGCATCGCGTCGTTGACCACCCGCCGGATCGCCGGGTCGTCCTCGCAGAGTCCCACCTTCGCCATCGCACGCTCCTCGCCGATTGCTGGCCGACTTCAGATCTGTCGAGGGTGCGCCACTCGACCTGCAAAGAACCTGACCGGCACGACCAGTGTCCCCCACGGCATGATGGTCGCCGTGACTGCCGGGGACAGCACAGCCGAGGCCAGCGCCCGCGACGTCGAGCCGCTCGGGCCTGAGTCGCTCACGTGGCGCTACTTCGGGCTCTGGCTCGGCTTCGCCTACGGAAGCGTCCCGCAGCTCCTCCAGGTGATGCACCCGGTGCTCGGCCACGCGGTCGACGAGCACTCGAACATCAAGGACGACCCCTTCGACCGGCTGATCCGCTCGATGGGACCGATCTACGGCGTCATCTACGACGGCCCGGGCGCCGAGGAGACCGCGCGGGCGGTCCGCGGCTACCACGAGCAGATCAAGGGGACGATGCCGAGCGGGGAGCACTACAGCGCGCTCAACCCGGAGGTCTTCCACTGGGCGCACGCGACCTTCGTCGAGGGGCTCGTCTACGGCTTCTCCGACCTCCTCGGGCCGTTCAGCCGCGCCGAGCAGGAGCAGATGTACGCCGAGTCGCGGCAGTGGTACCGGCTCTACGGCATGACGATGGGCAACGTCCCCGAGACGCTCGACGACTTCGACGCCTACTGGGACCACTACGTCGAGCACGTGCTCGAGCCGACGCCGTTCTCGGGCTGGCTGCTCGAGGCGTTCCGGAGCCCGCCGCCTCCGCCGGCGCTCACCTGGCTGCCGAAGCCGCTGTGGCGGCCGTTGAGCAGGATCGTCGGCCAGGCCGCGGTCGTGATCGCCACCGAGCGGCTGCCCGAGCGGGTCCGCCGCGAGCTCGACCTGCCCTGGACCCGGCTGCACCGCGTCGAGGCTGTGCTGCTGCGGCGTACGCTCCGCACGCTCAACAACGTCCTCCCCCGCCACCGTCGCTACCATCCTCGGCCGCTGGCCGGCTGGCAGCGCGCGGCGCAGGCGCGGAGCACCAGCGTGGCGGCGCTGCTCCGGTCACAGGGCTGAGAGCAGCGGCACCGTCATCCGGAAGTGCGCCCCCGGTCCGCCGGGCACCAGGTCCAACCGCCCTCCGGCGCGCTCGGCAAGGCTGCGCGCGATGGCGAGCCCCAGCCCGGTGCCCGGAGTGCCGCGGGTGCGTGCGGGGTCCCCGTGGTGGAACCGCTCGAAGACCAGCTCCCGGTCCGCCGTTGACACCCCTGGCCCGTCGTCCACGACGTCGAGGACGACCTCGCTGTCGACGACCCCGACGCGCAGCTCGACCCGCGACTCGGCGTGGGTCAGGGCGTTGTCGAGGAGGTTCCGCACCACCCGCCGCAGCTCGCTGGCGTTGGCTCGGACCGGGCCGGCCGACACGTGTGCGGTGTCGACGATCGTGTGCCCGGCGGTCCGCGCACGCGCCGCCTCCTCGAGCACCACCGCATCCAGGTCGACCGCTGAGGTCACCGCGGGTGCACCCTCGTCGGCCGCGGCGAGGACCAGCAGGTCGTCGATGAGCCGCTCCATCTCGCCGGTCGCGCCGAGCACCTCGTCCCGCAGCACCTGGGTGTCGACGGTGCGGGGCGCGGCCAGCGCCAGCTCCAACGAGACCCGTTGGGTGGTGAGCGGGCCTTGCAGGTCGTGAGAGACGTCCGCGACCAGCCGCCGCTGTCGCTGCACCGATGCATCGACCCGCGACAGCATCCGGTTCATGGTCGCGGCCAGCCGGCCGACCTCGTCGCGTCGACCGTCATCGGCGATCCTGAGCTCGAGCTGGCTGTGGCCGATCGCATCGACCTCTGCGCGGATGTGGTCGAGCCTCGACAGGGCCCGGCCCAGGACCAGCCAGATCACGAGGGCGAGTGCCACCAGGACAAGCGGGCCACCGATCACGAGGGTTCGCCGCAGGGCACCCGTGGCCTCGTGCACCGCTTCGAGGCTGGAGCCGACCACAACGGTCACCTCGCCGTCGGCCGTCTGCCCGTGCTGGATCCAGACCCGGTAGGTCTCGATCTCGTCGTCGTCCGGGGCACGGATCGTGTGCCGCCCACCGTCGCGCACGTCGGGATCGACGATAGGCGCCTTGGCCCGGATGTTCGCCGACGCGGCCAGGACGGTGCCGTCGGGCGCGATCACCTGCGCCACGCCGTCGTCGTTCACGTTGCGCAGCACCGTCGGCAGCTCGCCAGCGCCGGCCTGGTCGAGCAGGTCGCGCGCCCGAGACCGGGAGAGCTCGTCGCTGCTGTCGGTCAGGTGCCTGTCCAGCGTCTGCACGACCAGGACGCCGGCGACGGCAAGCACCACCGCGCAGAGCAGCGCGGCCATCGCCGTGGCCCGGGCCCGCACCGTCAGGGTAGGCATGTCAGCCGTCCGCCACCAGCCGGTAGCCGACCAGCCGCACGGTCTGAAGGCTGGCGCGGCCGAACGGTAGGTCTATCCGCTGGCGCAGCTGCCGGGCGTACACCTCGACGATGTTCGGGTCGCCCTCGAACGCGAAGTCCCACACGTGGTCGAGGATCGTGGCCTTGGAAACCACCTCACCAGAACGCCGCATGAGGAACTCCAGCATCGAGAATTGCCGCGGAGTGAGCTCCACCTGGTGCTCGCCGCGCGTCACGCGGTGTGCGGCCGGATCCAGTCGCAGGTCGCCGACCTCGAGGACGGCCGGCCGCTCCCCCGCACCACGGCGTACAAGCGCGCGCAGCCGGGCGAGCAGCACCACGAACGAGAACGGCTTGGCGAGGAAGTCGTCAGCCCCGGCATCGAGCGCCTGCGCTTCCTGCTCCGGGCCGGACCGTGCGGTGAGCATCAGGATCGGTGTCCAGTCACCCGCCTCGCGGCGCCGCGCGCAGAGCCGGTCGCCACGAAGCTGCGGAAGCATGATGTCCAGCACGAGTGCGTCGTAGCTGTTCTCGGTCGCCAGCCACTCCCCCTCCACACCGTCGAGGGCGGTGTCGACGGCGTACCCCGCCTCCTCGAGGCCGCGACGCAGGGCCGCCGCGAGCTGCTTGTCGTCCTCGACGACCAGGACCCGCATGACCGCACGGTCGCACAATCGGGCTGAAGCCGCGCTGAACGCCGGCTGAACCGTGGGGTCGGGGGAACGGCATTCAGCGTCGCTTCAGCGACGACCCGCCATCGTCTGTGTCACCACCAACGAAGGACGACGAACGGAGGAGCCATGCGCAAGCGAGTCATCGTGGCCGGAGCGGTCCTGGGGGTGGCGGTCGCCGCCACCGCAGGTGGGATCGCGGTCGCCGGGAACGGGGACGACGGGCCGGCGAGCCACCAGTACACCCAGCAGGAAGCCGACCAGGCGGAGCAGGCGGCGCTCGACGCCACCGGCGGAGGCACGGTCAACAGCGTCGAGAGCGACTCGGAGAACGGCGCGACCTATGAGGTCGAGGTGACGAAGCCGGACGGGACCACCGTCGACGTGCGGCTCGACGACGCCTTCAAGGTCGTCGTCATCGAGGGCGACGGCGAGGACTCGGGCTCCGACGATTGACCCCCAGGGTTGGTCAGCCCTGCGGGTACAGGTTCTGCAACCGGACCTGCCCGCGGGCGACCACCTTCCCGTCCGTGTCGACGGTCTCAGCCACCCATACCTGCTGCGACCGCCCCCGGTGGATCGGCGTGGCGGTCGAGGTCATCGTGCCCTCGCGCACCGCGCGGTAGAAGTCGGTGTTGTTGTTGACGCCCACCACCTGGCCCTTGTCGCCCAGCCACACGGCCGCACCGAAGCTGGCCAGGGTCTCGAACACCGAGCAGTGCACGCCACCGTGCACGATGCCGTAGGGCTGGTGGTGCTTGGCGGCGGCCTCCCACACGGCCACGACGCGGTCGCCGGTCACCTCGGTCATCTCGATGCCGAGGTGCCGCACGAACTCGCCGGTGAAGTCGCCCGACTGGTCGCCGGGCAGGTCAGATGGGGTCACGTGACCCATCCAACCAACTCAGGGGCGGCCGTCCCGACCCAGGGCCGTCGCGAGCGTCGCATCCACGGGATGCTCCGCAAGGCGCCGGAGTGAAGTCGCTGTAGGCCCATCTACGAGCGACGGCAACGCCGCGGAGCGCCCGTGGGGCGGCGCGTAGCAGGTCCTGGGTCGGGACGGCCGCCCCTTACTTCATCTGTCGAGCGCCCTGCGCGATCGCCTCGCGAATGCGCGAGTAGCTGCCGCAGCGGCAGATGTTGCGGATGGCGTCGAGGTCCTTGTCCTTGATCTTCCGCTTCTCCCGCCGGACCTTGTTCACGAGCGCGACCGCCGCCATGATCTGGCCGGGCTGGCAGTAGCCGCATTGGGCCACGTCGTGGTCGAGCCAGGCCTGCTGCATCGGGTGCAGTCCGCCGTTCTTGTGGCCCTTGTGCTCGCGCGGCAGCCCCTCGATGGTCGTCACGCGGTCGGTGTTCGCCAGGTCGCCGACCCGCACCGAGCACGGGTTGAACGCGCGACCGTTGATGTGCGACGTGCACGCCTTGCACACGTTGATGCCGCAGCCGTACTTGGGGCCAGTGACCCCGAGCAGGTCACGCAGCACCCAGAGCACCCGGACGTCGTCGGGGGCGTTCACGGTCACCGGCTTGCCGTTGAGGATGAAGGTCTGCTTGGGCATCTCAGTAGGTCCTCTTCAGGCCGTTGACCGGCGACGGCGGGATGGGTGGCACGAAGGACTTCACCTTGAATTGCAGGGGGTCCTTGTGGTTGATCGGGAAGTAGGTCGGCACGTGCCCGGTGGCCCGCGCATACGCACAGGCCACTGCCGCCATCGAGGCGGCGACCCCAGCCTCACCCGCGCCGCCTGGGACACCCGTGGTCGGCGGCATCACGACGACCTGGACCTTCGGTGGCGTGTTCCACTGCCGCGTGTAGAAGTAGTTGTCCCAGCTGGCCTCCAGGAAGTGGCCGTCCTTGAGGTGCAGGGAGGACGTAAGCGCCTGGGCAATGCCGTCGTTGATGCCGCCCTGCATCTGAGCCTCCAGGCCGCGCGGGTTGATCGGCAGCCCGGCGTCCACGGCGAACGTGACCCGGGTGACCCGAGGCCCGGTGACGCCGTCGCGGACCTTGCGCTTGACGGTCTTGGGTCGGCAGTCGATCTCGACCAGGCAGGCCGTGGCGCCCTTGTACTCCTCGTGGATCGCGATGCCCTGCGCCGTACCGGGCTTCATCGACTTGCCCCACTGGCCGACCTCCGCGACCTTGTCCAGCACCCCGCGCACCCGGTCGTTGCTGAGGTGCTTCTTGCGGAACTGGTAGGCGTCCAGCCCCATCCTCGCGGCGAGCTGGTCGATCACGAGCTCTCCTGCCGTCCGGACGTCGGGCGAGTAGATGTTGCGCATGCTGCCGGTGTTGAACCGGGTGTCGACCTCGTTGAGCAGCTGGTTCTTGAGCGCGAAGTCGTAGGGCATGACCGTGGTCATCAGGAAGATGCTCTCGGCGAAGCCGAGGTTCCCGAGACCCGCGGGCAGATCGGCGGCGGCCGCGGTCAGCATCTCCCCCAGCCCGTGCCGGAAGTCGGTCTCGACGCTCGTGTGGCTCTGCTGGAACGCGAGCAGCTGGTCGCCGGCGTACGTCGCCCGGACGTGGCTGGTGGCCATCGGGTGGGTCCGGCCGACGCGGGAGTCGTCCGCCCGGTGCCACATCAGCTTGACCGGCTTGCCCATCGCCTTGCTGATCTTGGCGGCCTCGAGCGCGGCGTCGAAGAACAGCCGGCGGCCGAACGAGCCACCGCCCTGCATGACGTGCACCTTCACCTTGTCCTGGGCCAGGCCGCACGCCTGCGCGATCGCCGCCTGCGCCGCGATCGGCGTCTTCAGTGCCGACCAGACCTCGGCCCGGTCGGACCGGACATCGGCGACCGCTGCGTTGGTGTCGAGCGCGGAGTTGCTGCGGAAGTAGAACGTGAACGATGCGTCGACGGACTGCGCCAGCGGGTTGTCAGGCACCGGCGCGATGGGCAGCTCGGCCTGCTTCAGCTCGGCCTCGATGTGCCCGTCGGACAGCCCGGCGACCGGCCCGTCAGCCCACTCGACGCGCATCGCCCGAACCGCGTCGATGCACTGTCCGAAGGTGTCGGCGCGCACCGCCACGCCGGTGTCGACGATCGCGATGTCGTGCACGCCGCGCATCCCCGAAACCTGTGCGCGGTTGAGGAGGCGCTTGGGGGTCCCGTTGAGGGTGGGCGCCCGGCAGACCATGGTCGGCAACGCGTCCTTGATCCGGAGGTCGGTGGTGAAGGTCTTCTTGCCGGTCACCGCGTCGCGGGCATCGAGCCGGTTCTGGCCGACGCCGACCACCCGGAAGGTGCTCGCGTCCTTGAGCGTGACCTCGACCGCGCGATCCCGGTGCGCGGCGGCCGCCTTCGCCAGCTTCCCGTACGTCGCGCTCCGACCGCCGGGCGCCTGGATCACCCCGCCCTTGGCGATCAGCTCGCTCACCTGGGCGCCAAGCAGGATCGCGGCGGCCTCGAGCAGCGCGCCCTTCGCGACGGCCGCGGCCACGCGGATCGGCGTGTACGTCGACGTCGTGGTGGACGACCCGCCGGTGAGCTGGTTGAAGATCAGCTCCGGGCGGGCGTCGGCAAGCGTGACCTTCACCTTGCTGACCGGCAGCTCGAGCTCCTCGGCGATGATCATCGCGGTCGAGGTGGTGATCCCCTGGCCGTTCTCGGACCGCGGCAGCGCGAACGACGCCGTGCCGTCGGAGTTGACGGTCACCGTGACCATGCTCGCGGTCGGCAGGCAGGTCTGGTCGATGAAGTCGTTGAGGTCGTAGAACTCCGCAATCTGTGGGCCGTCGACCCCGCTCGCGGCGCGCGCCGGGCTGCCAAGCGCGAAGTCGGCCGCCGCCACCAGCGTGGTCCCCGCCAGGACGTAACCGACGAAGCTGCGCCGGTCGATCCCCGTCGGGTCGACCACGTCGTCGTTCTTCTCATGCTCCAGCAATGACATGCGCTCACCCCGAGTGGTGTGCGGACAGGGCAGAGCCCTCCCCATTGGTTGGTTGTACGTGCAACGACCCTTCGTGACCGCCGTCACGCCGGAAGAGCCGTCTGTCTCAGATCGTGGATCCGTCGTCGGCCGCCGCGACGTGGACCAGCGCGGCGAGCGACGCGCTGGGCGTGTTCTCGGCACCCCAGGGCGGCTTCCCGATCGCAGCTGCCTGCTCGCGCGCTGCAGCGAGCAACGGCTCCTGCCAGGGCGCGGGCGCAGTACCGACCCGTGCCCAGCCCGTCTGTCGCTGCGACGTTCTCGCGACCGATGACGACGACGACACCCTCTGCGCGGTGGCCCAGGGCACGGTTCGCCTCCTGCCCGACGACGCGGGCCTACAGGACCGGTCGCCGGTCGGCCCAGGGCCGGGCCTGCTCGAGCTGGGCAGCCAGCCTGAGCAGCAGTCCCTCGGAGCCGAGCCTGCCGACGAGCTGCGCGCCGATCGGCAGCCCGTCCGCCGTCCAGTGCAGCGGGACGCTCATCGCGGGACGACCGGTCAGGTTGGCGAGCTGGGTGTAGGGCACCCAGCCGAGGTTCTCGCTGATCAGCTGGTCGACCACCGGCGTGAACCGGAGCAGTCCGGCACCACGCACCTTGACCAGGGCTGCCTGCGCCTTCTGCATCGCGGGGGGCAGGTCGAGCTCACCGATCTTCGGCGGCGGCAGGGCGGTGCTGGGCGTGAGCAGGAGGTCGTAGGTCTCGTGGAACTCCGCGAGCCTGCGCACGTGCGTCTGGCGGTTCTCGATCGCGCGGACCAGGTCGACCGGGTTGGTGGCCCGGCCGAGGGCCGCCATGACCAGGGTGTCCGGCTCGAATCCACTGTCGCCGGAGCTGCTGAACGCCTTGGCCTGCTCGACCGAGTCGGCGGCGTAGACGAACCAGGTGGTGAGGAAGTCCTTGGCGAGCGCCTCGTCGTCGAACGGAGCGCGGTCGAGGTGCTCGACCTCGTGTCCGAGTGACTCCAGGAGCTGACCCGCCTTCGTCGCCGCGGCGACCGCCTCGGCGTGCGGCTCCGGGTTGATGGCGCTGGCCGTGCACAGGGCGATGCGAAGCCGGCCGGGGTCCTGGCCGACCTCGCCGGCGTACGACGTCGCCGGCAGGGCCGGGAGATAGGGGCCGTCCGGCGTACCGCCCACGAGCACGTCGAGCATCGCCGCGGTGTCGCGGACCGAGCGGGAGATCACGCCGCTGGTCGCCGCACCGCCCATCCCCTCCTGGACCAGTGGACCGGCCGGGACCAGGCCACGTGAGGGCTTGAGGCCGAAGAGCCCGCAGGCAGATGCCGGGATCCGGATCGAGCCGCCACCGTCGCTGGCGGCCGCGCAGGGCACGATGCCCGCCGCGACGGCCGCGGCCGCGCCACCGGAAGAGCCGCCGGGCGTGTGGTCGGTGTTCCACGGGTTGCGGGCCGGCCCGAACAGGTGCGACTCGGTCACCCCCTTGGCGCCGAACTCCGGGGTGTTGGTCTTTCCGAACACGACCAGCCCGGCGTCGAGCCAGCGCTGTACGACGGCGGCGTTCTCGACGGCCGGAGTGGTCGACAGGGACCGGGACCCGCCGCTGGTCGGGTAGCCCTCGAGGTCGTGGCCGAGGTCCTTGAGCAGGAACGGCACGCCGGCGAACGGTCCGGTCTCACTGCCTGATCGCGGCGGGTCGACGTCAACCACGACGGCGTTGATCCGGCCGTTGACCTGGCCCGCCCGCGTGCGTGCAGCGTCCAGCAGCTCCTGGGCGCTGACCTTCTTCTCGCGCACCAGCCCTGCCAGCCCGACCGCGTCGTGGCTCTGGTAGTCGTCGTCGTCCATCCCGGCTCCTTCCGCCGGCGGTGACGCTACCGGGTCAGGCAGACGACGCCAGGCGGGCGTTCGCCTCCAGGATCCGAACCTCGACAAGGACACCCGGGCGCGGCTCGTAGGTCACCGTCGACCCGACCGCGGCTCCGACGATCGCCCGACCCACGGGGCTTCTCGGGGTGACCGTGGGCACGCCCGCGACAGCCTGCTCGACCGACCCGACGACGTACTCCTCGGGCCCGTCACCCAGGTCGACGCGCACGGCGTCACCCACGGACACGACGCCGTCGGAATGGCGGTGCCGCCGGCTCTCGACGATCTCGAGCTCGAGCAGCGCGATCCGCTCGTCGAGCAGCTGGAGCCGGATCGACGCCTCGACGTTGGTGGCCCGGTCGGCCACGTCGCCGGTCGCGTCGCGCAGGCTCGCGGTCATAGCCGCCGCGCGATCGGCGCGCAGGAAGTCGAGTCGGTGGGTGAGCAGTTCGAGGGAGCTGGGGACGGTCACGACCCCGGCAACCACCACTGCGCGCGACTTGTTCCGGAAATCTTGATCCGGTCTGAAAGATTCTGCCCGATGCCGGACATGGGCAGGCATGGGGCAGGGCACTGTCCCCTGGTCCACCCGACTGTCCACCCGACTGACCCCCAACACGGCGGAGGGCTCGATGACCGCACTCGCGACGACCGTCCCGATCCAGATCGACCACCGATGGGAGCTCCGCCTGGAGGAGTTCGAGGACGGTCACTCGATCAGACGGTTCGAGTGCGTCGACTGCGGGGCGGTCCGCTTCGAGTGACTTGATCTCGTGCATTTCGACATCGAGACCGAGATCAATGCGTCTCCGGACCGAGTCTGGGCCGTCCTCGTCGACGTGGAGCGGTGGCCGGAGTGGATGGCGAGCTACACGTCCGTCGAGCGGCTCGGGGAGGGTGCACTGACCGTCGGCAGTGAGGCGCGGGTGCGGCAACCCGGGCTGGCCGCCGCGACCTACACGGTCACCGAGCTGGTCCCGGGTGCCGAGTTCACCTGGTCGAGCAGTGCGGCGGGTGTGCGCACGACCGGCCGTCACGTGGTCCGTCCGCGGCCGGACGAAGGAGCGACGCTCGCTCTCTCGATCGACCAGTCAGGGACCCTGGCGGGTCCCGTGGGGCTGCTGCTCGGTCGGAAGATCAGGCGGTTCCTGGTCATCGAGAGCGAGGGCCTGCGGGCCGCGGCAGAGACAGCGAGAGGCGGCGAGAGCCACCTGTGACGGAGACGTGAGCCACGCCTGTCACAACCAAACCCCGTCCGGTGTCTGAAGGGAGAGCGACGGCAATCTCTCTCGAAAGGGTCGTGACATGGCTTCAGAACGGCGCACGGTGGCGTCGGTGGCCGGCTGGACCGACGACCGGCTCAACCTGTCCGCACCCGCTCGCAAGTACCTGCGCAAGGTCTTCCCGGACCACTGGTCGTTCATGCTGGGAGAGATCGCCCTGTGGAGCTTCGTCGTGCTCCTCGTCACCGGCGTGTTCCTGTCCCTGTGGTTCACGCCCAGCATGTCGGAGTCGACGTACGAGGGCTCCTACGCCCAGCTGCGCGGCGTACCGATGTCGGATGCATATGCTTCGACGCTGCACATCAGCTTCGACGTCCGTGGCGGGTTGCTCATGCGGCAGATCCACCACTGGGCCGCCATGGTGTTCATCGCGGGGATGCTCGTCCACCTGATCCGGGTCTTCGTGACCGGCGCCTTCCGCAAGCCCCGCGAAGTCACCTGGCTGATCGGCGGGACGATGCTGCTGCTCGGCGTCCTGGAGGGGTTCGCGGGCTACTCCCTGCCGGACGACCTGCTCTCGGGCACCGGGCTCAGGATCGCGGACGGGATAGTCAAGGCCACGCCGGTCGTCGGGAGCTACCTCTCCTTCCTCGCGTTCGGAGGCGAGTTCCCCGGCACCAACGCCATCCCCCGGCTCTACATCGTGCACGTGCTGCTGATCCCTGGCCTGCTCCTGGCGCTGGTGGCAGCGCACCTGCTCCTGATCGTCTACCACAAGCACACGCAGTGGGCCGGGCCCGGCCGCACCGAGAGGAACGTGGTGGGCTACCCGTTCCTGCCGGTGTACGTCGCCAAGTCGACGGGCTTCTTCTTCGTCGTGTTCGGCACCCTGGCGCTGATGGGTGCGCTGCTGTCCATCAACCCGATCTGGAAGTACGGGCCCTACGACCCCGCGAAGGTGACCGCCGGCTCCCAGCCCGACTGGTACATGGGCATCGCCGAGGGGCTGCTGCGGATCTTCCCTGGATGGGAGACTCACATCGCGGGCCACACGATCTCCTGGAACGTCCTCCTGCCCGGACAGGTGCTGGCGCTGGCGCCGTTCCTGCTCGTCATGGCCTGGCCGTTCCTCGAGGCGTGGGTCACCGGCGACAAGCGCGAGCACCACCTGCTGCAGCGGCCGCGCGATGCTCCCACCCGCACGGCGTTCATGGCGGCGATGATCGCGGCCTACGGGCTGCTGTGGGCCGCCGGCGGCAACGACATCCTCGCCACCCGCCTCCACGTCAGCCTCAACGGGATCACCTACGCGATCCGGGTCGCCATCTTCGTCGTGCCTCCGCTCGTCTTCTTGATCGCCCGGCGGTGGTGCATCGGGCTCCAGCGGGCCGACAACGACCGGCTGGAGCACGGCGAGGCGACGGGGGTCATCCTGCGCTCCGCGGACGGCGGCTACAGCGAGCGGCACCAGCCGGTGCGTGAAGACCGGGCGCTCACGCTGCGGCAGCGGGCGCCTCAGCCCGTCCGCCCCACGCCCGCGGACGCTGACGCCGAGGGGATCCCGGCCCCGCACCAAGGCTCGGAACGGCTGCGCGCCCGGCTCTCACAGCTGATGTACGCCGACGATCAACCCCTGCCCGAGGACGAGGAGACGACCAAGGCCCTGCCGGAGAGCAGCAACTAGCCGGCCGCGGGTTCCCACCCGGGATCCCGCCCGAACGCAGCGATCAGCCGGGACAGCGCGTCGTCCCCAGAGTCCGCGGGTCGCGCCGCGACGGCACCGGCCGAGCGGTACAGCTCCTCGCGTTCGGCGTACCAGCCGGCAATCGCGTCCACGAGCTCGGGGTCGAAGGCAGCGTCGGCCCGGGTCGCCACGGCCACGTCCCAGCCATGGACGAGATGGTCCGCAGCCAGCTGGTAGACGTACTCGTCGAGCTGTTCCTCGCCGTACGAGAGGTGCACGGTGCCCCCGCGAGGCAACCGGTCCGCCACCGCGGCGGTCGCCTCGGCGGCGGCGGCCCGAGCCCTGGCCACGGGGGCGTCCCCGAGCAGGTCGCCGTCGAACCGGTCGCCCACCTCCTCGATCGTGCTGCCCTGCAGCAGCGGGCCGGTCCACAGGTCCTCACCCACGACGTGGTTGACCAGGTCGCGCACCGACCACTCGGTGCAGGGAGTGGGCTGCTGCCACTGGCCCGCGTCGACCCCCTCCACGAGCCGGATCCATTGGGTGACCGTGCGTTCGTGCAGCGTGCCTAGCTCCATGCCACCACTCCTTCGTCCAGAGCCGCGCGGGCCTGTCGGACCCACCAGTCGAGATCCGCAGCCTCTCGCGCCCGGATCTCCAGGTCGGGATGCTGCGCTGCGTCGAGGGCCTTGTTCCAGCCCAGCCACAGGAGGCCGGCCAGGAGGGCGGCGCTCGTTGACTGCGCGTCGGCTGCCGGTCCGGCCGCGCGCTCGTACTCCGCGAGCACCTCCTCTCGCTCCAGGCCCAGGACCGAGGAGCAGCCCGCGAGGAAGCGCGCGACGTCGAGGACACCCGGGCCGGCGGTGGCCGCTGCCCAGTCGAGCAGCACCAGGACATCGTCCTCGAGCGCCATGTTCACGGTCGCCAGGTCGCCGTGGAGCAGCGTGACCGGCCCGCGAAGCAGCGCGTCTGCCAGCGGGCGGACATCGGCCAGGAGTCGCATGACCGGCTGCGAGACATCGGCGTCCACCCGCTCCTGGAACAGCTCCCAGCCCCGCTGCGCCAGCCTGGCCAGCTCGTTGCCCTCCCCGGCCAGTACGTCGATGCGGTGCGGCGCGAACAGGTCCAGCACCTTGTCCAGCGGACAGAGATCCGGAGGCGGGTCCCGCAGGTACGCCCGGTGCAGGCGTGCGCACCGGTCCACGACCATCCGCGTCTGCTCGGCCGTGAGCCGGTCGTCCCAGGTCAGGGCGGAGTCCCCCAGGTCGCGCATCACGATGACCGTGGCGTCACCCTCCACCCAACCGTCCTCCAGCGCGTGGCCGACACCGGCAGGGAGCCGGTCCAGCCCGCCGCTGCGCCACACCAGGTATTCGCCGCTCACCGTCCCGCCCAGGAGCCGCAGCGTGATGTCCGTCTCCGGCGTCACGCGCTTCACCACCAGCCGGCGCCCGTCGGCCAGCAGCACTCGCTCCAGGCTTGCGCCCGACATTCCCGCGTGCTCGGCGAGAACTTCTCGCTCGACCACGTCCCGGAGCAGTTCGGTGCCCCCCACGAGTCTCAGCGTGGCACCATCGCGGCGTCTCCGCCACGTGGCCGGAAATGGTCCAGCCGTGTGGTCAGCACACCTTCACCTCGCGAGACGCCGGGCAGCTCCAGCGTGAGGGCGTGCACACGGTCGGCCGACACGTCGCCCGTGACCACGACGTAGTCCCCACAGGGCTCGGTGGTCAGTGGCACAGCGCCGACCCGGGCCAGCAAGGACATGGTCGGTCCGAGGCTGGGGGCCGGGACCTCCAGCACGAAGCGGTGCACCGGCTCGCAGACCACGGTCCGGGCGCGAGCGATGGCGCGAGCCATCAGGAGTCGGGTCAGGTCGCGGAAGTCGCCCGCGGTGCTCGACATCGACTTGTCGAACGTGCCGTGCATGTGGCTCTGGCGGGCGAGGTAGCCGCAGTGGGTCATCCGGACCCGCGCGTCGGGTATCTCCCAGTCCCTGTTGCCGTGCAGGAGTGAGGACGCCACCGTCGTCTCGACAGCGGTGAAGAACGCCGGGGGCATCGCGCCGAGCTCGACCTCGAGACCGAAATCCAGCCCGGCTCCGACCGGTGCCGGCTCGACCCGGAGGCCGACCGTGGCGAGGTAGGGATTGGAGTCGGCTCCGAGCAGCTGGACCGCCGACCCGGTTCCGAGCAGCCGCTCGATGCAGATCATCTCGGTGTCCCGGAACCGCACGGGCACGCCGTACTGCTCCTCGAGCAGCGCGCCGATCACCTGCTGCTGCACCTCGCCGTACAGCGACAGACCAAGCTCGCGCCGGTCGTCGTCGACCCGCAAGGAGATCAACGGATCCTGCTCGGCGAGCTGGTCGAGTGCAGCGAACAGGGCTGGCCGGTCGTGCTCGTGCACGGGCTCGACCACGGCACCGAGGCTCGGGCGTGCGAACTCCTCCGGCAGCCCTGCGGCACCCTCGCCGAACCCGTCGCCCACGCGGGCAGCCTCCAGGCCCCGCAAGGCCACGACCTGCCCGGCCACCGCTTCGGCGACCGACTCCAGCCCACCACCCCTGAACACCTGCAGCTGCGTGACGCGCTGCGGGTCGTCGTGCCCCAGGTCGAGGCGGTCCCGGACGTGGAGCGTGCCGGCCCGGAGAACGGCCACACACTCCTTGCCACCGGAGTCGTCCCTGTCGATCTTGAAGACCAACCCCGACGGCCGGCCCTCGGCCGGCAGTTCGGAGGTCGGAAGCAGGGTGGGAAGGCCGTCCAGCAAAGCAGGCACACCCTGGCCCGTGAGCGCGGAGCCGAACAGGACTGGCACCTCCGCGTCGAGCCGCTCGCGGACCTCGAGCTCCACGAACTCCGGGTCGGCACCGGGTCGGTCGACCTTGTTGACGAACACCACCGTGGCGATGCCGAGGCGCTGCAGGGCCCGCATCAACACCAGCGTCTGCGCCTGGACCCCCTCCACCGCTGACACCACGAGCACCGCGCCGTCGAGCAGGCTCAGCGAACGCTCCACCTCGGCGATGAAGTCTGAGTGGCCCGGCGTGTCCACGAGGTTCACCGTCGTTCCGTGGACCTCGAAGGAGACGACCGCTGCCCGGATGGTGATGCCTCGGCGCCTCTCGAGGGCCATCGAGTCGGTGTGGGTGGAGCCGGCGTCGACGCTGCCCGGCTCTGCGAGCACGCCTGCCTCGTAGAGCAGGCGTTCGGTCAGGGTGGTCTTGCCGGCGTCAACATGCGCCAGGATCCCGAGGTTGAGCGTTCGCATCTGTCGAATCAGTACCCCTCCGGAGGCACCGCACGCGGCACGTCATCCCGTGTCATCGGGTGCTCCATCGATCCAATCTACTTCGATCTCGAAGTATTTCCCAAGCGCCCGGTCGCGACAGACCGGAGCCCGGATTCCGGAGCGCGGGAGGGCGTCCGGTAACCTGCTCGCTGGTCTCCTCGGAGACTTCGGGCTGTGGCGCAGTTTGGTAGCGCACTACACTGGGGGTGTAGGGGCCGCAGGTTCAAATCCTGTCAGCCCGACCAATCCGACACTGTCGGTGGTCACTGCGAGTGTGGCTCCATGAGCGGGCGCACCTACTCGGACGAAGCGTTGGTAGCAGCTGTCGCGACGGCACACTCATGGCGCGGAGTGCTTCGCGAGCTCGGCCTTCTCGCGACCTCAGCCGCCGCTGCTCGGTCGGTCAAACGCAACGCAGCGCGGCTCGGGCTGGACAGCAGCCACTTCACTGGCCAACGCCGCTGGACTGAACAGGCACTGACCGACGCGATCGCCTCCTCGAAGTCATGGAGCCAGGTAACGAAGGCGCTCGGCCTATCCGGCGGCTCGAGCCCCAGTCTCCTCAAGGGGCATGCCTTGCGCCTGGGGTTGGACCTGACCCACTTCGGCACCACTCCGGTGGCGGCGCCGGCCAGGGCTCACGTCCAGCCCGAACTCGCCAACCTGCCGCGCGCCGGCTCGCTGATGGCCGCCACCTTCCTGACCCTGTGTGGTTACGAGATCTCCTGGCCTCTCGAACCAGCTCGCTACGACCTGGTCGCCTCGCGGGACCGGTCGCTCATCCGCATCCAGGTCAAGACCTGCCGCCGGTGGGGCGCCGGAGGTTGGGAAGTGTCCTTGTCGACCACGAGCGGAGGCCGGCACACCTACGATCCTGACGACATCGACGAGTTCTTCGTCATCGACGGCGACCTCGAGTTCTACCTGATCCCGGTGGCGGCCGTCGGCGGTAGGCATGCCATCACGCTCTCGCGCTACGGAGCGTTCCGGATGGAACAGCTGCCGGCCGAGGTCGCGTAGCCCTCAATGCACCTGTGCTGAGTTCGGGCTCACCATCATTGACGCGGTGTCCACGGCGACGAACGCCGAGGCCGGGATCGTCTTGAGGTCCTCGACCAGCTGGTCGGGCCAGGCGGCGTTCTGCTCGCCCTGGAAGAACCACGCGGACCCGTTGTCGGCGAGCACCAGCCCGTACTTCTTCATCGCGGCCACGACGTTCTGCGCGTACGGCGACAGGCCGGATGCGTCGTACGACGAGCTGAGCCGGAAGCGGGCGCCCATCGGCGGGTAGTCGAGCGACGAGTTGTCGCTGGCGTCGTGGCGCGCCGGCCACAGATGGGCTGCCGAGGTCTCGTCGGTGGTGAAGCGGATGGCGTGGTCGATCCTGTTCTTCTTGACCTCGTTCCACCGCAGCAGCCCGGGCAGGATCGGCAGCCCGGCGGCGTCGGCGGAGGTCCAGCCGTCAGGCCGGAGCTTGTTCTTCTTCAGCGACCAGACCGCGCCCGAGCCGGCGTGCCAGCGTCGCCCGTCGAACGACGTGGCGTAGAGCTCGTAGAGCTTGCACTTGTCCTTGTCGACGATGATCGCGTGCCGGTCGCCGTCGGAGTTGCGGCCGCCCTCGATCTTGGTGTCCCTGCCGACCGGGTACTTCACGCGGTCGCTCTCGGAGCCGTAGTCGAAGGACACCTTCGACTTCTTGTGCTTCTTGCCGACCACCGTGATCGGGATGCCGTAGTTGGGGCCGTCGCCGTACGACGGGCCGAAGTCCGGGTGCAGGTCGACGTCGGTCGACATGTGCGAGAGCCAGGCGGACGACCGGGCGTGCACCGGCAGGTGCGATACGTCGGCGTGCCACCAGTTGTCGGCAGGGAACTCCGAGCATCGCGTGCCGGAGATGGGCTTCGCCAGGTCCGGGCGCACGGCGGAGGCCGGAGCGGCACTCGCGGTGCTAGCCAGGAGCAGGACTCCGGTGACCAGCACGCGAGCGCGGGTGCGGGGACGGGCGTCGGGGGAAACGGCCATCCCACGACTCTAGGGCGTGGTGTACCTCAGGCGTGGCTGTACGGCACCACGTCATGGCCGTCGTAGCACTTGTGAATTCCGAGGTCGGACGGGAACCCGAACTTCTCCAGCCGGTCGCAGAACGGGGTGTCCTGGGTCCCGATGACCTCTTTCCACTGACCGTGCCGGATGGCCCAGTAGGCGACGTACCCACCGCCCGTGGGGCAGCCCGGCTGCGGGTAGGTGCCGAAGGTGCCGAAGGCGAACCCGTCGGTGCGCAGGCTGCGGACGGTCATGGTCGGCGCCTGCTTGCAGGCAGGAACGTGGTCCAGCTCCTCGTCCCACGACGTGCGCAGCTCCTGGCGCGCGAACTGGCGGAACGAGTGCGGCGAGCCGGGGATCATCTCCGGTCCGACCGGGAGGTGGACGGTCCGCTCCTTGCCGTGCCACTTGATGAGGGTGCCGTCCGCCGGCGTCGTCGTGGCGGAGGCCGGAGAGGCGAGGGAGGCGGCGATGGCCGCGGAGATCAGGGGCAGGATGAAAGTCCGAGTGATGTTCATGCGCCTACGACGCGCCACGTCCGAGGATTGTTGCGAACGTCAACGGATCAGCGCTTCCGCTTCTCCCGCACCCGCTGCTGCAGCACGATCGGCGTGCCGACGAAGCCGAACTCCTCGCGGAGCCGGCGCTCGATGTAACGCTCGTACGACGCCTCGAGCATGCCACTGGTGAACAGCACGAACGTCGGCGGCGAGGTCGACGGCTGGGTGCCGAACATGATCTTGGGCTGCTTGCCACCTCGGACCGGGTGCGGGTGCTCAGCCACCAGCCGGCCGAGGAACGCGTTCAGGGTGCCGGTCCCCACCCGGGTCTCCCAGCCCTCGAGCGCCTTGTCGAGGGCCGGGACCAGCCTGTCGACGTGCCAGCCGGTCTTGGCGGTGACGTTGATGCGCGGCGCCCACTGCACCTGGACGAGCTCGCGCTCGATCTCGCGGTCGAGGTAGTAGCGCCGCTCCTCGTCGACCAGGTCCCACTTGTTGAAGGCGATCACCAGCGCCCGGCCGGCCTCGCGGATGGTTTGCACGATCCGCTGGTCCTGCTCGGAGATCGACTGCGACGCGTCCAGGACCAGGACCGCGACCTCGGCCCGGTCGATGGCTGTGGTGGTGCGCAGGGAGGCGTAGTACTCGTGCCCCGACGCCTCCTTGACCCGTTTGCGGATGCCGGCGGTGTCGATGAACCGCCAGGTGCGGCCGCCGAGGTCGACCAGCTCGTCGACGGGGTCGACCGTGGTCCCGGCGACGTTGTCGACGACGACTCGCTCCTGGCCGGCCACCTTGTTGAGCAGCGAGGACTTGCCGACGTTCGGCTTGCCGACGATCGCGATCCGCCGCGGTCCGCCGACCTCGGCGTCCCGCTCCGGCGGCGGCTCCGGCAGGGCCTCGAGTACGGCGTCCAGCAGGTCGCCCGAGCCGCGGCCGTGCAGCGCGGAGACCGGGTAGGGCTCCCCCAGGCCCAGGTTCCACAGTCCGTAGGCCTCGGCCTCGGCGCGCTGGTCGTCGACCTTGTTGGCCGCGAGCACGACGGGCTTGCCGGACTTGCGCAGAATCTTGACCACGGCCTCGTCGTCGTCGGTGATGCCGACGGCCGCGTCGACCACGAACAGCACCGCGTCCGCCAGCGTGACCGCGATCTCTGCCTGGGCACGGATGGATGCCGCCATCCCGCGCGCGTCGGGGTCCCAGCCGCCGGTGTCGACCACGGTGAACACCCGACCGGCCCAGTTGGCGTCGTACGACACCCGGTCACGGGTCACGCCCGGCACGTCCTCGACCACGGCCTCGCGCCGGCCGATGATCCGGTTGACGAGGGTTGACTTGCCGACGTTGGGCCGGCCGACCACTGCGAGCACGGGGACCGGGCCGGTGAGCCCGTCGGGCGCGTTCTCGCTCACATTGCTTCCTGGTCGGTGACACCGGTCGCGGGGTCGGGGTCGTCGGAGTCATGGGCCGGCAGAGGTCCGGGCAGGGTCCGGCCGGTCAGCGCCTTGGCGTCCTCGAGGTGTGCGATCAGGTGCTCACGCAGGTCGAGGGACGCCTTGGCGACGTCCTGCTTGCGTCGCGGCCATGGCTCCGCCGGGAGGGTGAACGCGTCACCGAAGACCATGTCGACGACGACACCCTTCGCCGGGAGCGAGTGGCTGCCGGCACCGGGCTCACGGGTCCCGAACTGGACCACCGGCACGATCGGCGCGCCGGTGACCATAGCCAGGTACGCCGCGCCGGTGTGGAACCGCTCGAACTCCCCAGCACCGCGCGAGCCCTCGGGGAAGATCCCGATGACCCGTCCGCTCCGCAGCACCCGCAGGCACCTCTTCACGGCGAGCGGATCGGCGTGGAACCGGTCCAGGGGGATCTGGCCGGCGCCCAGGAGGAACCCGTTCATGAACCCCTTGAACATCTCCTGCTTGGTCAGTGCATGCACCGGCCGAGGGGCGAAGATCGCGAGCAGCGGCCCGTCCGCGATACCGACGTGGTTGCTGGCCAGGATCACCGGGCCCTTCCGCGGCAGCTTCTCGCCGTTGAGGACGCGCACCTTGACCCGGCGACGGATCACCGTCCGTGCCAGCGGGCGCAACGGGTAGAGCAGGAAGCGCGCCGGGTGGCGGCGGGCACTCGCCGGCAGCTCGCTGGCGGTCGCTTGTCCGGGTGGGGTGATCACGCGTCGCTCCGGACCGCACCGACCAGGGCGACGACCTGGTCGATGACCTCGTCGAGGGAGTACGCCGTCGTGTCGATGTGCACCGCACCGTCGGCCATCACCAGCGGCGAGACCGTCCGGCCGGTGTCTATCTGGTCGCGGGCCAGCAGCGACTCGCGCGTGGTCTCGACGTCGGAGCCGCCCTCCTCGGCGGCGCGGCGGGTGGCTCGCGCGGACGCCTCGGCGGAGAGGTAGACCTTGACCGGCGCCTCGGGCCAGACCACCGATCCGATGTCGCGGCCCTCAACGACGATCCCGGGCCCGGCCAGGGCGGCGTCGATGGCGGCACGCTGGATGGTCAGCAGCCGGGCCCGCACCTGCGGGACTGCGCTCACGGGGGAGACCGCGGCGTTGACGTCGGGCTGTCGGATCGCGATCGCGACGTCCTCGCCGTCCACCGCGATGGTCGGTGCCAGCGGGTCGGTGCCGCTCGCGATCAGCGGCTCCGCGCACCGGGCGGCCACCGCGACAGCGTCGTGCACGTCGACGCCGTGGCGCAGCATCCACCAGGTCATCGCGCGGTACATCGCGCCGGTGTCGAGGTAGCGGAGCCCCAGCCGGTCGGCCACCCCGCGAGAGGTGCTGGACTTGCCGGATCCGGAGGTGCCGTCGACCGCGACCACGATGCCGGGGACGCCATTGCTCACAACCGACGAGCCTACCTGTGAGTCACCCAGCCCCGAGATTCGAGAGAGGCCATCAGGTGCTCGGCGCGCCCCTCCTCCACCGTCAGTTCGAGGAGGCCGACCGGGCGGCCCGGGTCGTGGTCCATGTGCACGTCCTCGATGTTCACGCCGCTTGCGCCCGCATCCGCGAACACCCGAGCCAGCTCGCCCGGATGGTCGGGCACGGCGACGAACAGCGATTCGGTGGCCCGGGTCGGCCCGCCGTGCTTGCCGGGGATGGCCCGGGTGCCTGCCTGGCCGTCGCGCAGCAGCTCGTCGAGCGAGCCGCGGTCACCCTGGTCCAGGGCCTGGATGACATCGTCGAGCCGGTCGCGGACGCTGAGCAGCTGCGCCAGCACCTGGTCCGAGTTTGCGGAGACGATCTGTCCGTAGAGGCCCGGGTCGCCTGCAGCGATGCGGGTGACGTCTCGTACCCCCTGGCCGCTGAGGCTGAGGTGCTCTCGTGGTGCGTCGAGGAGCTGCGCGGCCACCAGCGACGAGAGCAGGTGCGGCACGTGGGACGTGTGGGCGACCGCGCGGTCGTGCTCGGCCGGGCTCAATCGCACCGGAACGGCGCCACACCGGGCCGCCAGAGCCACCACCAGCTCCACCGCACCCGGATCGGAGGTCTCGTGCGGGGTGACCGCCCAGGGTCGACCGTCGAACAGCGCAGCGCTGGCAGCAAGCGGGCCTGACCGCTCGCTGCCGGCCATCGGGTGGCTGCCGACGTAGCGTGCGACACCCTCGAGATGGTCCACGGCTGCCAACGGGCGAGACTTCACGCTGCCCACGTCGGTGACCACGACATCTGGAGTCTCCAGTGCCTGGGCGATCACGGGGCCGAGGGCGTCCGGCGGGACTGCCACCACGACGAGCTGGGGACGGTCCTCGGCTGTGGCCGGTCTCCCGGCACCCAGCCCGCTCGCAGTGCGCAGGTGGTCGCCCGACGAGTCTGTCAACAGCACCTCGATCCCGGCCCGGCGCAGGGCCAGGCCGATCGAAGTGCCGACCAGGCCCGTGCCGACGATCTGAACGGGCCCGTTGAGCTCACTCATCCGGCACCGCCCGGACCCGGGTCAGGTCACGGCGCAGCGCCGCGGCGCCGTGCAGGTAGACGTGGGTGACGTCGGCCCGCGGCAGATCCGTCTCCACATGAGCGAGCATCCGCACCACCCGCGGCATCGACCGCTCGATCTCCAGCTCGCGGGCGCAGAGCAGGGGTACGTCACCGAAGCCGAGCTGCCGGGCGGCGTACGCCGGGAACTCCGAGACCAGGTCGGAGGTGGCCGTGAAGATCACGGAGATGAAGTCGTCGACCTCGAGGCCGTTGGCGTCCATGGCGTCGAGCACCATCTCGGCGACCCGCTGGAGCATGTGCTCGCGGTCGTCCTTGTCGAGCTGGGTCGCCCCTCGTATCGCCCTCACCGCCACCCGCGAAGGTTACTGGGGCTGGTAGTCCCCGAAGGACCAGTGGTTGCCCTCTGGATCCGCGACGCTCCCGCCGCGGCCGCCGTAGTCCTGGTCCACGAGGTCGCGCAGGACGGTCGCGCCGGCGGCCACCGCCCGCTCGAAGGTCCCGTCGACGTCGTCGGTGATGAGGTACGCCGCCGAGCCGCCGACGTTGTCGATCGCGCCGTCGGGTCGCCGGGAGCCGAACATGATTCCCCCGCCGCCTGGCCACAGCCATTCGGCGTGCACCACGATCGACGCGTCGGCCTCGTCGCGGTACGTGGCGTGCTCGGTGAAGCCGATCGCCTTCAGCCACTCCATCATCCGGGCGGCGTCGGCGAAGGCCATCGAGTGCCAGAGCTTGGTGTCTTGTGCGGTCATGCCTTCAGACTGCCGCGTCAGACACCTCGTGGTCTTGGAGGAACGGGAACTCCTCGCGCAGCCAGGTGCTCGGTGGACAGCCCGCCAGATCGGACCAGTCGCGCGCCAGGTGGCTCTGGTCGGCGTACCCACAGCTTGCGGCCACCTCGGCCAGCGGCCGGTGGCCCAGTGACGCCCGGGACGCCTCGAAGCGGGCCACGCGCTGGTACTCCTTCGGCGCCAGGCCGGTCTCCTCCTTGACGAGCGTGCTCAGCCGCCGGCGGCTGTAGCCGACCTCCTCGGCGACGTCCGACACCCGCTCGCCCCGGGTGAGCCCGGCCAGCGCCCGGCCCACCTCGGCCCGCGGCATCGCCTCGCCGTTGCGGGCCAGCGCGCGGGTGAGTACCTGCGCCACGACCGCCAGTCCCTCTTCGAGCGTCGCGCCGGCAAGCCGTTCTGGCAGGTCGGCAAGGTCGGCAGCGACGTCCTCGAGCTCGAGCAGCTCCCCCGCCAGGTCGGCGGCCGGTACGCCGAGCAGCGCCCGCGCCCCGGCTGTGGTCAGGCCGAGCTGGATGCCCCGCTGGGTGCCGTCGTGGTGGATCGCCGCCGGCGCAGCGTGCAGCCCCGACACGGTCGACCACCGCTTCTCTCGCGCGGTGCCATCGCCCCAGCCCACGTCCAGGGGCTCCCCCATCGGCAGCACGAACGTCAGGCTCGTCGTCGGCAGCCCCCGGTGCACACCCGGCGCGCCCAGGTCGACGTCGTAGGCCACCAGCGAGGTGACGTACGGCGCCAGCACCCCCGGCACGGCCGCCATGCTCTCGACTCTATCCACAGCCCCGCCGCGGTAGTCCGTGAACAAACGGCCCCGGTTTCGCCGGATCCGGGGCCGTTGAATCACGGACTACCCGCGCATCCAACGGTCCAGGATCACAGCTCGGTTTTGTCCAACAGCTCGCCCAGCTCCTCGAGGGTGAGGTCGCGGAGCTCGCCGGACTTGAGCTGGCCGAGCCGCACCGGCCCGATGCGGGTGCGCGTGAGCCGTGTGACCGGGTGCCCGACGTGCTCGAGGAGTCGGCGGACGATCTTGTTGCGGCCTTCGTGGATCACCAGCTCGACGATCGTCTTGCCGGTCCCGTGCTGGACGATCCGGGTCCGGGAGACGGTGACCGGGCCGTCGTCGAGGGTGACGCCGTCGGTGAGCCGCCGCAGCGTGGCCTTGGTGACCTCGCCGGCCACCTCGGCGACGTAGGTCTTGTCCACTTCGTACGACGGGTGCGCGAGCCGCTGGGCGAAGTCGCCGTCGTTGGTGAGGATGATCAACCCTGCGGTGTCGGTGTCGAGACGCCCGACGTGGAACAGCCGCTCGGGGCGGTCTGCGACCACGTCGGACAGCGTGCGTCGACCTTCTGGGTCGGACATCGTGGAGACGACGCCTCGCGGCTTGTTGAGCGCCAGGTAGACGTGCGCGAGAGACCGGCGGTAGCCGCTTCCCCTCCACGCGGATCACCGCCGTGTGCGGGTCGACCTTGGTGCCGAGGCGGGTCACCACCTCGCCGTCCACCACCACCGCTCCGGCCAGCATCAGCTCCTCGCAGCGCCGTCGCGAGGCCACGCCGGACTGGGCGAGCAGCTTCTGCAGCCGGATCAACCCGTCGTCGTCGAGGCCCGGGTGCGTCACGTGGGCTCGGTGCCGCCGTCGGGTTCGGTGCTGGGTCCCGGCTCGGGCGTCTCCGGATGCGGGTGGCTGGCCAGGCCCTCCAGCTGGTCCTCCATGTCGGCCAGGTCGGGGAGGTAGGGAGCCAGCTCGGGCAGCTCGTCGATGGACTCGACGCCGATCCGCTCCAGGAAGTAGTTGGACGTGCGGTAGAGGTGAGCGCCGGTCGACTGGTCCTCGCCGGCCTCCTCGACCAGGCCGCGGGTGAGCAGGGTGCGCATCACCCCGTCGACATTGACCCCGCGGATCGCCGAGACCCGTGCCCGCGACACCGGCTGCTTGTAGGCGACCACGGCGAGCGTCTCCAGGGCGGCCTGGGTGAGCCGGGCCTGCTGGCCCTCGAGGACGAACGCCTCGACGACGGCGGCGTACTCCTCGCGCGTGTAGTAGCGCCAGCCGCCCGCCACGTTGCGCAGCTCGAAGCCGCGGCCCTGCTCGGCGTACTCCTCGGCGAGCAGCTGCAGCTCCGACACCACTTCTCCGACCGGGTAGCCGACCGCGGTCGCGAGCGACACGGCATCGAGGGGCTGGTCGGCGACCATGAGCACCGCCTCGAGCGAGCCCCGGAGGGCCGCGAGGGGTACGTCGACCAGGGTCTCCTGGCTCTGTGCCCCTTCGTGTTGGGCCTCGTCCGGCTCGATCACGGTCGTCATTCTGCCTCCGGGGTCTCGGCCTCGGGCGGGGCACCCTCGAACTCGTCGGTCACCAGCTCCTCGATGTCCGCGTCGTCGCTGCCGGTCCAGCGGACCGTCAGCTCGCCGAGCGGGGTCACCTGGTCGAAGCCGACCGCGCCCTCGCGGAACAGCTCGAGCAGCGAGAGGAACCGCGCGACCGTGGTCAGCGTGTCCGGCGAGTCGCCGCACAGGGCGCGGAACGTCATCGCGCCCTGCCTGCGCAGCCGCTCGACGACGATCGCGGCCTGCTCGCGGACGCTCACCCGCGTGACGTGGATGTGGCTCAGACCGACCTCGAGCACCGGCCTGGGCTCGAGCGCCTTGGCCGCCAGCGCCGCGAACTGGTCGAGGCCGATGCCGATCAGCACCTCAGGGAGCAGGTTCGCGAATCGGTCCTCCAGCCCGACCGAGCGTGGGTGCCGCCTGGACTCCCCCGACAACCGCTCCTCGAGCACCGCCGCGATCCCCTTGAAGGCGCGGTACTGGAGGAGCCGCGCGAACAGCAGGTCCCGTGCCTCGAGCAGCGCGAGATCCTCTTCGTCCTCGACGTCGCCCTGCGGCACCAGCCGGGCCGCCTTGAGGTCGAGCAGGGTGGCCGCCACCAGCAGGAACGACGAGGTCTGGTCGAGGTCCCACTCGGGTCCGGCGGCCTTCACGTGCTGGATGAACTCGTCGGTGACCCTGGAGAGCGCGACCTCGGTGATGTCGAGCTTGTGCTTGGAGATCAGGCTGAGCAACAGGTCGAAGGGGCCCTCGAAGTTGTCGAGCCGTACCTCGAAGCCAGCCGACTCACCTGTGTCGGCGGGCTCGAGTTCGGTGATGGTCATTCCTCGGTGATGCGGCGGACCAGGGCGCTCGACTCGCCGTTGAGCTCCAGGTCGGCGAGGACGAGGTGCAGCGCCTCGCGCACCAGGCGGCCGCGATCGACGGCCAGGCCGTGCTCGGCGCGCAGCGTCAGCCGGGCGTGCTCGAGGTCCAGCAGCTCCTGGGCGGTGACGTAGACCGTCATCTTCTCGTCGTGCTTGACCCGGCCGCTGGGCCTGCGCGGCAGCTCGGGCTCCGGCTGGTCGGGTACGGCGTGGACCGGCGCCCCGCGCCTTCGCGGCCTTCTCCTCCTCGGTGGCCCGGAACAGGTCGTCGGCGGATGGCAGGCTCACTCGTCGGGCCATCTGCTGAGCACCTCCTTGGCGAGCTGGCGGTAGGCGTCGGCACCGGCGGACGACGTGGCGTACGTCGTGATCGGCTCGCCGGCCACGGTCGAGTCGGAGAACTTCACGGTCCGGCGGATCACCGTGTGGAAGACCGTGTCGCCCCACGCCTGGACCAGCCGCTGCATGACCTCGCGGCTGTGCAGCGTGCGGCCGTCGAACATGGTGCCGAGCACCCCGTCGATCCGCAGCCGTGGGTTGAGCCGTTCCTTGACCTTGTCGATCGTGCCCTTGAGCAGGGCGACGCCCCGCAGCGCGAAGTACTCGCACTCGAGCGGCACGATCACGCCGTCGGATGCGGTCAGCGCGTTGACGGTGAGCAGGCCCAGCGAGGGCTGGCAGTCGATGAGCACGACGTCGTAGTCGTCCATCGCCGGCGCGAGCACCCGCATCAGGGTCTGCTCGCGGCCCACTTCGTGCACCAGCTGCACCTCGGCGGCCGACAGGTCGATGTTGGAGGGAAGCAGGTCCATGCCGGGGACGCCGGTGGGAACGACGACCTCCTGCAGGGTCACGTCCGGCTGCATCAGCAGGTTGTAGACCGTCAGGTCCATCTCGTGGGGGTTGAGCCCCAGCCCGACCGAGAGCGACCCCTGCGGGTCGAAGTCGACCAGCAGCACCTTGCGGCCGAACTCCGCCAGGGATGCGCCGAGGTTGATCGTGGTCGTGGTTTTGCCGACGCCGCCCTTCTGGTTGCACATCGCGATGACCCGGGCGTTGCCGTGGGTCGCGAGCTGCCGGGGCTCCGGGATCTCCGGCATCGGGCGGCCGGTGGGACCGATCGCGCCGATGGTGGCCGGCACGACCGGAGGCTCGGGCTCGGGCTCGCGTCGCTCGAAGGGCAAGGGCTCGGTCACGGGAGACTCTGTCACTGGCGTCGTCGTGGGCGTCGTCGTGGGCGTCGTCGTGGGCGAGGTCGCTGAGGAAGTCACTGGGGAAGTCATGGGGAAGTCACTGGGGAAGGGGTGGTCATGGCGTCGCTCGGTTCGGTGAGGTCCGGCCCGGGGGCCGGAGGTGGCGGCGAGACCATCGGCGGCGAGACCATCGGAGGCATCTCCGGCGCTGTCGATCCACGTCCGAACCGTGCTCCGAATCGGTGCCCGCGATCGCTCATCGATGTTCTCCGCCCTGGGTGCTGTGCTCTGCTGTCTTCCGGAGCAAACCTAATTTGTCGACACGGCGACTTAGTGGACGACGCGCCCGGACTCTAGGTCCGGCTCCGAAACCCGGACAAGGGGAATGAGGGATACCCCCAAGCCCTTTCGAAATCTGTGGAGGAGCGGTGGCATCCGTGGCGCTGCCGTGCACAGAAGCGGCCGCCCTGTGCACTGTCCTGTGGAGAGTTCCGCCTCCCCGAACAGCTACTCGAGGAGGTCCTGGTAGTCCGGGTGCCGGTCGATCCAGCCCTTGATGAACGGGCACCGCGCGACCACCTTGCGGCGCCCGTCCGCGCGTACGGCGTCGAGCGCAGCCCTGGCCAGCACCGAGCCCACGCCGTGCCCCTCGAAGGCGTCGTCGACCTCGGTGTGGGTGAAGACGATCAGGTCGTCCGCGGCGTCGTAGTACGCCGAGCCGGCGAGCTCGCCGTCCACCCGCGCCTCGAACCGCTGGTCGGCCTCGTTGTCGGTCACCTCCACGTCCGCCATGCCCCGAGACTAGGACGTGTCCTTGGGTCGCACGCCGTCTGGCAGGCTGGGCACCTGCACGTCTCGGGAGGAAATCCATGTCACGACTGCTCACCCTCTTACCCGCCGCAGCGCTCACAGCAGCCGCCCTGACCATTGCGCCGTCGCCGGCGCACGCGGCGGTCACCATCGACTGCTCGGCCGGACCGGTGACGATCGCCGGCAGCACCGAGGCCTATGTCCTGACCGGTGCCTGCAGCACCGTCACCGTCACGGCCAGCAATGTGACGGTCGCCCTGGCCGGCGCCGCCCGGATGGACATCTCCGACTCGAACGTGACGGTCGTCTCGACCGGGCCGATCGACAGTCTGCGGGTGACCGACGCCGTCTCGACCGTGACGGCCCCGGCCGCCCGGTCCGCGAAGATCCGCTCCAGCAACGTGGCGCTGAACATCGACGCCCTCGACTCGGTGAAGGTGACCGGTTCCAACAACTCGGTCATCGCGGCCCGCGGCACCACTGTCAAGGTGAAGGGCTCCAACAACTCGCTCGCCTACAAGAGGCTGGCGAACCTGGTCATCCGCGGCTCCAACAACTTCGCCAAGGTGCGCAAGGGCGCCACCAAGGTCACCGTGCACGGTTCCTTCAACGTGGTGCGGGTGCACAAGCGGCTCAAGCCTTAGGGCCCGTCCAGCCGCCGCAGCGCGGAGACGAGCACGGCCGCCTCGCCGACGGCGTCCGAGACGTCGATGTGGACCGTCGCCTCGATCACCCAGTCGTGGTCGCCGGCCGGGTCGTGCAGAGTCTGCCGAGCCGTCCATACCCGGCCGGTGGTCTCGACGGCCAGCAACGCAGGCCCGCGGGCGTCGGCGTCGAGCCGGATCTCGTCGTGCTCGGCGTAGTAACCCTCCAGGGCGGCGTCCCAGTCGGTGCGCGTCATCGCGACCTCCAGGGGCGGGTCCGCGAGCTGGGCGGTTGAGGACTCCAGCGCGGCCAGGCCGGCCACGTCGTCGCGGGCGGCCAGCTCGACCCGTCGCCAGAGCGCGTTGCGGATCATCACGCGGAACGGGCGGGTCTGGGCGGAGATCGGCCGCGGTGGCGGCGGCGGAGCGTGGTGGGCCACGTCCTCGCGGACGTGTGCGGGGTCGGCCAGCGCCTCCCACTCGTCGAGCAGCGAGGAGTCGATCTGGCGGACCGTCTCCCCCACCCACTCGACGAGATCGTCGAGCTCCGGCGAGTGGTGCTTCTCGGGGACGGTCTGGCGGAGCGTGCGGTAGGCGTCGGTGAGGTAGCGCAGGACCAGCCCTTCGGAGCGGGCCAGCTGGTAGCGGCCCACGAAGTCGGTGAACCCCATCCCCTGCTCCCACATCTCCCGGACCACCGTCTTCGGCTCCAGCGCCTCCGGGTCCAGCCACGGGTGGCTCTCGCGGTAGAGCTCGTACGTCGCCTCGAGCAGCTCCGCGAGCGGCCTCGGCCAGGTGACCTCCTCCAGCAGCCGCATCCGCTCGTCGTACTCGACGCCGTCGGCCTTCATCGCCGCTATCGCCTCACCGCGGGCCTCGTGCTGCTGGGCCCAGAGCACCTGCCGCGGGGGCTCCAGCACCGCCTCGATCACCGAGACGACGTCGAGCGGGTAGGTCTCCGCCTCCGGGTCGAGCACGTCGAGCGCGGCCAGGGCGAAGTGGGCGAGCTCCTGGTTGAGCGCGAAGTCCTCGGGAAGGTCGACCGTGAGTACGTACCGGCGCCCGAAACGGTCCAGCTCGTCGAGCCTGGTGAGGATCCCGGATCGCAGCAGCGACCGGGCCAGGCGGAGTGCGCGGCGGGCGAGCCGACGCTGCTCGCGGGGGTCGGAGTGGTTGTCGGTCAGCAGCCGCCGCAGCACCGGGAAGGCGTCCTCCTCGCGGGAGAGGACGTTGACGAGCATCGCGTTGTCGACCTTCATCCGCGAGACCAGCGGCTCCGGGACGCCGGCGACGAGCTTGTCGAAGGTCTGCTCGGTCCAGACGACCGTTCCCTCGGGCGGCCTCTTCAGGTGCGGCTTGGACTTCTTCTTGGCCAACTTCGAATCACTGAGTGCGGCGTTCTTCGCGTCGGACCTCGCCTTGGCGCGCTCGTTCTCGATGACGTGCTCGGGCGCCTGCACGACGACGTAGCCGGCGGTGTCGAACCCGGCCCGCCCGGCCCGGCCCGCGATCTGCAGGAACTCACGGGTGCGCAGGATCCGCTGTCGGCGGCCGTCGAACTTGGCCAGCCCGGTGAACAGCACCGTCCGGATCGGCACGTTGATGCCGACGCCGAGGGTGTCGGTACCACAGATGACGGTGAGCAGCCCGGCCTGGGCCAGCTGCTCCACGAGCCGTCGGTAGCGCGGCAGCATCCCGGCGTGGTGGACGCCGATCCCCTTCTTGAGCAGCTTCGAGAGTGTCTTCCCGAAGCCGGCGGCGAACCGGACACCGGCAAGCCGCTCGGCCAGCGCGGGCGGTGGCTTGGCGAGGTACGACGCCTGCAGCAGCGAGGTGGCGTGCTCGACCGCGTCCTTCTGGGTGAAGTGCACGACATACGCCGGCGCCTGGTGCGTGGTGACCAGCTCCTCGAGCGTGTCGGGCAGCGGCGTCAGCGCCCACGTGAACGTCAGCGGCACGGGCCGCTCCGCGTCCGCGATGACAGCGGTCTCCCGCCCGCTCCGCGTCGCGAGGTCCGCCGCCAGGACGGTGACGTCGCCGAGGGTCGCCGACATGAGCACGAGCTGCGCGTGCGGCAGCTCGATCAGCGGCACCTGCCACGCCCAGCCGCGGTCCGGCTCGGCGTAGTAGTGGAACTCGTCCATCACCACGAGTCCGACGTCGGCCCGCCGGCCCTCGCGGAGCGCGATGTTGGCCAGGATCTCGGCGGTGCAGCAGATGACCGGGGCGTCGGCGTTCACGGAGGCGTCGCCGGTGAGCATCCCGACGTCGTCGGTGCCGAAGGTCGCGCAGAGCTCGAAGAACTTCTCGCTCACCAGCGCCTTGATCGGGGCCGTGTAGTAGGTGACCTGGTCACGTGCCAGCGCCGCGGCGTGCGCGGCCACTGCCACCAGGGACTTGCCGGAGCCTGTGGGCGTCGCGAGTACGACGTTGGCCCCGCCCAGCAGCTCGAGGACAGCCTCGTCCTGGTGCGGGTACAGCTCCAACCCTTGCTCGGTCGCCCAGTCGACGACCGCGGCGTACACGTCGTCCGGGCTGTCCCCGGCCCTGACCTTGAGGAGAGTCATGAGGTTGGGCGCGCGGACGTTGGAGTCCCCGGGGCCCCGGGGACTTTGTCACTTCCTGGGCAAGATCTTCCCCGGGAAGTGCAGGAGTCACCGGGGCCCCGGTGACTCCGACAAGAGCCGGTCACTCGCGCGCCCGGGGGTGCGCGCTGGCGAACACCTCGCGCAGGCTCTCGACGGTGACCAGCGTGTAGACCTGCGTGGTCGTCACGGAGGCGTGGCCGAGCAGCTCCTGGACCACGCGTACGTCGGCGCCACCGTCGAGCAGGTGGGTCGCGAACGAGTGCCTCAGGGTGTGTGGCGAGACGTCCTTGGTGACGCCGGCGCGCTCGGCGGCCTTCACCAGCACCGCCCACGCCGACTGCCGGGAGAGCCGCCCACCGCGGGCGTTGAGGAACAGGGCCGGCGTGCCCTTGCCCGTGGAGACCAGCTCGGGTCGGCCGCGGACCAGGTAGGCGTCGACGGCCGCCAGAGCGTAGGACCCGACCGGCACGATCCGCTGCTTGCCGCCCTTGCCGCGCAGCAGCACGGTCTGGTCGACGGTGTCGAGGTCGTCGACATCGAGGCCGACCGCCTCGGAGATGCGGCTGCCGGTGCCGTAGAGGAGCTCCAGCAGCGCCCGGTCGCGAAGCGCCAGCGTGGTGCCGGGCAACCCGGCGGCCTCGAGGATCGCCTCGACATCGGACAGCGGCAGCGCCTTGGGCAGCCGCTTGGCCGGCGTCGGCGGCTTCACCCCGCTGGCCGGGTCGATCGCGGCGAGCCCGTCGGCCAGCGCGAACTTGTGGAACCCCCGCACCGCCACGACGGTCCGGGCCGCCGACGACGAGCCAAGCGGCGGGTGGTCGGCGTCCCCCTCGCGCAGGGCGACCAGGAACGCAGACACGGTCGCCTCGGTGACGTCGTCGAGGTGGGCCACGCCCAGACGGTCGAGGTGCTCGAGGTAGCGGCGCAGGTCGCGGCGGTACGACGTGAGCGTGTTGGCGGCCAGGCCGCGCTCGACGGCGAGGTGGTCGAGGTAGGTGCGGACTGCCCGCGCGATCTCGGGAACGGGAGTCGCGGGGGCCGGTGCGGTCTCGGCGCCTACGCCAGCACCTCGTCCGGGCTGACCGCCTCGATGCCGACGGCGTCGCCGACCGGCTTGTTGGTGAGCTGGCCGGCGTGGGTGTTGAGGCCCAGGGCGAGGCTGGGGTCGTCGCGGCAGGCCTGCTCCCAGCCCTTGGTCGCCAGCGCGACGGCGTAGGGCATGGTCGCGTTGGTCAGCGCGTACGTCGAGGTGTTGGGCACCGCTCCGGGCATGTTCGCCACGCAGTAGAAGATCGAGTTGTGCACCTGGAACGTCGGGTCCGAGTGCGTGGTCGGGTGGGTGTCCTCGAAGCAGCCGCCCTGGTCGACGGCGATGTCGACGAGCACCGACCCCGGCTTCATCCGGCTCACGAGCTCGTTGGAGACCAGCTTGGGGGCGGCCGCGCCCGGGATCAGCACCGCGCCGATCACCATGTCGGCCTCCATCACCTGCTGCTCCAGGGCCAGCTTGGACGATGCCAGGCCGTGCACCCGGTTGTTGTAGCGCCAGAACGACATCCGCAGCTTGTCGAGGTCGGTGTCGAGCAGGGTCACGTCGGCGCCCATGCCGAGCGCGATGTTGGCGGCGTTCTGGCCGCTCACGCCGGCGCCGATGATGACCACCTTGGCGTTGGCCACCCCACCGACCCCACCCATCAGGACCCCGCGGCCGCCCTGGGCCTTCAGCAGCTCGTGCGCACCGACCTGGGGCGCGAGGCAGCCCGCGACCTCGGACATCGGGTAGAGCAGCGGCAGCCCGCCCGACGGCAGCTGCACCGTCTCGTAGGCGATGCCGGTGACCTTGCGGTTGATCAGCTCCTCGGTCAGCGGCTTGTCGGCGGCCAGGTGCAGGTAGGTGAACAGCACCAGCCCCTCCCGCATCCGGGGGTACTCCTCGGCGATGGGCTCCTTGACCTTGAGCACCATGTCGACGCCGCCGTCAGTGCCCCACGCCTCCTCCGCGGTGCCGACGATCCGGGCGCCCGCGGCGACGTACTCGTCGTCGGTGATCCCCGAGCCGACACCGGCGTCCTTCTGGATCAGGACCTCGTGGCCGTGGGCCACCAGCTCGTGCACACCGATCTCGGTGATGGCCACGCGGTACTCGTGGTTCTTGACTTCCTTGGGGACGCCCACCTTCATGAGGGCGACCCTAGCCTCAGACGCCCCCGTTGCCGACAAGACCTCGCTGCCCGGCGGTGAGCACTGCGATCAGCACGGGCGCGTCCTGCACCCGTCCGTCCAGGCAGGAGGCCAGCAGCTCTGCGTAGGGCACCCAGAGCGTGTCCATGTCCGCCTCCTCATGGGCGGGTGTGAAGTCGCCCCGATCGGCCTCATGGAGCCCGCGCGCCAGGAAGTAGTGGATCTGCTCACTGGTGATGCCGGGCGAGCTGTACGCCGACCCCAACGGCGCCCAGTCGCTCGCTTCGAGCCCGGCCTCCTCGAGCAGCTCACGCTCGGCCGCTGCCCGGGGCTCCTCCCCGTCGACGTCCAGCAGCCCGGCGGGCAGCTCGAGCATCCGCATTCGGGCAGGGTGGCGGTACTGGCGCAGGCAGAAGACGCGCTCCTGGTCGTCCACGGCGAGGATCACCACGGCCCCGGGGTGCTCGAGGACCACACGGGTGAACGGCTCGTCCGCCGGGCTCGCGGGGTGTCGGATCCGGTCCGCCCTCAGCGCGAAGGGGAGAGAGGACCGATAGAGATCCTCACTGCCCACGACGGGCCAGCTCTCCGGGACATCCGCCACCTCGTCGGCCACCCGGCGGACGTTACCGTTCCGCACATGACCGACTCCGAGCCTGCCGCCGGCGCCGCTCCAGCCAGCCTGACCGAGCAGGAGGCCCGGGAGCGCGCCGCGCTGATCGAGGTTGAGCGCTACGACATCACCGTCGACGTGCGCGAGCTCCAGGAGGGCCGGCGCTGGCTGGCGACGTCGTCGATCACCTTCCATTGCCGGACACCGGGCGCGGTGACCTTCGTCGACCTCGTCGGCGAGGTGGTCTCGGCCCGGCTCAACGACGTCGAGCTCGACGTGTCGACGCACGCGGCCGGACGGCTGCCGCTCCCGTCGCTCGAAGCCGAGAACGTGCTGGTCGTCTCCTCGGTGCAGACCGAGACGGACACGGGGAACGCGATCCTGCGCAGTGTCGACCCGCAGGACAAGCTCGTCTACGTCTGGTCGACGTTCGAGCCCGACGGCGCCAGGCGGGCGTGGGCCTGCTTCGACCAGCCCGATCTCAAGGCGGTGCACGGCTTCCAGGTCAGCGCCCCCGCGGAGTGGACGGTGCTCAGCAACTGCGCGCCGGAGGTCGTCCTCGACCGCGACGACGGCGGCCGGCTCTGGATCTTCGAGGACACCCCGCGGCTCTCGACGTACGTCGTCGTGGTCAACGCCGGCCCGTTCCACGAGCTGCGCGAGGAGCGCGGCGGCCACAGTCTCGGCCTGTACTGCCGGCAGTCACTGCGGTCCTACCTCGAGCGGGACGCCGAGGACCTCTTCCGGGTCACCGAGCAGGGATTGGCGTTCTTCGGAGAGCGGTTCGCCCAGCCCTTCCCGCAGGAGCGCTACGACCAGGTCTTCGTGCCCGACTTCGGGGGTGCGATGGAGAACTGGGGCTGCGTCACCTGGACCGACAGCGTGCTGTGGCGGACCCCGCCGACCTACGCCAGGCGAGAGCTGGTCGCCACGTTCCTTCTGCACGAGATGGCGCACATGTGGTTCGGCGACCTGGTCACCATGCGCTGGTGGGACGACCTGTGGCTCAACGAGGCCTTCGCCTCGTTCGCATCCACGTGGGCAGCCGTGTCGGCGACCGAGTTCGTCGACGGCTGGGCCACCTTCCTCGCGGGCGACCAGATCGCCGCCTACCAGCAGGACCTGGGGCCGGCCAGCCACCCGATTCGCACCGCCGTACCCGACGTGGACCACGCCTTCGCGAACTTCGACGCGATCACCTACTACAAGGGTCAGGCCGTCCTGCACCAGCTGATGGCCCTGGTGACCGAGGAGAAGTTCGTCGAGGGGCTGCGCGGCTACTTCGCCGAGCACGCCTGGGGCAACGCGGAGCTGGCGGACCTGATGCGGTCGATCGGCGACGCGTCCGGCCGGGACCTGACGGCGTGGACCAGCGCGTGGCTGGACCGCCACGGCACCGACACGATCAGCCTGGTCGGGACCACGCTGCTGGCGTCCAGCCCGGACGGCGGTGAGCCGCGCGTGCACGCGCTGCGGATCGGGTCCTACACGCGCGGCGAAGCGGGGCTCGAGCGGGTGGACGACGTCCGGGTCGAGACCACCGGCACCACGACATACCTCCTCGACCTGCCGGTGGCCGACCTGCACCTGCTCAATGACGGCGACCTGACGTTCGCCTCGGTGCGCACCGACGAGTCGTCGCTGCAGGTGCTGCTGGCCCATGCGGGGTCGCTGCCCGAGCCGGTCAACCGAGCGCTTGCCGTCGCCACCGGCTGGGACATGTTGCTCCAGGGCGAGCTGTCGACGGGAGATCTGCTCGACTGCCTGCTGTCGTTGCTCGCGATCGAGCAGAGCCCCAGCGTCGTCGAGCCTTGCTTCTCGCTCGCGCTGAAGGCCGCCGAGCAGTGGAGCCCGACGGTGCTGATCCCCCGGCGTCTGGCCCGGGTGGCCGAGGTCGCCGCGCGTCGGGCCGATGAGCCAGAGCACCGGACCTCAGCGCTGAACACGCTTGCCTGGGCCGCGTCGACGCCGGAGCAGTTCGACCTGCTCGACGCGGCCGCCGCCGACGACCTCGACCTGGCCTGGCGGGTGCTGGTCCGCCGGGCCTCACTGAGTCGCTACGAGGAGGACGCCGTGCAGGTCCTGCTCCAGCGCGACCCCGACCCCGACGCCCACCTGCGCGCGTACGGCGTCTCCGCGGCTCGTCCCCTCGAGGCCGCCAAGGCGGAGGCCTGGGAGCGGTTCTGGCGCGAGCGCGCGATCCCGGCCGGCCCGCCGGTGCAGGACTTCGCGCGCTGCTTCTGGCGGCCGGTCCAGCACGAGCTGATGGTCCCCTGGGCACACCGGTTCCTCGACGAGGCCACCGCGCTCAGCACCGAGGGGTTGCTGGCCGTAGCGGGCAAGGTCCGGCTGATGATGCCGACCACCTGCGACCAGGCCTGGCTCGACCGTGCCCAGGACCTCGCCGACGCAGACGGCGTGCTGCCCGTGGTCCGCACGGAGCTGCTGCAGGCCGTCGACACCCTCTCGCGGGTACTCGATGCGCGGTCCTGAGGTCAGGCTCGGTCCAGCTCGAATGTGGCGCCACCGAGCGAGATCTGCGCCCCCGAGGCGTTCCAGCCTACGGACATGTGGAGGCTGACCCGACTGGTGCTGGCGAGGATCACCGGGGTGGCGAACTCGTAGCGCTTGCAGGTCTTCTCGGTGTGGTCGTTCTCGTCCGCCTCCTCCACGGCATTGGTCAAGTCGCCGTTTGCGTCCTGCTGCAACGCCGTGACAAACACGGCCGTGATCAAGATGTCAGGATTCAGGGTGGCGTCCCAACATGCCGTCACGGCGCGCAGGCGCATCGGCCTCCCCGCGATCGTAGTCTGGAGCGCGGGGTCGAGCAGGACCGCGGCCGTGTCGGACGCCGTTGTGGACCTCCACCGTCCGGCGGTGCCTATTCGCTCAAGCAGGGTGCCGGCCGCCTCCCAGGCACCAGGCCCTACGGAGACGGTGTAGAGACCCGCGGACGGCACGAACAGACCCGGGTCGAGCTGCGTGGGCAGGCTCCCGCTCAGGCGGTCAAGCGGCACGGATCGCTCCTTGACGTCCTTGCCCGTCAGGGAGTTGTTCTTGACGTCCTTGCCGCTCAGGGAGTTGTTCTTGACGTCCTTGCCGGTGACCTGGACGGCGGCGTACGAGGTGCCGCCCAGCGCGACGACAAGCGCCAGCGTGGCGACCACATCTGCATATCCAGGACGGCGCTCGAGCGGAGCCTACTCAGCGGGTGAGCCCCGCATAAGACCTAGAGGACCCGGGTGGTCGCGAGCAGGTCGCGGGCCAGCCGAGCCGCCTCTCGCGGCTCGGGCGCGACGGACTCCGGCAACCCGGCAGCGAGGGCGGCGACCCTGGCGGCCAGCGGGACCGGGACCGGCCGGTCGCCGCGCTCGCGGATGGCTCGGGCGGAGGCGACCAGGACACCGAGCTCGTCGGCCGGTGCATGACTCTCGCGGCCGACCGCGGCCGCTGTCTCGAGGGCCGCGGCGAGCGGGAAGTCGTAGCCCAGCTGCGTCGCGGCCTCGAGGGCGCTCGCCGCGGCTGCCGACGCCGCGGTCAGATCGCCTCGGTCGAGCAGGGCGTGCGCAAGCAGGCACCGAACCAACGGCAGCTCGCGGTCCACTCCCAGCTCGGTCGCCTCCGCGTCGGCCGCCCGGCCTGATCGAACGGCCGTGTCGACGTCACCCTCGGCCAGCGAGAGCCCCGTCTTGGTCGACAGCAGCACCACCCTGGCGATCCGCCTCCCCTCGCCGAGCAGCGGCTCCGCCCGCTCGACGAACGTCCGGCACGCGACCAGCGCGCCCACCTGCCAGCACACCATCGCCGCGGTCGGCAGCGTGGCGGTGAGCTGCTCCGGCGATGCCTCGGCCTCGCACATGCCGATGGCACGCACGGCGTGCTCGGCAGCCTCCGGGTCCCCCCGCTCGGCGGCCACGCTGCCCAGTCCCATCGCCGCCGCCACCCGCAGGTCGGCGTCGTACGGCGCCGCGGCGGTCATGGCGCGCCTCACGCACTCCATCGCGTCGGCGCCGCGGTCCTGGTCGTCGAGAAGCCCCGCGAGATAGATCAGGGCCCGGGCCATCAACGCGTCATCGACCCCGGCCAGCGTGTCTGCCGCCCTCTCGAGCTCCGGCACGGCCTCCGCGGTGTCGCCGGCCCAGTAGCTCAGGTAGCCCAGCGCGTAGGTGGCCTGCGGCGACCAGGACGTGTCCGGACCGGCGAGCAGCCGGGAGAGCCAGAACCTCCCCTCCGCCACGTTGGTCGCCGCCCAGTAGCGATGCAGCCGGAAGGCGATCTCGAGGCAGCCTTCGGGGTCCGCCGCAGGTCCGTGCACACCCTCCGTGCCCGCCCCTAGGAGCGAGCGCACCGAGTCCATCACGGCCGTGATCGCGTCGGCGTACGCCGCAGGTGGCGACCTGGGGTCGTCGGGCAGCACTGCCAGCACGGCCCGGCGCAGCCGTTCGAACACCGCGGCCGTCTCGCCGGACGCGTCCAGCCGGTCACGGGAGAGCCGGCGCAGATCATCGTCGAGCCGGTAGTGCCACCGCGGGCCGGTCCGGTCCACGGCCACCAGTCCTCGGGCGGTCAGCTCGCGCAGGATCCGGACCACCCGGAGGCCGGGGACGCTGCTGTCGGCGACGACCTCGCGGATCAGGGGGAGCTCGCAACCTCCGTCGAGGACGGCCAGCCGCCGGAAGACCGCAGCTTCCTGGGCGTCCAGCAGCGCGTAGCTGCCCTCGACCACCCGGCGCAACGCGTCGCCACCCTCGGCGGCCACTTCGTCGAGGTGGTCCACCAGGTCGCCTGGTGACAGCTCCGCGAGCTGGGCCGCGACCAGCTCCAGGGCGAGCGGCAGGCCGCCGCAGCGACGGCAGAGCGCCGCGACGTACGGCGCGAGCTCGTCGGTCAGCTCGAGCTGGCCGCCTGACTCGCGGACCCGGTCTGTGAGCAGTCTCACCGAGGCGGGTTCGCCGTCCCGTTCCCCGGTCAGGGGATCCAGCGCAACGACGTGCTCGCCGCCGACCCCGAGTGCCGAGCGGCCGGTCACGAGCACGGTGACGCCGGGACAGTCCGCGAGCAGCGAGGACACGAGCGAGGCGGCGCCGTCCACGACAGAGTCGCAGCCGTCCACCACGAGCAGGCACCGGCCCAGCGGAGCCAGCCGGTCCGCGATCCGGCGGGTCACGTCGTCACTGCCCGGTGACACCCCCAGCTGGATGGCGACCGCGGCGGAGACCAGGGCGTCGCCGGACACCGACGACACCGAGACCCACCACCTGTCCCGGTGCAGCGCCCGCGCGGCGGCGACCGCCTCCGCGGCGAGGCGCGTCTTCCCGACCCCTCCTTGCCCAGTGACAGTCACCAGCCCCGGTCTGGCCACGGCCGCCACGACCTCGGACAGCTCGTCGTCGCGGCCGACGAAGGAGGACATGAATCGCGGGACCCGCGCCTGGGCGCCGGTCCACTGGTCGCGCAGCGCCCGTAGGTAGACCGCCACGGTCTCGCCGGACGGGTCGACGCCCATGTGCTCGGTCAGCACGGCCCGGCACTCCTCGAAGGCCAGCACCGCCCCCGCGCGGTCACCGCCGCGGTCCAGGGCCGCGATCAGGGCCCGATGCGCGCGTTCGTCGAGAGAGTGAGCCGCCACCATCGCCCTGGCGACCGCGATCGCGCGGGCGTGGTCCCCGAGCCTGGCGGCGGCCTCAACCACCAGCTCACCGGCCTGCAACGCCATCGAGTCGATCCTCACCCGGTGCGGCTGCAGCCAGTCGGCGTCCAGGCCCGGCGCGAGCTGATCGCCGGAGATGGTCGCCGCGGGCGCCGCGAGGTCCAGGGCCGTCCGGGTGCGTCCCTCCGCCAGTAGCCCGACGGCGTCCGCGACCGCCGCGTCGAGGCGTACGACGTCGGTGGTCACCCCGTCGGCAAGCCGGTATCCGAGCGGGGTGGTGTCCACGACGTCCCCCGTCACCCCCGAACGCAGCTTCGCCACGATGCCGCGCAGGGCCACCCGCCAGGTCTGCGGCGGCGTCGGCCACACCATGGCCGCCAGCCGCTCGCCCGGCACCGGGCCGGAGGCGAGCGCGAGGGCGGTCAGCACCAGGTGCGCGCGCCGCCCACCCGGCACCGGCCCCGCGCCGCCCGCGTCCCCGTCGCCCTCGTCCACCGCCGGGCCGTCGAGCAGGTTCACCTGCATGAACCGCCACTTTATAGACCCCTCGAGGGCCGGCGACCCGCTCAGGCGCAGGTGCGGAACCCGCGGCTCACGGTGACCGTCTGGTGGGCCCTGCCGCGGACGAAGCGCACCGTGCCCTTGAGGACGTAGTGCTTCCCGGGCTTCAGCTTCGCGCCGTCGATCTTGCCGCCGACCTTGTCACCGGAGAGCGTCAGGGTCCGGCCCGCGACGTGCCAGCCGTTCTTCGCGCTGGCCTGGAGCTTGACCTTCGCCTTCACCGGCGGCAGGCACGTGGCCACCCCGGTCAGCGTGACCTTTCCGAACGACGTTGTGTTCCGCTTGGACTGCGGCGTCGCCGGCAGCCGGACCGGGACCACCTTCAGCTGGTTTCCCAGCGCCGACTGGATGCTCCAGGCCACCCAGCCGGTGCCGAGGCCGATCGTGGCGATCTGCGGGTTGCCGCCCGCGATGGTGCCTCCCGACGGGAACTCTGTGTACCCCGCGTGGGTGGTGTCGGCCAGGTTGGCTATCCCGACGCCGCTGCACGCGACCACGACGTCCGCGACCCGTCCACTGCCATCGCTCACGACGTCATGGGTGCTCGGGGTGCACGACCCCTTCCCACCCGTGGGCTTGGCCTTGCCGAACGTGGATCCCTCGAACTTCGCCACCGCCGGCTTGTAGCTCGCGCTGGCCACACTGGCGACCAGCCGGATCCCGGAGGGCGTCGCGGTCATCCCGAAGGCGCCGACGTTCCAGGTGTTGGCAACCGTGCGGAACCCGGACCACGCGCCCCCGGACAGCACCGAGTAGGCGATCGGCTCGGAGACCTTGCCGTAGTTGTCCACCGCCAGCACGGCCGTCGACCCGGTGTAGGCCAGCCGGGCCTGGTTCACGAAGAACGGCGCGTTCACCAGGCCCGGGGCTGCGAAGTCGGCGTAGACGTAGAGCGACTGAGGGCTCGCGGTGGACGCCTGGGCCACCGCCATGAGCTGGCCACTCGGGGAGCGAGTGGCGGTCTTCAGGCTCCCGAAGCTTGGCGCGGCGGCGCGGTCCGTGGCCGCCGAGAGCGAGCCATCAGGGCCTGCCACCGCGGTGGCCAGCTGACCGCCGAACGGCTGGTTGATCGAGTCCGAGGTGTCGTGGAACCACACCAGCGTCGCGCCGGCTCCCGGACCGGTGACGACCTGGAGGCCGTTGGCGGAGGACTCCCCGGCCGGCCCCCCGAGCGGAAGGATCGTCTTCACCCCGCCGGTGCAGGCGGTGGCACCGGCAGGCAGAACGCACAGGTGCACGCGCCGGAGCACCGTGTTCGTGTAGGAGATCCACCCCACGTAGGCCGTGCCGGCGCTGTCGATGGCGACGTCGTAGCCGTTGAACTGGGCGTCGCTCTCCAGGACGATCGGAGCGGCGGCGGGGCCGGGACCATGTGCGGCGGACGCGGCCGAGATGGGCGTCAGAGCGAGTGCTCCACCGGCGAGGGCAGCGACGAGGACAGCGACGAGGCGGCGCATGGGGGTCTCCTTCGATCAGGCTCGGTTCCTGACCGAAGAATTGCCGCAGGGCGTAACACATGCGTAACGCGACCGGCGAGCACCGCGTAACGCCGCCGTGGTGCCTCCGAGGCCGACCTAGTGTCCCGCACTGGAAGTACGGTGCGTAAGTCCGTGCTCCGAGTGCGTGCATCGCCAGGTGTCGGAGCGACGCTCTACTTGTTCGTCCAGCGAGGTTCGGCAACGCCGCGAGGTGCGTGCTCGGGGTGCGGAATTATGTGCCGAACTTTCAGTGCGGGACACTAGTGTCCTGATTCAGAATCAGGACACTAGTCGTCGACGTCCACCGGCTCCCGGCGCAGCCCGCTCTCGTCGATGGGGAAGCGGAGCTCCTTCTGGCGCTCGATGGCCGCACCGACCAGTCCCCTGAACAGCGGGTGCGGACGGGTCGGACGGGAGCGGAGCTCGGGGTGCGCCTGGGTCGAGATGTAGTAGGGGTGCTGGTCGCGCGGCAACTCGACGAACTCGACCAGGTTGTTGTCGGGCGAGGTGCCGGAGAAGACCAGGCCGGCGTCCTCGAGGGTGTCGCGGTAGGCGTTGTTGACCTCGTAGCGGTGCCGGTGCCGCTCGTCGATCAGCTCCGCGCCATAGGCCTGACGCGCGATCGAGCCGGGCTTGAGCACGGCCGGGTAGAGGCCGAGCCGCATGGTGCCGCCCAGGTCACCGGCGCCCTCGACGTAGGCGAGCTGCTCGGCCATCGTCGCGATGACCGGCTCGGGACTGTCGGGGTCGAACTCGGTCGAGTCGGCCTTCTCGAGGCCGGCGACGTTGCGGGAGAACTCGATCACCATGCACTGGAGGCCCAGGCACAGGCCGAGGGTCGGGATCCGGTTGGTGCGGGCGTAGGTGAGCGCCCCGATCTTGCCCTCGAGGCCGCGGACGCCGAAGCCGCCGGGCACGCAGATGGCGTCGACGTCGTGCAGGTGACGCGAGGCTCCGGCCTGGGTCTCGCACTCGTCGGAGGCGATCCAGCGGATCTTGACCTCGGCCTCGTGGGCGAAGCCGCCCGCCTTCAAGGCCTCGGCGACCGAGAGGTAGGCGTCGTGGAGGTCGACGTACTTGCCCACCAGGGCGATGGTGACCTCCTCCTGGGGGTGGTGCACCCGGCGGAGCAGGTCGTCCCAGACCGTCCAGTCGACATCGCGGAACGGCAGACCGAGGCGGCGCACGAGGTAGGCGTCCAGTCCCTCGCTGTGCAGCACCTTGGGGATGTCGTAGATCGAGGGCGCGTCGGCGGCGGTGACCACGGCCTCAAGGTCGACGTCGCACATCAGCGAGATCTTGCGCTTGATCGAGTCGGGCAGCTCGCGGTCGGCGCGACAGACCACGGCGTCGGGCTGGATGCCGACCTGGCGGAGCGCGGCGACCGAGTGCTGGGTCGGCTTGGTCTTCAGCTCGCCCGAGGGCCCGATGTAGGGCACCAGCGATACGTGGAGGAAGAAGCTGTTGTCACGGCCGATGTCGTGGCGCACCTGGCGGGCCGCCTCGAGGAACGGCAGCGACTCGATGTCGCCGACCGTGCCGCCGATCTCGGTGATCACGACGTCGATGTGCTCGCCCTCGGGGGTGGTGCCCCCCATGGCCAGGATGCGGTCCTTGATCTCGTTGGTGATGTGCGGGATCACCTGGACGGTGTCGCCGAGGTAGTCACCGCGCCGCTCCTTGGCGATCACCTCGGAGTAGACCTGCCCGGTGGTGACGTTGGCGATCTGTCCGAGGTCGGTGTCGAGGAACCGCTCGTAGTGGCCGATGTCGAGATCGGTCTCGGCACCGTCGTTGGTGACGAAGACCTCGCCGTGCTGGAACGGGTTCATCGTCCCGGGGTCGACGTTGAGGTAGGGGTCGAGCTTCTGCATCGTGACGTGCAGTCCACGAGAGCGGAGCAGCCGACCGAGGCTGGACGCCGTCAGGCCCTTGCCGAGCGAGGAGGCGACGCCTCCGGTGACGAACACATGCTTGGTCGGCATGGGAGGCTTCATGGACCTCCATCTTATAGGGCGCGACGCCGGTTCATGACCGTGGTGCGCGGCGCGTCCACGGAGTGGCTGGCAAGGCGCCGGAGCGAAGACGCTGTAGGCCCATCATCGAGCGACGGCAACGCCGCCAGCTTGTCCGGGGTCCCCGCGGAAGCGCGAGTGCAGCGAGCGTCTTCCGTGGGGTGGAGCGGCCCGTGGCGCGTCGCGCGGTAGGTCAGGGACCGGTGTCGCGCCCTAGTTGAGAGGTACGACGCCGTCAGATCCCGACGCACCGTAGGAACCGATGGTTCCCGAGACCACGGCCTGCATCGCGAGCACCGCGGTCACCTGGCCGATGGTCGTCTCCATGCCGTCGACGGTCGAGATCGGCCCGGTCAGCTCGCTCTCGCGGAGTGCAGCGAGCTCGCCCTCGTCGGCCGAGTCGCTGTCGCCGACCACGACCACCCCCGCGGCGTTGTGACCGATGCCACTCACCAGGCCGGAGAGGATGGTGCGCGTGGCGAGGCTCGACTCCGCGCCCTCCGGCCCCGGCGGCAGGACGATGAGCACCAGGGGTGCGTTGCGGACGTCCTCGGGCGAGGTCAGCAGCTCGGCGCCGGCCAGGCTCTCGCGGACGGACACGGCCGCGAGGTCGGCTCGCACCGAGGAGGCCTGGGTGGTCGACAGGGCCACGCCCAGGAGCTGGCCCATCAACTCGTAGCTCGGCGCCGCGGTCTCGACGCGGGGGTCGACGAGCTGGGCGGTCAGCTGGCCGCCCACCGAGTCGATGAGCGCCTCCTGGTCCGCGTCGACAAGCTTGTCGCCGGCCGTGAAGGTCCCGGTGATCGCGCCGCCCGCTGCGACGATCTGCGCCTGGAGCGCCTTGACCTGTGCGGTCTCGGCGCCGGGCATTGCCAGGATCGCGGCCGCGTGGCCGTTGAGGCCGCCGGCGTACAGGCGTGCGGCTCCCTCTCCCGCGAACGCGTCGGCGAACTCGGACAGGCCGTAGGAGTCCGGCTCCGGTTGTGCGGTGGTCGTGCTGGTCGGCTCGCCGTCGTCGCCGTCGTCGTCGCCTCCGAGCGGGCCGCCACCGAGCGCGATGCCGACGGCGAGCGCGAGGAAGACCGCCACCAGCGAGGCGACGTGCTGGCGCAGGGAGATCACAGGAGTCCCTGGAGGTGGTCGACGATGTCGTGCGCCCAGTCGTTGCCGACCGGGGTGACGGCGATCGCCGCGAGGAGGGCGACGAGCCCCGCAAGGAGGACGGGGAAGAGCTGCAGCGCCCCCGGCCGGCCGGTGTAGAGCGCCCGGACCGCCCCGGCGTCGACGAGCCGGTCACCGACCTTGAGCCGGGTCGCGAAGCTGCTGGCCAGCTCGGCCTGTCTTCCGTCGAGGAACCGGTCGAGCCGAGCCTGCAGCCCGACGCCCACGACCAGCGCCGCGGCGTACCGGTCGGCGAGCAGGAGCCCGACGTCCTCGCCTGTCGCCGACGTGTCCACGAGGGACGGCAGGCCGACGACTGCCTCGATCGTGGCCTGTTCCACGAGGCTGGAGCCGCGTGGGGCGACGAGCACGACGTCGGCTGCCACGCGCAGGGCATCGGCCGACGGGACGCTGCCCGGGTCGCCCGCGGTGACGATGACGACGTCGGGGGCCCAGCTCAGGCCGAGCAGGTCGTCGGCCGCGGGGCCGACGGCGATGACCACCGGCGCCTGCTCGCGGACGAACGATCCGATGGCCTGCAGATCAGCGTGGTCGGCGGCCCCGACGACGACGACCGGACGGCCGGCGATCCGTGTCTTCAGCGCTGGGAGCCCGCGCCCGTTGAGCAGGAGCTCGTGCTCGCGACGCAGGAAGTCGCTGGTGGTCTGGGTGAGCGTTTCCAGCTGCTCGGCCAGGCCTCTGCGGACCTGGTCCATCTCGCTGTGCACCTGCTCGAGGTCGAGGGAGCGGCCGGTGGCGAGCTCGTCGATCTGGCCGTCGGGCAGAACGGCGTAGATCACCCCGTCGGTGACCCGGATGGGCCAGTTGTCCCTGATCCGGTCCACGCCCTCCGTGCCGATCCGGTCCACCAACATGACGCCCGCCTCTGCGAGCACCTCCGGGCCGAGGTTGGCGTAGCGGCCCGAGATCATCGAGGCGGCGTTGACGACCGCCCGGACCCCCGCCTCGACGAGCGCGGTGGCGCCGTCACGGTCGAGGTCGACGTGGTCGACCACCGCGATGTCGCCGGGACGCAGGCGCGGGAGCAGTGTCGAGGTCGACCTGCCGACCCGAGCTATCCCCGTGACGCCTGGCGGAGCCAGCGACGCCTTCCGCGCGTTGAACTTCATTCTTCACCCAGTCTGTCAGGACTGCGCGCCCGTCGGGGCGGCAACCTCCTGCGACTCGCGGGTGCGCCACAGAAGATGCTTTCTAGTGTCCCGCACTGGAAGTACGGTGCGTAAGTCCGTGCTCCGAGTGCGTACATCGCCAGGCGTCGGAGCGACGCTCTACTTGTTCGTCCAGCGAGGTTCGGCAACGCCGCGAGGTGCGTGCTCGGGGTGCGGAATTATGTGCCGAACTTTCAGTGCGGGACACTAGCTGGTCATCGCCATCCGGTCGGCGCCGACGAAGAGGTTCCACGGTTCGACGCTCGTCGTGACGATCCGGTCTGCCACGGCCCATGGGTCGGCCGCCAGTCGGGCGCGGATCGCGGGCTCGTCGTCCGTGTCGACGATCACCAGCGCGCGGACACGACCCTGCTCGCTACCGGCCAACGGGCCGGCGAAGAGAACGATGCCCTCGTCGGCAAGGGCGTTCATGAAGGCCACGTGGCCCTCGACGTCGGGCTGCTCGAAGGCACCCTTGCCATCGGACCACGCGGGCCCGGCGTCGCGAACGACGGCGAAGTAGCTCATGGCCGGGTCGCCTCGATGATCCAGGCGGCCGACTCGTACAGGACGCCGTCAGGCGTGGCGTGAGCGGCCATCGTGGCATGGAGCGAGTCGCTGGCCCGAGCACGGCCGGCGGCGTCGAGTCCCTCGATCATCCAGCCCATGAGGCCGAGCGTGAACTGATGGGCGTCGTCGGCGTCATTCCCGAACCACAGGCCCGCACTCAGCCCGTCGAGCGTGATGTCGGTGAACCCGGCCTCAGCGAGCAGGCTGCGCACCCGGTCGGGGTCGGAGAGGGCGAAAGGTCCAGCGTCGGGCGGTGGCGCCGGCAGGTCACGTCCGGCGGAGAGCGCGCGGGAGATCTCGCGGAGCCACTCGTTGGCCGCGAGGGACTGCCAGGTCACGAGCAGCAGTCGTCCGCCCGGTCGCAGCGCCCGGCCGACGTTGCGGAACGCCGCGACGTGGTCGCCGAAGAACATCGCGGCGGTGCGGCTGATGGCCACGTCGAACGAGGCCGGCTCGAACGGATGGACCTGGGCGTCGGCCTGGGCGAACGTCGCGTTGGCGAGGCCCTCCTCTGCGGCGCGACGCCGAGCGTGGTCCAGCATCCGCGAGGACAGGTCGACTCCCAGTGCCGAGCCGGCCGACGCGGCACGAGCCGCGTCGCGAGTCGTCTGTCCGGTGCCGCAACCGACATCGAGCACCCGGTCGTCGGTGCGGATCGCGGTGCGCTCGAGCAGTCGCTGGTGGTAGGCGGACACCGAGCGGTCGAAGTAGTCGGCGTGGTCGGCCCAGTACGCGCCCTCGTCGCCGTCCCATGCCCGCAGCTGGTCCTGGTTGGACGAGTCGACTCGCAGTGCGCTGGTAGCGGCCATGATGGTCTCCTGTTATTCTCCCTTTGGGAGTGTCAGAATGTCCCAAAGGGAGAATAATGTCAAGACCCGCGGCATTGACGACGACGTCGTACGCGATCCTCGGCCTGCTCGCCGTGAAACCGTGGACCACCCACGAGCTCGTGCAACAGGTGGACCGCAGTCTGCGCCGGATGTGGCCACGCGCCCAGAGCAAGCTCTACGAGGAGCCCAAGAAGCTGGTGGCCCACGGGTACGCCGAGGCGACCGACGACTCCGTCGGCCGCCGCCGCCGGACCCGGTACACCATCACGAGCAAGGGCCGGCGCGCGCTCGCGGCCTGGTTGCAGCAGCCGGGGGCCGGGCCATCCCTCGAGTTCGAGCAGCTGGTCAAGATCAGCTTCACCGACAGCGGCAGCAAGGCCGACATCGTCACGAACCTCGCGGCCGCGCGCGCCTGGGTGCTCGAGCAGAACCAGGAGAACCTCACGACGGCCCGCGCCTACCTCGAGGGCACCAGTGCGTTCCCGGAGCGCGCCGCGCTCAACCAGCTGGCTGGCCGCTTCATCGCCGACTTCTACGTCATGGTCGCGCAGTGGATCGACTGGGCGTCCGAGCTCGTCGACGACTGGCCGGATGACGTGCGCAGCGCCCCATTCAACATCTCCGAGGCCGAGGAGAGCCTCCGTCGCGTCGAACGCGTGCAGAGAGTCATGCGATAGCGGTCCAGACTCAGGACAGCGCCCGAGCCGGGGCGGCAACCTCCAGCAGCTCGCGGGCATGGGCCAGCCCCGTGTCGGACTCCGACATCCCGGCCAGCATCCGGGAGAGCTCCTTCTCGCGGGCCGCGTCGTCGAGCAGGGTGAGCCCGGAGCTGGTCACCGAGCCGTCGCTGGCCTTCTCGACCAGGACGTGGCGGTCGGCGTAGGCCGCGACCTGCGGCAGGTGGGTCACGACCAGCACCTGGGCGGTGCGCGCGAGCTGGGCCAGCCTTCGGCCGACCTCGACCGCGGCGGCCCCGCCCACCCCCGCGTCGACCTCGTCGAACACGAAGGTCGGCACCGGGCTGGTGCCGGCCAGCGCCACCTCGAGGGCGAGCATCACCCGGGACAGCTCGCCGCCAGAGGCGCCCTTGTGCAGCGGCCGCGGCTCGGAGCCGGTGTTGGCGGCCAGCAGGAACTCGACCTCGTCGGCTCCGCTGGCTGTGTGCCGGAGCCAGCGGGTGCCGGCCCGGAGCGGGCTGCCGCTTGGAGGCGGGTCGCCGCCCGATGGCGGGTCGGCGTCGTGCTGGGTGACCGTGACCTGGAGCCGGGCGTCGGGCATGGCCAGCAGCGACAGCTCGGAGGTCACCTCGTCGGACAGCCGCGCCGCGGCCTCGCTGCGGGCGCCCGACAGGGTCAGCGCCACCTCGCCGAGCTCGGCGCGCAGAGACTGCTGTTCGGCTCGCAGGGCCTCGATGCGCTCGTCGGTGCCGTCGAGGTCGAGCAGCCGGGCCGCGGAGGTCTCGGACCAGGCCAGCACCTCCTCGACGGTCTCGCCGTACTTCCGGGTGAGCGCGGTCAGCGCGGCCCGGCGCTCGGACACGCCGGCCAGCCGGGTCGGGTCGGCGTCGATGCCGGCGGCGTAGGACGCGACGTCGGCGGCCAGGTCGGAGAGCAGGTAGGTGATCTCGGCGAGCCGGTCGGCCAGCGCCCCGGCCTCCGGGTCGTGCTCGCGGACCCCTTCGAGCACGGTGCGTGCCGCGGAAGCCGCCCCGAGCGCGTCGGGGTCGCCGGCCTCGCTGGACAGCGCCTCGCGCGCCTGCTCCGCGGCGGTGCGCAGGGTGTCGGCGTAGCCCAGGCGGGCCTCGTCGGCCGCCAGCTGGGCGTCCTCGCCGGGCTTGGGGACGACCGCCTCGATCTCGCCCAGCCCGAACCTGAGCAGGTCGGCCTCCCGAGCCCGCTCGCGTGCGCTGGCCACGACGTCGTCGAGCTCGCGCTCGGTCGCCTCGAGCCGCGCGTGCAGCGCGGTGTACGCCGCCACCAGGGCCAGCACCGGCTCGCCGCCGAACCGGTCCAGGGCCTCTCGCTGCGCCCGGTGGCGCAGGAGTCGGTGCTGGTCGGACTGCCCGTGCACGGCCACCAGCGACTCCGCCGTCTCGGCCAGCCGGGACACCGGCACCGACGCGCCGCCGACCCAGGCCCGCGACCGCCCTTCGCTCGAGACGTTGCGGGCGAGCACCACGCGGTCGTCCTCGACCTCCCCGCCGGCGTCGTCGACCGCCGCCCGGAACCCGTCGAGCTCGGCCGCGTCGATCACCCCCTCCACCCGCGCCGTGCCTGCGCCGGTGCGGACCATCCCGCTGTCGGCCCGGCCACCGAGCAGCAGCCCCAGGGCCGTCACCACCATCGTCTTGCCGGCCCCCGTCTCGCCCGTGATGACGGTCAGCCCCGGGCCGAGCTCGAGCCGCGAGGACTCGATGACGCCGAGCTGGCCGATCCGGATCTCCTCCAGCATCAGTCCGCGGCTCCCTCGGCGCGACGGCGGCGCTCGGCCGAGCCGCGCCAGCCCTGCACCGGGAGGTCGAACTTGGCCACCAGCCGATCGGTGAACGGTGCCGGGTGCAGGCGGGCCAGCCGGACCGGCCGGTCCGCGCGGCGTACTTCGATCCGGGCACCCGGCGGCAGGTCGACCGCCCGTCGGCCGTCGCACCACAGCACTCCGGCGCCGTCGGTACGGGCGATGACCTCGACCGCGAGCAGCGAGTCGGGGGCCACGACCAGCGGCCGGGCGAACAGGGCGTGTGCGCTGATCGGCACGATGAGCAGCGCCTCGACTCCCGGCCAGACGATCGGGCCTCCAGCGCTGAAGTTGTAGGCCGTCGAACCCGTCGGCGTCGCCAGCACCACCCCGTCGCAGCCCCACCGCGACAGTGGGCGGTTGTCGATCTCGACGATCACCTCGATCATCCGCTCGCGGGCAGCCTTTTCCACGCTGGCCTCGTTGAGCGCGAACGTGTGGGTCACCAGCTCGCCGTCGCGGAAGGCCCGCACGTCCAGTGCCAGACGGTCCTCCGGCGTCCACTTGCGCTCGACGATGGCGTCGATGACGTCCTCGACGTCGTCGACCTCCGCCTCGGCGAGGAATCCGACGTGGCCGAGGTTGACCCCTAGAACCGGGGTCCCGCTCCCCCACGTCACCTCGGCGGCGCGCAGGATCGACCCGTCGCCGCCGACGACCACCGCGAGCTCACAGTCGACCGCCAGGTCGGTGTCGCCGTGGACGATCTCGATCGCGGGGTCGTACGCCGTCGCCTCGATCCCGAGGTCTGCGGCCTCCTGCGCCAGCAGCCGGACCACGATGTCGTGCTCGGTCAGCGCCTTGCAGAAGGCGATCGTGACGTCGCGCGCGGCGTTGCGGCCGGTGTGAGCGAGCATGAGGACGCGCCGGGTCGGGGCCGCGCCCTCCTCGTCACTCACAGTCACATCTCAAGCCTCTCAGACGGCGCCCCCTGCGGGCGTCAGCCCCGCACGGCGTTGTGGATGTCGTCCTCCGTGACCTCGGCCGAGCCGTGCCGCAGCCAGAGGAAGAACTCCACGTTCCCCGACGGCCCTGGCAGCGAGCTCGTCGCCACCGCTCGGGCGCCCCAGCCCAGGGCCGCGGCCCGCTCGGCGACCCCCATCACCGCCTCGGCGCGGAGCTCGAGGTCCCGGACCACGCCGCCCTTGCCGACCCGATCCTTCCCGACCTCGAACTGCGGCTTCACCATCAGCACCAGGTCGCCGTCTTCGTTCGTCACGCCCAGCAGCGGCTGAAGCACCAGCGCCAGCGAGATGAACGACAGGTCCCCCACGACCACGTCCACCGGACCGCCTATCAGCTCGGTGGTGACCTCACGGATGTTGGTGCGGTCATGCACCAGCACCCGCTCGTCGGACTGCAACGACCAGGCCAGCTGGCCGTACCCGACGTCGACCGCGACCACTTCGCGCGCACCCGCTCTGAGTAGTACGTCGGTGAACCCGCCCGTCGACGCCCCAGCGTCGAGACAGCGACGCCCGGCCACGCTCAGCCCGAGCGGCTCGAACACCGCGAGGGCCCCGGCCAGCTTGTGCCCGCCGCGCGAGACGTAGTCGGGTCGGTCCGGGTCCTCGGCCACGACGATCGCGACGTCGGTCGTCACCTGGGTGGCGGACTTGGTCGCGGTCGCCCCAGACACCGAGACCCGGCCCGCAGTCACCAGGTCCGCTGCGTGCTCCCGAGACCGTGCGAGTCCCCGGCGTACGAGCTCGGCGTCCAGCCGCAGCCGGCGTGGTGGCACCGCCCTGTCCGAAGAGCTAGTCGTGACCGGGGTGGTCGTCCGGATGCTCGACGTCGTCGTCTCCGGGGTCGTCGAGCGCGCGCCGCAGCTGCACCTGCGCGCTCTCGAAGACGCCCACGTGCTCCTCGATCGGACGCTCTTCAAGCTCCTCGACTGCACGAATCACGTCGTCCACCCGGTCCGCACCCGTGCGCACCCGCTCCGGTGCGCCCGGCTCGGGTTCGCCGTCGCCAGACTGCTCGGCGGGGTCAGGGACGTCGTGGTCGGGGTCCTGCGTCATGCCGTGAACGCTACTCCGGCATCGACACGCCGTCGGTCGCGACTGGCTCGCCGCCGGCGTCGAGGTGCCGCCACGCCGCGACGGCCACGACCCGCCACCAGTCGTCCGCCTCGCCCGTGCCGGACATCTCGAGCAAACCGTCGCTCACCCGGCCGCGCCAGCCACCCAGCGACACCTCGCCCTCGGCCACCTCGGGCAGCGGCTGCGGGGTGTCGAGCCCACCCAGATCGGCCGAGATGTAGGTGGGACGGAGTCCGGGCCCGGCCGCGACCAGCTCGTCCAACCCGGTCACACCGGTCATCACCAGCAGCGAGTCGACGCCGGCAGCGTGCGCACCCTCGATGTCGGTGTCGAGCCGGTCGCCGACCATCAGCGGTAGGTCGCCACCGCACCGGCGCACGGTCTCGTCGAGGAGTGGCCGGGCCGGCTTGCCGGCGACCACGGGCTCGACACCGGTGAACCGTCGCAGGGTCTCCACCAGCACCCCATGTCCGGGCGCCACGCCGAAGGTCGTCGGAAACGTGAGGTCGGTGTTGGACGCGACCCACCACAGCCCGTCCTGGATCCGCACAGCGGCCCGCATGATCTGACCCCAGACCACGTCGGGCCCGTAGCCGGTCACCACTGCATCGGCATCGTCCTCGACCCCGACCTGCACCAGGCCGGCCTCGGCCACCGCGTCGGCCAGCCCGCGGCCACCCAGCACCACGACCCGCGCGCCCGCGCCGAGCCGATCGGAGAGCACCCGCCCGGCCGCCTGCGCCGAGGTGACGACGTCGTCCGGGCCGGCCTGGACGCCCAGCTCGCGCAGGTGCTCGGCCACCGCACCCGGAGGGCGGGACGCGTTGTTGGTGATGAACGCGACCCGCATGCCCGCGGCCCGGGCCTTCGCCACGTGCTCGGGCGCTCCTCGCACGGCGTCGGCACCGATGTAGACGACGCCGTCCAGGTCGAGCATGGCCAGGTCGTAGCGCCGGTCGAGCGGCTCGGTCGAGCTCCCCAGCGATGTGCTCGCCGCCAAAGCCCGCCTCCTCATCCGGTCTCACCCGGTCAGAACTACGCTTGGACGATGGACACCGGCGCCGTGGTCATCCCCCCGTATGTGGGGCGACCGCTGCGCCTGGCGCCGTTCCACGGGGTCCGGCTGATCCCCCGGCGCGTCGGCGACCCCGCCTCGGGGCGCCTCTTCGCCCGACCGTACCGGGCCGTCGCCGCCCGTCTTGCGCAGTGGCAGGAACGCGGACAGCTCCGTCGCGACGACGAGCCCGCTCTCTACCTGCACGAGTACACCGCGGGGGGCCTCACCGTGCGCGGCCTGGTCGGTGCGCTCGACATCTCGCACCGGGCGAGCGGCCCCGAGGACCGCGCCGTCCTCCCGCACGAAGGCATCCACCCCGTACAGGCCGACGAGCTCGCCGACCGGATGACCGAGCTGGCGCTCAACCCGGCCCCCATCCTCCTCGTGCACCGCGCGCCCGCCGAGATCCGGGAGATCGTGCACCGGGTCCTCGCCCAGCCGCCCGTCGACGACTTCGTGGACCGGAACGAGCAGCGGCACCGGGTCTGGGCGATCCGGGACCCCCAGCTCCTTGCCGCGATCGACGAGTCGCTGGCCCAGTGCCAGGCGCTCATTGCCGACGGACACCATCGTTATGCGGCCTATCTGCGCATGCAGCGGCGCTCCCCCGGCGGCCCGAACGACCGCGGCCTGGCGATGCTCGTCGACCAGGAGGACACTCCGCTCTTCCTCGGCCCGATCCACCGGATCCTGACCGGCGTCAGCCTGGAAGACCTCGCCGCCGCCGCGGAGGTGGTCGGTGCCAGCCTCGAGCTGGTCGACCGCCCCGCCGCCGTGCACGCGCTGGGCCCGGCCACGCTGACTGTTACCGACGGCCGACGATGGGCAACGCTCAAGCTGCAGCTGGCCGAGGACCGGGCCGCCGTCGAGCTCCTCCACGACGACCTGGTCCCGGCGCTGCCGCGAGGCCCGCAGCGGATCGAGTATCACCACTCCGTCGAGGCGACCCTCAACCGGCTGCGCAAGGACAGCGTGGCCGTGCTGATGCCGGCGCCTGACGTCGACCTGGTCCTCAAGATCGCGGCCGACGACCGGCTGCTGCCGGAGAAGGCCACGTCGTTCCAGCCGAAGCCGAGCGTGGGTGTGCTCATCCGCTCCCTGCGCGACGAATGATCCGGCCTCCCGTCAGCTCGACCTCGACTCGCGACGCGGTGGCGCCACCGGCCCGGAAGAAGCGCCGACGCAGCGCCCCGGACACCTCCACGACGTAGCCGGCCTCCCACTTCTCGACCTGCTTCTTCAGCCGGCCCGACCACACCGCGCACTCGAGCGAGTCGACCCGCTGACGCGGCTTCTCCTTGCCCGGTGGCAGGTCACGCTCGACCACGACCCTCAGGTTCCACACCGTGTCGCCGCTGGGCAGCTCGCGGAGCCGTGGGTCGGCGGCCAGCCGACCCACGAGCCGCACCTCGTTGACGGCCTCCGCCTGGTCCTCGACCAGGTCAGGGCCCTCGATCTTCTGTGCTGACATCGCACATCACCTCCGCGCACCACGCTTCCCGGCGGCGCGGACAGCAGCGGCGCCCGCGAGGGCAGCCTGTGGAGGAAACGCGAGATCGCTGTGCCTGTGGACGCTTCATGGGCTCTTCGCAGTTGAGGGTGTAGTCCGGTCGGCGTGTCGGCGCGTCGGTGGCCGGGTAGGGGTCGAGGTCTCCCGAGGATGGAGGTGACTATGATCTCGGGCTCGAAGTGCTCGGGCAGCGGTTGGAGCCCGATCGGGCGATTCTCCGGTGCCGGGTTGTCGAGCCCGTCAGATGGTGTCGTCGCTGCGGATGCCAGGGCGCGGCCAGGGACACGGTGGTCCGGCGGTTGGCGCACGAGCCGTTCGGGTGGCGGCCCACGGTGTTGGAGGTCAGCCTCCGCCGATACCGGTGTAACGCCGCCTCCGACGACCGGAACACGGACCGACGACGCGCCGCGAGCCGTCAGTCGCCGACGCTGCCGTCGATCATCTCGCGCAGGATGTCCGCGTGGCCCGCGTGCCGGCCGGTCTCCAGGATCACGTGCAGGTACACCCACCGCAACGTCAGCTCCCTGCCCCGCGGTGTGTAGTCGAGGCTGTGCTGGGCGGCGATCTCGCGGGAGCGGTCGCACTCCGCCTGGTAGGCGCCGATGACGTCGTCGAGCTTCTCGTTCGGCTCCAGCCGCAGGTCGGCCTCCGGGTCTGCGTCGGTCCACGGCGGCGTGGGCAGCTCCGCGGCGGGGATCTGCCCGATCTGCTCGGCGAACCCGCCCAGTTCCACCCACCGCAGGTGTTTGATCAGGCCGCCGAGGTTGGTGCCGGTCGGCACCGGGCTGCGCCGGGCGTCCTCCTCCGACACCCCGCGGGCCTTGCGCACGACGGCGTCGCGCAGGTAATCCAGGAACGTCTCGAGCTGCTCGCGCTCGCTGGCGGCGACCACGCTGCCGAGGATCTCACTGGGTCTAGGCATCGCCCGAACGTAGCACGCGGGCCGACCCTCGCACCGGGGGCTATTTGGGCTCTTCGCAGTCGCAGTTGAGGGTGTAGTCCGGTCGGCGCGTCGGTGGCCGGGTAGGGGTCGAGGTCTCCCGAGGATGGAGGTGACTATGCCGTCCATCTGGAAGACCTCGACGTGTCTGACGCTACCTTCGCCCGCCCTGACCTGACCACGTTCGCTCGTCTTGATGATCTCGGGCTCGAAGTGCTCGGGCAGCGGTTGGAGCCCGATCGGGCGATTCTCCGGTGCCGGGCTGTCCAGCCCGACAGATGGTGTCGTCGCTGCGGATGCCAGGGCGCGGCCAGGGACACGGTGGTCCGGCGGTTGGCGCACGAGCCGTTCGGGTGGCGGCCCACGGTGTTGGAGGTCCGCGTCCGCCGCTACCGGTGTACGGGCGGCTGCGGGCACGTGTGGCGCCAGGACACGAGCCTGGCTGCCGAGCCACGGGCGAAGCTCTCGCGCCGTGGCCTGCGGTGGGCGTTGGAAGGGATCGTGCGTCAGCACCTGACCGTCGCTCGGGTCGCCGAGGGCCTCGGGGTCGCCTGGAACACCGCCAACGACGCCGTCCTGGCCGAGGGCAAGCGGATCCTGATCGAGGACCCGCACCGCCTCGACGGGGTGAAGGTCCTCGGCGTCGATGAGCACGTCTGGCGGCACACGCGGCGCGGCGACAAGTACGTCACCGTGATCATCGACCTCACACCGATCCGTGAGGGAACCGGCCCCGCTCGGCTGCTCGACATGGTCGAGGGCCGCTCCAAGCAGGCGTTCAAGACCTGGCTGGCCGAACGACCCGAGGCGTGGCGCGAGGCCATCGAGGTGGTCGCGATGGACGGGTTCACCGGCTTCAAGACCGCGACCGCCGAGGAGATGCCCGACGCCGTCGCGGTCATGGATCCCTTCCACGTCGTCCGCCTGGCCAGCGACGCCTTGGACCGGTGTCGGCGCCGCGTCCAGCTGGCCATCCACGGACACCGTGGTCACAAGGACGACCCGCTCTACTCCGCGCGACGCACCCTGCACGCCGACCTCCTGACCGAGAAGCAGAAGGACCGGTTGGACGCGCTGTTCGCGGCCGAGGAGCACGTTGAGGTCGAGGCGACCTGGGGCATCTACCAGCGGATGGTCGCCGCCTACCGTCACCCCGACCGCGCCAAGGGGCGCGAGCTGATGGTCAAGCTGATCGACTCGGTCAGCCACGGCGTGCCGACAGCACTCACCGAGATTGTCACCCTCGGGCGGACCCTGAAGAAGCGCGCCGCCGACGTCCTGGCCTACTTCGACCGACCCGGCACCAGCAACGGACCGACCGAGGCGATCAACGGCCGCCTCGAACACCTCCGCGGCTCCGCCCTCCGCTTCCGCAACCTGACGAACTACATCGCCAGATCACTACTCGAGACAGGCGGCTTCCGACCCCAACTACATCCTCGATTGTGAAGAGCCGCTTCATGGACACTCGGCGAGTGGGCCGCACAGGCGTCGAAATGCCAAGAAGGCCACCCCGATAACGGGGTGGCCTTCTCGAAAGAATGTCCGGCGACGTCCTACTCTCCCACAACCCCTCGGCTGCAGTACCATCGGCGCTGAGAGGCTTGACTTCCGGGTTCGGGATGGGACCGGGTATTTCCCTCTCGCTAAGGCCGCCGTAACTCTTGCCGGCTGGCTCGCTGGGCCCCGAAAATCAGGGGCGCTCACCGCGAGAAGCCGAAGCTACTTTGCCTTTGTTGCAAGGCGGTATCCAGTTGTATGGATTCCAACATATGTGGACGCGAGCAGTCTGGACTGCAGCAGCAGGTAAGTCACATCAACCGGTGCTGTCTTGGTTGAATGTTTGTGGGACAAGCCCTCGGTCTATTAGTACCAGTCGGCTGGGCATTACTGCTGTACACCTCTGGCCTATCAACCCAGTGTTCTGCTGGGGACCTTACCTACTTATGTAGTGGGAAACCTCATCTTGAAACGTGCTTCCCGCTTAGATGCATTCAGCGGTTATCACTTCCGAACGTAGCCAACCAGCCGTGCTCCTGGCGGAACAACTGGCACACCAGAGGTTCGTCCATCCCGGTCCTCTCGTACTAGGGACAGCCTTTCTCAAGTTTCCTGCGCGCGCGGCGGATAGGGACCGAACTGTCTCACGACGTTCTAAACCCAGCTCGCGTGCCGCTTTAATGGGCGAACAGCCCAACCCTTGGGACCTACTCCAGCCCCAGGATGCGACGAGCCGACATCGAGGTGCCAAACCATCCCGTCGATATGGACTCTTGGGGAAGATCAGCCTGTTATCCCCGGGGTACCTTTTATCCGTTGAGTGACCACGCTTCCACGTGCCGTGGCCAGATCACTAGTTCCGACTTTCGTCCCTGCTCGACATGTCTGTCTCACAGTCAAGCTCCCTTGTGCACTTACACTCGCCACCTGATTGCCAACCAGGCTGAGGGAACCTTTGAGCGCCTCCGTTACATTTTAGGAGGCAACCGCCCCAGTTAAACTACCCATCAGGCACTGTCCCTGATCCGGATTACGGACCTAGGTTAGACATCTAGTACGACCAGAGTGGTATTTCAACGTTGACTCCACCTGAACTGGCGTCCAAGCTTCAAAGTCTCCCACCTATCCTACACAAGCCGAACCAAACACCAATACCAAACTATAGTAAAGGTCCCGGGGTCTTTCCGTCCTGCCGCGCGTAACGAGCATCTTTACTCGTAGTGCAATTTCGCCGAGTCCACGGTTGAGACAGCGCCCAAGTCGTTACTCCATTCGTGCAGGTCGGAACTTACCCGACAAGGAATTTCGCTACCTTAGGATGGTTATAGTTACCACCGCCGTTTACTGGGGCTTAAGTTCTGAGCTTCGCCGTGAGGCTAACCCGTCCCCTTAACCTTCCAGCACCGGGCAGGAGTCAGTCCGTATACATCGTCTTACAACTTCGCACGGACCTGTGTTTTTAGTAAACAGTCGCTTGGGCCTGGTCTCTGCGGCCATCACCGCGTCCTGCCGCTAGGGCATTGACGGATCCGGCCCCCCTTCTCCCGAAGTTACGGGGGCATTTTGCCGAGTTCCTTAACCATGGTTCACTCGATCGCCTTGGTATTCTCTACCTGATCACCTGAGTCGGTTTGGGGTACGGGCGGCGCGTAGCTCGCTAGAGGTTTTTCTCGACAGCATAGGATTACCCACTTCGTCCATGCGGACTCCGCGTCAAGTCTCAGGATCATGCCACCCGGATTTGCCTAGGTGGCTCCCTACACTCTTGCCCGTGGACAACCATCGCCACGGTTGGGCTACCTTCCTGCGTCACCCCATCGCTTGACTACTACCGGTTCGGGTCCCGCGCTAGCTTGCCGGCCATCCCCCCGAAGGGTTCAGTACCGACAATTTCGGGCGGTTAGCATCACCGGGTTCGTCATGGGCGCTACTTTGCCGGTACGGGAATATCAACCCGTTGTCCATCGACTACGCCTGTCGGCCTCGCCTTAGGTCCCGACTTACCCAGGGCAGATTAGCTTGACCCTGGAACCCTTGATCATTCGGCGGAGGAGTTTCTCACTCCTCATTCGCTACTCATGCCTGCATTCTCACTCGTGTCGCGTCCACCCCTGGATCACTCCGAGGCTTCACTCGCGACACGACGCTCCCCTACCCATCCAGACGTCTGAACCACGAAGGCTTGACTATTGTCTGAATGCCATAGCTTCGGCGGATGACTTGAGCCCCGCTACATTGTCGGCGCGGAATCACTTGACCAGTGAGCTATTACGCACTCTTTCAAGGGTGGCTGCTTCCAAGCCAACCTCCTGGTTGTCATTGCAACTCCACATCCTTTTCCACTTAGTCACCGCTTAGGGGCCTTAGCTGATGGTCTGGGCTGTTTCCCTTTCGACTACGGAGCTTATCCCCCGCAGTCTCACTGCTGCGCTCTCACTTACCGGCATTCGGAGTTTGGCTAACGTCAGTAACCTGGTCGGGCCCATTGGCTATCCAGTGCTCTACCTCCGGCAAGAAACACGCAACGCTGCACCTAAATGCATTTCGGGGAGAACCAGCTATCACGAAGTTTGATTGGCCTTTCACCCCTATCCACAGGTCATCCCCTCAGTTTTCAACCTAAGTGGGTTCGGTCCTCCACGCGGTCTTACCCGCGCTTCAACCTGCCCATGGATAGATCACTTCGCTTCGGGTCTTGATCGTGCTACTACGTCGCCCTATTAGGACTCGCTTTCGCTACGGCTTCCCCACACGGGTTAACCTCGCAACACAACGCAAACTCGCAGGCTCATTCTTCAAAAGGCACGCTGTCACCCCACAAGGAGAGCTCCAACGGATTGTAGGCACACGGTTTCAGGTACTATTTCACTCCCCGCCAGGGGTACTTTTCACCTTTCCCTCACGGTACTTGTCCGCTATCGGTCATCGAGGAGTATTTAGGCTTAACGGGTGGTCCCGCCAGATTCACACGGAATTTCAGGGGTTCCGTGTTACTTGGGATACCACTCGGAAGATCTGAGTTTACGCTTACGGGGCTATCACCCTCTACGGTTCCGTTTTCCAACGGGATTCAACTTAGCTCAGATTTTGTGACTTCCTGGTCGAATGGCAGCTCGACCTGAGTGGTCCCACAACCCCCCACCTGCAACCCCTGCCAGGTATCACACAGATGAGGTTTGGCCTGTTCCGATTTCGCTCGCCACTACTCTCGGAATCACTATTGTTTTCTCTTCCTGTGGGTACTGAGATGTTTCACTTCCCCACGTTCCCTCCACACGCCCTATATATTCAGGCGTGGGTAACTGGACATGACTCCAGCTGGGTTTCCCCATTCGGACATCCCCGGATCACAGCTCGGTTGCCAACTCCCCAGGGCTTATCGCAGGCTCCTACGTCCTTCTTCGGCTCTCGATGCCAAGGCATCCACCATGTGCCCTTCGTAGC
>CAWGTG010000016.1:0-82605 GCA_963825455.1 uncultured Actinomycetota bacterium
AGCCAGCTGCCTGTGGATGAGCCCGCGGAACGCCGGCACGGCGGGGTAGACCTGTGGTCATGTCTCGGAAGACGCTGCTGCTACTCCTGGTTGTCGTGATGACCACCGCATGTGCAGCAGAGCGGGCACCCGCCGCACCACTGCTCCGCACGAAGGCACCCGCCGCACCACCGCTGATCGAGCCTGTCGAGATCGCCGCAGCGAAGGCACCCGCCGGCCCACCGGCCGTCGAGGCACTGAGGGCCTGGGACGCGCAAAGGGCCGTGGCGTGGGCCCGCGGCGACCCGCGCCTCCTGGAGCCGCTCTACACCGCGGACTCGGTGGCGGGCCGGCGCGACCGGGCGATGCTGCGCGCGTGGGCGGCGCGCGGGTTGGTGGTCAGCGGGCTGCAGACCCAGCTGCTCGAGGTGCGTGAGGTGCGCCGTACCGCCTCGATCTGGACGCTCATCGTGACCGACCGGCTGGTGGGTGGCTTCGCGGTCGGCGCGAGGATGCGGCGGCAGCTGCCCCACGACGCACCGACGACCCGAACCGTCGAGCTCCGGCGCGTCCGCGATAGCTGGCTGGTCTCAGCCGTCGAGCTGCTCGACCCCGGCCCGTAGCACCGCGCTGACGTCGACGTCGTGGAAGCGGTAGCCCGCTTCGAGCAGCACCTGCGGCCGCAGGTCGACCGAGCGCAGCAACTCCGGCGACGCCGGGCCCAGCGCGCCGCGGAGGAGCGGGGCCGGTGCCGGTAGCAGCGCCGGCCGGTGCACCTGGCGCGCCAGGGCAGACGTGAACTCCGCGTTGGTCGGCGTATCCGGACAGCACAGGTTGACCGGACCCTCGACCGACTCGCGGTCAATCACGTGGAGGACGGCTCCGCTCCAGTCGCGCAGGCTGATCACCGGGAAGTACTGACTACCGTGCGAAAGACGCCCTCCGAGGCAGAGCCGGAAGAGCGGGGTCAGCACCTTGAGCGCACCACCGCGCCGGTCCATCACCGGGGCAGTGCGGAGTACGACGACTCGGGCTCCGGCGGCACCAGCCGGTCCGGTGGCCTCCTGCCAGGCCCGCGTGACCTTGGTGAGCAGGGCGTCACCCCGCGTGTCGGCGGACTCGTCCACCCGCTCGGACCCGTGGTCGCCGTACCAGCTGCTGCCGTTGCCCGACAACAGCGTGGGCTTGCGGTCACTGGCGGCGACCGCCTCGGCGAGCACGCGGGTCGGCTGCACGCGGCTCTCGAACAGCTCGCGCTGCCAGGAGCTGCTCCGGGGGTTGCGGAACAACGACGACCCGGTGACGCCCACCACGGCATCGGCGTCCTCGAACACCTGTGGGTCGTACTGGCCCGAGGCCGGGTCCCAGGTCGACATCCCCGGCTCGTCGGTCGGCTTCCGGGTGAGACCCAGCACCGTGTGCCCCGCGCGACGCAGCTCGCCGGCGAGGTGGGAACCCAGGAGGCCTGAGCTGCCCGCGATGACTACATGCACAGGGGCACTAGACCTCGAAGGCGCCCGCCTCGAGTCGCTTCTTCACATCCTGGAGGAAGCGGCCGGCGTCGGCACCGTCGACCAGCCGGTGGTCGTAGGTCAGCGCCAGGTAGACCATGTAGCGCACCGCGATCGTCTCGCCGAGGTTCGCGTCGTCGATGACCACGGGCCGCTTCACGACGGTGCCGGGCCCGAGGATCGCCACCTGCGGCTTGTTGATGATCGGGGTGTCGAAGAGTGCGCCCACGCTGCCGAGGTTGGTGATCGTGAACGTCCCGCCGGAGAGCTCGTCCGGGCCGATCTTGTTGGTGCGGGTGCGCTCGGCGACGTCGGCGATCTTCTTGGCCAGCCCGGCGACCGACAGGTCACCGGCGTCCCGGACCACCGGCGTGATCAGCCCCTTCTCGGTGTCCACCGCGAACGCGAGGTTCTCGCGGTCGTAGTAGGTGATCTCACCGGCCTCGGTGTCGATCGTCGCGTTGAGCTTCGGGTGCTCCTTGAGAGCGTCGATCGCGGCCTTGGCGAAGAACGGCAGGTAGCTGAGCTTCACGCCCTCCCGGGCCAGGAAGTCGTTCTTCACCGACTCGCGCAGTCGCGCGACGTTGGTGACGTCGACCTCGACCACCTGGGTCAGCTGGGCGGAGGTCTGGAGCGAGTCGATCATCCGCTCGGCGATGATCTTGCGCAGCCGGCTGATCTTCTCGGTGGTGCCTCGGCGGGAGTCCGGCGTGATGGTCGGCGCACTGGCCGCAGGGGTCGCGCCGGCCCCGGTCGGACCGCTCGGAGCGGCCGCCGCGGCGGGCTGGGCGGCCTGCTCGGCCTGCCGCGCCGCCTCGAGGACGTCCTGCTTGCGGATCCGGCCGCCGACGCCCGAGCCGGTCACGGCGGACAGGTCGACGTTGTGCTGGGCGGCGAGCTTGCGGACCAGCGGGGTGACGTACCCGGCGCTGTCCTCGGCGGCACTCGACGCCGCATGGGCCGGCGGCTTCGCTGGCTCGGGCTCCTTCTCCTCAGCCGGCTCCTCCTTGGCCGCAGGCTCCGGCTCCTTCTCGGGCTCCGGCTCCTTCTCGGGCTCCGGCTCCTTCTCGGGCTCGGGCTCCGGTTCCTTCTCGGGCTCGGGCTCCTTCTCGGGCTCGGGCTTCTCGGGTCTCCTTCTCGGGCTCGGGCTCCTTCTCGGGCTCGGGCTCCGGTTCCTTCTCGGGCTCGGGCTCCTTCTCGGGCTCGGGCTCCTTCTCGGGCTCCGGTTCCTTCTCGGGCTCGGGCTCTTTCTCGGCCTCGGGCTGCTTGTCCTCGCCGCCGCCGCTCGACGGCTGACCCGAACCGATCACTCCCAGCTCGGCCCCGACCTCGACCGTCTCGTCCTCGTTGACCTTGATCTCGAGCAGGGTCCCGGCCACCGGGGACGGGATCTCGGTGTCGACCTTGTCTGTGGAGACCTCGAGCAGGGGCTCGTCGACGGCGACCTCGTCGCCGACCTGCTTGAGCCAGCGCGTGACGGTGCCCTCGGTCACCGACTCGCCGAGCTCGGGCAGCTTGATCGAGGTGGACTCGCCGCCGCCCGACGATGATTCGTCTGCGCTCTCGCCGGTCTTCTCCGGCTCAGCCTCCTCAGACGAATCGGAGGCCGCTGGTTCGGACGATGCCGCTGGCTGCTCCTGCTCAGGCTCGGGCTCGGCTCTCCGGCGATTCGTCTGCGGTCTCGCTGGTCGTTTCTGGCTCGGACTCCTCAGACGAATCGGAGGAGGAGGAGTCGGACCCACCGCCCTCGCCCTCCTCGCCGATGATGCCCAGCACGGCGCCGACCTCGACGGTGTCGTCCTCGTTCGCCTTGATCTCGAGGAGGGTGCCGGCCACGGGGGAGGGGATCTCGGTGTCGACCTTGTCGGTGGAGACCTCGAGCAGGGGCTCGTCGACGGCGACCGTGTCACCGACCTGCTTGAGCCAGCGCGTGACCGTTCCCTCGGTGACGGACTCGCCCAGCGCCGGGAGGTTGACTTCGGTGGCCATGGAGCTCCTTCGCTCGTGGAACGCTGCGGTGAAGTTGGGTCAGGAATGGGAGTGCAGGGGTTTCCCGGCCAGCGCCAGGTGCGCCTCGCCGAGGGCTTCGTTCTGGGTCGGGTGCGCGTGCACCAGCGGAGCGACGTCCTCGACGTGACCCTCCCAGTTGTAGATCAGCTGGGCCTCGCCGATGAGCTCACCGACGCGGTCTCCCACGAGGTGGACACCGACGACCGGGCCGTCCTTGCGGCGGACCAGCTTCACGAACCCCTGGGTCTTGAGGATCTGGCTCTTGCCGTTGCCGCCGAGGTCGTAGGTCAGCGACTCGACCGTGTCGGCGCCGTACTGCTCGACGGCCTGCGCCTCGGTGAGCCCGACGGAGGCGACCTCGGGGTGGGAGTAGGTCACCCGCGGGATCCCGGCCTCGTCGATCGTTGCGGGCGAGAGGCCGGCGATCTCCTCGGCCACGAAGATGCCCTGCTGGAAGCCGCGGTGCGCGAGCTGCAGCCCAGGGACGATGTCGCCGACCGCCCAGACGCCGTCGACGTTGGTCCGGCACCGCTCGTCGGCAAGCACGAAGCCGCGGTCCATGGCGACGCCCTGGTCCTCGTAGCCCAGCCCGTCGGTGGACGGGCCACGGCCGACCGCGACCAGGAGCAGCTCGGCCTCGATGACCTCGCCGCCCTCGACGGTCACCGCGACCCCGTCGTCGGTGGTCTTGGCGCTCTGGAACGGCGTACTGGTCTTGAACGCGATCCCGCGCTTGCGGAACGCCCGCTCGAGCACCTTCGAGGACGCCTCGTCCTCCAGGGCGACCAGCCGCGGCAGGGCCTCGATGATGGTGACCTCCGCGCCGAAGCTGCGCCAGACGCTGGCGAACTCACAACCGATCACCCCACCGCCGAGCACGATTACCGAGGCCGGTACCCGATCGAGTCGCAGTGCGTCCTCCGAGGTGAGGATGCGCTGGCCGTCGATGTCGAGGCCGGGCAGCGTCTTGGGGTAGGAGCCGCTGGCCAGGACGACGTGCTCGGCGGAGTACGCCGTCCCGTCGACCGTGACCTCGCGCGGGCCGGTGAGCCGGCCGGCCCCCTCGATCACGGTGATGCCACGGCCCTTGATCAGCCCGGTCAGCCCCTTGAACAGCCGCTCGACGACGCCGTCCTTGTAGGCGTTCACGCCGGGCATGTCGATGCCGTCGAGGCTGGCCCGTACGCCGAACTGCTCCGACTCACGCGTGCTGTCCGCGATCTCCGCGGCGTGCAGCAGCGCCTTGGTCGGGATGCAGCCGATGTGCAGGCAGGTGCCGCCGAGATTTCCCTTCTCGACCAGACCGACCCTGAGCCCGAGCTGGGCGGCCCTCAAGGCGCAGGAGTAGCCACCCGACCCGGCTCCGAGGATGAGGACGTCGAAGTCGGACACCGGCCCATCTTTGCACCTGACTGGCGCGTGTCCACACCGCCCCGAGGACCGGCGAGGCACACTAGTCCCCATGTCATGGATGGACCGGTTCCGAGGCGGCGCCCGGCCGCGGATGAAGGCGCCGGCGCGCGACGGGTTCCGCACCGGCTCGACCCGGGTGCGCGCGGCGGACGGCGTCGACCAGGACCACCTCAACCAGTTCGTGCAGGGTCACAAGGGCGTGGAGGGGTTCGTCGAGCCCCGCACCGCGGTCAGCGACGTGACCCTGCTCCTGGTCGCCCATGACGGCGAATGGACCCGCCGCCGGGTGCCCTCGGTCGACTGGGCGCACAAGTTCTGCAACCGCCACCAGGTCCCGTCCTACGATGCCGCCGTCGTCGGCATCCCCCAGCGGATGCGGGACTACAACCGCCGGAAGAAGCTCGACGGCAACTAGGCCGGTGGTTGAGGAGTCGCGCTAGCGAGCGTCTCGACGCCTGGTGAGATGGGGCTGGGACTGGCTGGGCGTCAGTCCCAGCATCGTGTTGCGGGTTTTCGAGACGGGCGCAGAGCGCCCTCCTCAACCACCGTCGATGCAGAGCGACCGCGCGTAGTCCACGAGGGTCGCGACGGCGAAGCCGGTGCCGCCGGAGGTGAGGTGGCCGGCCGGCCCGCCCGAGTTGTACGCCGGCCCGGCGATGTCGAGGTGCGCCCACGGCAGCCCGCCGGTGAACTCGCGCAGGAACGCCGCCGCGAACAGCCCGCCGCCCCACCGGATCCAGTCGTGCTGGGAGAGGTCGGCGATCCGGCTGGTGCGGATCCGCTCGTCCATGAACTCCGGGATCGGCATCGGCCAGCTCTCCTCGCCTGCGACCCGCGCCGCGTCGAGGATCGCGTCGACCACGTCAGGGGAGCCCATCACGCCCGCGACCTTGTCACCGAGCGCGACCACCATGTGCCCGGTCAGCGTGGCCACGTCGACGATCACGTCCGGCTTCTTCTCGGTCGCGAGCACCAGCGCGTCGCCGAGCACCAGCCGGCCCTCGGCGTCGGTGTTGAGGACCTCGACGGTGGTGCCGCCGTACATCGTCAGCACGTCGCCGGGCCGCACCGCCGATCCGGACACCATGTTCTCCGCCATCGGGGCGAACGTCGTGATCTTGAGCGGCAGCCCGAGCCGGGCGATCGCCAGCGTCGCCTGGACGACCGCGGCCGCGCCGGCCATGTCGGACTTCATCTCGTTCATGCCGGCCGGCGTCTTGATGGTCAGCCCTCCGGAGTCGAAGGTGACCCCCTTGCCGACCAGCGCGAGGTGGGCGACCGCCTTGCGCGGGGCGTAGGACAGCTCGACGAGCCGCGGCGGCGCCGACGAGCCCATCCCGACGCCGAGGATGCCGCCGCAGCCCAGCTCGAGGAGCTCCTTCTCGTCGCGCACCCGGACCGACACCTTGGGGCCGCGGCCCTTCGAGACCTCCTTCACCGCGGCCTCGACCGCGGCGGCGAAGGCCGGCGGCGTGAAGTCCCCGGGAGGAGTGTTCACCCAGCTGCGCGTCGTCGCGACCGCGTCCGACACGATCTGCGCCTCCGCGAAGGCCTGGCCGAACTCCTTCTTCCGCGCCGACGTGCAGAGCACCACGACCTCGCCGGGCACCTTGGTCGACTCGTCGTCGGCCTTCTTCTTGTACGTCGTGTACGTGTAGCCCCCGAGCAGGAACCCCTCGGTCACCGCACGCACGAGCTCCACCGACTCCGCGGGAAGGGCGATCGCGACCGAGGCGGTGTTGGTGACGGCTCGCGACGCCGCGCCCGCAGCCCGGCGTACGGCGAGAGCCGACGGCGCCTCGCCCTTGCCGAGCTTGCCCAGCCCCACGAGCACGAGGAGCGGTGACGACAGCTGCTTGCCGGTCGGCACCTTCGTGACCTCACCGGGCTTGCCGGTCACACCGAGGGAGGCGAGCAGCGGCCGGAACGCGCGACCGTACGCTTTCGCGACGTCCTCCCCGCCAGGCGCCACGCTCAGCCCGCTCCCGACCCCCTTGCCACCCTGCACCACTCCGATGACCACCGCGTCGCAACGCGTCTTCGCAGGGTTGGCAGCGCGCAGCGTGTAGGTACTCACCGGCGCAGGATAGTCACGGTAGGTTCCGAACATGGACGGCACAGAGCCCGTGGCCGAGTCTTCGCCGTTGACGTCGCCGCTGCACGAGAGGCACGTGGCACTGGGCGCCAAGTTCGCCGACTTCGGCGGCTGGTCGATGCCAGTGGAGTACTCGTCCGGCGTGGTCAAGGAGCACACCGCCGTACGCGAGGCCGTCGGCATCTTCGACGTGAGCCACCTCGGCAAGGTCACGGTGATCGGCCCGGGGGCTGCCGACTACGTCAACGCCACGCTCACCAACGACCTCGGCCGCATCCAGCACGGCAAGGCCCAGTACACGCTGTGCTGCGACGACGCCACCGGCGGGATCGTCGACGACCTGATCGCCTACCTCCACACCGACGACCAGGTGCTGCTGGTCCCCAACGCCGCGAACACCACCGAGGTGGCCCGCCGACTCACTGAAGGGGCGCCCGAGGGCGTGTCGGTCAAGGACCGGCACCGCGACTACGTCGTCCTCGCCGTCCAGGGCACCAGCTCCGACGAGGTCCTCGAGAAGGTCGGGCTGCCGTCCGGTCACGACTACATGACTTTCGTCGAGGCTCCCGTCCCGGGCGAGCACCTCACCGACCAGGGCGTCGTGGTCTGCCGCACCGGCTACACCGGCGAGCGCGGCTACGAGCTGATCGCCGCCAACGACGTCGCGGTCGCGCTGTGGGACGCGCTCATGGCCGCCGGCGAGGAGTTCGGGATGCTGCCGTGCGGGCTCGGCGCCCGCGACACCCTCCGCACCGAGATGGGCTACCCGCTGCACGGCCAGGACATCTCGCTCTCCACCACTCCCAACGAGGGCCGCCTCGGCTGGGCGGTCGGCTGGCAGAAGCCGGCGTTCTGGGGCCGCGACGTGCTGCTCAAGGAGAAGGAGGAGGGGCCCAAGCGGATCCTGCGCGGCATCGTCTCCACCAGCCGGGCGATCCCACGCCCAGGCATGCGGGTCTCGCTCACCCCCGACGTCCAGCTCGGCGAGGTCACCTCCGGCACCTTCTCTCCCACCCTGAAGAAGGGGATCGGCCTGGCGCTGCTCTCATCGGTGGTCAATCCCGAGGCGGAGGTCGGCGTCGACGTCCGCGGCCGCCGCGAGATCTTCCAGATCACCCCGCCGCCGTTCGTCGAGCCATCGGTTCGCGAATGAACCTCCCCGACCAGCCACCCACCTTCCGGCCGCCGAGCCCGGCCGAGCGCCCGTGGTCATGGCGGCTGGAGGACGACACCGGCGCGGAGGTGACCGTGCCTGCCGACTACGCCGGCCGCCGGTTCCCGTCCCAGGCCGACGCGGAGTCGTGGGTCGGCGAGATCTGGTCCGACCTCGCCGAGCTCGGCGTCGCCGCGGTCACCCTGCTGGAGGCCGACCGGGTCGTCTACGGTCCGATGTCGCTGCAGGCCTGACCTGCTGGGACGTCATACGGACAGAGCAACCGGGTGCTCGGGGTGTATGACGTCCCGTGCCGAGGCTCGGGCCACTCAATTGATGTCGAACTCGTTGCCCTCCGGATCAGCCATCGCGACGCCGTAGTGGTCGAGGCCCTCCTCGACGATCGCGTGCCGCCTCGTCGCGCCGAGGGCCACGAGCCGCGCCGCCTCGGCTTCGACCAGCTCGCGCCGGGTCTCGAGCGGGTTGCCGCGACCACCGCTCGCGTGGACGTCGATGTGGATGCGGTTCTTGATCGACTTCTGCTCGGGCACGACCTGGAACCAGATGCGCGGACCCTCGCCCTGGGGGTCGGCGATGCTGTCGGCACCGATGCCGAGCTCGTCTTCGGCGACGCCGATCGACCGGTAGAAGTCGTCCCACGACTCGTGCCCCGCCGGTGGCGGCTCGATGACGTAGTGCAGCGCCTCGGCCCAGAAGTGCGCGAGCGGCTCGGGCGACGCGCAGTCGATCACCAGCTGGTAGGACACGGGCATCTGACACCTCCGGGACTGTTGGGTTCCGAGGAGACTGGCACGCGTCACCGACAGTCCCCATAGGGTCACGGCATGCGCGCGGACGCGGACTTCATGGTCTACGTAGCCGCGCGGTGGCCGTCACTGGTCAAGGAGGCGGTCCTGCTCGGCGTCCCGCCCGGTCAAGCGGCTGACGCGACCACCGACGCCCTGTCGCGGTGTCGTCGGGACTGGGGCCGGGCGAGCCGCGAGGAGAACGTCGATGCGCTGGTCCAGGAGGAGCTCCTGCGCGCCGCCCGACGCCGGCCGCGCACCGCGGAGGAGGGCCGGGAGCGGCAGGCGAAGGAGCTGCTCGTCCTGGCCCCGCCGACGCTGGAGGAGGTCAGGCACCAGGAGCGCCTCAACGACCGCGCGAGCCTCAGGCGCGCCGCCCTGATCGCGGTCCCGCTACTGCTCGTAGCGGTCGGTGCTGCCTTCTATCTGGGGACGACCGGTGACAACGAGAGGCCGACGCCGCCGGACGACGGCGCCCTCGAGAACGCCGCGATCTCGCAGGAGGAGAACCCAGCCCCCGGGGTCGTCTGGTACGCCGACGGACAGCTCCACCTCGACCACACGGTGCTCGCCGTCGAGGGCCTCAGGGACATGACCCGGGTCGGCAACGGAGTCGTGTACGGCGACGACCAGGGCCGCGTGGTCTACGCCGCGGACGACGGCAGCCGGGAGGTGCTCGGCCACAAGGACCCCGAGGTGCCGGTGGCGGCCACCGACGAGACCGGCTGGGCGGCGTGGGTCGAGACCGGGGAGGGCCAGACGAAGGTGGTGATCACGGAGGCCGCCACCGGCAACGAGGTGGCGTCGAGGGTGGTGGATCCCGGTGCGCAGGTGGTGGCCGTGGACGGCGACACCGTCTACTACGTCGACATCGCGGGCGCGCACGAGCTGGTCCCGGGAGGCAGCCCCGAGGTCCAGACACTCACCCGGCCTGGCCTCCGCGATGTCCGCTCCCGGATCCGCGCCTTCCAGCTGGACGAGGACACGATCGAGGTCGTCCAGTCCTACTTCAGCGTCGAGTTCCAGTTTCCTGGACGGGGCGCCGAGCTTTCCCCGGACGGCAACCTCGTGGCCACCCGGCTGCCGGACGCGGACCAGGTCGCGCTCTACGACACCCGCTCCGGCGAGGAGCTCCCGAACGGCGTACCCGACGGCGACCACGTGGTCACGTTCGCGCCAGGCGATCGGCTCACCGTGACATACGTGGCCGCGCCCGCCGCCCATCCATTCGGACCCGAGCTCGAGCTCCGCACCTGCGAGCTCACCACCACGACGGCGTGCGCAGTCATCGCCCGGATCCCCAACCGGGGCGGTACGCCGGTGCTGGCACGCTGAGTGCATGGGCGACCCTCACCAGTTCCGCCAGGTCGACGTCTTCGGCTCCGGCCCGCTCAACGGCAACCCGGTCGCGGTCGTGCATGACGCCGACGGCCTCGACGACGCACGGATGCAGCTGTTCGCGCAGTGGACCAACCTGTCCGAGACGACCTTCCTGCTCAGCCCCACGAGCGCCGAGGCCGACTACCGGCTCCGGATCTTCACCGCGAGCCGCGAGCTGCCGTTCGCCGGCCATCCGACGCTGGGCAGCGCGCACGCCTGGCTCGAAGCGGGTGGTACGCCGCGCAGCGAGACCGTCGTGCAGGAGTGCGCCGCTGGGCTGGTCACCATCGCGCACGGTGAACGGCTGGCGTTCGAGGCGCCGCCGCTCCTGCGCGACGGACCGGTGAGCGACGACGACCTCGACCACGTCGCGCGGGCCCTGCGGATCACGCGCGACGACATCGTCGACAGCAAGTGGTGCGACAACGGGCCGGGCTGGGTCGCCGTACTCCTGAAGGACGCCCGGGCGGTCCTCGACCTGCGGCCCGACCCCACCTTGTTCGAGGGCTGGGACATCGGCGTCGCCGGACGCTGGACCGACGGCGGCTCTGACGCCGACGTCGAGGTCCGCGCGTTCGACAGCACCACGGAGGACCCGGTCACCGGCAGCCTCAACGCCAGCCTCGGCCAGTGGCTCGCCGGCACCCGCCTCCCCGAGCAGTACGTCGCGGCGCAAGGCACCGCGATCGGCCGCGCCGGCCGGGTACACGTGAGGCGGGAGGGGGACACGGTGTGGGTGGGAGGAGACACCCGCACCACGGTCCGAGGAGAGGCGTCGGTCGCCGACTAGGTTTGGGGTGTGCAGCAGTACCTCGACCTCCTGACCAGGATCCTCGACGAGGGGGTCGAGAAGTCCGACCGCACCGGCACCGGCACACTCTCGGTCTTCGGCCACCAGCTGCGGTTCGACCTCGGCGCCGGCTTCCCGCTGGTCACCACCAAGAAGGTGCACACCCGCTCGGTCTTCGCGGAGCTGCTCTGGTTCCTCCGGGGCGACACCAACGTGAAGTGGCTCCAGGACCGCGGCGTCACGATCTGGGACGAGTGGGCGGACGGCGACGGCGACCTCGGTCCCATCTATGGCTACCAGTGGCGCTCCTGGCCCACCCCCGACGGCCGGCACGTCGACCAGATCGCCCAGGTCGTCGACCAGCTCCGGGCCAACCCAGACTCGCGCCGCCACATCGTCAGCGCCTGGAACGTCGCCGACATCCCCGACATGGCCCTGGCGCCGTGCCACACGCTCTTCCAGTTCTACGTCGGCGACGGCCGGCTCAGCTGCCAGCTCTACCAGCGCAGCGCCGACGTGTTCCTCGGGGTGCCGTTCAACATCGCGTCGTACGCCCTGCTGACCCACATGGTGGCCCAGGTCACCGGCCTCGAGCTCGGCGACTTCGTGCACACGATGGGCGACGCGCACCTCTACCTCAACCACCTCGACCAGGCCCGCTTCAGCTCACCCGCGACCCGCGGCCGCTGCCGACCCTCCGGCTGGACCCGACGGTCTCCGACTCGACACCTTCGACCTCGAGCACATCGAGATCGAGGGCTACGACCCGCACCCGGGCATCAAGGCACCCATCGCCGTATGACGGTCACGTTGATCGCGGCCGTTGCGCGCAACGGTGTGATCGGCGCGGACGGCGGCATTCCGTGGCGGGTGCCCGGCGAGCAGCTGGTCTTCAAGGAAGCGACGATGGGCCACACGCTCGTCATGGGCCGGGCGACCTACGACTCCATCGGCCGCCCGCTGCCGGGCCGCACGACCATCGTGCTGACCCGCGACCCGGAGTGGGCGGCCGACGGCGTCCTCGTCGCGAGCTCTCTCGAGGACGCACTCGCACTGGCCGAGGGGGACGTCTTCGTCGCCGGGGGAGCGGTGGTCTACGAGGCCGCCATGCCGTACGCCGACGCGCAGCTCCTCAGCGAGATCGACCTCGAGCCGGAGGGCGACACGTTCTACCCGGAGTTCGACCGCGCGGAGTGGCGGGAAGTGGGCCGCGAAAGGCACGAGGGGTTCGGCGTGGTGCGCTGGGAACGGCTGGCCCGCGGCTAGTGTCCCGCACTGGAAGTACGGTGCGTAAGTCCGTGCTCCGAGTGCGTGCATCGCCAGGCGTCGGAGCGACGCTCTACTTGTTCGTCCAGCGAGGTTCGCAACGCCGCGAGGTGCGTGCTCGGGGTGCGGAATTATGTGCCGAACTTTCAGTGCGGGACACTAGCTCCTCGTGACATAGCGCAGGAGAACGGTGCCGGACGGGAAGGTCCGGTTCTCGACCATCTCGAGCGGGATCCACGTGTCCATGGGCGGGAAGAACGGCGTACCGCCGCCGACGGCGGTCGGATAGACGACCACCGTGAACTCGTCGACGAGTCCGGCCCGGACCAGCGGTGCGGCCAGCGTCGCGCCTGCCACCTCGATGAGCCCGTCGGTCTCGTCCTTCAGCTGCCGAGCGACCTCGACCGGGTCACCGCGCTCGAGCCGCGCGTTCCCCACGACCGTGTCGAGGGTCTGAGAGAAGACGACCTTCGGCACCGCCCGCCACGCCCGGGCGAAGTCGACCGTCACGGGCGTGGCGGACGGGTCCTGGTCGGCGGTTGGCCAGTGCCCCGACATGAGCTCCCAGAGCCTGCGCCCGTAGAGCGACAGCGCGAGGTCACGGGTGTGGTCGTTCCAGTACTGATGCAGCTCGTCGTCCGGCTCGGACCAGTCGATGCTGCCGGACTCGTCGGCGATGTAACCGTCGAGCGACACGTTCATGCCATAGGTCAGCGTTCCCATGGCCGTACAGACTGCCGCAACGCGCGAAACACATCGCGCGACCCGGCGGATACCCTGATGACATGACTGCAGCGCCGTTCGGCCGGCTCCTCACCGCCATGGCGACCGCGTTCAAGGACGACGGTTCGGTCGACCTGGACGGCACCGCGCGCATCGCGGCCCACCTCGTCGACCACGGGCACGACGGCGTCGTGGTCTCCGGTACGACGGGGGAGTCGCCGACGACCACGGTCGCCGAGGACGGCGAGATCCTGGCCGCGGTCAAGGACGCCGTGGGCGACCGGGCCACGGTGGTGGCCGGCGTCGGCACCAACTCGACCGCCCACTCGCTCGAGCTCGCCCAGCAGGCCGAGAAGATCGGCGTCGACGGGCTCCTGCTCGTGACGCCGTACTACAACAAGCCCGGCCAGGCCGGCGTCCTGCACCACTTCCGGACCGTCGCCGAGGCGACCGGCGTACCGGTCATGCTCTACGACGTGCCCGGCCGCACGGGCACCACGATCTCGCTCGAGACGTACGCCGCCGCGAAGGAGATCGACACGGTCGTCGCGGTCAAGGACGCCGTCAACGACTTCGTGCGCGGGGTCAAGCTCCGCGAGCTGGGCTACGCCATCTACTCCGGCGACGACGCCAGCAACCTCGGCTGGCTGGCGCACGGCGCCGTCGGGTTCGTCTCGGTCGTCGGCCACGTCGCCGGCAACGAGACGCGGGCGATGATGGACGCCTTCGAGCGGGGTGACCACGCCGCGGCCCTCGCCATCTTCACCCGGCTGCTGCCCGCGATCGACGCGGTGATGGGGGTCGCCAACTACGGCGCCACCACCGCCAAGGCCGGCCTCCAGCTGCTCGGCGTGCTGGACAACCGCAACGTCCGCGGCCCGCTCGTGCCGCTCGACGACGACGAGGTCGCCGCTCTGCGCGTCGGCCTCGAGGCCTCCGGCCTGCTCTAGCCCCAGCGCTCGCAGGAGTCCCCTGATATCAGGGGACTCATGCACTTCTGCACCAAGATCTCGCTGCAGAAGTGCAGGGGTCACCGGACATCAGGGGACCCATCCTTGCGGCGGCAACCACCGAAATGCGACCGGCCCCGTCCACGAGGGACGGGGCCGGCCGCTGCGCTCAGAAGCGCGTCAGTGGTGCTTTTCTTCTTCTTCTTCTTCACCTTCACCACGAAGTCGCCCTGGCTCGCGGCGACCGTCGCCGAGCCGAGGTACTTCGCGGTCAGGGTGTTCTTGCCCTTCTTGAGCTTCTTGGCCATCTTCTTGGACACCTTGATGGTCACCTTGCCGTTCGCGAGCGTTCCGGTCGCGAGCAGCTTGGAGCCCTTGTAGATCTGCACCGTCCCGGCCGGAGTGGCGCCGGTGGCAGCCACCACGACGTTGACCTTGAAGGACTTGTTCCTCACGACCTTCTTCGGATCCGCCGAGGCGCTGGTGGTCGACGCGAGCATGCCCACGGCCGGCTCACAGTTGGTGACCTTGATGTTGTCGACGTACCAGCCGTCGAGCCCGGTGCAGCCGTCGCGACCCATGTCGAGGCGGAGCTTCACCTTGTCACCGGCAACCACGCCGACCTGGGCCAGATCAACGATCGAGGTGGCCCACGACCCGGTGGGCACGCCACCGTCGGTACCGGTGAAGGCCGGTTCACCGACCATCGGGCTGGTCCCGTCCAGCGGCGCGTTGTACGGGTTGAAGAGGAACGCTGCGGGCGGGATCTGAGTGAACGTCCCCCCATTGCGACTCACCTTGACGTTGCCGCCGTCGAAGCCGCCCTCGGTGGCCACGTAGTGCTCGAAGGTCAGCTTCGGCGCGGTCACCCCGCTCGGCATCGTGATCACGGGACTGATGATGGAGTCTCGCGAGGAGAAGTCATCGGCGCCCTCGCCGCAGTCGCCCAGGTCGTCATCCACACCGCGAGCGGTGCCACCGGCGTGTCCGCCCGGCGCGGCGGAGTTGGCCTCCCACGGACTGTTGCCGCCACCGGGGAAGACGACCTCTGACTCGCTCGTCCAACCGGCCAGTCCGTCCTCGAAGTCCTCCGTGTAGACGGTCTTCAGGGTCGTGCCTGCGCCACAGGACAGGGCGGGAGGGTTCTGCTGGAGCAGCGGCTGGAAGTTGCACTGCACCGGCTCCGTACGCAGCTCCGTCGCCGCGATGGCCGACGCCACCGCCGCGCAGTCGGGTGCCGAGATCATCGATGCTGTCGGTGTCGGACCCTCGTCGGGGGTGATGTCCATCTTGTTGATGGGCTGCCCCGTCAGCTCGGTGCACGAGGCCTCTAGGCCGTCGGCCAGGTCTGTGAAGTCGGAGACCGGCCCGAGGTGCGCGGTCTGCGTCTGCCAGAACAGGTTGGCCGCCTTGTCGAGACCGATGCTCGGCACGGTGACAGTGTTGTAGGTGCCGCCGTCCACCAGCAGGGCGAAGGTGTGGTTGACCACGCCGGAGTTGGTGTGTACGCCGCCGCTGTCATCGGTCGCGCAGTGGTACTCGGCGTCGCTCACCTTGCCCGGGTCGCCGTAGCAGGTCGGGGTCCACATGTCGCGGATCGCACCACCGAAGGCGGGGTCGGACTCGCCGGACAGCCACCGGTAGGAGTTGTCGACCGGATCGGTGCCGATGGCCCGCATCGTGGCGTTGACGCCGGTCGCGGCCTTGATCGCCGTGCCCTTGTCCTGGGTGATCATGAGCCCGGGGATGGTGCCAATACCCGGCATCGAGACCGGCGCAGTGGCGACGTTGTTGCCGACGATGATCCCGGTCGCGCCGGCGTTCATCGCGTTGGTGAGCTTGATCTGGAAGGTGCAGCCGGCGGGACCACGGTCGACGTACACGAAGTTGCCGCTGATGGCTCCCCCGTTGGTGAACGCCGTGCACCCGGTGACCGGGTCACCCACGACCACGTCATCGGTCGTGCCCGCGGGCTGGATCACCGGCCCGAACGATGCGGGAGCCGCGTCGCAATGCCCGGCGATGGGCGCAGGGCTGTTGATGAACAGCTCGACGTCGCCCCGGGTGAACGACGAGCACTTGCCCTCGGTCCGGGGTCCGTCAGGCAGCTCGTTGAACCGGGCGTTGATGATGTCGACGGTCTCACCCCAGATGTCGGAGTAGGCCTCGTTCATCGCGCCCGACTGCCACTGGTAGACCAACCCGGACGTGAACTCGGTGTACGCGTGGCCCCACTCGTGGGAGACGGTGTCGTCCGAGGTGACGCCGTCGCAGTAGTTGGTCGTGACGCCGTTCCAGTTGGCGTTGGGACAGGCGATGGTCGGGTCGTTGTTGACGGTCCGCATGACCGACCCGGCGTCGTCGTACGAGTCGTAGTCGAAGGCGTTCTTGTAGAGCCAGTACGACTCGCCGGTGCCGTCCACCTCGTTCAGCTGGTCCTCGAGGAGGGTGCCCGGGAGGGCGTCACCCTCGGACCAGACCAGGTTTGCCGGGATGAAGCTCTCCTCGTACAGCTCACGCTCGAGGGCGTTGTCGATCATGGAGTAGCGGTTGGCGACCTTGCCGGTGTTGGCGTTGACGAAGACCATGTCGCGCACGTTGCGTTGGTTCGACACCTCGACGGCGTACGCCAGGATGTTGGGACCGGGGACGCCTCGGATGGCTCCCTCTCGGTAGACGTACAGCTTCGTGGAGGCTGCCTTGATCCCCGTCAGGTCGGTCGCCGCGTCGGACCCGCCCGGCGGGTCCTGGCGCACCGCGGCCAGGGCACGGTCGGCGGCCTGGGCCGCTGAGAACCGGGTGGCCACGCCGTTCTTGAGGTCAGGGGCGACGAACCCGTTGACCGAAGTGAGCTGACCTGCCTTGTCGACCTGCGCGTGGAGCTCGCCGCCGAAGACGGGGACGCCCTGGTAGGACTGGGCGAACTCGACCGTCCATCCGTAGGCGGTCTTGCGCACGTCAGACACGGTGAGCTGGTCGGCCTTCGCGCCGAACACGCCGGCGTACTTGTCGAGGTAGGCCTGGGCCTTGGCCCCTGCTTCCTTCGCGGACCCTGCCGAGGTGCCCGGCATCAGGTCTTCCTTCGACCTCAGGAACGACACCTCACCAGTGGCCCGGTCGCTGGTGGCGAACACCTGACCCTTGGCTTCGTCGCGGATCTGCGAGACGAGCGAGTCACCGGCACTGGGGGCCGCACTGGGAGCCGCGGCCGAGGACGACACGAACGGGGCTGCCGACAGCCCTGCCCCGAGCAGCGCAAGACAGAGGCCTTGCTTGAGGATTTTCACGAGTGTTTGCCTCCGAGGAGAAATTTTTCGACGAGTAGGCGGCAGGCCGTCCGTTGGGATGTAGACCCTGGAGGCGCCCGATCACCTCAGCGCACCCTAAGCACCGGACCACCCCGCGTAAAGACTTGATTGATGAGAGCTCGCAGGAGTCCCCTGATATCAGGGGACCCATCCCTCCGGCGGCCTCACCGCAAAGACGGCCGGCCCCGTCCACGAGGGACGGGGCCGGCCGGTTCAGCTCACTGAGTCAAGTGGTCAGTGATGCTTGTGCTTCTTCTTCTTGACCTTCACCACGAAGTCACCCTGGCTGGGCGAGAGGGTGGACGTGCCGAGGTACTTGGCCGTCAGCGTGTTCTTGCCGACCTTGAGCTTCTTGGCCATCTTCTTGGAGATCTTGATGGTCACCTTGCCGTCTGCACCGAGCGTCCCGGTGCCGAGCAGCTTGGAGCCCTTGAAGATCTGGACGGTGCCGGTCGGGGTCCCACTGGCCGTGGTGACGGCGACGTTGGCCTTGAAGGACTTTCCACGGACGACCTTCTTGGGTTGAGCGGCCGCCGCCACGAAGGTGGCGGAAGGAGCCGTCGACTTCGCCTTGCAGTAGGTGACCTGCAGGTTGTCGACGTACCAACCGTCGATGCCGCCGCAGCCGTCGCGGCCCACGTCGAGACGGAGGCTGATGGAGTCTCCGGCGTGGACACCCGCGGCAGCCAGGTCAAGATGCGAGGTGCCCCACGAGCCCCTGCTCTCGCCTCCGTCGGTGCCGCTGAAGGCAGCCTCGCCCTGCATCGGGTTGGTGTTTCCCTGCGCAGCGGTCAGCAGCGGCGTCGGCTTGTTGAAGACGTAGGCAGCCGCGGGCACCGCCGTGTAGGCGCCACCGTTGATGCTGATCTTCACGTTGCCGCCGTCGACCGTCCCCTCAGTGGCCACGTAGTGGTCGAACGAGAGCCGCAGGCCCTGGGTCGCCGCGGCCGGAATGGCGATCGCCGGCGAGGCGATCGAGTCCCGGCCCGAGAAGTCCTGCGGGCTTGCGTCGCACTGGCCCTCGTTGGGAGCCGGGCCGTAGGCCACGCCGCCGGGGTGGGTCCCCGGAGCGGTCGTCGAGGCCTCCCACGGAGCACCCAAGCCGAACACCAGCTGCGCCGACGGGGTCCAACCGGCCAGGCCGTCCTCGAAGTCCTCCTTGTAGACGGACTCGGTCGTGAACGCGTCACCGCACAGGGCGGGCGTGTTCTTGTCGAGGACCGGCTTGTAGTTGCACGCCGTCACCGGCGTGCGGAGCTCCGCGGCGGTGATGACCTTGTCGAGTGCGGTGCAGTCGGCGGCCGCAACCGGCGTGGCCGCGACCGGAGGCGCGTTGGTAGCCGTCGTCAGCTGGCGAATCGGGTCGCCGACCAGGTCGGTGCAGGACGTCTCCAGCGCGTCGGCGAACTCGGTGAAGTTCGACGACGGGGTGAGGTACGCCGTCTGCGCACGCCACCAGATCGCTGCCGCCTTGTCGAGACCCATGGCCGCAACCGTCTGCCCGTTGTAGGTGCCGCCGTCGACGGCCAGGGCGTAGGCGTGGTTCGGGACACCCGAGTTGCTGTGCACCCCGCCGTGGTCGGTCAGACCCGGGTCACAGTTGTACTCGGCGTCCGTCACCTTGCCGGGGTCGCCGTAGCAGGTGGGTGTCCACATGTCGCGGATCGCACCTCCGAAGGCGGTCGACTTCTCACCCATCAGCCAGCGCGTCGAGGCGACGCGGGTTGAGATGTCCTCGGCCTGGACGGTGATGCTCGCGGTCCCGGCCGTCTTGAAGCGGGTGCCATCGGGCTGGGTGACCGTGACGCCGAAGAAGCCGTCGGGCGCGGTGCCCGCAGGCGACGGGGGCAGCCCCTGGACGTTGTTGCCGATGATGATGCCGGTGGCACCGGCGGCCACGGCCTTGTCGACCTTCGCCTGGAAGGTGCAGGTGCCGCGGTCGACGAAGGCCCAGTTGCCGGCGACCGCCGCAGTGTTGGAGTACGTGCTGCAGCCGTCGGTGGTGCTGGGACCGGCTGCGTCGGCGGCGTCGATGGCCGAGACGACGGTCGCGTTGACCGGCGTGGTCGTGAACGGCTCGCTGAAGCCGGCCGCGACGGGGGTGCACGCCCCCGCCACGCTGGCGGGCGCCGTGATCGTCATCAGCAGCTTCGGCGGCGCGGTGGGGTCGCACCCGCCGTCCGGACGCTTGGTGCCGAAGGCCTCGCCCTCGTCCTCGCGACCGTTGACCAGGTCGAGGGTCTCGCCCCAGACGTCGGAGTAGGACTCGTTGAGGGCGCCGGACTGGTACTGGTAGATCAGCCCGGAGGTGTACTCGGTGTAGGCGTGGCCCCACTCGTGCGCCACGACGTCGTCGGACGTGACTCCGTTGCAGTAGTTGGTCGTGACGCCGTTCCAGTTGGCGTTGGGGCAGTTGATCCGCGGGTCGTTGTTGACGGTGATCCGCTTGGCGCCTGCGCCGTCGTACGAGTCGCGGTCGAAGACGTTCTCGAAGAACCAGTAGGACTCGCCCGAGGAGTTGACCAGGTTCTGCTGGTCGATGTTGAGCGTGCCCGGGAAGGGCTGACCCTCCGTCCACACCGTGGTGAAGATCGGGGCCTGGGGGGTGCCGGTGGCCTCGCGGAGCTCACGGTCAAGGGCATCGTTGGCCATCGACCAGCGGTTGAGGATCTTGCCGGTGCTCGCGTCGTAGATCAGCTGGTCGCGGATCGCGCCGTTGGTGACCTCGGTCGCCCAGGCCAGCACGTTCTTCCCGACCTCACCCTTGACGAAGCCGATGCGGTAGATGACGAGCTGGGTGTTGACGGCCTTCAGGCCGGTCACGTCGGCGGACGAGTCGCCGGACTCAGAGGTCGGCGGGTCGGCGGTCACGAAGGCCACGGCCCGGGTGCCGATCTCGGCGGCGGAGAACGTGGGCTTCTTCGCCACGTTGATGTCGGGAGCCGCGTAGCCGTTGACCGCGGTCAGGTTGCCGTCCGCGTCGATGTTGGCCTTGATCGCGCTGCCGAAGACGGGAATGCCGCCATGGACCTGGGCGTAGCTCACCGTCCAGCCGACGGAGCTGCTGGAGACGCTCTTGCGGACCAGCTCGCCGGTCCCGGCACCGAGCAGGGCGCCGTAGGTGTCGACGAACGAGTCGGCCTTGGTGGCGGCCTTGGCCGCGCTGTCACCCGCGACGTTCGGCAACAGGTCGCCCTGTGCGCCGGTGGCACGGACGAAGCTCGCCCGGCCGGTAGCGGCGTTCTCCTTGATCGAGACGGTGCCGTCCGCCTGGTTGTGAAGCTGGCTGGCCAGGCCGTTGTCGGCCTGTAACGGTGCTGCAGTCGCCTGACTGGCGAGGGTTGCTGGGACTGCTGCGAGCCCGGCCCCGAGTAGCGCAAGGCACAGGCCCTGCTTGAGGAATTTCACGAGAGTTAGCCTCCGAGGATGAATTTTCCGACGAGTAGGCGTTCGGACGTCCGTTTGAAAAGTTCATCTCGGAGGCGCCGAATCACCTGAGCGCACCCTAAGCATCGGACCACCCCTCGTAAACCCTCGGTTGATGAGAGTTTCTTGGGCCAATCCGGGCCCGGTGACGAAGAGGGGCCCGGCCACCGCGGCCGAGCCCCTCGCGCGCCGTCGTCGCTACGGCGTCAGTACCGCCTCAGTCCCCCTCAGTGACGGTGCCCGTGATGGTGCCCGTGGTGGTGCTTGTGGTGGTGGCGCGGGGCCTTGACCTTCACCGTCACCGTGGTGCTGCCCGTGAAGCCGTAGCTGTCGGTGACCGACAGCGTCACGGCGTACTTGCCGGGCTTCCTCACCTTGAACGAGAAGCTGGTGCCGCTCCCGCTCGCGGTGTGACTGCCGCGCTTCACCTTCCAGCTGAAGCCGGTCAGGGTGCCGCCCGGATAGGGGTCGGTCGAGCCGGACGCGTCGAAGGTCGCCTTCTTGCCGAGCTTCACCTTCTTGTGGGTGACCACCGCGGTCGGGGCCAGCGGCTTGAACGACGCAAGGCCGATCGGCGTGCCGACGCCCGTCGCGCCGTCGTACCCGGTAGCGGCGTTGCAGGCCCTCGACCCGGCCGCCCGGGTCGCGCTCGCGCCGACCCACTGGCAGTCGAGGATCCCGGCACCGATGGTGTTCGGCGAGCTCGTCGGGAAGAACGCCGCACAGTTCTGTGCGGTGAGCCCGTCGCAGATGCCGATGCCGCCGGAGGCCACGTCGTAGAGCGAGCCCGGGTCAGACTTCTGGTGGCCGTAGAGGGTCAGCGCCGGCCTGGCGACGCCATGCCCGCCGCCGGCCATCGCGAACATCGCAGCGATCAGCGGCGAGGACAGCGAGGTGCCGCCGAAGGTGCCCCACGGCGCCAGCGGGTTGCTGGCCGAGTAGGTGTCGTACACGTCGTACCCGGTCAGCGGGTCACCCAGCGCCGCGACATCGGCGGTGAGCCGCTTGTCGCCGCACGCGGTCTGCGCCCAGCCCTTGGTCGCGAGCTGCCACGCCGGCGCCTGGAACTCGGTGCTGCAGCCGCCGCCGCTGGCGAAGAGCGACTCGCCCCGGAACTCGGCGGTGAGCCCGGCCTGACCGTTGCTGTTCCAGGTGACCTCGGCCGCCCGGGTGCCGTCGTCGTTGAGCTGCAAGGTGGTGCCGGCCGTTGCCACGACGCCGGGGAACGACGCCGGCGCGGACGGGGCGTCGTCCGAGGGGTCGCCGTTGAAGAAGTTGTCGTAGTCGTAGTAGCCGTCGTCACCGGTGGACGCGGTGATCACGACCCCCGGGTGGTTGAACGCGGCCTGGACGGCGGGGGTGGTCTCGTCGTCGGGGCCGCCGGGGTCGGAGCGCTCGAAGCCGCCGTAGCTGTTGCTCACGGCGGTCGCGCCGTGGGAGACGGCCGTGTTCACGCCGACGGCGAGGTCTGCGAAGTTGGAGGTGTTCGCCTCGACCAGCACGATCTTGCAGGTGTGGCAGATGCCGCGCACCGCCTCGAGGTCGAGGGCGATCTCGCCGGCCCATCCGAGCTCCTCGTCCGTCGGGGGGCTGGTGTTGGTCGGCGGCGCCCCACCGTTCTGGCCGATCTTCTGGAACGACGACGCGGTCTCGGCCGGCAGGCCGTACTGCGCGTCGAAGGCGTTGAGGTCGGCCAGGGCATCCGGGTTGTCGTGGGCGTCGACGATGCCGACGACCTGCCCGGGCGTGGCGGTGTTGGGGTCGACGGAGTACGCCGAGGCGAGGTCCCCGGGGGTGAACCCGCCCGCCGGGCCGGCGTCGCTCACCGTCGGCTGCACGGCAACCGCACCGTCGGCGCCCTTGGCGACCTTGATCCGCTGCAGCGTCATGCACTGCGCGTGACCTGACGAGGCGGTGGCGCAGGTCGGCACCACCTTGTAGTACTGCGTCCCGTCGCCGGCCGCGGTGGCCGCGGTAGCCGGGGACGCGAGGACGGCGCCGATGAGAGCGCCGGTCCCGAGGGCGACGAGGGCCGCTCGGGACAGTTTCGTGTTCTTCACATCCACTCCTGCGCGACCGCTCTCTTGGCGTGCACCGTGCGGCGCCACGTCGTTCGCGGCCAACAGGCTCCGACATAACGTTGACTTCGTCAACCTTTCTGTCACTGGCCTGCACCGAACCTGACCGAACCTGACCCGGGCCCCGGCCGAACCCCGGCCGAACCCCGGTCGGACCGGGTCGCACCGGGTCGCACCGGGCTGCGCGGCGTACTTGTCGGGCGTTTCTGGCGCTTGTCAGGGGTTGCAACCCCCGACAGGTGACAAATTCCCCGGCCAGCCGGGGATTCCGGCCCCGGCACGACACGCACCAGTGGGGTCCCTGTGACTGGAGTGACGATTGCCTAGGGTGTTGACGTGGCGACCCGTACGTCTTCCCCGCCGGGTTCGCGAAGCAGAGGCAGCTCCTCTACGACGCGTGCTCGGAGTACCCGGAACCAGAGCCGGACCGCGTCGAAGAAGAAGTCGACGCGGAAGTCTCCCGCGCGCCGGGGCAAGGGGGCGGCCAGCCGCAACCGGCGCCCCGCGCCCCGTGCGGTCCGCACCGGCAGGGGACCGATCGCCAGGTTCTTCGACACCGTGTTCCGCGCCGTCGCCGCCGTCTGGCTCGCCGTCGCCCACGGCATCGGCGCGGTGGCCCGCGGGATCGGCCACGGCGCCCGCGACCTCGAGCCCGAGCACCGCCGCGACGGTGTCGGTCTCTTCATCTTCGCGCTGTCGGTCATCAGCGCGGCCGCTGTCTGGTTCCAGCTCGGCGGCCCTGTCATGGGTGCGGTCCGCGTCGCCGTCACCGGCACCGTCGGCAAGGTCGGCTGGCTGGTCCCGCTGATGCTGCTCGTGGTCGGCTGGCGCAACCTGCGCGACCCGATCCGCAACGGCCCGGCCGGCCGGCAGGTCGTCGGCTGGAGCGCGTTCGGGCTGGGGCTGCTCGGCATCGTGCACGTCGCCGAGGGCAACCCGCAGCCGGTCTCCGGCGATGCCGGCCCGCTGCGCGAGGGCGGCGGCGCAGTCGGCTACGTCGTCTCCTCTCTTCTCCTCGACCTGCTCCGCACGCCGTACGTCGTGGTGCCGCTCCTGCTGCTCCTCTGCGTCTTCGGCGTCCTGGTCATCACCGCCACCCCGCTCTACCAGGTCCCCCGGCGCCTGGCCGCGGCCCGCGACCGCGCGCTCGGACGCGAGCGCCAGGAGGACGGCGAGACCGCGACCCGGCCGATGCGCGGCCGCGGACGGCGTACCGACCTTGACGCGACCGGCGAGATCGACCCGCTGATGGGCGAACCGGCCTACGACAGTCCGCTGCTCCGGCGCCGCCGCAAGAACCTCGCAGACACCGGCATCGGCCTCGAGGACACCCAGGCGTCCGGCATCGAGCCGGTGCCGGCGGCCGACGCGGCGGCCGACCCGTCCTCCGACACGGCGTCCGAGCTCGAGCCGCCGCCGCACGCGCCGCTGCCCGACCGGGTCGAGCAGCTCGCGCTGTCCGGCGACGTCGTCTACCACCTGCCCGGCAACCAGATGCTCAAGCCCGGCTCGCCGCACAAGGCGCGCTCCAAGGCGAGCGACGACGTGGTCGGCCGCCTCACCACGGTCCTCGAAGAGTTCGACATCGACGCGCAGGTGACCGGCTACACCCGCGGCCCGACCGTGACTCGCTACGAGGTGGAGGTCGGCACGGCGGTCAAGGTCGAGAAGGTCACCGCGCTCTCCAAGAACATCGCCTACGCCGTGGCCTCGGCCGACGTCCGGATCCTCAGCCCGATCCCGGGCAAGTCCGCGATCGGCATCGAGATCCCCAACATCGACAAGGAGATCGTCTCGCTGGGCGACGTGCTGCGGTCGGGGACCGCGCGCGGCGACCATCACCCGATGGTCTGCGGTCTCGGCAAGGACGTCGAGGGCGGCTTCGTGGTCGCCAACCTCGCCAAGATGCCGCACCTGCTGGTCGCCGGCGCCACCGGGTCGGGCAAGTCGAGCTTCATCAACTCGATGATCTGCTCGATCCTGATGCGCTCCACGCCCGACGAGGTCCGGATGATCATGATCGACCCGAAGCGGGTCGAGCTGAACGCCTACGAGGGTGTCCCGCACCTGATCACCCCGATCATCACCAACCCCAAGAAGGCCGCCGAAGCGCTGGCCTGGGTCGTACGCGAGATGGACATGCGCTACGACGACCTCGCCAACTTCGGCTTCCGGCACATCGACGACTTCAACAAGGCGGTGCGGTCGGGCAAGGCCCAGGTGCCGGCCGGCAGCGAGCGCGAGCTCACGCCGTACCCCTATCTGTTGGTGATCGTCGACGAGCTCTCCGACCTGATGATGGTGGCGCCGCGCGACGTCGAGGACGCCGTCGTCCGCATCACGCAGCTCGCCCGGGCCGCCGGCATCCACCTCGTGCTCGCGACCCAGCGGCCGTCGGTCGACGTGGTCACCGGCCTGATCAAGGCCAACGTGCCGTCGCGGCTGTCGTTCGCGACCTCGTCACTCGCCGACAGCCGGGTCATCCTCGACACTCCCGGCGCGGAGAAGCTGGTCGGCCAGGGTGACGGTCTGTTCCTGCCGATGGGGGCGTCCAAGCCGGTGCGGGTCCAGGGCTCGTGGGTGAGCGAGGCCGAGATCCACGCGGTCGTGAAGCACTGCAAGGCCCAGCTGGCGCCGACCTACCGCGAGGACGTCACCGTGCCGACCGCGGCCAAGCGCGAGCTGGACGACGACATCGGCGACGACCTCGAGCTGGTGATCCAGGCGGTCGAGCTCGTGGTGTCCACGCAGTTCGGCTCGACGTCGATGCTGCAGCGCAAGCTGCGGGTCGGCTTCGCCAAGGCCGGCCGCCTGATGGACATCCTCGAGAGCCGCGGCGTGGTCGGCCCGAGCGAGGGCTCGAAGGCCCGCGACGTACTGGTCAAGCCGGACGAGGTCGACGCCGTGATCATGACGCTGCAGAACGGGAACTAGGGGAGTGCGATGACCGACCTGCTGAGCCCCGAGTCCGACCAGATCGACACCGCCGAGCGACCGGCGGTGGCCGACCGGCCCGAGCACCCCGGCTGGGCGAGCATCCCCGACGAGCCGGAGGTCGACGAGGTCATCGTCCGTCGCAACGGCCGGGTCTCCGTGGTGCTGGCGGGCGTGAGCGCGCTGCTGTCGGCGGCGTTCTTCGCCCGCGCTGTCACCGAGTTCGACCACGTCCTCGACTGGGTGCTCTGCCTCGGGCTGGCGGGGCTCACCTGGGCGCACATCTTCTCCTTCCTCGACTCACGGATGCCGCTTCTGGTCGCGGACTCGCACGGCGTCCGGATCCGGCTCGGCCGGACCTGGCGCGGGATGGCGTGGACGGACCTCGAGGAGGTCGAGTACGCCGCGCGCCGTCACGTGGTCCGCGACGGCCGGCTGGTGCTGTTCCCGCGCGAGCTCGAGGGCGAGCTGGCGATGCTCGGGCCGGCCGGGCGACGGCACGCCCGGCTCACCCAACGGATGCTGGGGGCGCCGTTCGCCATGCCCCTCGGCCTCACCACCCGGGTGCTCGGCGCGGGCGGTGACCTGAGCGGCGCTCTGGCTCACTTGGCAGACGGCCGCTGCGAGATCGTCGAGGTCGTCCCCGGTGCCGGCGACTCCATCGATGATGCTGCACCCGTCCCTGCCGATCTCTCCGACTACTTCGAGCAGGACGACGACCCGGACGCGGTGGTCGCCAGCCCGACGCCGAGCCCGCTCCGCGAGATGCGTCCCGCGATCCGCGCCGACGTCGAGCGCGACCACGACTGGGTCCCCGAGGCCACCCAGTCGCTCGAGCTCCCCGCCATCCCCAGCGCCACCACGACCTTCGTGATCGACGACCTGGCCGCGCTCGAGACCGTCGACCCGGTGATCGGCCCCCAGCTCGTCGCTGCCCGCGAACGGCTGCGGCTCTCGATCGACCAGCTCGCCGACCGGACCCGGATCCGCCCGCACGTCATCGAAGCGATCGAGATCGACGACTTCGTGCCGTGCGGCGGTGACTTCTACGCCCGCGGCCACCTGCGCACCCTGGCCCGGGTTCTCGGCGTCGACGTGGCGCCGCTGCTGGCGACCTACGACGACACGTACGCCGACGCGCCGATCGACCCACGCCGGATCTTCGAGGCCGAGCTCGCCACCGGCCGGGGCGGCCCGATCCGCGGCACCAGGGGCGGACCGAACTGGTCGGTGATCGTCGCCGCCGTGATGACGGTGGTGCTGGCCTGGTCGGTGGCCCGGCTGGTGATGGACCACCCGACCACCGCCTCGCCGTCGTCGCCCAGCCTCGCCGACGGGTCGGCCGGTCTGACCAGTGGCGGCCAGGCCGCGGCGCCTGCCTCGGTCGTGCTCACCGCCGCCGGCGGTGGCGCGCACGTCGTGGTGCGCGACGGGACCGGCAAGGTCGTCTTCACCGGCTCGCTCGCCTTCGGCCAGAGCCGCACACTGCAGGTCTCGCCGCCGGTCCGGATCCAGACCACCGACGGCTCGCTCGAGGTGAACGTCGGAGGCAACGACCACGGTGCGATCGGCAAGACCGGCCAGCCCGCGCAGGACGTGTTCACGGGCAGGTAGCTGGGACCCCAACGCGTGCACCCGGGTCGAGCACCGCTGGTCGAGCTTGTCGAGACCGCCGCAGCCTGCGCTGGGAGCCCATCCTGCGGACATCTCGACAGGCTCGATGAGCGGTGGTCGAGTCCCAGCGCGGGCTGCGGAGCTGGCGCGATTCGCGCTCCCTACCCGGGGTAGGCACACTGACTCGGGTGGATCAGCAGCTGTCGGTCGCCGTGGTGACGCTGGGCTGCGCGCGCAACGACGTCGACTCCGAGGAGCTCGCCGGTCGCCTTGCCGCCGACGGGTTCCAGCTGGTCGACGACCCGGCCGCTGCCGACACCGTGCTGGTCAACACCTGCGGGTTCGTCGAGCAGGCCAAGAAGGACAGTGTCGACGCGCTGCTCGAGGCCGCCGACCTGAAGGGCCAAGGCGGCCCGCAGGCGGTCGTCGCGGTCGGTTGCATGGCGGAGCGGTACGGCGCTGAGCTGGCCGAGTCGCTGCCCGAGGCCGACGCGGTGCTCGGCTTCGACGACTACCCCGACATCGCGGCGCGGCTGCGCTCCATCGTGGCGGGGGAGAAGCTGCATCCGCACACGCCGCAGGACCGGCGCCGGCTGCTGCCCATCTCGCCCACCGACCGGAGCGCGGCGCCGGTGGCCCCCAGGTCGCGCCTCACCGCCGGCCCGATGGCGCCCCTCAAGCTGGCGTCCGGCTGCGACCGGCGCTGCACGTTCTGTGCGATCCCGTCGTTCCGCGGCTCCTTCGTGAGCCGGCGACCCACCGACCTGCTCGACGAGGCCCGGTGGCTGGCCGCGGACGGCGTGCGGGAGCTGTTCCTCGTGAGCGAGAACTCCACGTCGTACGGCAAGGACCTCGGCGACCTGCGCCTCCTGGAGACGCTGCTGCCGGAGCTGGCGTCCATAGAAGGAGTGGAACGGGTCCGCGCCTCCTACCTCCAGCCGGCCGAGATCAGGCCAGGGCTGCTCGAGGCGATCGCCAACACGCCGGGTGTGGCGTCGTACTTCGACCTCTCCTTCCAGCACGCCAGCAACACCGTGCTCCGCCGGATGCGCCGGTTCGGCGACCCCGAGAGCTTCCTCGGCCTGCTCGACCAGGTCCGCTCGCTCGCACCGGAGGCCGGCGTCCGCTCCAACGTCATCGTCGGCTTCCCCGGCGAGACCGAGCAGGACCTCGACACGCTCTGCGACTTCCTGATCGCCGCCCGCCTCGACGTGGTCGGCGTTTTCGGGTACTCCGACGAGGACGGCACCGAGGCCGCGACGTACGACGACAAGCTCGACGCCGACGAGGTCCGCGCTCGGACTGCACGGGTCGCCGACCTCGTCGAGGAGCTGACCACGCAGCGGGCCGAGGAACGAGTCGGTGAGGAGATCGTGGTGCTCATCGAGGAGAACTCCGAGTGGGACACGGTCGGTCGGGCCGAGCACCAGGGTCCCGAAGTCGACGGGACGACCTCGATGATCCGCCGGGCGCCGGTGGGTGACATGGTGCGGGCTCGAGTCATCGAGACCGAAGGAGTCGACCTGGTGGCGGCGCCACTGTGAGCGACGTGTCGGCCGAGAAGCCGAGCAACCTCAACCTGCCCAACGTCCTCACCACGGTGCGGATCGCGCTGGTGCCGTTCTTCGGCGCCGCGCTGCTGGTGGACGGCGGTGAGTCCGTCGCCTGGCGGGTGACGGCGTTCGTGATCTTCGTGGTCGCGATGATCACCGACAAGGTCGACGGCGACATCGCCCGCAGCCGCGGGCTGATCACCGACTTCGGCAAGATCGCCGACCCGATCGCCGACAAGACGATGACCGGGATGGCCTTCGTCGGCCTGGCCGTCATCTTCGAGAGCCCCTGGTGGTGGGCGGTGACCATCCTGGTGCTGGTCCGGGAGTGGAGCGTGACCCTGCTCCGGCTCTCGGTGCTGAAGAAGGTGGTGATCGCCGCCGACTCGCTCGGGAAGCTGAAGACCACCTTCCAGGTGATCGGGCTCAGCGGCCTGGTCCTGCCACTGCGCGACCCCGACCTGCCGGGGTGGATGGAGACGCCGGGCGATCTCCTCTACTACCTGGCAGTGGCCTTCCTCGCCGTCGCGGTCGTGCTCACCGTGGTCTCGGGTGCGCAGTTCTTCTCGGGAGTCTGGAAGCAGCGGCACACTCTTAGGGGTGAACCTCAGAATGACCTGTCCTAGTCATTTCTGACCGTTATCTCTTAGACACGGCCTCCGGGCTTGACGGGGTCCGGTTCGTCACAGAGAGTTCATCCACCTGTGCGGTCTCGGGCCGTCGGTAACGCATACGGTTCCCAGCCTCGGGACCGTCTGCACACCATTGCGTCGACCTCGTTCGAGACCCTTCCCCGCCTCGATGAAGTCGTCTCTCAAACCCACCTTGGAGACTCTTCATGCGTTCAACCCGGTCGCACCGTCGCGCCCGCCTCGCCGCTCTGACCTCAGCCGTGCTGACCTTCGCCGGCTTCCAGTTCTTCGCACCTCCCGCCGCAGAAGCGAACCCCGGAGGCACCGCCCTGGTGATCCGGGAGGTGTACGGCGGCGGCGGTTCCTCCAACGCGACCGCGTCGTACAAGACCGACTTCGTCGAGCTGTACAACCCGACCGCGGCCCCACTGCCGCTGGACGGACTGTCACTGCAGTACCGCGCAACCGGCTTCAACGGGACGCCGGGCAACGTGAGCATCCTGCCGCTGCCCGACGACGACGTACCGGCCAACGACAGTTACCTCGTCGACGTGAGCGCGCCCAACGCGACGCCGGCAGGCGGCGACCTGCCCACTCCTGACTTCGAGAGCGACTTGCTCAACATGGCGCAGGCCAACGGCCAGGTCATGCTCGTCAACGGGGTCGCCCCGATCGTCGCGGTCGGTGCCGCCATGCACACGGTGACCGACGTGATCGACTTCGTCGGCTACGGGACCGCGAACAGCTCCGAGACCGCGGCGACCCCCGCGACCACGATCACCACGTCTGTGTCGCGGTCCGCGACGGGTGCCGACACCGACAACAACAGCGTCGACTTCACCTTGGGGACCCCCAGCCCGGTGGCCTCCACCCCGGTCGACGAGCCGCTGGCGGCGACCGACCCAGGTGACAAGACCGGCCAGGTCGGTGTGGCGATCACGCCGTTCGACCTCGCTGCGACCGGCGGCACTCCGCCGTACACGTGGGACGCGACCGGCCTTCCTGACGGCATCGACGTCGAAGCGGACGGCACCGTCTCCGGCACGCCGACGACCGAGGGTGACAACACCGTCACCGCCACGGTGACCGACGACGCGACAACGCCCGCGACCGACGACGTCGAGTTCGACTTCGACATCAGCGCGGCAGCTGGCCTCATCCCGATCGCCGACATCCAGGGGACCGGCTCCGCGTCGCCGCTGGTGGGACAGACCGCGATCACGCAGGGCGTGGTGACCGCGTTGTTCCCGACCGGGGGCTTCAACGGCTTCTACCTGCAGACGCCCGGCGCGGACGCCAGCCCCGGCGCTTCGGACGCACTCTTCGTGTTCACCCCGACCTTCGACGACGCCACCCTCGCCATCGGCGACTCGGTCGAGGTGACGGGCGCGGTCTCCGAGTTCGGCACCGCCCCCAACACGCTCACCGAGATCACCGCTGACTCGGTGACCGACATCGCGGCGCTCCCCGCCGTGGTGGCGAACACCACGATCCCGGGCAGCGGCTGCACCCTGGGTGCCTGCCCGACGCTGGCCGAGCTCGACACCGCCAAGGAGGAGGTCGAGGGCGAGCTGTTCCAGCCAGCGGGCGACTACACCGTCACCGACGCCTTCGACGGGTCGGTCACCAACCCGCCGAGCTCCGGCAGCTCCAGCTTCTTCGGCGAGATCGGCCTGGCCGCGAACTCGACCATCCCCCTGATCTCCCCGACCGAGACCATCGACTTCTCCGACACGGCGGGGATCGCCAACAAGGTCGCGTTCAACAACGCGCACCGGCTGGTCCTCGACGACGGCTCCAGCACGACGTTCTGGAACACCGGTGGCACCGGGCAGACGAACCAGACCATCCCGTGGTTCACCGTCGACCACCAGGTCCGGGTCGGCGCCGGGGTGACCTTCCCGCAGCCCGTCGTCCTCGACTACCGGTTCGGCTGGAAGATCCAGCCGACGACCACGGTGGTCGGCGAGCCGGCAGCCTCCCAGCCGCAGTTCGAGCAGGACCGTCCGGCCACGCCTGCCACTGTTGGTGGTGACCTCGAGCTGGCCACGTTCAACGTGCTCAACTACTTCACCACGCTCGGGGTGGACTGGGACGCCGGCCCCGGCACCTGCACGGCCTTCAACGACAAGGACGGCAACCCGATCGCCGTGAACAGCTGCGACGGCAACGGCCCGCGCGGTGCCTGGAACCAGGTGAGCTTCGAGCGCCAGCAGGCGAAGATCGTCAGCGCCATCAACACCATGGACGCCGACATCGTCTCCCTCGAGGAGATCGAGAACAGCCTCAAGGTCGACGGCACCAACCGCGACGAGGCGGTCGCCAACCTGGTCGCGGCCCTCAACGAAGACGCGGGCACCATGCGGTGGGCCTTCGCCCAGTCGCCCCTCGCCGCCGACCGGCCACTGGTCGCGGACGAGGACGTGATCCGGACGGCGTTCATCTACAACCCGGAGACGGTCTCCCTGGTCGGCACGTCGAAGATCCTCACCAACTCGGCGCCGTTCGCGAACGCACGCGAGCCGCTGGCACAGGCGTTCAAGGCCAAGGGTGCACCGAACGCCGAGGGCTTCGCGGTCGTCGTCAACCACTTCAAGTCCAAGAGCGCCAGCGGCGCGACCGGGGACAACGTGGACACCGGTCAGGGTGCCTACAACGGTGACCGGACCCGTCAGGCCCAGGCCCTGAACACCTTCGCCAACGCGTTCGCGACCGAGCGCGGTGTCGACGCGGTCTTCCTCACCGGTGACTTCAACTCCTACAGCGAGGAGGACCCGGTCCAGGTCCTCACCGACGACGCGATCACGCCGTGGTCGAACCTCGAGTCGACCGACGACCCCGAGGAGGAGAGCTACAGCTTCGACGGCATGTCGGGCTCGCTCGACCACGTCTTCGCGAACGCCGCGGCCGAGACCATGGTCACCGGAGTGGACATCTGGGAGGTCAACGCGAACGAGACGGTCTTCAACCAGTACGCCCGCTACAACTACGTGACGCCGTTGCTGTACCAGCCCGGCCCGTTCAGCGCCTCCGACCACAACCCCGAGATCATCGGCATCGATGTGCCGGACGTGAACGGTACGACGACCGACGTCCAGATCCTGGCCACGAACGACTTCCACGGCCGGATCCAGAACGACGCGGCATCGGCCTCGGCGGGTGCGGCCGTGATGGCCGGCGCGGTCAAGCAGCTGCGAGCGCAGAACCCCGACACGGTCTTCGCTGCGGCGGGTGACCTGATCGGCGCCTCGACGTTCGAGTCGTTCATCGCGGAGGACAAGCCGACCATCGACTCGCTCAACTCGGCGGGCCTCGAGGTCTCCTCGGTGGGCAACCACGAGTTCGACCAGGGCTTCGACGACCTGGTCAACCGCGTGATGGCGCCGTACGACCCGACCACCAACCCGCGGGGCGGGGCCGAGTGGCAGTACCTCGCGGCCAACGTTCGCCTGAACAGCGACGACAGCCGGCCCATCCTGCCGAGCTGGACCAAGGAGTTCGGCGACGTGAAGGTCGGCTTCGTTGGCGCCGTCACCGAGCACCTGCCAGAGCTGGTCTCGCCGGGCGGCATCGAGGACATCCACGTCACCGACATCGTCGACGAGGTCAACGACGAGGCGGACCTGCTCAAGGCCGATGGTGCCGACCTGGTGATAGTGCTCGTGCACGAGGGTGCTCCGAGCACCGACTGCGCCACGATGGACGACGTCCCGACCTCCGACTTCGGGTCGATCATCACCGGAGTCAACGACAACGTGGACGGGATCGTGTCCGGGCACACCCACCTGGCCTACAACTGCTCGTTCTCGGTGCCCGGCTGGGTGACCGAAGGGCGGGATGTGACCGAGCGCCCGGTGGTCTCGGCGGGCCAGTACGGCACCAACCTCAACCAGCTGGTGTTCACCGTCGACAACGCCACCGGCGAGGTCACGGCGAAGCAGCAGGCGATCCTGGCGCTGAAGTCGTGCGCGAACTCGACGGCCTGCATCAACTACCCGGAGGACCCGGGCACGGCCAGCATCGTCACGGCAGCCGTGGCGAACGCCGCGGTGCTCGGTGCCCAGCCACTTGGCCAGATCGGTGGTCCGTTCTTCCGCGGCAAGATCGCCGACGGGACGACCGAGAACCGCGGCGCGGAGTCGACGCTCGGCAACCTGGTCGCGGAGGTCCAGAAGTGGGCCACTCGCAACCCGGAGTCGGGTGAGGCCGAGATCGCGTTCATGAACCCGGGTGGTCTACGCCAGGACATGGTCGGGACGGGCACGGATCCGTTCCCGCGGACCGTGACCTACCAGCAGGCCGCGGTGGTCCAGCCGTTCGCCAACACCCTGGTCAACATGGATCTCACGGGTACGCAGATCAAGGCGGCGCTGGAGCAGCAGTGGCAGCCCGTCGGCGCGTCCCGGCCGTTCCTCAAGCTCGGTATCTCGAAGGGCTTCACCTACACCTTCGACGACACCTTGGCCGAGGGCTCCCGGATCACCGGAATGTGGCTGGACGGGACACCGATCGAGATGGCCACGACCTACTCGGTCACGGTCAACTCCTTCCTCGCCACGGGCGGCGACAACTTCGCCGCGTTCAACGGTGGCGCCGGCAAGCAGGACACCGGCCAGACCGACCTGCAGGCGATGGTCGACTACATGGCTGCGTTCGGCAGCGGTGGCGACACGGTCGATCCTGACTACGAGCAGAACGGTGTCGGGATCACCTTCCCGGCCGGCGCTCCGGCGAGCTATGCGCCGGGCGACCACGTCCTGTTCAACGTGTCGTCGTGGTCCATGACCAACGCCCTCGACACCAAGGACACCGACGTCGTCGTCAAGGCGGGTGCCACGACCCTGGGCACCTTCCCGCTCGACAACGCTCCCCAAGCGTCCCTGCCCGGCTTCGACATCGTGGGCAAGGCGTCCGTCGACGTGGTGGTGCCGAACGATGCCATCACCTCGCTGACGCTGACCCTGAGTGGTGCCACGACGGGTACGACGAGCACGGTGACGGTGCCGATCAGCCAGGCCGGCACCACCGTGGCGGCTCCCGACGTGTCCATCGTCTATGGCCAGGCGGCGCCCATCGCGGTGACCGTCAGCGGCGGGGCGACGACCCCGTCCGGGGGCGTGGAGCTGTTCGACGGGGCCACGTCGCTCGGGACGGCCACCCTCGATGCCGCCGGCAAGGCGACCATCACGGTTCCGGCCAAGACGTTCCCGGTCGGCACCAAGACGCTCACGGTCGAGTACGCCGGTGACGCGACACACGACGAGTCCGACACGACGCTGACGCTGACCACGACCAAGGCGGCGTCGACCGTCGCGGCCGGTGACGTGTCGGTGGAGTACGGCCTCTCCGTCACCGTGACGGCGAACGTGGGGGCTCCCGCGGGAGTCACCCCGACGGGCACGGTCACGGTCCGCAACGGTGCGGTCACGCTGGGCGTCGGCACGGTCGTGAGCGGGGTGGCGACGATCACCCTCCCGGCCCGGTCGCTGGCGCCGGGCGCCGCGGCACTGACCGCGGACTACTCCGGCAACCCCAACCTCAACCCGAGCACGGACGCGTTCACGGTGAACGTGAGCAAGGCCGGCTCGACCACCGAGGCCAAGGTGAAGCCGAAGAAGGTGACGCCGAAGAAGAAGGTCAAGCTGAAGATCGACGTCGAGGGCGACCACGGCGTCGAGGCCACCGGCCAGGTGAAGATCAAGGTCGACGGCGAGACCGTCACCAAGACCCTCAAGAACGGCAAGCTGACGCTCAACCTCGGAAAGTTCGGCAAGGGCACCCACAAGGTGAAGGTGGAGTACCTCGGCAGCGCGCTGCTCGAGGGCAGCAAGACCAAGGTGACCTTCACGGTGAAGTGACCTGAACCAGCCCAGGGGGCCGGAAGTGGCGACAGCCGCTCCCGGCCCTCTGCGTCGCTGGGGTGGACGGTGCTCCGGTGCTCCGGTGCTCCGGTGCTCCGGTGGTTGAGGAGGTTGCGCAGCAACCGAAGCTCGAATCCTCGCAACCTAGCGCTGGGGACTCGCGCCGGGCAGGTCGAGCCTGTCGAGACCACCGCAGCGAACGCTGGGAGCCGACCCTTCGGGCATCTCGACAAGCTCGATGAGCGGTGATCGAGTCCCAGCCTGTTCTGGCGAGGTCTCGAGACGGGCGCAGAGCGCCCGCCTCAACCACCGGCGGCGGCGGCGCCGGCCCGCGCGTCGGCTTCGGCGAGGTAGAACGCCGCCCGGACCAGGGCGAGGTGGCTGAACGCCTGGGGGAAGTTGCCGACCATCCGCCGCCGGACGGGGTCGTACTCCTCGGACAGGAGCCCGACGTCGTTGCGCAGCTCGACCAGCCGGTCGAAGAGAGCGTGCGCGTCGTCAACCCGGCCGGCGGCGGCGTACGCCGAGACCAGCCAGAACGAGCAGGCGACGAACGGGTGCTCGTCGCCGGGGAGGCCGTCCACGCCGCTCTCGGTGCGGTAGCGCAGCACCAGCCCTTCGTAGACGAGGTCCTCCTCGATGGCCTTGATGGTGCCGAGCATCCGCGGGTCGTCGCCGTCGACGAAGCCGACCAGCGGGAGCACCAGCAGCGAGGCGTCCACGTGTTTCGTCGCGTAGTGCTGGACGAACGTGCCGCGCTCGGCGTCGTAGCCGTGCTCCAGGACGTCGTCACGGACCTCGTCTCGCACCGTCCGCCACTCCTCGAGCGGCCCGGGCAGGTCGTAGTCCTCCATCGCCCGCACCGCTCGGTCGAGGGCGACCCACACCATCACCCGCGAGTGGGTGAACTGTTGCGGCTCGCCGCGGATCTCCCAGAGCCCGTGGTCCGGCTGGCGCCAGCGCCCGGCGAGGTCGGCGACCAGCGCGCGTTGCAGCGGCCACGCCTCGTGCTTCGGTCGTCGCTTGGACTGACGGACCTTCTCCAGCGCGTGCATCACCTCGCCCAGCACGTCGAGCTGCACCTGCATGACCGCGCCGTTGCCGATCCGGACCGGCCGGGAGTCGGCGTAGCCGGGCAGGTGGTCGAGGGTCACCTCGGTGATCCGGCGACTGCCGTCGACGGCGTACAGCACCTGCATCTGGCCGGGGTCACCCGCGATGGTGCGCAGCAGCCAGTTCCGCCAGAGGTCGGCCTCCTCGGTGTAGCCGGCCTGGACCAGGGAGTCGAGGGTGAGCGCCGAGTCGCGGAGCCAGCAGTAGCGGTAGTCCCAGTTGCGCTCACCCCCGAAGTCCTCGGGCAGCGAGGTGGTGGGAGCCGCGACGATCCCGCCGGTGACCTCGTCGGTCATCAACCGGAGCGTGAGCAGGGAGCGACGCACCACGTCGGCGTGCGGCAGGTCGGTGGTGCAGCGTGCCGCCCACTCCTCGTCCTCCCGGATCGTCTCCTCGATCCGGTCGTGAGACACCCCCAGGTCGGTGGGCTCGGCGTACGACGGGAACCACGTCATCGAGAAGACCAGCTCGTCCCCCTCGGTGACGTCGAACTCGTCGTTGTGGGTGCCGTCACCAGCCTTCGGCAGCCGGGGCCCGCGCAGCACCAGGAGGTCCGGCCCGCCCGTTGCGGTGATCACGGGCTCGCCGTCGATCGTCGTACGCCGCACCCACGGCCGGACCAGGCCGTAGTCGAGCCGGACCCGCCACTCGTGCCGCATCCGGACCGTCCCGCGGACGCCTTTGAGCTTGCGGACGAGATCGGCACGGTCGTCGTGACGCGGCATCAGGTCTGTCAGCGTGACCACCCCGTCACTGGTCGTGAACGTCGTCTCCAGGACCGCCGACGCGCCGACGTAGCGGCGCTCGGTCGTGTAGCTGCCGTCGGGGACCAGCTGCCAGTGACCGTGGTCGTCGGTGCCGAGCAGTCCGGCCAGGCAGGCCGCGGAGTCGAAGTTCGGCAGGCAGAGCCAGTCCACCGAGCCGTTGTTGCCGACCAGCGCCGCCGTCCGCCGGTCGCCGATCATCGCGTAGTCCTCGATCGGCAGCGCCATGCTCCGACTCTAGAGTCGTAGCCATGGAGCTTCCCGCCCGAGTGCTCGCCCTGCTCCAGGAGCGGGGCGAGACCCTGGCGACCGCGGAGTCGCTGACCGGGGGCCGGCTGGCTGCCGCCCTGACCGGCGTACCCGGCGCGTCCAAGAGCTACGTCGGGGGCGTCGTCGCCTACGCGACCTCGGTGAAGCAGGAGCTGCTCGGCGTCTCGGCGGCCCTGGTCGAGCGGTACGGCGTGATCTCGGCCGAGTGCGCACTGGCCATGGCCCGGGGTGCCGCTGGGGTCACCGGGGCAGGCTGGGGGATCGGGACCACGGGAGTGGCCGGCCCCGACGGGCAGGACGGCCACCCGCCCGGGACCGTGCACGTCGGGCTGGTCGGACCCGGAGTGTCGACCGCGGTCGCCCTGGAGCTGGTGGGCGGCCGGGAGGCGATCCAGGACCGCACCTGCGTGGAGGCACTGTCGGCGCTCGAGGGCATGCTTTCCACCGCAGGCCGTGGATGAGCCACGGGAAGATGCACGGCTCGGGTAGCGTTGCACCCTGCGACGAGGAAAGGAGACGCGCATGGTGCTGTTCCGCCGACTGCTCGGCGATGTGCTCCGCGCTCAGCGGATGCGTCGCGGCATGACGCTGCGCGAGGTCTCCGCCGAGGCCCGGGTCAGCCTGGGCTACATCTCCGAGATCGAGCGCGGCCAGAAGGAAGCCTCCTCGGAGCTGCTCGCCTCGCTCTGCTCAGCTCTAGACCTGCCGCTGTCCGTGATGCTCAGCGAGGTGTCCGACCTGGTCGCTCTCGAGGAAGCCTTGACCAGCACAAGTTCGAGCTCCGAGGTTGTCGCCAGCGCCGCGTAGTTAGGGTTACGTTGTCGCCCGTGACGACGCCCCGGCGACTCATCGCCCTCCTCGCTGCCCTCTTTCTTGTCCCCCTGATCGCGGTCACGACCGCGACAAATACGGCTTCCGCGGCCGACGACGGCGCGCTGTTCAAGCCGATGTCCGGCTTCGACGTCGGCAAGGGCCAGGACGTGCGCGTCCGGCCTGCTGACTACAGCGCGTACCGCGTCGACCTCGACGGGCTTCGCGCCCAGCTCGGGAGTGGGAGCGAGGCGCGGATCACCATTCCCGACCCCGCCGGGACGATGACGACGTTCACCGTTGTGGAGCACTCGGTCATGGAGCCGGAGCTCCAGGCGGCACACCCCGAGATCCGTACCTACTCCGGCGCTGACGCCGACGGCAGCAGCATCAGTCTCGACGTCACGCCGATGGGCTTCCACGCCTTCGTTCGCCGGCCTGACGGCATCACCTGGCTCGTCGACCCCGCCTACAACCGGCGCGGTGAGGACCGGGTCCTCTCCTACGCCGGCGGCTCGACGGTCGCCAAGTCCAGCTTCGTCGAGAAGGAGCTCCAGAAGACTGTCGACTCGGTCGCATCGGTGGCCACCGGCAGCGACTTCTCGACCCCGGGCGGACCCGTCTCGACGCGGACCTACCGGATGGCCTTCGTGACCGACCCGACGTACGCGACGTACTTCGGCACCGGGAACGTCTTCGCCGAGAAGTCCACGATGATGGCCCGCGTCAACGAGGTCTACAACGACGACCTGGCCATCCAGTTCCTGCTCGTCGCGGGCACCGACACCGAGCTCAACCTCGACACCCCCGCCAAGATGACGGGCACCAACGGGCCCTGCGGCGCTAGCGCCTGTTACACCGCTGGCCAGGTGGACAACTGTGGCGGCGACACTCTGAACCGCAACGTCTTCGTGCTCGGACAGATCATCGGCGCCGAGAACTTCGACATCGGTCACATCGGTCTCGGGAACGCAGGGGGCGGCATCGCCGGGCTCGGCGTGATCGGCGACTCGAACAAGGCGAGCGGCTGCACGGGACTGCCGACTCCCGACGGTGACCTCTACGCGATCGACTACGTCGCTCACGAGGTCGGCCATCAGATGGGCGGCAACCACACCTTCAACAGCCAGGTTTGCGCCGGCAACAGGAACGCCCCGAACTCGGTCGAGCCGGGCTCCGGCACGTCGATCATGGCCTACGCCGGCATCTGCGGCGCGGACAACCTCCAGGCGCACTCGGACCCGTACTTCTCCCAGCGCAGCGTGGACGAGATCACCGCCACCACCGCCAACGCACCAGCCAGCTTCAACGAGCGGCAGTCGGTCGCGTTCCTCGGCCTCGACCCGGCCGAGCAGATCTCGCTCACGTGCGCTCCCGCCTGTGGTGCGCCGCAGATCGTGACGTGGAGCGGCACCCCAGCCACCGATGCCGCGGCTCTCACCACGGCGATCAACACAGCTACCGGTGCGCTCCCCGCCGTGACTGGGTATGACGGGGCCGCATTGGTCACCGCCACCGGCTTCACGGCCAACTGGACCGGGTCGACAAACATCAAGTCGCTGATCGTGACGCCAGTGGTCCCTGCCGCGTTCACCCCGATCGCCGGAACGATCGTCAACGGTGGACCGGAGACCAACCAGGGCGTCGTGGCGGTCAGCGGCAACAGCTCGCCCGTCGTCACCGCGCCTGCGCTGGGGAACAAGTCGATCCCGGCCAGGACGCCGTTCGAGCTCACCGGGTCGGCGACGGACCCGAACAGCGACACGCTCACCTACATGTGGGAGCAGAACAACCCGGGATCGTCGGCCGAGTCGCTGACCAGCAACGCCAAGACGGCCGGGCCGCTGTTCCGCCAGTTCGGGATCGCCGCGCCCGTCTCGGCCTCGGGCACGCTCGAGTACCACTCACCAGGCGAGAACCTGGCCGGCACCTCGCCGACCCGGACCTTCCCGGACCTGGCGCAGATCCTGGCCGGCAACACCAACGCCGCCACCGGGTCGTGCCCGGTCGCGCCGCCGCCCGGCCAGACGACGGTTGACTGCTTCTCGGAGTTCCTGCCGACAGATGGTTACGTCGGAGCACCCGCCACTCGGGCGATGAACTTCCGGCTCACGGCGCGCGACGAGTTCACGCCGGACGGAGCTCCTGACGACCCGGGCGGGCTCAGCACGGCCAACGTGGTCGTGACCGTGGTCAAGGGCACGGGTCCGTTCCAGGTCACCTCCCGCGCCACCGCCGGCTCTCCGGCGTCCGGGGCCGAGAACGTCACGTGGGACGTGAACGGCACCAACACGGCAGCGCTGGCGGAGAACGTGAAGATCAGCCTGTCGACCGATGGCGGGCTGACGTTCCCGGATGTTCTGGTGGCCAGTACGCCGAACGACGGGTCACAGCTGGTCCCGTTGCCCAGCATCACCACCGTGGGAGCCACGGCTCGGATCAAGGTCGAGGCGGTGGGCAACTACTTCTTCGACGTCAACGACGCCAACTTCGCGATCGTGCCGGGCGGGCCCAACACCGCGCCGACCGTCAACGCCGGCCCGGACGGCGCCGGGGTCACCGGGACGCCGTTCACCAGCTCGGGGACGTTCACCGACGACGTGCCTGCCACGGTGACCGCCACCGTGGACTACGGCGACGGTGGCGGCGCGCAGCCGCTCACGCTGAACGCGGGACCGAACACCTTCGCGCTCAGCCACACCTACGCGACGGCCGGCGCCAAGACGATCACCGTCGCGGTGACCGATGCCGGAGCGCTCACGGCGACCGACACGGCCACGGTGACGGTGACGAGCGCTCCGCCCGGCCCGGCCGCCTCCGCGGTCGATGCCTCGGCCAAGCCCAAGAAGATCACCAAGGGTCACAAGTTCAAGGCCAAGGTCACGGTCACCACCGCCAGTGGTGTTCCGGCCGGCACGGTGCAGATCTACCTGGGCCGCAAGCTGCTCGGGACCGGCACCCTGAAGAGCAACGGCAAGGTCACCATCAAGATCCCGGAGAAGAAGGCGAAGAAGCTCAAGGTCGGCAAGAACACGCTGACCGCGAAGTACCTCGGCTCTCCCACGGTGGCGGCCAGCCAGGACACCTTCGTGATCAAGGTCAAGCAGCCCTAGCCGGCTGACAGCTGGTCTGCAAGGGGCTGGCAGGACGGGCACCAGTACGACGCCCGCTCCCGTCCTGCCGGTCCCTGCAGCTCCACCGCCACCGGTGTGCCGCAGCGACGGCACGGCGACCGGTCGCGGCGGTAGACCCACATCCGCTCGCGCTCACGCAGGTCGCCGGTGGTGGACTGGTGCGGCCGCTCCTTGTTGAGCTCGAGCATCCGGTGTGCCCGGCGGACGAGCCGGCGCAGGTCGGGCACGGCCGCGACCGGCGTCTGTGGGTGCACGCCGGACGTGAAGCACAGTTCGGCGGCGTACATGTTGCCGATGCCGGCCAGGTTGGTCTGGTCGAGCAGCGCCTCGCGCAGGCTGCGCTCTGGGTCTTGATCGAGGTTGGCCAGCGCGCGCTCCTCGTCCCAGTCGGGGCCGAGCAGGTCGGGACCGAGGTGCCCGACGACGTCGACCTCGGCCGCGCGGTCGAGCAGCTCGACGATGCCGAGCGAGAAACCCACTGCCGTGGCGCTGGCCGTCTCGAGGACGACGCGAGCGGTGTGCGCCGGACGGGGCCACCGCTGGCGCGGCGTGAGCACCTTCCAGGTGCCCTCCATCTTCAGGTGCGTGTGCAGGGTCCACTCGTCGGGGCCGCGGTCGATGCGGGTGAGCAGGTGCTTGCCGCGCGAGATGGTCTCGGCCACGGTGCCGCCGCTGAGGTCAGCGGTGGCGTGTTGGGGCACCCGGAAGTCGGTCTTCACCAGCGCCTGCCCGCTCAACGAGCGGTCGAGGAGCCGGGCCGCGCGATAGACGGTGTCACCCTCAGGCACTGCCGGACGACCTCAGCCTCAGTCCTCGAGGGGTCGCGACGAACCCAGCCGCGTCGAGCGCCTCGCGCAGCGGGGTGGACCCGCCACCGAGCAGGGCCGCGCCGTCGGCCCGCTCCACGGTGAGCCGGCCCAGCGAGCCGCGCCGGGCCGCCTCGGCCAGCGACGCGGTCGCCAGCCCGAGCCGGTCGGCGTCGTCGCTCCAGGTGAGGAGCGTGCGGCCGCCGCGCTCGACGTAGAGGACCAGCTCGCCGTCGACCATGACCACCAGGGCGCCGGCCTTGCGGCCCGGCCGGTGCCCGGCACCTTGTCCTGAGCCTGTCGAAGGGTCGCTCTCTGCCGTCTTCTGGGGCCAGGGCAGGGCCGCGCCATAGGGGTTGGCCGGGTCGGTGGCGGCCAGGCAGACGGCCGAGGGCTTGCCGCCGTCGTCGACCTCGCTGAAGGTGCGGAGCCGGTCGATCGCGCCCGCCGTACCGAACTGGGCCGCGCCCAGCCCCTCGACGAAGTAGCCGCGCCGACAGCGGCCGGAGTCCTCGAACGCCGAGAGCACCTTGTAGACCGCCGCGAAGCCGCCGGGCTGGCGCTCGCTGACCACCGCACCGCGGATCACAACACCGTGCCGTTCGAGCAGCCGCTCGGCCGCGGCGTGCGCGCGGCGCGTCGGATCGGAGTCGAGCTGGGGGAGCAGCGCCCAGCGGCCGGCGGTCTCGGGCGGGCCGGTGCGCAGCGAGGCGCCGCCGCGGCCCATCTTCGATCCAGTCAGCGTGGAGGCCATGCGGGGCCGGGCGGGCGGCCGCTTGGTGCGGTGGCTGGGGGTGCCGGATCGGGTGAGTGCCCGGAGCGGCGTGAGGGTGTCGTTGCTGATCCGGCCCGCCCAGACGAGGTCCCAGAGGGTCACGCTCAGGGCCTTGTCATCAGTCGAGCCGACCTGCTGGGCGAGCTGGCGGAAGAACCACGCGCCACCCGGTGCCAGCGCGTCGAGGACGGCCTGGTGGAGCGAGCCCTCTTGAATCGGCAGAGTCTCGAAGGGCTCGTGCTCCGGCAACGTCAGCGGCGCCTGGTCGGCGAGGTGCAGGCTCACCCAGCCGTCGGCACCGGGCAGCGAGGCATGTCCCGCCCAGAGCACCTCGCCGGCGGCGGTGAGCTCGTCGAGGTAGGACGGCTCGTAGTCGCGGACCCGGGCGGCCAGCACCAGCGGCTCGAGGGCGCTGGCGGGCACCGGGGCACCGGCGAGCTGGTCGATCACCGAGAGCACGCCGTCGACGCCGCGGAGCTTGCCGGCCGATGTGCTGCCACGCGCCCAGGAACCGTCCCAGGGCGGCCGGCGGGACCGGCTCGACCTCCTTGCGCAGCCGCGCCAGACTCCTGCGGCGCAGGGAGCGGAGCACCTCGGCGTCGCACCACTCCAGCCCGGAAGCGCCCGGCCGGAACTCGCCGTCGAGCACCCGGCCCAGGGCGCCCAGCCGCTGGAGAGTGAGGCGGACCACGGCGGTGCCGAGGCCGAGCCGGGCGGCCACGTCGTCGTTGGTGAACGGCCCGTGGGTGCGGGCGTAGCGGGAGACCAGGTCCGCCAGGGGGTCGTCGACGGGGTCGGTGAACGCGTCGGGGGTGCCGGGTGGGACGGCGACGCCGAGCCCGTCTCGGAGCCGGCCGACGTCCTCGATCGCGGCCCAGCGCTCGACGCCGGCGACCCGGACCTCGACCACTCGCCTCGTGGCGGCCAGGGTCGCCAGGGCCTCGGGTCCGTCGACTCCTTCGGCGCAGCGATCCTGGACCTCGTCAGCGCCGAGCGGGCCGAGCAGCCGGAGCAGGTCGGCGACGCCCTCGGCGCCCCGGGCCCTGCGCTCGGGCGTCAGCCGCTGAAGCTCGGCCTCGAGCTCGGCCAGCACCTCGGGGTCGAGCAGCTCGCGCAGCTCCGCCCGGCCGAGCAGCTCGGCCAGCAGTCCCTGGTCGAGCGAGAGCGCGGCGGCCCTGCGCTCGGCGATGGGGGAGTCGCCCTCGTAGACGAACTGGGCGACGTAGCCGAAGAGCAGGCTGCGCGCGAACGGCGACGGGCTCTGGGTCGAGACGTCGGTGACCTGGACCCGGCGCTGGTCGACCGCCCGCATCAGCCCGACCAAGGCAGGCAGGTCGTAGACGTCCTGGAGGCACTCACGGACGGCTTCGAGGACGATGGGGAACGACGGGTAGCGACTGGCGACCTCGAGCAGGGCCGCACTGCGCTGGCGCTGCTGCCACAGCGGGCTGCGCCGGCCGGGGTCGCGGCGCGGCAGCAGGAGCGCCCGGGCGGCGCACTCGCGGAACCGGGACGCGAACAGCGCCGAGCCGCCGACCTCCTGGGTGACCAGGTCGTCGATCTCGTCGGGAGCGAAGACGATCACCTCGCCGCCGGGTGCCTCGGCGTCGGTGTCGGGGATCCGGATCACGATGCCGTCGTCGGAGGCCACGGCCTGACCGTCGATGCCGTAGCGCTCGCGCAGCCGGGCGTTGATGGCCAGCGCCCATGGTGCGTGGACCGGGGTGCCGTAGGGGGAGTGCACGACGAGCCGCCAGTCGCCGAGCTCGTCGCGGAAGCGCTCGACCAGCAGCGTCTGGTCGCTGGGCAGCACCTGAGTGGCCTCGAGCTGCTCGTGGAGGTAGCCGACCAGGTTGCCGGCGGCGTAAGCGTCGAGCCCCTCGGCCATCGCCCGCTGCTCGGCCTGGTGCTTGGGCATGGCCGCGAGCTCTCTGGTGAAGGCGCCGACCGCCTCGCCCAGCTCGGCCGGGCGGCCGAGCGCGTCGCCCTTCCAGAACGGCAGCCGGCCGGGGACTCCGGGCGCCGGCGTGACCAGGACCCGGTCGTGGGTGATGTCCTCGATCCGCCAGCTGGTCGCCCCGAGAGCGAACACGTCGCCGACCCGGGACTCGTAGACCATCTCCTCGTCGAGCTCGCCGACCCGCTTGCCGGGGCCTTCGCCACCCACCAGGAAGACCCCGAACAGCCCGCGGTCGGGGATGGTGCCGCCGCTGGTGACCGCGAGTCGCTGGGCGCCCGGCCTTCCTGTGAGGGTGCCTGTCACGCGGTCCCAGACGATGCGGGGCCTCAGCTCTGCGAACTCGTCGCTGGGGTAGCGGCCGGAGAGCAGGTCGAGCGTCGCGTCGTAGGCCGACCGCGGGAGCTGGGCGAAGCCAGCCGTGCGCTTCATCAGGTCGTAGAGGTCATCGACAGGCCAGCCATCCATCGCCGTCGCGGCCACGACCTGCTGGGCAAGCACGTCGAGCGGGTTGGTCGGGACTCTGAGCGACTCGATCGCGCCACTCCGCATGCGCTGGACCGCCACCGCGGTCTGGGCCAGGTCGCCGCGGTGCTTGGGGAACAGCACCCCGCGGCTGACTTCGCCGACCTGGTGGCCGGCCCGGCCGACCCGCTGGAGGGCGCTGGCGACGCTCGGGGGGCTCTCGATCTGGATGACCAGATCGACCGCGCCCATGTCGATGCCGAGCTCGAGGCTGCTGGTCGCGACCACCGCGGGGAGCCGGCCGCGCTTGAGGTCGTCCTCTATGAGCGCGCGCTGCTCCTTGGAGACCGAGCCGTGGTGGGCCTTGGCGATGACCGCCTCGATGCCGCGGCTCGACCCGGACTGGGCGATGATCTCGGCCGGGATCTTGTGCGGCTCCGGACTCTCGCCGGTCGCTCTCTCGGTGGCGATCTCGTTGAGCCTGGCCGTGAGCCGCTCGGCGAGGCGGCGGCTGTTGGCGAAGACGATCGTGCTCTTGTGCCGCTCGATCAGGTCGACGACGTGCTCCTCGACGTGCGGCCAGATCGACTGCGCCCTCGTCGGCTCCTCCGACTCCTCGTCGTAGTCCCCCGGCTGGGTCATGTCCTCGACCGGGACGACGACCTGGAGGTCCCACTCCTTGGTGCTGGGCGGCGCGACGATCTCGACCGGGGCGGACCCGCCGAGGAACCGCGCCACCTCTTCCAGCGGTCGCACCGTCGCGCTCAGCCCGATCCGCTGGGCTGGCCGGTCGAGCAGCGCGTCGAGCCGCTCCAGGGTGACCGCGAGGTGGGCGCCGCGCTTGGTGCCGGCCACGGCGTGCACCTCGTCGACGATGACCGTCTCGACGCCGCGGAGGCTCTCGCGGGCCTGGCTGGTGAGCATCAGGAACAGCGACTCCGGCGTCGTGATCATGATGTCGGGCGGCTGGGTCACGAGCCGGCGCCGGTCGGCGGCCGGGGTGTCACCCGAGCGGACGCCGACGGTCACCTCGGGAACCTGCCGGCCGAGCCGGTCGCCGGTGTGGCGGATGCCGGTGAGCGGGCTGCGCAGGTTGCGCTCGACGTCGACCGCGAGCGCCTTGAGCGGGCTGACGTAGAGCACCCGCGTCCGCTTGGTCCGGTCGGCCGGTCGCTCGCTGGTCAGCAGCCGGTCGAGGCTCCACAGGAACGCGCTCAGGGTCTTGCCGGAGCCCGTCGGCGCCACCACGAGTGCGTGCTGGCCGGCCCCGATCGCCTCCCACGCGCCCACCTGGGCCGGCGTCGGCTCCGCGAACGCCGCCGCGAACCACGTGCGTGTGGGCTCGCTGAAGCGGCTCAGCGCGTCATGCGTCGCGTCGGCGGGCGTGGGCATGCCGCCAAGTCTTGCTCACGCCACCGACAGTGCGTGCGGGTCGGCTCCCAGCGCGGGCTGCGGTGGTCTCGACAGGCTCGACCAGCGGGAGGTCGGTCCCAGCGCGGGCTTCAGCGGTTTCGAGACGCTTGCTGCGCAAGCTCCTCAACCACCGGTGGACGCGGTCCCTCAGCTCACGACGTCGATCCTCAGGGCGCTCACGCGCTCGCCAGGACCGCAGTTCACGTCGGATACGGATGGCCCGAGCTTCACCAGGACGGTCGTGCCGACCTCCAGGCGGCCGGCGGACGGGCTGTGGACGGCGTAGAGCAACCCGTCGTCCGTCTCGACGCCGTAGCAGGGCCCGGCACCGCCCCGGACGATCCGGCCGGCCACCAGGCTTTGGGGCTGCGGATCGCTGGGTGGCGTCGATACCGAAGAGGAGGGCGTAGCGCCGGCAGAGGGCGACGACGTGCTGGCTGAGTCGGAGGCGGTGTCGTCACCGCAGGCGGACAGCGTCACCACTGCCGCGATCACAAGCCCGAGGACGCCACGCACACCAGTCTGACGCGGGTGACGGCTCCAGGGCTCCGAAGCACGACGCCCGGAGGACCTGCCCCCGGGCGCCGTGCTGGTCGCAACGTCCTGGATCAGGACGTCACACGGATCCTCATGGATGTGCCGTCGACCGACAACACCCGGATCTTGACTCCCACCCCCGGCAGCTTCACGCCGTGGTTCGGCAGCTCGGTGTACCAGTACTTCGCGGTGTCGTCGAACAGCGGCCGCGCAGCCTGGCCACGAATGTGCTCCAGCCTGCCGTTGTCGTGCAGGTTGAAGGTGTCAGCCTTCTTCAGGCCGAACGGCGCGTCGTAGATCTGAATTCGAGAACGCCACGGCTGGCCGTCGAGCTTGTAGAACGGCACCGGATGAGCGTCGACGTACAGGTTCCGGCCCGAGCCGGGGTGCGCGAACGTGTCGTTGTCGGCGTACGACGTGTCCCAGTAGGAGATCAGGAGCCCTGGCTGGTACGCGTAGTGGTCCATCTTGTTGGGCATGGTGTTGGCGTAGCCCGCGTAGTAGGGCCCGGTCTTGAGGTACTTGTCGTACGACACGTACGAGCGATGCCCCGCGATGTAGTAGTTGTCGTGCAGGGTGCTGGTCGACGCCCCCACCGAGCTCCAACCCGCCAGGGTCCAGCCGTTCGGGCTGGTCTCCGCGCCGTCGGCGAGGACCGTCGTGGCGCCGGCGGTGATCGCGATCTCGTCGACGAAGATGCCGTCCGGGACCGTGGCCGAGTTGCCCTGGGCGCCCGGGTCGCTGGAGTACCTGAACCGCAGGCCGATCGTCTGGCCAGCGTACGACGACAGGTCGAAGGTCGCCGGGACGTACGCCGCCTGGGTGCCCTCGATCCCGTTGCCCTCGGCGGGATTGGTGATAGAACCGGGCAGCGCCGTCCATGTCGTCCCGCTGTCGGTCGATGCCTCGACGTAGGCATAGTCACAGGGAGTCGTGCCGCAGTCCTCGATGTCCCACCGCGCCTGGAACGTCAGCATGGCTGCCGTGGCCGGGAGGGCCACCTGGCGGGTCATCGTGTTCTCCAGCCGGTTGCCCGCGCCGCTGTACCACTGCTTCGCCCCGGCAGCCGGCGCACCCAGCTGGGTGACGACCTCCTTCTTCGGCAGCACGACGACCACGGCCTGGGGATCCTTGTTGTTGTACTCCTCCGGGCCGAGATTCATCGTCCGGTTGCCGCCGACGCCCGCGCCCGCCACGAGGGTCTCGTAGTCGAGCCAGCCGAGCTGGAGCTTGTTCCAGGCACCCAGGTCACCGGCGCGGTCGCCGATGAACTGCTCGTTCTTGGCGCCGAGCCGGCTCTGCGCCATCAGCGTCCAGTGCTCGTTGTTGTTGTCACCGCCGGAGATGAGGTTGTAGTCGTCCGGCAGACCGAGGTCGTGGCCGTACTCGTGGAAGAACACGCTCCGGCCGCCGTTCTCCGGCTGGATCGTGTAGTCGGCGATCCAGATGCCACTGGTGCCGATCTGGTTGCCGCCGTCGGGGTTCCCGACCGGACCCTGGCCGCTGCCCTGGAAGGTCTTCCAGCGGTGCGACCAGATCGCGTCCTCGCCCTGCCACGGGTCGCCGTCTGCCTGGTCCCCGCCCGCGTGCACGATCTGGAAGTGGTCGATGTAGCCGTCGGGCTCGTTGAAGTCGCCGTCGGTGTCGTGATCGTAGCGGTCCCACTGGTCGAAGGTGGCCAGCTCGGCGTTGACCTCAGCCGCAGGGCGGCCCGCGGCCAGCTGGTCGGCGTACCACTGGTTGGCGGCGTCCTGCACCAGGTTCCAGGTGTTGTTGCAGACGTTGCCGGCGCACGGGAAGCCGTTGGACCGGCCGTAGCGGGCCTCGTTGTACTGCACCTTCACCCAGCTGGTGACCTCGCCCTCCACGCTGTAGCGGCCGGACGACTGCTTCTCGTAGTAGGTCTTGAGCGACTCCACCCCGGGGCCGTCCCCGAAGTACGTCTTCTCGTAGTGCGCCCGGTTGTAGTTCGGCTTCCAGATGGTCTTGTTGTCGACCGAGCGGTCGGGCTCCGGGATCTCGTTGACCAGCGGGCCGTCGAACCGCTGGGGGCCCGGGATGGTGGCGTTGGTGTTCTGGTCCGGGTAGGAGGGGTGACGGGTGTTCCCGAACTCGGCCAGGATCACGAAGACGCGGTCGGTGGTCTCGCGAGAGAGCTCGACGTACTGCGCTTCCTTCTTGCTCACACCCGCGACGCCTGACTCCTGACCGCCGAGCTTGACGACCGTGCTCGCACCGCGCTTCACGGGCGTCGCCTCGCCGTTGAGGACGGCCTTGACGGCTTCCTCACGGAGCGCGCGGCGCTTGTCCTCCGCGGCGTTGGGCAGCTCGTCGGTGGTGACGCGTTCCCTCTTGTGAGACACCGCCTTGCGGGAGACAGCCTTGTGGGACACCGGTCCCGGCGCAGCGTGTGTGACCGCGGCGGACTGGTGGGTTGCGACTGCCGGTTGGCCCATGGTGAGGCCAAGGGCGGCGACCAGACTGCCGCCAAGCCCTGCGACTAGCGCCTTCTTCACTTGTTTTTCTCCATTCCGAGACGGCCGAACCATCCCCCGATGGGTGGCTTGACCTCACGCGAACCTAAGCGACGTGCTCGAAGTTGTGAAGGGCAGGTTTTTGCAAGACCGCCGGGATCGCCGGGCCTGCGGACGGACTCGCAGCGGCGGACGCAGCCCCGGCCGGGCATCATGGAAAGCCACCGATCTCCGGAGGTTCCATGGACCAGGCGCAGGCGAGGCTGGTACGCGAGTCCATGCCGACCCGTCAGGTCGGATTCTGCGCCACCGCCACGGGCGTGCGGGTCGCCTTCGCCACCTCAGGTCGCGGCCCCGCCCTGCTGGTGCCAGCCGCCTGGATCAGCCACCTGGAGCTGCTGTGGCAGGACCCGGAGGCGCGCGCGTTCTTCGCCCCTCTGGCCGCGCGCCGCACGCTGGTCCAGTACGACAAGCCCGGGTGCGGGCTCTCCGACCCGTGGCCGGGCCCGCAGTCGCTCGAGACCGACCTCGAGGTGCTGAGCGCGGTCGCCGACCACCTGGAGCTGGAGCGCTTCGACCTCTTCGGCATCTCCCTGGCCGCTCCGGTCTCGATCGCCTTCGCGGCTCAGCACCCGGAGCGCGTTGGGCGGATGGTGCTCTACGGCGGGTACGCCGACGGGCACGAGGTCGCGGACGAGGGTGTCCGGGCCGCCATGATCGCCCTGGTCCGCGCGCACTGGGGGCTCGGTTCCGAGGTGCTGTCCGATGTGTTCCTGCCGGATGCCAGTGCCGAGGCCAAGGCGCAGTTCTCCCGCCTCCAGCGTGACGCGGCGCCCGTTGACCTCGCCTGCGAGCTGCTGGCCCAGTGCTACGAGACCCGCGTCGACGACCTGCTCGAAAGCATCTCGGCGCCGACCTTGGTGCTGCACCGACGCGGCGACCGGGCGATCCCGTACCGACTGGGTCGGGAGCTCGCCGCCCGGATCCCGGGCGCGCGGCTGGAGTCCCTGACGGGACGGAGCCACTTCCCGCATGCGGGCGACTCGGCGGCCGTCGTCCGCGCGATCCTCGAGTTCCTCGGTCAGGACGAGATGGCCGGCACCCACGCTGCCGGGTCGTCCGGGACTCCCGCGATGCTCACGGCCCGGCAGCTCCAGGTTGCCGCGATGGTGGCCGACGGCCTCACCAACCGCCAGATCGCCGCGCGCCTCGGGATCCAGGAGCGCTCCGCCGAGGGACACCTGGAACGGATCCGTCAGCGGCTGGGCGTCACCTCCCGTGCCCAGGTCGCTGCCTGGTGGGCGACCGAGACGAGAGAGGTAGTCAAGTGAGGTACCGGCTGGGGTAGTTCCCCGCCTGACAGGCGCGCCCGTTCCGTCGACCCTTGTCGCACCAGGTCACGACGAGGGAGGGAGTCGCGATGCGCGCGTACGGACTTGCGGTGTACGGCGGCTTCCTGGCCGTCTTCGTCTACTTCATCGGCTGGGTCGACGGCCTCGTGGTGCCGCGCACGATCGACGAGGGGCCGGCCGGCTCCACGGCGTGGGCGATCATCGTCGACCTGCTCCTGCTGGGCATGTTCGCCGTGCAGCACTCGGTGATGGCTCGGCCGTGGTTCAAGAGGCTCTGGACCCGCGTCGTCCCGGCACCGGCCGAGCGCTCGACGTACGTGCTGCTCGCCACGGTGACGCTGGCCCTCGTGATGTGGCTGTGGCGGCCACTGCCGGACGCGGTCTGGGACGTCGACCCGACGGCCGCGCGGGCCGCGGTGTACGCCGTGTCCTTCGCGGGGTGGGGACTGGTGCTGCTGTCCACGTTCGCGATCGACCACTACGACCTGTTCGGGGTGAGCCAGGTGCTGCGCCACCACGACCGTCGCTCGCCGGACGAGCCGACGTTCGTCACGCCGCTGCTGTATCGCGTCGTGCGTCATCCGCTGTATCTCGGGTTCCTCATCGCCTTCTGGGCGGCGCCGGCCATGTCTGCCGGCCGGCTGCTGTTCGCCGCGGCGATGACCGGCTACGTCCTCGTGGCCATCCGCCTGGAGGAGCGCGACCTGGTCGGCACGTTCGGCGACCGGTATCGCGCCTACCGCCAGCGGGTCCCGGGGTTGATCCCACGTGTTCCGAAGCGAGTCGACACGCCACGAGCTGCCACATCACCAACGGAGGCGACATGACCACGACGACCAGCCCGACCTCGGTGGGAGAGATCCTCGAGGAGGTCCGGCGGCTGGCGCCGGCCATCGCCGCGCGGGCCCCAGAGATCGAGTCGGCGCGGCGCCTGCCGCGGGACCTGCTCGACCAGCTCGCCGCCGCGGGCTGCTTCCGAACGTTCCTCCCGGCGAGCCATGGGGGCGCAGAGGCCCACCTGACCTCGGGCCTGCGCGTCGTCGAGGAGCTCAGCCGCGCCGACGCGTCCGCGGGGTGGACCGTGATGATCGGTGCGGCCAGCTGGCTCAACCTGGCCGGACTCCCGAGGGCGACGTTCGACTCCCTCTTCGCGAGCGGCCCGGACGTCGTCGGCGTCGGGGTCTTCAGCCCCAACGGGACCGCCAGGCCCGTTGACGGTGGCTATCGAGTCGACGGCCGCTGGCCCTTCGCCAGCGGCTGCGAGGACGCCGACTGGCTCTTCGCCAACTGCGTCGAGGAGGCCGACGGCGCTCCGTCGCTGCGCACCGTCCTGCTCCTTCCGGGCGACGTGACGATCGAGGACACCTGGCACGTGTCCGGGCTGCGCGGCACCGGCAGCCACCACGTGCGGGTGGACGACGTCTTCGTCCCCAGGGAGCGGACCGCCCCCGCCTTCTCGGTCGACCCGAGCCTTGACGTCACCGTCCTGCGGATCCCGTTGCCGGCCGTGTTCGCCCAGCTCACCGCGAGCGTGGCCCTCGGCACCGCGCAGGGCGCACTCGACGACATCATCGGGCTCGCCCAGGACAAGGTGCCCCTGATGAGTGCGACCACGCTCTCCGGGAACCCCCTGTTCCAGCACGACCTGGCGCAGATGGACACCGAGCTGCGCGCGGCGCGGACGCTTTTCTACGAGACGGCCGACGGGGCGTGGGCGAGCGCGGCAGCGGGCAGGGAGTTGTCCCCGCCACAGCGGGCCCGGATCCGGGGGACGGCCGTCTGGGTCACGGCACGGGCGGCCGCGGTCGTCGACACGGCGTACCACTCCGGCGGCGGGACTGCTCTCTACACCGCGAACCCGCTCCAGCGCCGGCTCCGCGACGTGCACGCGATGACCCAGCACCACCTCGTCAAGCCGGACACGCTGACCAGGGCGGGCGCCGTCCTCCTCGGTCAGGATGTCGACCTGACCATGTTCTGACCGGGATCAACTGGGGTTGGATCGGCCGCCGGTCCTCTGGTCGGGCGCACTAGGGTCACGGCATGGGCAACGTCCTGGGAGCGAACCAGTACGGCAAGTCGGAGAACCGCGTCGTCCGCATCGTCCGCGACACCCCGCGCCACGAGATCCACGACCTCAACGTCTCGACGTCGCTGCGCGGGGCCTTCGGCGACGCGCACACCACGGGTGACCAGGCCGCGGTGCTACCGACCGACACTCAGAAGAACACGGCGTTCGCCTACGCCAAGATCCGCGGCATCGCCTCGATCGAGGACTACGCGCTGGCGCTCGGCGGGCGGTTGATGGAGGCCTGCTCGGCCGCGAGCGCGGCGCAGGTCCGGGTCGAGCAGTTCGCGTGGGACCGGCTGGGCAACCACTCGTTCGTACGCCGGGGCGGCGCGGTCCGCACCTGCGTGGTCACCGTCGGCCGCGACGAGGCCCACGTGCTGTCCGGCATCCAGGAGCTGGTGCTGCTCAACTCCACCGACTCGGAGTTCAAGGGGTTCCTCAAGGACGAGTTCACGACGCTCCCCGAGACCGACGACCGCATCCTCGCGACGTCGCTGGTCGCCAAGTGGCGGCACACCAGCACCGACGTCGACTGGAACGAGTCGTACGACGAGGTCCGTGACTGCCTGCTCTCGACCTTCGCCACGGCGTACTCCCGCGCACTGCAGGAGACCCTGCACGTGATGGGCACGGCCGTGCTCGACACCCAGCCGGGGATCGCCGAGATCAGGTTCTCGGCGCCCAACAAGCACCACTTCATCGTCGACTTCTCCGGCTTCGACGTCGAGGGACTCACCAACGACGGCGAGGTCTTCCACGCCGCCGACCGGCCCTACGGCCTGATCGAGGCGCAGGTGAGCCGCGACGACGCGCCGCCGGCCGGCGACGCGTGGCTGCACGTCCCGGGGTTCTGTTGATGGCGATCACGAGGGAGGTGCTGCTCGGCTGCCTCTCCGTCCCGCGCTGGGCGGACGACATCCTTGCCGGCCAGCCGTACGACGACCGGGACGCGCTCATCGCCGCCGCTGACGCCGCCGCGCGTGAGCTCACCGACGAGGAGCTCGACCAGGCCCTCTCCGGCCACCCCCGGATCGGCGAGCGCGGCGGTGCCCAGTCGCAGCGCGAGCAGTCCGGTGTCGACCAGACGTCGGGAGACACCGCGGCACGCCTCAAGGCCGGCAACGCGGCGTACGAGGAGCGGTTCGACCGGGTCTTCCTCATCCGGGCCGCCGGCCGCGACGCCGAGGAGATCCTGAGCCAGCTCGAGCGGCGGCTGAAGAACGACGACGCGACCGAACGGGCCGAGACCGTCGACAACCTGCGCCAGATCGCGCTGCTTCGTTTGGAGGCGGCCGAGTGAGCACGCTCTCCACGCACGTCCTCGACACCTCGGCCGGCCGCCCGGCGTCTGGCATCGACGTACGGCTCGAGACGCGCGGCGGGGAGCTCCTCGGCGAGGGCGTCACCGACGACGACGGCCGGGTCGGCGCGATCGGCCCGGAGCGGCTGGAGCGGGGTGCCTACGTGCTCCGCTTCGACACCGGCACCTACAACGACGGTTTCTACCCCGAGGTGGTGGTGGTGTTCACGGTCGCCGACCCCGATGAGCACTACCACGTGCCGGTGCTCCTGAGCCCCTACGGATACTCGACCTACCGTGGCAGCTGACCTGGTTGTCCGCGCTCGCCGTGCGGTGATCGGTGGGCACGAGGTGGCTGCGGGCGTCGCCATCGCGGGGGAGCGGATCGTCGCTATCACGTCGTACGACGACGCACCTGTGGCGGCCCGGACGATCACGCTCGAGGACGACGAGGTGCTGCTGCCCGGCCTGGTCGACACCCACGTGCACGTCAACGAACCGGGACGCACCGAGTGGGAGGGGTTCGCCACCGCGACGCGGGCGGCCGCGGCCGGCGGGGTCACCACGATCCTGGACATGCCGCTCAACTCGATCCCGGCGACCACCACGGTCGCGGCGCTGGAGATCAAGCGCCTGGTGGCCACGGGGCAGGTCCGGGTCGACGTCGGCTTCTGGGGCGGCGCCGTGCCGGGCAACGTCCCAGACCTGGCGGCTCTCCACGACGTGGGCGTCTTCGGGTTCAAGTGCTTCCTGCTCGACTCGGGCGTCGATGAGTTCGGGCACCTGGAGCCGGAGGCGTTCGCGCTGGCGATGAAGGAGACCGCCCGGATCGGCGCACTGATGATCGTGCACGCCGAGGACGGCCACCTGCTCGACGACAGCGCGCTCGACGGCGACCGCTACTCCGGCTTCCTGGCGTCGCGGCCGCGGGCTGCCGAGGAGGCCGCGATCGAGCTGGTCATCGCCCAGGCCCGCGATACCGGCGGCCGCACCCACGTGGTGCACCTGAGCGACGCCGACGCCGTACCGATGTTCCAGGCCGCGCGTGCGGCGGGTGTCGATATCAGCGTCGAGACCTGCCCGCACTACCTGACGTTCGACGCCGAGCACATCGCCGACGGCGCCACCGAGCTCAAGTGCTGTCCGCCCATCCGCGAGGCGGCGAACCGGGAGGCGCTCTGGGCCGCCCTGGCGGCCAGCGACCTCGACTTCGTCGTCTCCGACCACTCGCCGTGCACGACCACCCTCAAGGAGAGGGGTGACGGCGACTTCGGCGAGGCCTGGGGCGGCATCGCCTCGGTCCAGCTCGGCCTGCCCGCGGTGTGGACCGGCGCCCGCGCACGCGGCCACGCGCTCGCCGACGTGGTGCGCTGGACGGCCACCGCACCCGCCGACCGGGTCGGGCTCACCCACAAGGGACGGATCGAGGTCGGCGCCGACGCCGACCTGGTGCGGTTCGCTCCGGACGAGGAGTTCACCGTCGACGTGGCCAAGCTGCACCACCGCAACCCGGTCTCGGCGTACGCCGGGCGCCGGCTGGCCGGCGTGGTGCGGGAGACCTGGCTGCGCGGCGTACCCATCGAGGCCAGCGACGAACAGAGCCCCCGAGGACGACTGCTGAGGAGAGGCGAGCGATGAGCTACACAGCGCCGACTTACTATGTGCCCAAGGGCGGGCTGCCGCCGCAGACCGCCCTGACCACCGACAGGGCGAAGTTCACCGAGGCGTACGCCGTGATCCCGGCCCGGACGCTCAGCGACATCACGACGTCGTACCTCCCGGGCTGGACCGACACCCGGCTCTGGGTGCTGGCCCGGCCGCTGTCCGGGTTCGCCGAGACGTTCAGCCAGTACGTCGTCGAGGTCTCGCCCGGCGGCGGATCCGACCACCCCGAAGGCGACCCGGCCGCCGAGGCCGTGCTCTTCGTGGTCGACGGCGCGCTCGCGCTGACCGTGGACGGGGCAGACCACGCGCTCGAGCCGGGCTCCTACGCGTTCCTGCCGCCCGGGACGCACTGGACGCTGCACAACACCGGCGCGGCGACCGCGGCGTTCCACTGGCTCCGCAAGGCCTACCACCGGGTCGAGGGGCTCGACGTACCCCCCGCGTTCGTGACCCGCGAGCAGGACATCACGCCCCTCGAGATGCCCGGCACCGACGGCGCCTGGTCGACCACCCGGTTCGTGGACATCGCCGACCTGCGCCACGACATGCACGTCAACATCGTGAACTTCAAGCCCGGCGGCACCATCCCGTTCCCGGAGACGCACGTGATGGAGCACGGCCTCTACGTGCTCGAGGGCAAGGCCGTCTACCTCCTCAACGAGGACTGGGTCGAGGTGGAGGCGGGAGACTTCATGTGGCTGCGGGCGTTCTGCCCCCAGGCCTGCTACGCCGGCGGCCCGGGCCCGTTCCGCTACCTGCTCTACAAGGACGTCAACCGGCACGTCGGCCTGACCCTCTGACCCCGGATTCGTCTGCGGGCTCGCGTGGGGATCACGGCGTGGGGCCTCAGACGAATCGGGCTCGTACCATGAGCGCGTGGCAGGGATCGTGGTCAATGGTGAACCGAGGACGCTGGACGGCGTTCCCCTGCACACCAATGCCCTCGACTTCCTGCGCGGCTGCGGGCTGACCGGGGCCAAGGAGGGCTGCGCCGAGGGCGAGTGCGGCGCCTGCTCGGTCATGGTCGCCCGCCCGGCGCCCGACGGGTCCGACGCGACCGAGTGGACGGCGATCAACTCCTGCCTGGTGCCGGCTGCGTCGCTCGACGGCCAGGAGGTCGTCACCTCCGAGGGGCTCGGCTCGCCCGACGACCTGCACCCGGTACAGCACGAGATGGCGGTGCGGGGCGGTTCGCAGTGCGGCTACTGCACGCCCGGGTTCGTCTGCAGCATGGCCGCGGAGTTCTACCGCTCCGGTCGGGCAGCCACCAACGGCTCGGGCCCGCGCGACCACTACCACGGCGAGAACGGCTTCGACCTGCACGCCGTCAGCGGCAACCTCTGCCGCTGCACCGGCTACCGGCCGATCAAGGACGCCGCGTTCGCGCTGGCCTTCCCTGCCTCCGACGACGAGATCGCGGCCCGGCGTACGACGCCCGCACCGGCGCCGATGGCCACCCAGCTGCACGACGGCGAGGCGGCGTTCCTCCGCCCCGCTGACCTGGCGGAGGCACTGCAGCTGCTGCACGACCACGAGGACGCGACCGTCGTCGCCGGCAGCACCGACTGGGGCGTCGACGTCAATCTCAAGGGAGCACGCGCCGGGCTCGTGGTGGCCGTGGACCGGCTCCCGGAGCTGCGCGGCTTCTCGGTCTCCGACGACGAGCTGAGGATCGGCGCCGGGCTCACGCTCACCGAGGTGGAGCGGCGGCTGGACGGCCGGCTGCCCCTGCTTCTGGCGCTGATGCCGCAGTTCGCCTCGCCGCTGATCCGCAACAGCGCCACCCTCGGCGGCAACCTCGGCACCGGCTCGCCGATCGGCGACGCCCCGCCGGTGCTGCTCGCCCTCGAGGCGTCGGTCGTGCTGGCCTCGACCGAAGGGGAGCGCACGGTCCCGCTGGCGGACTACTTCACCGGCTACCGCGAGTCCGTACGCCGCCCGGGCGAGCTGATCACAGACGTGGTGGTGCCGTTGCCGGCTGCCGAGCTCACGGCGTTCCACAAGATCGCGAAGCGAGCGTTCGACGACATCTCGTCGGTGGCCATCGGGTTCGCGATCGACGTGCGCGACAGCACCGTGGTCAAGGCGCGGATCGGGCTGGGCGGGGTCGCCGCCACGCCGATCCGGGCGCTCGACGCCGAGGCCGCGCTCGAGGGCAGGCCGTGGACCCACGAGACCGTGGATGCCGCCGCCGAGGTGCTCGGCCGGGCGGGCACGCCGATCTCCGACCAGCGGGCCAGCGCCGAGTTCCGCACCGCGATGCTCGGGCAGGCGCTGCGCAAGCTCGGTTTCGAGGCGGGCGCTAGCGCGCCCTCCTCAACCACCGGGGGAGCGTCATGACGACCACCACCGGACCCGTCACCAGCCCGCTCAGCCAGCGGCCCGAGAACCCTGTCGTCGGCGAGACCATGCCCCACGAGAGCGCGGCCCTGCACGTCACCGGCCACGCGCTCTACACCGACGACCTCGTCGGCCGGACCAGCGACTGCCTGCACGCCCACCCCGTACAGGCGCCGCACGCCCATGCGCGAGTGACCCGGCTCGAGGTCGCGGCGGCGTACGACGTGCCGGGCGTGGTCCGGGTCCTGACCGCCGCGGACGTGCCCGGCACCAACGACGCCGGGATCAAGCACGACGAGCCGCTGTTCCCGTCCGAGGTCATGTACTTCGGCCACTCGGTCTGCTGGGTCCTCGGCGAGAGCCTCGAGGCCGCGCGGCGCGGGGCGGCGGCGATCGAGGTGGACTACGACGAGCTGCCGGCCCTGCTCACCGTCGAGGAGGCGATCGCGGCCGGGAGCTTCCAGGGCGTCCGGCCGACCATGGCGCGCGGTGATGCGGCCGCTGGGCTGGCGCGCGCGACGCACGTCTTCGAGGGCGTCACCGCGATGTCCGGGCAGGAGCACTTCTACCTCGAGACGCACTGCTCGCTGGCCATGGTCGACGAGGCCGGCCAGGTCTTCGTCCAGTCCAGCACCCAGCACCCCACCGAGACCCAGGAGATCGTCGCGCACGTGCTCGGCGTGTCCAGCAACGCCGTGACCGTCCAGTGCCTGCGGATGGGAGGCGGGTTCGGCGGCAAGGAGATGCAGCCGCACGGCCTCGCGGCGGTCGCCGCGCTCGGCGCGACCCTGACCGGTCGCCCGGTCCGGCTGCGGCTGACCCGTCAGCAGGACATGACGATGACCGGCAAGCGGCACGGCTACCACGCCACGTGGACCGTGGGCTTCGACGACGACGGGCGGTTCACCGGGCTGGAGGCGACGCTGACGGCCGACGGCGGGTGGAGCCTCGACCTGTCCGAGCCGGTGCTCTCCCGCGCGCTGTGCCACATCGACAACGCGTACTGGATCCCCGACGTACTGGTGCACGGCCGGGTCGCGAAGAGCAACAAGACCTCGCAGACCGCCTTCCGCGGGTTCGGCGGTCCGCAGGGCATGCTCGTGATCGAGGACATCATCGGCCGCTGCGCACCCGTGCTCGGGATGGACCCGGCCGAGCTGCGGCGGCGCAACTTCTACGTCGACGGGCAGGCCACGCCGTACGGCCAGCCGGTGCGCCACCCCGAGCGGCTGGTGTCGGCGTGGGACCAGGTGTCTGAATCGGCGTCTCTGGACGCGCGGCGGGCCGAGGTCGCGGCGTTCAACGAGGCACACCCGCACACCAAGCGGGGGCTGGCGATCACGCCGGTGAAGTTCGGGATCTCGTTCAACTTCACGACGTTCAACCAGGGCGGTGCGCTGGTGCACGTCTACAAGGACGGCTCGGTGCTGATCAACCACGGCGGCACCGAGATGGGCCAGGGGCTGCACACCAAGATGCTCCAGGTCGCCGCGACCGCGCTCGGGCTGCCGCTGGAGCGGGTGCGGCTGGCGCCGACGCGGACCGACAAGGTGCCCAACACGTCAGCCACCGCGGCCAGTGCGGGGGCCGACCTCAACGGCGGAGCGATCAAGAACGCCTGCGAGCAGATCCTGGAGCGGTTGGTGCCGGTCCGCGGCTCCCATCCCGACGCGTCCTGGGAGGAGCTCGTCACCGCGGCCTACCACCAGCGCATCCAGCTGTGGGCGGCCGGCTTCTACAAGACCGAGGGGCTCAGCTGGGACCTCGGCACCATGACCGGCTCGCCCTTCAAGTACTTCGCGTACGGCGCCGCCGTCGCCGAGGTGGAGGTCGACGGGTTCACCGGCGCCAACACCACCCGTCGGGTCGACATCGTCCACGACGTCGGCGACAGCCTCTCCCCGCTGGTCGACCTCGGACAGATCGAGGGCGGCTTCGTGCAGGGCGCCGGCTGGCTCACGCTGGAGGACCTGCGCTGGGACGAGACGGACGGCAAGGGTCGCGGGCGCCTCACGACGCAGGCCGCGTCGACGTACAAGCTGCCGTCGTTCTCCGAGATGCCGAGCGAGTTCAACGTCGCGCTGCTGGAGCGTGCCCACGAGGACGGCGCGGTCTACGGCTCCAAGGCAGTGGGCGAGCCGCCGCTGATGCTGGCGTTCAGCGTGCGCGAGGCGCTGCGCGACGCGTGCGCGGCGTTCGGCCCGCCGGGTCGACCGCTCGAGCTGGCCTCGCCGGCCACTCCCGAGGCGGTCTACTGGGCGCTGTCGGCGGCCCGGGAGGCGCTGTGACGACCTGGTTCGCGGCGGTGGCCGCGCTGCGGGCGGCACGAGAGGCCGGCGTACTGGTGACGGTGACCGACGTGCGCGGCCACGCACCGCGGGAGGCCGGCGCCAAGATGGTCGTCTCGGCCACCTCGACGTGGGCGTCGATCGGCGGCGGGAACCTCGAGGAGGAGGCCGTACGCCGCGCCCAGGAAATGATCCAATCCAGCGCAATTGCGCCGGTTTGGTTCACGGCGAACCTGTCGGACAAGGCACCCTTCCAGCACGGCGTGCAGTGCTGCGGGGGAGAGGTCACCGTGCTGCTGGAGCCGCTGGCCGTCGTTCCGTCCGTCGCCGTCTTCGGCGTCGGCCACGTCGGTCTTGAGCTGGCGCGGATCCTGGCCCGCCACGACCTCGACCTCCACCTGGTCGACTCCCGTTCGTCCCATCTCTCCGAGGCCGAGCTCGCACCAATGGCCGACTCCGTGGCCGCGGTGCACACCCACCTGGTGCCGGTGATCCCGGAGCTGGTGCTCGGGGAGTTGCCACCCGGCACCCGCGTGCTGGTCCTGACCCACGACCACGCCGAGGACCTCGCGATCATCGACGCGGCCCTGCGCTGCGACCACCTCGGCGCGATCGGGCTGATCGGGTCGTCGGCCAAGTGGGCGCGGTTCCGGTCGCAGCTGCTCGAGTCGTTCCCGGCCGACGTTGTCGACCGCGTCCAGACGCCGATCGGGCTGCCGGGAGTGACGACCAGCAAGGACCCGGCGGCGATCGCGGTGTCTGTCGCTGCGGAGCTGCTCGCAGCTTTCGAGCGCGAGGGCGCTCGGCTCGCGTGACTGTCTTCAGGGGCACCTTCCTCGACACCCCGCACAGCCCGTTCACCGGCGGCCACCTGCGGGCGGAGCAGGACCTCGCCATCGTCGTGCGCGACGGGGTGATCGTGGCGCGTGAGCCGTTCACGTCGTCGGTGCACGGCTCCGACTACGTCGACCTGCGTGGGGGCCTGGTGCTGCCCGGCTTCGTCGACACCCACGTGCACTTCCCGCAGGTCCGCGCGATCGGCGGGCTCGGGATGCCGCTGCTCGACTGGCTGGAGAAGTGTGCGCTGCCCGAGGAGGCGCGGCTCGCTGACGCGTCGTACGCCGCCTCGGTCGCGACGGACTTCGTGTCCGGACTCGTGCGAGCCGGGACCACGACCGCCTTGGTCTTCGGCTCTCACTTCGCCTCGGCCGTGGACGCGCTCTTCACGGAGGCGACCCGGGTCGGGCTCCGCGTGACGTCCGGGCTGGTGCTGTCCGACCGGATCCTGCGCGAGGACCTGTTCACGACGCCCGAGCGCGCCTACGACGAGGGGCTGGAGCTCGCCAAGCGCTGGCACGGCCAGGGCCGGACGCGCTACGCCGTCACCCCGCGGTTCTCGCTGTCGTGCTCCGATGCGCTGATGGAGTCGGCCGGCTCGCTGCTCGCCGACGGGTCGGACTTGTGGTTCACCTCCCACCTCAACGAGAACGTCGAGGAGATCGAGGGTGTCCGCCAGCTGTTCGGTTGCGACTACGTGACGTCGTACGAACGTTCCGGGCTGCTGGGACCGCGCAGCGTCCTCGCGCACAACGTGCACCCCTCACTGCAGGAGCTGATGATGCTGGCCAGGCACGGCGCCGCGGTCGCCCACTGCCCGACCTCCAACGCCGCCCTCGGCAGCGGTCTGTTCCCGCTCGGGTCGCACCTCGCTCTGGGCGTCCGCGTCGCGCTGGGCTCGGACGTCGGCGCCGGCACCGGCTTCTCGCTGTTCAAGGAGGGGCTGCAGGCCTACTTCGCCCAGCAGCTGCTCGGCCGCGAGGGGCACCGGCTGTCGTCGCGGCACCTGTTGCACCTGGCCACCGCCGCGGGCGCGGACGTGCTCGGGCTGTCCGACACGATCGGCGACTTCTCGGTCGGCAAGGAGTTCGACGCGCTGTGGCTGCGGCCGTCGCCGTCGTCGACCCTGGAGGTCGCGCTGCGACATGCCTCCTCCGACGACGACGCCCTGGCGAAGGCGTTCGCGCTGGCCGGCCCCGCTGACGTGGCCGGGACCTGGGTGGCGGGGGAGCCGATCGGCGGTTCGGCACCGGCGGCCGATAGTCCCTGACGTTCTGGCGCCGGCGGCTGATAGTCCCTGACGGTCCGGCGCCGGCGGCCGATAGCGCCTGACGGTCTGGCGCCGGCGGCCGATAGTCCCTGACGTTCTGGCCCTTCCGGTCGGCGTGTCGCGGCACGAACGTCTGGGACTATCGCGCGGCGTCATGGAACGCCAGGCCGACCCGCTGCTCGTCGCCGGTGGCGAGCAGGTCGAGGATCGCGCCGCGTAGCAGGGCGAGCGCCCGCGTGCGATCGGAGAGGCCGGCCCTGGTCCGGCGTACTGCCGGCGGCTGGGCCTTGGCGAGCACGACCAGCCAGTCCTCGACGGTCTGCCGGGCGTGGCCGGCCCACGGACCGTCCGGCTCGACCAGCGAGCGGGCGTACGCCTCCACCCAGAGCACTAGCAGCGGCCGGTGCTCAGGTGCGGACCCCCACTCCCACAGTCGTGCCGTGACCGCCTCGAGGTCGCCCTCGATGCCCTGGATCGCCACGAGCTCGTCGCGGCGTGCTCGGGCCAGCAGCTCGCGGACCAGGCCGTCCTTGGACTCGAACAGGTAGAGCAGCACCCGCGGGCTGCTCCCGATGGCGCGAGCGAGCGGGCGCAGCGACAGATCGACAAGGCCGTGCTCGAGCACGAACCCGTAGGCCTTGTCGAGAAGCTCCTCGCGCCTGGCCGTCATGCGCGCTAGCCTAACTGAAACAAGTGTTTCAGTAGGAGGGTTCCGATGGGTGTCGAGATCCGCGTGGCGGACCGGCCGGGCGATCTCGGCTGGATGGTGTGGCAGCACGGTGAGCTGTACGCCGAGCAGTTCGGGTGGGACACCTCGTTCGAGGAGCTGGTGGCCGGAGTCGTCGGCGACTACGCGCAGGCCCGCGACGAGCGGGCCCGAGGCTGGATCGCCGAGGTCGACGGCCGGCGGATCGGCTGCATCATGTGCGTCCCCTTCCCGGACGACCCTCGCATCGCCCAGCTCCGCATCCTGCTCGTCACGCCGGACGGTCGCGGGCTCGGCGCCGGCACCGCACTGGTCGACGAGTGCGTCTCCTTCGCTCGGGCCGCGGGCTACGAGGGTATGACGCTGTTCACCACCGCCAACCTCGTGTCCGCGCGCCGGATCTACCAGGCGGCCGGCTTCGAGCTGGTCGACGAGGTGGCGGAGCGCCGGTTCGGGGCAGACGTCGTCGGCCAGAACTGGCTGCTGTCGCTCTGACCGCGGGCGGAGCTCAGGCGACGGTCGCCCGGACGAGCAGATAGTCGTAGCGGACTCCGCCCGCGGCGTACTCCTTGCGGAAGAACTCGGTCAGGTCCTGGCCCAGTGCCGCCTGCTGCTCGGGGCTCTCCAGGCCGGCCAGGGTCGCGACGACGGGCGGGAAGTACTCGAGGTAGAGCGCAGCGAGCTCCTCGGCGGACCCGGCGAAGTCGACCTGCACCACGTCGGGCTCCATGCGCAGGTCGGAGACCCGGTCGCCGAAGAGGGCGGCGACGTGGTCCGGATCGCCCCACGCGGTCGGCCCGGGTCCGGGCGGTGGCGGCGGAACGTAGGGGGCCAGCGCGCCGAAGAACCGGCCGGCGCCGCCATCGGCGGTCCAGTTGGCCATCGCGATGGTGCCGCCGGGCCGGCACACCCTGACCAGCTCGTCGGCGGTGGCCTGCTGGTCGGGCGCGAACATGGCGCCGATCGCCGACATCACGACGTCGTACGACGCGTCGGCGAACGGCAGCGCGGCGGCGTCCGCGGTGCGCCACTCGATGTCCAGCCCGCGCTCGAGGGCCCTTCCCTTCCCTGTCTCGAGCAGCTCGGGCGTGATGTCGGTGGCGGTGACCCTGGCCCCCGCTGCTGCGGCCGGAAGGCTGGCCGCGCCGGCGCCGGCTCCGACGTCGAGCACCCGGTCCTGCGGGCCGAGCCCGCTCCACTCCACGAGCCGGTCGCCCTGGGCGTGGATCAGGTCGCCGATCAGGGCGTAGTTGCCCTTCTCCCACAACGATCGGGCCGCCTCCGCGGCCGGCGTGCTGGTCACTGGACCACCAGCTTGGCGACCCTGGTCGCGGTCATGTTCCGTGTGGTCAGATCGATCGGGCTGGCGGCCGTGGACAGGCAGCTCACCTTGACCGTTCCGGGCGAGGCCAGGGTGACAGCGCCATTCAGCGACACCGACGCGAAGATCAGCGAGTCCAACGCCACGTTCGCCGCCAGGCGCACCTTCGAGAAGTCGACCACCACGCCGTCGGGACCGCTCAGGCCGCACTCCAACCGGGTCGAACCGGCGATGCCGTTGTGCGCGCCGTCGACCCTCGCGTTCACCACCCACGAGCCCGCGGTGAGGTTCAGGGCTACCACGTTGGTGCCACCACCGGCGATCGTCGTGACCGCCGCCTGGCGGGTGGTCACCGCTCTGGGCTGCTTGAGCGCCTTCTTGGCGTTCTTGTTCGCCGTCTTCGCAAGCTTCAGTGCCTTGCTGGCAGTCGATCCGATGCTGGCCCGGTCAGAAACCTCACTGCCGACCGCCGGCACGATCATTGACATCGTCAGTACGAGCCCCGCAATCACGACCGCAACCAAGACCGACCGCCCGAGACCCGACGCTTCATGGACCATGAGCTCATCCCTTGTTCGTCGTTCTTCCCGACTCTTCGCCGCGGGGCACCGCCTGTCAACCACGTCTGTCGGCGAGGATTTGTAGGGTCGCCCCGTGACCGACGCCTTTCCGCCGATGATCTCGGCTCGCGGGCTGCGCAAGTCTTTCGGCCCGCCAGGAGCAGAGCTCGAGGCGGTCAGGGGCATCGATGTCGAGGTGCGGCGGGGCGAAGCGTTCGGGTTCCTGGGGCCGAACGGCGCGGGCAAGTCGAGCACCATGCGGATGATCGCGGCGGTCTCGCCGATCAGCGGGGGAGAGCTGCGGATCCTCGGGATGGACCCCGCGGTCGACGGGCCGGCGATCCGGGGCCGGCTGGGGGTCTGCCCGCAGGAGGACACCCTCGACACCGAGCTCAACGTGCGCGACAACCTCTACATCTACGGCCGCTACTTCGGGATCCCGAGGGCCGAGGTCAACGAGCGGGCCGACGAGCTGCTCGACTTCGTGCAGCTGACCGAGAAGGCCAAGAGCAAGGTCGACGACCTCAGCGGCGGCATGAAGCGCCGGCTGACCATCGCCCGGAGCCTGATCAACCGACCCGACCTGCTGCTCCTCGACGAGCCCACGACCGGCCTCGACCCGCAGGCGCGGCACGTGCTGTGGGACCGGCTGTTCCGGCTCAAGCAGCAGGGCGTCACGCTCGTGATCACCACCCACTACATGGACGAGGCCGAGCAGCTCTGCGACCGGCTGGTTGTGATGGACAAGGGGCTGATCGTCGCCGAGGGCTCGCCGCTCGACCTGATCCGCGAACACTCCACGCGCGAGGTGGCCGAGCTGCGGTTCGGGGTGGCCGAGGAGGGCGACAACCACGACGCCCTGGCCGAGAAGATCGCCGACCTCGGCCGGGTCGAGGTGCTGCCCGACCGACTGCTGGTCTACAGCGACGACGGCGACCACGTGATCGCGCAGGTGCACGAGCGGGGGCTCACGCCCGCCGCGACGCTGGTGCGCCGCAGCACTTTGGAGGACGTCTTCCTCCGCATCACCGGCCGGACGCTGGTCGACTGATGGCGGCTGTCATCTCGACCCGGTCGAGCGGCGGCGCTCTGCCTCTGACTGAGGGGATCAGACGCCAGGTCGACTACTGGGCCGTCGTCTACCAGCGCACCTGGCAGTCGACCGTGATCAGCTCGTTCCTCGCGCCGCTCCTCTACGTGCTGGCGATGGGCGTGCTGCTCGGCGGCTTCATCGACGGCGACCCGGAGGTGCTCGAGGGCGCGACGTCGTACTTCGACTTCGTGGTGCCCGGCCTGATCGCCGCCCACGCGATGCAGACCGCCGTCGGCGAGACGACGTACCCCGTCATGGGCATGATCAAGTGGCAGCGCATCTACGACTCCATGCTGGCCACCCCGCTCGGCTGCCGCGACCTGGTGGCCGCACACCTGTCGTTCGTGCTGTTCCGGCTGGCGACGACGTGCGGCGTCTACACGCTGGTACTGGCGCCGTTCGGCGTCTACGGCAGCTGGTGGGGGCCGATCGCGGCGTTCGGGAGCCAGCTGCTGGTCGGCATGGCGTTCGCGGTGCTGGTCTACGGCTTCACCGCCCGGCTCACCTCGGAGGAGGGGTTCGGGGTGCTGTTCCGGCTCGGCATCTTCCCGCTCTTCCTGTTCAGTGGAGCGTTCTTCCCGGTCAGCAACCTCGGCGACGTCGGCGCCTGGGTCGCCCGGCTCACGCCGCTGTGGCACGGCGTCAACCTGTCGCGGATGTTCGCCCTCGACCACGTGATCTGGTGGCAGGCCGGCGTCAATGTCGCCGTGCTCGGCGCGATCACCGTGGGCGGGTGGTTCTGGGCGGTCAGCGGCCTCGAGAAGCGGCTCGTGTCATGAGCGCGGTAGACGTGGAGCCACTCGGCCCGCTGGCTGCCACCCGGATGCTGGTGCAGCGCAACTTCATCGTCTATCGCAAGGCGTGGAAGCTGTTCCTGACCGGCTTCCTCGAGCCGTTCTTCTACCTGCTGTCGATCGGCATCGGGGTCGGCCAGCTGATCGACACCTTCGAGTTCAACGGCCAGCAGGTGCCCTACGCCGAGTTCGTCGCGCCAGGCATGCTCGCGGCCTCGGCGCTCAACGGCGCGCTCATCGACGCGACCTACAACACGTATTTCAAGCTCCGCTTCATGAAGCTCTACGACCAGATGCTCGCCACGCCGCTCACCACCCGCGACGTGGCGCGCGGCGAGATCGCCTGGAGCCAGCTGCGCGGGTCGGCGTACGCCGCGGCGTTTCTCGTCATCATGACCGCGATGGGGCTGGTGCACTCGTGGTGGGCGCTGCTGGCCTTCCCCGCGACCATCCTCATCGGCTTCGCGTCCAGCGCGGTCTGCATGGCCGCGACGACGTACATGAAGAGCTGGCAGGACTTCGACAAGATCACCCTCGTCCAGCTCCCGCTCTTCTTGTTCTCGGGCACGTTCTTCCCGATCAGCGCGTTCCCGACGCCGGTGCAGTGGCTGGTGGAGTGCACGCCCCTCTACCGCGGGGTGGTGCTCTGTCGCGAGCTCACCACCGGGGCGCTCTCGTGGGCCTCGGCGGTGTCGGTGGTCTACCTGGTAGCGATGGGGCTGGCCGGGCTGGTCGTCGTACGCCGACGGCTGGATGCCTTGCTGTTGACCTGAGTCAGCCCAGGACCTTGTTCACGAGGTCGCAGAACTCGAAGTCCGGCTCCCATGTCGGCCAGTTGCCGCGGGAGCGGACGACCCTCTCGTCCAGCGGCTCGCCGCCCGGCTCGCTGTCGCCGAGCGTGTCGAACGTCGTGTCCACCACCAGCACGCCCCACTCGGCGAGAACGACCTTTCCCCTGTCGTTCTTCACGACGAACGGCGCCCCGGAAATCAACGCGCGGAAGCGCCAGACGTCGCCCTTGACGTGCGTGGCCTTCGCCTCGCGGAAGCGGGACTTGCCGGACACGTAGGCCTTCCGGCCGGTCGCCTTGTTCGTCCACACCTCGCGGTACCGGTTGCGGTTGTCGGCCAGGAACGCCTGCCCGTCGGACCCCGGCACGTTGTAGATGGTCTCGAACCCCTTCGCGCGGCCCTTGACCTCGAACTTGAGGCCCGGGCACTTGTCCTTGAACTTGTAGGGAACGTTGTACGGGCCCGAGCTGTACACACTGCCGCGTGGCTGTTGTGCCTGGGCCGGACTGGCCTCCACCACTCCTAGCAACGATCCCGCCAGGCCTGCTCCACAGATCAGGACGAGAAATTTGCGCACCATGGGGTCCTCCAACCGGTTAGCCGGACCGGAACCCCATGGCGGTTCGGCGGTCGATGCAGGCGTTCTGTCTACCTGAGCCGGGCGCGGTGCGCATCGCCCGATGTAAGGATCTTCTTCACCGTCTTCCGCCGGCTACGACGGACGCAGAGGCGAGCACGTCTGCGTGACCACCGTCGCGATGCCGGACCCGGTCGTCAACGTGCTCCCTCCAGAGTGAGTCGCTCAGCGCGGTGTCGATCCGGCAGACCTGACCCTGCTCAGCCGAGGACGCGATCCACGAAGCCACACCAGTCGAAGTCTTCCTCCCAGGTCGGCCAGTTGCCGCGGGTGCTCAGCAGGGTCTCGTCCACGAACTCGCCACCCGGTTCGCTGTCGCCGAGGGTGTCGAAGTCTGTGCTACGAACGAGCCGACCCCACTCGGCGAGGACGGTGCGACCGTGCTCGTTCTTCACGACGAACGGCTTGCCGGTCAGGACCACGAGGAAGCGCCAGACGTTGCCGTCGACGTGCTCGGCCTTGACCTCGCGGGATCGGGCCGACCCAGACACGAAGGCCTGATGCCCGTTCGCGGGATTCGTCCAGACCTCGTGGTAGGTGTAGCGGAGGTCCTGAAGGAAGGCCTGGCCGTCGGAGCCGGGCACGTTGTAGATGATCTCGTAGCCTCGGTCGGATCCCTCGACGTCGAAGAAGAGGCCCTCGCAGTCCTCGTTGGTGAACGAGTACGGACCCCCGAACGGCCCCTGGCTGTAGACGTCACCGTGTGGGTGATGTGCCTGGGCGGGCGCTCCGACCGCCAGCAGGGATCCGCCGAGAGCGACTCCGCAGATCAGGACGAGGAGTTTGCGCACCATGGGTCCTCCAGCAGTGTGGCCGGACCGTGACACCGTCGAGGCTCGGCGGTCGATGCAGGGCCTTCTGTCTACCGCGCCCTGGCGCGCTGCGCATCGCCCTATCTAAGGATCTTTCGCCCTACAGGGTGAGCCCCCACAGCGCGGTGTCGATCCAGCGGTCGAACTTCCGCCCGACCTCGGGCAGGAGCCCGACCCGCGAGAAGCCGAACGCCCGGTGCAGGGCCTCGCTCGCGTCGTTCGGCAGCGCGATCACCGCTAGCAGCTGGTGCACGCCGTCGGCCCGCAGTTGTCCGAGCAGCTCGTCGTACAGCTCGCGGCCGAGGCCCTCTCCGCGCGCCGAGTCGTCGACGTAGACCGAGACCTCACGGGTGTGGGCGTACGCCGGCCGCGGCCGGTACGACGACGAGTAGGCGTAGCCCACGACCTCACCGGAGGGGGAGTCGGCGACGAGCACGTGGTCGCCCGGCTGGTCACTGGCCAGCCGGGCCTCCCAGTAGCCCAGCCCCGGGGACTCCAGGTCGAAGGTCGAGATCGCGGTCCGCACCTGGTCGTCGTAGATGGCCGCGATTCGTGGGAGGTCGGCAGAAACTGCGCTGCGCACGGTCATGGGTTCCATGATGATGTGGCCATGATCGAGCCGAGCATCGAGCCCGACACCAAGGACTGGACCTGGGTCCTCCGCGAACCCTGCCAAGAGTGTGGCTTCGTCGCCGCCCACGTCACCCGGGAAGAGCTCGGCACGTTGCTGCGCGACGACGCGACGGGCTGGGACGCCGTCCTGCGCCAGCCGACAGCCACCGAGAGGCCCGACCCGCAGACCTGGTCGCCGCTGGAGTACGCCTGCCACGTCCGCGACGTGCACCGGATCTTCGGCGCGCGCCTGGACCTGATGCTCGAGGAGGACGAGCCGACGTTCGCCAACTGGGACCAGGACGTCGCCGCCACCGATGGGCGCTACGACCTCCAGGACCCCGCGGTCGTCGGCCCCGAGCTGGTGGCGGCGGCCGAGGCGGTCGCGGCGCGGTACGACGCGATCCGCGACGCGCCCGAAGAGACCTGGGCCCGCCGCGGGCTGCGCGACAACGGCAGCGAGTTCACCGTCGACTCGATCGCCCGCTACCACCTGCACGACGTGGTGCACCACAGCCACGACGTCCGCGGCACCGCCGGCCGGGCCACGGTGGCGGCGTACGACGGGGACGCCACGCCGTACAGCGGCGCGACCTGGGAGCTCAACGACGGGGTCCGAGCCGAGCTCGACTGGCTCGCCGGTGCCCTCGGAGCGGGCGCGACGGTGCTCGAGATCGGCAGTGCGGGCGGCCGCGACGCGATCGCACTCGAGGAGCGCGGGCTGACCGTGCGTCGCACCGACGTCACGCCGGCGTTCGTCGAGCTGATGCGCAGCCGCGGGTACGACGCCGACGTGCTCGACCCGCTGACCGACGAGCTCGTCGACGATCGGCACGGCCCGTACGACGGTGTCTCGGCCGGCGCCTGTCTGCTGCACGTCGCGCGCGAGGACCTGCCGACCGTCCTGCGCAACCTGGCCGCGCCACACAGCCCGGCGGCGCGCTCGCCATGTCGCTCAAGGAGGGGGACGGCGAGGAGTGGTCCGTGCACGGTCACGTCCGGGAGCCGCGGCGACGTCGCCGGCGCGGTCCGCACGGCCCGCACGGGACGAGACGGGGATCGGGGTGGCGGCGATCTCGAGCGCCCGTTCCTGGATGGCGACAGCGTCGCTGACCTCGCGGAGGACGTCGGAGAGTGCGACGTCGAGGGCACTGCAGAGGGAGGCGAGCAGCTCCGAGGAGGCTTCCTTCTGGCCGCGCTCGATCTCGGAGATGTAGCCCAGGCTCACGCGCGCCTCGGCGGAGACCTCACGCAGCGTCATGCCACGTTGCATCCGCTCGCTGCGAAGCACGTCGCCGAGAAGCCGACGAAACAGCACCATGTGCGTGATCCTTTCTCTCCGGATGTGGCCAACGCTACCCGAGGGATGTTTCTTCCCGGGCAGATAGCCCACGACACGGATTCAGCCGAGAGCGGACAGCAGTTCCGAGATCGCCGCTGCGCACGTCGTCAAGCGGATCTCGGCCCGGTCGCCGTCGAGCCTGAGTGGCACCGATCGGGTCCCGTCGGGCCCGGCCAGGCCGACGTACACGGTGCCGACCGGTTTGCCCTCCTGGGACTCCGGTCCGGCCACCCCGGTGGTGCTGAGGGCGTACGTCGTGCCGAGCAGGTCGCGCACCCCGGAGGCCATCGCCTCGGCGCACCTCGCGGACACGACCCCGTCGGTCTGCACGATGTCGTCAGGGACGTTGAGCAGGTCCTGCTTGACCTCGGTGGCGTAGGAGACCACGCCGCCGAGGTAGACCGCGGACGCCCCCGGGACGCCGGTCACGAAGCCGGCCAGCAGCCCGCCGGTGATCGACTCCGCGGTGGCCAGGGTGTGGCCGCGAACCTGGAGCGTCGCCACCAGCGGTCGACGCCATGCCTTGGTCTCGGAGATCTCCGCCTCGGGCATGACGAGATCAGCGCCCCGGGACGACGTGCTTCTGACGGTAGGCGTCGCGGAAGAACTCATAGCCCGACCAGAGCGTCATCGCGACGGCGGCCACGAGCACCACCTGGGAGCCGTAGAAGAGCACGTCGCCGGCGCTGTCAGCGCACCGTCGAACTGCCGCAGCGGCAGGCACAGGCCGGACAGCGCCACGGCCTGCAGCACGGTCTTGAGCTTGCCGCTGTTGGCCGCGGCGATGACCACGTTCTTCATGATCGACAGCCGGAGCAGCGTCACGCTCCACTCGCGGATGAGCACGACGATGGTCACCGCCCACCAGATGTCGCCGGTGATGGACAGGCCGATGAAGGCCATGCCGGTGACGGCCTTGTCCGCGATCGGATCCGCGATCTTGCCGAAGTTGGTGATCAGGTTGTGCTTGCGGGCGATGTCGCCGTCGATCTTGTCGGTGATCATCGCGCCCACGAACAGGCCGAACGCGACCAGTCGCCAGGTGATCGAGTCGCCGCCGTCCTGGAGCAGCGCGAACCCGAAGAACGGCACCATCACGATGCGCAGGGTGGTGAGGATGTTCGGGACGTTCCAGTTGCTGACCTTGGCCTGGGTGTCGGTCATCGGGTCGCTCCTGCCATCGAGGCGATCAGGTCGACCCCGTCGGTCCCGGTCACGGTGGCACGGACGATGTCGCCCACCCTGGTCCCGGCCGGGGCGTCGGGAACGGTCGTCGTACCGTCGACTTCCGGGCCCTGGTGGTCGGCGCGGCCCTCGGCCGATCGCCGTCGACCTCCTCGATGAGTACGTCGACCACCTCGCCGATCCGCTCCTCCGCCCGCTGGGCGTTGAGCTCCTCGACCAGGAAGCTGACCCGCTCGGTTCGCTCGCGGACGTCGTCCTCGTCGAGCTTGCCGTCGTACGACGCTGCCTCGGTGCCGTCCTCGTCGGAGTAGCCGAAGACGCCGGTGACGTCGAGCCGGGCTGCTTCGAGGAAGTCGCAGAGCGTCTGCAGGTCGTCCTCGGTCTCGCCGGGGAAGCCGACGATGACGTTGGACCGGACGCCCGGCGAGGGGGGCCAGGTCGCGGATCCGCTCGAGCAGGTCGAGGAAGCTCTCGGGGTCGCCGAAGCGGCGCATCCGGCGGAGCACGGTCGCGCTCGCGTGCTGGAAGCTGAGGTCGAAGTAGGGAACGACGCCGTCGGTGTCGCGCGATCGCCTCGATCAGTCCGGGGCGGGTCTCGGCGGGCTGGAGGTAGGACACCCGCACCCGCTCGACGCCGTCGATCGCGCGAGCTCGGGCAGCAGCGTCTCGAGCAGCCGGAGGTCGCCGAGATCCTTGCCGTAGGAGGTGGAGTTCTCGCTGACCAGGAACAGCTCCTTGACGCCCTGCTCGGCCAGCCAGCGGCCTTCCTGGATGACGTCACTGGGGCGCCTGCTGACGAAGGAGCCGCGGAAGCTGGGGATGGCGCAGAACGAGCAGCGGCGGTCGCAGCCGCTGGCCAGCTTCAGGGGAGCCATCGGGCCGCCCTCGAGGCGACGGCGTACGGCGCGCGGGCCGGTGGCCGGGGCACCCTGGCCCAGCTCGGCCAGGCCGTGCCCCGGGACGCTCACCTCGGTCGCGTCGCGGTCGACCGGCGAGATCGGCAGCAGCAGCCGGCGGTCCTGCGGGGTGTGCGGCGTGGTGCTTCTCCCCCGACACGATGGAACGCAGCCGGGCGGCGATGTCGGGATAGTCGTCGAAGCCCAGCACGGCGTCGGCCTCGGGCAGGCTGTCTGCGAGGTCCTTGCCGTAGCGCTCGGCCAGGCAGCCGACGGCGACGACGGCCTGGGGCCGGCCGCTCGCCTTCAGGTCGGCCGCCTGGAGCAACGTGTCGACGGAGTCCTTCTTCGCGGCCTCCACGAAGCCGCAGGTGTTCACCACGACCGTGTCGGCATCCTCGGGGTCGTCGACCAGCAGGAAGCCGTCGGCCTCGAGGCGGCCGGCCAGCTCCTCGGAGTCGACCTCGTTGCGCGCGCACCCGAGGGTCACCATCGCCACGGACAGGAGTCCGTCGGCAGGGCGTGTCTGTGAAGTCGTCATGGCTGCTCCGAGTATGCCGCCTGTGACGTCACTCAGCCGCATCGAGCCCGCTGCCGCGGTGATCGCAATCACGCGCGCTGGGGAGCGCCGGCCCTCAGACCGGCGCCCCTCAGCGACTGCGTCAGTCCCTCAGGCGATGCGGGTGATCCGGTTCTGCGGGCCGGGCCCGATCGGACCGGGGTCGAGGTAGTCCGCCAGGGCGTCGACGTCGAAGCCCGGTGCGTACACCCGGTTCGTGCCGACCGTGAACCTGGTGAAGCCGTCACCACCGTTGGCGAGGAAGTCGTTCATCGTCACGCGGTAGGTGGCTGCCGGATCGATGTCCACCCCGTTCAGCTTCATGTTCGACACCCGGTTCTCGGCAGCCAACGTCACGTCGTAGGAGTACGTGAAGCCGGCCGACACCTGCAGGATCAACGGTGTCGACGACACAACCGGGAAGCGCTGCTGCTCCAGCACGTTCTTGATCTGCGCACCGGTCAGCGTGACCGTGGTGACCAGGTTGTTGAACGGCTGCACCGCGAAGGCCTCGCCATAGGTCACCTGGCCAGGCAGCTCACCACCGGGTGAGTTGGCGAAGGAGAAGTCGGTGCGGATGCCGCCGGGGTTCATGAACGCGATCTGGGCGCCCGCCCCTTGTGTGTAGGCGAGTTGAGCGTCCGCGATCACGTCGCCAAGCGCACTCTCCTGGGCTGCGTTGGCTGTGCGTGTGATGTTGGCAGAGATCGTGCCGACGATGCGGTTCGCGATCGGCGCCACGGCGACGCGGTACTCGTCGATCAGCGCCTTGGTGGCCGGGTCGACGAGGGCCGGGTTCAGCACGAACGGGCCGCTCGGCTGGGTCACCCGCTGGTAGGTCCCGTCCTCGTTCCTGATGCCGTTCTCGACGATCACGTTCGTCGCGCTGAGCGACGTGAAGTCCTGGGTCGACTTGCTCAGCGTGGCGGTGATGTCGGTGACCAGCTGGGCGTTGGTGCCGGCGCTCGTGGTGAGGGTGAGCTGACCACCCGAGTCCGGAAGGCTGCAGACGTACGGCCGGTGCGTGTGACCGGACACGACGAGGTCGAACTGCGGGTTGAGGCCGGCAACGATGTCGACGAGCGGTCCCGCGAATCCGCCACATGCGGACGGGTCGATCGGCGGAATGCCCGACTGCGCACCGCCCTCGTGGATGAGCAGCACGATCGCCTTGACGCCCTTGGCGAGGAGCTGGTCGGCGTACTTGTTGGCAGTCGTGATCTCGTCGAGGAAAGTGACCTCGGTGATGCCGGCGGGGTTGACGATGCCGGGGGTTCCTTCGAGGGTCATGCCGACGAAGCCCACCTTGACGCCCCCGATGGCTCGGATGGCTGTGGCTGGCAGGATCGTCTTGCCGGAGTCGTTGTAGACCGTGTTCGCCGCGAGGTACGGGAAGTTGGCACCGAGGTAGTCGTCGCCGTCCTGGCACCCGTCAACCGGGTGGCAGCCGCCGTTCTGCAACCGGAGCAGCTCGTCGACACCTTCGTCGAACTCGTGGTTGCCGACCGAGGTGACGTCCATCTGGAGCAGGTTCAGGGTCTCGATCGAGGGCTCGTCGTGGAACGCGGCACTCAGCAGCGGGGTAGCGCCCACCATGTCGCCCGCACCGACCGTGAGCGTCTTCTGGCCGTTGGCTGCGGCATTGGCACGCAGGTTCTTCAGCGTGGTGCCGAGGTACTCAGCGCCACCGGCCGGTACGCCGTTGACCGCGGCGCCGCTGCCACCGGGCGCATCGAGGGCGCCGTGGAAGTCGTTGAAGGAGAAGAAGCGAGCCTTGATCGGCGTGTCCTTCGGCTTGGCGTTCACCGAGATCGTCGGCGTGGCCACCCCTGCCATCACGAGCGCAGTTGCCGCGGCCCCCAGAAGGATCCTGCGGCGCAAACTGCTGGTCTGTACGGTCATCTCTCGTCTCCTCGACACGATCTCCGCAAAATTTTCGGCTGAATACCCGGACGCTTTCACGCGCATGATCGAGCGTCAATAACCCAGGAGCACTACTGGGGATCGATGGTCAGTCCTCGTCCCAACGCACGAACCCAGCGGCGCGAGCAGTCTCCTCGGAGTCGAACCAGACCTCAGCCAGGGCACGGCCGTAGTAGGGCGAGTCAGGGGTGTGGAACAGCATCGACTTGGTGATCCCCTTGACCGTGAACATCTCGCTCGGCGCGCTGCCGTCCCGCCTGGGCGGCGCCGATCCGAGTCCGAACAGCTGGGGGCTGGGCGGCGGCTCGAACGGAAGCTGAGGGTCGTTGCGGCCCAGGTGCTTCGCGGCCACCGACAACGGGTCGACGGGCGGCCCGGGCCGGTGGTCCTGTTCCGGTTCCGGCTCCGGCTCCGGTTCCGGCTCGGGCTCGGGCTCCGGCTCCGGGACGGGCTCCGGCTCCGGCTCGGGCTCCGGCTCGGGCTCCGGCTCCGGCTCCGGCTCGGGCTCGGGCTCGGGCTCGGGCTCGGGCTCGGGAGCAGCGGACTCCTCAGCCGCTGGTTCCTCAGCCGCAGCGGACTCCTCAGCCGCTGGTTCCTCAGCCGCAGCGGGCTCCTCGGCAGCCGCTGGCTCCTCGGCAGCCGCTCGCTCTTCGACATAGCCGTCCGGCGGGATGTGCACCTCGACCTTGCGGAGGGTGAACACGACCGTGGCCAGGGCTCCCAGCAGGGCAGAGAGGACGAGCCAGGGGGTGTACTCGCTGATCAGCCAGCGCATCAGTGATCACCGTCCTGATGTGCGTCGGCCTGGGTCTCGATCGTGTCGACGTGGGGGACGAACTGCTTCAGGACGACGTAGGCCACGACGGCACCCGCGGCGAACGCCACCAGCAACAGGAACCACAGCTGGACGGACAACCAGGTCATGACGCGCTCCTCACGAGACCACTAGTTCGGCGTAGCTGCTGCGGTCTCGCCCGGCGCCCGAGCCCTCGGCCGCGTCGACGAGAACGCCCACTGCCTCGAGCACTCCAGCGACCGCGTCGGCACGACGCTGCGCAAGCAGGCTGGTCCGTTCGCCGCCCGGGTCGGCATAGCCGATCACGGCGACCGAGGCGTCGCAGGCGACCAGGAGCTCGGCAACCTCGGACAGCTGCCGCTTCTCGTCGCCCTTCACCGTGGCCGACCCGTCACCGAACGAGATCCGGTCGGCACCGATGATCCCGTCGACCCCGCCCTGGACGTCGTTGCATCCGGGTTCGCCTGATTTCGGTCCCGACGGGATCGAGCCGTCGCGGCCGGACGTGCCACCCTCCAGCTCCGCGACTCGTACGCCGTCGACGCCGATCACGACCGACTTGACGTCACCGTGGTCCATCCCCCGCGGTAGACGCTTGGGGAGCGTGACGGTGGCGTCGCGCCCGTCGAACTCGACCTGGGCGCCCTTGATGCCGTTGGCCTGCAAGGCCGAGAGTGTGCGCTTCTGGAGGTCCGACTCGAGGTCGTCACCCTCCAGGGCAGTGAAGGCGGCTGCCAGCAGCAGCGGCACGACGAGCAAGGCCAGCCACCACAGCCCTCCGAGACTTCGGTGTCCCCATCGCTTTCGGGTCACCCAGTCGGTGCCGTTCATCTGGTCTCCCCATGGGATCGGACTTCACGACGTGTTCGCACTCCGAACCTAGGGCTATCAGCGCTTGACGCGGAAGACCTCGTCCACGCGTTCGCCCTCATCACCGAGGAAGCCCTGGTCGTTCCCGTCCACCTTCACGCTGACCGCGGCACCGTTCTGCGCCTTGATCCGCACCGGGGGGACGACGCTGAGGCGATGCAGCTCGTCGGCGCCGACGTACTTCTTCAGCACGACCTCGCCACCCTTGCCGATCACCTCGATGTGCGTGCCGTCCTTGCCGGTGGTCAGGACCACGGGAACGGCGGCGGGGTCCGGGGGCTGGTAGTTGGGGATGCCGGCACCGTCGTTGGTGGCGCCGACCGGCGTGAGGGTCTGCAGGTCGGCCGGGTCGTCCATGAGCAGCCGGGCGATGGACCAGGCCAGCACCACGACCATGACCGCCGCCATCAGCAGTGACCAGTTCGGACCGCCGCGGGTCGACCGGATGCCGCCACTGGCCCCGGTCGCGAGCTCGGCCTCGAACACCCGTCGCGGGTTGATCGGGGCGTCGGCATAACGGTCGTTGTACGCCGACAGCAACGGCGCCGCGTCGACGCCGAGGATCCGGGCCAGCGTGCGGAGGTGTCCGCGGGCGTAGAAGTCGCCACCACAGGGAGCGAAGTCGTCGACCTCGATGCACTCGATCACGTGCGGTCGGATGCGGGTGCGCTCGGCGAGCTGGTCGACGGTGAGTCCGATCCGCGTGCGGGCAGCCAGCAGCTCCGGACCGATCACCGGGTCGGCCGCCGGGTCCACCTCGAAGTCGTCGATGACCAGCGGCTCGACGGAGTCGCCGGCCTGGGCGATCGGGCGGACGCGGTCACCCCAGGTCTGCGCCTCCTCGACCAGGTTGATGCTGCCGGGGCGGCGCAGCTCGCGGCCCTCGACCGGCTCCACCGGGACGGACGCCGTGGCGCGGGCCTCCGCCCGGGTGCCGGTCCGCGGCTCGCGCAGCGGCGCCGGGGTCTCGCTGGCGACAAGCGGAGGAGGTACGACGACCGGGTCGGTCTCATCCTCGGCCTCCGGCGCGCGCGAGGTGAAGACGGTGGAGACGACGCTGATCAGGTGGGCGAGGAGCGGGCGCGGGTCGGGCAGCCGCAGGCGCGTCGGGGCGTCACCGGGCTCCACGATCTCGACGTCCGGCTCGACGGCCTCGGCGGTGCCGGGCACCAGCTCGACCACGGTCGCCGAGCCGCCGGCGAGCTGGCGCAGCGCGGTGGTCAGGTCCTCTTCGCTGCCCGAGACCCTGGTGGACAGGCCGAGCGGGAGTGCGAACGGAGTGCCGTAGAGAGCCTGGCTGAGCTTGCTCTGCCGGCGTCCCGAGGGGTCGAGCTCGGCGAGCACGCGCTCAGGGTTGCGCGGCACCAGCACCAGCCGGCCGTCACGCAGGAAGCCCGGCCGTGGGGTGTGCTCCACCGAGGCGAGCGCACCCCACGGCATTCCGCGCCAGGCCCTCCCGAGCCGGATCCGGACGCCTTGGGCGTCAGCGACGAGTAGAGGCGTGCGGGCGTCGACAAAGGCATGGAGGTGGAGTACGCCGAGGATGCCCATGGCCCCGAACAGCACCCAGTCGAGCACTGCCCCGGTCTGGGCGGCGCGACCGAGGTAGGCGATGGAGACGGCTGAGCCGGCCGCGCCGACGAGCGCGCCGAGCCCGCCGTTGCGCCGTACCTCGACCACGTCCGGGGCGGCCGAGAGCATGCTCCCGGTCCCCTGCTCGACCTCGTGGTCAAGGCCCTCGTCGAGGATTTCTTCGGCGCTCACATCTCCCCCTGCAAGGTGGCGATCACGGAATCGATCTCATCGGGCTTCACGAGGACGTCGCGCGCCTTCGAGCCCTCGCTGGGCCCGACGATGCCGCGGCTCTCCAGGATGTCCATCAGGCGGCCCGCCTTGGCGAAGCCCACACGCAGCTTGCGCTGGAGCATCGAGGTGGAGCCGAACTGCGTCGAGACGACCAGCTCCACGGCCTGGATGACCAGGTCGAGGTCGTCCCCGATGTCGTCGTCGAGCTCGCGCTTGCTGGCCGTCGGGGCCGTGACGTCGTCCCGGTAGTTCGGCTCGAGCTGGCTCTTGACGTGCTTGACGACCTGCGCGATCTCGGCCTCGGTGACCCACGAGCCCTGCACACGCACGGGTTTCGACGAGCCCATCGGCAGGAACAGGCCGTCACCCTGGCCGACCAGCTTCTCGGCGCCCGGCTGGTCGAGGATGACCCGGCTGTCCGCAAGGGACGAGGTGGAGAAGGCCAGACGCGAGGGCACGTTGGCCTTGATCAAGCCGGTGACGACGTCGACCGAGGGTCGCTGCGTGGCGAGGACCAGGTGGATGCCGGCGGCCCGCGCCAGCTGGGTGATCCGGACGACCGCGTCCTCGACGTCGCGCGGGGCGACCATCATCAGGTCGGCGAGCTCGTCGACGATCACGCAGAGATAGGGGTACGGCGTCAGCACCCGCTCGCTGCCCGGGGGCACCTCGAGCTTCCCGGACCGGACCGCCTTGTTGAAGTCGTCGACGTGGCGGAAGCCGAAGTTGGCCAGGTCGTCGTAGCGCATGTCCATCTCGCGCACGACCCAGGCCAGCGCCTCCGCTGCCTTCTTGGGGCTGGTGATGATCGGCGTGATCAGGTGGGGAATGCCTTCGTAGGCGTTCAGCTCGACCCGCTTCGGGTCGACCATGATCATCCGGACCTCGTCGGGTGTGGAGCGCATCAGGATCGAGCAGATCATCGAGTTGATGAACGACGACTTGCCGGAGCCGGTGGCGCCGGCGACCAGCAGGTGCGGCATCTTCGACAGGTTGGCGACGACGAAGCCGCCCTCGACGTCCTTGCCGAGTCCGCACACCATCGGGTGGTGGTCGTTGCGGGCGTTGCCGCTGCGCAGGACGTCGCCGAGGGAGACGATCTCCTTGTCCAGATTGGGGATCTCGATGCCGATCGCGGACTTGCCGGGGATCGGGCTGAGGATGCGCACGTCGGCCGAGGCGACGGCGTACGCGATGTTCTTGGACAGCTGGGTGATCTTCTCGACCTTGACCGCCGGCCCGAGCTCCACCTCGTAACGGGTGACCGTCGGACCGCGGGTGTAGCCGGTGACCTGGGCGTCGATGCCGAACTCCTCGAGCACGGCGGTGAGCCGGTCGACCACGGCATCGCTGGCCTGCGAGCGCGCCTTGTGCACCGAGCCCGGCTTGAGGATCTCGTTGCCGGGGAGGGTGTAGGTGATGTCACCCGACAGCGCGAGCTGCTCGACGCGAGCCGGCAGCGGAGTGTGCGGCGGAGGCTCGAGGTCACCCTTCTCCTCAGCCACCTCGAACGAGTCGATCTCGACGGCACCCTTGCCACGGCGCCGCTTCGACATCTCGCGGTCCTCCAGCAACGGAGTCGCGTAGGGCTCGTCGCCCATGTCGGGGTCGATCTCGAGTGCGCCCCTGCGTCCGCGCGGACGGATCGGCTGGGTGAGCTCGTCGTCGTCGGACTCCGGCTTGTTGCGGCCGAGCAGTCGGTCGCGGGTCTCGGCCAGCCGCGTGGGGATCTGGTAGACCGGCGTCGCGGTGATCACGAGGATCCCGAAGACGGAGAGCAGGACCAGCAGCGGCACCACGACGTAGGGGGTGCGGAGCAGGTCCAGCAGCAGTGAGGAGACGACGAACCCGATCGCTCCGCCGGCCTGCTGCAGGTCGCTGGTGTCACCGAGCACGGGACGCGGGCTGCCGTTGGCGATGTGGACGATGCCGAGTACGCCGAAGCCGAGCGCGGTCCAGCCGATCAGCTGGCGGCCGGCCGGGCCGTTGTGCTCCGGGTCGCGCAGGTTGCGCCAGCCGACGACGACCAGCGCCAGCGGGACGAACCAGCCGACCTTGCCGACGGAACCGGCCACGACGGTGCGGAAGCCGTCCATGACCGAACCCGGGAGCTGCCACCAGACGGCGGCCGCCGTCACCACGGCCATCCCGAACAGGAACAGGCCCACGCCGTCGCGCCGGTGCTCCGGCTCGAGGTCACGGGCGGTCCGCCCGATCGAGCGCGCGGTCGCCCCGAGAGCGTGTGCCATGCCCAGCCAGACAGCGGCCAGCGCATGCCCGACGGCGGCAAAGAAGCGCGCTACTGGGCCAGGCCCGTTGCGTACGGCTCGAGGTGCGGGGCGTGCCGCCTTGGCGGGCGGACGCTTCGACTTCGGCTTTCGCTTGGCCTGGCTGCCGGTACTCCGGGATCGGGTGCGCGAGCTGGCGCTCTTGCTCCGCGAACCCGGCGGGGAAGACGTACGGGTCGCCATGCTCAGGACTCTAGGCGATCGTCACTCCAGTCACACGGATCACACGTGCGTGTCGCGCGGGCGACGCATTCAGCCACGTTGAGGGCACTTTCCGGTGACCCCCGTCACATCGCCCGACTGGTCCAGCCGCAGATTTACCGTTCGAAGATCGTTACACGTTCGTTTCTTCGCGCTCTGGCGCTTGTTCTCAGCAAACTTCTAGGTTGTGCACGACTCGGGTGGCCACCCCTGCCCGGGCGTGATCATCTGGAGGGAATCACAGTGAAGTTCCTCAGGCAGGGAATCTGCCTCCTGGTTCTGGGAGGCGG
>CAWGTG010000017.1:0-285635 GCA_963825455.1 uncultured Actinomycetota bacterium
CGTGCCGGAACAGCGGGGGAAGGTAGCGGACCATCAGGGTGGACCACGTGAGGTGGGTCAGCACCGGGGCCTGCAACCCGCCGGACGCGCGGCGCTGGAACGCGAACAGTGTGCCCATCACGCCGGCAGCGAGCACCAACGCGGGGTTGCGCGTCGACGCGGTGGTCAGCGTGTAGACCGCGGTGGAGGCGACCACGGCATGGCCGGGGTCCAACGCGGCGTACATCGCACCCCGGAAGAAGATCTCCTCGCCCAGGCCGTTAGCGAGGGTGGTGGCGACGACGAGGGGGCCCTGGCCCTCGTCGGCGAACTGCAACACGTTGCCGATCGCCCGGTCGAGCACAGCGATCCGCCTGGCCACCAGGGCGCAGGCATAGAAGAACCCGAACGCACCGACCCCGGTCGCCACTGGCGTGAGGACCGGGCGGCGCAGGTGCTGGTCCCGGCTCTGGATCCAGCCCAGATGCAGCGGCCCCGACACGACACCGCCCGCGGTCCAGGTGGCCGCGACGGCGGAGGTCATCGCGTAGAACGCGTTGGAGTCCGGCTTCGTCGACAGCGAGAGGCCGAGCAGCCCGGTGCCGAGCACCGACACCCCGGCGACGACCCGGCGCCGACGCCGTACGACGGCTGCGGTCTCGACGTACGCAAGGGGGACGACGTGGGTGATCGGGAGTGGTATTCGCGCCTCGATCAGGCGCCGCGCACGCCGCCATCGGGCAGCCGTGCGCACCGAGGTCATCGAGAGTCCCGCCGCGCGGCGTGCTCGGCCAGCGCGGCGCGGACCGCCTCGTCGTACCCGATCGGCTCGAACGGGACCACCCGGGTGATGCTGTCGTCGCGCACCACGACCTCGTTGCTCATCGAGTCGATCAGCGACCGGCCGGTCTGGGTGTTGACGTCTGTGACCAGCGCCAGCCACCGGGACGAGAGGCCCGGGGTGAGCAGCGGGACGGGCACGATCGCCAACCGGGTGTTCTTGATCCGGGCCACCCGGCGCAGCATCGTGACGTACTCCAGCACCTCGGGCCCGCCGATCTCGAAGACCTTGCCGACCGCCTGGGGCTCGTCGAGCACCCCCACGAGGTAGCGCACCACGTCCGCGACGGCGATCGGCTGGGTTCGGGTGCGCACCCACTTGGGCGTGACCATGGCGGGCAGATGGTCGACGAGTTGGCGGGTCATCTCCCACGAGATGCCGCCGCTGCCCACGATGATCCCGGCCCGCAGCACGGTGACCGGGACCCCGGCCTCGCCGAGCAGGCCCTCGACCTCGCGCCGGCTGCGCAGGTGCGAGGAGAGCTGGTCGGACTCGCTGCCGAGACCACCGAGGTAGATGATCTGCTGCACCTCGGCCTCGGCGGCGGCCCTGCCGAACGCCCGGGCCGCCGCGGCGTCGAGCCGCTCGAAGTCCTTGGAGTCCAGGGAGTGCACCAGGTAGTAGGCGGCGTGACAGCCCGCGAAGGCCGTGGGCAACGTGTCCGCGTCGTGCACATCGCCGTACACCGCCTCACCCTCACCGGTGTAGGAGTCGGGGTGCCTGGTCATGGCGCGTACGACGTGACCGCCCTCGGTGAGCAATGGGCACAGGCGTCGGCCGACGAACCCGGATGCCCCCGCGACCAGGACGGCTCCAGCCGTCACTGGTTCTCCTCGGGGTGGGGATCTCGCAGGTGCCGTGGAGGCTGGCGACGCTGGTGGCCGATCTCGCCGCCGAGGCGGCCACCGTAGGGGCGGCCGTGGTCGGCGTACTCCTCACGGTAGAACGACATGGTCCAGTCGCCGACGTTGAGCCGGGAGGCGGTGCGCAGGAGTGCCGTGTCGACCGGTGCGCCGTTGACCCGGGTGTTGCCGCGACGACCGACGCGGACCACCACGAACTCGTCGGCGGCGTCGTGTCGCACCTCCGCCTCGAACGGGTCCAGCCCGGCCAGCCGGATGTCGCAGGAGGCGTCGGAGCCAATCGTCGTGACGTCGCCACGCAACCCGAACACCTTCTGTCGGTCCCCCGGCAACGGATGCGCCGCCGGAGCCATGATCAGTCGGGGGTTCCCGCCTCCGCCAGGATCATGCGTGGTGGTGACCGGCTGCCGTGGGCGCCTGCGGAATGTTGGGGCGACGGGGAACAACGTGGCCGGTGGCGCCAACTCGGCCGCCGGGAGAGCGCCGCCGGCCGGGGCCTGCGCGCGGCCCCGCACCAGCGACCACAGCCCTGCTCCCCGCTCGACCCGGATGTGTCGTGACCCGGTCACCCGGCGCTGCAGCCAGGAGGTGCGCGCCACCCCGAGGGTGACCAGCGGACCTGTCGGGGCCACGACGGTCAGGGAGACGCCGTGGCGGGCGAGCCCGTCCGCGACTCCCCGCACGGCCGAGGCGTCGGACCTCCCCGCGAACAGGAACGGGTCGCTGACCCGGAGCTGGAGGTGCTTGCCTGAGCCGGCCAGCGAGCCGCGGACGGTGCGGGCGCCGGGGAGGTCCAACGTGAACTCCAGGTCGGCGTCGACCGTGAGATCGGTGGACATGGCTCAGGAGCCGCCCTCGCTGTTGTCCTTCGTGGTGATCTGCAGGGTGCCGTTCAGCTTCCAGGTGGCCCGCGGGGCCTCGGGGCCGGTGTCGCGCGGCACTTCGACCGCCATGTCGACGAAGCGGTAGTTGATCGCGGCCTCGCGACCGGTCAGAAAGGACCACATCTCGCGGCCCAGGTCGGTCCAGTCGACGACCTGCTCGGTACTGATGACAGTGCTCATGATGAAGCTCCTCGGAAGACGCGGGCTTGAAAAATTAAACAGGTTTCTAAACGCCCTGTTTAGGTTTACGATGACATAGTGCACCCCGAACCCCTCCCCGCGCAAGCCGCCATTGAGACGAGCTCGCTCACCATCGGCGACCTGGCCCAGCGCACCGGCGTCGCGCCGGCAACGTTGCGGATGTGGGAGTCCCGGCACGGCTTCCCGCGACCGAGACGTCGCGCCAGCGGGCACCGCCGGTACGACGAGCACGACGTCGAGCTCGTCACCCAGGTGCTCCGCCGCCGGGACAGCGGCATGCGGCTCGAGGTGGCCATCGCCGGTGTCGCACTCGCGGACTCCGCCACCGGCACCCCGCCGGGTGCACCGTCGGTGTACGCCGCGATGCGCCGCTTGCACCCCAACCTCCAGCCGCAGCGGCTGAAGAAGTCCACGCTCCTCGCGGTCTCGTGGGCGATCGAGGACGAGTGCTGCTCACGGGCGGAGCAGCCGATGATCTTCGGCGGCTTCCAGGAGGAGCACTACTACCGCGCCGCCGAGGACCGCTGGACCGAGCTGGCCCGGCTCGCTCGGTCCACGACGGTGTTCGCGGCGTTCTCCCAGGAGCCCGACCCGGTCGCCCGCACGACGATGGTGGACCTGCCCGAGGACGCGCCGATGCGGCGCGAGTGGGCGGTCGTCTGCGACGCCCCGGACTACCCGGCGATATTGACCGCGTGGGAGCTGCCGGGACAGTCCACGGTCCCCGACCGGCTGCGGCTGTTCGAGGCGATCTGGACCGTCGAACCGGGCGCCGTACGCGACGCCGCACGCGCCTGCGCCCAGGCCGCCCAGCAGCTCGGCCACCCCGAGGGCGCACCGCTGCTCTACGAGCTGGCCGGCCACCCCGCCCCGCCGCCGGTGGCACTGCTGCAGGCAGCCTCGCTGCTGAACCGAGTCGTGGCGTACGTCGACCAAGCCCGCTGACCCCTGCCCGTACGAGCTGCAACGCGGGAACCTGCGCCCAACGCATCGGTGCACGGCAGTGTCTTGAACCAACCGCCCCAGTTCTTCATGCACTATGCGACGCATGACGGATCTCATCGCAGGCGGGACGTGCCCCTTTCGTGGACGCCCCGCGGATTCGGGATCCGTGATCAGCCGGTCAGCATCGAGGCCAGCTGAGCGGCCGCGACACCGATCTCGTGTTCCAGGCGCAGGCAGCCTGGCGGCGCCTCGTCGCGTTCGGCTCCGCCGACGGCGACGACCAGGTCGGGACTGTCGGCGCGCAACCGCGTCACGACGGATCGGAGACCGTCGAGTTCCGTGCCCCTGGCCGCAGACAGCACCGCCGCGGCCGCCCGGTGGGCCGTGACGGCCAAGGACCAGTCGGCGGCCGGCAGGTCGGCGCCCAGGTAGCTGGCCGCCAGTCCGGCCCGGCGGGCGGCGGTGGCGAAGGCCAGCGCGCCGAGCTCGTGTCGGGCCCCGGGTGGCAGCCCGACGATGACGCGCGGCCCTGACGCGCGGGAGGCGGCGGCGTCGTATGCCGCGGCGAGGCGGCGTTGGACGGCGGACGCCGCGAGGTGCTCGCCCGCGACGCTGACGCGACCTTGGGCCCAGCCCTCGCCCAGGGCCTGTAGCGCCGGCATCAGCCAGCCGTCGACCACCGACTCGAAGGACCCCCGGCTGAACCGCTCGTCGAGCACCTCCGCGAGGGTGACCGCGTCCAGCCGGGCGGCCGCGTCGACGAACGCCGCGGTCTCGACCGGCTCCGCAGAGTCACCCGCGTCATCGAGCACGACAGGAGCAGCGTCGTCGCCGGACTCGATGCGACGCAGCGTCTCCGCCGCGGCCTGGCGCGGCGCCCAACCCTCCATGACCAGCCGGGTCATCACGCGCAGCGCATGCACCGCCTCAGCGTCGTAGAGCCGGTAACCCGCCTCGGTCCGGCGCGGAGTCACGATGCCGTACCGCCGCTCCCAGGCCCGCAGGGTCGCGACACTGACTCCGGTGACCTCCGAGGCGTGCTTGATCGTGTACACGGTTTGTCGAGTCTAGGGCGCGAGCGCGGCGCGCAGCCCACGCTCGGCCTCGTCGCCCAGCCGGCGGAAGGCCGGCGCCGCCAGCGGTGCCACGACCCGGGCCAACCCCTTGAACTCGAACTCCGCCCGGTACGTGACCTCCGTCCCGCCTGTCGGAGTCTCGACGAGACTCATCGTGTCCCGGGCGACCACGGTCTTGTTCTGGCCACGCAGCCGGAGCAGGACCGGCGGCTCGCTGTCCGTGACGACATAGGTCAGCTCGGTGGCACGGCCCAGGAACCTCGACACGTTGTGGTAGGTCGTGCCGACGCCGCCGACGCCGCTGACCCTGGTGGTGCGGACCGTGCCCGGGTCCCACTCCTCGGTGTTCGTGAAGTCGCTCAGATAGGCGAACACCTCGCCGACGGGGCGGTCGACGATGACGGTGCGGACGATGACCACACTCACTCTCCAAACCTTTGACAAACCTTGTGCAGTGACCTTAACCTTTAGACAGAGATTAGACAACCTTCCGGGCGAACAGCCAGGAACACAGGCGCAGGCGACCCGGCACGGGCGCCAGAAGGCAGCAGATGAATCAGCCACCCCCGTCCCGCCCACGTTCGGCGCGCCCCACGGCCGCCGTCATCGGAGCCGGCGTGTCCGGACTGACCGCGGCCCACGTGCTGCGCGCGACCCACGCCGTCACCGTGTTCGAGAGCGACGCGCGCCTGGGTGGCCACGCGCACACCCACGACGTCCCCACCGCAGACGGTAGGACTCTGCGCGTCGACAGCGGCTTCATCGTGCACAACGAACGCACCTACCCCCGTCTGCTCCGCCTGTTTCGCGACCTCGACGTGCCGACCCAGCCCACCGAGATGAGCATGAGCATCACCTGCGAGGCCTGCGGGCTGTCATACGCCGGCGGCCGCGGACTGCGCGGCGTCCTCGCCCAACCACGCCGGGTCACCGACGCGCGCTTCCTGCGGATGGTCGCGGAGGTGCTGCGCTTCCACCGAACGGCGAGAGCACTCCTCGACGCGGATGCGACCGAGGCGGCGGACCCGACCTGGGGCGAGTTCCTCGCGGCTGGGGCGTTCTCCGAATACTTCGTCCGACACTTCGCCCTACCCCTGGTCGCCTGCGTCTGGTCCGCGGGCGACGCCGACGCGGCCGGCTACCCGGCCCGGCACCTCTTCAGGTTCCTCGACCAGCACGGCATGCTCTCGCCCCACGGCTCCCCGACCTGGCGGACCGTGACCGGCGGCTCGGCGACGTACGTCGACAAGCTGACCGCGCTGCTGCCCGACGTCCGCAGCTCCTGCGCGGTGACTGCGGTGATCCGCCACGAAGACGGCGTTGACGTTCGCACGGCGGACGACCGTGCCGAGACGTTCGACCGCGTCGTCGTCGCCACTCACGCCGACCAGGCCCTGCGCCTCCTCGCCGATGCCACTGCGGCTGAGAAGGAGGACCTCGGGGCCATCACCTACTCGGTCAACGAGGTCTGGCTGCACCGGGACTCCTCGGTGCTGCCCGCTCGACGAGCGGCTCGGGCGTCGTGGAACTACCGCGCCGACTGTGCCCGCCCGGTCCACGACGAGCTCACCGGCGGAGTCGCGGTGAGCTACTGGATGAACCGCCTGCACGACTTCGACGACGACGAGGACCACGTCGTGACCCTCAACCCGCACGGTCGCGTCGATCCCGGCACGGTCACGGCCCGGATGACCTACGCCCACCCGGTCTTCACCCACGAGGCGGTCGCAGCCGCGACGCGGTTGCGCGGCGCCGGCGGTGAGCGCCTCGCCTTCGCCGGCGCCCACCTGGGCTGGGGTTTCCATGAGGACGGCTGCCGCTCCGGCGTCGATGCGGCCGAGTCGTTCGGGGTGACGTGGTGACACGGGTCCTCGCACCTCCGCTGCCCGCGCTGGTCGTCGGGACCGTGAGCCACACCCGCCGTACGCCGCTGCGGCACGGGTTCACCCACCACCAGTTCCAGTGGCTGGTCGACGTGGACCGGCTTCCCGCGCTGCCCCGGCCGCTTCGTTGGCTGGCTCGCTTCGACGCTGGAGACCATCTCGACGGGGCCCGGCTCGGCGGCGGCATCCGGGGCGACGTGGACCGGTTCCTCGGTCGGCGCGGCGTGCATCTCGACCATGCGGACCGAGTGCTCATGCTCGCTCACGCCCGGGCGCTCGGACACGTGTTCGACCCCCTCACGGTGTTCTGGTGCCTGAGCCACGACGATGAGCTCCGCGCGGTCGTCCTCGAGGTGCACAACACCTACGGCGAGCGACACGCGTACCTGCTCGACGTCGACGCGACCGGTCGTGCCCACACCGACAAGGCCTTCTACGTCTCACCGTTCAACGACGTCTCCGGCCGGTACGACGTCCGGCTGGTGCTGACGCCTGACCGGGTCAGCGTCACCGTCGGGCTCGACCGCGACGGCGAGCGGGTGCTCACCGCGACCACGACCGGTCGCCCGGTGCGCGCGACGTACCGCGCCCTGGCGCGCACCACTGCAAGAGGGCTGCTGATGACCCGTCGGGTCAGCCTCCTGATCCGCTGGCACGGCATCCGGCTCTGGCTGCGTCGCCTGCCCGTGCAACCTCGACCGTCCCACGTTGCTCAGGAGAGTGTCCGATGACCGCGATGGCCCAACCCGTCTGCCTGCGCCGACCCCTGCTCCGGCCGCTGTGCCTGCGCGCCACGGTGGCCAGACTCGTCATGGAGTCCGTGTCCCGAAGGGTGCCTGTAGACCTCCTCATGCCCGACGGCAGCCTGCTCGGCCGACGCGGCGCCGCGACCGGCGACCGGCCGGTGCTCGAGATCGTGCGCCCGCAGGCACTGTTCGAGCGGCTCGCGCACTACCCCAAGGTCGGCATCGGCGAGGCGTACGCGGCCGGCGACTGGCGCGCCGGGAAGGACACGGACCTGGCGGAGCTGCTGTTGCCGTTCGCCGAGCGGGTGACCAGCCTGGTGCCGCCTGCGCTCGCACGTCTCCGTCGGGTCGTCGACCGCCGGATCCCCAAGGCCCAGCGCAACTCGGTCACCGGATCCCGCGGGAACATCGAGGCACACTACGACCTGGGCAACGACCTGTTCGAGGCGTTCCTCGACGAGAGCCTCAGCTACAGCTCCGCCCTTTTCGACGAAGATCGACCGTGGTCGGCGCAGCCGCTCGAGGCGGCACAGCTCCACAAGGTGGAGGCCGTGCTCGACCTGGCCCAAGTGGGCCCCGGCTCCCGAGTGCTCGAGATCGGCACCGGCTGGGGCACCCTTGCCATCGAGGCCGCCCGGCGAGGTGCCCGGGTGACCACCCTCACCCTGTCGCCCGCGCAAGCGAGCCTGGCCAGGGACCGGATTGCCGAGGCCGGGCTGGCCACCGCGGTCGACGTCCGGCTCCAGGACTACCGCGAGGTGGACGGCAGCTATGACGCCATCGTCAGCGTCGAGATGATCGAAGCGGTCGGGGAGGAGTTCTGGCCCACCTACTTCTCCGTCCTCGACCAGCGCCTGGCACCCGGTGGGATCGTGGCGATCCAAGCGATCCTGATGAGCCACGAGCGCTACCTGGCCACACGGAACTCCTACGGCTGGATCCAGAAGCACATCTTCCCCGGTGGCCTCATCCCGTCGTCGCGGGCGATCGAGGAGACGACCCGGCGCCACACCGGGCTACGGGTGGGCGAGGTGCACACGTTTGGTGCGCACTACGCCGAGACCCTGCGACGCTGGCGTCACGCGTTCCACCAGCGGTGGCCCGAGATCGCCGGCCGCGGGCTCGATGAGACCTTCCGCCGGACCTGGGAGTTCTATCTCGCCTACTGCGAGGCCGGCTTCGCCTCGGGGTATCTCGACGTTGCGCACCTGCGGCTGACCAGGTCGGGCGAGGTGGTGTCATGACGCGCGAGCACCCCATCCGTGGTCGCCGCTGCTGGCTCGTGGGCGCGTCCAGCGGCATCGGCGCCGCGCTGGCGAAAGAGCTTGTCGATCGTGGCGCCCAGGTCGCGATCAGCGCCAGGCGGGCCGACGACCTCGAGGCCGTCGCGGCCGGCACCATGACGGTGGCGCCACTCGACGTCACCGACCGGGCCGCCGTGCACCACGTCGCCGGCGAGGTGACTGCCGCCCTCGGAGGCCTCGACGTCGTGATCTGGTCCGCCGGATACTGGCGGCAGTTCGACGCCACCGCCTGGGACGCCGACGACTTCGCCCGACACGTCGAGGTCAACCTGCTGGGCCTCAACAACGTGCTGGCCGCCGTCGTCCCCGGGATGGTCGCGGCCGGGCGCGGGCACCTGGTCGGGATCGCATCGGTTGCCGGCTACCGCGGCCTCGCCGGCGCGGAGGCCTACGGTGCAACGAAGGCAGCGCAGATCAACCTGCTCGAGGCGCTGCGAGGGGGGCTGCGCGGGCACGGCGTCCGGGTGACCACCGTCTGCCCCGGCTTCGTGCGCACCGAGATGACCGAGACGAACGACTTCCCGATGCCGTTCATCATCGACGCCGACGAGGCCGCTCGCGCCATTGCCGACGGGATCGAGCATCGGAGGACCGAGATCGTTTTTCCCCTGCCGATGGCAGCCTTCATGAAGGCGGCGCGACTGGTGCCGGCCCGAGCCTGGGCGGCGCTGACTTCGCGAGCCGCCGCACCGTCCGACACCCGGACCCCATGACGACGGCCGACCTCTGGCTCCGGCGCCGCCCTGCACGAGGCGACCGAGGGGGCGCTGGTGGTGCCGACCGGCGATCCGACCGAGGTAGTTCCGGCCCTCGCTGACGAGGTTGGCGCGGGCGAGGTGCACGTGAGCCGCGAGTCGACGCCGTTCGGCCGGCGCCGGGATGCGCGCGTGGCGGAGCGGCTGGGCGTGCCGCGCCTCCCCTGGTACTACTGACTCCTTTCCGGCTCGGCGCGCGAAATCCGCTTGTCACTCACTGAGCGACAAAGGGACAGCGGCAGCGCGGTGTCAGCACTGTCTCCGAATGAGTGCTGTCACCGATGCGCCTCCGGCTCCCGCGTCTCTACGGGCGAGCCGTCAACCCCGCAGCTGGAAGGAAGCGCAATGACCATCACTGACACCACACGGTCGCTCGACTCTGCTACCCAGCGTCTGACGTTGGCCCGGGTCACGGGCATCGCCGGCCTGGTCACGCTCGTGGTCGTCCTCGGGAGCTCGTTGGCCAACGACTACCAGAGCGCGCCGTTCTCCAGCGACGCCGACGAGACCGTGACGTTCTTCCGGTCGATCGACGACACGTTCGGCGCGATCAGCTCCTTCGCCACCGCGGTCGGGCTGATCGCGATGCTGTGGTTCGCGCTCGGCCTCGCCCTGCTGCTGATGCGGTACGACGGCCCGCTGCCGTGGCGCTCGACCTTCCTGGCTGGCGCAGGGGTGGTCAGTGTGGTGTCGGGCCAGATCTCGTCGTGGGACGCGGCGGCGTACCGGTCCGACGACATCGACCCGCAAGTCGCGCGCTATGCCTTCGACCTGGGCAACCTGTCGTTCGCGAACAGCTGGGTCGCCACAGGCGCGGTCGCACTCTGCGCCGGCCTCATCATCGTGTCGGCCAGGTCCCTGCCGAGCTGGCTCGGGTGGTGGGCGATCGTCGCCGGCATCGGCCAGGTGCTCGCCCGGGCGTTCTGGACACACGACGCGGCGCTCGCCCCTGGCGCGGCGTACTGGATCTGGGTGGCGTCGCTGTCGGTGCTGCTCATCCTCGGCCGCTTCGCAGTCGCCGAAGCCGAGGGCTGACATGGACGAGTCACGCGCTCATCAGCGCGCGGGATGGGCGGGCTGATCGGGCTGGGCGGTTCTGGTCGCCGTGACGACGCGCATCGCCCAGCAGGCGCGAGCCCTGCCGACGTGGGCCGTCTGGGTGTCCTACGCCGTCGCCGTGCTGTGCCTGTCAGGTTCTGGAGCGGGGGCATGGGGCCGTGGCCTTCGCGCTGTGGCTCATCGGCGCCGTGATCGGGGTGCTGCGCGCTGACCCGGGCCTGGCGCCGGCCCCGGGAGCGGCGTGACTCAGACATGCCGAATATCAGGTACCCGACGTCTGGTCCACCTCTGGGAGTGCGGCTGTCATCAATGGTTTGACACATGGTCACCCTTGCTCGAACGCTCGCCTTCCGCAGGACCACGGCATTGACGGCGGTCGCAGCAGCAACCGTCCTGTACGCGACCCCCGTGCACGCTGCGACTCCGGTCGATCTCCGCGGCACGAACCGCGTCCTGAGCGTCGACGGGAACGGCACGACCCTCGGGGGTCGGGCACCTTCGGTGAGCGCCGACGGGAGATACACCGCCTACGCACGGGCTGCCCTGGTCAACGGTGACTGGGGGATCGTCCTGCACGACGCGACCACTGGCACCGACACGGTGGTGGGACAGCTCGTCAGCAACGTGGTGGTGTCGGCCAACGGTCGGTTCCTCGCGTACGGCGGCTATCCCGGCGGCGACAGCTCCCACCCGCGGGTCTACCGCTACAACATCGCCACCGCGAAGAGCACGGTCATGCCGGCGCCGGACACAGGCGGAGCCGCCTACTCCATCGCGCAGATCAGCATGAGCGCCAACGGGGGCAGCATCGCCTACCTGACGGCGTGGACGGACGCCGCGAACCCCGTGCTCGGCCACCAGGACGTGTTCGTCACGGATGCGGTCGCCCGCACCACGTCGTCACTCGGCGTCGAGGCAGTGGGCTCCGGCCAGCAGGTCCAGCAACCGTCGATCAGTGGCGACGGGAAGCAGGTCGCCTTCGCGACCGTGGCCACCCTGACGGCCCGTGACACCAACACCCACTTCGACGTCTACGTGCACGACGTCGCGACAGGAGCCAACGCGCTCGCCAGCCGGACCACCGCCGGAAGCACCGGGAACAAGGAGTCCACGTCGCCCTGGATCAGCCAGGACGGTCGCTACGTCACGTTCAGCTCTCGCTCGACCAACCTCGCCACCGGGGTGACGGACACCTCGGTCACGCAGGTCTACGTCATCGACCGGCAGACCAACAAGACCACCATGGTGAGCAGGAACGCCGCGGGCACCGCCCCCAATGGGTTCGCCGCGGCGCTCGGAATCAGCTCCACCGGCCGGTACATCGTGTTCGAGTCGGCCGCCACGGACTTCGGCTTCCCGGCGAACCCGTCCGGCCTGAGCGACTGGCAGATCTACCGCTACGACCGGACGAAGGACACCGTGGGGCTGGTCAGCCACGCCGCCGGCAAGACCTATCCGTCGATTCGAGGCTCCGGTGCGCTGGACGCCGTCATCAGTGCTGACGGCCTGCACGTTGCCTACTCCTCGACGAGCCGCGACCTCGACAACACCGCCGGGATCACCGACGGGTTCGGCACCCTGGACCTCTTCGTGTGGTCTCCGTGAGCGAGTGCTACTACTGACGGTGAGATGACCCGCTGGCAGGAGATCGCACGCTCGACCGTCGGCGCCGACTACGCGCAGAAGTACGCCGAGCGGTTCCGCGCGCTGGCCGCCGCCGGCGACGACGTGCACGGCGAGGCGACCTTCGTGACCGGCGTCGCCGACCCGCCTGCGCGGGTGCTCGACGCGGGCTGCGGCACCGGCCGGGTCGCGATCCGGCTGGCCGAGCTCGGGTACGCCGTGGTGGGCGTGGACCTCGACGCCTCCATGCTGGCGATGGCTCGCGAGGAGGCGCCCGAGCTGGACTGGCGGGTGGCCGACCTGGCTGTCCTCGACACCGGACAGTTCTTCGACGTCGTGCTGGTCGCGGGAAACACCATCCCGCTGCTCGAGCCCGGCACCCTCGAGAGCGCCGCCCGACACCTGGCCGCGCAGCTCGACGAGGGTGGCCTGCTGGTGTGCGGCTTCGGCCTCGACGATGCCCATCTGCCGGCTGGCTGCCCGGTCACGTCACTCGCCGACGTCGACACGGCCTTCAGGGCCGCGGCCCTCGAGGCTGTCGACCGGTTCGCGACGTGGGACCGCACGCCGTACGACGAGGACGCGGGATACGTCGTGACAGTGCATTCGGGCATCGGTGGCTGACGAGGTCGTCTGCGACGTCTCGAAACCCAGTGAGCCCGGGCTGGGACGCACGTACCGCTCATCGAGCTTGTCGAGATGTCCTCAAGGTCGGCTCCCAGCCTTCGCTGCGGCGGTCTCGACGAGCTCGACCAGCGGTGGGCCAGTCCCAGCGCATCTCTGCGAGGTTTCGAGACGCTTGCTGCGCAAGCTCCTCAACCACGGGTAAGCCAGTCCCGTTGCCACCTAGGCTGCAGCCGTGCTCGCCCTCGACGCGATGGTCGACCAGGACCTCTTCATCTGCCCCCGGTGCGGCAGCCGCGTGCGCCCCGAGGACGGCGAGTGGCACTGCACCGGAGCGACGTGCGCGTACGCCGCCCAGCCGTTCCCGCTGGTCGCCGGGGTCCCGGCGCTGGTCGACTTCGAGGCCAGCGTGCTCGACGCGGACCGGCTGCGGGCCGTCGACGGGGCGTCCGAGGTGAAGCGCTCCAGGTCCGCCGGGCCGCTGCGCCGGCTGCTGCACCCGGCCAACACAACGGCGCCCGCCAACGTCGCGCGGATGCAGGAGCAGCTCAAGGCGGACGCTCCGGACCGGAACCCGCGGATCCTGGTGATCGGCGGCGGCACCGTCGGTGACGGCCTCGAGGAGCTGTACGACGACCCGACCGTCGACCTGATCTCGTTCGACGTCTACGCGAGCCCCGCGACCCAGTTCGTCGGTGACGGCCACGCGATCCCGCTCGCGGACGGCAGCGTCGACGGGGTGATCGTCCAAGCGGTGCTGGAACACGTGCTGGAGCCGACGATCGTCGCGCACGAGATCCACCGCGTGCTCCGCACCGGCGGCGTCGTCTACGCGGACACGCCGTTCCTCCAGCAGGTGCACGAAGGTGCCTACGACTTCACCCGGTTCACCGACAGCGGCCACCGGTTCCTGTTCCGCCGCTTCGAGCGGATCGACTCAGGGACCGTCGCAGGCGCGGGTACGGCGCTGCGCTGGTCGGTCGACTACTTCGTGCGGGCGCTGACCCGCTCGGTGTCGTTGGGGCGGGTCGCGTCGCTGTGCTTCTTCTGGCTCAGCTACCTCGACCGGTTCCTCGACCCGAAGCACTCCGTCGACGGCGCCAGCAGCGTGTTCTTCCTCGGCCGCAAGACCGCCGAGCCGATCACGGGCGCCGACATCATCGACTACTACCAGGGCGGCATGTAGCCCCGCCCGCGACAGGTCGGCGGTTACGGTGATCGCATGACGCGACTTCTCGGACTGCTCCTCGCCCTCGTCGTCGCCATGGGTCCGGCCGCGGTGGCCGTGGAGGCCTCCGCCTCCGCCCCGGCTCACGACAAGCACCACGCGGCGAAGCGCAAGGTGCCGCCGCGAGCGGAGTGGATCGCCGACGTGAAGGCCGCGATGCAGGGGTCACGCCCCTATGTGCGCGAGCGGGTGGCCGCCAAGAGCGCCGACGAGAAGCTGGCCGTCAACTTCGACATCGACAACACCGTCATCGCGACCTACTACGACGGCGGCGGGGCCATCCCGAAGATGCGGAAGTTCGCCCGGCTGCTCGACAAGCTCGGCGTGGCCCTGGTGTTCAACAGTGGCCGGCTGGACTACCAGCAGGAGCGGACCCTCGCGCAGCTCACCCGGGCCGGCTTCCCGGTCGCCGACGTGTGCCTGCGCCACAAGGGCGAGACGCTGCCGGTCGGCAAGCAGCGCTGCCGTGACGGCTTCGTCGCCGACGGCTACACGCTGATCGCGAACGTCGGCAACAACGACACAGACTTCGTCGGGGATGGCTACGAGCGGGCCTTCAAGCTGCCCAACTACGGCGGCGTGCTGGGTTAGCCCCGGGCCAGCCGCGCCCGGATGATCCCCTCGAGTCGGTCCATGTCGTCGGCGAGCCCGAGCTTGGGGGCGAACTCGCGCACCACGTGGATGAACATCTCTGCGGACTCGATGATGCGCGGATCCATGTGGCCGAACACCTCGAGCGCGACCACTCCGTAGAGGACGTTCCAGCCCTGCATGTAGAGCCAGATGAGGCCGCGGTCCTCCATCGCCAACCCCTCGAGCTTGGCAGGGATCAGCGGTTCGAGGACAGCGTCCCGAACCGTCGGTGCCAGCTCGTCGAGCGAGGGGATCGGGAAGTGCGTGTGCTCCCAAAGCGCGCGCATCTGGTCGGTGCACAGGTGGCCCGAGCACGACAGCGTGAGCATCTCGCGGCGTACGTTCTTCGTGTCGGCGATCGGGTTCGCGAACGCGAGACCGAACTCGCGAGGGTTGGCCATCGCCCACATCCGGAACTCGATGGTCGAGGCGACCAGCCGGCCCGCGTAGTCGTCCTCCGGGAGGGCGTCGGCCGCCGCGGCGAAGGTCTCGGTGGCGGCCTTGTCGATCTCGAAGGCCACGAGGTCGACGAGCTCCTGATAGCTGGCGACGTAGCGGTAGAGCGCCGGCGCGGTCATCCCCATCCGCCCCGCGACCGCGCGTAGGGACAGCTCGGCACCCTCGGCCAGCAGCTCGCGGGAGGCGCGGGTGATCTCGTCGTACGTCGCCTCGCGCTGCCGTTCGCGCCGCGTCTGCGGTGCTCCGGGAGTCGTCCGCACCTCGGTGCTCACTTCATCCTCCAGTCGGTTGACAGCGACAGTTTACACCGTTTACGGTTTACACCGTTCACGAATCTGACGCATGTTCACGAGGAGAGTACCCATGATCGAGCGCTGGGGAGCATTCGTGGCCCGGAAGGCCCTGGCCGTGCTGCTGGTCGGCGTCGCCGTGACGTTCGCCGCGGGCGCCTACGGGTTCGGGGTCTTCGACCACCTGTCGCAGGGTGGCTTCGACGACAAGAACTCCGAGTCCGCCCGCGAGCTGCAGGCCGAGCGCGACACCTTCGGCAACCAGAACATCGACGTCGTCGCGATCTACACGAGCAAGGACCTCGAGGCGTCCGACCCGGAGTTCCAGGCGGACGTCGAGCAGATCGTCTCGGGGCTCGCGCCGGGCACGACGACGAGCGTCATCCCCTACTACGACGCGCCGGCCGACGCCGGGCTGGTCAGCAAGGACGGCCACTCCGTCCGGGTGCTGATCTCGCTGGCGGGGGAGAGCCAGGACGACTACCTGTCCAACTACGACGACCTGTCGCCCACGCTGGAGGCGCCCGGGTCCACCGGGTTGGATACGGACCTGGCGGGGGCGTTCGCGGTCTACAACGACGTCAACGAGATCACCAGCGAGGACCTCGCTCGCGCCGAGTCGATCTCGCTCCCGGTCGTCGTACTGCTCGCCCTCCTGATCTTCGGCAGCCTGGTCGCCGCCTCGATGCCGGCCATGGTAGGGCTGATCGCGATGGTCGGGGCCCTCGCGCTGGTCCGCGTGATCGCGCTGTTCACCGAGGTCTCGGTGTTCTCGGTCAACGTCATCTCCCTGCTCGGCATCGGCCTGGCCATCGACTACGCCCTGTTCGTCATCAGCCGCTTCCGCGAGGAGCTCGCCCTCCTGCCGGACGACGAGCCGGACGCGTCGGCGATAGCGATCCGGAAGACCATGACGACTGCCGGTCGCACCGTGCTGTTCTCCGGACTCACCGTCGCCGCGGCGCTCTCGAGCCTGCTGATCTTCCCGCAGGCCTTCCTCAAGAGCATGGGCTACGGCGGCGTGGCCGCGGTGCTGGTGGCGATGGTGGCCGCCCTCACGGTGCTGCCCGCGACCCTGAAGCTGCTCGGCCGCCGGGTCGACGCCGGGCGGCTGCCGTGGCGCCGCAAGCGGCCGGTCGTCGTCGACGACGCGCACGGCCGGTGGGCCGCCCTGGCCCGCGGCGTGATGCGCCGGCCGTGGCTGGTCATCATCGGCACCGTCGCCGCGCTGCTGCTGATCGCCTCGCCGTTCCTCGGCGCGAAGTGGGGCAGCGTCGACTACCGCGTGCTGCCCTCGGACGCCCCCGCGCACGTCGCTGCCGAGAAGCTGTCCGACTTCGGTCCCGAGACCTCGACCGCGCAGCTGCTGGTCCGCGGTGCGTCCGAGGCCGAGGTGACGGCGTACGCCGAGCAGGTGGCCGAGGTCGAGGGTGTCCTCGGCGTGCAGCCGGTCGCCACCGAGGGCGACGCGACGTTGCTCCGAGCCTCCTGGGCCGGCAACAGCCAGAGCGAGGACAGCCAGGCCGTCATCGAGGACATCCGGGACATCCAGCCGGCGTCCGGTGACGTGCTGGTCGGTGGCCTGAGCGCCGACACCGTTGACCTGATCGACTCGGTCGGCGCGCACCTGCCGTGGATGGGGCTGATCGTGGCGCTGGTGATGCTGGTGCTGCTGTTCGTCGCCTTCGGCTCGCTGGTGCTCCCGATCAAGGCCGTGGTGATGAACCTGTTCTCGATCACCGCGTCGTTCGGCGTCGTCACCTGGATCTTCAGCGACGGCCACCTGTCCGGGCTGCTCGGGTTCACGCCACAGGGCTTCCTCGACGCGACCAACCCGATCCTGATGCTGGCCATCCTGTTCGGGCTGTCGATGGACTACGAGGTGTTCCTGCTCTCCCGGGTCCGCGAGCAGTGGGACCGTACGGGCGACAACGACATCGCGGTGGCGACCGGCGTACAGAAGACCGGTCGGATCATCACGAGCGCCGCCGTGCTGCTGGGTGTGGTGATCGGGGCGTTCGCGCTCAGCGGCATCGTCTTCATGAAGATGCTCGGCATCGGCATGCTCGTCGCCCTCCTGATCGACGCGACCGTGGTCCGCGCCCTCCTGGTGCCCGCGACCATGAAGCTGCTCGGCCGCGCCAACTGGTGGGCCCCCGGCCCCCTCATCCGCTGGTGGGAGCGCTACGGCTTCCGCGAGGGCGACGACGCCGGCTCGGGAGAGCCCTCCCGCGAACCCGAGCCGGCGGGCGTCTGATCGCCCCGGCGGGATAGTCCGTGACGTTTGTGTGGGTCGATCATCGTTTTCACCCACACATCCGTCACGGACTATCCCGGCATGGGCGTCAGGGAACGAGCACGTAGCGACCACGGACCCCGCCCTTGGCGACGGCGGCGTGGGCCTCGTCGAGCCGGTCGAGGGGGAGCACCTCGGCGACCCGGGTCGGGAGCTCACCGCGCGCCGTACGGTCGAGGAGGCCGGCCAGGGCGGCGCCGTCCGCCACCGTTCCGACCGCTTCGATGGTGACGCCGCGCTCCGAGGCCGGCGGGTACGACGGCTGGACGCCGACGAACCTTCCGCCGTCGCGGACCAGTGCCACCGCCTCCTCCTGGAGCACACCAGCGTCGGCGACGACGTCCCAGCCGGACGTCGGCTCGGAGGTGAAGTCGGCGCCGAGGCCGCGAACGAAGTCCTCGTCCGCGGCCCGGGCCAGCCCGGTGACCCGCCAGCCGCGCTCGAGGGCGAACGGGACGACGTACCCGCCGACCGCACCGGCCGCGCCGGTCACGAGCAGGGTGTGGCCCTCCCCGTCGCCGAGGATGTCGACGAGCTGGCGCGCCGCCAGGGCGTTGAGCGGGACCGTGGCCGCCTCGACCAGGTCGAGGCCGTCCGGTACGACGGCGACATCGGAGGCCGGTAGCACCAGCTGCTCGGCGTAGGTGCCGAAGTCGCGGTCGAACCCGCCGACCAGGCCGGCCACCCGGGTCCCCGGCACGAGGTCGACGCCCGGGCCGGCCTCCAGCACGGTGCCGGCGAAGTCCCAGCCCAGGCCGGTGTGCTCGGGCTGGTTGATGACGCCCGCCTGGTGCAGCATGCCGCCCCGGACCGCGAGGTCGACCGGGTTGACAGTGGCGCCTGCCACGGCCACCCGGACCTGGCCGCGCTCGAGAGGCGGGACTGGGAGGTCGAGGACCGAGATCGCGTCGGGCTCGCCGGGCTTGGTCACGACGGCGGCACGGAAGGTGGTGCTGGTCTGCGTGGTCATGGGACTGGTTCCTCCATCGGGATTGCGGTTTCTTGCCTGTCACCCGCCGGAACAATCCGGGTCGCTAGGGTGCTTCCCAATGGAGAGCAGGCACCTGAAAGTGCGTAACCCACGACGAGGAGGCCACCAATGCCCACCATGACCGCCGCCCAGCGCCGAGCGGCCGACAAGGCCGACTACGACGTCTTCCTGGCCGAGTGCCCGAGTCGACAGCTCCTCGACCGGATCTCCGACAAGTGGGTGGCGTTGGTGCTGGTCGCCCTCGAGGAGAAGCCGCGTCGATACTCCGAGATCGCGCGCACCATCGCCGGTGTCAGCCAGAAGATGCTGACCCAGACCCTGCGCACGCTCGAGCGTGACGGGTTGCTCACCCGGACCGTCACCGCGACCGTCCCGGTGACCGTCACCTACGAGCTGACCGATCTCGGCCGCTCGCTGCAAGAAGTGATGTGGGGTCTGAAGGTCTGGGCCGAGTCGCACATGAGCACCGTGCTGGACGCCCGGGCCTCCTATGATGCCCAGCCATGACGTCCTCCGGGATCCGCGCGTTCGCCGCGCTGTCTGTCATCGGGGTCCTCGCGCTCGCTGCCGGCTGCGCCGGCTCGGATGACAAGGACGGCGGCGACAGCGACTTCGCCAAGCAGTCCGGCGACAAGATCGCGGCCGATGCCAAGGCGGACATGAAGGACCTCGACGAGGTGAAGTTCAGCGGTGAGATCACCTCGGCCGGCGACACCGTCACGCTCGACGTCCAGGCCAGCTCGGCCGGTGACTGCACGGGCTCGATCGGTGTGGGCGGGGGCACCGCCGAGATCCTGGCGAAAGACGGCACCAACTGGTTCAAGCCCGACGAGGCCTTCTGGAGGGCGAACGCCGGCGACTCGGCCGACGCGATCATCTCCGCCGTCGGCGACAAGTGGGTGCTCGACACCGACTCGAACTTCGCGCAGTTCTGTGACCTCGACGCCTTCTTCGACAACCTGTTCAAGGACGAGGAGGGCGCCGGCAAGTACAAGACCACCGGCACCGACGAGATCGACGGCGAGAGGGTGGTCAAGGTCGAGCAGTCGGACGACAACGGCACCTCCGTCGGATACGTGATCATCGAGGGCGACCACTTCCTGCTGAAGCTCGAGCGCACCGAGGGCGACGAGCCCGGCCGCCTCGAGTTCAGCGACTTCGACGAGGAGTTCGACGTCACCGCCCCTGCCGACGACGAGGTCATCGACCTCAGCACCGTCCAGTAGGCGGGTCCCTAGCCCCGCGACGATGCGGCCGCGACCGACGCAGCGACCGAATGGTCCGGCTCGGAGGTGGGCGGTACGGACTCGCGGAGCACCAGCAGACTGTTGTCCTTCATCGGCACCTGCGCACCCGCAGGGAGCCCGACGCGGTCCGGAGTGCCCCCGGTGTCGATGCACACGTCCCACGACTCGGCGTACTCGGCCGGCGGGAGCGTGATCGTCGCCTCGCCGTCGGCGTTGAAGTAGAGCAGGAAATGGTCGTCGGTGAGGGTGCCGCCGCGGGCGTCTGAGCCGGCGATGCCGTGGCCGTTGAGGTACATGCCGATCGCCTGCGTGCCACCCGCCCAGTCGGCGTCGTCCATCGGCCGGCCGTCGAGGTGCAGCCAGACGATGTCGTTGAGCCGCTCGGCACCGGCCGGTCCGGTGCGAACGGTCCGGCCTGTGAAGAAGCGGCGCCGCCGGAACGTCGGATGCTGGCGGCGCAGCTCGATCAGCGCCGCGGTGAACTCGATGAGCGGCTGGTCGGCCTGGTCCCAGTGCACCCAGCTCAGTTCGCTGTCCTGGGCGTAGGTGTTGTTGTTGCCCTGCTGCGTGCGGCCGAGCTCGTCGCCGTGCAGCAGCATCGGTACGCCCTGGCTGAGCAGCAAGGTCGCCAGGAAGTTCCGCTGGGCCCGTGAGCGCAGCGCCAGGATCGCCGGGTCGTCGGTCGGTCCCTCGACGCCGTGGTTGGACGAGCGGTTGAAGCTCTCGCCGTCCTTGTTGCCCTCGCCGTTCGCGTCGTTGTGCTTGTCGTTGTACGACACGAGGTCTCGCAGCGTGAACCCGTCGTGCGCCGTGACGAAGTTGATACTCGCCACCGGGCGCCGACCGGAGTGCTCGTAGAGGTCGGACGAGCCGGCCACGCGCGAGGCGAACTCTCCGAGGTTCGGCTCACCGCGCCAGAAGTCGCGCACCGAGTCGCGATAGGCGCCGTTCCACTCGGTCCACTGCGGCGGGAAGCCGCCGACCTGGTAGCCGCCCGGGCCGACGTCCCACGGCTCGGCGATGAGCTTCACCTGGCTGACCACCGGGTCCTGCTGGACGAGCTCGAAGAACGTCGCCAGGCGGTCGACGTCGTAGAACTCGCGGGCCAGCGCCGAGGCGAGGTCGAAGCGGAACCCGTCGACGTGCATCTCGGTCACCCAGTAGCGCAGGGAGTCCATGATCAGCTGCAGCGAGTGCGGGTTGCGGACGTTGAGCGAGTTCCCGGTGCCCGTGTAGTCCATGTAGTAGCGGGCGTCGTCCTCGACCAGCCGGTAGTACGCCCGGTTGTCGATGCCCTTCATCGACAGGGTGGGACCGAGCTCGTTGCCCTCGGCGGTGTGGTTGTAGACCACGTCGAGGATCACCTCGATGCCGGCCTGGTGGAACGTCTTCACCATCGACTTGAACTCCTGGACCTGCTGGCCCGCGAGCTGGGACGTCGGCGAGACACCCGACGCTGCGGCGTACGCCGCGTGGGGAGCGAAGAAGCCCAGGGTGTTGTAGCCCCAGTAGTTGCGCAGCCCCTTGTCGAGCAGGGTGGAGTCCTGGATGAACTGGTGGACCGGCATGAGCTCGATCGCGGTGACCCCGAGCCGCTTGAGGTGCTCGGTCACCGCGCGGTGCGAGAGCCCGGCGTAGGTCCCGCGCAGCTCCTCGGGGACGTCAGCGTGCAGCTGCGTCATCCCCTTGACGTGCGCCTCGTAGATCACCGACTCGTTGTAGGGCACCTCGAGCCGGCGGTCGCCCTCCCAGTCGAAGAAGGGGTTGATGACCACGGCCTTGGTCATGCTCGCGGCGGAGTCGTCGTCGTTGCGCTCACCCTCCGTGCCGAAGGTGTAGCCGAAGGTGCTCTGGTTCCACTCGATCTCGCCCGAGGTGGCCTTCGCGTAGGGGTCGAGCAGCAGCTTGTTCGGGTTGCAGAGCAGTCCCTGCTTCGGCTCCCACGGACCGGTGACCCGGTAGCCGTAGCGCTGGCCGGGCTGCACCCGGGGCAGGTAGCCGTGCCAGACGAACGCGTCGACCTCGGTCAGCTCGACCTGGGTCTCGGCGCCCGCCGAGTCGAACAGGCACAGGTGCACCTGCTCGGCTACCTCGCTGAACAGCGCGAAGTTGGTGCCGCTCCCGTCGAACGTCGCGCCCAACGGGTAGGCGCGCCCCGGCCAGATCTCCATTGGATCGATCAAAGCACAGTTGAGAGGGCGTACGACGCACGGGATCGGCCCAGATCCCGTGCTGTGCGTGCCCCGACGGTGGTTCTCCGGCCTGGTCGTCGCCGGTCCCAAGCCACACAAATACTCGTCCGATCGCTTACGGTCGCGGGGTGAGCATCAGCACCCGTCTCCGAGTCCTCGCCGCGCTGGTCGGCCTGGTCGCCCCCGTCTCCGTCGGTCTGGCGTCTGACGCCGGGTCCGCCGTGCCCGCCGCCGCGCACCAGAAGGTGCCCGCGCAGCGCTACCTCACCGCCCTGGTCAACAAGAAGGAAGTCAAGAAGGGCAAGAAGGTGACCATCTACGGCGTCGTCGAGGCCCCGGAAGCCCCGGCGTGCGCGACCGGTGTCGTGCTCAATGTCGAGCGCTCGACGAGGGGCGCCATCTACAAGCAGATCGGCACCGTCACCACCGACGGCACCGGCGCCTACTCGGTCAAGGAGAAGGTGAAGAAGAAGTCCCGGTTCCGGATCTCGGCCCCAGCGACCGACGCCTGCTCCTCCGTGCTGTCGCCGCCGCGCACGGTGAAGATCAAGGAGTAGCACCGATCCTTCTCGCCCAGCAGCACAGGCTGTCCTTGCTTGCCCGGCCGTGACGTCTGAGGCGACCATCGAGCCATGACCACCGAGGTTCCGCCCGAGGCCGATCCCGGCCTCCCCGAGGACCTCGACGTCTCGGGGCTCGCGGCGGGTCCGCACGAGGACGAGCCTCACGAGAGTGGGCTCAACAACCGGCTCAACTGGCTCCGGGCCGGTGTGCTCGGCGCGAACGACGGCATCGTCTCGACGGCAGGCATCGTGATGGGCGTCGCCGGGGCCACCAGCCACCGCGGCACGATCCTGGTCGCGGGGGTGGCCGGGCTGGCGGCGGGCGCACTCAGCATGGCCGCCGGGGAGTACGTCTCGGTGAGCACCCAGAAGGACTCCGAGCTGGCGCTGCTGGACAAGGAGCGTGGCGAGCTCAGGGACGAGCCGGAGGAGGAGCTCGAGGAGCTCGCGGGCCTGTACGTCGAGAAGGGGCTCAGCGAGGAGCTGGCACTCGAGGTCGCCAAGCAGCTGACCGAGCACGACGCGCTCGGCGCGCACGCGGAGGCCGAGCTCGGCATCGACCCCGACGACATCACCAGCCCCTGGAACGCCGCCCTGGCCTCGATGCTCTCGTTCACGCTCGGAGCGCTGCTGCCGCTGCTCACCATCACACTGTTCGGCCCGACCCTCCGGATCTGGGTCACCGTCGTCTCGGTGACTGTCGCGCTGGCGCTCACCGGCTGGGGGAGCGCGAGGTTCGGCTACGGCCCCTCCCGACGGGCCGTCGTACGCAACGTGGTCGGCGGGCTGTTCGCGATGGCGATCACCTACGCGATCGGGTCCGCGCTGAGCACGCACGTCTAGATTGCGACGATGCGGCTCTTCGCAGCTCTGGTCCCGCCGCCGGACGCGCTCGAGCACCTCGACGCGTTCCTCGACGTACGCCGCGACGCGGGGGAGTTCCGCTGGGTCCAGGCCGACCAGGTGCACGTGACGCTCGCCTTCCTCGACTACGTGCCCGAGCAGAAGCTCGACGACCTGGTCGAGCGGCTGGGCCGGGCGGCGTCCCGACGGACCGCCTTCGAGACGGCGATCTCCGGAGGCGGTGCGTTCCCGAACGCCGGGCGCGCGAAGGTGCTCTGGGCCGGCCTCGACCTCGACGAGCCAGCCCGGACCGAGGTGGACCGGCTGGCCACCGGCTGCCGGGCCGCGGCGAACCGTGCGGGCATCGAGGTCGACGGCGCGCGGTTCCGGCCGCACCTGACCCTGGCGCGGACGAGGTACCCGCACGACGTGAGCAACTGGGTCCGGCTGCTCGACTCCTATGCGGGGCCTAGGTGGCCGGCGACGGAGCTGACCCTCGTCCAGTCGTACCTCGGGGAGGGGCCGCGGGGGCGGCCTCGGCATGTGCCCATGGACACCTTTTCGCTGACCCGAAGCTGAGGTCGGTATGGTCCGCCCTTGTGAAGATCGCCGTGGCCCGGGAGACCCGTGAGGGCGAGACGCGCGTCGCGATGGTGCCGGAGCTGGTCGGCAAGCTGACCGGGCTGGGGTACGACGTCGCGGTCGAGCCCGACGCGGGCCGGCACGCCTTGCTCCCGGACGAGGAGTACGCCGAGGCGGGCGCGGTGCTCGACGCGGACGCCCTCGCGTCGGCCGATGTCGTCGTCTCGGTTCAGCCGCTCGCCACCGACGCGGTGCGCCGGCTCAGGCGTGGCGCCGCGACCGTCTCGTTCCTGCCGGTGAACCAGGAGCTCTCGTACGTCGCCGATCTGCGCGACGTCGGGGTGACGTCGTTCGCGATGGAGCTGGTGCCGCGGATCTCGCGCGCGCAGTCGATGGACGCGCTGTCCTCGCAGGCCCTGGTCTCCGGCTACCGCTGCGCGGTCGTCGCCGCCGGCCTGCTGCGCCGCTTCTTCCCACTGAACATGACCGCCGCCGGGACCGTCCAGCCCGCCGAGATCGTGGTGCTCGGCGCCGGTGTCGCCGGGCTCCAGGCGATCGCCACCTGCAAGCGGCTCGGCGCCGTGGTCAAGGCCTACGACGTACGCGCGGCAGCTGCCGAGGAGATCCGGTCGATGGGCGCCAAGTCGATCGACCTCGAGCTCGACACCCTCGAGGGTGCGGGCGGCTACGCGCGCGAGATGACCGAGGACCGGGCGCGGTTGCAGATGGAGCGGCTGGCGCCGTACGTCGCCGCCGCTGACGCGCTGATCACCACCGCTGCGGTCCCGGGTCGGCAGGCGCCGCTGCTGGTCACGTCCGCGATGGTCGAGGAGATGAAGCCCGGCTCGGTGGTGGTCGACCTGGCCTCCGAGTCCGGCGGCAACGTCGAGGGCTCGGTGGCCGGCGAGGTCACCCGGATCGGCAACGCGTCGGTCTGGGGCGGCAAGAACGTCCCCTCCCAGATGCCCGGGCCGGCGTCCAAGCTCTACGCGCAGAACGTCGTCAACATCCTCACGCTGATGACCAGCAAGGCCGAGGGCGACTCCGGTGTCTTCGCGCCCGACTTCGAGGACGAGATCGTCGTCGGCTCGTGCGTCACGCACGGCGGAGCGATCCGCCACGAACCCACCCGCGCCGCGATAGAAGGACCCAGCGAAGGAGAGGCCACCTCGTGAACGAGGCAGTCGTCTGGCTGACGATCTTCATCCTCAGCGTCTTCGTCGGCATCGAGGTCATCTCGAAGGTGTCGTCGACGCTGCACACGCCGCTGATGTCCGGCGCCAACGCCATCCACGGCGTGATCCTGCTCGGCGCGATCATCGTGACCGGTAGCACCGACAACAACACGGCTCTCGTGGTCGGGCTGATCGCGATCGTGCTGGCCGCGGTCAACATGGTCGGCGGGTTCGTGGTCACCGACCGGATGCTGCAGATGTTCGTGCGCAAGAAGCCGGCTCCGACGAAGCCCGCGGACGCAGCTGGGGGCGACGCGTGATCCCCACCTGGGCACAGCTGCTCTACCTGTTCGGAGCTGTCTGCTTCATCCTCGCGCTCAAGGGCCTGTCCGGGCCCAGGACCGCGCGCAACGGCAACCTGATCGGCGCGTTCGCCGCCGTGCTGGCCTGCGCCATCCCGTTCTTCTACGGCGACCTCGACCACGTGCCGCTGATCCTGGCGGCGATCGCTGTGGGCACGGTCGGGGGCGTCTACGGCGCGCGCACCGTCCAGATGACCCAGATGCCGCAGATGGTCGCTCTGTTCAACGGCGTCGGCGGCGGCGCGGCGGCCCTGGTCGCACTGCTCGAGCTGCACGAGATCGTCGAGTTCGACGCCGACATCGCGAAGTTCACCCTGGTCGCGACGGCGTTCACGATCCTGGTCGGCTCGGTCTCGTTCGCCGGCTCGATCGTGACCTTCGCCAAGCTCCAGGAGCTGATGACCTCGCGGCCGGTGATCATCCCCGGCTTCCCGGTCCTGTTCGGTGGCGGCTTCGTCGCCGCCATCGTGCTGTCGGTCCTGCTGGTCCGCGAGCCCGAGATGTGGCTGGGCATCGTCATCGCGCTGCTCGGCCTCCTCGTCGGCGTACTCCTTGTGCTGCCGGTCGGAGGCGCCGACGTACCGATCGTCATCTCGCTGCTCAACGCGTTCACGGGCCTCACCGTCGCCGCCGGTGGCTACGTGCTGTCCAACACGCTGCTGCTGGTGGCCGGCACCCTCGTCGGTGCGTCCGGCACGTTCCTGACGCTGCTCATGGCCAATGCCATGGGCCGGTCGGTCATGAACATCCTGTTCGGCGCGCTCAAGGGCGGCTCCACGCTCGGCGGCGGCGAGGCCTCCGACCGGCCCGTGAAGTCGGCCGGGCCCGAGGACGTCGCGATCATGCTCGGGTACGCCGACCGCGTGATCATCGTGCCGGGCTACGGACTCGCCGTGGCCCAGGCCCAGCACACCCTCCGCGAGCTCGTCGACCTGCTGATAGCGCGCGGCAGCGAGGTCGACTACGCGATCCACCCGGTGGCCGGCCGGATGCCCGGCCACATGAACGTGCTTCTTGCCGAGGCCCAGGTGCCCTACGAGCAGCTCATCGAGATGGACGAGATCAACGACGACTTCAAGGACGCCGACGTCGTCCTGGTCGTCGGCGCCAACGACGTGGTGAACCCCGCCGCCCGCAACACCCCGAGCGCCCCGATCTACGGCATGCCGATCCTCAACGCCGACCATGCCAAGGCGGTCGTGTTCCTCAAGCGCTCGATGCGCCCCGGCTTCGCCGGCATCGAGAACGAGCTGCTCTTCGAGCCCGAGACCACCCTCCTGTTCGGCGACGCCAAGGACACCCTCGGCAAGGTCCTCACGGCGGTCAAGGCCCTCTAGCCTGAATGACAGGGCCACGGCGACGGGTTACCCGGGTACCCGGGTAACCCTGACGATCTGGGCCGAAGCAACGCCTGAGATCGTCAGGGAAGGGCCCAGATCCCCTTCTCGTTTGGGACCCGAGTTCTCCACTGCTGGGCTGCCGGCCCCGGTTGTCCACAGATTCTCGAGTGGCCGACGCGACGACGCGAACTCCTCGGCAGGATCGCCCGCATGATGCTGACAGCGATCGATCTCGCGACGACGCGGATCATGCTGCGCAAGGAGCTGCTCGCCGATGGTTGGAACGATCGCGCCATCGCCGCCATGGTGCGGTCGCGGGAGTGGGTCCGGGTGCGACACGGCGCGTACGTCGCGGCAGCGGTCTGGGCTGGGCTCGACGAAGCGGGACGCCATGAGCTGACGGTGCGCGCGGTGCTGAAACAGAGCAAGACGGAACTGATCCCGTCACACAGCTCTGCCATGCCCTTCTTTGAGGGCCCGACCTGGGGCCTGAAGCTGGACTTCGTGCACGGCACTCGCACCGATGGCAAGTGCGGGCGACGCGAAGCCGGCGTCCAGCAGCACTGCGGCAAGATCGAGGAGGACGACGTCGTCCTGCGTCGCGGAGTCAAGGTGATGTCGGCGTGTCGAACCGGACTCGAGGTCACCACCGTCGTACCGACGGAGGCCGCGCTCGTCGCGGTGAACCACCTGTTGCACGCGGGCCACACCACCGTTGCAGACATGAAGCAGCGCTACCAACGAGGCTTCGTGTTCTGGAAGGGGACGTTGGCGACGGACCTGGTGCTCCGCCTCGCGGACGCGGCGATCGAGTCCGTCGGTGAGTCGCGGTTCTTCTACTTCTGCTACGCCGCCGGCCTGCCCGCGCCAATACCGCAGTACGTGATCAGGGACGAGCGAGGCCAGTTCATCGGCCGGGTCGATTTCGCGTGGCCCGAATTGGGCGTCTTCATCGAGTTCGACGGGAAGGTGAAGTACGAGGCGCTCCTCAAGCCCGGGGAATCAGCATCGGACGTGGTGATCCGTGAGAAGCGCCGGGAGGAGCTGATCGTCGAGCTCACGGGCTGGCGTTGCATCCGCGTGGTTTGGTCGGACCTGGAGAACCCTGAGGCGCTGCTGAAACGAATCCGGCAGGCTCTCGCCGGTGGTTCCGCCGTGATCGGCTGAGGGATCTCAGGTGATCCCAGACGATCTGGGCCATTGCATCGCCTGAGATCGTCAGGGATACCCGGGTACCCGGGTAAACCTGCAGCGGCGGAAATCAGCCGACGACGCCGTACAGCCGGTCACCGGCGTCACCGAGGCCGGGGACGATGTAGCCCTTCTCGTTGAGCTTCTCGTCCATCGCAGCGGTGACCACGGTGACGGGGACGTCGGTCCCGGCGAGGTCGGCCTCGAGCCGGGCGCAGCCTTCGGGGGCGGCCAGCAGGCAGATCGCGGTGATGTCGTTGGCGCCGCGGTCGGTGAGGAAGGTGATCGCGGCGGACAGCGTGCCGCCGGTGGCGAGCATCGGGTCGAGCACGTAGCACTGACGGCCGGCGAGGTCCTCCGGCAGCCGCTCGGCGTACGTCGTCGCCTCGAGCGTCTCCTCGTTGCGCATCATCCCGAGGAAGCCCACCTCGGCGGTCGGGAGCAGCCGCATCATCCCGTCGAGCATGCCGAGGCCGGCCCGCAGGATCGGGACGACCAGGGGCTTGGGCTTCGCGAGCTTCACGCCCGTGGTGGGCGCGACCGGGGTGACGATGTCGTAGGGGTCCACGCGGACCTCGCGGGTGGCCTCGTACGCCAGCAGCGTCACGAGCTCGTCGGCCAGGCTGCGGAACGTCGGTGAGTCCGTCTTCTCGTCGCGCAGGGCGGTGAGCTTGTGGGCGACGAGGGGGTGGTCGACGACGTGAGTGCGCACAACCGAACCCTAGTGCCGAGCTGCCGAAGGTCAGTTCGGGGCGTTCTCGCCCACGCAGGCCTTGGTGTACTTCGTCAGCTCGGCGGCCGGCGCCTTGGTCGAGCGCTCGTTCTTGGCCTGGAGCGTCCAGTAGCGCAGCCAGTCCATCTGCATCCGGGCCTTGTTCATCCGCTTGCCCTTCTCGGCCTCCATGGTGAACCGGACCTGGAACTTGCGGCCGGAGAGCGCGTCGGGACGGCGTTCACTGCGGATGACGTGCGAGTCGACGAACCAGGAGATCCGCTTCGGCGTCACCTCGACGGCGAAGGTGTGCCACTGGTCCTGGCCGAAGCCGCGCTTCATCGACGCCTGGTAGAGGTTGTCGGGGCGGGTGCGGATGTAGAAGTTGACCTCGTTGTCGCCCATCGTGAACTTGTTGAGCGCGATGTTCTGCTCGCCGCAGCCCTCGCCCTCCTTCGTCGCGGGGACGAGCTCGGTGAGCACGCGGTACGGCGTGTACTTGTGGCCGTACTGGCGCTGCCGGAGCCTGGTCTCCCAGCGGCCGTACGCGCGGCCGGGGATCGTCATCTGGGCGGAGACGCTGCCCTTGTTGGCGGTGTTGAGGGTGAGCATGCCGTGCTGCGTGCGGACCGCGCCCGGGCCCTCGACGCGCCAGCGCTTGTGGTTGAGGGGGCCGACGAAGGTCTCGTCGTAGACCAGGCCGCCGTGGCCGTACCAGCCGAAGGTGTTGCCGGCGTGGATCGGGCCGGGCGCCTCACGGGTGGCAACGGCTGGCTCCGGCCGCGACGCGGAGGCGGAGCCTGCGGCGAGCGAGCCGAGCGAGAGGGCCATGACAGCTGCGGTGCCTGCGGCCAGGGTGCGGCGGGGAAGGGTCGCGATCCGTCCGAACATGGGGATCGAACCTAGCGAAGTCGCAGGCAATGGTCGATTCCGTTCGGGTCACCCTGACGGGTTCGCGCCGAAAGGTCCTTGGTGAGCGTGCGTTCTCTCTGTCACTCTGGGCTCGTGGTCGAGCACGACGACAGGATCGACTTCGCCCTCGCGGCCTACCGCGAGGACGATCAGTGGACCGTGCAGGACCTCGCTCACGACCACCTCGGCGACATCGAGACGATCGCCGAGGCTCTGCGCCGGCTTCCGGGCAACGGCGGATCGGTGGCGATGGTAGCTGTGGACGAGGACTTCTTCGTGGTCGTCCGCGTCGCCGGTGCGACGACCAGGGTGCTGCTCTCCGACGTCACCGCGGCCGAGGACTGGGAACTGGCCGGATCGGCGGTGGAGTTCCTCGGCCTCCCCGAGCTGGAGCTCGAGGACGAGGACGAGCAGGTGCCGGCCGGCGACCTCGACCTGCTCGGTGATCTCGGGATGCACGCCACGGAGATGGAGCTGCTCCTCGACGACGTCGACCTCTACCCCGACGAGATCCTCTCGGACGTGGCCCGGCGGCTCGGCTTCGGTGAGCAGTTCGACGACGCCGTCGGGCTCACCTCCGCCTGATGGCCCGCTGATGCCCTCCCCGTGGGAGGCGGCGATGGGTGCCGCCCTGGAGGAGGCGCGCGCGGCGCTGGCGACCGACGACGTCCCGATCGGTGCCGTCGTCCTGTCGCCGTCCCCGGCCGTGATCGGTGCCGGCCGCAACGTCCGCGAGGCCGAGGGCGACCCGACCGGGCATGCCGAGGTGGTGGCCATCCGCGCCGCGGCGGCGGCCCTGGGCACGTGGCGGCTGGACGGCTGCACGCTCGTGGTCACCCTCGAGCCCTGCACGATGTGCGCCGGGGCTGCGGTCCTGGCCCGTCTGGAGAGGGTGGTCTTCGGGGCCTTCGACCCGAAGGCCGGCGCGATGGGCAGCCTCTGGGACGTGGTCCGCGACAGGCGCCTCAACCACCGGCCCGAGGTGGTCAGCGGCGTCCGTGCCGAGGAGTCGACGGCGTTGCTCGAGGAGTTCTTCATCCGACGGCGTACCTAAATTTGGCAATGGTCCATCCGGGTGGTCCACGTTATTTGCCCGCGGGGTGAGAATGCCTGTGTGGGCGGGTTCCGGGCCGGATCGGCCGGATTGTGTGTGGCTGCGCTGACAGCGTTCGGCGTCGCAGGACTCGCCGCGCCGGCGTACGCCGACAGCACGGTGACCGTCCAGGGCACGGCGTTCCCCGACCCGGCTCGCGCGAACCTCTCGTTCGTCGGCTGTTCGGCCCTCTACCAGCGCACCGACGAGGCGCTCGCTCCGACGATCGGCGTGGGGCCGGGTGTGGCTCCGTCCGGCACCCGCAGCCTCGGCTGGGACCTTGCCGGAGGCAACGCAGTGGGCGCGATGTTCCCGGTGGACTCGATGCTCAGGACGACGGCCACCTTGGCGGTCAACGCCGTCGGCCGGGCCGCCGGCGTCGCGTACGCCGGCTACCAGGAGCCTGCCGACGCCGGCACCTCTCTGCTGTGGCTCGGCCGCTCCCAGCTGGTCACGCCGGGCGGCGCTTGGCAGACCATCGACGCGACGACCCGCGTCTACACCTGGGCCAAGTACGACATGAGGAGCCGCCAGCAGGTCGCCCTGGACCTGGGGGCGCCGACCAGGGTTGACGATTTCCTCGCGACGCACGGCGGGGACGGGCCCGGCATCTACACGATCGGCTTCGGCTGCGACGGCACTCCGTTCTCGATGGACGCGCTGCGGGTGGGTGAACCCCGCGCGATGACGACGTACGACATCGAGGGTCTGCGCACAGTGGTGTCCATCTCCAAGGAGCCCAGCGACTCGGACGACGAGGTCACGATCACCGGCCGACTGCGCACCGTGACCGGCGACCCGATCCCGCACGCGACGATGGTCCTCGAGCGACGTGACCCGGACAGCGAGGTCTGGAAGCCGGTGCTCGTCGCCGATGCCAGGAAGGGCGACGTGCGGGCGACCGTGGAGCTCGGTGAGCCCGCGTTCTACCGGTGGCGCTTCGTCGAGCGTCCGCTGGCCGAGGGCGACGCGTCGACGGCCCTGCTGCTCGACCTCCTGCCGACGCTCCCGACCGACCCGCCGTCGCCGACTCAGTCGTCCACACCGTCGCCGACAGTTCCCACGAACTCGCCGTCCGACCCGTCTTCGCCGTCGGCCTCGGAGTCGACCGAGCCGACCGGGTCGGCCAGCGAGTCGGCCAGCGAGTCCGCGTCCGCGCCGGCCGAGAGCCCCACCGATGAGACCGATGAGTCCGCGTCGCCCAGCGAGTCCGACTCGCATGGGCCACGTTGACCTCCGACCGACCACCACCGCTCTCGCCGCCCTCGTGCGGGGCGTCCGCGACGACCAGCTGACCGGCCCGACGCCGTGCCCGGACTACTCCGTGGCTGACCTGCTCGATCACATCGGTGGCCTCTCCGTGGCCTTCGCGCACGCCGCCCGGAAGGACGACCTCACCGCTCACGCCCCGTCCGCAGACGGGTCGCGGCTCGAGGATGGCTTCCGCGACCGGATCGCGACCGCTCTCGGTGAGCTCGGTGAGGCGTGGCAGGACCCGGGGGCGTACGACGGCATGACCATGGCGGGTCCGATCGAGCTGCCCGCTGAGGAGGCAGCCCGCGTCGCGCTGGACGAGGTCGCGGTGCATGCGTGGGATCTCGCCGTCGCCACCGGTCAGCCCTACCCAGGTGACCCCGCCGCGGTTGCGGCCTGCCGGGACTTCGTCGCCGCGTTCGAGCCACCGCCCGGAGGCGCCGCCGACGACGGTGGCCTGTTCGGGCCGCCGGTTGCCGTACCTCCCGACGCGTCCGCCCTCGACCAGCTCATCGGCGCCACCGGCCGAGACCCGGCCTGGACCCCCTGAGGGGTTTCGAGCATTTCAACGGCCCGCCGCTGCTCGGGTACCCTCTCCGGCGGTGGCGTGTCCGAGCGGCCTAAGGAGCACGCCTCGAAAGCGTGTGTGGGTGCAAGCCCACCGTGGGTTCAAATCCCACCGCCACCGCCAGGCCGTCGCCCCGGATCACGCTGTGGTCCGGGGCGATCTGCTGCGTCAGGCAAGCAGGCCGAGGCCCAGGGCGAGGGAGAGGTCCGAGGCAGGCTCGGCGGCGGGCTCCGAGGCGGAGTCGGGCTCGGCGTCGTACTTGTACTCCACCACGCCGTCGCCGCGGTCGCCGCGGGAAGCGCCGACGGCGAGGACGACGACGCCGCCGCCGAGGAGGACCAGGGCGAGGGCCAGGCCGGCGGTGCGGGGGGCGTCGCCGGAGGTGACCGCGGCCGCGGCAGACTTCGCGTCGGCGGTCGAGAGCGCCGGCACGTCTTCGTACTGCCCCTGGGCGCTCGTTGTCATGAACACCGCGCCGAGGACGGCGATCGCCCACACCAGCCCCACTTTGGCCAGTGCGCGGACGGCCGTCTCGCGCAGTCCCCGAGTGTTCATGTCACAAGTGTCCGTCAGGCGCCCCCTCACGCACTCAGCCTTTCGGACAGATGGGGAGGCCCCGTCTGGTCCGGGGTCCCGGACGAACGGCTAGCGTCGCCGGCATGGCTAGCCACACGACCGGACCCGTCCGGGTCGAGCACGACGGCCCGGTCATGACGGTGGTATTGGACCGCGCACCCGCGCGCAACGCCGTCGACGGCCCCACCGCGACAGCGCTCGCCGACGCGTTCCGAGCGTTCGACACCGACGAGAGCGTCAGCGTCGCCGTGCTGTACGGCGAGGGCGGCACCTTCTGCGCCGGCGCCGACCTCAAGGCCATCGGAACCGAGCGCGGCAACCAGGTGCAGGAGTCCGGGGACGGCCCGATGGGGCCGACCCGGCTGCGGCTGGGCAAGCCGGTGGTCGCCGCCATCGAGGGGTACGCCGTCGCCGGTGGCCTCGAGCTCGCGATCTGGTGCGACCTCCGCGTCGCGGCGAGCGACGCCAGGCTCGGCGTCTTCTGCCGTCGCTGGGGGGTGCCACTCATCGACGGTGGGACGGTCCGGCTGCCCAGGCTGATCGGGACCGGCCGTGCGCTGGACCTGGTCCTCACCGGGCGCGAGGTCGACGCGGAGGAGGCTCTGCGGATCGGCCTCGTGGACCGCGTCGTACCGCCCGGGCAGGCGCGAGCAGCTGCCGAGGAGCTCGCCCACCAGCTCGCGCAGCTGCCCCAGGCGTGCCTGCGCCAGGACCGGCTCTCGCTCCTCGAGCAGGAGGGGATGTCCGAGGAGGACGCGATGGCCAACGAGCTGCGCCACGGCCTCACGAGCCTGCAGTCCGGGGCGCTCGAGGGCGCCGAGCGGTTCGCCTCAGGAGAGGGACGGCACGGAAGCTAGGTACTGGACCACCCGGAACTGGTGCGCGGCCCGGGTACGGGAGGATGTCGTCATGTCCTGGTTCGCCTCTCCCGAGGAGGTCACCGAGCGGCTGGCCGCGGCCGGCTACCTGGCCGACGCGACCACCTCGACGACGGCCTACCTCGCCGGGGCGCTCGAGAAGCCGCTGCTGGTCGAGGGCCCGGCCGGGGTGGGCAAGACCGAGCTGGCCAAGGCGGTCTCGCGCGCCACCGGCGCCGACCTGGTCCGGTTGCAGTGCTACGAGGGGCTCGACGAGGCCCGGGCGCTCTACGAGTGGAACTACAAGAAGCAGCTGCTCCGCATCCAGGCCAGCACGGGTGACCAGCAGAGCTGGTCAGAGACCCACGACGACATCTTCACCGACGAGTTCCTTCTGACCCGGCCGCTGCTCACCGCGATCCGCCGCGACCAGCCGACGGTCCTCCTCATCGACGAGGTCGACAAGACCGATGTCGAGGTCGAGGGGTTGCTGCTCGAGGTGCTCTCCGACTTCCAGGTGACCATCCCCGAGCTCGGCACGCTGGCCGCCGTACGCCGCCCGTACGTCGTGCTCACCTCCAACGCCAGCCGCGAGCTGTCCGAGGCGCTCAAGCGGCGCTGCCTCTACCTGCACCTCGACTACCCCGACGAGGAGCGCGAGCGTGTGATCGTGCTGTCCCAGGTGCCCGACCTCGAGGAGCGGGTCGCCGCCCAGCTGGTCGCGACCGTCGCCCGGCTGCGTGAGCTCGAGCTGAAGAAGCCGCCGTCGATCGCCGAGTCCGTCGACTGGGCGCGCACCCTCATCGCGCTCGAGATTCGCGACCTCGATGACAAGGCGGTCGACGACACGCTCGGCGTCGTCCTGAAGCACGCCTCCGACCAGGAGCGCGCGATCCGCGAGCTGCGGCTGCGCAAGTAGCGGGCACAGTGACATGAGCAGCGGGCTGGTCGAGCGCCACATCGCCTTCCTCGAGGCGCTGCGCGGGGCCGGCCTGGCCGTGTCTCTGGCCGAGGACCTCGACGCCGTCGCCGCCCTCTCCGCGCTGCCGTGGGGGGAGCGCCAGACCGTCCACGCGGCGTACGCCGCGACGCTGGTCAAGAAGCAGAGCCAGCGGGCGACCTTCGACGCGCTCTTCGACGTCTACTTCCCGCGGCTGGTCGGCGACGGCGCCCGGCAGGAGCCGAGCGACGAGCCCGACAGCCAGGTCCGCGACAACGGTCGGGCGCTGGCCGAGTTCCGCGAGCTGCTCGCCGAGGCGTTGGCCGACGGCGACCAGGAGGCGCTGGCCCGGCTGGCCGTCGAGATGGTCGGCCGGTTCGGTGCCATGCCCGGCCGCGGCCCGGGGCTGTCCAGCTGGTCGGCGTACACCGCCCTGCAGCGGGTCTCGCCGGGCGAGCTGGTCGAACGCATCGTCCAGTCGCTGCTCGCCCAGGGGCGGACCGAGGAGGAAGCGACCCGGGTGGCCGGGCGTCGAGTCGGTGGCTTCACCCGCCAGGTCGAGGACGACGCCCGCCGCCGGATCGCCGAGGAGAAGGGGCCCGACCACGTCGCCGACGTGGCGATCCGGCCGAGCATCGACCGGATCGACTTCACCGCGGCGCGCAAGGCCGACCTGGAGGAGATGCGCCGCGAGATCTACCCGCTGGCCCGCCGGCTGGCGACCCGGCTCACCCAGGAGCACCACGCCCGCCGCCGCGGCCCGCTCGACTTCCGCCGCACCGTGCGCGCCTCGATCTCCACCGGCGGCGTACCCCTGGTCACCCACCATCGCCCCAAGCGCCCACACCGCAACGAGCTCGTCGTGCTGTGCGACGTGAGCGGCTCGGTCGCGAACTTCGCACAGTTCACGCTGCTGCTCGTCTTCGCGCTGCGCGACCAGTTCCAGAAGGTCCGGGCGTTCACGTTCATCGACCACGTGCACGAGGTGACCCACCACTTCAAGCCGGGCTCGGACGTCGTCGACGTGATGGCCGAGCTCGCCGCAAGCACGTCGCACGCCGCACTGTGGGGTCGGACCAACTACGGCCGCTCGTTCACCAAGTTCGTCGAGGAGCACTCCGACGCGCTGGGCCCCAAGTCGTCACTGCTGATCCTCGGTGACGCACGCTCCAACTACTCCGACCTGGCGCTCGACAAGCTCAAGGAGATGGAGCGCAACTCCCGGCACGCCTGGTGGCTCAACCCCGAGCACCGGCGGCACTGGGACACCGGCGACTCGGTCGCCGGAAAGTACGGCGACGTCGTCCCGATGGTGGAGTGTCGCAACCTCACCCAGCTGGGCGAGTTCGTGCACGACATCCTCTAGGGGTTCAGGCTGGCGCGAGGTAGCCCAGCTCGCGCAGCCGGTCCAGCTCGGCGACCACGTCCGGCGACGCGTCGGCGACGCGGGCACCCGCGACGTAGACGCCCTCCGACGACGAGCCGGCCACGTCGAAGACGACCGTGGTGCGCTGGTCGTCGCCGGCACTGACGAGCGAGCCGAGCAGGGCGACCGGGTCGGCGCGGTCCTCGAGAGCGAGCATCCGGGTCTCGTCGGACAGCCGCGGCACCTGGGCAGCGGGTGCGCCCGCCGTGACGATCTGGTCGACCACGAAGGGCAGCGGCTGGTCCAGGGCAGCGAGCTCGGCGGCCACCACGCCGCCGGCCCCGGAGCCGACCAGCATCACGTGCGCGGCGTGGTCGCCGGCCACCGCAGCTGCGATGGTCTGTGCCACCTCGGCGGCGTACGGCGTGAGGTCCCCGGACACCAGCCGCAGCGCCCGACCGTCGTCGGGAGCGGGGCCGGCAGGCGGTCGGCCGACGTAGGCGACGTAGCGACCGGGCACCGTGCGGTGGACGAGCACCCGGCCGTCGTGCGACTCCAGCGTCGCCATCAGGTCTGTCAGCGACGACGGTATGCGCGGCGCCTCGACGTCGGGTTGCTCGTCGACATGCGGTGGCGGGCCGGCCAGGAGCCAGCCGGCGACGTCGCGCAGCGCGGCCGAGGAGTCCTGGCGCAGGGGATCGACGCCCACGGCACGCAGCCCGCCGCGTGCGGCCCGACGGCCGGGTTCTCCCGAGAAGAACCCGGACGTCAGCGCCGCACGCATCTGGAGGCCGTCGAGGAGCCCTCCGCCACCGGACACGACCTGGTCGAGCAGCTCGGGGTTGGCCTCGGCCAGCTCGCTGAGGAAGGTCGCCACGCCGTCCCGGTCGAGTGCGTCGGTCTCGATGAGACCTGCCGTGACGATGGCGCCGCCGAGCGCGACGTTGGGCGCGAGGTAGCCGATCGCGCGACCGGCGATCGCTCCCATGGACTCGTAGGCCGCGTCGCGCAGCTCGTCGATCCACTGGTAGGTGAGCACCGTGGCCCGCACGACGAGCGCGTCGGCGTCGAGCTCGATCGAGCGGGACAGCAGGCCGTGCTTGCCGGTGGTCGCCGCCCGGATGTCCTCCTCGGCCCGCGCGTGCGAGGGAGCGGAGAGATCTGCGGAGTCGGCGACCGCGTCGTCGCGCAGCACCTCGGTGCCCAGCCCGGACATCGCGCGCAGCTCGTCGCCGGAACGGTCGAACACGTCGGCCAGCTGGAGCAGCTGGTCGTACTTGTCGGATCGCTCCATGACTCGGGCGGTCACGGGCGGACCTCCGCGAGGACCGGGGCCAGCTCGGCAGCGAGGTCCTCGGGAATCACCCGGGCCACCTCGAGGCGGAGCCCGTCGTCGTCAGGGTGCGCGCGGAGCGCGCGCCACCCGTCCGCGACCAGCGTCCACGCGACCACGCCGACCGTGCTGGTCTCCTCACCGGACACGTCCGCGACCAGCGCGCGCAGCCGGCCGCGCGCCTCGGTGGCCAGCGCGGTGAGCACCCGGACCGCCTCACCGTCGGTGAGGGTGCGACCGGAGCCGTCGGTGACCGCACCGGAGTGCTGCTCCACCAGCACGGGGACGAGGTCCGTGCGGTGGGTGCGGGCGGCCTCGATCGCGGCGTCGGCCAGCTCGTGGGGGAGGGTCACCAGGTCCGGGACGGCCGAGTCGTGCAAGGGCAGGTCCTCGGGCACGACGGCAGCGCGGGCCAGCTCGGCCGCCCAGGCCCAGGTCGGGAACCATGCCAGCTCGAAGACCAGCCCGTCCTGCGTCGACAGCGCGGCGACCGCACCCCCGCTCTGGCGGTGCCACGACTTGACCTGGACGGGTCCCGCGGCGACGTCGAGGTCGACGGCGACCCTAGGCGTGGCCAGCAACCCGATGGCACCGAGGAGGCCCTCCTCGACGACACCGTCGTCGGGACCCCCGACCAGCAGACCACGCCGGGACAGCGACGTGGCCGGGTCGTGCAGGCGGGCGAGCGCCTCGGCGTACGCCGCCTGCTCGGCGGACCCCCGGCTGCCGCCGAGCCGGTCGTCGAGACCGCCGTCGTCGTCGCCCTCGCGCAGCTCGAAGGGGAGGGGCGCGCCGTTGGCCCGCATCGCTGCGAAGCGCAGCTCGGGCAGGGTCAGGGCCACCCGGCGCGGCAGCCCGTCGAGCAGGTCGTGCGGCGTCGGTCGCGGCGGGCCGAGGTCGATGGTCGGCATCAGTGCGCCCTAGGCCCGATCCCCGACGCCGGGCAGCGTGACCGCAAGCCAGTCCTTGTGGCCCGGCGCGGGCGGCTCGAACTTCGGAAGGGCGCCGTCGTCGAGGAGCGCAGTCGCCCGGCGCTCGGTCTCGGCGATCGAGTCCTTCAGCTCGTCGACGAGCTGGGAGTGGCTCTCCAGGGTGTCGGCGGCGTGATCGTGCTGGTCGGCGGCGTCGCGAAGCCGAGTGGCGCGCTCACGGATCCGGTCCCTCATCGCGTCGCCGGCGCGCCCTGCCCAGGTGACCGCCTCGGCCTGCGAGACGAGCTGGTCGGCCATCGAGCGGATCTCGGTGCCCTGCTCGCGCAGCCGGCTGACGTGCTTGCGCATCACGTCGGTGTCGCCGTACATCCGGTGCGCCTCCTTGTGCCGGCCCGACAGTGACCTACCCCTCAGACGACGGCTGAAACACGAGTTGCAAAGACCGTGACGATGCTTAGTTTGAAGGGATGAGACCTTCAACCTCTGACCTCACCTTCGAGCTCGCCGGGCACGTCGTGAACCGGGTCGGACTGGGCGCCATGCGGCTGCTGCGCGACGACGGCTACACCGCGGAGGACCGCGAAGGCGCGGTGCGGCTGCTGCGTCGGGCGGTCGAGCTCGGTGTCGACCACATCGACACCGCGGCGTTCTACCCGAGCTTCGCGACGCAAGGAGACGCGAGGAACTCGTTCACCTCGTTGGGCGTCGCCAACGAGCTCATCCGCGAGGCGCTGGCGCCGTACGACGGTGTCGTGATCGCCACCAAGGTCGGACCGACGCCCGCCGGCCTGGCCCGGCCCGACCAGCTGAGGACGCTGGTCGAGGCCGACCTGCGCACTCTGGGGCACGACCACCTCGACCTCGTCTACCTGCGCCAGGGCGGGCTCGACTCGGTGGCCGAGCACTTCGGTGCGTTGGCCGAGCTCCAGCAGGGCGGGCTGATCCGGCACCTCGGTCTGTCCAACGTGCGGGCCGAGCATCTCGCCCAGGCGCAGGAGGTCGCGCCGGTGGTGGCGGTGTCGAACAGGTACGGCGTCGACTTCGGCCGCGTGAACGACGAGCTGCTCGACAGCTGTGGGGAGCAGGGGATCGCCTTCGTGCCGTTCTTCGCGCTCGCCGGTGAGCGCCGCGAGGTCGGCGGGCTGGCGACGCACGACGTCGTGAGCGAGCTCGCACGGGCTCATGGGGCGACGCCCGCCCAGGTGCGGCTCGCGTGGGCGCTGAGCCGGGGACCGAACGTGCTGGTCATCCCAGGCACCGGCAGCGAGGACCACCTGGTGGAGAACCTGGCCGCCGCAGACCTCGAGCTGTCGCCCGGCGACCTGGAGGCGCTCACGGCGCCCGGGTGATCTGGAAGACCTGGCTGGTGACCTGGCCGCCCGCGCCCAGGAAGCCGTGGCCGTGCAGCGAACCCACTGCGTCGGCGACCGACGGGTCCGTGGCGGCGTCGACAAGGCCGGCGCCCTCCTCGTAGACCTCGTAGGAGTGGTGGGCGGTCAGGCCGCCGTCGGGGTGCGCGTCGAAGGTCACCGTCGTCTGCTCGACCGAGTCGGGGTTGGGCGCTCCGTCGAGCTCGGGGACGATGTCGCCCTGCTGCTCGAGGGAGAGCACGTGCGAGCCGCTTGGGAACGCCGGGACCTGCGCGGTCGGCGAGCCGGCCGTGACGATGTCGGTGACGTGGTGACCGCCGTGCCCGGCCAGGATCGCGGCCGCCTCCATCCCACCGAGGGAGTGGCCGACGATGAGGATGGGCTCGCCCTTGCCGACCCCGGCCTGGTCGAGCGCCTCGAGGATGCCCTGCTGATAGGCGTCCGGGCTGCCGGCCATGGAGTCGAGGTCGGTCTCAAGGTCGCGGACGTCGGTGTCCTGGTCCCAGGGAGCGTTGAAGTCGTCGGTGCCGGGCAGGTAGAGGACGTGGCGCACGGCGCCGTCCGGGCCGGTGATGGTCTGCACCTCGACGGTGCCGTTGGCTGGGGAGTCCGGGCGGTCCGACAACGCGGCCACCTCGTGCAGGTGCTCGAGCAGGTCGCGCACCGACGTGGGCTGCGCGGTGCCCAGCACGGCGGGGTACGGCGACACGACAGGCCGGCCGGAGTCGCCGTACAGCATCGTGAGGACGCCGGCCGAGACGGGGCCGCCGAGCCCGGAGACCAGGTGCTCGGTCAGGCCGGGAAGCTCGGTGAGCACGTCGGGGTCGGCGGCGATCGCCGCGGCGGCGAGCGGACCCGCGGTCAGCACCAGCTGCCGGTCGAGACCCTCGATCGCGAACCGCACGGTGTCGTCGGCCGCCTCCAGGCAGTCGATCGCGGTGCGCACGGCGATCGCGTCGGCCTCCCAGCCGAACGACGACGCCACCACCCCGGCCGGGCCGCCGGTGACCGCGAGCACAGCCGCCTCGGCAGCCGCGCAGCTGCCTGGGCACAACAGCCCCGACTCGAGCAGGTCCGGGTCGCGCATCACCCGCAGCCCGTCGGCGCCCATGCCGCGGAGCCGGTCACCGGTGTCGTCGAAGACCTGGGCGAGCTCGCGCGCCGCGGCGTACGACGCGGTGACCCCGGCCGACCCGCCACGGACGTCGACGATCTCCGGGTCCTTGTCAACCGTCATGTAAGCCCCGGCAGGTCGACGAGCAGCCAGTCGCGATGGCCCGGCGCCGGTGGCACGAACCGGTCGAGCAGCTCGTCGATCGGGTCCGGCAGCACGGTGGCCACCAGCCCGGCCAGCCGGTCCCGCGCGGCAGCGACCAGCGCCATCGCCTTCCGCTCGATCGCGGCGATCAGCGCCTTGAGCCGGTCCACCTCGTCCGCGTGCCGGTCAAGGGCCACGGCGGCGTCGTCGGCCAGCTCAGCGGTACGTCGCAAACCCCCGACCTGGCTGCGCACGCGGGCCCGCATCGCGTCCGCGGCGAGCCCCTCCCAGGGCACCGCCTCGGCGCGGGTGAGCAGCCGGTTCGCGTGGGAGCGCAGCGCCGTGCCCTGGCCGCGCATGGTGCGGGCCAGCCTGCGGATCGCCTCGGTGTCGCCGTACATGAGGACGATCTGCCCGCCACCGGTCGTGGAGCAAACCTGCGGGTCACAGGGCTGTGGAGAGACGCTCGAGCGCCTCCTCGATGACGGCCGCCTCACCCGGGAAGCTGAGCCGCACGAACCGGTTCCCGACCTCGGTGTCGAAGTCGATGCCCGGTGCCATCGCCACCCCGGTGCGCGCCAGCAGGTCGTGGCAGAAGGCCATCGTGTCCTGGCTCAGGTGACCGACGTCGGCGTACACGTAGAAGGCGCCGTCGGCCGGAGCCAGCTCGGTGATGCCGAGCTTCGGAAGCCCCTCGAGCAGCATCCTGCGGTTGTCGGCGTAGCGCCGCACGTGACCGTCTAGCTCGGCGTACGTCGCGTCGTCGAACGCCGCGAGGCAGGCGCGCTGCGCGAGCACGGGCGGGCAGATCGTGAAGTTCCCGGTCAGCACGTCGCAGGCCCGGCGCAGCCGGTCCGGCACCAGCATCCAGCCGATCCGCCAGCCGGTCATGGAGAAGTACTTGCTGAAGCTGGCGAACACGACCGCCTCGCGGCTGGTCTCCCAGGCACTGCGGGCCAGCCGGCTCTGCCCACTGCTGGCGGCGTACTCGATGCCGTGGTAGATCTCGTCGCTGATCAGCTGCACCCGCTCGGCCTCGCACCACTGAGCCAGCGCCGCCAGCTCGCTCGGGAGCAGCATGGTGCCGGTCGGGTTTGCCGGGCTCGCGACGACGAGCCCCTTGAGGCCGTGCTGGGCGTGCAGCTCGGCGACCTGCTCGACGGTGGGCTGGAACCTCGTCTCCGGGCCGGTCGGGACCTCGACCACCTCGATGCCGAGCGCGGTGAGCACGTTGCGGTAGCAGGGGTAGCCCGGACGGGCCATCGCGACCCTGTCGCCGACCTCGAACGCCGCGAGGAAGGCGAGCAGGAACCCGCCGCTGCTGCCGGTGGTCACGATGACCTCGTCGGGGTCGACCTCGACGCCGTACGTCCTCCGGTGGTGGCCGGCGATCGCCTCGCGCAGCTCGAGGATCCCGACCGCGGGCGTGTAGCCGAGCGGGTCGGTGCCCTGGAGCAGCCGGATCGCCTCCGCGCGGACCGGCGCCGGAGCGCCGCTGCTCGGCTGACCGGCCAGCAGGTCGACCAGGTCGCCGTGCGTGCGTCGCCTGATCTGCGCTGCGGCCAGCAGGTCCATGACGTGGAACGGCGGCACGTTGGCGCGGCTCGCCACCTGCCAGCGGTCGGCGGTCGACGTCATGAGTCCGCGATGAGGTCCAGGTCGCGCACGGCGAAGCGCAGGTGCTCCCAGCTCTCCTCCATGACCACCTGGACGCAGTGACGGACGGTCTCGGGCTCCTCGGGGTTGTGCGGGTTGCGCCGCTCCTCGTCGAGCAGCTCTTCGGTGACGTCGGCGAGGAGGTCGCGCATCGTCGCGACCCGGTCGGCCCGGGCGGCCAGCACCTCGTCGTACGGCGGGATCTCGGTCGAGGAGTGGCCGTGGCCGAGGCCGAGCGGGTGGAAGTCCTCGGAGCTCCACCCGAGCACGCCCTTGCCGAGCCAGATGTCGCTGGCGTGGACGAGGTGGCGCAGCGTCTCGGAGAAGGACCACTCGCCGTCGACCTGCTCGTCGACGGCGCCGGCTGGCAGGGTCGCGGCGCGCGCGATCGCCGCGTCCCAGGCGTCCTCGACCGCTCGCCACGCCTCGCGCAGGCCGGCGGGATCCGTGGCCCGCCACAGCGCCCGGCCGGGGAAGCGCCGGTTGAGCTCGCCCTCGACGAACGCGACGACGTCGACGCCGTTGACCATCAGCGGCTTGCCGAACGGCAGCCAGGGCGCGTCGATCTCCATGCCGGAGATCTCCGACCCGCGGATGACGACGTCGGAGAGGTCGGACTCGACGAACCGCGCGCCACGCAGGTTCTGGTCCCGGAACTCGCGCGGCTCGCTCGTCATGGGGTGAGGTTACGGCTGTCGGTTTCCCCGGGTACCCGGGTATCCCTGACGATCTGGGCCGAAACTTCGCCCCAGATCGTCAGGCTTCCCCGGTTACCCGGGTATCCCGACAGCCGCGTGCCGACCGGCCCGCCGCCCGAAGAACGACCCCTCGCCGAGCTGGGTGCCCGAGCAGTAGCCGGCGCCGTCCTGGGCGATGTTCGAGGCGCAGGCGCCGGCGGCGTACAGGCCACTGACCACCGAGCCGTCGGGCCGCTGCACCTGGCCGTCGACGGTCGTCCGCAGCCCGCCGAGGGTGAAGCCGGCGTACAGCGCCTTGCCGAGGGTGAGGTCGTAGGCGCCCCACGGGCCGGTGTCCTGCGGCGCCAGCCAGTCGGGGTGCTTGTGGAAGTCGGGATCATCGCCGCGGGCGGCGTGCTCGTTGTAACGGTCGAGCGTCGCGGCCAGCGCGCCCGCGGGCAGGTCCAGGCCCTGCTCCATCTCCTCGACCGTCTCCCAGCCGTCGATCAACGGACACAGCGACATCCGCTGCTCCTCCATGTGCGCGCTGTCGACGATCAGGTACGCGACCTGGTCCGGCTGCCGCATCACGTGGTACGACGTCCGCGCGTGGTAGCTGTCCTCCGTGACGAACCGCTCGCCGAGCCCGTTCACGATGAGCCCCTTCACCAGCACCGACGGCGGGTAGAACGGCGCGGTGATGAACGGCTCGTCCATGTGCTTGAGCGCGCCGCCGACCGAGGCACCGAGCCGGATGCCGAGCCCGTCGTCGTACGTCGAGCCGAGGGTGAACAGCTTCGAGCCGAGCGCCGGTGTGTGGGTAGCGACCATGTCGGGGTTCATCACGAAGCCGCCGGCGGCCAGCACCACCGCACCGGCGCGCACCACGCCGGACTGGTCGAACGACTTCCACTCGACGCCGACGACGGCCCCGGACGCATCGGTGACCAGGTGGCTCGCGCCGGTCTCGTAACGCACCTCGACCCCGGCCTCATCGACGCGGTCGCGGAGCAGGTCCATGACCATCTTGGTGCCGTCGACGTCGCCGGCCACCGGGACCTTGTGGCCGCGCGGTGCCGGCCTGGCCTCGTCGATGTAGGGCCAGACCTTCTCGTTGCCGGTGAACATCAGCCCCTGGGTGCCGGGCTGGATCACCGCCTTCTCCGCGTAGTAGGAGCGCTCGAACTGGAAGCCCAGCGTCTCGAGCCAGTCGAAGTGCTCGACCGAGCCCTCGCAGTAGGCCCGGATCTTGTCGGGCTCCGGCTCCTTCGCCGTGGCGGTGAGGTACTTCGCCATCTCCTCGACCGAGTCCTCGTGGCCGGTGGCCACCTGCACCGCGGTCCCTCCGCCGAGGTAGAAGTGGCCGCCGGAGAGCGACGACGTGCCGCCGTGCACAGCAGCGCGTTCGAGCAGCAGCACTCGCGCACCGGCCCGGGCGGCCTCGAGCGCGGCGCACCCGCCGGCGATACCAAAACCCACGACCACGACGTCGTACGCCGGGGCATCGGCAGGGACGTCGGCGTCGGAGCGGACGTCGGGGAGATCGGTGCCGGCCACGGCGGCAAGACTAGAACAAGTTCTAGGGGGCGTTGACCAGTCCCACGTGGATGCCAGCGTCGTTCAGGTGGTGTGATGGCACGACGCCGGCGTGACGGCAGGCTGGGCGCCTTTCGAGCGTCGGCAACAAAGCCAGCGCGCCGCCTGGGCGGCGGTGGCGCCGCGTTGGGACTGGCCAACGCCCCCTGGGTTCCGTGGAATCCTGTCCGGGTGATCCTGATCGACGTCGACGGTCGTGAGCACCCGCTTTCGGGTGGTCTCCGCGACGAGCCGGCCTTGGCGGAGGCGCTCGATTGGACGCTCAAGCCAGAGGGTTTGTGTCGCGACGAGACGTGCGTACCGCTGTTGGGCCGCTCGGTCCTCGATGCGCTGGGACTGCTCGTGGTGGTCGACGACGAGCAGGCAGTCGCCGCGGTCGCACCGACCGCCGAGACCCACCACCGCGGGGCCGCGAGCGGCAAGGCCCCCCGCCTCGACCTGCAGGACGTCGACGGCAACCCGGTCTCGTTCGACGACCTCTCCGGTCACAAGCGGGTGCTGGTCACCTGGGCGAGCTGGTGCGGCTGCCGCTACGAGCTGGCCGGGTGGCAGCAGCTCCAGGACGAGCTCGCCGGCTCGGGACTCCGGTTGTTCTCGGTGGCCCTCGACCACGACCCCGAGGACACCCGGCCCTGGGTCGAGGCCGCCGGCCCGACGTACCCGGTCGCAGTCGACCCGGCCCATGTCACGGCCGAGAGGTACGGCATCACCAATGTCCCCTCGGTCGTGTGGGTCGACGAGGACGACAACATCGTCAAGCCGCCCACGATCGCGCCGGGTGACGACCAGTTCGTGGAGTACACCAGGATCTCGAGCGAGCAGCACCACGACGCGCTGCGCCGCTGGGTTCGCGACGGCGTGCTTCCCGAGAGCGCGCACGCCAAGCCGCACCAGCGCACCGACGCAGAGCAGCTAGCGCTCGCCGGGCGCAGGGTCGCGGCGTACCTCCAGCGGAACGGCGACACCGAGGCCGCCCAGCGGCACCTCGCGGCCGCCCAGAAGCTCGCCCCGTGGGACTGGACCGTCCGCCGCGGCGGCATCGCGATGACCGGCGGTGACCCGTTCCTCGGGGAGGAGTTCCTCGCCTTCTGGGAGGAATGGGACGGCTCCGGCCGTCCGGGCTACACCCCGACGACCTGACTTGCCCTGACTCCGGGGACGGACAGCACGGCGGCCCGGACCCGCGCGAGGATGTGTGCCTCGGTGCGGCCGTTGAGCTGCACCTGGGTGCCGTCGGGTGCCGTGTAGACCAGGACGTCGAACGACACCTCCTCGCGGTGGAGGAGAGCGACCAGCCCGACGGGGAAGAGCAGCCACGCGACCAGGAAGGTCCACATCGGGGCGCGTCTGAGGATCACCCGGATGCGGCCGGGCTCCAGGTGCGCCACCCGGGCACCCTGGACACCTGCGAGCGCAGTCCGCAGCTCGGCATCGACGTCGACGGGCGGCCGGTCGGCGTACAGCACCTCGGCCGCGAGCACCGAGCGCGTCGCGTGGATCCGCCGGACGAGGAGCACCAGCCCGACGGCGAGCACGACGGCGATCACCGTCGCGATGAAGGTAGCCACGTCGCCACGGTAGGTCGATCACGCCATGCTCCGCCGGGGAATCGGACAAGCCGGTTGAGGGCCGACGTGCCTAGGCTGCCTTCCATGGCGACCCCAACCATGAGCATGAACAAGGTGATCCACTGCGCCGTGCGCCGCGACCTGCGCCGGTTCAGGAGCGCACTCGAGAAGTTCTCGGACGGCGACCGGCCGCGCGCGGTCGCGCTGCACCGCGCCTGGCGGAACTTCGACGCCCAGCTCACCGATCACCACGAGGGCGAGCACGAGATCGCCTGGGTGGGTTTGAAGGCAGTCGGAGTCGACCAGGCCACGATCGACGGCTTCGACCACGAGCACGAGCTGATGGCGGCCGACCTGGCCACCACGCGGGCGGCGATGGAGACGTTCGCGGGATCGGCCGGCAAGGCCGACGCCGACGCGGCCGGTGCGGCGATGGCGAAGCTCGAGACCACGACCAACACCCACCTCGAGAACGAGGAGGCGACGAGCGAGCCGCTGTACCTCAAGGAGCACGACCACCCGGCGATCAAGGAGATGGGCAAGAAGTTCAGCCGTCGCAGCGGGATCGCCAAGGCGGGCGCGTTCATGGCCTGGCTCGAGGACGGCGCGACCGCCGAGGAGAAGGCGGGACTGCGCGGCAACGTCCCCGGCCCGGTGGTCACGATCATCGGAGGGCTGTTCGGCCGCGGCTACCGCAAGGAGGTCGCGCCCGTCTGGGCGTCATCCGGCTCCTTCTGACCTTCTGAGCGCCCGATAGGGTGTGGTTTCGCCACCCCGATCGAGCGAGGTGACAGTGAGCATCGACGTCCACCAGCTCGACGTGTTCGTGCTGTGGGGCTCTGCGGTCACCTTCCTGGCGATCCTGGCCGTCCGGGTCTCGTCGCGGACCCGGTTGCCGTCCCTGCTGCTCTACCTGCTCATGGGGGTCGCGCTCGGCGAGTCCGGGCTCGGGATCGGGTTCGAGGACGCCGAGCTGGCGCACGCGATGGGGTTCGCGGCCCTGATCGTGATCCTGGCCGAGGGCGGTCTCACCACCCCGTGGGCCGACGTCCGGCCGTCGATGCGGCTCGGACTCTCGCTCGCGACCGTCGGGGTCACCGTCAGTGTGCTGGTGGTCGCCGTCTCCACGCACTACCTGCTCGGACTGCCCTGGGAGACCGCGGTTCTGCTGGGCGCGATCATCTCCCCGACCGATGCGGCCGCGGTGTTCTCGGTGCTGCGCGTCGTACCGCTCCCCAAGAAGCTCACCGGTGCGCTTGAGGCGGAGTCCGGGCTCAACGACGCGCCGATCATCGTGATCGTCACGATCATCTCGACCGGCGGCCTGGACGAGCACGGGCCGGCCTACAACATCGGGCTGGTGGCCTACGAGCTGCTCGGCGGTGTCGCATTCGGCCTGCTCGTCGGGTTCGCCGGCGCCTGGCTGATGCGCCGCGCGGCACTGCCGTCGTCCGGCCTCTACCCACTGTCGGTCCTGGCGCTGTGCTTCCTGTCCTACGGCGGCGCCGCCGCTGTCCACGCCTCCGGTTTCGCCGCGGTCTACGTCGCCGCGCTGGTCCTCGGCAACTCCGAGCTGCCGCACCGTGCGGCGACCCGCTCCTTCGCCGAGGGGCTGGCCTGGCTCTCGCAGATCGGCCTGTTCGTGATGCTCGGCCTGCTGCTCTCGCCAGGTCGCCTCGACCTCGAGACGGTTCTCTTCGCTCTGGTGGCCGGTCTGGTGCTCACCGTCCTGGCCAGACCAATGTCCGTCGCGGCCAGCGCCGTCGCGCAGCCGTTGCCGGTGCGAGAGCTGACGTTCATCTCATGGGCCGGACTGCGCGGCGCGGTGCCGATCGTGCTCGCGACCATCCCCCTGGCCGAGGGCGTCGCCGACTCGGCGCGCCTGTTCGACCTGGTCTTCGTCCTGGTCGTGGTCGACACCCTGGTCACCGGCCCCACGCTGCCGTGGGTGGCGAAGACCCTGAGGGTGACGCGGCGCTCCGAACCCCGCGGCCTCGATATCGAGGCGGCGCCGCTCGAACGCGTCGCCGCCGACCTGCTGCAGGTCACCATCGCGCCCACCTCGAAGATGCACGGCGTCGAGGTCGGCGAGCTCCGGCTGCCCGCCGGCTCGTCGGTGTCGATGATCATCCGGGACGGCGAGACTCTCGTGCCTGAGCGCCGGACCGTGCTCAAGCACGGCGACGACCTGCTCGTGGTCACCTCGCGCAAGCAACGCGAGCGGACCGAGGAACGGCTGCGTCAGGTCAGTGCCCGCGGACGACTGGCCCAGTGGCTGGGCTGAGCCGGGCGGGTCATTCCACCGGCGGGCTGCAGACCACCGCGTCGTCGGTGAGAATCACCGACAGCGGGCCCTCACGAAGCTCCCCGAACGAGTCGCCGACCACGACGACGATGCCGGCGTAGTCGACCTCGGGGTGGGCGACGACCGGCACCTTGCCGAGCCGGGCGCGCAGCAGCTTGGCACCCGGGTTGTCGACGTCGTCGACCCAGATCTCGGAGGACGTCGTCAGCGCGGTGCCCTTCGGGGCGGTGGCGCTCTGGCCCTCGGCGAAGCCGACGTCCTCGAGGTCGGCCAGGGTCCGGCCGGCCAGCCCCTCCCGGGTGCCGGCGTTGAGCACGCTGACCGTGACGTCCTGGACGAACAGCTCGTCGCCGGCGCGGTACGCCGTGTCGACGCAGACCGGGGCGTCCACCTTGCCCGGGAACGGCTTGGTCATCTGGGCCCACCCCCAGGTCACGCCCAGGAGCATGAGCAGGGCGAGCGCTGCCAGGGTGATGGCCGTGCGCAACCGCGCGGTCAGCCGCCAATCGAACCCTGGCATCAGGCCACCATCAAGAGCACGCGCGCGTGCAGGACGTTGCGCTGCTGGAGGGCGGCCCGCAGGGCGCGGTGCAGTCCGTCCTCGAGGTAGTACTCGCCCTGCCACTCCACGACGTGGGCGAACAGGTCGCCGTAGAACGTCGAGTCCTCGTCGAGGAGCGCGGCCAGCTGGAGGGTGTCCTTGGTGGTGACCAGCTCGTCGAGGCGGACCTGGCGCGGCGGCAGCGCGGCCCACTCCTTGGAGGACAGGCCGTGGTCGGGGTACGGCCTCCCCTCACCGACGCGCTTGAAGATCACGCCGCGATGATAACTACGCCTCCGACCGGCGCCTTCTTCCTCGCGAACGAGCCCTAGGGTTGCGGGCATGACAGCCACGCCGCCGGAGCCGCACGCCGACAGCCCGGTCGTCCAGGCGGTGGGTCCGGGCTACGAGTTCGAAGGTACGGCGCTCGAGCTCGGCGGGCTGATGCTCGACGCGACCACGCTCACCAGCACCCACATCAGGATCCCGCTCGGGATGCTCAACCGGCACGGCCTCGTGGCGGGTGCGACCGGTACCGGCAAGACCAAGACCCTCCAGCTGATGGCCGAACAGCTGAGCACGGCCGGCGTGCCGGTCTTCGCGGCCGACATCAAGGGCGACCTCTCCGGCCTCGCGACGCCGGGCGAGCCGAGCGAGAAGCTCACCCAGCGCACGTCGTCGGTCGGGCAGGAGTGGACGGCCACCGGCTTCCCGGTCGAGTACTACGCGCTCGGCGGGCAGGGCACCGGCATCCCGCTCCGCGTGACGATGTCGGCGTTCGGCCCGACGTTGCTGAGCAAGGTGCTCGGCCTCAACGACACCCAGGAGTCCAGCCTCGGGCTGGTCTTCCACTATGCCGACCAGGCCGGGCTGCCGCTGCTCGACCTGGCCGACCTGCGCGAGGTGGTCAAGTTCCTCACCAGCGACGAGGGCAAGGCGGATCTCAAGAACCTCGGCGGTCTGTCAGCCGCCACCGCGGGGGTCATCCTGCGCGAGCTGATCGGCTTCTCGGACCAGGGCGCCGACGCGTTCTTCGGCGAACCCGAGTTCGAGTCGAGCGACTTCCTGCAGACCACGGCGGACGGCAAGGGCCTGATCTCGCTCGTCGAGCTGCCGAACCTCCAGGACCGGCCGCAGGTCTTCTCGACGTTCCTCATGTGGCTGCTCGCTGACCTGTTCCACGACCTGCCCGAGGTCGGCGACGTCGACAAGCCCAACCTGGTCTTCTTCTTCGACGAGGCACACCTGTTGTTCAACGACGCCTCGAAGGCGTTCCTCGACCAGATCGCCCAGACCGTCAGGCTGATCCGCTCGAAGGGCGTCGGCGTCTTCTTCGTGACCCAGAGCCCGACCGACGTACCGGACGCGGTGCTCGCCCAGCTCGGCTCGCGGGTCCAGCACCAGCTCCGCGCGCACACGCCGAACGACGCGAAGGCGCTCAAGGCGACCGTCAACACCTACCCCAACTCGGCCTACGACGACCTCGGTGAGGTGATCACCGGCCTCGGCATCGGCGAGGCGATCGTCACCGTGATGAACGAGCGCGGCGCTCCGACGCCGGTCGCGTGGACCCGCCTGCGCGCCCCCGAGTCGCTGATGGCGCCGACCGACCCGGCGGCGATGGCGGCGACGGTCGCGGCCAGCCCCCGCAATGCGAAGTACGCCACGACCGTCGACCGCGAGTCCGCCCGCGAGATGCTCGCCGCCAAGCTCGAGAAGGGTGCCGAGAAGGCGGCCGAGGAGAAGGCCGCCGACGAGAGGGCCAAGGCCGACGCCAAGACCTCGAAGAAGCCGGGCTCGTCCTCGCGGCGTACCAAGGAGGAGGAAGGCGTGGTCACCCAGGTGGTGAAGTCCGGCGCCTTCCGTCAGTTCATGCGTACGGCGGCCGCCGAGATCGCGCGCGGGTTGTTCGGGACGGGTCGCCGGCGCTGAATACCCCCGCGAGCTTCGGCCCCAATCCGCGGCGACTGCTCGCTGGCTGATTACCCCCGCGAGCGTCGGCCCCCAATCCGCGGCGACTGCTCGCTGCCCTCGCGGGCACCTGGCTCGCTGCGCTCGCTTCGGCGGGGTCGCCGCGGCTCGGAGGTCGATCGCGGGGCGCCTCGCTTCGCTCGGAAACACCGGGTCGCTGCGCTCCCACCGCTCCCATTGCGCCTCATACCCGTGAGGTGCCGAGTCGGTGGAGGACGGCCTCGCCGGCCTCGGTGACGGTGACCGCCCGGTGCCCGGTACGCCGCTCCACCCACCGCTGGTCGAGGAAGGCGTCGAGCACCGCTGAGCCGAGCCGCCCCGACAGATGGTGGCGCTGCTCGCTCCAGTCCAGGCAGAACCGCAGCAGCGGCCGCTGCCCGCCTCCGCGGCGTACGGCGTCGAGATCGACACCGAGCTCGCGCAGGACCGGGACGGCGTCCGGCCCGAGCTGGTAGGGGTGCTCGTGCAGCTGCGACGACAGCTGGTCGTGGCTGCGGCGCCGGGTGTCGGCGATCCCGTCGCCGGCGACCAGGACTCCGCGGTCGAGCAGTCCCTGGGTGACCGCGCAGCCGTAGCGTCCGGCCAGGTGGTCGTAACAGGTGCGCGCCCGGCGCAGCGCGGCCGCGCGGGTGCCGTCGCGCAGTGACCGCACCGGCAACGGCGGCGCGAGCGAGGACAGTGCCTCGATCACGGTCGCGACGTGGTCGGAGGCCAGGTGGTAGTAGCGGTGCCGGCCGGACACCTCGACGCCGATCAGCCCTGCCTTGGTCAGCTTCGCCAGCTGGGCGCTCGCGGCGGGCGCGCTCACCCCGGCCTCGTCTGCCAGCACGCTGGCGGCGAGGGCCCGGCCGTCCGCCAGTGCACCCAGGATCGACGCGCGGGTCCGGTCGGCGAACAGCGTCGCCACTGCGGCGATGTCGACGTCGCCGCCCACCTCGACGTACGGCTCCGCCGATGTCTGGCTGGTGACCATGGCTCCAGTCTGCAACGGGGACAGTTCCACGCACGTGGAAGCGTCCGCCGGGCACCGTGGAGAGATGCCCTCTCGCCGCCTGCTGCTCGTGGTCATGTGCGTCGGCTACTTCCTGGTGCTGCTCGACGTGACGGTCGTGAACGTCGCCCTGCCGACGATCTCCCGGGACCTCGACGCGTCCGTGCCAGGCCTGCAGGGCGTGGTCGTCGGCTACACGGTCGCCCTGGCCTCGCTTCTGCTGCCCGCCGGGGCGCTCGGCGACCGCACCGGCCACCGGCCGGTCGTGCTGGTCGGGCTGGCGGTCGTGGGACTCGGCTCGCTCGGCTGTGGGCTGGCTCCGACGACGACCGTGCTCGTGGTGGCGCGGGTGGTGCAGGGGGTAGGCGCCGCGGTGCTGCTCCCCGGGACGCTCGCCATCGTCGTGGACACCCATCCCGAGCCCCGGCAGCGGGCCCGGGCGATCGCGGTCTGGGCGGCGATCGGATCGGTGGCGCTCCCGGCCGGCCCGCTGCTCGGGGGCCTGCGGGCTGGGCGCACTCACGCCCGCGGTGGTGACGGCCGCCGTCTGTGCTGCGCCGCCGGACCGCTCCGGAATCGCGTCCGGGGTCAACAACACCGCACGTCAGGCGGGCGGTGCGCTCGGCATCGCGGCGTTCGGCGCACTGGCCGGGTCTCCGGCGAGAACCAGTCACTTCCTCACCGGGCTGCACACCGCCGGCCTGGCCACCTGTGTGCTGTACGCCGTCGCCGCGATGGCGAGCCTGGGCTGGATGAGGGAGCTCAGGCCGACCAGCGCAGTGAGTCGCTGACCAGGTCGGCGAGGGCATGCACGCCCTTGAGGTCCTCGCGCTCTGCCATCAGTCGAGACAGCGCCTGGCTGTGCTTGTCCTTGAGTGCCGCTCGCTGGGCGCGGATCCGCTCGAGCTCGGTGTCATCCACTACTGCCTCCTGGGGGTCTGGCCGGAGGCACCCGAGCTGTCCGGCGAACTGATGCGGATGAACAGAGCGTTGCCGACCAAGGTCGCCCGAAGGTTTACGGAGTGTTGACGGAGCGTTACGCGCCCGCAGCCGGTGCACTACCTTGCCCCCGTGACCGACGACGTGCCCGACTACGCGGCCCTTGTCATGGAGGAGCGCGACGTCCGCGCGATCTGTGAGCTCAAGTACCGCTACCTGCGCACCCTCGACTCCAAGGACTGGGACGGCTTCGAGCAGTGCTTCGTCGCCGAGGCGACCGGCGACTACAACGGACTGGTCTTCGCCGACCGCGATGCCCTGGTCTCCTACATGCGCGAGAACCTCGGCGAGGGGCTGATCACGCTCCACCAGGCCCACCACCCGGAGATCGAAGTGGCGGGGGACGCGGCCACGGGTCGCTGGTATCTCTACGACCGCGTGATCGTCGAGGCGTTCCAGTTCATGCTCGAGGGCGGGGCTTTCTACAGCGACCGCTACGTGCGTACGCCGGACGGCTGGCGGGTCGCCCACACCGGCTACCGCCGGACCTTCGAGGCGACGTACAACCTCGGCGACCTGCCCGGCTTCAAGCTCTCCGGCCCCGGCGTCCACACCCACAAGTAGCGAACCTGTCGGGCGTTTCTTGCGGTTGTCAGGCGTTGCAACCCCTGACAGGTGCCAAATTCCCCGGCCAGCCGGGGAAACCAACCCCCCGGTCAGAGCGTCGGGTCGGACCACGCCATCTGCACGACCTCGACACCGCGCTCGCGGGTGATCAGCCGGCCGCGGCCGGCGGTGGCCGGGGCGGCGCGCAGGTTGCCCAGCAGCGGACCCTCGTCGGGGCTTCCGGAGAGCATCAGCCCGGGCATGGCCAGGTCGCGCAGCGACTGGATCACCGGCTCGTAGAGCGCCCGCGAAGCACCGCCCGAGCGGCGCGCGACAGTCACGTGCAGGCCGACGTCGCGGGCTTGCGGGAGCAACGGCTGCAGCGCCGCGACCGGTGAGCTCTGCTGCGTGGCGACGAGGTCGTAGTCGTCGACGAGGACGAAGACCTCCGCGCCGCTCCACCACGACCGGCTGCGCAGCTGGTCGGGGGTGACGTCGGGGCCGGGGATGCGGTTCTCGAGGTACGTCGCCAGGTCACGCAGCGCCGGCTGGGCCTGGGTCGCGGAGGTGAGGTAGTTGAGCAGGTACTCGTCGGGGACCTCACCGAGCAGCGCGCGCCGGTAGTCGACGACGACCAGCTGCGCCTGCTGCGGCGTGCGGGTGCGCATGATCTCGCGGGCCAGACCCCGCAGGATCGAGCTCTTGCCCGACTGCCCGTCGCCGAGGATGAGCAGGTGCGGCTCGACCTCCGGGTCGAGCGAGACCGGCGCCAGCTCCTTCTCGTTGATGCCGACGACGAGCGGGTGTGCACCCTTCTCCGTGTCCGGCATCGCGGCTGGTACGCCGGCCTGGGCGCGTACGTCGTCGAGCGTGATCCGCTCCGGCAGCAGCCGCAGCTTGGGTCCGGCCGGCCCGGTCCAGGCCTCCGTGACCCGCTGCACCAGGTCGTCGACGCCGTCACCGAGCGTGCCGGCCCGGGCGTCACTGTCGATCCGGGGGAGCGCGGTGAGGAAGTGCAGCTTGCTGGACACCAGGCCGCGACCGGGCCGGTTCTGCGGCACCAGGGCCGCGATCCGGCGGTCGATCTCCGAGTCCAGGGGGTCACCGAGCCGCAGCTCGAGCCGACTGCCGAACATGTCGCGCATCGCGGCGCGGAAGTCCGCCCACCGGCTGGTCGCGGCGACGATGTGCAGGCCGAAGGTGAGGCCGCGGGTGGAGAGCTGCTGGATCTCCAGCTCGAGGTCGTCGAAGTCGGCACGCAACGTGCTCCAGCCGTCGATGACCAGGAACACGTCGCCGTACCCGTCGTCGGCGCGCCCCTGCGCCCGTCGCGACCGGTAGGTCTCGATCGAGTCGATGCCGTTGGCGCGGAAGTACTTCTCTCGCCGGTCCACGATGCCGGTCACTTCGGCGATGATCCGGCTGACCACGTCGGGCTCGGAGCGGTTGCCGACGCCGGCCATGTGTGGCAGGCCGGTCATCCCGGAGAAGGTGCCGCCGCCGAAGTCGAGCACGAAGAACTGCGACTCCTGCGGCGTCGTCGTCAGTGACATCCCCGCCACGACCGACCGGAGCGTCGTGCTCTTGCCGCTCCGCGGACCGCCCACGACGGCGAGGTGGCCCGCCCCGCCGGACAGGTCGACCGAGAGGGTGTCGCGGCGCTGCTCGCGCGGTCGGTCCACGGTGCCGAGGGGCACGACGAGCCCACCGAGCGCGCGCCACTCCTGCGACACCAGGCCGAGCTGCGGGTCCACCGCGAGGTCCGGCATCAGCTCGTCGAGGGTGTCGGGCACGTCGAGAGGCGGCAGCCAGACCTGGTGCGCCGCGGAGCCGTGACCGATCATGCGGTCGACCGCGATGTCGAGCAGCGACTGCTGGTCGCCGGCGTCGAGCGGAGTCGGCTCGGGCTCGGGCTCGTCGACCGGGACGTCGAGCTTCAGCACCTCCGAGATCGTGAACGGCAGGATCCCCTGGAGCTTGCCGCCCTCGTCACGGCGGACCCGCAGCCTGCCGGACGGCGGACCCGAGACATAGGCCGCCTTGAAACGCAGCATCGTGGTGGGGTCCGGCTTCAGGTAGGCCAGGCCCGGGATCGGTGGCAGCTCGTAGGCGTCGGGTACGCCGAGCACCGCCCGCGACTCCTGGGCCGAGAACGTGCGCAGCCCCACCCGGTAGGACAGGTGCGACTCCAGGCCGCGGAGCCGGCCCTCCTCGAGTCGTTGCGAGGCGAGGAGCAGGTGCAGCCCGAGCGAGCGGCCCAGCCGGCCGATCGCGACGAAGAGGTCGATGAACTCCGGTTTCGCCGCGAGCATCTCGGTGAACTCGTCGACCACTATGAAGAGCGACGGCATCGGCTCGAGCACAGTGCCGTCTATTGGGCCGGTGGCGCGGGCCTTCTCGTAGTCACGGATCGAGGCGAAGTTGCCTGCCTCGCGGAGCAGCTCCTGGCGCCGTACCATCTCGCCGCTCAGCGCGTCCTGCATGCGGTCGACGAGGGTGAGCTCCTGGGCGAGGTTGGTGATCACCGCCGAGACGTGGGGGAGCTCCGACATGCCGGAGAACGTCGCGCCGCCCTTGAAGTCGACGAGGACCATGTTGAGGTGCTCGGGCGAGTGCGTCATCGCCAGGCCGAGCACCAGCGTCCGCAGGAACTCCGACTTGCCGGACCCGGTCGCGCCGATCACCAGGCCGTGCGGGCCCATGCCCTGCTGGGCGGACTCCTTGATGTCGAGGTGTACGACGGCGCCACCGTCGCCGGTGCCTATCGGCACCCGCAGCCGGTCGCGCGCGGGCCGCTGCTGCCAGGCCTGGTCGGGCTCGAAGCGGTGCACGTCGCCGAGCGCCAGCAGCTCCATGATGTCGGCGTCGCCGCCGCCCGCGGCCTCAGCGTTGCTCTCGACCACACCACTGACGGTGTGCAGCGGGGTGAGTCGCCGGGCGAAGGCCTCGGCGGTGGCCAGCGAGCAGTGGTCGACCTTGGCCCGGATCACCTCGTCGCGCAGCCGCAGCGCCTGCACCGGGTAGCGGCCGTCCACGAGCTCGGCACCCTCGAACTGCAGCCGGAGCCGGGTCGCGTCCTCGAGCTCGTCCCAGCGCACCGGGAGGTCGAGGACGGTCACGCCGTGCACGCCGTCCGGGGGCACGGTGTGGTTGCCGGGCGGCAGCTCGGCCCCGTCGATGACGAGCAGGATGTGCGGTGTGGCCGGCCGCTCCTCGGCCCCGAACCGCGGTCGTTCGCTCAGGTCGGCGGGCAGCATCGACGCCAGCTCGTCCAGCGACGTGGAGACCATTCGTCTCGGCCCGACCGCGTCGGACTGCAGGGCGCTCTGGCCGTGTGGCAGCCACTTGACCCAGTCCCAGTGGGTGAGGTTCTGCTCGGTGGTCAGCACCGCGACGACGAGGTGCTCGGGCGCCTGGAACGCAGCCGCGGAGCAGATCATCGCCCGGGCGAGTGAGCGCGCCGGCTCCTCGGGGCCGCAGACCTCGATCCGGTCGAACGCACGCAGGTCGACGGACGCCGGCAGGTCCGGCTGCAGCCGGTGTACGACGAGCAGCCGGTGCAGTGCGGACGCGGCGGCGGGGTCGACCTGGTCGATCGGGGCGCTCTCCGGCGGCTGCAGCTCGAGCGACAGCGGCTGGTGGCAGACGCCGTAGCGGACGTGGAGGAAACGAGGGTCGCCGCTGCCGTGCTCCCAGATCCGGGTGCGGTCCTCGGCGATCGCGGGCAGCGCGGCCGGGTCGGGGTGGTGCCAGGTGAGTGCCCGGCGCTGCTGGTCGGCGGCCTCGCGGGCGAGCTGGCGGACGTTGCCGAGGTAGCGGAGGTACTCCGTGCGGGTGCCGGTGACCTGCTGGATCCGCTGCTTGCGCTGCCGGTCGATCTGGACGACGACGAAGCCGAGGGTGGCGAAGAGGAACATGCCTGCCGCGATGTACTGGCGGCCACCGGTGCTGGAGCCGCTCATGGTCGCGACGAGCACGATCGAGCCGAGCGAGCCCAGCATCGGGATCGCGTTCATGAGCACGCCGCTCGCGCCCTCGGCCTGCTCGATCTGCGGCGGTGGTTGCAGCTGGAGCTGGCCGTGGGGGAGCTCGGGCTCGTCGAGCCGGCCGCCGCGCAGCGCACCGACGCCCGCTCCAGAGGTCTGCGTGGACGAGCCAGTCGCCGACAGTGCCGGAGTGAGACCACCGCCCCCCGGCGGCGCGACGCGCGGCACCGGTGGCCTGTCCGTCGTCGTCACCAACACTCCTCATCGACCCGAGAAACGATCCCTCGATGATAGGTGTGCCCCTGAACGGGGGAACTAGTCTCCCAGGGGCCCATCGATTCGGCGGTGGGCTGGTCCGGCTCGGGTACGGATGAGGGTGTGGTGAGCATGGAGGGCGGCAGACGCCTCGCGCACGGCACCGTGGCGCTGACCGTGCACGGCCCCTCGGGCGCCCTCGACCTCGTCGTCCCTCCCGAGGCGTCGGTCGACGACGTCGCCCGCGAGTACGCCGCCAAGGCCGGCCTCCAGTTCGCGCCCACCCTGCACAGCCGGCTCGGGACCGCACTTGTCGCCGGGTCGTCGCTGGCCGAGCTCGGCATCCGCAGCGGCGACGTCCTGGCCGCGGGCGGCGCCGTACGCCGGCACGCTGGCGACCACGTCGCGGAGGAGTCGGACGCCGCGCCTCCCGGAGCGTTCTCTGTCGCGTGGTTCACGGTGGCGGTCGCGGTCGCCGCGCTGGCCGGATGGTTCGGGTCCCGGGTCGGCGGGCTGGACACCGACGAGGGCCGGCTGACCATCGGGCTGCTCGGCTTCTCCGCCTTACTCGGCATCCTGCCGATCGGGCGGCTCAGTGCGCACCGCATGGTGGCCGCGCCCGCCTTCGCTGCCGCCGCGGCGTTCGCGGTGGTCTGGGCGCCGGAGCCGGAGCGGCTGCCCACCGTTGTCGGCGTCGCCGCGCTGGTCGCCGCCGTCGCAGCCGGCGTCGCGCGTGCGCTCGACGTACAGGGCGACGAGGCACTCCGCGTCTGGATCGCGGTTGGTGTGGGGCTGTTCCTCGTGACCGGTGCAGGGGCGCTCCTGCACGCCGACCCGCGGGTGGTGTGGAGCCTGCTGCTGCTCGCGGCGACGCTGGCAGCGCGGTTCGTGCCGGCCATCGCCATCGACGTGCCCGACCAGTTCCTCATCGACCTCGAACGGCTGGCGGTGACGGCCTGGTCGGCCCGCGACCGGCCGCACGGAAGGCGCGGCCGGACGGTGGTGCCGCCGACAGCGGTCGCCCAGGTCGCGGCCCGCGGGTCCCGGATCGTCACCGCCTCCGCGGCGGGGGTCTGGGCGATGGTCGCGGTGTCGGCGCCGATGCTGCTGGCGACCGCCGACCTCGCCGTCGACCGGATCGGCGCACGCGTCATGGTCGGCCTCTCTGGCGCGGCACTGCTGCTGGCGGCGCGCAGCTATCGGCACCCGGCGGCGCGCGCCATGCTCCGCGGCGCGGGGCTCACCTGCTGGGCCGCGCTGGTCGTCGTGCTCCTGGGGGTGGTCGACCCCGGGCAGGGCTTCGCCCTGGCCATGGCCGGGATCCTGCTGGCCGTCCTGCTCGTCGTGGTGGCAGTGGCGACCGGCCGCGGCTGGCGCTCCGCGTGGTGGTCCCGCCGGGCCGAGGTGGCCGAGGGCCTGGCCGGCGCCGGGGCGATCGCGGCGCTCGTGGTCGCGTCCGGGCTGTTCCGCGCCCTGTGGGAAATCAAGTTCCGGGTTTAGCGGTTTTCGCCACGGGTAGACCGCTGGTTGTCCGGATCACACCACGATCCGACCCAGGAAAGACCACATCGCACACACGACTCGGGTGGCTTCGACATGCCGCTCACAGAAGGGATGAGGCGACATGGCGACGCCAGAGATGAAGGCAGGCAGCAACACACTGCAGCGTGCGGCCGGGATGGTGAACACGGCGAAGGGTGACTTCGACAAGCTCTCCGCGAACCTCTCGGGCCAGCTGAGCTCCTTGAGCTCCAAGTGGGTCGGCCAGGGCGGCTCCGCCTTCCAGGCCCTGCATACCGCGTGGACCGACAAGCAGAACCGGATCGTCCGGGCCCTCGACGAGTTCGAGAGTGCGCTGACCCAGACCCAGCGCGACAACACCAGCACCGACGACCAGCAGCACGGCAACATGTCGAAGCTGACCGGCCGGCTCGACGGCGTCCGCTGACGGCGACGACACCCACCACGACTTGAGGAGAACTGAAATGGGATACGACGGACTGCTGGTCAACCACGGCCAGCTCGACCAGGCCACGCAGGACATCGCCAGCGCGGTGAAGGCGATCGACGACCGCATGAACCGGCTCGAGAGCGACCTCAGCCCGCTGCAGAGCGACTGGGCCGGTAACGCGCAGGCGGCCTACGTCGACGCGAAGCGCAAGTGGGACACCGCCATCGGCGAGATGATGCAGCTGCTCAACGACACCGGCACGACCGTCGGCCAGTCCAACACGGACTACCACTCGGCCGACGTGCGCGGCGCGAACTCGTTCCAGATCGGCTGAGCTCGCAGCACCGCAGGCCTGAAGGCACACCAGGAGGACCGGCGCCCGGCGTCGGTCCTCCTGCCGTATCTACAAGCGCTCCGGGGTACCTCCGTAAAGTCCCGTTCGTCACCACTCGGGAGGTCACACATGAGTCAGGCACCGGTCAGCACGTCCGGACTGGTGCGCGTCAGCGTCTCCTCCGGCACCCGCCGGGTCGACCTGGTGCTGCCCGGCTCGGTGCCACTGGCGGAGCTGGTGCCCGAGCTGGCGCGCAGCGTCGGGCTGCTCGACGCCGCCACGGTCTACGGCGGCTACCGGGTCGTCACCCGAGAGGGCCGCGAGCTCGCGCCGGAGGCCGGTCTGATCCCCCAGGGCATCGAGGACGGCGGGCTGCTCACCGTCAGCGCCGGTGTCGACGACGCGCCGCCGCGGATCTACGACGACGTCGTCGAGGCGATGACCGACGTGGTCGAGCGCGACCTGCAGCCGTGGGCCCCGGCGTCCGGTCGGCGTACCGCCCTGGTGGCGGCGGGGCTCCTGATGACGCTCGGCGCGGTCGCGTTGCTGATCCAGTACACCTCCTTGCTCGCGGGCTGCGCGGCCGTCGTCGTTGCCGTCGCGCTGGTCGCGGGCGCGATCGTGCTCTCGCGCGCCCAGCACGAGCCCGAGGCAGCGGTCGTCGTGGCGTGGATGGGCTGCGTCTACGCGGGGCTGGCCGGGCTGATGCTCGTGCTCCGCCAGGACAGCGACTTCTTCGGCCTTCCGGTCGCGTGCGCCGGTGGTGGTGCGCTGCTCGCCGGACTGATCTGCGTGGTCGGCCTGGGAGAGGGGCGCACCCTCGCGCTGCCACCGGTCGTCGTCGGCGCGATCTTCCTGGCCACCGGGCTGCTCACCCGGGGCGGCTCGTTCGACCCCGCGGTGGTGCTGACCACGGCGCTGGCGGTCGTCGTGCTGGCCGGCTCGGTCTTCCCGTGGCTGGCGCTCGGCGTCACCGGCACCCGGGTCGACCAGCTGTTCGCGCCGGCGGACATCACCGCCGACCCCGACGAGATCGACCCGGTGCGGGTCGGGGCGGACGCCCGCGTGGCACACCAGATCCTGGTCGCGACCTCGGCGACGGTCGGGCTGCTGCTGGTCCTCGTGGCGCCGCTGTCGGTGAGCATGGGCCTCTCCGGCACGCTGCTCGCTGTCGTGTCCTGCCTGGTCGTGATGCTGCGGACCCGCCAGTACCGCACCGGCCAGGAGGTCCTGGTCGGGCTCGGCTCCGGCATCCTCGGACTGGTCTCGGTCGCGGTGTCGCTGCTGTGGATGCACCCCGACTGGCGCCCCACCGTGGCGGTGACGCTGGCCGCGACCGGCGCCGTACTGCTCGCGGTCTCGCTCGTCCCCGGGACCCCGTCGCTGCGCCGCGGCCGGCTCGGCGACCTGGCCGAGACGGTCTCCCTGCTGGCCCTGCTGCCCTTGGTGGTGCTGGCGACCGGCATCTACGACGCGATCCGCAAATGACCCTCCCGCCCCGCTCCGCCGCCTGCTGCGCGCCGCCCCACGGGCGCTCCGCGGCGTTGCCGTCGCTCGTAGATGGGCCTACAGCGACGTCGCTCCGGCGCCTTGCGGAGCATCCCGTGGATGCGACGCTCGCTACGCCGCCGGAACGAGGAGGGAGGGTCTGATGGCGACCAAGAAGGACCTCGTCGAGGCCTACTCGTTCTCCCGCCGCCGGCTCATCACGGCCTTCCTGTCTGGCGCTCCCGGCGGTCGCGAGGTCGAGCCGTCCCGACCGGGCCGGACCGTGGTCGGCGGCCTGGCGCTCGCGGTACTGCTCGTCGCGGGAGCGGCGATCGCCTCAGTGCTCGCTTCGCGCACCCCCGAGGACTGGAACCAGGTCGGGCTGGTGGTGACCCGAGGCGACCAGCCCGCGACGTACGTCATCCTCGAGGAGGACGACCCACCCCAGCTGATCCCGGTCATCAACATCACCTCGGCCCAGCTGATCCTCGGCGCCGACGTGAAGGCGACCTCCGTCGACCAGGAAGTCGTGGACGAGCAGACGCCGGGCCTCCCGATCGGCATCCTTGGTGCGCCACAGACGCTGCCTCGGCCAAAGCAGTTCATCGAGACCGGCTGGACGGCCTGCACGGACGACGAGGTCGGGATCGCCGTCAACGTGTCGAACGAGGAGTGGGTCGAGCGCACGACCAGTGCGGCCATCGTGGTGGAGAGCGCGGACAGCGGCTACTGGCTCATCGCCACCTCGAGCAGCAGAGAGAGCAAACAGCAGCGCGCTTACCGCTACCCGATCTCCGAGGACGAGGGCGACCAGCTGCTGGTGGACTTCCGCCTGGGGCCGAAGGCGGAGGCGATCAGCGTGCCCCAGGAGTGGCTCACGCTGTTCCCGGAGGGCGGTGCGATCGGGCCGGCCGGGTTCGGCGTACCGCACTTCGGGGAGCCGGCCCGGGACTCACCCGTTCCCGGCGCCGACGTCGGCGACTACATCGAGCTCGGCGAGGGCGGGGCGATGGTCGTCGACGGTGGCTTCCAGGCACTGGACACCTTCGCCCTGGCGGTGTTGAAGAACGTCACTCTCGAGGATGGACCGGAGCTGCTCGAAGGTGGGGCACCGCAGGACTACGACCAGTCCGACTACCTCGCCTCGCACTGGCCCGACACCGAGCTGGAGCCGCTGAACTCGGCTCCCTGCGCGCAGCTGGACGTCGCAGCTGGTCAGGTCCCGCGGGTGTGGCTGGCCGGCTCGCCCACCGGTGATGCCGAGTCGCCGGAGCTGGGCTCGAAGGACGCGATTCCCGACGACCAGCGCAACGTCACACTCGACAGCGGCCACGGCGCCTTCGTGCAGGTCGGCACCTGGGACGAGGCGCAGAGCGATTCGATGATGGTGATCGACCCGCTCGGCCGCGCGTACACGTTGTCCGGGGGATTCCTGACCCTCGAGAAGCTGCGCTACGACCCGGCCGACGCGCCGCTCGTCCCGGACGAGTGGACCGAGCTCTTCGACGAGGGGGTGGACCTTTCGACAAGTGCTGCGCTGTGCCCGCCGGCCAACCAGCCGGGGGAGCCGCAGTCGTCGGAGGACTGCCGGGAGCCGCCCTCGTGAGGCTCGCTCTGGTCGGCGCTGGGCTGCTTGCGGCCTCACTCATGGTCTGCCCGGCCGCGTCGGCCGCCTCAGTCGACGAGGGGGTTGAGGCGGACTGCCAGGCGATCCCGGCCCAGGACGCCACCCACTACGCGACCAGCCAGCCGAGCCGCCCGCTTCAGGAGATGGGCGTCGACGACGCGATGGCTCGGCTGAAGAAGGCGCGCGTGAAGCCGGGCGCCGGCGTCACCGTCGCGGTCATCGACTCGGGGGTTGCAAGCAATGTGCCGATCACCATCGCCGGGACACCGGTCGAGGCCGGCAACAAGGTCGACGAGCCGTCCGACTACCACGGCACTGCCGTCGCAGGCCTGATCGCCGGCCATCCGAGGCCTGACGGCGGCGGTCCGGTCGGCATCGCGCCCGCGGCCCAGATCTTCGACGTCCAGGTCTACGACGAGGCGGACGCCTCGAGCGCCCCGGACAGCACGGAGTCGCCGATCACCGTCGAGAACCTGCGCCTGGGGCTCGACGCCGTGATCGCCGCGGTGCCGACCCTCGGGATCCGGATCGTGAACATGTCTCTGGCGATCCCCGACGACATCGAGATCCGCGCCAAGATCGCCCAGCTCTGGGATCTCGGGGTGGTCGTGGTCGCGCCCACCGGCAATCGGTCGGAGCTGCCCCGCGGCATGCCCAGCACCTTCGAGGCGCACCAGTCGGGTGAGGACGCCGCGCCGTACATCCACCCGGCCGACTACGACAACGTGCTCGGCGTGAACGCCACGCCGGCCGGCTCGAGTGACCTGGACCCGACCAACTGGGTGATGGAGAACTCGAAGACCGATGTCGCCGCGCCCACGGCGGGTGGGGTGTCGTACTCCCTGCGCGGCGAGTCATGTCTGCTCTTGGAACCCGCCACGTCGTACGCCGCCGCAGAAGTGTCCGGCGTGCTCGCGCTGCTTCAGTCGGCCTACGACGAGTCGATCGCGGCCTCGGTGCGCAGGCTGCTGACCACCGCCAACGGCCGCCCCGACATCCCCAACACCCTCGTGGGCGCGGGCGAGGTGCAGGCGATGGACGCGCTGACCCGGCCGATGGAGATCGACGACGACGGCACCGACCTCGGCGCAGGAAGCGTCACGCACGAGCCGCAGCTGCTCTCGGTGCCCGAGGAGCCGGAAGACGTGCTCGCCTCGACCCGCGAGAACGCCGTCTGGTGGGGAGTGCTCGGCGGGGGTGTGCTGCTGCTGGCCATCCTCCTGCGGCCGGTGCTGGCCCGGCGACGGCGTACTGTCTCGCGCTGATGGCTAGTGCTCACCGTCCCCGCCCGGCCGACATGGCCGTACCGGCCGGCGCCCGCTCGGTGTTCACCGACGGCGCCTGCTCCGGCAACCCCGGGCCGGGTGGCTGGGCCTGGGCACTCTCGACGACGGAGTTCGCCTCGGGTCACGAGGCGAACTCCACCAACCAGCGGATGGAGATCCGCGCCGCGCTCGAGGCGGTCCGGTCGCTGTCCGGTCCGCTGCTGGTCGTCTCCGACTCGACGTACGTCGTCAACTGCTTCCGCGACTGCTGGTACGCCGGCTGGATGGCCCGCGGCTGGATCACCTCTGCCAAGAAGCCGGTCGCCAACCGCGACCTGTGGGAGACGCTCGTCACCCTGGTCATCGAGCGTGGCGACGTGGCCTTCCAGTGGGTCAAGGGGCACTCCGGCCACGAGATGAACGACTTCGTGGACGGGCTGGCGGTCGAGGCCAGCCGTCAGGCCGGAAGCAGCGCGGCGGCCCCGAACGAGACCGAGAACCGCTCGCACCAGATCGACACGCTCTGGTAGTCGGCCAGGTCGACGTCGCGCGGCAGCTCGTAGACGAGGTTGCCCTTGTTGCCCCGGAGCTCCCCGAGGTCGACGTACCGGCCGTCGTCGAAGACGTGCCAGCCGTCCTCGCTGACCTCGGCGTCGCTGAGCCAGACGTGCAGGTCCGGTCCGTCGGACGTGTCGAGGTCCTCGATCGCCAGCAGCCGGACCCCGTCGGGCTGGCTGACGACCCGGACCCGCCCGCTGGTCCCGTGCTCGTGGGTGATGAACCGGCCGCGGAGCAGGTCGACCGGGCCGCTCGGCGCTGACCCTCCCGACGTCGTCGGTCCCGTGGTCGGCTGGTCCGCCGGCGCCGCCACGGGCAGCCGCTCGTCCACCTCGCGGGTGGTGAACAGGCGCCACGGCTCGAACCAGTAGGCGCCTGCCACGACCACCGCGACGGCCAGCCCGCCGACCAACCACCTGAGCCTCATGACCTCCAGTCGCCTCACCACCCACGAACGTGACGCTGGTCCGGCGAACAGTTAATTGTAGTGATTCCCTAGACTTTGATCAGGCCGCTTGGGCGAGTTCATCGCCGAGATGCACACTCTCTTGGGGCAACACTCGCCGACCGGCCTGTTCTGGGACTGGCCCGGCGACACCGAGATCCTGATCGCATCCCGGCGGTGAACGGGCCGACCTGTCCGGCCGCGCACGATTCGTCTGCGGTGACGCTCCGTGATTGACAGGTGAGGGCGCAGACGAGTCCGGGGGGAGTGGCGGAGGATGCGGGATTCGAACCCGCGAGGGCTGTTAACCCAACCCGCTTTCCAAGCGAGCGCCATAGGCCACTAGGCGAATCCTCCGCCGAGGAGAGTACCGGCCGCTCGCATAGGCCTCCCAATCGTCTCCGCCGCATTGGAGCGCCACCGAGGCCTCACCTACACTCGTTCGCAACCCCCCGTGTGGCGGCACCTAGCTCAACTCCCCCAGGGCCGGAAGGCAGCAAGGGTCGGCAAGCTCTGCCGGGTACGCGGGGGGCCTTTTCACGTCTTGTCATGGCCTGGCGGGCAGGATCGAGGGGTGAACCCTGACGAGGTGCCGCCGGACGTCTTCGACGACCTGGTGCGCGACGCCCTCGACCAGCTGCCCGACGAGGCCGCTGAGCTGGTCGCCCACATCGCGGTCGTCGTACGCGAGCGGCCCGAGCCGGGCCAGGCGGCGCCGGGCACGCTGCTGCTCGGCCTGTTCACCGGCATCGCGAACACCCGCGTCGGTGGCCGGGTGCCGGGCTCGCTCCCGGACGTCATCACGCTCTTCCGGATCCCGATCCTCACCGTCTGCCGCAGCGTCGAGGAAGTGGCGCCGCGGGTCCTGAAGGTGCTGGGCCACGAGGTCGGGCACGCCTTCGGGCTGAGCGAGGGGCAGTTGCGCGCGTACGGCTGGCACTGAGCATGCACAGCGGCCGGTCGGCCGCCTTTCGACTGTCGATGGCGCCAACTAGGGTTCAGGGGAAATGGAGTCCCCTCTCGCTCTCTATCGCCGCTACCGGCCGGAGACCTTCGCCGAGGTCATTGGGCAGGAGCACGTCACGGAGCCGCTGCGCGCCGCCCTGGCAGGCAACCGGGTCAACCACGCCTACCTCTTCAGCGGCCCGCGCGGGTGTGGCAAGACCACGAGTGCCCGGATCCTGGCACGGGCGCTCAACTGCGAGCAGGCCCCGGTCGCCGACCCGTGCGGTGAGTGCGACAGCTGCCGCGACCTGGCGCGCGGTGGCCCCGGGTCGATCGACGTCATCGAGATCGACGCGGCCTCCCACGGCGGCGTCGACGACGCGCGCGACCTGCGGGAGAAGGCGTTCTTCGCGCCGGTCAAGAGCCACTACAAGGTCTACATCATCGACGAGGCCCACATGGTCTCGACGCAGGGTTTCAACGCGCTGCTCAAGCTGGTCGAGGAGCCACCCGAGCACCTCCGCTTCATCTTCGCGACCACCGAGCCCGAGAAGGTCATCCCGACCATCCGCTCGCGCACCCACCACTACCCGTTCCGGCTGATTCCACCGCGGCTGATGTCCTCATACCTGTCCGAGCTCTCCGAGAAGGAGGGCGTGGCCGTCGAGCCCGCCGCGCTTCCGCTCGTGGTGCGCGCGGGTGGCGGCTCGGCCCGCGACTCGCTCTCGGTGCTCGACCAGCTGATCGGCGGCGCCGGCCCGGCCGGGGTCACCCACGAGCTCGCGGCGGCGCTGCTTGGCTACACCCCCGACTCGCTGCTCGACGAGGTGGTCGACGCGTTCGCCGCAGGTGACGGAGCGGCCGTCTTCGGCGTCGTCGACAAGGTGATCGAGTCCGGCCAGGACCCGCGCCGGTTCACCGAGGACCTTCTCCGCCGGCTGCGTGACCTCGTCATCGTGGCCGCGGTCCCCGGCGCGACGGCGAGCGGCCTCATCGACGTCTCCGACGACCAGGGCGAGCGGTTGGTCGCGCAGGCGGCGCGGTTCGGCGCCAGTGACCTGAGCAGAGCGGCCGACATCCTTGCCACCGGGCTCACCGAGATGCGCGGAGCCACCGCACCTCGGCTGCTGCTCGAGCTCCTCTGTGCCCGCGTGCTGCTGCCCGGAGCCGACCACACCACCCACGGGATCGCCGCCCGGCTCGACCGGCTCGAGCGGCGGGCCTCGATCACCGGCACACCCCCCGCGGCGGCGGCACCCGCTCCCGCCCCTGCGCCGGTGGTGTCCCCGGCTCCTGCGCAGGACCGACCCGCACCCACTACGCCCACGGCGGTCGGCACCCCCGTCCCTGAGCCGGAGCCCGTCGCAGAGGCGCCGGAGCCGGCTGCCACCCCGGCTCCGACGGCACCGCCGGCTCGCGGCGGCGCCGGCCTCTCCCTCGTCGACGTACGCCGCCTCTGGCCCGACGTCGTCGAGTCCACCAAGGCCCGTCGCCGGATGGCCTGGATCCACCTGACCCAGAACTGCCAGGTGGTCGGGCTCGACGGCCACGTGCTGACCCTAGGCTTCGCCAACGCCGGCGCCCGCGACAGCTTCGAGTCCAGTGGCTGCTCGGAGGTGGTCCACCAGGCCGCGATCGACGTGGTCGGCGCGGACTGGAAGATCGAGACCATCGTCGACCCGGGCGCCCAGCCCGAGGGCGCTCCGACCATCACCAAAGCGGCCACCGACGCGCCGCCGACCGCGACCCCGGACGCCGGCCCCGAGGCCGCGGCGGAGCCGGAGACGCCCGATGCACCGCCCACCTGGGCGGGGGACGCGGAGCCGTCGGACCCGGCCCCCGACCCCAGCGCCGCCAAGGCCGCCGCCCGCGAGGCGATCCAGCAGACCCGGGCCCAGGGCGCCGAGGCGCCGCGCGACGACCCCCTGGCGGCCGCCGACGCGGAGGTCAGGCGCGACGACCTCGACGCGGATCCCGACAACCTCGGGGGCGAGGACCTGCTCGCCCGCGAGCTGGGGGCGTCCATGATCGAGGAGATCAAGCACTCATGACCCACTCCATTGACCAGCAGCGAGAGGCACGACCCAAATGACCGAGGGCCAGAACCCCTTCGAGGCGCTCGGCGCCGGTGGCTTCGACATGAACGCCCTGCTCCAGCAGGCCGAGCAGATGCAGGAGCAGCTCGCGCAGGCCCAGCAGCGGCTGCACGACACCGAGATCGAGGGGAGCGTCGGCTCGGTCACCGTGAAGGTGAACGGCGTCGGCGAGCTGACCTCGGTCGACATCAAGCCGGGCGGCTTCGACGGCTCCGACGCCGACGCCCTCGCAGACCTCGGTGACATGATCGTGGCCGCCTACCGCGACGCGAAGGCCCAGGCGGACTCGATGGCGACCGAGGCCCTCGGCCCCCTCGCCGGAGGTATGGGAGGCCCGCCCGCGGAGCCCGGCCAGCTCGGTTTCCAGGGCGGACACTAGGGTGCGTCCTTCAACGCCTCGGCGGCGCCACGGCCGCCCAGCACGCACGCTGGGGTCGTCGCCGACGCTCGAAAGACGCCCAGTCTGCCAGCGCACCGGCGCCTACCCATCGCACGCCCTGGACGACGCTGGCATCCACCGAGGATTGAAGGACACACCCTGATGTACGAAGGCGTGGTCCAGGACCTCATCGACGAGCTCGGCCGGCTGCCGGGCGTCGGGCCGAAGAGCGCCCAGCGGATCGCCTTCCACCTCCTCCAGGCCGAGGAGCCCGACGTACGCCGACTGGCCGAGGTGCTGATCGAGGTCAAGGCGCGGGTGAAGTTCTGCTCGATCTGCTTCAACGTCTCCGAGGACGACCAGTGCCGGATCTGCCGCGACCCGCGGCGCGACCAGTCCATTCTCTGCGTGGTGGAGGAGTACAAGGACGTGGTCGCCATCGAGCGGACGAGGGAGTTCAAGGGCCGCTACCACGTCCTCGGTGGGGCGATCTCGCCCATCGACGGTGTCGGACCGGAGCAGCTGCGCGTCCGCGAGCTGATGATGCGGCTCTCGGACGGCACGGTCACCGAGCTGATCCTCGCGACCGATCCCAACCTCGAGGGTGAGGCGACGGCCACCTACCTCACCCGTATGTTGAAGGACCTCGACCTCACGGTGACCCGGCTCGCCAGCGGACTACCGGTCGGCGGAGACTTGGAATACGCCGACGAGGTCACCCTCGGACGAGCCCTGGCGGGAAGGCGGAGCGCCCAGTGAACGAAGAAGTGGTCATCACCAGTGAGACGGAGGACTTCGCCCAGAGCATGGCGGACTCCTTCTCCAGCTTCCTGCTGGCGCTGCGCGAGATCGCGCGCGAGGGCGACGCCGGGCCGGCTATCTCGTTGCTGCTGCTCGAGATCAGCCAGATCTCGCTGGCGGGGGCCCGGCTGGGCGCCCAGCGCGACTTCGAGCCGCGCCAGGAGTACCAACCCGACGTCGGCCCTGAGTCCGACCTCGACGACATGCGGGTGCGGCTGGCCGAGATGCTCGACAACCTCGACACCTACAGCTACGTGTTCGACCCCTACGTCCCCGAGGTGGTCGAGAGCCAGCTCTCCGACGACCTGACGAGCATCGCCAGTGACCTCGAGACCGGGCTGCGCCACCACCGCGAGGGTGACATCGCCGAGGCACTGTGGTGGTGGCAGTTCTCCTACGTCTCGTCGTGGGGCAACCTCGCCGGCACCGCCCTCAACGCGCTGCTCTCCGTGGTGGCGCACGACCGGCTGGACGTCGAGTTCACCGGTGAGGACGAGCACGTCGCGGCCGCTGATGAGATGTTGGAAGAGGCCTAAGCACTGCCGAGCTCTCATCCAGACCGGCTACGAGCAGGACACTGCTCGGTGTTGAACAACCGGCAATTTGTGGTTCCGCGGGGCGCGCGCGCTGGCTTTCAACCCTCGTGAGTTTCGGCCCGGGCCCACGACGACGGCTCGCTCCGCTGCGCGGGCTCCGCAGTCGTCGCGGCCACCGGGGCCCATCACGAGGCGCACCCGCTTCGCGGGTGAGGGCTCGCAGGTCGCTGCGCTCCTCCACGCTCGCGAGCCATCGTTGGACTGATTGTCCACGTGGGCGAAAGGAATCGGCTTGCCCGTCGCACCCGCCTAGACTTTTGGATCGTGGGAATCGTCGTCCAGAAGTACGGTGGCTCGTCCGTCGCTGATGCCGCGGGCATCAAGCGTGTGGCGCAGCGCATCGTCAACACCCGCAAGGCAGGCCACGACGTCGTCGTCGTGGTCTCGGCCATGGGCGACACCACCGACGAGCTGCGCGACCTCGCCGAGCAGGTGACGCCGCTGCCGCCGCCGCGTGAGCTCGACATGCTGCTCACCTCCGGCGAGCGGATCTCGATGGCGCTGGTGGCGATGGCGATCGCCGCGCTCGGCCACACCGCCAAGTCGTTCACCGGCTCCCAGGCGGGGGTGATCACCGACTCCGCGCACGGCAAGGCGAAGATCATCGACATCACGCCGGGCCGGATCGAGCAGGCGATCGGCGACGGCGCGATCGCGATCGTCGCCGGCTTCCAGGGCGTCTCCCAGGACACCAAGGACATCACCACGCTGGGCCGCGGCGCCTCCGACACGACCGCGGTAGCGCTGGCCGCCGCGCTCGGCGCCGAGGTCTGTGAGATCTACTCCGATGTTGACGGGGTCTTCACCGCCGACCCCCGCATCGTGCCCACCGCCCGCAAGCTCGACCGCATCTCCGTCGAGGAGATGCTGGAGATGGCCGCGTCAGGCGCCAAGATCTTGCACCTACGCTGTGTCGAGTACGCGCGCCGCTACCAGATGCCGGTCCACGTCCGCTCCTCCTTCTCCCAGAAGGAAGGCACGTGGATCGTCCCCATCTCCGAGGGAGAAGAACCCGTGGAACAGGCCATCATCGCCGGAGTCGCCCACGACCGGAGCGAGGCCAAGGTCACCGTGGTCGGCGTACCGGACAAGGTCGGCGAGGCGGCCCGGATCTTCGAGGCACTGGCCTCGGTCGAGGTCAACCTCGACATGGTGGTCCAGAACGTCTCGGCCGCCGCGACCGGCCTAACCGACATCTCGTTCACGCTGCCCCGTGCCGACGGCAACACCGCGATGGGCGCGCTGGCCAAGATCCAGAACGAGGTCGGCTACGAGAAGCTGCTCTACGACGACCAGATCGGCAAGGTCTCGCTGATCGGCGCCGGAATGCGCTCCCACCCGGGTATCACCGCCAAGTTCTTCTCGGCTCTGGCCGCTGCCGGCGTGAACATCGAGATGATCTCCACTTCCGAGATCCGCATCTCGGTCATCGTCGACGAGGGCCAGGTCGACGACGCCGTCCGCGCCACCCACTCCGCCTTCGACCTCGACGCGGACGAGGTCGAGGCGGTCGTCTACGGAGGCACCGGACGATGAGCTCCCGCACCTTCAACGTCGGCGTCGTCGGCGCCACCGGCCAGGTCGGCGTCGCGATGCGCCAGATCCTGGCCGAGCGCGACTTCCCGGTCGGCGACCTCCGGTTCTTCGCCTCCGAGCGATCGGCCGGCACCGTGCTGCCGTACGCCGGACGCGGTGGTCCGCAGACCGTCACCGTCGAGAACGCCGCCACCGCCGATCCGAGCGGGCTCGACATCGCGCTCTTCTCCGCCGGTGCGACCACCTCGCGTGCGCTGGCGCAGAAGTACGCCGACGCGGGGGTCATCGTCGTCGACAACTCCAGCGCCTTCCGCAAGGACCCGGACATCCCCTTGGTGGTCTCGGAGGTGAACCCGCAGGACGCGGCGGGGGTCATCTCGGCCGGCCAGGGCGTCATCGCGAACCCGAACTGCACCACCATGGCCGCGATGCCGGTGCTCAAGGCGCTGCACGACGAGGCGCGGCTGGTGCGGTTGATCATCTCGACGTACCAAGCCGTCTCTGGCGCCGGCGTCGCCGGTGTCGAGGAGCTGGCCACGCAGGTTGCGGCCGCCGGTGACAAGGCCCGGGAGCTGGCCTACGACGGCGAGGCCGTCGCGTTCCCCGACCCGGTGAAGTACGCCCGCACCATCGCCTTCAACGTGCTCCCGCTGGCCGGCACGATCGTCGACGACGGACTCGAGGAGACCGACGAGGAACAGAAGCTCCGCAACGAGTCGCGCAAGATCCTCGGCATCCCGGACCTCCTGGTCTCCGGCATCTGCGTGCGGGTGCCGGTCTTCACCGGCCACTCGCTGGCGATCAACGCCGAGTTCGAGCGGCCGCTGACGCCGGCCCGCGCGCGAGAGGTGCTGACCGTCGCGCCGGGCGTGGAGCTCACCGACATCCCGACGCCCTTGCAGGCCGCGGGCCGGGATCCGTCGTACGTCGGACGCATCCGCCACGACCCGGGCGTCCCGGACAACCGCGGTCTCGCGCTGTTCGTGTCGGGCGACAACCTCCGCAAGGGCGCGGCTCTCAACACCATCCAGATCGCCGAGCTGGTCGTCGCGGCGTCACAGTGACGATTCGTCTGCGATCTCGCGGGTGAATGCCCGCGCACCGACGCAGACGAATCGGTGGGTCAGCGAACGTCGTGAGGCGCTGGCTCCCGCTCCGGGTCCGACCCGTCGTTGGCCGGGTCGACGTAGGTGCTGGTGACCCAGTGGGACAGCAGGAACGTCGCCATCGACACCAGCGGGATGACGATGGCCATCCACCACTGGAAGATCGACCCGACGAGGAACAGCAGCGCCGCCACGCTGAGCAGCCCGACCGCCAGGAAGCTGGTGCTGCCCGGCTCCGGCACGTGAGCTCCACGTAGCAAGGCGGCCCCGACCAGCACCGCGACGACCAGGATCGCCAGCAGCAGGAAGAAGCCCTGCCCTCCACACGACGATGTGCCCTTGACCTCTGTGCAGATGCGCAGCGAGCCCGCGGTGGCCGCGACGATCAGCCCCCCGACGATCAGCCCGGTGAGGACCGCTGCCGGACGGTCGGTCAGCCAGGGCGCGCGTGGCGGCCTGGGCTCCCTCGGTGTGTCCGGAGAGGGCGGCGGGGTCAGCGGCGAGGGCAGGTGTGGAGTCGGCTCGGAGGTGTCGTCGAAGATCGTGTCCGGGTCCGCGGGCTCGACGCGCGCGACCGGATCCACGGGCTCGACGGGTGCCGGCGGCGCCTTCCGGCGCTTGCGCCCGAACAGCGACGGGGGCTCCAGTGACGGGGCGTCCCGGTCGCGATCCTCGGACATGAGCGCAGTCTCTCAGACCTCGGAACGCCTTCTCCCGCTGCCAATACGGCCATGACTCCGGACTGGACCAGTCCGGATAGGCGCATGCCCGATAGGGCATTGACACAGCAGTTGGATACGCTCAGCAGGCTGAGTTCGTCCAAGGGGGGCTTGTATGGACTTCGAGCCGACCGCCTGGTCATGCTCTTTTTGCGGTAGACGCGGCACCGACGATACGCGGTACGCCGCCGGTCTCGGCGCCCTCATGTGCACCGACTGCCTGACGTCGTTCTTCGAGGCCTTCGCGGCACCCGAGAATGGCAGCCAGCGGATCATCGGCTGGACCGACGACTCCATGTCGGACGCCGACATGCTCGCGAGGCTGCCGCTGATCGCCGCCACGGCCGGCCAGGTCGACCGCTACCTGCGGATGTGGGTCGGCCGGATCCGCGAGCGGCACATCTCCTACGCAGAGATCGGCAAGGCCCTGGGCGTCTCTCGCCAGGCCGCCTGGGAGCGGTTCAGCCGGGTCGTCGACGCCTCCAAGGACGGCACGAAGGACTCAACCGACAAGCTGCCGGTCTGACCTGACGAGCCGGTGGCCTCAGGCCGCCTCGATCTCGTCCAGCAGCAGGATCAGCTCGCGCAGCGCGCCGTCGATCTCCGCCGGGTGCTGCCCATCGGTCAGCCGGGCCTCCGCCACCTGACGCACGGGCGCGCGTTCCACGGCCGGCAGCTCCGCCAGACGCGACATGACGTCCTGCAGCACAGCCACCGCGCTGTCGGGGTCGAGCACGTCGTCCGGCGCACCGAGCACGAACACCAGCTGGTCCACCACAATGTCCGCGAGCATCATCTGCCAACCACCTCCGGGCGCAAGTGTCCCTGTCCGCGGGCCGCCTGTCCGGCAGATGCGCACTCAGACGCTGGCTCCCGGTCGCAGAGCGACCGGGAGCCAACGATCGAAAAGTCGGGCTGACAGGATTTGAACCTGCGGCCTCCTCGTCCCGAACGAGGCGCGCTACCAAGCTGCGCCACAGCCCGCACGTGAGCGGGGCTCACAAGGTCGGGAGCATACCGGAGCAGCGCGGACGTTCCCCAATCGGTTCACACCAGGGTCAGCAGCGTGGCCTCCGGGCGGCAGGCCACCCGGATGCGCGCGTACGGCGAGGTGCCGATCCCGGCCGAGACGTGCAGCCAGGCGGAGCCCGGGTCGCCGTCCCGCGACGTGGCCGGGTGCCGGTGCAACCCCTTGGCGCGCGCGGCCTCGAGATCGCAGTTGGTGGTGAGGGCGCCGACGCCGGGCAGACAGACCTGACCGCCGTGCGTGTGGCCGGCGAGGATCGCGTCGTACCCGTCAGCGGCGAACTGGTCGAGGACCCGGAGGTACGGCGCGTGCGCGACACCGAGCCGGACGTCGGCGCCCGGGTCCGCCGGTCCGGCAACGGCCGTGAGCCGGTCGTAGCCCAGGTGTGGGTCGTCCACGCCGGCGAAGGCGAAGGAAAGCTCGCCGACCTTCACGACCTCGCGTCGGTTGGTGAGATCGACCCAGCCGGAGGCGCTGAAGACATCCCGCAGCTCAGGCCACGGCAGCTTCGCCGACGAGGTGTTCCGGCGGCCACCGTCGGGGAGCAGGTAGAGCAGCGGGTTGCGGAGCGTCGGGCTGAAGTAGTCGTTGGAGCCGAACACGAAGACGCCCGGGACGTCGAGCAGCGGACCGAGGGAGTCGCGAACCACCGGCACCGAGGCGGCGTGCGCCAGGTTGTCCCCGGTGTCGATCACCAGGTCCGGCCGGAGCGTCGCCAGCCCGGACACCCACTCCTGCTTGCGTCGCTGCGTCGGGGTCATGTGGAGGTCGCTCAGGTGCAGCACCCGCACGGGCCGCGCGCCGGCGGGCAGGAGCGGCACCTCGACACGGCGCAGCGTGTACTGGCGCGCCTCCCAAGCGGCGTACGCCGTCAGCCCGGCCCCCGCGACCGTGCCGGCGCCGAGGACGCCGCCAACAAGTCGACCCACCCCACGAAACCGCTCGGAGGGGGCGCTTCGCGCCGAGAACTCACGCTTTCGCGGGGACCCCGGGAAAAGCGTGGTGAGGCCCATTCCGCAAGGCTGCCACAGTCACTGCCAGAATCAGGCCTGTGGCCATGCTCAAGGACCGACTCCGGCAAGACCTGACCGCCTCCATCAAGGGGCGCGACACGGTCCGCTCGTCGACCTTGCGGATGGTGCTCACCGCGATCACCAACGCCGAGGTGTCCGGCAAGGAGGCCCGCGAGCTGACCGACGACGAGGTGATCGGGGTCCTGTCGACCGAGGCCAAGAAGCGCCGCGAGGCGGCCACCGCGTTCGACGACGGCGGCCGTGCCGAGATGGCCGACAAGGAGCGCGCCGAGGCCGTTGTGATCGCCGACTACCTGCCCGAGCAGCTCTCCGAGGAGGAGATCGTCGCCCTGGTCACCGCGGCCGTCGAGCAGACGGGCTCGGCGGGCGAGGGAATGAAGGCGATGGGCAAGGTGATGGGCGTCGTCCAGCCCCAGGTCAAGGGCAGGGCCGACGGTGGCGTCGTCGCGGCGGAGGTACGTCGCCAGCTGGGCTGACGATCAACGGCCGTCGCCGTCGCCGCCGCCGTTGCCGTGGCCACCGCCGTTGCCATGACCACCCTTCGGGCCCTTCGGCGGCTTCGGAGGCTTGGCCGCCGTCTGCCCCACGCCCTGAATGCCGACGGGATAGACGAAGTCGTCGTACGGCGTGCCGTCCGTGAGCGGTCTGAGCGCATCACCCCAGATCGGGGCCGCGAAGCCGGAGCCGGACGCCGATTCGATGTAGTCGCCGTCGACGGTCTTGCCCACGAGGGAGTCAGGTCTCCCCAGTGGGTCGATGCCGGCGATCGTGGCGGCGGCGGCATAGTGCGTGGTGTAGCCGCAGAACCACACTGCCTTCTGCTCCTGGGTCGTCCCGGTCTTGCCGGCGGCCGCGACCGACAACGCCTCCGCCGAGGCGAAGCCGCCCTCGAGGACGCCGCGCAGCACGTTGCTGACGGCGTCGGCGACGTTCTGCTGCATGACCTGGGTGCACTGCGAGGCGTAGTCCTTCACGATGTTGCCGCCGGAATCGAGGATCTGCGTCACCGGCCGCGACGCGCAGTGCAGCCCGCGGGCGGCGAAGGTGGCGTAGGCCTCGGCCATCTCGAGCGGGGAGGCGTCGGCGATGCCGAGGGTGAAGGACGGGTAGCGCTCGGCTGCCGGGTCGGTGAGCTTCACTCCCATCTGCGTGGCGAGACTCCATGGCGCGCAGACCCCGGTCAGCTCCTCGAGCTGGAGGTAGAAGGTGTTGACGGAGTTCCGGGTCCCGGAATACATGTTGTACCAACCGGTCCCGGTGGAGTTGTTCGCTGTGTACTCACCGCCGAAGAGGCCCTCGCCGGGGCAGTTCGAGAAGTCGGACATGTCGAAGGTCTTGGGCGAGGGCGAGTCGAACTGCGTGGTCAGCGGCAGTCCCTGTCCGAGTGCGGCGGCCAGCGTGAACACCTTGAAGGTCGAGCCGGGCTGGAAGCCGTTGGCGCCGCCGTACTCCTTGGGCACCGTGAAGTTGATGTAGGTCTCGCCCAGCTTCTTGCGGTTGCCCATCTGCCGCGACTGCGCGAGCGCGAGCACGTTTCCGGTGCCGGGCTGCTCGATGGCCAGCGCGCCGATTGCTGCGTCGGTCGGGTTCACGTGCGCCGCGACCGCGTTGTCGGCGGCCTGCTGCGCGGTCATGTCGATCGTGGTCTTGATCGTCAGACCACCGTTGTAGAGCACGTTCTTGCGCTCCTTGACGGTCGCGCCGAACGCGGGATCCTGCAGGAGATAGGTCAGCACGTAGTCGCAGAAGAACGGCGCCGTCGAGTTCACGCAGCCGTTGTCGACCTCCTGGACGTTGAGCCCGAGGTCGCGCTGCTTGTTCTTCTCCGCCTTCTCGCGCGGGACCACGTTGAGCTCGGCCATCCGGTCCAGGACGACGTCGCGCCGCTCGGTGGCACGGTCGGGGAACTTGGTCGGGTCGTAGCCGTAGGGGTTCTTGACGAGGCCGGCGAGCAGGGCGGACTGGCGCAGGTTGAGCTCGCGGGCGTTGACGTCGAAGTAGTGCTTCGCTGCGGCCTGGACGCCGTATGCTCCGTCGCCGAAGTAGGCCGTGTTCAGGTAGCGCGCGAGGATCCAGTCCTTGGAGTGGCTCTGCTCCATGGCGATCGCGTAGCGCAGCTCCTTGAGCTTGCGCGCGTAGGTGTCGTCGCTGGCGGCCGCCTTGTCCGCCTTGGTCTTGGCCTGACTGATCAGGGTCAGCTTCACGAGCTGCTGGGTGATCGACGAGCCACCCTGGACCACGCCGCTGTTGGCCTGATTGGTGATGGCTGCGCGCAGCGTGCCCTTGAGGTCGAGCGCGCCGTGCTCGTAGAAGCGGTAGTCCTCGATCGCGACGACCGCCTTGACCATGGTCCGCGAGATTCCCTTGAGAGGGACCGTGATGCGGTTCTCGTCGTAGAGCGACGCAAGCCGGTTGCCGTTGGCGTCGAGGATCGTGGTCCGCTGCGCGAGGTCGTCGACCTCGAGCTCCTCCGGCAGGTTGTCCATGGTGCGCGCGACGTTGCGGGCGCCGATGCCGACAATGCCGGCGAACGGGATCGCGAGTCCCGCGACCACCACCCCGAGCACAGCCGCGACCGCGGCCATCACCACCAGGTGGGACAGCACGCGGTACGCCGGGAGCCGCTCTTGGCGGGGCATGGACACGCTCACATGGTACGGACGGCTGTTTACCCCCGCGAGTTTCGGCCCCGGACCACGACGGACTGCTCGCTTCGCTCGCGGCTTCGCCGTCCGTCGGGGCCACGAGGCCGATCGCGGGGGCGCGCTCGCTCCGCTCGCAAACGCTCGCTGCGCTCGCCCGCTCCCATTGCGTCCGTCCCCGCTTGTCGCTCGCACGAAGACAACCCGAAATTGCTGGCGGCCGGTTGAAGGCCTTCAGGGAAAGGCGTCAACCGGCCGCGAGCGTGTCCTGACGCGAGTCAGGAGCTGTGGGGGATCTTCTTTTGTGGGGGTGATTCGTGGGGATGAATCGTGGGGCTCAGGCGGAGACTTCCTGCGACTCCAGCTCTGCCTTGACGCGGGCGGCCTCGAGCACGGCCCGCCAGGACGCGTTCGGGCGGCGACGCAGCAGCGCACGGCGCTCCCGCTCGGTCATGCCGCCCCACACGCCCCACTCGATCTGGTTGTCGAGGGCCTCGGCGAGGCACTCGGTGCGTACCGGGCATCCGGTGCACAGCTGCTTGGCCTTGTTCTGCTCGGCACCACGGACGAAGAGCTCGTCGGGCTGCGCCTTCCGGCACGCCGCGCTGGGGGTCCAGTCCTCGATCCACATTTCTCTGCCCTGCCATCTCCGAGAGAAAATTTTGTTGCCCTGCCGTGTTGAGAGCATCTGTCCGGGGGCTCCGAGCGTTCTGTTCCCGTGGGAGAAAGTTACGAATTCAAGGGTGTTGGCGTGTACGGGTGAACGCTTCAACCTCCATAGCCCGAATTGACTAGTCATTCGGGACCATTGGCCCCCCTGGGGGGAGGCCGAAAAGTGGAGCCGCAGGCGGCGGGGAGCAGAGATTTCGTCCTGAGGTGGCGTGTCGGTGCTTCGCAGGCCAGGTCGGCCGACCTCGCCCCAGCCCGACCCGAGGCGACCCTAGGGAGGGCCACTGGGGGAACGGCGGGCCTCTGATCGAGTGGTTCTACGGAGCCTGGTCCGCGAGGAGCTCTCCGACCAGGCGGAGGCCGTCGAGGTCGTGCACGTCGCCGGCGAGGGCCGGCACGACGGCCGTTGCGACGCTCGGGTGCGCGGCTGCGAACCTCTGCCGCAGCCCCTCCTCCCGCTCGACCATCCGCTCCCGGTCCGCGTGCAGTCGCAGCAACCCCGAGGTGAGAGGTGCCGTGGGCGACGAGGCGTCCCGCTGGAGCCGCGCGGACGCCGCCATCGCCTCGTCCGCCGAGAGGGCGCCCCGCCCGGCCGGGCTGGCGCGGTTGACGACCAGCCCGGCGAGGGGCATCCGATCCTCGTTGAGCCGCTCGACGAAGTACGCCGCCTCACGCAGCGCGTCCGCCTCCGGAGCCGCGACCACGAGGAAGGCCGTGCCGGGCGCCTGCAGTAGCGCATAGGTCTGCTCGGCCCGCGCCCGGAAACCCCCGAAGACCGTGTCGAGGGCGGCGACGAAGGTCTGCAGGTCGATGATGAACTGACCGCCCAGGATCTTCGACAGCGCTCCCGTGACCAGCCCGAGGCCGGCGGTCATGATCCGGGCCGGGCCTCGGGCGGGCGCGAGCAGCAACCTGACGAAGCGGCCGTCGAGGAACGACGACAGCCGTTCGGGCGCATCGAGGAAGTCCAGCGCCGAGCGCGAAGGAGGCGTGTCGACGACGATCAGGTCGTAGCTGCCGGCCGCGCGGGCGTCGCGCTTGAGCTGGCCGAGCTTCTCCATGGCCATGTACTCCTGCGTCCCCGCGAACGAGGACGACAGCGCGATGTAGAAGGGGTTCTCGAGGATCTGCTTCGCCTTCTCCGGGGTGGCCTGCGCCTCCACGACCTCGTCGAAGGTCCGCTTCATGTCGAGCATCATCGCGTCGAGCGAGCCGGCGCCACCGACGCCGGCGACCGGCCGCGGCGTGTTGTCGAGCGCTTCGATGCCCATCGACTGCGCCAGCCGTCGGGCCGGGTCGATGGTGAGCACCACGACCTGCCGGCCGCGTTCGGCTGCGCGGAGCGCCAGGGCCGCCGACGTGGTGGTCTTCCCGACGCCGCCGGAACCGCAGCAGACGATGATCCCGGTGTGCGGGTCGTCGATCAGCGCGTTGACGTCGAGCGCTGCCGCGGTGGCGCGCGCAACGAGAGGGCCCACTCGAGGATGGGGTCGGGTCATTTCCGGGGTCCCCGCGACATTGCGCGCGCGTCCGCGCGGAGCGCGCGCATCGGGGAATTTCGTGGGGTGGGGGTCATGGCATCCCCTGGTCGCGGAGGCCACCGGCCAGCTCGTAGAGGCCGCCCAGGTCGACCCCAGCGGCCAGCCGCGGCAGCTCGAACGTCGGTACGCCCATCGCCTTGACCAGCTTGCGCTGGGCATCCTCCAGCGCTCTCCGGATCGCGTGGTCACGCGCCTCGTCGAGCAGGCCGTCCAGCAGCTCGTCCGACACGTCCACGCCAGCGGAGACCAGGTCGGAGCCGATCGCGGCCCGGTCCAGCTCGCCCTTGCGCGCGGCGGTGACGTCCTTGACCCGCAGGTCGCGTGGGCGGACCTGGTTGACCACCACGCCGCCGACCGGAAGCCCCGCCTCGCGCAGGTGCTCGATCCCGTCGGCGGTCTCCTGGACCGGCATCTCCTCGAGCACGGTGACGAGGTGCACCGCCGTCCGGGGCGAGCGGAACAGCGTCATCATCGTGTCGGCCTGCTTCTTGATCGGCCCCACCTTGGCCAGTCCCGCCAGCTCGTCGCTGACGTTGAGGAACGGCGTGATCCGGCCGGTCGGAGGTGCGTCGAGCACGACGGCGTCGTAGTCGATCGCGCCCTTGTTGCGGCTGTTGCGCCGCACCGCCTCGTAGACCTTGCCGGTGAGCAGCACGTCGCGCACGCCGGGGGCGATGGTGGTTGCGAACTCGACGACACCGAACCGGTCCAGGGCGCGGCCGGCCCGGCCGAGCCGGTAGTACATCGAGAGGTACTCCATGAGCGCGGACTCGGCGTCGATGTGCAGCGCGTGCACGACGCCGGGCGGTCCATTGGTCCTGAGGCCCGTCGCGATCCGGCGTTCGGCGTACGGCAACGGGTCGACGTCGAACATCCGGGCGATGCCCTGCCGTCCCTCGACCTCGCAGAGCAGCACGTCCTTGCCCTGCGAGGCCAGCGCCAGCGCGAGCGCCGCGGCGACCGTCGACTTGCCGGTGCCCCCCTTGCCGGTCACCACGTGCAGTCGCACCCGGGACCAGTCGGAGCTCACGAGCGAACAATAGGCACTCGCGCGCGATGCAGCCGGGTGCCGGGGCGCACTACTGTTCGACGATGGGACCTCGGGCCCTGTTCGGTCGCTCCCGCGAGACGGCGGCCCTGACCGCGTTCATCGACGGGCAGGGCCCTGGTGGGCTGGTCGTGACCGGAGAGCCCGGCCTCGGCAAGTCGGCCCTCTGGGAGCACGCCGCCGAACTGGCGATCGAACGCGGCGCCGTCGTCCTTCGCGCCACACCGGGTGAGGGCGAGCAGCGGCACTCCTTCGGTGTGCTGCACGACCTGTTCCGCGACATCGACCTCGACGGCCACCGTCTGCGCGGGCCGGTGCGAGAGTCACTCGCCGCGGTGTTGCTGCGCGAGGCCGTCACGACCCCCGTCGACGCGCAGCTCGTCGAGGTCGGCGTCCACGACCTGCTAGCGGACATCGCCTCGGACAGTCAGGTCGTGGTGTTCGTGGACGACACGCAGTGGGCGGACTCCGGTTCGCTCCAGGCCCTGACCTTCGCCGCTCGGCGCCTGGAGCGGGCTTCGGTCCAGTTCCTGCTCACGCGACGCACGGGGTTCAACCGCACGACTCTGGAGACCTCACTCGCACGCCGGGACCTGCGTCAGGTCGAGCCACGGCCCCTCACGGTCGGGGAGACCGCGCGGGTGCTCAGGCGCGACCTGGACCTCACGTTGAACCCCCGCGTGCTGCGCCTGGTCCATGAGCAGTCGCGCGGCAACCCGCTCTTCGTCATCGAGATCGGCCGGGCGCTCGTGCAGCGCGGCATCCCCGATGCCGGGAAGCCGCTGGGAGTCCCCGCTGAGATGGCTGACGTCCTCGGCCTCCGGGTCCGCGAGCTGCCCGACGACCAACGCACGGTGCTCCTGGCGGTGGCGCTGGACGGTCAGCTGAGCAGTGCCGACCTGGTGGCCCTCGCCGGCCTCGAGCCGGTCGAACGTGCGGTCCGCGACCGTCTCGTGACCGTTGCCGAGGGAGGGCGTGCTCGTCCGTGGCACCCGTTGCTGGCCGCGGCGGCACGAGAGACGGCGACGCCGTTGGGGCGCCAGGAGATGCATCGACGGTTGGCCGAGCTCGTCGGCCGACCGGATCACAGGGTCCGGCACCTGGCCCTGGCCGCAGCCCAACCCGACGAGGAGCTGGCCGCCTCCCTGTCGGAGAGCGCTCGGCTGGCGGACGACCGTGGGGCGACCGAGACGGCGCTCGAGCTGGCCGAGCTCGCCCTGACGCGGACGCCGGACGGTTCACCCACCCGCACGGGGCGGGTGCTGGACCTCGCCAGCAGGATGGTGGTGGTCAACGAGACCCAGCGGCTCACCGACTTCCTCGAGGCCGAGATTGATCGGATCCCGCACGGGCCCGAGCGAGGTCAGGCCCTCCTGATGCTGCTCAACGGTGTGTGGGAGAACGTCGCCCAGGCCCAGCTCCTCGTGGACCGCGCCCTCGCCGAGTGCGGCGACGACCCGCTGATCCGAGGCCGGGCGCTCGAGGCCAGGTCGTTCATCGCTGGTGGGATCTCGGTCTCGAACGCCGCCCAGTGCCTGGCCTGGGCGGAGGAGGCGATCGAGCTCGGAGCGCACGAGGAGCACGAGTGGCACATGCTGGGCCGCGCGCGCAGCTGGTGCCTGGTGCGGAGCGGTCGGCCTCCCGAGCCCGCCGAGGGGGAGCCCCTCTGGAAGCGGCTCATCTGGCGCGGTGAGCTGGCCGCGGCCGAGAAGGCTGTGCGCGACCGCATGGGGGCGGCCGAGGAGGCGGGCCGGTTCCAGGAGTCCGAGTCCTACTGGGAGAGGCTCTTCGACGTCCTCGAGCGCAGTGGTCGCGTGCGCGAGGCGCGACAGTTCCTGGACACGCTGCTGGACGTCGACCTCAGCGCCAACGAGGCCACCACCCTGGAGGTGATGCAGGCCGTGGTCGCGGTGCGGTGCGGATACGTCTCGGTGGCTCGCGAGTGGGCATCGCTCGCGCGTGAGCATGCCGACCGGTTCGGCGACGTGTGGAACCGGCTCGAGGCCGACCACGCTCTCGCAGTCGCCGCGCTCCAGTCGGGTGAGCCGGACGTGGCCGAGACCCTGCTGCGCGGAGTCTTCGACCACGTCGTCACGGTCGGCCTGTTGGAGCCCGGAACCTTCCCGGTCGCTCCCGACCTGGTCGAGGCCTTGGCGCTGCAGGAGCGCCACGACGAGGCGCTCGAGGTCACCGCCTGGCTCGAGCGGATCTCCGCGGACCAGGAGCATCCGTGGGGTCGCGCGATGAGCGAGCGCTCGCGCGTGCTCGTCGGGCTGGTCGACGGATCGGTCCCACCGCAGGAAGCGTCGTCCCGGATGACCACGGTGGCCGAGGCCCTGACGACCCTGGGACTGCTGCACGACGCTGCGCGGGCCCACCTGGTGGTCGGCTCGGCCCTGCGCCGGCAGAGGCAGTGGGGCTTGGCCCGGGACCATCTCGACAGCGCGGAGGCACGCTTCGAGGAGCTGGGCGCGGACGGCTGGTCGGCCACCGTCCGCGGGGAGCTGAGTCGAGTCGGAGGCCGCCGCCCCGCCGCTGAAGGCGCCCTGACACCGACGGAGCTCGAAGTGGCCCAGCTCGCGGGCGAAGGCCTGGCGAACAAGATGATCGCCCGACGGCTGAACGTGTCGATCGGCACCGTCGAGACGCATCTGACGCGGGCGTACGCCAAGCTCGGGGTGCGCTCGCGGGCCCAGCTCGGCACCCGCCTGCAGGAGCCGTCCGTCGACCTGCCGCCCACCTAAGCCCCGGGGTTTTCCGCGATTGAGAGGTCCCGCGCGGATTCCTAGCGTTCGGAGCCAAGCCCTCGCCGACTGGCAGGGGCACCGACGCAAGGAGAAATTTCCATGATGCACAACGCCCTCCCCAACCGCCGCAGCCGCCTCGTGCCGCTCGCCGTCGCCGTCGCGACCCTCGTCGCCCTCGGCAGCGCGAGCGCTGGCGCCCTCGGCACTGACAAGGACGACTCGCCGTCGTCGGAGGCGGTGACCGCGACGAGTCTGGACAAGGCGACCGTCAAGAGCCTCCAGAAGCAGCTGAAGAAGCTGACGAAGCGAATCGTCTCCCTCGAGCAGAAGGACTCCCAGCCGAGCGGCCCGGCGAAGGGCGACTTGACCGGCAGCTACCCGAACCCGGCGATCGCGCCGAACGCCGTGGGCCCGAGCAAGATCCCTGACGAGACCCTGACCGGGTTCGAGATCGCTCCGAACTCGCTCTTCGACAGCGACCTCGGAAACAACAGTGTCGGGGCGGCCGAGCTCAAGGTCACCCACACCGTGGTCAGCAACGGCGTGCCCGTCGCGGCGAATGCGACCGGAACGGCCACCGTGGAGTGTCCGCCCGGGGAACTGCTGACCGGCGGCGGCCACTCGTGGCTGAACGACGTGAGCTCCAGGATCGTCTACTCCACGCCGGTGGAGTTCGGGGACGCCCGCCAGTGGACCGTGCAGGGCTTCTCCGCGAGTGCGAACACGCTCTTCGCGTGGGCAGTCTGTCTGCCTGCCTAGAAACCTGCTCGATCGCCGAGCCCCACCCGCCCGCGCGGGCCGGCCAGGCCCGGCCGAAAGCCCAAGACCACAAGGTCTCGGTCGGGTACGTCGCCTGCTCGTGACGCGCCCGTCCCACCGCCGGCGCCCTCGAGCAGGACCCCGGGCCGAAGGCGTCGGTGGCCGGCGGTCCTGGGGCGGCGCACCGATCCAGCTCTCGGGTCGGTGCGTCGTCGCCGTGAGCCGTCAGTTCTTCACCGGCGCGAGGAGGTTGCCGTCGCCTCGCTTGTCCGGGGCGCCCTTGCCCGTCCTGCCGCCGAGCACCAGCCACAGCCCGAGCTTGCGCGGCTTGGGTTTGCCGACCTTGTGGCCGGCCAGCGCCAGGGTGCCGGTCTGCACGACCTTGCCGTGCGCCTTGAACACGACCTTGCCGGGCGCGGGGACCGCGTAGGTGCCGGTGAAGCTGTGGCGCTCACCTCTGTCGTCGACCTGCCAGTAGAGCTTGTAGGTGCCGTTCTTGCGGAACGTCACCGACTGGGCCCAGATGCCCTCCGGGTAGTACTTGGCGCGGAAGTGCCAGGTGCCCGCGAGCCGGGTGCCCTTCGAGGCGAAGGTGAGCGGCTCGGTCGCGGTGTACGCCGCGAACAGCTCGCCGTCCTGCCGGTCGGGCACCGCCCAGCCGTCGGTGGCCAGGCCTTGGCCGAGGACCTTGCCCACGATGTAGCCACCCACCTGCACCACGCCCGTGGCCGCGTCGTAGGCGTACCGGTAGCAGCCCTGCCCCGCGCCCGTGCACGTCGGCCGCCCGGCCGGTGGCAGTCCGAGGTAGGCGTAGGTCCCGTCGACGAAGGTCAGCATGTCGGCCACGCGGCTGGAGCTCTCCATGACGTTCTCGTAGCCCATCCAGCCGTAGGACCTGCCGGCGAGGGACCCGGTGCCCGCCGGCACCGTCGTGGCTGCCGCGAAGACATAGGGCAGGGTGACCTGCACCGGCGTTGCGCCCGGCGCCGTGAAGGTGACGGCCAGGGAGTGCATCCCGGGGGTCGTCGCAACGACGCCGAGCCGGATCGAGCCGGTGGCCGTGACCGGTTGCGGCACGCCGGTGCCGGTGATGGTGAGGCCGGGCGCCACGGCGGTCGCGGTGACCGAGGTGGCCTCGGTGGTCGACACCAGGAAGACGATGTCCTCGGCGTCGGCGTTGAAGCTGACCTCCTGGGGGTACGACGCGTCGGGGGCCGCCGTCACGGTCAGGACGGGCGCCTGCTTTGCCTCGGCCGAGAGCGGGGCCAGGACGGTGGCCGCGACGGCCAGGGTGGCGACGAGGGTCTTCACCCGTCCGACGATAGGACGCTCGGAGCACGGGCGGGACCCCCAGGGTGGAAGTCGGTAGTGGTTGGATCGGGCCATGGACAAGGTGGTGGGCTCGGCGGCCGAGGCGGTGGCCGACATCGCGGACGGCGCGACGATCTCGGTCGGCGGCTTCGGGCTGTGCGGGATCCCCTCAGTGCTGATCGCGGCGGTGCTGGAGGCCGGCACGAAGGACCTCGAGGCGGTGTCGAACAACGCGGGCGTGGACGACTGGGGGCTCGGGCTGCTGCTCGGTGCCGGTCGGCTGCGGCGGATGGTGGCGTCGTACGTCGGGGAGAACCAGGAGTTCGCCCGGCAGTACCTCGCCGGTGAGCTGGAGGTCGAGCTCACGCCGCAGGGAACGCTGGCCGAGCGGATGCGCGCCGGCGGGTCCGGGATCGCGGCGTTCTACACGGCCACGGGTGGTGGCACCCAGGTGGCCGAGGGCGGCCTGCCGTGGCGCTACGACGCGGACGGCAACGTTGTGCTGGCCAGCCCGCCGAAGGACACCCGCACCTTCGAGACCAAGGACGGTCCGAAGGAGTTCGTGCTCGAGGAGGCGATCGTGGCCGACTTCGGGCTGGTGCGGGCGGCGAAGGGGGACCGGCACGGCAACCTCGTCTACCGCGACTCCGCGCGCAACTTCAACCCGCTCGCCGCGATGTGTGGCCGGATCACCATCGCCGAGGTCGAGGAGCTCGTCGAACCGGGTGAGCTGGATCCCAACGACGTGCACACGCCGGGGGTGTTCGTGCAGCGGGTGGTCCCGCTGACACCGGAGCAGGCCGCGGACAAGCGGATCGAGAAGCGCACCGTGCGGAGCCGCCAGGAGGTGTCGCAATGAGCTGGTCGCGGGAGGAGATGGCGGCGCGGGCCGCCTCGGAGCTGACCGACGGGTCCTACGTGAACCTCGGGATCGGGCTGCCGACCCTGGTGCCCAACTACGTCGACGACGGTGTCGAGCTGGTGCTGCAGTCAGAGAACGGCATCCTCGGGGTCGGCGCCTACCCGTTCGAGGGTGAGGAGGACGCCGACCTGATCAACGCCGGCAAGGAGACCGTCACGCTGCGGCGCGGGGCGTCGTTCTTCGACTCCGCGACGTCGTTCGGGATGATCCGCGGCGGCAAGATCGACGCCGCGATCCTCGGGGCCATGCAGGTGTCGGCGGCCGGCGACATCGCCAACTGGATGATCCCCGGCAAGATGGTCAAGGGGATGGGCGGCGCCATGGATCTCGTGCACGGCGCCAAGCGGGTGATCGTGCTGATGGAGCACAACGCCAAGGACGGCTCCTACAAGATCGTCAACGAGTGCTCCCTGCCCTACACCGGCCGCGGCGTGGTGCAGCGGATCATCACCGACCTGTGCGTCCTCGACGTGACTCCGGAGGGACTCACGCTGGTGGAGCTGGCGCCCGGAGTCACCGAGGAGGAGGTACGCGAGAAGACCGAGCCGGAGCTCACTTCACGCTGAGCTGCTCGACCAGCGTGGTGAGGTGGTCGATCCGGGCCTTCAGGTCGTCGTACTGCACCGAGGACTGGTTGGCCTCCTTCTGAACGACGATGACCTTGCCGTTGGGCAGCAGCGAGGCCGTGCCCACGTCGTCGAAGTCGTCGGCTCCGGCCGACTGGATCTCGACGAGCAGGTCGTCGCGGGTGAGCTCCTGACGCTTGAGCTCGTCCTCGAGGATCTGGCCGTCCCGGATCAGCACCGTCGGGGTGCCCTCGACGATCCGCTGCAGCTGGCGGTTACGGAAGACGATCCAGGCCAGAGCGGAGTTCACGACGAACAGCACCGTCGCCCCCGCCACCGCACCCGTGACGGAGTTGTCCACGCCGATCAGGCCGTTCTGGACGGCGTTCGCCACCGCGAGGAGCACGACGAAGTCGAGGGTGTTGAGCTGGGTCAGCTCGCGCTTGCCCACCAGCCGGAGGGCGAGCACGAGGAACAGGTAGATGACGACGGCGCGGATGACCTTCTCGGCCAGCGACAGGTCGAGGTCGAACATGGCGTTCCACATGTGGGCATCGTCCACCCGAAACTGAGGCGACCAGTGTCGGCACGGCCGCCTAGGTTTGGCGAGTGGCAATCGCGACGTTCAAGGACCTCTGCATCGACGCCGTCGACCCGGTCGCCCTGGGCGACTTCTGGGCACCGACCCTCGGCCTGGTCCTGACCCGGCTCGACGACGGGGACGTCCGGCTGGACGGCCCGACGTCACAGCACGCTGTGTGGGTCAACAAGGTGCCCGAGCCGGTGACCGTCAAGCAGCGCGTGCACCTCGACGTCCACGCGGCGAGCACCGACGACGTGGTTGCGCGCGGTGCGACCCCGCTCGACACCGAGTCGTTCCGCTGGGACATCGTGCGTGACCCCGAGGGCGGCGAACTCTGTGTGTTCACGAGGGACGAGGTGCCGTCCTACAAGCTCTACGAGGTCGTCGTCGACAGCGCCGACCCGTTCGCGGTCGCGGAGTGGTGGCACGGCGTGCTCGGTGGCGAGCTCGGCGGCAACCAGGAGAAGGGCTGGGCGTGGCTCGACCAGCTCCCGGGGGTGCCGTTCGAGAACATCGTCTTCGTCCAGGTCCCCGAGGCCAAGACGGCCAAGAACCGCATCCACCTCGACATCGATGTCGACGAGGTCCAGTGGCTGCTCGACCATGGCGCCACCGTGCTCCGCGAGCCCGACGACGTCATCTCCTGGCACGTCCTGGCCGACCCGGAGGGCAACGAGTTCTGCGCGTTCATGCCCCGGAAATGACTCCTGTCGCCCGCTAGTAGGGTGCCGAGCATGACCAAGTGGGAGTACCTCACCGCGCCGATCCTCACGCACGCGGCCAAGCAGATCCTCGACAACTTCGGGGCCGACGGCTGGGAGCTCGTGCAGATCGCGCCGGGCATGAACCCGGAGAACCTGGTCGGCTACTTCAAGCGGCCACTCGCCTCATGACCACCCCCGAGGAGCGGCTGGCCGAGCTCGGGCTCGCGGTGCCCGAGGTCGCCAAGCCGGTCGCGGTGTACGTCCCGGCGGTGCGCAGCGGCAACCAGGTCTTCACCTCCGGTCAGCTCCCGATCCGCTCGGGTGAGCTGCTCGCGACCGGCAAGGTCGGCTCCGGGGTCACCGAGGAGGAGGCCTACGCCTGCGCGCAGCAGTGCGCGCTCAACGCGATCGCTGCCATCAACGCCGAGGTCGGGGACCTCTCACTGGTCAAGCGCGTCGTGAAGGTCGTCGTCTTCGTGGCGTCCTCGCCCGACTTCACCGGCCAGCCGAAGGTCGCCAACGGCGCCTCGGAGCTGCTCGGCACCGTCTTCGCCGAGGCCGGAGTGCACGCGCGCTCGGCAGTCGGTGTGGTGGCGCTCCCGCTCGACGCGCCGGTCGAGGTCGAGGTCATCGTCGAGTTGTGAAACCACCCCACGAAACCGCGCGAGCGCGCGCTTCGCGCGAAGAGAGCGCGCGTTCGCGGGGACCCCGGAAAAGCGCTATCCCGATCCCGCCGATCCCCTTGCCGGATCACCTGATCGAGGTCGCGCGCGAGTACGCCGACGGCAGTCGTGAGCCGGTCGAGCCACGGGACGCCGCGACGGTGATCCTGCTCCGGCCGTCGGAGCGCGGCCCGGCGGTCTACTACCTGCGTCGCCAGGTCTCGATGGAGTTCGCCGGCGGCATGTGCGTCTACCCCGGCGGCGGGGTCGACCCGCGCGACTTCGACACGGACGTCGCGTGGGCAGGCCCGGAGCCGGCGGACTGGGCGAAGCGGCTCGGCTGCGACGAGTCGATGGCGCGCGCGTTGGTGTGTGCCGCCGTTCGCGAGACCTTCGAGGAGTCCGGGGTCCTGCTTGCCGGACCGCATGACGACGAGGTGGTCGCCGACACCACAAGCGAGGACTGGGAGGCCGACCGGGTCGCGCTCGAGTCTCGTGAGCTGGCGATGACCGACTTCCTCACCCGCCGCGGGCTGGTGCTGCGCACCGACCTGCTCGGCGTCTGGGCCGCCTGGCTGACGCCGGTCTTCGAGCCGAAGCGCTACCGGACGTGGTTCTTCGTGGCCCTCCTCCCCGAGGGCCAGCGCACTCGCGACGTGTCGTCGGAGTCGTCCGAGGTGGCCTGGCTGCCGGCCGGCGAGGCCATCGCCATGGCCGAGCGCGGCGAGATGCTGATGATGCCGCCGACCTACCTGACCTCGCTCGAGGTCGCCCAGTACGCCGGCCCGGGGGAGGTCGTCGACGCCGCGCACGGCCGCACGGTCGAGATGCACACGCCGGGCGTCGAGAAGCTGGGGGAGGGCTGGACGCTGTCGGTACCCGAGCAGCTGCGGTCGCTGCTCGCCTCGCACACGGGGTCATGAGCTGGACCGGCGGGGACTTCGGAGGGCGGGCGCGCTGCCTGCTCGCGCCGAACCCCGGGCCGATGACGCTGGACGGCACGAACAGCTGGGTGCTCACCGAGCCGGGTGCCTCCCGGTCGGTCGTGATCGACCCCGGTCCGATCGAGGACGGCCACGTCGAAGAGCTCGACGAGCAGACCGGCAACGTCGCGCTGGTGCTTCTCACCCACCACCACTTCGACCACTCGGAGGTGGCCGTCGACTTCGCCACCCGCAAGGGCTGCCCGGTCCGGGCCCTCGACCCGGCGTACTGCTTCGACGCGGACCCGCTCACCGACGACGAGCTGATCGACGTCGACGGGCTGCAGCTCCGCGTGCTCACCACGCCCGGCCACACCGCGGACTCGATCTCGTTCGTGCTCCCGGCCGAGCGCGCCCTGTTGTCCGGTGACATGGTGCTCGGCCGCGGTACGACGGTGGTCGCCTACCCTGACGGCCAGCTCGGCCCCTACTTCGACTCGATCGAGCGGATGCGCTCCCTTGCGGCGTCAGGCGAGGTCGCCACGATCTGGCCGGCTCACGGGCCCGTCCTCGACGACGCGCTGGTCACCCTGGACTACTACCTCGTCCACCGCCGCCAGCGCCTTGCCCAGGTCGAGGACGCCCTCGCGCAGCTCGGGGTCGCCGTACCGGACGCCGACGACGAGCACCTGCCCCGCCAGGTCGTCGAGATCGTCTACCAGGACGTCGACGAGTCGCTCTGGGGCGCGGCGGAGTGGTCGGTCCGAGCCCAGCTCGCCTACCTGGCCGCGCGCTAGGCCGGTCGGAGCTCAGTCCGGCACCGGCTCGGCGACACGCTCCCGGCTCCGGGTCGCCCCGATGCTGGCCGCCATGACACTGACCACGGCCACCCACTGCAGTGGGCTCAGGAACTCCCCGAGCACCGCGATTCCGGCCAGGGCCGCCGCAACCGGCTCGAGGCACATCAAGATGCTGAACACGTCGGGTCTGAGCCGGCGCAGCGCCACCAGGTCGCAGGCGTAGGGGATCGCCGAGCTGAGCAGCCCCACCGCCGCGCCCACGAGCAGGATCGTGGGGTCGAGCAGGTCCTTCCCGCTGGTCCCGACCGCGAACGGCGCCAGCAGCGCCGTCGACACGACGCTCGCCACGGCCAGTCCTTCGATGCCGTCCCATCGCCGACCGGTCTGCGCGCTGAGGAGGATGTACGTCGCCCACATGGCCGCGGCCAACAGCGCGAAGCCGATGCCGGCGAGGTCGAGCTCGGTGCGCTCGAAGGCCGGCAGTGCGACCCCGACGGCGGCCAGCCCGACCCAGACCAGGTCCTGGAGCCGGCGCGACAGGATCGCGGCCAGCACGAGCGGGCCGGAGAACCCGATGGCCACCGCGAGACCGAGGGGGATCCGTGAGAAGGCCTGGTAGGTCGCCCAGTTCATGCCGCACAGGGCGACGCCGAAGGCGAGGACCGTCAGCCAGTCCGCGCGGGTCCGTCCGCGGGTCCGCGGCCGGGCCAGGATCACGAAGACCAGTGCAGCGGTTGCCATCCGCAGCCACACCATCCCCGTCGGGTCGATCCTGCCGAACAGGTTCTTGGCCACGGCGGCCCCGAGCTGCGCCGACGCGATCCCCAGCAGCACCACCCACACAGGGGAGATGGGCCGACGATCCATGCATGGGGAGCCTAGGGTCCGGTCAGGTGCGAGCGCGATCAGATTTGGTGCCAGCGCGGCACTGGCCGGCAGCTACGGAAGGTGGGCCGGCTCAGCGGGCCCTGCGGGCCAGTCGCTCGACGTCCATGATCACGACCGAGCGGGGCTCGAGGCGCAACCAACCGCGGGAGGCGAAGTCTGCGAGCGCCTTGTTGACGGTCTCGCGGGAGGCGCCGACCAGCTGGGCGAGCTCCTCCTGGGTGAGGTCGTGGTGGACGTGTACGCCGTCGTCGGCGGTGCGGCCGAAGCGGTCGGCGAGGTCGAGCAGCGCCTTGGCCACCCGCCCGGGCACGTCGGAGAAGACCAGGTCGGCGACGACGTCGTTGGCCTTGCGGAGCCGGCCCGCGAGCTGGGTGAGCAGGCCGCGGGCGACCACCGGGCGTCCCTCGAGCCAGCGGAGCAGGTCCTCGTGCGAGAGCGAGGCGAACGTCGTGTCGGTCACCGCGGTCACGGTCGCCGAACGCGGGCCGGGGTCGAAGAGCGACAGCTCACCGAACATCTGTCCGGGGCCGAGGATGGCCAGCAGGTTCTCACGTCCGTCGGAGGAGGTGCGGCCGAGCTTCACCTTGCCGTCGAGGACGACGTAGAGCTTGTCGCCCGAGTCGCCCTCGTGGAAGAGCACGTCGCCGCGGCGCAGCTTGGTCTCGCCCATGGAGGACCGCAGCGCTGTCGCCGCCTCGTCGTCGAGCGCGCTGAAGAGCGGCGCCTGACGAAGCACGTCGTTGTCCACGGGTTCCTCCGCTGGTCGCAGCAAGGCCATCGGGCTCGCGTGGCCGGGAGCCGTCCGAATCCTATCCAGTGGGATGGATCACAGGAACTACCGGCCCGGGCGAGGGCTGTGCTGACCGGTCTCTCAGAGGTAGCGGAGCGCGAGGTACGGCGCGGTCAGTCCCACGGTCACGGCCGTGACCACGAGGCCGTACTTCGTGAACTCCCAGAAGCCGATGCGGTGCCCGGCCCGTTCGGCGATGCCGAGCATCACCACGTTCGCGGAGGCCCCGATAGCGGTCGCGTTGCCACCGAGGTCGGCCCCGAACGCGAGTGACCACCACAGCACCTGGCTGTTCCCGGACATGGTGGGGACCAGACCCGCCACGACGGGGGACATGGTGGCGACGTAGGGGATGTTGTCCACGACGGCCGACAGTACGGCGGAACCGCCCAGCAGAAGGATGGTGGCGAGCCCCAGCCGACCGTCGGTCGCCTCGGCGAGCTGGGCGGACAGGTCCTGAATCACCCCGGTCTCCACCAGCCCGCCGACCATGATGAACAGGCCGCCGAAGAAGACGAGCGTCGGCCACTCGACCTCCTGCAGGGCGTCGTCGATCGACACGTCCGTCACCAGCACGAGCAGGCCCGCGCCGAGCAACGCCACGACGGACGGCTCGTAATGGAGCACCGGGTGCAGGACGAAGGCGGCCACTACGGCCGACAGCACGAGCAGCGAGCGGATGAGGAGTCCGGTGTCTTTGATCGCCTCCCGCTCGTTCAGCGCCATCACGGACTCGGCCCGTTCGGCGTCGTAGACGAACGCCGAGCGGAACAGAACCCGGCACAGCAGGCAGTACACGACCATCAGCACCACGACCCAGGGCAACATGTGCACCAGGAAGTCGTTGAAGGACAGGTCCGCGCGGCTGGCGATGATGATGTTGGGCGGATCGCCCACCAGTGTCGCGGCGCCGCCGATGTTGGAGGCCATTACCTCGGCGATGAGGTAAGGCACCGGCTTGAGGCCGAGGCGGTCGCACACGAGGAACGTCACCGGAGCGATGAGGAGCACCGTGGTGACGTTGTCGAGCACCGCGGAGGCGGTGGCGGTGAGCACGCACAGCATCACCATCAGCCGGTAGGGCTTGCCTCGGGACCGCTTGGCGCACCAGATCGCGACATACTCGAAGACGCCGGTCTGCCGGAGCACCGAGACGATCACCATCATCCCGAGCAGCAGGAAGATGACGTTCCACTCGATGCCACTGTCCTCGCTGAAGAACGCCGACTCGGCGTCACTGATGTGCAGCAGGAGGACGAGGCCGGCGCCGACCAGGGCGACCTTGGTCCGGTGAACGCGGTCCGCGACCAGGAAGACGTAGGCTCCGGCGAAGACGGCTACGGCGAGGACGGCGTCCACGGGGCTCCAATCGGGTCGACGACAGGACCGCCGACCAGACTTCCCGGCACACCAGGCCCCACCCTAGAGGGCGCCCCGTCGCGAGCGCGCACGACGTAGGCTGACGCCCGTGCAGGCCCGCGACCTCGCCGTGCCCTATCCGACGGTGACCATGGACACCGATGCCCTCACTGCGGCGCGGCTGCTCACCGAGCACAACCGTCCGGGGCTCATCGTCGTCGACGCGGAGGACCACCCGGTGGCGGTCCTGCCAGGGTCGCAGGTGCTGCGGGTGATGATCCCGGCCTACGTCCAGGACGACCCTACCCTGGCCAGGGTGCTCGACGAGGGCTTCGCCGACTCCATGTGCGCGTCCCTCTCCGAGCACACGGTCAGGGAGCTGGTGCCCAAGGATCGCCCCGCCCTCCCCGTCGCCAACGACGACGACACCGTGCTCGAGATCGCGGCGATGATGGCCGCCAACCGCTCCCCGCTGGTCGCGGTCCTGGACGGACGGGGGCCCAGGGCGCCGCTGCTCGGCGCGATCAGCATCTACGACCTGCTGGGCAGCGTCCTGCCCCCGGCGCCGGAGGACTGAACGTCGGCGCGGCCCCGTACATTTGCCGGGTGCCCGACCCCGAAAGCCGCACCAGCCTGGTCCGGCGTGCACGCAAGATCGACCGGGTGCTCGCGCAGACTTACCCCGACGCCACGATCGAGCTCGACTTCGACAACCCCTTCGAGCTGCTCGTGGTCACCGTGCTCAGCGCGCAGACCACCGACAAGCGGGTCAACGCCGTCCGTCCGACCCTGTTCGCGGCCTACCCCGACGCACGGGCGATGGCCGCTGCCGAGCGCGAGAGGCTCGAGGCGATCATCGGACCGCTGGGCTTCTTCCGGGCCAAGACCGAGTCGCTGCTCAAGCTGAGTGCGGCACTGGTGGAGCGGCACGGCGGCGAGGTGCCGCCCCGGCTGAAGGATCTGGTCGAGCTGCCCGGCGTGGGCCGCAAGACCGCGAACGTCGTGCTCGGCAACGCGTTCGGCATCCCCGGCATCACCGTCGACACCCACTTCGGCCGGCTCTCCCGCCGGTTCGGCTGGACCGAGGAGACCGACGCGGTCAAGGCCGAGCACGCCGTGGGTGCGCTGTTCCCCAAGAAGGACTGGGTGCTGCTCAGCCACCACCTGATCTGGCACGGCCGGCGCTGCTGCCACGCACAGAAGCCGGCCTGCGGGGCCTGCCCGGTGGCGCACTGGTGCCCGTCGTACGGCGCCGGCCCGACCGACCCCGCGACCGCCGCCAAGCTGTTGCGCACCGAGGGTCGCGCGTGAGGAAGGCAGTGGCGGCGCTCGCCGCTGTACTGCTCGTGGCGGCACTGGCCGGTTGCGACGACGACCGCGAGGGGCCGATCATCCCTGGTCCCGGCCCGAGCAAGGTCAGGGTCGACACCCCCGAGCTGCGCACCCTCAAGGCGAAGATCGGCATGGAGGACTGCGCGCCGGGTCCGGGCGGCGGCGCGCTGCCCGCGATCACGCTGCCCTGCCTCGGTGGGGGCGCCGGAGTCGACCTGTCGAGCCTGCGCGGACCGCTGGTGCTGAGCCTGTGGCAGGCCGGTTGTGCACCGTGTCGCGAGGAGATGCCGGCGTTGCAGGCGTTCGACGACCAGTACGGCGACCGGGTCCCGGTGCTCGGCGTCGACTTCGCCGACCAGTACCCCGGCAGCGCCCTGGAGGAGGCCGGTCAGCGCGGTGTCACCTATCCCTCGCTCGCCGACCCGGGTGGCGACCTGATGGACACCGACACGTTCGCGAAGATCTCCGGCATGCCGATGATGTACTTCGTCGACGCCGACGGCAGCATCGCGTATGTGCGGCCCGGCGGAGTCGACTCCGAAGAAGAGATCGTCGACCTGGTCCGCGAGCACCTCGAGGTGAACCTGTGACCCTCCCCGCAGGTCGGCCCAGCCTCCCGGACTGGTTGCGGCCGGTCGAGGAGGCCGCGCGCTCCATCAGCGTCCACGACCTGACCCGGTTCATGCCGCCGGAGGACGAGGAGACCCGGGTCAGCGCCGTGCTGATGCTCTTCGGCGAGGGCCCCGACGGCCCCGACCTGCTGCTCACCGAGCGCAGCCACACCATGCGCTCGCACCCCGGCCAGGTGTCGTTTCCCGGCGGCTCGGTCGACCCCGGCGAGACCGCCCAGCAGACCGCGCTGCGCGAGGCCGAGGAGGAGACCGGGCTGCGGCCCGAGGGCGTCGAGGTCTTCGCCGAGCTGCCTCCGCTGTGGCTGCCGCCGAGCAACTTCTCGGTCACACCGGTGCTGGCCTGGTGGCGCGAACCGAGCGCCGTCCATGCGGTCTCCGCCGACGAGGTCCACGCGGTCTACCGCGCGCCGATCTCCGAGCTGCGCGATCCTACGCACCGGATCACCGTCACCGGCCCGGGCGGATGGCGCAGCCCCGGCTTCCTGATCGGACCGGGCAAGGACGTCATCTGCTGGGGCTTCACGGCCGGGGTGATCGCCCGGCTGTTCGAGTACCTCGGCTGGATCGAGGACCTCCCCGACGCACCTGAGCATGAGCTGCCGGCGTACATGCTGATCGGCCGCAGGGCCGACCCGGACGTCAAGCCCAACACCGAGTTCGAGGAACGGCGCCGCGGATGAACCTCCTCGACTGGCTCCTGGTGGTGCTGGTGGTGGCGTACGCCGTCTCCGGCTACTGGCAGGGTTTCGTCACCGGGGCGTTCGCCACCGCTGGCCTGCTCCTGGGCGGCCTGCTCGGCGTGTGGCTGGCGCCGGTCGCGCTGGGCGACGCCGACCCGTCGCTGCTGGTGTCGCTGGGGGCCCTGTTCATCGTGATCCTGGCCGCCTCGCTCGGGCAGGGCCTGCTGCAGTGGGGCGGCGCCAAGATCCGCGACCGGATCACCTGGCAGCCGGCGCGTGCGCTCGACGCGATCGGCGGCGCCGTGCTCAGTGGCTGCGCGGTCCTCATCGTGGCCTGGGCGCTGGGCGTCGCGGTCTCGGGCTCGCGGATCGACGGGGTGACGCCCGTGGTGCGCAGCTCGCTGGTCCTCTCCAAGGTCAACGAGGTGCTGCCGCAGCGCGCCGGCGGGCTGCTCGACGCGTTCAACGACGTGGTCGGCACCAGCTTCTTCCCCCGCTACCTCGAGCCGTTCTCGCCCGAGCGCATCGTGGACGTGCAGCCGGGCGACCGTCGGATGGTCCGCGACCCCGACGTGACCCGGGCCGGCAGCAGCGTGCTCAAGGTGCGCGGCACCAACTCCTGCGGTCGCGGCATCGAGGGCTCCGGCTTCCTCTACGCCGAGGACCGGCTGATGACCAACGCCCACGTGGTCGCCGGAGTCGACGATCCCGAGGTGGTCGTGGGTGACGACTCCACCGACGCGCGGGTCGTCTTCTACGACTCCGACCTCGACGTCGCCGTACTCGAGTTCGACAGCCGCGTCATCCCGGTGCTGCCGCTCACCGCGCCGGGCGAGCCCGCGCAGCCGAAGGACCCGATCGCGATCCTCGGCTATCCGCAGGACGGGCCCTTCGACATCGAGACCGCCCGGGTCCGCGCCAAGCAGACGCTGCGCTCGCCGGACATCTACGGCGACGGAGCGGTGATCCGCGACGTCTTCTCCATCCGCGGGCTGGTCCGGCCCGGCAACTCCGGCGGCCCGATCGTCGACTCGGCCGGGCAGGTGGCCGGCGTGGTGTTCGCGGCGTCGGTGACCGACGACGACACCGGCTACGCCCTCACCGCCGACCAGGTCCGCGACGCGGCCGACGAGGGCAGCGCCAGCGACACCGAACAGTCGACCGAGGGGTGTGCGGGCTAGCTCCGACCCCTGAGCGCCTTGGGTATCTCCCGGCCCTGCTCGATGGCCTTCTCCGGCGGGCCGACCTGCTTGAGCTTCTTGATGCCGATGAAGGCCATGAGGGCCACCAGGAGGAACCAGAAGCCGGTGACGATCAGGTAGGACCAGTGCAGCCCGAGCCCGGCCCAGTGGATGAAGTAGACGATCGTGAAGGACAGCATGATCACGCCGAGCACGGCGATGAACGCAGCGCCCGCCAGCAGGCCGATGCCGAGTCCACCGGCCTTGACGCTGACCTTCAGCTCGGACTTGGCGAGCGCGATCTCCTTGGAGACCAGCGACGAGATGTCGCGGCTGGCGTCGGCGACGAGCCGCCCGATGGTGGGGTCGTCGGGCGACGGCGCGCGCACCGGCGCCCGGCTGCTCCCCGTGTCGTCGTTGGCCATGGCTCGACCCTACCGATCGGTGCGCTCCTCGATTCGCCGGTAGGTGCGGTTGCGGGCACCCAGCAGTACGGCGGCCGCGAGCGCCGCCGCCACCGAGCCGGTGAGCACGCCGACCTTGACGTGCTCCTCATGCACGCTGCCGACGTCGAACGCGAGCTCGCCGATCAGCAGAGAGACGGTGAACCCGATTCCCGCGAGCAGTGACAGGCCGATGACGTCGATCCAGGCCAAGCCCTCATCGAGGTCGGCGCGGGTGAACCTGGCCAGCAGCCAGGTTGAACCGAAGACCCCGACCGACTTCCCGACCAGCAGCCCGGCCATGATCCCGATGGCGACCGGGTCGGTGAGGGCGTCCGCGAACCCGTCCAGGCCGCTCACCGTCACGCCGGCGGCGAAGAACGCGAAGATCGGCACGGCGAGCCCAGCTGACGCCGGCCGGACCAGGTGCTCGAGATGCTCGGCCAGCCCGCGGCCGCGGTGGGCCTCGCGGCGTACCGGAACCGCGAACGCGAGCAGCACGCCAGCCACCGTCGCGTGCACGCCAGACGCATGGACGAGCACCCAGGTCGCAAGCGCGAGCGGGAGCAGGAGAAGCGCCGTGGGCGTTCGGGCATGGGTGACGAAGGCGAAGATCGCGAGCGGCACCAGAGCCAGCGCCAGGTGTCCGATGTGCAGCTCGTCGGTGTAGAAGAGCGCAATCACCGTGATCGCGAGCAGGTCGTCGACCACGGCGAGGGTCAGGAGGAAGGTGCGCAAACCGCTGGGCAGGTGCGAGCTGATCAGCGCGAGCACGGCCACCGCGAACGCGATGTCGGTCGCGGTCGGAATCGCCCAGCCACGCAGGGTCCCGTGCCCGGCGTTCACCGCGACGAAGATGAGGGCCGGGACCACCATCCCGCCGACTGCTGCAGCCACCGGCAGGGCCGCCCGGCGTGGGTCCCGCAGCTCCCCAGCGACGAACTCACGCTTGAGCTCCAGCCCGGCCACGAAGAAGAAGATCGCCAGCAGCCCGTCGGCGGCCCACTCGCCCAGGGTCAGATCCAGGTGCAGCAGGTGCGGGCCCAGCGTGTAGTCGCGCAGGCCGTCGTACGCCGACGACCAGGGCGAGTTCGCCCACACGAGGGCGGTCATCGCGCCGAGCATGAGCAGCAGGCCGCCGAACGTCTCGGCGCGCAGCACCTCGGCGACCCGCGAGCGCTCGAGGAACGACGCCGGTGAGAACAAGCGACCGTGGGCGGCGGGCTTGTCGTTCATGGCGGCTCCGGTGGGGTCGGCTGCGGACTGCCGACCAGACTTCCCGGCGCACCGCTGCTGACCCTAACCTTGGTCAGCAGTCCCCCAGGTCACCACTCCCAGGTCAGACCGACGCTACCCGGGCCGAACGACCGCGCCGCCACGTGGACCGTGTCGAGCCCGCCGAGGTGCACCGGGGTCTCGACGGCGGTCCCCTCCAGGGCCTGCACGGTCTGCACGCAGCGCGTGGGCAGGGCCGCGGGGTCGAACCGCACCCAGATCACGACCTCGGACATCCGGCGGTCGATGTGGTGGAAGTACGTCGTGTCCGGGCCGCCCAGGTCGACCAGCCGGGTGCTGGTCTCGACGATCGCCGTCTCGCCGACCTCCAGCGGCCGGGGCAGCACGAGCTCACAGGCGACGAGACCGACCTCGGGGCGGTCGACGGTCGCGCCCAGCCGGGCGCCGACCACCCGGTCCAGGACGAGCGGCTCGGGCACGGGCTGCTCGGCGAAGATCACGTGATACCACCGCTGCGCCCCGCTGGCCGTCGCGCGCAGCATCGTGCGGACCGTCTGCCGCGACATCTGGCGATCGGCGTCGACGTCCAGCGTGATGTGCAGCGTGACGTCCTGCAGCTGCTGGCCGGCCTCCTCGAGGCCGAGCTCCTCCAGGGCGTCCCGCACCGGTATGTCGGCGGGTGCGGCGGCGCCCACCGCGACCTGGGGCAGCGGCGGACCGGGTCGCCGGGAGGGGCCGATGCGGCCGTGCAGCGCGCCCGAGTCGAGGCCGAGCAGCTCCTCGATCTCCGTGACCGCGTCGAGGGAGGTCGGCTTCTCGGGCAGCCGCTGCCCCGATCGCCAGTAGCTCAGCGTGCCGGCACTGACCCGGTGGCCGCGGTCCGCGAGCCGGCGCTGCAGCGCGAGCAGCGAGAGCCCGCGAGACTCGAGGGCCCGCCCGAGCACGGCCGAGAAGCTGTCCTCGTCCGGCGGACGGGCATTGGTTCGGTGCGGCGGCATGCGGTCGAGGGTGAGTTGGTCCGGACCGGACCGCAACCGGAACGGGAAAACCCCGGGGTTCACAGGTCTCGTCCCCGGTACGTGAAGGGCGCCCACCTACGGTGTCAACGGACCGGGGCTTCGGGGGGAGCCCCGGTCGACTCTTGCCGGTCGAAGGTCACCGCACGTGGCACCAAGGCGAGTGATCGGCGTATCCCGCCCACGCGTGGTACTCGCGGCCAGAAGTGGCGGGTCAGCGTGATCAAGCCGCGAAGAGACCGGTTACCGGTCCGTCGAAGCGACTGAAGGGGGCTCGGTGATCGAGCTAGTCCGAGAGATGACGTACCGGCTGGAGGTGTCGGGTCCGGTCCAGGATGAGGACCCCTCGGCTGAAGGGGCACTGCAGTACTGGGAGATGACCCGCGCGAGCCTGGACGGACCGCGGATCAAGGCCACCTCGCCGCTGCCGGGCAACGACTGGTTCCGGCCGCTCGGTGACGGGTACGGCCGACCCCACGTGCGGCTGCCGTTCCGCACCGACGACGGCGCGGCGATCCTGCTGGAGTACCGCGGCCTGGTGGAGGCGACGACCGCGTTCACCACCGCGGTCGACAACGACACGAGCACCGAGTGGGACGACCAGTACATGCGCATGGCCATGTGGTTCGACACCGCGAACCCGGCGTACGACTGGCTCGTCCACCGCCTGTTCCTCGCCCGCGGCCGGCTCCTGGCCGCGCACACCATCGAGTACGACGTCTTCCGCGTCGAGTGAACGGCACGCCGACCCGTCGTTACTGATGAGCAGTAACGACGGCTCGGCACGCAATTGACGGTGACCCGTCGTTACTGATGAGCAGTAACGACGGCTCGGCACGCGATTGACGGTGACCCGTCGTTACTGATGAGCAGTAACGACGGCTCGGCGTGGGTCAGTCCTCGGACTTGCCCGAGTTGATGCCCTCCGAGATCAGGTCCATCACCGAGCTGTCGGCGAGCGTGGTGACGTCACCGACCTCGCGGTTCTCGGCGACGTCGCGGAGCAGGCGGCGCATGATCTTGCCCGAGCGGGTCTTGGGCAGCTCGGGCACGATCATGATCTGGCGCGGTGTGGCGATCGGGCCGATCTCCTTGCGGACGTGCTTGCGCAGGTCGGCGACGATGTCCTCGCCCCCGTCGCCGGCCTCGTCGCGCAGGATGACGAACGCGACCACGGCCTGGCCGGTGTCCTCGTCCTTGGCGCCGACGACCGCGGCCTCGGCCACCTTCGGGTGCGAGACCAGCGCGGACTCGATCTCGGTGGTGGAGAGGCGGTGGCCGGAGACGTTCATGACGTCGTCGACCCGGCCGAGCACCCACAGGTCGCCGTCGCTGTCCTTCTTGGCGCCGTCTCCGGCGAAGTACCAGCCCTGTTTCTGGTACTTCGACCAGTAGGTGTCCTGGAACCGTTCGTCGTCGCCCCAGATCGTGCGCAGCATCGACGGCCACGGCTCGGTCAGCACGAGGTAGCCGCCCGAGCCGTTCGGGACCGACTCGCCCTCCTCGGTGACCACGTCGGCCGAGACGCCGGGGATCGGGATCATCGCCGAGCCGGGCTTGCCGTGGGTCACGCCGGGCAGCGGGCTGATCATGATCGCGCCGGTCTCGGTCTGCCACCAGGTGTCGACCACGGGCGTCCGGTCGCCGCCGATGACGTGGCGGTACCAGACGTAGGCCTCGGGGTTGATCGGCTCACCGACCGAGCCGAGCACGCGCAGTGAGGACATGTCGTACTTGTCCGGGATCTCGCTGCCCTGCTTCATGAACGACCGGATCGCGGTGGGGGCGGTGTAGAAGATCGAGACCTTGTAGTCCTGCACGATCTTCCACCAGCGGCCCTTCTCGGGCGTGTCCGGAGTGCCCTCGTAGATGACGCCGGTGGTGGCGTTGGCGAGCGGGCCGTAGACGAGGTAGCTGTGCCCGGTGACCCAGCCGACGTCGGCGGTGCACCAGTAGACGTCCGTCTCCGGCTTGAGGTCGAAGACCGCCCAGTGCGTGTACGCCGCCCCGGTGAGGTAGCCACCGGTGGTGTGCAGGATGCCCTTGGGCTTGCCGGTCGAGCCGGAGGTGTACATGACGTAGAGCGGGTGCTCGGAGTCGAAGAACTCGCACTCGTGCTCGCTCGACGCCTTGTCCACGGTGTCGTGCCACCACACGTCGGGCCCCCCAGTCTCCGGGCCGTTCCAGTCGACGTCCTGGCCGGTGCGCCTGACGACCAGCACCTTCTCGACGGTGTGGCCCTCGCTCTTGGTCTTCGCGCAGGCCTCGTCCACGGCCGGCTTGAGGGCCGCCGCGGCACCGCGCCGGTAGCCGCCGTCGGCGGTGATGATCACCTTCACGCCGCAGTCGACGACGCGGGTGGCGAGCGCGTCGGCGGAGAAGCCGCCGAACACCACCGTGTGCGGCGCGCCGATCCGGGCGCAGGCCAGCATCGCGATCACGGTCTCGAGGATCATCGGCATGTAGATCGCGACCCGGTCGCCCTTCTCGACGCCGAGCTCGGTGAGCGCGTTGGCGGCCTTGCAGACCTCGTCCTTGAGCTCGGCGTACGTCACCGACCGCGTGTCGTCGTCGGGCTCGCCCACCCAGTGGAGCGCGACCCGGTCACCGAGACCGTTCTCGACGTGCCGGTCGAGGCAGTTGTACGCCGCGTTGATGGTGCCGCCGACGAACCACTTCGCGAACGGCGGGTTCGACCAGTCCAGCACCTGGTCCCACTTGGTGTCCCAGTGCAGCCGCTCGGCCTGCTCGGACCAGAACGCCTCGCGGTCCGCGTCGGCCCGCGCGTACGCCTCCTCCTTGAGGTTGGCGTCCGCCGCGAGCTCCTCGGGCGGCTCGAAGCGCCGATCCTCCTTGAGCAGGTTGGACAGGGTCTCCTCGGTGCTGGTCACTGCATCTCCTCGTCCGGGGTGTCTCAGGCCACGCTAGTAGTGAGCCAACAGGCTGGCGACCGGTGGTTGCCAGAGGGTTGCGCCGGGCGGTCGCTGCGGCGCGATGGGCGGTCAGTCGAAGTGCTGCGCGAGGTCGTGCCCGCTGGGTGGCACCGGCAGTCCGAGCCGGTCCGCGGTGACGGGCTCGGCGGTCGGCGTGCTCCCGGAGAGGTAGAAGACCACGCGCTCGACGTCGTCGCCGAGCAGCTCGGCCAGTGCGTCGTACGCCGTCCGCAGCACGGCTTCGAAGCCGGCGGCGTCTGCGACGTCCACCGTTCCGCTGAGGGCGCCGCCGCGGTACTGCAGGTGGTTGTATGCCACCGGCTGACCCAGCGCAGCCGTGACGACCTTGCTCACCTCGGCCTCGCCAGGACGCCGCCTGCGGAAGAGCCTCACGCAGCCATCATGGCTGTAGGGCCTATGGTGCCCGACTCACCGGGATGTCGACCGCGGTGACCTGGCCGTTGGGCCCGACGAAGAACTGGCCCAGTGACGCCTGGTACTGCCGCAGGATCTCACCTTCCGGCGTGTTCGCTCCCAGCTCGTCGCGCACGGAGTTCGCGTACTCGACGTAGCTGTGGTTGGTCGCGAGCTCCCAGAAGTGACCGGGGTTGTCGAGGGTCACCGTGGGTCGGTAGCTCGGGATCGGGTCGTCGCCCACACGGATCCCGCCGAGGTCGAGCCGCGGCACCACGTCGGTGGTGTGCTGCACCTGCATCACCTGCACCGAGGGGTCGATGTCGAGGTGGTCGATCGGGGCGCCGTAGGTCATCACGTTGGTGACGCCGTACTGCTGCACGAAGCTCGGGTCGGCGGCCAGGGTGCCGGCGATGATGCCGCCCTGGCTGTGCCCGACCAGCATCACCGGCGAGCCCGGCGGGATGTTGGCCTGGTCCATCGCCAGCCGCACCGACTCGGCCGCCGCGGTGGGGCTGCCCGCGACCAGCCCGAGGTTGGCGGTCAGGTCGCGGCCGGTGGCGCCGGCCGAGGGGCTCCAGGTCTCGGTGCCGGGGATCGAGACGACGTACGCCGGCGTGCCGGTGCCGTTGTCGATGCGGGTGATCCGGACGTCGCCGTGGCTGCTCGGGTCGTTGCCGACCTGGTAGGCGTCGGTGACGCCCTGCATCAGCGACGGCAGGTCGTGCGGCTGCGCGACCACCGGCCGGTACTGGCCGGCCTGCGACGGGTCGGTCGGCGCTGCGACCGGGGAGCCGGCCACGCCGGTGCCCTCGTCGAACCAGTGCTGGTCCTCGCCGGTCACGCCGCTCACCACGGCGCCGGCCGCTGACCCGACCGTGCCGAGAGCGCTGGCCGCGAGCGCTGCCACCGACCAGTCCCGCTCGCCGGTGAGGACGTCGTCGAGCTTGCCGAGGAAGTCGCCGGCGTGCTCGCCGGTGCGGACCAGTCCGCGGAAGAAGTTGCCGACGTGCCGGTCCAGCCAGCCGAGGAAACCGCCGCCACCGCCCGGGGACGCCGCCGCGGCGACGGATCCGACAGCGGCCACGGAACCACCGCTGTCGGACGCCTGGTCCTGGGCCTCCGCCTCGCCCCGGATCAAGGCCGCCACTTCGGAGAGGAGCCGGGCGGTGGCGTCGAGTGTGGGGCGCTGCTGGTCGCGCCAGTCGGAGCGGTAGCGGTCGGCGTCCATGCCCGCCCACTCCAGGCCCATGACCACCATGTCGAGCCGCTGCGCAAGCTCCGCGATCTGCGCGGAGCCGTGGGCCAGCTGCTCGCCCGCCTGCCGGCCCGCGACGGTGTCCATCCCGAGCGTGGCGGTCATGACGCGGCCCTCGCCACGAGGGCTTCGAGCGCCCCGGTGACGTCCCAGATCAGCAGGTCGGCCAGGGCCCCTTCGGAGGCACGCCGGATGTCGGTCGAGCCGTCAGGCAGGGGCGTGGCCGACCACAGGCCGCCTTCCTCCGTGGCGAACCAGGTGCGGACGACGACCGGGACGCTGGCAGTGTCGGAGGCCTGCTCCGCCGCCTCGCCACCGCCCGTCGCGACCACGGCCAGGCTCACCATCGCTCGGCACTGCCGGTCCCAGCCCGGACCCGGCACCTGCGCGGGCTCGGGCGGACGGCGCCCGGCCGGGTCGGCGATGAGCTGGTCCAGCGGAGGGAGGAGGTCGCGGATGGTCGGCCAGAGCCGCACGGCCTCGAAGGTCGTCGCCAGGCCGTCCTCGACAGCCAGGCCGCGCGAGCCGACCAGCTGCAGGTCGATCCGCCGAGTGGTCTCCCCCTGCGCGGTCACGAGGCGGATCCCGACCATCGGCGGGTCCGTGGGCTCCCCAGTGATCGGGCCAGTGCTCGAGTCAGGCGCGCTCGGTTCCGGAGTGGGGGACGTCATGGCCCGACGCTAGGACCGGTTCGCGCGTTGCGGCAGGTGGAAGGTTCCGGCCTGACGGCGGACGGCGGCCCGGGCGTGAGTCGGGTGCCGGACGACGCCCCCCAAGCGCACGCCCTCCGGCACCCGACTCCCCGAGATGGCTCGGTCTAGAGCTGGCTCAGTGCTTGACCGCCCTTTCCATGCCGGCCCCGGTGAGCGCGCGGACCTCGAGCTCGGTGAAGCGGTCAGCGGTCTCCGGCTCCTTCGAGGTGACGGTGCCCAGCCACCCGAACAGGAAGCCGGCCGGGATCGAGATGATCCCCGGGTTGCTGAGCGGGAACCACGACCAGTCGTGGTCGGCGAACAGCGCGGTCCCCGTGTCCGGACCCGAGACCACCGGAGAGAAGAACACCAGGCCCACGCAGACGATCAACCCGCCGTAGATGGCCCACACCGCACCCCGGGTGTTGAACCGTCGCCAGAACAGGTTGTAGATGAGCGACGGCAGGTTGGCCGAGGCCGCGACCGCGAACGCGAGCGCCACCAGGAACGCGATGTTCAGCTTCTGTGCCGGGATGGCCAGCACGATCGCGATACCGCCGATGACGAACGCCGCGATGCGCGCCACCCTGACCTCGTCCTTCTCCGTCGCCTTCCCGCGCTTCCACACGGTCGCGTAGAGGTCGTGCGCCACCGAGGACGCCGACGTCAGCGTCAGGCCGGCCACCACGGCGAGGATGGTCGCGAAGGCCACCGCGGAGATGAAGGCCAGCAGGATCGCGCCGCCCGCGGTCCCGTCGCCGCCACCGACCTCCTGCGCCAGGAGTGGCGAGGCCAGGTTGCCGGTGGTCGCCGCCACCTGGCTGCCGGGTCCGGTGTCCAGCAGTGCAGCTGCACCGAAGCCCAGGACCAGCGACATCAGGTAGAAGCCGCCGATGATGCCGATCGCCCAGTTGACCGAGGTGCGTGCGTCCTTGGCGGTCGGCACCGTGTAGAAGCGGATCAGGATGTGCGGCAGCCCCGCCGTACCCAGGACCAGTGCCAGGCCGAGGGACAGGAAGTCGATCTGGCTGGTCGTGGTGGCGCCGTACTTCAGGCCGGGCTGGAGGAACGCCTCGCCCTTGCCGGTCTTGTCCGCGGCCCCTCCCAGCAGTTCGCTGAGGTTGAAGTTGAACTCCGCGAGCACCAGGACGGTGATCAGGATGGTGCCGCTGATCAGGAGCACCGCCTTGACGATCTGCACCCAGGTGGTGCCCTTCATCCCGCCGACGGTGACGTAGAAGACCATCAGTGCGCCCACCAGGACGATGGTGAGTCCCTTGGCGAACTCGCCCTCGACGCCCAGCAGCAGCGTCACGAGGGCGCCGGCGCCGACCATCTGTGCGAGCAGGTAGAAGATCGAGACGACGACGGTGGACGTGGCAGCCGCCGTCCGCACGGGGCGCTGACTCATCCGGAACGCCAGCTGGTCCGCCATGGTGTAGCGGCCCGAGTTCCGCAGCAGCTCGGCCACCAGGAGCAGTGCGACCAGCCAGGCCACGAGGAAGCCGATCGAGTAGAGGAAGCCGTCGTAGCCGGCGAGGGCGATCAGCCCGGAGATGCCGAGGAACGACGCGGCGCTCATGTAGTCGCCGGAGATGGCCAGGCCGTTCTGGAAGCCGCTGAACGAGCGACCGCCGGCGTAGTAGTCGGCGGCGCTCTTGTTCTGACGGCTGGCCCAGAAGGTGATCGCGACGGTGATGCCGACGACGACGATGAACAGGATCGTGGCGAGGGTCTCCGAGCTCATCGCGCACCACCCTGTGTCGAACCTTCGGCCCGGTCGTTGTAGCGGAGCTCGACATCACGCGCGAGCGAGTCCACGTTGCGGTTCATGTACCGCGAGTAGAGCCAGGCGATGAGGAACGTCGAGGCGAACTGCAGCAGGCCGAAGACCAGTGCGATGTTGACGTGGCCGACGACCTGCTTGCTCATGAAGTCGTCGGCCCAGTTGCTCATCACGACGTAGAGCAGGTACCAGCCGAGGAAGACCGCGGTGGCCGGGAATGCGAAGCGAAGGAACCGCTTGCGGAGCTCGGTGAAGTCCGCGGACTCGTGGAGCTCGTCGTAGATCGGGTCGTGCCGTGCAGCTTGGTCGTGCACCGAAGGCGCGTCGGGTGTGTCGGTCGTCATCACGGACCCCCTGAGAAAGATGGGTGATGAGCCGCACACTAGGAGCGACTCCACCTCGCGGTTCCCGACGCGGACCGCCGGATCGGTCGGCGGAGCCGCCGAGTCGACCAACGGTCGGTTTGGTGCGACGAGCGGTGCGTCCCGGCACCGCGTCCCGGGATCAGCCGCGATCCAGCTGGACGACCTCGGGGGTGTGCAGGCGAACCATGAACCGGTTCGCGTGGCCGGGCACGGCCTCGCGGGTGACCAGCGAGACGCCGACCATCACCGCGAACGCCAGGGGCACGCTCCAGGCGGCCGGCTGGCCCAGCAGCACGTCGCGCCAGGTCTCCGGCGCCCCGTCGTACAGCGTCCACGCGACGCCGGCGCCGGAGCCGAGCCCGCCGGTGAGAAGCCCGGCGACCGCGCCCGCCGGGGTGAGGCCGCGCCACCAGATCCCGAGCACCAGCAGGGGGCAGAACGTCGACGCGGCGACGGCGAACGCCAGCCCGACCGCCCGTGCCACCGACAGGTCGGGGGCCAGCACCGCGGCCCCGAGCGGGACGCCGACCGCGAAGGTGGCGGCGGCGCGGAACGCCGAGACGCCCGACGGCCGGCCACCGAGGACGTCCTGTGCGAGCACGCCGGAGACCGCGATCGCCAGTCCTGAGGAGGTCGAAAGGAACGCCGCGAACGCGCCCGCTGTGACCAGCCCGGTCAGCAGGTCGCCGCTCAGCCCGTCGAGCATCAGCCGGGGCAGCTCGAGCACGACGGTGTCGTCCGCGTCGGCGCCGTACGCGCGGCCGAGGACGGCGTAGATCGGTGGCAGCAGGTAGAAGACGCCCAGCAGTGCCAGCACCGTCAGCGTGGTCCGGCGGGCGGCCCCGCCGTCGGGGTTGGTGTAGAAGCGGACCACGACGTGCGGCAGCCCCATGGTGCCGAGGAACGTGGCCAGCACGATCGAGTACGTCGTGTAGAGGCCCTGGTTGCCCTCACCCAGCGGCAGGGACCAGCCGGCGCCGCCACCGGTCGGGTCCGGCCGCCCGTCACCCGCCCAGATGACCAGCAGGACCGCGGCCGGCACGAGCAGGGCCGTGAGCTTGAGCCAGTACTGGAAGGCCTGGACGAACGTGATGCTGCGCATGCCGCCGCTGCTCACGTTGAGCACGACGACGGCCCCGACGACCAGCGCGCCGACCCACTTCGGTGCGTCGACGGCGGCGGTCAGGGTGAGCCCGGCGCCCTGGAACTGCGGCAGCAGGTAGAGCCAGCCGATCGCCACGACCAGCACCGAGCACAGCGCCCGGACCCGCCGGGAGCCCAGCCGCGCCTCGGCGAAGTCGGGCAGCGTGTAGGCCCCGCTGCGGCGGAGCGGGGCGGCCACCAGGACCAGCAGGACGAGGTAGCCCGCGGTCCAGCCGATCGGGTACCACAGCATCTGCGCGCCGGCGGTGAGCACCAGTGCGGCGACGCCGAGGAACGACGCGGCGGAGAGGTACTCGCCGCCGATCGCCGAGGCGTTGAGCCCGGGCCGGACACTGCGCGAGGCGACGTAGAAGTCGCTGGTGGTGCGCGAGATCCGCAGGCCGTACGTGCCGATCGCGAGCGTCGCGAGGCTGACCACCAACAGCGCGACCAGCCCCGGTACACCGTCCATCGTCATTGGTCGTCCTCGTCTTCGTCGAGGACCTGGAGCAGTAGCACGAAGTCGTGCTCGTTGCGCTCGGCACTGCGGACGAAGCGGAAGCCGAGCAGCAGCAGCCACGGGTAGACGAGCACCCCGAGCAGCAGCCAGGCCAGGGGCACCCAGAGGACGTGGACCTCGGCCAGCTGGGGAAAGACGCGGAACAGCAACGGCAGCGAGCCGACGGTGAGGACGAGCAGCCCGAGGATCCGTGCGGCCAGCGCGAGCTGCTCGCGGAGCAGGCTGCCGAGGTAGACGCCGCCAAGGGCGGTCTGCTCGTCGATGTCGCCGGTCCGAGCCTGGGGGGTGTGCCGGCGTCGGGGTGGGCCGGTGACCCGGACCCGGGCCGGCGGACGGCTGTCGCTCATGAGCTGGCTCGTCGGCCCAGCAGCTCGCGGAGCTCGCGGGTGTGTCGTCTGCTGACGACAAGATCGGTGGCCGCGTCGCGCGGGCCGACGGCCACCGTGCAGCGGCCGGCCTCCATCCGGATCTCGGTGACGTGGCGCAGCGCCACGAGCAGCGAGCGGTGGATCCGCACGAAGCCCGCGCCGGCCCATTCCTCCTCGAGGGTGGCGAGCGGGACCCGGATCAGGTGGGTGCGCCCGTGCGTGTGCAGGCGGGCGTAGTCGCCGTGCGCCTCGACGTGGGTCACGTCGGAGCGGTCGACGAAGCGGGTCACGCCGCCGAGCTCGACCGGGATCTGGACGTCCTCGGCCGGCGCGGGGTCACGGTCGGCGCCCTCGATCACCCGGCGGACCGCCTCGGCGAGCCGCTCCTCGCGGACCGGCTTGAGGACGTAGTCGACCGCGCGCAGGTCGAACGCGTCGACGGCGTGCGCCTCGTGGGCCGTCACGAAGACGACCGGCGGCGGCGTCTGGAACCGCTTGAGCACCTGGGCGAGCTCGAGCCCGGTGAGGCCGGGCATCTGGATGTCGAGGAAGACCGCGTCGACCTCGCGCTCGTGCAGCGTGCGCAGTGCCTCGGTCGCGGAGTCGCAGGCGACCACCTCACCCACGCGAACGTCCTGTTCGAGCAGGTACTGCAGCTCGTCGAGCGCCGGTCGCTCGTCGTCCACGACCAGGACGCGGAGTGGCGCTCGCCCCGCGGTCATACCGTCACCCCGGGCGCGAACTTCGGCACCCGCATGGTCACCCTCGTCCCGGCGCCGGGAGCGGTCTCGACGACGAGGCCGTACTCGTCGCCGTACGTCGTCCGCAGCCGTGCGTCGACGTTCCCGAGCCCGATCGAGTCGGTGCTCACGTCGCCGGCCAGCGCGCGGCGTACCTTCTCCGGGTCCTCGCCGACACCGTCGTCCTCGACCTCGATGACGCACTCCTGGCCGCGGTCGTGTGCCTGGATGGTGATGGTGCCTGACCCCTCGGCAGCTTCGAGCCCGTGCCGGACGGCGTTCTCGACCAGCGGCTGGATGCAGAGGAACGGCACGGCCACGGGCAGCACCTCGGGCGCGATGCTGAGCTTCACCGACAGTCGGTCGCCGAACCGCGCCTGCTCCAGGAGCAGGTAGCGCTCGATGGACCGGAGCTCCTCGGCCAGGGTCGTGAAGTCGCCGTGCCTGCGGAACGAGTAGCGGGTGAAGTCAGCGAACTCCTGGAGCAGCGAGCGCGCCCGGTCCGGGTCGGTCCGCACGAAGCTCGCGATCGCGTTGAGCGAGTTGTAGATGAAGTGCGGGCTGATCTGCGCCCGGAGCGCGCGCACCTCTGCCTCCATCAGTAGGGTCCGGCTCGCGTCGAGCTCGGCCAGCTCGAGCTGGCCGGAGACCCACTGCGCGGTCTCGTCGGCAGCGAGGGCGAGGCCGGCGGTGGGGTACGGCGCGAAGGCGGCCAGCGTGCCGACGATCCGCTCGTCCACCACCAGCGGGCTCACGACCGCCGTCCGTACCGGGCAGCCTGGGACCTCGCACGGCAGCTCACCTCGGCCGAAGGACTGGGTGCGTCCCTTCTCGACGGTGGTCGCCACCAGTGCGCTGACCTGGCCCTCGTGATGCGCGCCCTCGCCGTCCCATGCCAGGCAGCCCGCCGTGTCGGTCACCGCCAGCGCCGGCGTACCGAGCAGGTCGCGCAGGTGCCGCACGGCCCGTTCGGCACTGGCGCTCGTGAGCCCCTCCCGCAGCGCGGGTGAGGCGAGCGACGCGGTGTGCAGCGTCCGGAACGTGGCGCGGTCGGCCTCCGAACCGAGGTGTGTACGCCGCCACACGCGCATGGGCACAGCATGACGGATTGGGTGGGGTTGGGTCTGGGTGCCTGCGCTCGTGGCACCGGGTTGGGGTGTCCCGGCCTGCGGCCGGTCCCCGGGCCGAAAGTTGTGCCGTGTCGCGGGAGGCTCCCAGCGCGGTCGGGTACGGCGACCGCGCCACGCCCCAAATCGACCCGGGGCCCGTCCGCAGTCCGCGCCTCCCACGCATAGCCCTCGTTTCGTCATCACTGTGGGTGGGGGCGGGCTCGGGCCACCGCTGGTCGAGCTTGTCGAGACCGCCGCAGCCGACGCTGGGACCGGCCCACCGCTGGTCGAGCTTGTCGAGACCGCCGCAGCCTGCGCCGGGACTGCTCAGGCCGTCGGACGGACGTCGGCGCGGAGGTCGGCGAGGACCTCGACGACCTGGTCAACGTGGGCGGTGAAGGCCCGTCCCTTGGGCAACAGCTCAGGCGTCGCGTGCGCAACCTGTGCGTGGCCGAGGAACGCGGTGTAGGCCAGCAGGCCGCGGTCGCGTGCCCGGGCCCGCGACAGGCCAAGCTCGGTGTAGAGCCGAGTGAGGGCGGCCAGACGGGCCTTCGTCACCCGGTCCAACGTGGGCGCGACCAGCGGGTGGGTGGCGCTCGCCTGCAGGGCGAGCTCCACCGTGCCGGCCCCACCCACGGAGCCGTCGCGCACAGACGCGAACGCCAGCCGCAGCAGGTTGCGCAGCCGGGTCTCCACATCCTGGGTCTCGTCAATGGCGGCGATCACTCGATCGGTGTCGCGGCGCTCCCACAGCTCGAGCGTCGCCGCCACCAACGCCTGTCGATCGGCGAAGTGCCAGTAGAAGCTGCCCTTGGTGGCTCCCAGCTCCTTCGCAAGCGGCTCGACGGCCACTGCAGGGAGGCCCCCGCGAGCGAGGGCGTCGAGGGCGGCCTCGGTCCAGTCGGCGGCGGTGAGTACTTCGCGCTTCCCATTCGGCATGTCCATACGCTACCGTACGGAATGTCCTCCATACGGAGGCGTATGGAGGAGGAAGAAATGTCAGCACAGCTCCAGTTGGTCCGACCGGCTGTCGGACACGAGCACCACGCCCGCTTCGTCCGCCCCGCCGAGTGCGGGCGCGTCTACGCCACCCAGCTGCCGACCACGCGGCTGCTTGCGCACCCCCTGCCGTTCGTCGACTGGTCGGATGCGTACGCCGTCGGGATCCCGATCGGTGAGCCCCGCCGCGATCCGCAGGAGTGGGCGGACGCGGTCTTCCGCTCGCCGCCGCCGTTGGTCACCCGCGTCCTGTTCGCTGCGCGCGAGCTGCTGGTCCGGGGTGTCGGCATCGAGCGGGGCGGGAGGCACGTCTTCAACACGGTTGCCCGTACCGAGGACGAGGTGCTGCTCGGCGCCGACCAGGCCCACCTGGGCTTCCGTGCATCGGTGCTCGTCGACGTCGACCGGGTCGTGCTCAGCACCGTCGTCGAGCTGCGCAACCGTCGAGGGCGCGCTTACTTCGCGATCGTCCGCAGGATCCACCCGATGGTCGTGCGCGGCATGCTCGCACGCGCCGCCAAGCAGATGGCGGCCTCGGCATGAGCCGGCGCTGGAGGATGGCCGAGCGTTCCGGGCTCGGCGTCATCATGCTCGTCCTCGCCGGAGGCGCAGGCAGCGCGGTCGCGGCCGCGACGGTCGGTTCGGTCGAGATCCTCGACAACAGTCTCCGCTCCCGCGACGTCAAGGACGGCACGCTGCGCGTCGAGGACCTCGCGCCGTCGACGACCGAGGACCTCCGCGGCCAAGCGGGCGTCACCGGTCCGCCGGGTGCCAGGGGCGAGAAGGGCGAGCCGGGCCAGCCCGGCCAGCCGGGAGGATCGGGGCCGACCTCGATCGCCGAGACCGTGGTGTTCTTCGGTCCGGTGCAGTCGATCGCGCCGAGCAGCCCCGTGTGGGTGTTCGCTGGCCCACCGGCACAGGTGACCACGACCGCCGCCCACCCTCGCATCGTCGGGGCGGCCTCGGCGGCGCTCGGGTTCGCGCCGGGGAGCAATGACGGCTACGCCGACCTGGGGCTGTGCTATCGGCTCTCCTCGGGCGGCAACACCTTGAACTTCTACGGCGGCAACTTCACCCAGCACGGGTTCTCGGCCACGCGCACGCCCTACACCGCGACCGGGGCCGTGGTGCTACCGGCCGGCAGCTATCTGGTCGGCCTGTGCGTCCGGAACTCGAGCAACAAGTCGATCTCCAACAACAACTACGTCAACGGATATGCGCAGGTGACGCAATGAACCCCGTCAAGATCGTCCGGAAGCACCCACTGATCAGCTTCTTCGTCCTGGCCTGCCTGGTCGGGTGGTACCCGTACGTCGTCACCTCCCTCCGAGGCGGCTCCGGCGCGGAGAACTTCCCGCTCGGCCCGATCATCGCGACGTTCATCGTTGTGTCCTGCCAGGGGCGTGAGGAGCTCCGTGCGTGGGGACGCCAGCTCCGTACCTGGGCGGCGGCGCCGCGCTGGTACCTGTTGGCGTTGCTCGCCCCCTTCGTGCTGCAGCTGCTGTTCGTGCTCGCGAACCACGGGTTCGGCGCTCCGCTGCCCACGGGCGACCAGCTCGCGGACTGGCCGGAGGTGCCGGTCACGTTCGTGACGATGCTGATCTTCGTCGGCTACGGCGAGGAGGCCGGCTGGATCGCGTTCGTCGCACCGGTGCTGCTCCGCCGGCACGGCCTGCTCGTGGCCTGGGCGATCGCCGCCACCATGAGGACCCTGTGGCACCTGCCGCTGATGCTCAGCGGCGACCTGGACTGGGTGCTGGGCACCGTCGGCAACGCGGCCTTCAGCCTGGTGGCGCTGCTGCTCTTCGTGGCCAGTGACGGCCGGTGGACGCTCGCCGCGGTCTGGCACGCGTCGCTCAACGCCACCGGTGGCCTGTTCTTCCACAGGATGGTGACCGGAGCCGATCACGACCGGATCGCCCATCTGATGGCCGGCGGCTACGCGCTCGTGGCACTGGCCGCCTACCTCGTCTGGGCGCGCCGCCACACCACCTCGGCAGGCACCGCGTCGAGCGTTGCCGCCGTCACCAGCGCCGTACCGCAGCGCGCCACCACAGGAGGAACGTCATGACCGCTGACCTGCAGCTCGACACGAGGCATCGCGCCTACAGCTGGGAGGACCAGGAGGCCACTCGTCTCGCGAGCATCACCCAGGACGGCCTGGCCGTGCTGAACGCCATCGGCGCCGGGACCCTGCCGCTGCCGCCGGCCGTGCGGACACTCGGCATCGAGCCGGTCGAGGCCGAGCCGGGCCGGGTCACGTTCACCCTGGACCTGGGGGAGTACCACCTCAACCCCTTCGGCATCGTGCACGGCGGGGTGCTGGCGGCGCTGCTGGACACCGCGATGGGCTGCGCCGTGCACTCGCTGCTGCCGGCTGCGGTCGCGTACGTCACCGGCGAGCTCAACGTGCGGTTCCTGCGTCCGGCCGTGCCCACGGGCGGGCCGCTCTCGTGCACGGGCGAAGTGGTCCACGAGGGCCGCACCACCATGGTGACCTCGGCTCGCGTCGTCGACGAAGGCGGCCGGGTCATCGCCATCGGCGGCGCCACCTGTCTGGTGCGGAGACCGTGATGCTGGCCGCGAGGGGCGGGACGCTGGTCCTCGGCGGAGGGTTCGGCGGTGCCCATGTGGCGCGACTGCTCGGCGACGCCACGATCGTCAGCCCCGAGAGCTCGATGCTCTTCACGCCGCTGCTGCCAGAGGTGGCCGCCGGCGCACTCGAGCCCCGGCACGCCTACGTGCCACTCCGGATGATGTGCCCGGACGCGGAGCAGCTCCGCGGCCGGGTCACCGCACTGGACCGGGACGCTCGGACGGTCTCCGTCGAGACCGAGCTCGGCGACGTCAGGGTGTCCTACCGGCGCCTCGTGATCGCCCTGGGCTCGGTCGCGCGGATCCTGCCCATCCCTGGCCTGGCCGAACACGCGATGACGTTCAAGGACCTCGGCGACGCCGTGCACCTGCGCAACCACGTGCTCCGCCAGCTCGACCTCGCCGAGGCCGACCCGCGCCATGCGAGCCGACACCTGGTCTTCGTCTTCGTCGGCGCCGGCTACGCGGGTGTCGAGGCTCTGGCCGAGCTGCGGCAGCTCGTCGAGGACGCCGTGCATCACTACCCGGCACTCCGGGACGTGCGCCAGCGGTGGGTCCTGGTCGATGCCGGTCCGCGCATCCTGGGCGAGGTGCCCCGCCAGCTCGCCGACCACACAACCGCCCGGCTGCGACAGCACGATGTCGAGATCCTGACGTCATCGACCGTCGCATCTGCCGACGCCCGTGGGGTGACTCTGGGCGACGGACGGCGGATCGACACCGCGACCCTCGTGTGGACCGCCGGCGTCGTCGCGAACCCGGTCGTCAGCAGCCTGGGTCTACCGCTCGACCCGAGCGGCCGGATCGTCGTGGACTCCTCTCTGCGGGTCCGCGGGCACTCGGACATCTGGGCCCTCGGCGACTGCGCCGCCGTACCCAACGCGGCCACGCGCGACCGGCTCGATCCGCCGACCTGCCAGCACGCCGTACGCCAGGCGAGGGCCGTCGTCGCCTCACTCGGCGGTTCGACCAGGCCCTACGCCTACCGGAGCATCGGCGAGGGCGCCACGCTGGGCCGCGGCCGAGGGGTCGCGCGGGTCTTCCGCCTGCACGTCCACGGACGGCTCGGTTCCCTCGTCACCCGCGCCTACCACCTCAGCGCCGTCCCCGTGCGCTCCCGCCGGATGCGCGTCTTCGCCGACGGGATGCTCTCGACGATGTTCCGTCGCGACATCGCAGAACTCGGCAGCCTTGAGCCGGAGCGAGCCGATCGGGCACTCGCCCGGGTTTGACTAGGGCACCATCCACTCGAGCACGGGAGTCGACTGCAGCCACACCAGAACGCACATCACCGCCAGCAGCACCAGGCTCCAGCCGACCACCTTGCGGAAGATGTCGCCCTCCTTGCCCGCCAGCCCGACGGCGGCCGCGGCGATGGCGAGGTTCTGCGGGCTGATCATCTTGCCGAGCACGCCGCCGGAGGAGTTCGAGCCGGCCATCAGCACCGGGTCGAGACCGGCCGAGCCCGCCGTCTGCACCTGGAGCGCGCCGAACAGCGCGTTCGACGACGTGTCCGACCCGGTGACCGCGACACCGAGCCAGCCGATGATCGGCGACAGGATCGCGAAGGCGCTGCCGGCGCCGGCCAGCCACGCACCGAGTGAGCCGGTCTGGCCGGAGAGGTTCATGACGTAGGCCAGCGCGAGGACCGCCATCACGGTGATGATCGCGGAGCGCAGCTCGACGTACGTCTTGCCGTAGGTGCGCACCATCTCTCCGGGTCCCACCCGCAGGATCAACGCGGTGATGATGCCCGCGAGGATCATCAGGGTGCCGGCAGCCGGCAGCCAGTTGAGCGTGTAGTTGGTGGTCGCGACCGGGTCGCCGGCGGAGTTGAAGACGTCGAGGCCGGGCCAGGCGAAGATCTTCGTCCACGGCTCCTCGGCCAGCTGCTCCTTGACCGCGGTGATGTTGGTGATCGAGAAGATCGCGATGATCACGAGGTACGGCGCATAGGCCCGGGCCACGTCGGCGCGGGTGTCGACGTGCTGGGGGTCGCTGAGGTCGTCGTCCGTGGCGTCACGCCCGGCCGACGTACCGCCTCCGCCGACGCTGACGGACTCCCGGATCTCGACCGACTCGGCGGTGAGCACCTCCGCCGGCTGCCAGACCCGGACCAGCAGCACCACGGAGCCGGCCGCGACCAGCGAGGCGATGATGTCGGTGAGCGTGACCGAGACGTAGTTGGAGGCGACGAACTGCGCCACCGCGAACGTGATCCCGCACGTGAGGGCCGGGGCCCAGGCGTTCCTGATGCCCCGGCGACCGTCGACGATGAACACCAGGATGAGTGGCACGACGACGGCGAGCAGCGGTGTCTGTCGGCCGACCATGGCGCCTAGGGTGTCGGTGGTCAGCCCGGGATCGTCGCTGACGCCCGACGTCACGGTGCCGAGCGTGACGATCGGCGTGGCCAGCGCGCCGAACGCGACCGGCGCTGTGTTGGCGACCAGAGCGACGACGGCGGCCTTCATCGGCTGGAAGCCCAGGGCCATCAGCATGACGACGGTGATCGCCACCGGCGTGCCGAACCCGGCCAGTGCCTCGAGCAGGGCGCCGAAGCAGAACGCGATGATGATCGCCTGGACGCGCTGGTCGGAGCTCACCTTCTCGAACGATCGGCGCAGCACGTCGAAGTGACCCGAGGCGACGGTGAGGTTGTAGACCCAGATCGCGTTGATGACGATCCAGAGGATCGGGAAGAACCCGAACGCCGCGCCCTCGGTCCCTGCGAGCAGGGCCTGACCGACCGGCATCTCGAAGAACGTGACCGCCACGAACAGGGCGACGGCGAGCGAGATGAGGCCTGCCATCCAGGCCTTCATCCTGAGCCCGCCAAGAAGCACGAACAGGGCGAGCAACGGCAGTGCTCCGCACAGTGCGCTCAGGGCGAGTGAGTCACCGACGGGCTGGAGGTCTTGTTGGAACATGCGCGTCCGGTTGCCCAATGTGGGCCCGGTCACACGCCTGTGGTTGAACTTCTAATGGAAGTCGATGAGGAGCATGTCCGTCGACGAGCCGTCGGAGACGAGGTTCTGGCCGTCCTCGGCGGGGCCGCCGTCGGACAGCGCAGGTGCCACCCGGTCGAGCATCTGGGCGCGGAAGCAGGTGGCGGTGTAGGGCAGCTGCATGCCGTCCCTGCCGCGGCCGTACTCCTCGTAGAACGCGAGCACCTCCGCCATCTTGGCCTCCTGCTCGGGCGTCGAGAGGAGCGCGACGTTGGAGCGGGAGCGGACCAGGTCGCGGATCGAGTGCTGGTCCACGATCTGCCAGAACCGGAACGCCTCCTCCTCGGCCTCGCCGAACAGCCTCGACTTCTCGAGCACCTCGGCCGGGTCGGTGAGGTGCTCCTGGGTGCCGATGATCTTCCCGAGCCGCTTCACCCACGGGATGCGTTCGTCGCGCTGGTTCCAGACCAGGGAGAGCCGGCCGCGCGGCCGCAGCACTCGAGCGATCTCGGGCAGCGCCTTGTCGTAGTCGAACCAGTGGAACGCCTGCGCGCTCACCACCACGTCGTACGACGAGTCGCCGGACGGGATCTCCTCGGCCGAGGCCTGCGAGACGCGGACATCGGGGAGGTTCTTCCCGAGGATGGCCAGCATCTTCTCGTCGGGCTCGGTCGCGTGCACGTCGTGGCCGAGGGCAACGAGCTGCTGGGTCAGCTTGCCGGTGCCGGCGCCGAGCTCGAGGACGCTCAGAGCCTGACCTTGGGGGTGCTGGTCGGAGGTCAGCCAGACGGCGGCCTCGCGCGGGTAGGTGGGCCGGCCTCGGTCGTAGGCGTCCGCGACCCCGCCGAAGGAGCGGGCCGGCTGTGGCTGGTCGATGCTCATCATCTTCCAAAGTACCGGCTCGGTAGCGTTCCGGACGTGAGCCATTCCGACGACCCACTCGCCTGGTTGGCGTCGTTGGAGGGCGTGCCGTCGGCGTTCGCGGCGGCCCGCGACGGCATCGACGTGGTGCTCCGTGACAGGGGCCTGCGTCGTACGTCGCCGGAGACGACGGCCGAGTCGCTGCTCCGGGGCGCCCACGCCTCCGCAGTGCTGGAAGGCTCCGGGTCCTCCCTGGCCGAGGTGCGGTCCGGCTCGGGAGATCCGATCGCCGCCGCTGCGGTGCGGGTCTCGACCAGTTTGCTCGGGCTGGCGCCGACGCTGACCCGACAACCGCTGCAGGTCCTCGCGCGGCTGCACACGCTGGCCGCGGCCGGTTCGGTCGACGACTCCGAGGTGGGGCGGCCGCGAGACGCAGGCGCGGCCGAACGGCTGCAGGGGGTGGCGCGGCTGCTGAGCGGGCCGGCGACGGTGCCGGCGCTGCTGCTGGCCGCGGTGGTACACGCGGACCTCGCGACCACGTCACCGTTCGTCACCCACAACGGACTCGTCGCCCGAGCCACGGAGCGGCTGGTTCTGGTCGCGCGCGGCGTGGACGAGAAGTCGCTGACGGTCCCCGAGGCGGCGCACCTGGCGCTGCGGGACGAGTACGAGTCGAACCTCCGCGCCTACCGCGACGGCGGGCCGAACGGCGTCCATGCCTGGCTGCTCTACGCGGCCGAGGCGTACGCCGCCGCAGCCGAGGCGAGCCCGCTCCGACGTGAGGTCGAGTAGCCGAAAAGGACCCCTGGACAAAAGGGAAACGGCCTCCTGAAGAGGCCGTACACAATCTCCAATGTCCTCTCATCGGGCCTTGATTTCAAGGCCTTGTGACACCGCCAGAACCGGCGTAGACATGGAGTCCAACAACTCCAGAGCCACACGTGAACCGGGTACCCACGCGGCGATCTACCCTTCGCAGAGGGCGCTTGCCATGCGGAATCTGTCCGCGGCAGTAGTTAGATGTTGCACGCCTGGTAGCCGGGTTCACGTGTCAGCGGTGGCATCCGAGGTCTCGCACCTTGGGTGCCACCTGCATGTCCGGGGCATGGTGGGTTGAGGTTGGGTCTGGCGCCTGCGCTCGTGGCACCGGGTCTGGGGGCCCGGCCTGCGGCCGGCCCCGGGCCGAAAGTTGTGCCGTGTCGCGGGAGGCTCCCAGCGTGGTCTAGTACGGCGACGGCGCCACGCCCCAAATCGACCCGGGGCCCGTCCGCAGTCCGGGCCTCCCACGCATCGCCCTCGCTTCGTCATCACTGTGGGTGGGGGCGGGCTCACTGTGGGTGGGGGCGGGCTCGTCAGCGCTTCGCGCTTCCTCGCCCGATGAGGCTGGGACTGGTTCACCGCTGGTCCAGCTTGTCGAGACCGCCGCAGCGTGCGCTGGGACTCGCCCTGGCGATCAGGCGCCGAGACGTTTGCGCCTTGCGTTGGCCCAGATGACGCCACCGACCGCGACCACGCCGCCGACCGCGAGGGCGGCCAGCGTTGGCTTGGCCGGCACCCGGCTGCGGAGAGCGACCGGCTTGGTGAAGACCAGGATGGGCCACCCGTGGGTCGCCGCCGCCTTGCGGAGCTCCTTGTCCGGGTTGACCACGTGGGCGTGGCCCACCACCTCCAGCATCGGGAGGTCGGTGATCGAGTCGCTGTAGGCGAAGCTGGCCTCGAGGTCGTAGCCGCGCTGCTCGGCCAGCTCCACGATCGCCCTGGCCTTCTCGTCGGCGTACGCGTAGTAGTCGATGTTGCCGGTGTACTTGCCGTCGACCTCCTCGAGCCGGCTCGCGACCACGATGTCTGCACCGAGCAACGCACCGATCGGCTCGACGACCTCGGTGCCGCTCGTGGAGACGATCACGATGTCGCGCCCGGCGAGCTTGTGCTCCTCGATGAGGCTGACGGCCTCGTCGTAGACGAGCGGCTCCACGACGTTGTGCAGTGTGTCCGCCACGATCTCGCGCACCGTGGCGACGTCCCAGCCGGCGACCAGCGTGGACATGAACGCGCGCATCTTCTCCATCTGGTCGTGGTCGGCACCGCCGAGGACATAGACGAACTGGGCGTACGTCGATCGCAGCACCGCACCACGGGAGATGAGGCCGCCGGCCTGGAACGGCTTGCTGAACGCCATCGTGCTCGACTTGGCGATGATCGTCTTGTCGAGGTCGAAGAAGGCCGCGCTGCGAGGGAGCGGGGAGGCCATGACTCCATCGTAGGGATCCAGCAAACGTCCACAGGTGAGCCTCCCCGGAGCCCTGTCCACAGGTCTGCGGCTGACGGCTACCTCCGTCCCTCCACCCGGGGACCCTCGACGCATGGACCACGCCCGGCACCAGCCACTGCTCGCCACCGCCGACGCCGCCCTCGCCGAGGAGCTCACGCGGCTCTCCGCAGCGGCCGGGGCTGCCGTCGAGGTCGCGTCGACGGCGTCCGACGTGCTGGGTGCGTGGAGCACCGCGCCGGTGGTGCTCGTGGGCGCCGACCTCGTGTCGGCGCTCGTCGAGCTGGCGCCGCCGCGCAGGCCGGGCGTCCAGGTCGTCGCCTGGTCACCCGTGCCGACCGGGTCTTTCCGCGACGCGCTGCTCGTGGGCGCCGAGCGGGTCGTCGAGCTGCCCGTCGGCGCCGAGCTGATCGCGGAGCTGCTCACCGACCTCGAGGAGGTCGGACGCGGTGAAGGCGTCCTGCTCGGGATAGTGGGAGGTTCCGGCGGTGCCGGGGCGACGACCCTGGCCTGCGCGCTCGGTCAGGTCGCGGCGGCTCAGGGGCCGACGCTGGTCGTCGACCTCGACCCGCTCGGGCCCGGCTGCGACCGGGTCCTCGCCCTCGACGACGCGCCGGGCGTGCGGTGGGACTCGCTCGGCAGGGCGTCCGGTCGGCTGAGTGGTCGCTCGCTGCGCGAGGCGGTGCCTCGCCGCGACGGCCTGGGCGTTCTGGGGTGGGCCTCGACGCCGTCCCCCCTAGACGCCGGCGCTGTCCGAGAGGCCCTGTCGGCGGCGTGCCGTGGCCACGACACGGTGGTCCTCGACCTGCCGCGTGCGGGCGAGCTCGTCGCCGAGACGGTCGCGCGGTGCGCCCTCGTCGTGCTGGTCGTCGTGCCGACGCTCACCGGTGTCGCCGCGGCTGCCCGGTGGGTGGCCGCGCTCCCCGACCCGGGCCGCGTCCGGCTGGTGGTCCGTGGTCGGGGTGCCGACCCGCGACGGGTGGCCGGGCTGGTCGGCGCCCCGGTGCTGACGACCATGGCTGACCAGCGCGGCCTCGCCGAGGCCCTCGACCTGGGGCTGGGCCCGGTCCGGTCGCGTCGCGGACCGCTCGCCGCCGCGGCCCGTGAGCTCCTCGCCGGTGCCACATCCGCGGCGCTCGCAGCATGAGCGTCGCCGAGGTCGAGCCCGAGGTCGTCGACCGGGTCCGCCAGCGGCTCGCCGATCGCCCGGGTGACCTCTCCCCGCACCGGGTCGCCGAGGCGCTGCGGGCGGCGGGTCGCCCGGTCGGCGACGCCACCGTGCTGGCCGTCTACGAAGCCTTGCGCCGCGACGTGCTCGGCGCCGGCCCACTCGAGCCCCTGCTCCGGCAGGCCGGCGTCACCGACGTGCTCGTCAACGGACCCGACCAGGTCTACGTCGACCGTGGCGACGGACTGGAGGCGACGGCCGTCCGTTTCGCAGACGACGAGTCGGTGCGGCGGCTCGCACAGCGGCTCGCTGGCATGGCCGGTCGGCGCCTCGACGACTCGGCGCCGTTCGCCGACCTGCGGCTGCCCGACGGCAGCCGCTGCCACGCCGTGCTTGCGCCGGTGTCCCGGCCCGGCACCTCGATCTCGCTCCGCGTGCCGCCGGCGCGGGCGTTCACTCTCGAGGAGCTGCTCGATGCGGGCACCCTGACGCCTCGCGGGGCCGAGCTGCTGCAGGCGCTGGTGGCGGCTCGGGTGGCCTTCCTGGTCAGCGGAGGCACGGGCAGCGGCAAGACGACGCTCCTGGCGGCCCTCCTCTCCACGGTCGACCCGGCCGAGCGGCTCGTCATCGTCGAGGATGCCTCAGAGCTTCGGCCGGACCATCCGCACGTCGTGGCCCTCGAGGGGCGGCCGGCCAACGTCGAGGGCGCGGGCGCCATCGACCTCCGCACCCTGGTCCGGCAGGCCCTGCGGATGCGTCCCGACCGGCTCGTCGTCGGCGAGGTGCGCGGTGCCGAGGTGGTCGACCTGCTCGCCGCCCTCAACACCGGCCACGACGGTGGCTGCGGCACCCTGCACGCCAACTCCGCCGTCGACGTGCCGGCTCGGCTCGAGGCGCTCGCGCTGGCCGCCGGCCTCGATCGGGCGGCCACCCACAGCCAGCTCGCCTCCGGCGTCACCGCTGTTGTGCACCTCGCGCGTGGTCGCGACGGCGTACGCCGCCTGGCCGAGATAGCGGTGCCCCGCCGGGCCGCCGACGGGCTCGTCGCGATGATCCCGGCGGTGTCTCTGGTCGACGGGGCGCTCCGAGACGGTGCCGGAGCGGCCGAGCTGGTCCGGGTGCTGGGCGGTGACCACGAGTGAAGGCCCTCACCGTCCTGGCCGCACTGTCGGCCGCGGCCGCACTGGCACTCCTGGCGCCGGTGCGGCCGCGGCTACCCACACGGCCCGGCCCGAGGACGCAGGGTCGTGGGCCGGCGTCGTTGCTTGTCCTGGTGCCGCTGCTCGTCTGGCTGCCGTCCGAGTGGCTGGTGCCGGCCGTGGTGGGCGCCGTTGCGCTCGGGGTCGCCTGGTTGCTCTGGCTGCGTCGCCGTGAGCGGAGGTTGGCGCAGGCGACCGGCGGTCGCGTGCTCGAGGCGTGCGAGCACCTCGCGTCCGAGCTTGCCTCCGGTCAGCCACCGGGGGCAGCCCTGTCGCGAGCCGCACACGACTGGCCGGTGCTCGCGCCCGTGGCCGAGGCGTTCCGGGTCGGGTCCGACGTGCCGGCGGCCCTGCGCACCGTGGCGACTCGGCCGGGCGCCGATGATCTGCGGCTGCTGGCCGCGGCCTGGCACGTCGCCCACCGCACCGGGCAGGGGTTGGCCGACGCCGTCGACCGCGTTTCCCGGCAGCTCATCGACGCGCGCGCGACCCGGCGCGTGGTGGACGGCGAGCTCGCCTCCGCAAGGGCGACGGCGCGCCTGGTCGCGCTGCTGCCGGTGGCCGCGCTTCTGATGGGATCGGGCGTCGGTGGCGATCCGGTCGGCTTCCTGCTTCGTACCCCCGCTGGCTGGCTCTGCCTCGCGACCGGACTCGCCTTCGGCCTGGCCGGGATGTGGTGGATCGAGGCGCTGGCGCGCGACGCGGACCGTGGCGCATGAACACCCCACGGAATCCCGATGGAGACGCTGCGCGAGGGAATCGCGATTCCGCGGGGACCCCAAGAACGTGAGCGACCCTGCCTGGCTCTCGGTGCTGGGGACAGGCGCAGCGACTGCGCTGATGGTGCCCGGCCTGACTTCGCTCGCTCCACCGGCCTCGGTGGCGAGCGAGCGTCTTGATCGTGACTGGCTGCGGCGCTGGCGTCCGCTGTGGGTGCTTCTCTCCGGTGCTGCGGCGGCCGCCTTCCTCGGCGGCCCGCTGGGGGTGGTCGCAGCACCGGTCGCGGCTTTCACGACCTGGCTGGTGATCGAGCGCTCGGAGCCCGCTCAGGTCCGCCGGACTCGTGACCTGGCGCGTCGCGAGCTGCCACACGTGGTGGGGCTGCTGGCCGACGCGCTGCGGTCGGGCCAGCCGCCCGACGACGCGCTCGGCGTGGTCGCCGGAGCCCTGCCCGGTCCGGCGGCGGCCACGTTGGCCGAGGTGGTGCCACGGCTGCGGCTCGGGGTCGACCCCACCCGGGTCTGGGCCGACCTGGCCGCCGACCCTGCCCTCGGTCCGCTGGGTCGGGCGCTCGCGCGTGCACACCGCACCGGCGCCCCCGTGGTGCCTGCCGTCGAACGCCTCGCGGACGAGCTGACCCGGTCGGCGCGCGCCGAGGTCGAGGACCGCGCCCGGGCAGTCGGCGTCAAGGCCGCCGTACCCCTCGGGCTCTGCCTGCTCCCGGCGTTCGTCCTCATCGGCATCGTCCCGGTCGTCGCGGGCCTGCTCACCAGCCTCGGGATCTAGGGGTCTCCGCGAGGTAGCGGTCGCTGTTGTCCACACCGCCAACCGTCCACAGCCGACGTCGCCGGGGTGGCTCTCCACAGCCGGGCCCCGGCCCGGGGCGCACCGGGGGTCCGGGCCCGCAGAGTTCGAGTCCCGGCCGCGTCGCGGCCACGTTCCCGAAGGAGTTCCATGCACCGCAAGATCCGTCCCATGCACGACGAGCGCGGCATCACCACCGCCGAATACGCCGTCGGCACCGCCGCTGGCGCCGGGCTCGCCGGGCTGCTCTACAAGATGCTGACCGGCGGTTTCGGCGACAAGCTGCTCAAGCTTCTATACGACCACGTCCTCGGCCTGCTCGGGATCGGGTGACCTAGGTTGCTGCGACGGGTCAGGAGCGCGCGCGGGGCAGCGACCGCCGAGCTCGCGATGGTGTTGCCGCTCCTGGTCGCCGTCTCGATCGGACTGGTCTGGCTGCTCGCCGTGGCCTCCGCCCAGGTGCGGACGGTCGACGCGGCGCGCGAGACCGCGCGCGCCCTGGCCCGTGGCGACGACCAGGCGACCGCCGTCGGTCGGGGCCTCGCGGTCGCACCCGAGGGGAGCGACGTCGCGGTCAGCCGCGGCGGTGGCGAGGTGCGCGTGACCGTGACCGGCCGGGTCCAGGGCCCCGGTGGACTGTTTGCCCATCTGCCTTCCCCGAGGCTGCGGGCCGAGGCCGTGGCCGCCGACGAAGAGGACGTGGTCACACCATGACCGATGACGAGCCGGAGGAGCGTGGTTCCGCGACGCTGTTCGCGGTCGCGATCATCGGGCTGCTGGTCCTCGTCGGTGCCGCCCTCGGGGTGGTCGGCGCGATGATTCACGCCCACCGGGTCGCCCAGTCCGCGGCCGACCTCGCGGCGCTGGCCGGCGCCGAGGCGCGTGGCCGAGGCGGCGATCCATGCGCGGCGGCGGCATCGATCGCCAAAGCCAACGGCGCCAGTCTCGACAGCTGCGCCGTCGAGGGGTTCGACGTGCGGCTGCAGGTCACCGTCGCCGGACCGCACTGGCTCGGGCAGCGGCACGACCTGTCGGCTCAGGCCCGCGCCGGGCCGAGCTGAGGGGTCAGAGCGTGGGTCGGTCCTTCTCCTCGTGCTGGTCTACGTCCATGCGCCGGTTGGCGTCGACGTCGTCGAGCTGATCGGAGAGCTTCTCCAGCCGCTTCTGCTCCTTGCGGCGGGCCCAGGATCGCTTCGAGCCCGACTTGAAGAGCCACAGCCCCCACCAGATGGCGACGGCCGAGCCGACGCCGATGAGGAAGAGCGCCACCGGGCTGAGGTCCTGCCCCAGGAACTGCAGCTGGGTCCCTTCGACCTCGGAGGTGAAGACACCGCACACGATCGCCAGAGCGCCCACCGCGATGAGGACGAGACCGAGGATCACCATGCCGGGACACTAACGCTCGGCGGCAGTCGAGTCACGGACCGAGCAGGACGTCGAGGAGCCGGATCGCGCCGGACTTGTCGAGCGGGTTGTTCTGGTTGCCGCACTTGGGCGACTGCACACACGAGGGGCAGCCTTCGAAGCACTCGCACGCCGCGATGGTCTCCCGGGTCGCCGTCAGCCACTCGCGCGCCGCGGCGAAGCCGCGCTCGGCGAAGCCGGCGCCGCCGGGGTGGCCGTCGTAGACGAAGACGGTGAGCTGGCCGGTGTCCGGGTGCACGGCAGTGGAGACGCCGCCGATGTCCCAGCGGTCGCAGGTCGCGAAGAGCGGGAGCAAGCCGATCGAGCAGTGCTCGGCGGCGTGTGCCGAGCCGGGCAGGTCGATCGTGGCCAGCCCGGCGGACTCGAGGGCATGGTCGGGGACGGTCCACCAGACACCTGTGGTGCGCAGCGTGCGCTCGGGAAGGTCGAGCGGCTCCTCGCCGATCACTTCGCCGCCCGGCTGACGGCGCAGTAGATACGACACGACCTGGTGGGTGACGTCGACCTGACCCACCGACAGCCGGCAGTCTCCCCACCGGCGGTGGTCCTGCTCCCCGACGATCGAGATGTCGGTGGTCTCGCGAGCGGTCGTCGAGTACGCCGGGTCTGCGCGGCCGATCACGGCGACGTGCTCGTCGAGGTCGAGCGACTCGACCAGCCAGGTCTCTCCGCGATGGACGTAGACCGCGCCGGTGTGCGCGGTCGAGTGCGCACCGCCCGAGTCGACAGTGCCGATCACGCGGCCGGTGTCGGCCTCGACCAGCGCCACGGGCGGGCCGCCGGTCGAGCGGATGTCGGCGAGATCGCTGGCCCGCCGCCGGTCGGTCCAGAACCAGCCGCGCGAGCGGTGCCGCAGCAACCCGGCACGGGTCAGCTGGTCGGCCACATCGCGGGCGGTGGGCCCGAACATCGGCAGGTCGGCCTCGGTCAGCGGCAGCTCGGCAGCCGCGGCGCACAGGTGCGGGCCGAGGACGTAGGGGTTCGTCGGGTCGAACACGGTCGCCTCGACCGGCTGGCCGAGCAGGGCTTCGGGATGGGTGACGAGGTAGGTGTCGAGCGGATCGTCCCGCGCCACCAGGATCCCGAGGGCGTCGTGGGCACCCCGGCCGGCCCGGCCGACCTGCTGCCAGAACGCCGCACGCGTCCCCGGGAACCCGGCCAGCAGGACGGCGTCGAGGCCACTGACGTCGATGCCGAGCTCGAGGGCGTTGGTGGCCGCCAGTCCCGTCAGCTCGCCGGCCCGGAGCTGGCGCTCCAGCTCGCGGCGCTCTTCGGGCAGGTAGCCGCCTCGGTAGGCCGCGACCTGCGCGGGCAGTGACGGATCGACCTCCGCCAGCAGCTCGCCGGCGGTGATCGCGACCTGCTCGGCGCCGCGCCGTGACCGGATGAAGGCCAAGGTGCGGACGCCCTCGGCGACGAGGTCGGCGAGCAGGTCGGCGGCCTCGGACGACGCAGCCCGACGGAGGGGGGCGCCGTTCTCGCCGGTGAACCGGGTGAGCGCCGGCTGCCACATCGCCAGGGACACCTCGCCGCGCGGTGAGCAGTCGCCGGTCACGGCAAGCACCTCGAGCCCGGTGAGGCGGCCGGCCGCGGCCTCGGGTTCGGCGACCGTGGCAGAGGCGAGCACGAACGTCGGCCGGGCGCCGTAGGCCGCGCAGATCCGCCGCAGCCGCCGGAGCACCTGGGCGACGTGTGCCCCGAAGACGCCGCGGTAGTGGTGGCACTCGTCGACCACGACATAACGGAGCTGGGAGAGGAAGGCGCGCCAGCGCTCGTGCCCGGGCAGCAGCGACCGGTGCAGCATGTCCGGGTTGGTCAGCACGTACTCCGCGTGGTCGCGCGCCCACTCGCGCTGGTCGCGGCTGCTGTCGCCGTCGTGGGTGGTGACCCGGACGTCGAGGCCGAGCGCCGTGAGCCCGGAGAGCTGGTCCTGGGCCAGCGCCTTGGTCGGCGCGAGGTAGAGGGTGGTGGCGCCGCGCTGGCCACGCGGCCCGCGACTCGCCAGCGCCGAGGTCAGGGCCGGCAGCTGGTAGGCGAGCGACTTGCCCGAGGCGGTGCCGGTGGCGAGGACGACGTGCTGTCCGGCGTACGCCGCATCGGCCGCCACGGTCTGGTGCCGCCAGGGCTCGGCGACGCCGCGGGCGTGGTAGGCCTCGAGGACGGCGGGGTCGGCCCAGTCCGGCCACGGCGCGGTGCGGGCCGGTCGCGCGGGCAGCCGCTCGAGGTGGGTCAGGCGGCCCTCGCGACCGGGGACGGCGGCCAACCGGTCCATGACCTCGGCCATGCTGCGTGGCGTGGCGGAGGTGGTCACCCAGCGAGCATGACAAAGGCCGCCGACGTCGTCGGGAGGCACTCCCACCCCTCCGGGTGAGGCGCGCACACCGGGCCGCAACAACGGTGGTCTCGAACAGCCGGAACCAGAGCCATCCGGAAGCCGTCGGTTGTTGTACGACCTTTGTACGAGTCTCGGGTCGACGTGGTTTCATTGTGCTGGCTGAGTGGCGGGGGCGAGGATGTCCCATGTACTCGCCGCCCGAACCCCTGGGGAGTGGACGTGGACCTGACGCTTGCGACCAACGAGGTCGACGGTGCAACGATCATCGCCGTCGGTGGTGAGATCGACGTCTACACGGCTCCCAAGCTCCGCGACAAGATCACGGCGCTGGTGGCCGATGGGGTCTACGACATCATCGTCGACATGGAGGCCGTCGAGTTCCTCGACTCCACCGGGCTCGGCGTCCTGGTCGGTGGCCTCAAGAAGGTTCGCGCGCACGACGGCTCGCTCGAGCTGATCTGCACCCAGGACCGGCTCCTCAAGATCTTCCGGATCACCGGGCTCGCGAAGGTGTTCGTCATCCACGACTCCGCCGATGGGGCGCTCGCCGCCCGCTGAGCCCAGCCTGCCCGGACGCCCGTACTCCGCCGCGTGCTCCGGGTCACACCCGATGCGGTGATCCGGCGCGCCATGCGTAGACTCCGGCACGTTCCGCGCCCGGGTCAGGTCCGCTTCTGTGCCGGGTGACGACCGGCGCGTGCCGGTGAGTCACACCTGATCCGCAGGAGGAAACCGCATGACCGGGTTCAATCCCGCGGTCACGGCGATGGCTCTCGAAGTCAAGGGCGGAAACCTCGTCCTCGTCATCGTCGTCGCACTGATCGCACTCGGCGCCCTCGCTATGGGCGCGATGTTCCGCGCGGAGGTGCTGCGGCCGCCGAGGGCACCGACAACATGAAGAACATCGCACTGGCCGTGCAGGAGGGTGCGGACGCATACCTCCAGCGCCAGTTCCGGACCTTGGCGATCTTCGCCGCGCTCGCGTTCTTCGCCCTGCTGCCGCTGCCCGCCGGTGACATCGACAACGGCATGCTCGTCAGGATCTTCCGGTCCGTCTTCTTCCTCGTGGGCGCCGGCTTCTCGGCGAGCGTCGGCTACCTCGGCATGTCGCTGGCGGTGCGCGCCAACCTGCGCGTCGCCGCTGCCGCAAACACCGAGGGTCGTGACCCGGCGATGACATCGGACTCCGCACCGGCGGCACCGTCGGCATGCTCACCGTCGGCCTGGGCCTGCTCGGCGCCAGCGTCGTCGTGATCGCTGTTCCAGGACAACGCGGCCAAGGTGCTCGAGGGCTTCGGCTTCGGCGCCGCGCTGCTCGCGATGTTCATGCGAGTCGGCGGCGGCATCTTCACCAAGGCCGCCGACGTCGGCGCCGACCTGGTCGGCAAGATCGAGCAGGGCATCCCCGAGGACGACCCGCGCAACGCCGCGACCATCGCCGACAACGTGGGCGACAACGTCGGCGACTGCGCCGGCATGGCCGCCGACCTGTTCGAGTCGTACGCCGTGACCCTCGTTGCTGCGCTGATCCTCGGCTCGCAGGCCTTCGGCGACAAGGGCCTCGTCTTCCCGCTCCTCATCCCCGCGATCGGCGCGCTCACGGCGGTCGCAGGCGTCTACCTCATCGGCCGAGGGCCGGCGAGAACGGCCTGGTCACCATCAACCGCGCGTTCTACATCTCGGCCGCCATCGCCGCGGTGGCCAGCGTGATCCTCGCGTTCGTCTACCTCCCGGCAGACTTCGCCAAGTTCGACAACATGGCCAACTCGACCGCCGACGCCGACGGCAGCCCGCGGCTCATCGCTGCTGCCGCCGTGGTCATCGGCATCGTCCTGGCCCCGATCATCCTGGCCTCACCGGCTACTTCACCGGCACCGAGTATCGCCCGGTCAAGGACGTCGGCACGCACCTCACTCACCGGTCCGGCGACCGTGATCCTCTCCGGCCTCTCGGTCGGCTTCGAGTCGGCGGTCTACACGGCGCTGGTCATCGGCGCGGCGGTCTTCGGTGCGTTCCTCATCGGCGGTGGACTCTCACGGTGGCGCTGTTCGCCGTGGCGCTGGCGGGCTGCGGCCTGCTCACCACGGTCGGCGTCATCGTCGCGATGGACACCTTCGGCCCGGTCTCCGACAACGCCCAGGGCGTCGCGGAGATGTCCGGCGACGTCAGCCCCGAGGGCGCGCAGATCCTCACCGACCTCGACGCGGTCGGCAACACCACCAAGGCGATCACCAAGGGCATCGCGATCGCGACGGCGGTGCTGGCGGCGAGCGCGCTGTTCGGCTCCTACGTCAACTCGGTGGTCGAGTCCCTGACGCGATCGGCGACCCGGGCAGGCCGGGAACTGACCGCCAGCCGTTGAGCTTCGACGTCTTCAGCCCGGACATCCTCGTCGGGCACCTGCTGGGCGCCGCCGTGGTGTTCCTGTTCTCCGGTCTGGCGATCAACGCCGTCGGCCGTGCGGCCGGTGCCGTGGTCTCGAGGTCCGTCGCCAGTTCCGCGAGATCCCCGGGATCATGGAGGGCACCGGTCGTCCGGAGTACGGCAAGGTCGTCGACATCGTCACCAAGGACTCGCTCCGCGAGCTCGGCACGCCCGGCATGCTCGCGGTGCTCGCGCCGGTCGCGGTCGGCTTCGGGCTCGGCGTACGGTCCGCTGGCCGGCTTCCTGGCCGGGGCGATCGCGACCGGCACCCTGATGGCGGTGTTCCTTGCCAACTCCGGTGGCGCCTGGGACAACGCCAAGAAGCTGGTCGAGGACGGCCACCACGGCGGCAAGGGATCGCCCGCCCACTAGGCGACGATCATCGGCGACACCGTCGGCGACCCGTTCAAGGACACCGCCGGCCCGGCGATCAACCCGCTGCTCAAGGTGATGAACCTCGTCTCGCTGCTGATCGCCGGCGCCGATTGTCTAGCTGAGCGGTCGGCGACGACGCAGAACACCGGTGCGCATCATCATCGCGCTCGCCGCGTTGGCTGGTCATCGCTGCGGCGGTCTTCATCTCCAAGCGCCGTCGAGGTCAGATCGGCGACGAGGAGCCGCCGGCCGCCCCGCCGGCTGCCCGGTGACCGACCCGGCCATCACCGCCTGACCCAAGCACCACCGACGCTGACCCGCCCGTGAAGGGCGGGTCAGCGTCATTTGCCGCCCCGGAATGACGTCGGAGGTAATCGACAGCGTTACCTGCGGCTGACAACGTTGAGCCATGGACACGAACGCCAGCGGGTACGACGGCACCCTCCGCGTGGTGATGTGGCTGGATGCCTTCTGGTCGGCCGCGGCCACGCTGATCGCCATCGGGGGCTCCCTGGCCGTCGGTCTGCTCGGTCTCCCGCAGGGTGCCTACTTCGCGGTCGGCATCAGCGCCCTGGTGGCTGCGGTCTTCCTGGCCGCCTGCGGTGCCGTGACCGGCGTGCTGCTGATGCTGCGGATGAACGCCGGCCACTACACGATGCCGCCCGACCTGCGCGTGCCGCTGCCCCGCGGCATGGTTCCGAGGATCGGTCCGGAAGCGTGACTGCCACGGCCACGGAGGTGGGGTCTCTCCTGCGCGAGTGGCGAGATCGCCGCCGGCTCAGCCAGCTGGAGCTGTCCCTCCGGGCCGAGGTCTCGACCCGGCACCTGAGCTTTGTGGAGACCGGCCGCTCCCGGCCGACGGCGGACATGATCGAGCGGCTGGCCGGCCATCTCGACGTACCCCTCCGGGAGCGGAACCGGCTGCTGCTCGCCGGCGGCTTCGCGCCAGCACACCCCGAGCACGCGATCGACGAGCCGGACCTCGCCGCGGTACGCGACGCGCTCAAGGTCGTGCTCGCGGCCCACGAGCCGCATCCGGCAGTGCTGCTCGACCGCTGGTGGGACCTCGTCGACGCGAACGTGGCAGCCGGCGCGCTGCTGGAGGGCGTGGACCCGACCCTGCTCGAGCCGCCGGTCAACGTGCTGCGCCTGTCGCTGCACCCGCGCGGCCTCGCGCCGCGGATCGCCAACCTCGGTCAGTGGCGCGGCCACCTCCTCGAGCAGCTCGCCCAGCGCATCGATCGCACGGCCGACGCGCGGCTGGTCGAGCTCGCCGCAGAGCTGGCCGGCTACCCCGGTGGCGAGCGGGAGCCTGCGTCCGCCACCGGCGTCGTGCTCCCGCTGCGGCTGGTCTCGCCGGACGGTGAGCTCTCGTTCTTCTCGATCGCCGCGCACGTCGGCACGGCCACCGACGTCACCGTCGACGAGCTGACCCTCGAGGCGTTCTACCCCGCCGACCGCGCCACCGCGCTCGCCCTGGGCTCGTCCTAGGCTCGACAGGGTGCGTGAGACCTCCCCAGACGTGCCGGTCCGGCTGCGGGCGGCGCTCGCCGCCGCCGACTTCACCGTCGACGCCGTCCGCGGGCTGCTCGGCGAGGTGGCGGACGCCGCCCTGCTCCGCAACGAGACCACGCCCGCGCTGCGGCGCACCGCCACCGAGCATGGCCCGCTCGCGACGCTGACCAGGCTGTTCCTGCTCCAGACGACGGTGACGGCGTACGCCGCGGAGGCCGCGCTGCCCGACCTGGTCGACCGGCTGGTGGCCGAGGGGATCCTGGACCGGTCCGTCGGCGAGGTGGCTGCGCGCCTGGACGTGCGGCCGTACGCCACCGATGACAGCACCCTCTGGGTCGTCAGCGACCTCACGCCGGGCCTGGACGGTCTGCCGCAGCACATCGGCGCCGACCACGTGCTCGGCATCAGCCCGGCATCGACCTCCCTGGCCCAGCTCACCGTGCGCTCTGCCGTCGAGAGCAGCCTCGACCTCGGCACCGGCTGCGGTGTGCAGGCGCTCCACCTCGCCGCGCACAGCGGCCACGTGGTCGCGACCGACGTCAACCAGCGGGCACTCGGCATCGCCCGGTTCAACGCTGCCCTCAATGAGGTCGGCGACCGGGTCGAGGTGCGTGAGGGATCCTTCTTCGAGCCCGTGCGCGGCGAGCGGTACGACCTGATCGCCACGAACCCGCCGTTCGTGATCTCGCCCGCGACCGGGGAGCGCCTGGTCTACCGCGACTCCGGGCTGCCCGGCGACCAGGTCGTGGAGGACCTGGTGCGCGCCGCGCCCGAGCACCTCTCCGAGCGTGGCTGGTGCCAGGTGCTCGCGAACTGGGTGGTCGAGCGATACCGCCCCTGGGACGAGCGGCTGGCCTCCTGGCTGGGCCTGGACGTCGACGCGCTCGTCGTGCAGCGCGAGCTGGTCGACCCGGCGGCGTACGTCGAGCTGTGGCTCAAGGACTCCGGGCACCACCCGGCGACGGGCGGCGATCCGGCTGAGTACCGCCGTCGCTACGACACCTGGCTCGCCTGGCTGGAGGAGCAGAGAGTCGAGGCGGTGGGCTTCGGCTGGGTCAACCTCCGCAACGGCGGCACCGGCCGGCACGACCTCTGGGACTGGCCGTACGACGTGGAGCAGCCGATCGCGCCGGCGATCCTCGGCTGGGCCGACGGGCTGACGACGGAGGTGTCGTTCAACGCGACCCTTCGCGTCCGTGCGGACGTGGCCCAGGAGACGGTCGGGCCCGTCGGCGCGGAGGACCCGGAGGCGATCGTGCTCCGCCAGCAGCGCGGCTTCCGGCGCGCCCGCCGGGCCGACACCGTCGTCGCGGCCCTGGTCGGTGCCTGCGACGGCGAACTGGCCGTCGGAGCACTCCTCGACGCGGTCGCCCAGCTGCTCGACCGCGACCCGGCCGAGACGCGCGCGACGTACCTCCCGGTCGTGCGTGAGCTCGTGGACGAAGGGTTCCTGGTCAGCGGGTCGGACTAGCGCGAGTGCGTGTCACGGTACTCCTGCGTCATCTGCAGGACCTGCGTCAGGTTGCCGTCCGGGTCCTCGAACGTCGAAAAGACTCCGGGGCCACGGTCTTCGAGACGCACCGAGAACGTGACCCCCATTCCCTCGATCCGCTCCACCACGCTGGCGGCGTCCTCGGTGTCGATGTTGAGCACGACGCGGGGCTCCGGCGTACGCTCGGCCACGTCGTCCCGGTGGTCGAAGATCACGCCGAGGCCTCCGAGGACGACCGTGCCGTTCTCGTCGGGTTCGACGTCGAACGCGGTGCTGTAGAAGGAGCGAAGCCGGTCCGGATCGGTGCTGGCGAGCAGGATGCTCGCGCTGAGATGGCGGGACATGAACGGACTGACCCGGCGAGTGTGGTGCACTCATCGGTGGCGTCCCGCGTCGGCCCTCGGGGAATCAGATGTGGTGATCACGCGCTACCGTGACCAGCCGTGACCCCGCTCAGACAGTGGGGTTGCGGCACGCAGAGAGAAGGAAAAGGCAGGCAGTGGCACACAAGTTGGTGATCGTCGAGTCCCCGGCGAAGGCCCGCACGATCGGCGGGTACCTCGGCCAGGGCTACGTCGTCGAGTCCTCCATCGGCCACATCCGCGACCTCCCACAGAGCGCCGCGGAGACGCCGGCGAAGATCAAGGACAAGCCGTGGGGCCGCCTCGCGGTCGACGTCGACAACGGCTTCGAGCCCTACTACGTCGTGCCGCGTGACAAGAAGGCACACATCTCCAAGCTCAAGACGCTGCTCAAGGACGCCGACGAGCTCTACCTCGCCACCGACGAGGACCGCGAGGGCGAGGCGATCGCGTGGCACCTGCTAGACGAGCTCAAGCCCAAGGGCATCCCGGTGCACCGGATGGTGTTCCACGAGATCACCAAGGCAGCCATCCTCGCCGCGGTCGCGAGCCCGCGCCAGATCAACGACGACCTCGTGGAGGCCCAGGAGGCCAGGCGCATCCTCGACCGCCTCTACGGCTACGAGGTCAGCCCGGTCCTCTGGAAGAAGGTCATGTCCGGCCTGTCCGCCGGCCGGGTCCAGAGCGTCGCGACGCGGTTGGTCGTCGACAAGGAGCGCGACCGGATGAGATTCCGGGTCGCGTCGTACTGGGACATCGAGGGGACCTTCGACGCCGGTGCCGAGAAGGACCCGCGGATGTTCCCGGGCAAGCTGCACTCGATCGACGACCAGCGGGTCGCGAGCGGGTCCGACTTCGGCGAGGACGGCCAGATCAAGGACAAGAAGGGCGGTCGCGTCCACCTCGACCGCGCCGGCGCCGAGGGACTCGTGCAGGCCCTCGACGACACGACGTTCGACGTACGCTCGGTCGAGGCCAAGCCCTACCGCCGCCAGCCCTACGCGCCGTTCCGCACCACGACGATGCAGCAGGAGGCGAGCCGCAAGCTCGGCATGTCCGCGTCGGTGACGATGTCGGTCGCCCAGCGGCTCTACGAGAACGGCTTCATCACCTACATGCGCACCGACTCGACCACGCTGTCGAGCGCGGCCGTCGACGCAGCCCGGTCGCAGGTCCGCGAGCTGTTCGGTGCGGAGTACGTCCCTGACCAGCCGCGGGTCTACACCAGCAAGGTCAAGAACGCCCAGGAGGCCCACGAGGCGATCCGCCCGTCCGGCGAGTCGTTCCGTACGCCGGCGCAGACCGGTCTGACCGGCGAGCAGTTCCGGCTCTACGAGCTGATCTGGATGCGCACCGTCGCGTCGCAGATGAAGGACGCCGTCGGCCAGTCGGTCTCGGTCCGCATCGGTGGTGCGGCGTCCGACGGCCGCGACGTCGTCTTCTCTGCGTCCGGGCGGGTGATCACCTTCCACGGCTTCCTCAAGGCCTACGTCGAGGGGACCGAGGGCGGCAAGCGCTCGGACGACGACCAGGTGCCGCTGCCCGAGCTGCGCGAGGGCGACCCCATCTCCGCCGCCGCTCTCAACGCGCTCGGCCACGAGACCAAGCCGCCGGCCCGCTACACAGAGGCCACGCTGATCAAGGAGCTCGAGGACCGCGAGATCGGCCGGCCCTCGACGTACGCCTCCATCATCGGGACGATCCTCAACCGCGGCTACGTCTACAAGAAGGGCACCGCGCTGGTGCCGGCCTGGCTGGCGTTCTCGGTGATCAGGCTGCTGGAGGAGCACTTCCCCCGACAGATCTCCTACGAGTTCACCGCCGGCATGGAGGACGTGCTCGACGAGATCGCTGCCGGTCACAAGGACCGCGTCACCGAGCTGCATGAGTTCTACTTCGGCTCGGAGCGGGTGGAGGGGCTGCACCACCTGATCACCAACCTCGGTGAGATCGACGCCCGTGAGCTGGCGACGTTCCCGATCGGTGACCCTGAGCTGGGGATCAACCTGCGGGTCGGCCGCTACGGCCCCTACCTCGAGGGACCCGACGACGAGGGCAACCCGACCGGCAAACGCGCCAACGTGCCCGACGACCTGCCTCCCGACGAGCTCACCCTCGAGAAGGCCAAGGAGCTGTTCGCCAACCCCGCGGGCGAGGAGATCCAGCTCGGCGTGCACCCCGACACCGGACTCGAGGTGGTCGCGAAGAACGGCCGCTACGGCCCCTACGTCACCGAGGTGCTGCCCGAGGACGCACCCAAGAACGCCAGGCCCCGCACCGGCTCGCTGTTCACGTCGATGTCGCTCGACACCATCACGCTCGACGACGCCCTCAAGCTGCTGTCACTGCCGCGCGTGGTCGGCGCCGACCCGGAGTCGGGTGAGGAGATCACCGCCCAGAACGGCCGCTACGGCCCCTACCTCAAGAAGGGCACCGACTCCCGGTCGTTGACCTCCGAGGACCAGCTCCTGACGATCGGCCTCGACGAGGCCCTGCGGATCTACGCCCAGCCCAAGCAGCGCGGCCGGGCCGCGGCGGCCCCTCCGCTGAAGGAGCTCGGCAACGACCCGGTCTCGGGTCAGCCGGTGGTGGTCAAGTCGGGACGGTTCGGTGAGTACGTCACCGACGGCGAGTACAACGCCACGCTTCGCAAGGACGACAGCGTCGAGTCGATCACCCTCGAGCGCGCCGCCGAGCTGCTCGCCGAGCGCCGCGAGCGCGGCCCGGCCAAGAAGGCCGCGAAGAAGGGCGCCAAGAAGGCGCCCGCCAAGAAGTCGGGCACAGCGAAGTCAGCCAAGAAGACGACCAAGGCTGCGAAGAAGAGCTGACTCAGGCGTGCCGGCGGTCAGTCCGATGTCGAGAGACTGACCCGCGTCCCCACCTCTCGCGCTATCCGGTCCATCTCATCGGCCGAGACCCAGTTCGACTCCCGTTCGCCGAGATAGCCGAAGACGGCCGGGCCACGTCGGTCCTCGGGCTGGTCGGGCATCCGCGGGACCAGGTGGACATGCAGGTGCGCGAACCCCTCCGCCTCGGCGTACAGCATCGAGTAGGTCTTGACGCATCCGACCACCTCACGCAACGCCGTAGAGACCCGGCCCTGCAACAGGCCGAGCTCGACCAGCTCGTCGTCCGTGAGCTCATCCAGGGCGGTGACGTGCCGCAGAGGCACCAGCACCAGCCAGCCCGGGAGCGCGGAGCTGAAGGAGTGCACCACCCGCCAGTACGGCGTGACGACGGCTCGCTCACGCCACGGGAGGTCGGCGGCGGCGTTGTGTCTGCACGAATAGCAGTCGGTGTCGGGCGGATGGGGAGCAGTCGCCGGCATGGGCGGCACGCTATCCGGCCGCCTCCGGGTTGGTCGTGTCCCCGTCGCCCCGTAGGTTCGGCGCGTGATCACCCCAGCGACGTACGCGCCCACCGGCGTCTTCGTCTGCTTCGAGGGCGGAGAGGGCTCCGGCAAGTCCACGCAGGCGCGGCTGCTGACGGAGCGGCTCCAGGCCGCGGGATACGCCGTACTGCTCACCTTCGAGCCCGGTGACACGGCGGTCGGCAAGGAGCTGCGCCGGATCGTGCTCAGCCCCGAGACCGGCGAGCTGTCGCACCGCACCGAGGCCTTGCTGTACGCCGCCGACAAGGCCGAGCACGTCGACACCGTCGTGCAGCCGGCTCTCGACCGGGGCGAGGTGGTGATCACCGACCGCTACGTCGACACGCTGCTGGCCTACCAGGGCTCCGGACGCGAGCTGGCCCTCGCCGAGGTCGAGGTGGTCGCTCGGTGGGCCACCCATGGGTTGCGGCCGCACCTGACCGTGGTGCTCGACGTCGACCCGCACGAGGGCCTGGCTCGGTTCGAGGGCCGCGACCGGATCGAGGCCGAGTCGCTCGACTTCCACGAGCGCGCCCGGCAGTCGTTCCTCGAGCTGGCCGCCGCCGACCCCGACCACTACCTCGTGCTCGACGCGCGGAGCCCGGTCGACGACATCGCCGCGGCCATCGACGAGCGACTGGCACCGATGCTGGGGCAGGCGAGGCGATGACGGTCTGGGACGACCTGGTCGGCCAGCACCGGGTGATCGAGGCGCTGCGTGCCGCGGCCGGCGGCCACGGGATGAGCCACGCGTGGCTGTTCACCGGGCCACCCGGGTCGGGCCGCTCCAACGCAGCGGTGGCCTTCGCGGCGGCGCTCGTGTGTGAGCGCGGGCCGGGGCCGGAAGCCGGCTGCGGCGAGTGTCACGAGTGCCACACGGTGCTCGCCGGTTCGCACGCCGACGTGACGATGGTCCGCACCGAGAAGCTCTCGATCGGCGTCGACGAGGTCCGCGACCTTGTCCGTCGCTCGGCGCTGGCGCCGTCCGGACGGCGCTCCCAGGTGATCATTGTCGAGGACGCCGACCGCCTCACCGAGCAGGCCTGCAACGCGCTGCTCAAGGCGATCGAGGAACCGACCAAGCGCACGGTCTGGATGCTCTGCGCGCCGACCGTGGAAGACGTCCTCCCGACGATCCGCTCGCGGTGCCGGCTGGTCACGCTGACCACCCCGACCACCGAGGACGTCGCGGCGTTCCTGGTCCGCAAGGACGCCGTGCCGGAGTCGCTGGCGTCGTACGCCGCCCGAGCCAGCCAGGGTCACATCGGCCGGGCCCGCGCCCTGGCGCGCGACGAGAGCACCCGCAACCGCCGCCGCGAGGTGGTCTCCTACCCCGCCAAGCTGACTTCGCTGGGCGCCTGCATGACCGCGGCCGCCAACCTGGCCGAGGTGACCAAGGAGGAGGCCGACGAGGTCACCAGCGAGCTCGACGCACGCGACAAGGCCGATCTCGACGTGGCCTACGGCGTGGTGGAGCGGGGTCGGCGGCCACGCGACTACGCGCCGGCGCTCTCCGCCCTCGAGAGGGGGCAGCGCACCCGCGCCAAGCGGCGCCACCTCGACATGGTGGACCGGGGGCTCATGGACCTGATGTCGGTCTATCGTGACGCGATAGCGGTCGCGACCGGTGCGCCCGGGATGCTGGTCAACGAGGAGATCCGCGGCGACGTCGAGCACGTCGTCCGCACCTCGACCCCCGAGCTGAACCTCCGGCGGATTGCCGCGATCTTCGCCGCACGCGAGCAGATGCTGGAGTTCAATGTCCCGGTGGCCCTCGCCCTCGAGTCGATGATGGTCGCCCTCAAGGCTCCCGACCGAGCCCGCGGATGAAGGCGTCGCGACTGATCGCTGGGCTCGTCGTCCTCGCGCTCGTGGCGGTGGTGGTGTTCGCCGTCGTGGGGAGCCTCCAGACGGACGCCGACAGCCCCTCCCAGGATCCGACGCCGTCGTTGGCAGCCACCCCGACGCCCGAGCCCGGTGCGAGCGAGCCGCCCAAGGCCACGCTTGCGTCGTTCTACTCCCAGCAGCTGACCTGGGAGTTGTGCGGGGAGAGGTTCGAGTGCGCCACGCTCGAGGTGCCCATCGACTACAAGGACCCGGGCGGCCAGACGATCCAGCTGGCGCTGCTCAAGGACCCTGCCGACGAGCCCGCGCACAGGGTCGGCTCACTGATCGTCAACCCGGGCGGCCCGGGCGTGCCGGGCACGTCGTACGCCGAGAACGCATCGGCCGCGTTCGGCGGCGTGATCCGCAAGGACTTCGACATCGTCGGCTTCGACCCCCGCGGCACCGGCGACTCCGACCCGGTCGACTGCATCTCCGACCAGGAGCTCGACGCGTTCACCGCCGAGGACCCTGACCCGGACACCCCGCAGGAGGCGGCGGACGTCGAGGCTGGCCAGGAGGAGTTCTTCCAGGGCTGTGTCGACAACTCCGACAGCCTGATCGGTCACGTCACCACCGTCGAGGCGGCTCGGGACATGGACGTGCTGCGGGCCGCGCTCGGGGAGGCGACGATGCTGTACATCGGCGCCTCCTACGGCACCCAGCTCGGTGCGACGTACGCCGACCTGTTCCCTGACAAGGTCGGAAGGATGGTGCTCGACGGCGCGGTCGACCTGTCCATCGGCCGCCGGGAGCGCATGCTTGAAGGGGCCGGCGGCTTCGAGGTGGCCCTGCGCTCCTACGTCCAGAACTGCGTCGACGAGGGCGACTGCTTCCTCGGCGAGACTCTGGACGACGGGCTGAAGACCATCCAGGAACTTATCGCCAGCGTTGACGAGCAGCCGCTCCCCTCCTCCGGTTCCGACCGCGAGGTCTCCGCGGGCAACGCGTTCTACGGCCTGCTCTACCCGCTCTACGCCAGGGAGCTCTGGCCGGTGCTCGACCAGGCACTGCAGTTCGCGCTGGATGGCGACGGGAGCGTGCTCCTTCGGATCTCCGACGTCTACTTGTCCCGCAACAACGACGGCACCTACGCGAACAACGCAGCGGAGGCGATCCTCGCGATCAACTGCCTGGACGACCCCTACTCGATCAGCGCCGACCAGGTGCCGGACCAGATCCCGGAGTTCGAGCAGGAGTCGCCGACCTTCGGCGAGGTGTTCGCCTGGGGTCTGATTGGCTGTCACGGGATCCAGGTCGAGTCCACCGAGAAGGACAGAAGGATCGACGCAGCGGGTGCGGCGCCGATCGTGGTCGTCGGCACCACCCGCGACCCGGCGACGCCGTACCAGTGGGCCGTGCACCTCGCCGACCAGCTGCAGTCCGGCGTCCTGGTCAGCCGGGACGGCGACGGTCACACCGGCTACAACTCGGGCAACGACTGCGTCGACGACGCGGTCGAGGGCTACCTCGTGGACGGCACCGTTCCTCAGGACGGGCTGGAGTGCTGACCGGCTAGACAGCTTGCGCGATGGCTCGGATGCGCTTCGTGGCGAGCTCGATCATGAGCTGCGCGGCCGGGGAGAGGGTGGCCCCGCGGCGGTGCACGATCGCGAACATGTCGAACAGCTTCGGGCGCAGCGAGACCCACTGGGCCCGCGGGGCGAGCCGCGGGAGGAGCTGCTCGGCCGCGCCGCGCGGGATGATCGTGTCCGCGAGCCCCATCCCCACGAGCTCCACGGCGATCTCGACGTCCTCGACCTCGATCCGCGTGAGCGGGTTGAGTCCGGTCTCGTGCAGCATCTGGCGGAGCATGATGCGGGTCGAGTCGGTGGCCCGCCAGGTCGTCTCCGGCATCACCAGGCTGGCCTCGCTGAGCCGCTTCGCGGTCACAGGGGTGGCGACCCGCTCCGGGTCGCTGCTGACGTAGACGACCTCGTCCCGCGCAACCGGGATGATCTCCAACCCCTCGCTCTCGAGCGAGGCGATGGCGATCATCGCCGCTTCGAGCCGACCGCGCCGGAGCTCCTCGGCGACCTCGCTGGAGTTCTGGCCGATCAGCTCCACCCGGACGCCGGGGTGGCGCTCGAGGACGTCGGCGACCAGCCCCGCGCCGGCGTACAGCCGCGCGGTGCCGAACATCCCGAACCGGATCGTCCCGGTCTCGAACGACTTCGCTGCCTGCGCGGCCCGCTGGGTGTCCTCCGCCGCGGCCAGGGTGCGTTCGGCGTGCGGCCGGAGCGTGTCCGCCACCGTGGTCGGTACGACGCCGCGCCCGACCCGCCGGAACAGCTGCACGCCGAGCGACTTCTCGAGCGCCCGGACCTGCTCGGAGACCGATGGCTGCGCGTAGCCGAGCTCCTCGGCCGCCCGGGTCAGCGACCCGTGCTCGTAGACGCTCAGGAAGCAGGTCAGCTGGTGCAGAGAAAGCATAGGACTCTCCTTGGGAAGTCACTGGAAAGTCAGGCTACCCCTATTGCTACTGGTCAGTCACACTTGTGGTGTCCGGTAGTACTGACTCTCGCGAGAGACCTGAAGGGGGCTCCCAATGTTCGACCACCACTGCACCGCGTGCGACAAGCGCCAGCTGATCTTCCCGAGCCAGGTCACCTCGCTCGTCAACACCGACCACGGCATCATCGTTGCCTTCGAGTGCTGGTGCGGCGCCGAGCAGACCATGCTCACCGGCAGCCGCATCGACCACCGCCAGACCGTCGCCGCCTGAGTGCACTCGGCGATCTGAGTCGCTCCCTGCCGGCCGGCAGGGAGCGACTTTTTCCGTTTTGGCGACTGGGTCCGCGGATCCGTAGACTTCCGCGGGCTGCCCACCGGGCGGCACGCCGCCTTAGCTCAGTCGGTAGAGCGTCTCACTCGTAATGAGAAGGTCGTCGGTTCGATTCCGACAGGCGGCTCAAGAAGTGGTCCCTGACCTGCGCGTTTGTATGCCGCAGCAGGCTCCCGACTGACGGATCGGTTGCTTGATCCCGGGAGACTCCCGGGAAACCCACGACAACCGGGTCGAGACTCGATCCACAAAGAGCACGCGTCGTGCGACTGGACGACGCGGACTCGCGAGTGATCGTTCTCCAAGGATCCCATAGAAAAGGATAATGAGTTATCCTTTTCTAACGAGACGACCGAGACAGGGATCGACGTGACGCAAACGGACGGGCTGGCGCTGTCCTGGGAAGACGTTACCTGGGAGCCAACGACGCCTGTCCAAACGATGGATCGCAGGCGGTTGTCGCTCGTCGGGAGTCTCTACCGGGCAGCGGTGCCCGTGGCCATCGAGCCCATGCAGTTCGACATCGATCCGGATGTTGCGGCGAGGGCGGAAGACGCGCGGGCGGCGATCACGCGGTTTGACGCCGAACTCTCCGCCATGTTCGACGGGGAGTTCGCCCCGCTGTCTGCGGTCCTACTTCGGACCGAGTCCGCGTCGTCCTCACAGATCGAGAACATCACCGTCGGCGCCAAGGCTCTGTCTCTGGCCGACGTCGGCCTGGCCAAGTTTGGGTCGAACGCCAGCCTCGTCCGGGCAAACGTCGAGGCGATGAACCGCGCCCTCGAACTCACCGGACTCCTGACCCCCGACCACATCTTGGCCGTCCACGAAGCCCTCATGCACGGACAGGACCGAGCCGACACGGGCCGGTTCCGTGATCAGCAGGTCTGGATCGGCGGAACCGACTACTCACCACATCGGGCAGACTTTGTCCCGCCGCAAGATTCCAGGATCCAAGAATCGATCAAGGACCTTTGCGGGTTCTCCGAGCGGACGGACCTCCCGCTGCTGGCCCAGGCGGCCATCGCGCACGCCCAGTTCGAAACAATTCACCCGTTCAACGACGGAAACGGACGTGCCGGGCGAGCCCTTGTCCACGTCATGCTTCGCAAAGGTGGAGCAACCACCCGAACCACGGTTCCGGTGTCTGCGGGACTGCTGTCCGACACTGACGCCTACTACGACGCGCTGACCGCCTACCGCAACGGCGACCCGAATCCGATCATCGAAGAGTTCAGCCGGGCCGCATTCGCCGCCGTTCGCAACGGACAGCAACTCGCCAACGACCTGAAGACACTGCATGACAGCTGGGCAAACAACCTCCGTGCCCGCAAGGACGCGGTCGCCTGGCGCGTCCTGCCGTTCTTGCTCCGCCAGGCGTCAGTGACCTCCAAATTGATCCAGGAGGCCATGAAGGTCACCCAGCCAGCGGCCGACAACGCGCTCCGCCAACTCCATGAGGCTGGGGCCCTTTCCAAGCCCAAGACCGTCCACGGCGAGGGTCAGAAGAGGAACGTCGTCTGGCAGGCGACTGAGGTCCTCGAAGCCCTCGACCGGTTCGGTGAGCGTGCGCGCCGAAACCCCAGAACCGGCTGATCCTCATCTTCTTCATCATCCTGATCCTGCGCTGCGCTCATAGCACTGATGGTGTGTCTAAGGCCCGCGTCTACGTGGAGCCGGAATGAAGAAGGTCGGAGCACCCGACCCTCGCCAGATCCCTACGGTCCCGCGAAAGTCCCGGGAAAGTCCCGCGAAACGATGGGGTCAGCCTGCACAGGGGCATGCGAAGGACACTTCACTCGTAATGAGAAGCTCGTCGGTTCGATTCCGACAGGCGGCTCCAGAATCGACTCCAGAAACGACTTCAGAGGGCGACTCGCAAGATCCGGCTGGCACTGCCGTCGTCGGGTGCAAAGTCGTAGGCCGCGTAGTCACCGTTGCCGGAGATGGTCACCGTCGTGACGAAGCCACCGGCGGGCACGGGGACAGCGGTGGAGACACCAGAGGACAGGGCAAGCACGTACGGCGTCCCGCCGGACATGTAGACGAACCGGTCCTGCAGGCTCGAGAACGAACCGAGGAGCGCGTAGCCGTTGGCGGTCACGGTCGTCGTGACACCCGTCCCGGCCTTGGTCAGGCGCAGACTGCCGTCGTCCCACCGGGTGGAGACCCAGCGCCCGTTCGGTGAGATGACGACACCACCCGGGTTGGCCCCGGCGGGGAACCCCTTGCTCAGCCACCGGGTCCGTTCGGTCGTCATGTTGCGGACGAACAGGTCGGCCTCCTCGCCGTCGTCGCTGTCGGCTGGGACGAGGTCGGTGTTGTAGCTCGTGAAGGCCACGACGTTCCCGTTCGAGGAGATGTCGCTGCTCGCGGCGCCAGGCCCCACTGACGGCGAGCCATTCGGCCGGACCGTCACCTGAACCGTGGTGCCGGTGGACAGGTCCCTCCGGAAGACGTCGGAGTTCGTGGTGGTCGAGCCAGGCACCTGGTCGGTCGCGTCGCTGGTGAACGCGACGTACCGGCCGTTCCTCGAGAGGGAGGCCTGGCCGACGTCGCCGTTGGCGACATCACCGTCGAACGAGACGCTCGCCAGCAAGGTGGCATGCGCGGGCACGTCCCTCACGAACGCGTCGAATGCACCATTGGTGTCGTCGGCGACCAGCCGGGTCGCGTCCGTCGAGTACGCCACCCGGGTGCCGTTCGAGGAGATGACCGGTGGCCGGCTGTAGTTGCCGACCGCCACGCCCCCGTCGACCGACGGGTTGACCAGCACGGACCCGCCCGTGCTCACGTCGGTACGCCGCACCTGCTGGACCGCCGGGCTCTGACCGCGGCGGATGGCGAGGTGGGCGACGTAGCGACCGGTGTGGGACAGCGCGGGCGCGAAGACGTCGACCTGAGGGTCCGACACCACGACCTGGGGCGTTGCCCCGGCCGGGGTGACGTCTGGTTGCGCGACCCCCGGCGCCCCGGGGAGCATCGCCACCGCGCACAACGTGAGACCAGCAGTGCATGCCAGGGTGCGGGTGGACGCGGACATGAGTTCTCTCCTTCAGGCGGGTGGCAGAACGAGGGTCCAGGCGATGGCCTTCGCGGATGAGATGCCGGAGGTCGCGGAGAGGGCAGCAACCGTCCCCGCTGCGACCCCGGTCTGCTCGCCGAGCGACACGGTCAGGAAGCCACTGCCGCTGCCGGTCGTGGCGGCGCGCTGCACGAGCGACGGGGACAGCGTCCAGGTGTGTGCGTTCGCGCCCTTGTCGACGTAGTAGCGGAGCACGGTGGACGCATTGCTCGCCACCGCTGCGCTCGGTGCGGCGTGGGTGCGCGTGGCGGTGGTGCCCTCGGCCCGGTTGGTCAGCGCCGAGGGTGCGCCGGCACCGCTGTAGGCCAGAAGCGCAACGCTGGCCTTGGAGACAGCGTCGAGCTGGACCGTGAAGGTGGTGCCGGCAAGGCCGGGACCCGCGATCCTGCTCAACACCCAGGACCTCAGCTCGGTCCCGTCGGAGACGGTGCCGAGCACGCTCCAGCCATTCGGCGGAGTCAGGGTCGCGGCCCGGTTGGTCGTCACGAAGGCCACGAGCCGGTCGCTGGGCTGCACGGACGCCGGGATGAAGACTCCCGGGGCCCTCACGTTGGAGTCGGAGGATGCCGCCAGGCGCCACTCGGGCCCGACCGGAGGCGGTGGGTCGTCCTCCGCGACGACCTGCTGGCTGGCGGTGTCGGTCGCGTCGGTGTCGTCGGTCACGGTCAGGGTGACGGTGTAGGTGCCCTCGGCGGCATAGGTGTGCGGCAAGACCGCGCCGGCGTCGGGGGCGGTGTTCCCGTCCCCGAAGTTCCAGTCGTAGCGGACGATGTCGCCGTCCGGGTCGTCGGACGCGCTCGCGTCGAACGAGCACACGGTGACCTCGCAGCTCGCAGTGAATGCCGCGACCGGGTCCTGCGGAGGCGGGGGTCCCGACGAGACCAGGACGACGGAGTACTCCGCACCGCCGCCACCGGCGAGCGTCGCGCCGCTGATCCCGGGGACCACCACCGGGGTGGTGCGGGTGGTCGTGGTGCCGTCGCCGACCTGTCCCGCCGAGTTGTTGCCCCAGGCCATCAGCCGGCCGTCGGCCAGCACCGCCATCCCGGTGTCACGACCAGAGCCGATCGAGGTCACGTTCGACAGGTTCAGGACCGTCCGGGGTGTCAGCCTCTCGGTGGTGGTGCCGTCACCCAGGTTGCCCCGGTAGTTGCGCCCCCAGGCTGCGACCGTCCCGTCCGTACGCAGGGCGTAGGAGTGATGTGCCCCGGCGATCACCTCCCGGACGCCACTCAGGATGGGGGCCGGCGTGACCCGGTCGGTGTGGTTGCCGTTGCCGAGCTGTCCGTAGTCGTTGGACCCCCAGGCCCACACCGTCCCGTCGCCGGTGAGCGCCAGACCGTGGTCGCGTCCCGCGGCGATCTGGACCACGTTGGTCAGGGTGCCGACGCGGACCGGCGTCGTACGCCGCACGGCCGTGCCGTCACCGAGCTGCCCCTCGTCGTTGCGGCCCCAGCCGACCACGGTGCCGTCGGCGCGGATCGCGTAGCTCATGTTCCGTCCGGCGGCGATCGCCGTGGCGTTGTTGAGCCCGACGACGGTGACGGGGCTGCGGCGCAAGGTCGTCGTGCCGTCGCCGAGCTGGCCGTCGGCGTTGAGACCCCAGGTCCGGACCGTCCCGTCGGCCATCAGCGCCAGCGACAGGTTGTGTCCGGTCTCCACCGCCCGCACGTTGGCCAGTCCCGGCACCTGGGTCGGGTTCGGACGGTTGGTGGTGGTGCCGAGCCCGAGCTGGCCCTCGCCGTTGCTGCCCCAGACCCAGACCGTGCCGTTCGAGCGGAGCGCGATCACGTGCTCGCGGCCGCCGTGCAGGTCGACGACGTCGTCGAGCCCGGGGACGACGCCCGGCGTCCGCCGCGCCGTCGTGGTGCCGTCGCCGAGCTGCCCGAAGGAGTTCGCGCCCCAGGTCCACGGGGCACCCGGGCTGACCAGGGCCGCCAGGGCGGCCGGCGCGGCCGGGCGGGCCGCTGCCTGCCCTGCCTGGCTCAGGCCGAGCATGCTGATGACCGCGACGAGCGCGGCCGTTCTGCCAGTCCGCCACGTCATCACAGGAGTCCTCCACTCGCCCGACTCCCGACGCTAGGAACCACACCGGCGGAAGACACCACCCAAATCGGGGGTCTTTTCGGTCGTCCTCAAGTTGGGCGATGATTCCGGCCCGCCGCTGTGTTGTCGTTGTGGCCGGAGGGTCTGATGGCCAGCAAGCGCTTCTCACACCTGCGCCCGGTGCGCTCCGCTCTGTGGTGCGCGACAGCGGTCGCCGCGCTCGTCGTGGGCACGCCGCTCACTGCCACCGGGGGCCACGACGCCGGTACCGCCCCAGCAGCCGGTGCCCAGCCGCCGGCTGCAGCGGCCGCGGCGGCGGCGGCGGCACAGCCGAACATCTTCGTCTACAACCTCGACGACCTCCGCGACGCCTTCCCCGGAGCGATCGACCCCCTGCAGTTCATGCCCAAGACCAGAGCGTGGATGGCGGGCGGCCGCAGGTACACGCAGATGTTCGTCGCGGACCCTTCGTGCTGTCCGTCCCGGTCCTCGCTGATGACCGGCCGCTACCCGCACAACAACGGCGTGCACAACCAGCAGGAGGGGCCGCTGTTCGACGGCCCGCACTCGATGGCCTGCTACCTGCGTACCGCCGGCTACGCGACGTACCTCGACGGCAAGTTCCTCACCACCTGGCCCAAGACGACGCTGCCGCCGTGCTTCGACCACTCCACCGTCATGTGGGGCGGCTACAGCAACGTCCAGGTGAAGATCGACGGGAAGTCCAAGAAGAGCTCCGGCTACTCGACGACGTACCTCGGCACGCAGGGTCGGTCCTACATCACGAGCGCGCTCTCCGGCTCGAAGCCGTTCCTCCTCTACGAGACCCCGCAGGCTCCGCACTGGGTGGACGTGACCCAGAACGGCACCACCACGCAGCTCGCCGTCCCGGATACCGCGTACGCGTCGGCGAACGTCGGGACCTGCTCCGGCGTCCCGGAGGCAGACCGGTCGGACAAGCCTGCCTACGTGCGCAAGATGAACTACACGACGGCGCAGGGCCAGGCGATGTGCCAGAGCCAGCTGCGGGCGGCCATGAGCGCCGATGACCAGTTCGCCGCGACGATGCAGCTGCTCTCCGACCGTGGGGTTCTGGACAACACGCTCGTGGTCTTCACGTCCGACAACGGCTACAACTGGGGCGAGCACGGGCGGTGGGAGAAGTTCGTGCCGTACGAGCCCACCGTCCGGGTCCCGCTGTGGATCCGCTGGCCCGGGCACGTCACGGCCGGCACGGACACGACGCGGCTGACGTCGTACCTCGACCTGCTGCCGACCATGCTCGAGGCGGCGGGCTTCACGCTGCCCGCCGGTGCGCCGCGGCTCGACGGCGAGTCACTGCTCGCGCCCGGCCATCGGTCGACGATGTACAGCGAGTACTACGTGGACACCGCGAACCCGAACATCCCGTCCTGGCGGATGGTGCGCACCGCCACCACCAAGTACATCCAGACCTACAACCCCCAGGGCGCGGTCATCGCCCGCGAGTACTACAACCTGACCACCGACCCCGCCGAGAACACCAACCTGCTCGGGGACGCCTCGAGCGCCAATGACCCACCGGCCAGCACCATCACCACCCTGACCAACCGGCTCAACGCCTTCGCCACCTGCGGTGGGACCGCCTGCGTGCAGTGAGCCTTGAGCTCAGCCTCGCGGACGCGTTCACCAGGTGGTCAGCCCGGGATCGTCCGACCCGCTGCGGCCATCAACCGCTGCGTGTCGGTGGCGCCGGGGGGTGGCGTGGTGGGTGGCTTGACCAGTCCGATCTCCACGCTGTGCTCGGTGCAGGTCAGCTCAACGACCCCCGTCATCCCGGGGATCCATTCGGGTGGGAACTCGATGGCGCGGCCCACGCTCGCGGAGACGTCCCAGGCATGGACGGCGGCGTCGACGAGAGCGAAGTTGATGACGACGGCGCCGGGCAGCGCTCCGAACGGCGTTTCGTGGGACGCGGTCATCACCCCGTCGGTGTGCCACAGCTCCACCACCCGCGACGCGACCTCGGCCGCAATCGGACCCAGGTCTCCTTCGTAGGGCACCGCGGCCATGGCCTCGTCCTGCGGCATGAGTTCATGACCGGTCACGAGGCCGGCCCAGAACAGCTGGTTCTTGATCGCATGGCTGGCGAGGCGGCGGACGGTCCAGGGCGGGCAGTTGCTGTCGAGATCCATCTCCGCGTCGGCGAGCTCTCCGATGACGCGGCTCATCTCGTGCTCCGCGCGGGTCAGCAGCGTCAGATCGTCCATCTCGGGCCCCCTCCGAGCCGACCCAAGACTACTCACGCCGTTCTTGCCAGACTGACGCCGTGAGCCGGGGGGTACGCCGAGGCAACCTGCCGAGGTCGGCCACGACCTTGATCGGGCGCGACGAGGTGCTGACTGAGGTCGCGGCACTGGTCCGCACGCACCAGCTCGTGACTCTCAGTGGTGTCGGCGGCGTGGGCAAGACGCGGCTGGCTGTGTCGGCCGCGGCGGCGCTGGAGCACGAGTTCCCGGACGGCGTGTGGCTGGTGGAGCTGGCACCCGTCGGCGATGCCGACGCCGTGCCCGACGCCATCGCCAACGCCCTCGGCATCACCCCTCAGGGCGACACCGCTGTCGTCGACACCGTCGCCGAGGCGGTGGCCGGTCGGCGCCTGCTCATCGTCATCGACAACTGCGAGCACGTCCTGGCAGCGGCCGTCGCAGCCATCGGGCAGGTCCTGGCCCGCTCTGATGTGCCCCGGATCATGGCGACGTCGCGCGAAGGGCTGCTGGTGGCCGGCGAGGCGGTGGCGTCTGTTGCGCCGTTGGCACTCGACGGTGGGGTGACCTCCGACGCGGTGAGGCTGTTCGTGGAGCGAGCCGGCACTGCCCGGCCCGGCTTCGGGATCTTCGACGAGCACACCGCAGCGGCGGTGGTCGAGATCTGCGAGACGCTCGACGGGCTGCCCCTCGGCATCGAGCTGGCCGCGGCCCGCATGGCCGCGATGAGCGCGGCCGAGGTGCGGGACCGGCTCAGCGATCGGTTCCGGCTCCTGACCGGACCTGAGCACGGACCGGATCGTCAGTCGACACTGCGCAGCACGGTGGCCTGGTCCGTCGACCTGCTGGACGACGCCGAGCGAGCGCTGCTGCACACCGCGTCGGTGTTCGCCGGCGGGTTCGACCTCCGCGCGTTGTGTGCGGTCGCCGAGGCGACCGACGACGTGGACACCCTGCGGCTGCTGGACTCGTTGGTGCGCAAGTCCCTGGTCGTCGCTCACCACGGTGCTGCGCGGACCCGGTACAGCATGTTCGAGACCATCCGGACGTTCGCGCTCGAGCGGCTCTCGGAGGTGTCCGATCAAGAGGCGGTTCGCGATCGCCATTCGGCTCACTTCGGGAGCGAAGCCGCACTGCGATGGGAGCGTTGGAACGGGCCGGGGTGGCACGACGAGGTCGAGTGGGTGCAGGTCGAGCTGGCCAACCTGCGGTCGGCGTTCCGGTGGAGCGTCCACCGTGGCCAGGTTGCGGTGGCAACCGACGTCGCCGCCCACGCTGCGCTGATGGGCTTCTCGGTCGAGCTGTTCGAGACGATCGGGTGGGCGGAGACGGTGCTCGAGGAGGCAGCGCGTGCCGACGTCCGGCGGCTACCTCGGCTGTACGCCGCTGCGGGGTATGCCTGCTTCGTCGGGCGGGCCGCGGCCGCGACCGCCCACGCCCACCGCGCCACCGAGCTGGAGGCGCAACCGGGCTACGAGTCCTGCGAGCCCGGCTACGCGACGTTCATCGAGGCCCTCGGCCAGGTCTACTGCGGAAATCTGGATCGCTACGTCGAGCTGACCAGCCAGGTGGCGGCGCTGCCCGGACCGGGGCGCGCGTACGGGATCGCCGCCTACGTCGACGGCCTGCAGTCCTCGGGCCGGTTCGACGAGGCGCTGGAGCTCACCGAGGCGGCAGTCGAGGCGGCGCGAGACCTCGGCAACCCGTACTGGGTGGCCTACACCGCGTGGATCGTCGGCCTGGCCTGGTCGAAGGCAGACCCGGAGCGGGCGCTGCAGACCTGGGACGAGGCAGTGACGTACATCGGTGCGCACGACGTGCGGTTCTTCGAGGGTTTCGTGGCGAGGGATGCCGGGCTGCTGCACACCTCGGACGGACAGCTCGAGGCGGCCCTGACGCTGTTCGGCGTCTCGATCGAGGCGTTCCTGCGCGCCGGTGCGCTGGCCCAGCTGACGATCACCCTGTCCAGCCTGCCGGCCCTCTTCGAACGCCTCGGCCGTCCCGCGGTTGCCGGCACCCTGCTCGGCGCCATGTCGAAGGAACCGGGCAGCCTCCACCACGTCCCCACGCTGGCCGACCTGGACCAGCGGCTGCGGGACCAGGTCGGTGACGAGCGGTGGGACCGCTGGGCCGCCACCGGCTCGACGATGGATCTCCCTGACACGGCGGCCTATGCGCTCAACCAGATCGACATCGCCCGGAACGCGCTGCTCGTCGCCGGTCAGCAGGGCGCCCTGGCCGGCCTGACCACGCGGGAGATGCAGGTGCTGCGGCTGATCGCCGATGGCGCGACCACTCGCGCGATGTCCGAACGGCTGTTCATCTCGGCGAAGACCGCCGACAACCACATCCAGCACATCTACACGAAGCTCGGCGTGACCAATCGAGCGGCGGCCACCCGATGGGCGCTCGAGCACCGGGTCGTCATCTCGAACGGGGACCCGGAATGAGGAGGTCTCCTCATGTGCCCGGTGACTCGTCGGTGGAGTGTTCCCCCTGATCCAGCCGACACGAGCTGGCGAGAGAGGGAGAGAACGATGATCTTGGCCACGACGAAGGTGAAGGACCTCGACCACTTCTTGAAGGTCTACGGCACGGCCGGCGCGGACAAGCGCGGGTCGCACGGGTCGAAGGGCTCCACGGTGTACCGCGACCCGATCGAGGAGGACCGGGTGTGGGCGGTCTTCGACTGGGACGAGGCGGGCTGGACGGCGTTCGCCACAGACCCGGAGACCCCCGGGATCATGCAGGAGGCCGGTCACCTCGGCCGGCCGTCCTTGGGTCAGTTCCTCGGAGCCTTCTCCGCGTAGGGCGTGCGCGGCCGCCTCATGACGAGGCGGTCGCGTTCCGCTGCTCCAGCCGAGGTCCACCGGTCACGCATTGACCCGGATCCGCCGTGTCTCCTGCGGCGTAACGCTGCGGCCGAGGTCACCCGTGGCCACTCGGTGGGTGGCCCGAGGGCCGGTGCCCACGGCCATCGCGGAGATCGCACATGTGATCACCATGAAGAGAGCCACGCGGACCCAGTTGCTCGAGTCGGAGCCGATGAGTGCGCTGGCGATGGTGGGTGTGAACCCGGCCAGCGCGAAGCCGAACTGGGTGCCGATCGCCATGCCGGAGAGACGGACGCTGGTCGGGAAGTACTCGGCGTAGGTGGCGGGCCACACAGCGTTCGGCATCGAGTAGACGACACCGGCCAGGGCCACTCCCGAGACGAACATCAGGGCGACCTGGCCGTGCGCGATCGCGCCGAAGAAGACCACGCCGAGGGCGGCGCTCCCCAGGGCGCCGGTGATGAAGACGGGCTTGCGGCCGACCCGGTCAGACAGGAGTGCCCACAGCGGGATCACCGCGATGGCGACGAGGTTGGCGACGATGGCCAGCCACAGCATCGTAGTCTCGCTGATGCCGATGTCGTAGTCGTCGGAGGTCGCCAGGTTGAGCGCGAACACCGCGAACATGGTGTTCACCGTGGCGATGAACGCCGCGAAGAAGACTCGCAGCACCCCAGCCCGGTGATCCCTGAACAAGACCGTGAGGGGACCAGGGGACCCGTCCTCGGTCTCCACCTCGGCGCGGAACTCGGGAGTCTCGTCCAGGCGGCGCCGGATGACGAGCCCGACCACGACCACGACGGCACTGATCCAGAACGGGATCCGCCATCCCCACGACTGCAGCTGGTCGTCGTCGAGCGCCGCAGCGAGCGGCAGGAAGATCGCCGGTGCCAGGATCTGGCCGCCCTGGGTGCCGCTGAGGGTGTAGCTGGTGAAGTAACCGCGGCGGTGGTCGGGCGCGTGCTCGAAGGACATCGAGTTGGCGCCCGCCTGCTCCCCGCTGGCCGAGAGACCCTGGACCAGCCGGAGCACCACCAGGAGCACCGGCGCCAGTAGACCCACCTGCTGATAGGTGGGCAGGCAACCGACCAGGAAGGTCGAGATCCCCATCATCAGTATGGTCCCGATCATCACCTTCTTGCGGCCGACCCGGTCCCCGATGTGGCCCATCAGGAACGAGCCGATCGGCCTCGCGACGTACGCCACGCCGAACGTCGCGAAGGCAGCGGCGTTGTTGGCCGTGTCGTTGCCCTCCGGGAAGAAGATGTCGGGGAACACCAGCGCGGCCGCGGTGCCGTAGATCGCGAAGTCGTAGTACTCCAGGGCACTGCCGAACCACGCCGCCACGGCGGCCTTCACCGGCGTGCGGCGCTCTCGCGAGCCAGTCCGGTCCGCTGCAGTCATCTCGGCACGGTGACCTGAACTCGGCAAAGGGTGCTGTGGTTGCCACAGTTGCCATGCACGAGTGCCGGGATCGCAGGCGTCGTCAATTGCTCCGGGCGTGATGGAGGGGGGCCGGCCCGGTGGAGTCGCGCAGCACGAGCTCGGTCGGCAGGATCACGCGAGGCTGGTCGTCGGGGGCCCGAGTCTCCGCGGTCAGCAGGAGCTCGACAGCAGCACGCCCTACGTCGACGTGCGCCCCGCCAAGGGTGGTCAGCCGAGGGGTGCACAGGTCGGCCGCGAAGATGTCGTCGAAACCGACGACGCTCACGTCGTCGGGGACTCGCAGCCCGCGCTGGGCGAGCCGGTTCATGACGCCGATGGCCAGCAGGTCGTTGTGCGCGACGATCGCCGTGGTCCCGTCGTTGAGCGCCGCGTCGGCCGCCGCCCCTCCCTGGCTCACCTTGGGTGTGAAGGGGCCGAGGCGACGCGCGCCGATGCCGGCCTGCTCGGCGGCGCTCGACAGGGCGGCCCACCGGTTCCCGGCCATCCAGGAGTGTGCGGGGCCGGCCAGGTAGACGAGCTCGCGGTGCCCGAGCGAGGCGATGTGGGCCACGATCTGCCGGCAACCCTCGACGTGGTCGAGCACGACACTGGCCAGCCCGGGCAGCTCTCGACTCATGAGAACGACGGGGCGCTGGGCCGAGATCTGCTCGAGGTTCTCGTCGGGCAGCCGGCTCGCGGCGAGCACGAACCCGTCGACGGCGCCGGCCAGCCGCTGCAGCTGGTCCCACTCGACCCGAGGTGACTCCTCGGCGTTGACCAGCACCAGGGTGTACTCCGAGACGCGGGCCCGCATCTCGGCGCCGCGGATCAGCTCGAAGTAGTGCGGGTTGGTGATGTCGGAGACCATCATCGCGACGGTGTGATGTCGGCCGGAGAGCAGCGCGCGGGCATGCGGGTTGGGGCGATATCCCAGCTCGGCGGCGACGGCGAGGACCCGCTCGCGGGTGCGGGCCGAGACTCGCCCGGGCCGGGAGAAGGCCCGGGACACGGTGGACGTGGCCACGTCGGCGGCGGCGGCGACGTCGTAGATGGTCGGCCCGGCCACACGCCCAGCCAACCGGATCTGGCAACTCGATGGCAACCCCTTGCCGTCCTTTGCCGGTCTCCGCAAATCTGCGCGAGTGAGCGACGGAACAGGCACCGGGGCGCCGCAGGGCCGGCTCGCCGGGTTCCTCGCCGGGCCTCCCCGGCCGATCGCGCGACTCGTCCGTGTCGTCACGGCGTTCGAGCTCGCGCTGGGCGTCGCGATGCTTCTCTTGATCTTCGGCCTGGTGCTGCTTCAGGCGGCACAGCGCTACCTGCCCATCGATGGTTGGCCCTGGACCGGGGAGCTGGCCAGGTTCGCCCTGGTCTGGCTCACTTTCGTCGTCGCCGGTGTCCTGGTGACATCGGACTCCCACATCTCCATCGAGATGATCGACTCGGTGCCCAGCGAACTCGCTCGCCGGGTGGTGCGGGTGATCTCGTGCCTGGTCGTCGCCGCGATCGGCGTCAGCCTGTGCGCCGAGGCCTGGGAGCTGGCCCACAGCCAGGGCATCCTGAAGTCGCCGGCGTTGCGGATGCCGATGTCGTGGCTGTACGCCGGCTCACTCATCGGGTTCGTCAGCGTCGTCGTCCGCGCCCTGGTGGCGGCCGTCAGGTACGCCGTGCTGGGCGTGCCCGAGCCGTCGTACGGCGATCACGTGGAGCTCGCGGCCGAGTGAGCGTCCTCGTCCTGTGTCTCCTCGTCGCCGGGCTGCTCGTCATCCGGGTGCCGGTTTCGTTTGCGTTCTTCGGCCCGTGCCTGCTCTACATGATCACCTCCGACCAGTCCGTCGGTCTGGCACTGCGCCTGGTGGCCAACTCGACCGCGAGCTTCCCGCTCCTGGCAGTGCCGCTGTTCATCCTGCTCGGCTGCATCGCCAACCACGCCGGCATCGCCGACCGTCTCTTCGACTTCGCTCTGGCCCTGCTCGGCCGGGTGCGCGGCAGCCTCGGCTACGTCAGCGTCGGCGTGAGCCTGGGATTCTCGTGGATGAGTGGGTCGGCCGTCGCCGACGCGGCCGCGCTCGGCAAGGTCGAGATCCCGGCGATGCTCCGAGCCGGCTACCCCAAGCCGTTTGCGCTGGGCGTCGTGGGTTCGTCGGCACTGATCGCGCCGGTGATGCCGCCGAGCATCCCCGCGGTCATCTACGCCGGGCTCGCGGGCGTCTCGACCGGGGCCCTGTTCGCCGCCTCCGTCGTTCCTGCGCTTCTGATGGCCCTGGGACTCTGCGTGGTCGTCTTCCTGTGGGTACGCCGGATGCCGAACCTCGAGCGCACGGAGTTCGCCTGGGGGCGGGTCTGGGTCACCGGCCGCCGGGTGGTCGCGCCGCTGGGCGCCCCGGTGATCATCCTCGGCGGGATCCTCGGCGGCTACGTCACGCCGACCGAGGCGGCGGCCGCCGGCGTGGCGTACATGGCGCTGCTCGGCATCGCCTACCGAACCCTGACGCTGCGCGACGTCCCCAAGATCCTGGTCGAGGCCACGGTCACGACCGGCAGCATCATGCTGATCGTCGCGTCCGCGAACCTGCTGGGCTATGTCTTCGCAAGGGAGCGAGTGCCCCAGGACCTCTCGGAGGCAATGCTGGGTCTGACGAGCAACGCCACGGTGTTCCTGCTGGTCGTCTTCGCCCTGTCCATGGTGCTCGGCACCGCCCTGGACGCGGTCGCGGTCCTCACCTTGACCGTGCCGATCCTGCAGCCGCTGGCCCTGCAGTACGACGTCGACCCCATCGCCCTCGGTGTCCTCATGATCGTCTCGCAGATGATCGGACTGCTGACTCCTCCGGTCGGCACCGTGATCTTCGTCCTCCAGGCGATCACCAAGGCCACGATGTCCGAGGTCTTCTGGGGCTCGCTGCCGTTCCTGGTGCCGCTGTCCCTGCTCTGCGTGGCGATCATCTTCTGGCCCGACGCGATCCTGTACCTGCCCGAGAGGTTGGGGTTGTGACCGGGCAGGCCACGCCTCGCTCGTGGCTGGCGGGTCTGATCGGCCAGGGGGTCGGGCCGTCGCTCACGCCGGAGCTGCACGAGCGTGAGGCGCAACGGCAGGGCCTTCGCTACGTCTACAAGGTCATCGAGCAGCCGGCCGGACCGGTCGACCGGGAGCGACTCGAGCGGCTGCTGGCCGGAGCGATCGCGCTCGGCTTCGACGGGCTCAACGTCACGCACCCGCTGAAGCAGGCGATGGTGCCGCTCGTCGACGAGCTCGACCCATCGGTCGAGTCCATTGGAGCACTCAACACCGTGCTGATCCGGGGCGGCCGGACGACTGGCCACAACACGGACGTGACCGGCTTTCTCAAGGCCTTCGAGCTCGGGCTCCCCGACGTCGACCGCGACCGCGTCCTGCTGCTCGGCGCCGGTGGCGCCGGCACGGCCGTCGCGCACGCGCTCGTACGGCTCGGCGTCAAGCGGTTGCTCGTCGTCGAGCCGGACCAGCATCGGGCGGAGGCGCTCAGGCGTTCCCTCGGCGCCCTACCGGTCCAGGTCGAGCTCGAGCCGGTCTCCCGGCCCGCACTCTCCGACGCGCTCGCCACGAGCTCCGGGGTCGTCAACGCGAGCCCGATGGGGATGGCGGCCCACCCGGGCTCGCCCGTGCCGGACGGCCTCCTCCGACCGGACCTGTGGTTGGCCGACATCGTCTATCGTCCGCTCGACACCCCGCTCCTGAGAGCCGCGCGGGAGGCCGGGTGCACCGTGCTCAACGGTGCCGGGATGGCCGTCCACCAGGCCGCCGACGCCTTCGAGCTGATCACCGGGAGCCCCGCCGACCGGGCGGCGATGACCCGTGACTTCGACGACCTCGTGGCGGCCGAGGCCACCCGCGGCTCGTATGCGACGGACCCGCCTCGGGACAACACTGGAGAAAGGAACAGCTGATGGCACACGGAGGCAACGAAAGGCGCCGGGGGAGGGGAGCGGTCGCGGCCGCGTGCCTCGCGCTCCCGATGACGCTCGCCGCGTGCGGCGACGACGACAACGGTGGTGATGGCGGCGGGGAGGCCGGCGGGGAGGTGACCCTCCAGCTGGCGCACAGCTACACCGAGACCCAGCCGCAACACCGCTGCGGGGCGCAGGTGATCGCCGACGACGTGGCCGCCGCGGACGTCGGGGTGACCGTGGAGATCTTCCCGTCCAGCCAGCTCGGCGCCGACGCGGACCGGATCTCCTCGGTGGTCTCCGGTGACATCGACATCGACATCCAGGGCGCCTCCGCGCTCGGTGCGGTCTACGAGCCGGTGAGCGTGCTTGACGCGGCGTACGCGTTCGACGACAGCGACCACCTGGCCCGGTTCTTCGCCAGCGACGCCTCGGCAGACCTGCTCCAGGGCTTCGAGGACGAGACCGGCGTGCACACGCTCGGGGCGTGGTCGGCCGGCATGCGCGAGTTCACGGCCAACGAGCCCATCCGTGAGCCCGGCGACCTGGACGGGCTGCGGATGCGGTTCCCGAACTCCCCGCAGTTCCTGATGAACGCCGAGGCGCTCGGAGCCGACGCCACGGAGGTGGCCTACGAAGAGCTGTTCCTCGCCCTCCAGCAAGGCACGGTCGACGGCCAGGAGAACCCGATCACGAACATCTCGGCGAGCAGCCTCCAGGACGTGCAGGACTACATCAGCATGTCCAACCACCAGGCCAACAGCAACCTGGTCATCATCGGTGCCGAGGCGTGGAGAGGCCTCTCCGGCGAGCAGCAGGACGCGCTCGCCGCGGCCGTCGACGCCGCCGAGGAGCAGGTGCCCCAGTGCGTGGCTGACGACGAGGAGACGATCCTCGCCGAATGGGCGGACTCCGGCACGATGGAAGTCGTCGACGACGTGGACGTCGACGCGTTCCGCACCCAGGCCGACGAGTATCTCCGTGACAACTTCAATGCCGACCAGCTGGAGATCTACGAGGCCATCCGGAGCGAAGCGGAGTGACCCTCGCGGGGGAGGTCCAGACCTTCCGGGGACCGGTGCCGGCCGATGGACTCGGCACCACCTTGATCCACGAGCACGTCTTCGTGGGGCACCCGGAGCTAGACCTGAACCTCCCCCATCCCGAGTGGTGCGAGGACGACGCGATCGAGTCCGCGGTGGCGGGCTTCGAGCGGCTGTGGGAGCTCGGGGTCAGGACCGTCGTCGACCTGACGGTGCCGGGTCTCGGCCGCGACGTCGCCAGGGTCCGTCGCGTGGCCGAGCGGACTCGCCTGCAGGTGGTCGCCTCGACGGGCTACTACACGCCCGACGTGCTGCCGGCGTACTTCCACACCCATGGGCCTGGCCTTCTGGTCGGCGGACCGGACCCCCTGCTCGAGCTGTTCGTCCGAGACATCGTGGAAGGCATCGCCGGGACCCCCGTGCGGGCGGGGATGCTCAAGGTGGTCACCGACGTCCAGGGCCTGACCCCCGACGTACGCCGGGTCATGGAGGCGGCCGCAACGGCGCACCGACGAACCGGTGTGCCCATCACCACCCACACCCACGCGCCGTCCCGCAACGGACGTGACCAGCTGGCCTTCTTCCTCGAACGGGGAGTCAGCCCCGAACGGCTGGTGATCGGTCACTGCGGAGACAGCGAGGATCTCGACTACCTCCGCGAGCTGATGGACGCCGGGGCCACCATCGGCATGGACCGCTTTGGCATGGAGCACGTCCTGCCCGACGACGCGCGGCTGTCGACGGTCCTGACCCTGCTCCAGGGCGGGTACGCCGACCGCATGGTGCTGTCTCAGGACGCGGCGTTCTTCAGCCGGGTGACACCACCGTCGTGGCGGGCCGCTCACGCGCCGCACTGGACCATCGGGAACATCTCCCGGCGGATCGTCCCGCGGCTCCTCGAAGAGGGTGCGACCCACGACCAGATCCATCAGCTGATGGTCCTCAACCCGGCCAGGGTCCTGTCACCCTCGGCGCCGAGCGAGTGAGGAGCGACCCATGAGAACCTCGATCGCGACCGTCTGTCTCAGTGGCACGCTCGTCGACAAGCTGCACGCCGCCGCAGCGGCGGGATTCGACGGGGTCGAGGTCTTCGAACCCGACCTGGTCGCCTCGCCGGCCAGCCCCGAGGAAGTGGCGGCGCTCGCCCGCCGGCTGGGTCTCTCCCTCGACCTCTACCAACCGTTCCGCGACGCGGAGGGTGTCGCTGAAGACGAGTTCGAGTCCGTGCAGCACCGCGCGCGTGCCAAGTTCGAGCTGATGCAGCGCCTCGGCATCGACACCATGCTCGTGTGCAGCAACGTGGGCACCGCGACTGTCGATGACGACGCAGTGTCTGCGGCGCAGCTGCGGAGGTTGGGCGAGGAGGCCGAGACCCACGGCGTCCGGCTGGCGTACGAAGCGCTCGCCTGGGGTCGGTACGTCGACGACTATCGACGCGCCTGGCGCATCGTCGAGCTCGCCGACCACCCGGCCGTCGGAGTGTGCCTCGACAGCTTCCACATCCTGTCGCGGGGTCACGACCCAGCAGGGATCGAGCAGATCCCCGGAGACCGCATCTTCTTCCTGCAGCTGGCCGACGCCCCTGCCCTGAACATGGACGTCCTCTCGTGGAGCAGGCACTTCCGGCTGTTCCCCGGCGAGGGGGCCTTCGACCTCAAGGCCTTCGTCGGCCACGTCCTCGCGGCTGGGTACACCGGCCCGCTGTCGCTGGAGGTGTTCAACGACGTCTTCCGGCAGACTGACGTCCGGCGTACGGCCGACCAGGCCAAGCGCTCACTGACCTGGCTCGAGGACCAGGTCGCACGCCTCGACCTCTCCGCGGGTCGGGTCGACCAGCCGACCCGGCTGCCCGATATCGGCCAACCTGCCGCCATCGACTTCGTCGAGGTCAAGGCCGAGGACGCCGGCGAGATCGACGTCCTCCTTCGCCAGCTCGGCTTCACCTTCCGCGGCCACCACCGGACCAAGCCGGTGCGGTTGTGGACCCAAGGACGGGCTCGCGTCGTGTGCAACGAGGGACAGGCAAGAGAATGGACGCCGACCCTGGCCGCGGTGGGCTTCGAGGTGAGGGATGCCGCCGCCGCGGCCGAACGGGCTCGCCGGCTCGAAGCCCCGACCGTGTTCCGGCGGACGCACGCCAACGAGGAGCAGCTCGCCGCGTTCCGGGCGCCCGACGGCACCGAGGTCTTCCTCGCCGGGCTCGCGGACCAGGACGCCGCGTGGGTGCCGGAGTTCGAGGGCGGCGAGGCGGCTGCGGGTGATCTGCACCTGAACACCATCGACCACGTCAACCTGTCCCACCCGTGGCAGGACTTCGACGAAGCAGTCCTCTTCTACAGCAGCGTCCTGGCGCTGCATCCCACGAGCAGCCAGGAAGTGGCGGCGCCGAGCGGACTCGTCCGCAGCCAGGTCGTGCGCAGTGACGACGGGGGCGTCCGGCTCGCGCTCAACGTGGCACCGCTCGCGTTCGAGCACCCGCACGGCTACCCCCAGCACGTCGCCTTCTCCAGCGACGACGCCATGGCTGCCGCCAGGGCGGCCCGAGAGCGCGGGCTGCAGCCCCTCGTGATTCCCGCCAACTACTACGACGACCTGATGGCTCGGTTCAACCTGCCGGCAGCGCTGGCTGCCGAGATGCACGAGCTCGGAGTGCTCTACGACCGCGACGCGACCGGCGACTTCACCCACTTCTACACGCGCACGATCGGCTCGATCTTCTTCGAGGTCGTCCAGCGCCGGGGTGGCTACGACGGGTACGGCGCCGCCAACGCCTCGGTACGTCTCGCGGCACAGCATGCACAGCAGGACTGACCCTCGGGCCTCGGGTCAGCACGGCCGGATGTAGAACGTCGACAGGCCGAACGACGTCGTTCCCTGGGCGGGCGCAGGCTTGGTCCGGGTCAGCCGCTCCATGTTGGCCAGGTAGAACCGGGCTCGCGTGCCTCGGGTCTGGCTGTTGACGTAGGAACGGAACAACCCGTGCGTCCTGTGGAGCGTGCAGCTCTGCATGCGGTCGAGCATCCCGGTGTAGTCGTCGCCTGTGTACGTGCAGAACTGGAGGTACTTGCAGCCGTGCACGGTCCCGCGACGCGCAAGCCGGTCGACGCCGAGCTCGCGGGCGCGCCGCTCACCGGGCAGCGGGACGAGGGTGTCACCGCCCTTCCAGACGACGCGGTTGATGGCGACCTGTACGCCGCCCGTGCGCGCCACCGCTCGATCCACCCGGTGCTGCAGCGTGGCTGGCTTGGCGGGCGGTGAGGCCCTGGGCAAGCGCCTGGGCCCGCCGCGGTGACGCGGTCGCAGTCGGCGCGTTCTGAACGGCCGGCGCAGGAGCGGCAGTGAGCGCCAGGAGCGCCCCGGTGATCGCAAGGAGGCTGGTGATTCGCATGTCTTCTCCCGAGTTTCGACGTCGCCGCCGAAGCCCGGCGGCAGGGTGCTGTCCCCACGGATGCTGCACGCGGGCCCTGACACCGGACTTACGTCGCGCTGACCCGGCCGGCCAGTACTTGCCGACGTCGATGCGAGTGGCCTTAGGTGGTCCGCGTGGACCCTCTGGCCGAATCCGTGCTGCGGCCGCTGTGGCTCGACAACCCGGCGCGGCCGGCGCCGCGGCCGGCCCTCGACGGCGACCACGACACCGATCTGCTGGTCGTGGGTGGCGGGTTCACGGGGTTGTGGACGGCTCTGCGGGCGGTCGAGCGGGAGCCGGGCCGACGGGTCCTGCTCGTCGAGGCGGACCGGATCGCCGAGCACGCGACCGGACGCAACGGCGGCTTCTGCGAGGCCAGCCTCACGCACGGGGAGCCGAACGGTCGGCAGCGATGGCCCGAGGAGTACGACGAGCTGGCGCGGCTCGGGCTGCGGAACCTCGACGAGATCGAGCAGACCTTGGCGACGTATGACATCGACTGTGGGTGGGCGCGGGGCGGGCAGCTGACCGTGGCGACGCGCGCGCACGAGGTCGAGGGGCTGGAGCCGGAGCTGCCCGGTTTCCTCGACGCGGCAGCGGTCCAGCGACTGGTGGCCTCGCCGACGTACCTCGCCGGCCGGCTCGACGCCGAGGCGGCCATGGTCGACCCGGCCCGGCTGGCGTGGGGACTGGCCGACGCGGCGGAGGGGCTGGGAGTGCGGATCGCCGAGGGCACCCGCCTGTCCTCGCTGCGCAGGACGAAGGGCGGCGTCGAGGCGAGGACGTCCGGCGGTGTGGTGCGGGCCCACGACGTGGCGCTCGCGACCAACGTCTTCCCGGGTCCGCTCCGCCGCAGCGCCTGGCGAGTGGTGCCGGTCTACGACTACGTGCTCGCGACCGAGCCCCTCACCGACGCCCAGCTCGCGACGCTCGGGTGGGACCCCGGTATCGGAGTCGCGGACTCGGGCAACCAGTTCCACTACTACCGGCTCACCGCGGACCACCGGATCCTCTGGGGCGGGTACGACGCGGTCTACCACTTCGGACGTTCGATCGCCGCCGAGCACGACGACCGCCCCGAGACCTTCCAGACGCTGGCTCGGAACTTCGCGGCGACGTTCCCGCAGCTGGAGGGCATCCGGTTCACGCACCGGTGGTCCGGCGTGATCGACACCTGCACGCGATTCTGCGCGTTCTACGGGTTGGCCCACCGCGGCCGCACGGCGTACGCCACTGGGTTCACCGGCCTCGGCGTCGGCGCGTCCCGGTTTGCTGCCGACGTGATGCTCGACCTGCTCGCTGGCCAGCCGACCGAGCGGACCCGGCTGGAGATGGTCCGCGACAAGCCGCTGCCGTTCCCGCCGGAACCCCTGGCCTGGGCGGGCATTCAGCTCACCACACGGTCGCTGGCCCGCCACGACCGGACCGGACGTCGCAACCGGTGGCTGCGCGCGATGGACCGGCTCGGGCTGGGGTTCGACTCATGACGGACGCGGCGCCCGACCGCGCTTCCGTCGTGGTGATCGGCGGCGGGGTCATCGGCCTCAGCGCGGCGTACCACCTGGCCGCATCGGGCGTGCGTGACGTCGTGCTCGTCGAGCGCGACGAGTTCGGGTCCGGGTCGACCTGCAAGGCGGCCGGCGGGGTGCGGGCGCAGTTCTCGGATGCCGTGAACATCGAGCTCGGGCTGCGCAGCCTGCGGACCTTCGAGACGTTCCGCGAGGAGTTCGGGCAGGAGATCGACCTGCACCAGGTCGGCTACCTGTTCCTGCTCGACACCTCCGCGCAGGTGGCGCTGTTCGAGAACAGTGTCGCGCTCCAGAACGAGCTCGGGGTCCCGAGCCGGATGATCGAGGTGGACGAGGCGAAGCGGCTCTCTCCCCTCATCGACTCCGAGGGGCTGCTCGCCGCGGCGTACTCGCCGACCGACGGCCACTGCACGCCGGAGTCGGTGGTGCTGGGCTATGCAGCCGCAGCTCGGCGGGCAGGCGCCCACCTGCTACGGGGCGCCGCGGTCGAGGAGATCGAGCACGCTGGACGGACGATCGGCGCGGTGCGTACGACGCGCGGCACGATCCGCACGGAGGTCGTGGTCTGCGCAGCCGGCGCGTGGTCGGCCGAGGTCGGGGCGATGGTCGGCGTCGACCTGCCGGTCACACCGGAACGCCGGGACATCGTGGTGACCGAGCCGATCCCGGGGCTCGATCCGCGGACGCCGTTCACCATCGACTTCGCGAGCACCTTCTACTTCCACGCCGAGGGCCGGGGGCTGCTCATGGGGATGTCCGACACGGACCTGATGCCCGAGGCGGTCGAGCGGCGGACTCCGGCGCTGGGCGGTGTCGGTGTCGCCGGCGGCTGGTCCGGGCTCTACGAGAACACCCCTGACCACAACGCGCTGATCGGCGAGGCCGAGGAGGTCTCCCGCTTCCTCTACGCCACCGGCTTCTCCGGCCACGGCTTCCTGATGGGCCCCGCCGTCGGCGAGGTGGTGCGCGACCTGTATCACGGAGACAGGCCGGTCGTGGACGTCGGCGGCCTCGACGTACGCCGGTTCCGCGACAGCGGCGTCCGGCCCGAGCTCAACATCGTCTAAGGAGAGCCAGATGACCCTTCCCACCCGTGACGAGCTCACCGCGCTCGCCGAGGAGACGCTCACCCGCTGCGGCGTCCAGCCCCCGGCCGGCGACCGGACGGCGAGCAGCCCGGTGAACGGCGAGGTGCTCAGCTCGCTGGCGTACGCCGACCCCGTGGCCGTCGACGAGGCGGTCCAGCGGGCACAGGACGCGTTCCGGGCCTGGCGCAAGGTGCCCGCGCCCTCCCGCGGGGCCCTCGTCAAGCGGTGGGCCGAGCTGCTCGCCGAGCACAAGGACGACCTCGCCACGCTGGTCAGCCTCGAGGTCGGCAAGATCACGTCGGAGGCCCGCGGCGAGATCCAGGAGATGATCGACATCTGCGACTTCGCGGTGGGCCTGTCGCGGCAGCTGTACGGCCGGACCATGCCCTCCGAGCGCCCCGGACACCGCCTGATGGAGACCTGGCACCCGCTCGGTGTCGTCGGTGTGATCAGCGCGTTCAACTTCCCGGCCGCGGTCTGGTCGTGGAACACCGCGGTCGCGCTGGTGTGTGGCGACCCGGTGGTCTGGAAGCCGTCGGAGCTCACGCCGCTGACGTCGCTGGCCTGTGCCGCGATCCTCCAGCAAGCGGTCGCAGAGCTCGGGGCTCCGTCCGACGTCTCGCAGGTGCTCATCGGTGGCGCCGACGTGGGCCAGGCGCTGGTGGACCATCCCGGAGTCGCGCTGCTGAGCGCGACCGGGTCGACACGTATGGGACAGGCGGTGGGACCGCGGGTCGCGGGGCGGTTCGGCCGCACGCTGCTCGAGCTCGGAGGCAACAACGCGGCCGTGGTCAGCGCCAGCGCAGACCTCGACCTGACCATGCGCGGCATCGTGTTCTCCGCGGCGGGCACGGCCGGGCAGCGGTGCACGACGATGCGCCGGGTCATCGCGCACCGGTCCGTGGTCGACGAGCTCTCCGACCGGCTGTCGGCGGCCTATGAGCGGCTGCCGATCGGCAACCCGATGGCCGACGGCACCCTCGTGGGGCCGCTCATCCGACAGGCGGCGTACGACGGCATGCAGGCGTCGATCGCGAGGGCCGCCGAGGAGGGCGGGAAGGTCGCGACCGGCGGTGGCCGGGTGCTCGAGGAGCAGGCTGCCGACGCCTACTACGTGCAGCCCGCGATCGTGCGCATGGAGACGCAGACGCCGGTCGTCGCTCAGGAGACCTTCGCACCGCTGCTCTACCTGCTGCCCTACGACGACTTCGAGGAGGCCATCGCGATCAACAACGCCGTTCCGCACGGGCTGTCGTCGAGCGTGTTCACCCACGACCAGGCCGAGGCGGAGCTGTTCCTGTCCGACGAGGGCTCCGACTGCGGGATCGTGAACGTCAACATCGGCACCTCCGGGGCCGAGATCGGCGGCGCCTTCGGCGGCGAGAAGGAGACCGGCGGCGGGCGCGAGTCCGGCTCCGACGCGTGGCGGGCCTACATGCGGCGGGCGACGAACACCGTGAACTTCTCCGGCGAGCTCCCGCTCGCTCAGGGAGTGGACTTCACAGTCTGAGGAGTCAGGCCCTAAGAGCCCGGCGGGCGGCAGCCAGGATCTCCTCCTCCTGGAGGAGTACGGCGTCCGCGGCAGGCCCGAGCGGCACGAACGAGTCCGCGCTCGTCACCCGCGAGACCGGCGCCTCGACGCCCGCGTCCACGAGCGTCGCGACCACCGCCTCGGAGACCCCACCGCTGCGCCGGGTCTCGTCCACCACCAGGACGGCGAACGCGCGAGACGCCGCCTCGAGCAGGGCGGCGACGGGGAGCGGCGCCACCCACGCGAGATCGAGGACCGTGCAGCCGAAGCCGTCTGCCCGCAGAGTCGCGGCGACGCGGAGGCTCATGAAGACCCCGTTGCCGAACGTCACCAGGAGCAGGTCCCGCCCGGTCCCGTAGCCCACCACGTCGCCGATGGCGGCGCGGGTCGAGCCGTCGAACGGTGCGAGCCAGCCCTCGTCGCCGTCGAACAGGTCTCGGCGTGTGGTACCTGGCGATCGGCTCGACGTACACACAGACCCGACCGTCGCGGGCCAGGTCGAGGCAGCCGCGCAGCAGCCCGGGGGCACTGTGCGGGTGGCTGGCGACGGCGACGGCGATGCCGGGGATGTCGCGCAGCACGGCGAGCGAGTTGTCGTTGTGGAAGTGGCCGCCGAACCCCTTCTGGTAGGCCAGTCCGGGGATCCGGACCACCATGCCGTTGGCGTACTGCCCGTCGGAGAAGAACCGCAGCGTCGCGGCCTCGCCGCGGAGCTGGTCCTCGGCGTTGTGCACGTAGGCGAGGTACTGGATCTCGGGCACCGGCACGAAGCCCGCGAGGCTGGTGCCCAGCGCCGTGCCGAGGACGGTCTGCTCGTCGAGCAGGGTGTCGAACACGCGCGTCGACCCGAACGTGTCCCGCAGTCCCCGCGTGACGCCGTACACCCCGCCCTTGACCGCGACGTCCTGGCCGAAGACGAGCACGTCGTCGTGGTCCGCCAGCTCGTTGCCGAGCGTCTGGTTGATGGCCTGCGCGAGGGTCAGCGACCTCGGCTCGGGCGGGACGCGGCGTGGGTCCGGTCCGGCGCGGTGGGTACGTCAGCGGGGCCATCACCTCGTCGCGGCTCGCGAGCCGCGGCTCACCGCTGACCTCGACCGACAGCACGCGAACCCGCTGCCGGACCTGCTCGTAGCGCGCCAGCACGGCATCCGCGCTCCAGTGGCCGCCCTCGACCAGCGCGCGGGCGGTGCCGAGCAACGGGTCGCGGGCCTGGTCGGCCTGGATCGCCGCCGGCGAGCGGTAGGCGATCTCGACGTCCGAGCCGGCGTGGCCCATGAACCGCGCGGTGCTGAGGTGGAGCACGGCGGGGAAGCGCCGGGTGCGTACGACGGCCAGCGCCTCCTCGGTCGTCTCGAGCAGGGCGACCGGGTCGTGCCCCTCGGCGTGGAAGTAGGGGATGCCCGGGAGGTGCTGCAGCACCGCGGCCGGCCAGCCGCGCGGCGTACGCGTGCTGATGCCCAGGCCGTTGTCCTCGCAGACGAGCAGCAACGGGCAGTCGCGGTGCACGTGCGTGAGGTACGCCGCCGCGTTGAGGGCGCCTGCCGCCGTCGAGTGGTTCAGCGAGGCGTCGCCGAAGCTTGCGACGATCAGCGCGTCCTCCGGCCACGGCGTCTCCCGGCCCAGCACGTTCGCGAGTCCGAGGGCGAAGCCGAGCCCGACCGCCCGCGGCAGGTGCGAGGCGATCGTCGACGTCTGCGGGATGACGTGCAGCTTCGGGTGTCCGAAGACCTTGTGCCGGCCGCCGGACATCGGGTCCGCGGCCGAGCTGGTGAGGCTCCTGAGCGTCTCGCGCACCGGCTCGACGCTCCCGTCGACGTGCGCGCGGGCGGCGTAGAACGCACCCGAGCGGTAGTGCAGCAGCGCGGGATCGGTGGTCCGCGACAGCAGGCCGACGGCGGCGTTCGACTCGTGCCCGGCCGAGCCGATCGTGTAGAAGCCCGCCCCTCGTTGCTGGAGCCACCGCGCCGCGAAGTCGAGGTGCCGGCTCTCGACCTGGGCCTCGAAGAGCGCCTCGAGCTGGCCGACAAGAGCGTCTCCCAAGGCGTTCGGCTCGTCCGGCGCACGGAAGTCTTCGACGGTGCGGAGGAAGTGCTCGTCGATGGGCTCCACGGACACTGAGGGTATTCGGCGTGCGACGGGTTACCGACCCGAAGAGCTGAGGATCCCGCGAAGGAGGAACCGATGCGCAACGAGGCCATGGAGCAGCTGGACGTCCTGGTCGGTTCGTGGCACGCGACGATGCTGAACGCGTGGTTCCTCGAGACGCTCGACCAGACACCGGCAGGCTCGGCGACGGGCGAGTGGATCGGCGACGCGTACGTGGTCTTCCGCTGGAGGATGGAGGACGACGTCGGAACGGCGACGAGCGACATGGTCCTGGTGCTCGGTCGCAGCGACGCGAACGACGCCTACACCGCCCTCTACCACGACGAGCGAGGCGTCAGCCGGGTCTTCGCGATGACCTTCGACGGCTCGCACTGGGAGCTGAGACGCGAGGACCCGGACATGTTCCAGCGCTTCATCGCTGACGTCGGGCCCGACCGGATCGCGGGTCGTTGGGAGGCGTCGGACGATCGCGGGTTCACCTGGCGCAAGGACTTCGACCTCATCTTCGAGCGCGTGTAGCAGCGCTAGGCGACTTGGGTCACGAGTCGATAGATCTCCATGCGCACCGGCGCACCCGTCGTGGGGGCACGGGACGTGTAGTGATGACCGGTCGGCGTGGTGGTCTCGATGGTGTGGATGGGGCCAGGTCTGGGCCGAGCGCTCCAACCCCAGCCCTCCTTGGCAAGATTGCATGCTTCGCACAGCCCTTGTCCGTTGTCGGCGCTGGTGGGGCCGCCATCGGCGTGGGCTTGGCCGTGGTCGATGGTCCGGATCGGCGCCCCACACCAGCTGTTGCGGCAGTATCGGTCTCTGAGGGCGAGGAACTCTGCGAGCTTCCCCTCGAAGTAGCGACCACGCTGATCCATCGCCACGAGCTGACCGGTCTTCGGTGACTGGTAGAGCCGCTGCACCCAGTCGCGCACACCGTGCTCGGCGTTCGCGGCGATCCACTCCCTTAGCAGGTCGCCCGGCACATCGCCGTACTGCTCGACCCAGCCACTGCCATCCCCATCGCCCAGGAGGACGGTGTCGGGGACGACGACGTTGATCGTCAGTGGGGCCTCGGCGGGGCCGGACTCGGCCACGTGGGGGCGAAGGATCCGCTCGACCAGCGTGTCGGCCATGATCGCGCCGCGCGACCGCGTGTCGCCGGCAGCCTTGCGACGACCGGCCTCGTCGAGCAGGGATTTGTGGACCGCGACGCCCTGCTTGACCGGCAGAAGCGCGCCGAGCCAGGTCATGGTGTCTGGAGCCGGCCGCAGGGTCGTGTGGCGGTCGGCCTCGGCGCGCCGACGGCGCTCGGCGACGGAGGCGGGGTCGAGCTGACAGGCGAGGTCACGCGCGGCGGTTTCGGCCTCGCGGTCGCCCATGGCTTCGAGCCGGTCGGCGTCGCCGGCGAGCCGCTGGTCGACCACGCGGCGGTCCTCGAGCGGGAGACAGGCGGTCTCGCGAGCGAGCACCATGGCCCTCCACTCGGTGATCTTGCCGTCGCGGAGCGCCGAACCCGTGTGGCGCATCTCGTCGCGCAGCACCCGCGCCAGACCGACGTGCTGCTCACCCTTGCGGTGAGACTCGCGCCGCGCGAACGCGATCTGCAGCGCGATGCCGCGCCCTTGCCGCGCGGCGGGAACGCCGGCGGCCGCAGCGGCGACCCGCTGGGAGGCATCGAAGTCGCCGGTCAACACGGCCTGAGCTCCCTCCGCGGCACACTTGAGCTGCTCCAGCGCCCTGATCCGATCGATCCGCTCGGCGTCGTCGAGCCTCTCGCACGAGCCAGCCAGGCGAGCCGCGAAGGCCTCGATCTCGGTGCGCGACGGCATCGTGGCCGACGCCGCCGACCCGCCTACGAGCTCCCCGAGATCCCTCATGTCAAGACCACGCTAGACGTGCACCACCGACATTCGGCCGGTGGTTGATGGGTTGCCTGTGGACGGACGCAAACCACTAGGCCGGCATGTATCTGGCGCTCCGTCGTGCGTCCTTGGGCTCGCGCGATCAGGATGCGTTGGGGATTCCTGGCGACGTCCTTTGCGGCGATTGGAAGCGCGGACCTTTGCATCTGCGAACGAGCCCCGACCCGAGACCGTGTGAACCACCGCGCTATTGCCCAGCAGCCCTCAGCCGCGCTCGTAGTCCTCGTCGTCGTCCGGGACCTCGAGCTCCTGCTCGAGGACGTCGGCCTCGTCGGCCTCGTCGAAGGGCGGGTGCTCTTCGGGCAGGAGCTCGTCGTCGGACGGTCCGGTGGTCATGCCTTCTCCCAGGGGGTCGTGGTGACCGGCACGCCCCGGCGCTGGGCATCCTGGAACGCGGCGGTCAACGCCTCGCGTCCGCGCCGGCGGCCGGCGCGGTGCTCGCCGCCCTTCTCGACCGCGATGGTGAGCGTGGTGCCCCCTTCGGATGGGGACGCGGTCACAGCCAGCCGCGTTCGCTTGAAGTCCCAGTCGGTGGCCATCGCCGCGCCGAGCCACCCGGTCAGGTCCATCCACGCGGCCCGGAAGCCGATCGGCGGCGGCGTCCTTGATCTTGAAGCCCTGCGACGAGAGTGCGCCGGACACCAGCGCGAGGGCGTCGGCCGCCGGCAACCCGAGGGTGGCGGTCATCCGGGGGTTGAAGGTCTTGCCGCCCAGCCAGTCGGCGACCTCGATCGGAGTGCTCGTCATGGCAGGACCTCCCGGAGCGCGGTGATCTCCTCGACCAGGTCCTCGGGCAGCACCATGCTCTCGATCGTGGCACGCGAGCGGTCGCGCAGCCGGACGGCGGCGGTGGAGCCGTCCTCGCCCCCGAACACGGCAGCCAGCGAGGTCCGCCCGGCGTCGATCCGGCGCTGCACGTCCCGCCAGTCGCGGCCGAGCTCGCCGGAGCGAGCGGCCTCCGCCCGCTGCTCCTCGCGCGCGGCGTCCTCCCGCTCGACCCGCTCGGCGTCGCGCCGCGTCTCCGCGACGAGCCCTTCGACCTGGCGCAGCAGCTCCTCCTCGCGACTGGTCATGCGGCGGCGCTGGTGGCTGCGCCCTGAGCCAGGTCCTCGACGAGCTTGGCCTTGTCGAGGATCGACACCTTGGCCTCGGCGAAGTCCTGGATGGCCGAAGCGATGGTCTCGATGAGCAGGTTGACCCGCCGGACCCACTTGATGATGTCCTGGATGTCGTCGTAGACCGTGACCGCACCGATCGCCCAGCCGATGACCGGCGTGGCCGCCTCGGCGGCCATCTTGATCAGCTTGTCCGCGATCATCTTGAGCAGTGCACCGATGCCGGAGCAGGCGAGCTTGCACACCGTCGACAGCGTCTTCACCAGCCCACCGGCGTACGAGAAGGCGGCGCTGAGCCCGTAGGTCGCCCCGGCGATCGCCGTCATCGCGGCGCGGAACGAGTTCCCCGACAAGCCCTGCCAGCTGGCGGGCGTCGAGGCGACGAGACCGGCGTGGTTGCGGGTGATGCCCTGGGCAGCGTCGCCGGCGTGGTTCCAGGCCTCGGAAGCCTTGAAGATGCCCTGCCAGTCGCCCGCGAACGGGTGGAAGACGCAGCGGTCGAGGATCGAGAAGCCGATGAACTTCTCCGCCACCCAGTCGACGCTGCCGAGCAGTGCTCCGGCGCTCCACCGCAGGTCGGAGACGGGGTTGTCCGGCGCCTGCGGCGAGACCAGGAACGACGACGCGTCGACGAGCTCGGTGACGCGCTGGGTGCCGGCCCACTGACCGAGCTGGTCGATCAGTCCGCGGATGTCACTGACGCCGCCGTCCAGCGTCTCGACGGCCGCCTCGCCCTTCTGCCAGAAGAACGACTCGACCCCGCCGTACCCGTCGGGCGCGCTCTCGCCCGCCGCCGGCAGGGTGGGCCCGCCGAGCTGGGGGTAGCTGTCGTCGGCGCCGCCCGCGCCCAGGTGACCGATCAGCTTGGTGAACGCATCTCCGACCTTGCCGTCCTGGTCGGCCAGGTCGACCTGGGTGTCGCCGACGGCCCCCGCCATCGCCTGCTCGAGCTCGCCGAGCACCCGGGCTGCGTCGGTGCCGGCGCTCACCGCGGCCTTCGACAGCGGGTCGAAGACCGAGAGCAGCACGCCCGTCGAGTCACCGATGTCCGCGTGAGCCGGGAGGTAGGACGCGATGCGGTGAGCGTGACCTTCCTGGCGCTCGATCACCTGCTGCGACAGGGACAACGTGTCGTACTTGATCACCATCTCGCCCATGCGGTCAGCCTCGCCCGATCGGGCGGAATCCAAACCCGGGCTGGAGAGACGCCCTACGCGCTCTGTCCCGTCAGGTCGGCGTAGCGCACCGCGATCTCGGCGCCGACCCGGGCGTTCTCCCGCACCAGCGCGACGTTGGCGGTGAGGCTGCGGCCGTCGGTGAGCTCGACGATCCGGCCGAGGAGGTACGGCGTCGCGTCCCGCCCGCCGATGCCCCGGGCGTCGAGGTCGTCGAGGGCCCGGGCGATGACCGGGTCCATCTCCGGCGCCGGGATCTCGTCGGCGACGGGGATGGGGTGCGCGACGACGAGGCCGCTCGTGAGCCCCAGCCCCCGACTGAGCGACCAGGCCGCGTCCATCGCGCGGGCGATCTCGTCGGGGCCGTCGGCGCGCAGCGGCGCCGCGAAGCCACTGCTGCGCGAGTAGAACGATGGGAACTCGTCGCTGCCGTCGACCAGCACCGGCACCCCGAGGGTCTCCAGCATCTCCAGGGTGAGGCCGATGTCGAGGATGCTCTTCACGCCGGCGCTCACCACGCAGACGGGCGTCTGCGACAGCTCGGTGAGATCGGCGCTGACGTCGAACGACGTCGCCGCCCCGCGGTGCACGCCGCCGAGCCCGCCGGTGACGAAGACCCGGATCCCGGCCAGCGAGGCCAGTCGCATGGTCGCGGCGACGGTCGTCGCGCCGTGTCCCCGGCGCGCGATCACCGATGGCAGGTCGCGGACGCTCGCCTTCACCACGCTCGGATCGCTGGCCAACAGCTCGAGGTCGTCGGGCGACAGGCCGATCTTCGGCACGCCGTCCAGCACCGCGATGGTCGCAGGCACCGCACCGTGCGAGCGGACGATGCCCTCGACTTCCGTCGCCATCGCGACGTTCTGCGGGTAGGGCATGCCGTGGCTGATGATCGTGCTCTCCAGCGCGACCACCGGTCCGCCGGCCGCCACGGCCTCCGACACCTCGTCGGTGAGCTGCACGCCGGTCATCGGGACATCCTCTCGCCGAGGTCCGGGCGGACGGTGTGCGGGCTGGCCACCGTGAGCGCGGCCGCGTCGTGACCGGCGCGGGCGGCGTCCTCCAGGGTCGCCCCGGCGAGCACGTGGTGGCAGAACGCCGCAAGCATCGCGTCGCCCGCGCCGGTGACGTCGACAGGCACGACGTCAGTCGCGTCCAGCGCGACCTCGCCGCCGGGGGTGCTGAGCAGTGAGCCGGCGGGCCCACGGCGCACCCAGACGACCTCGACGCCATGACCGTGCAGCGCCTCGACCGAGCCCAGGGCCGCCAGCTCGTCCTGGTTGGGCGTGATTGCGAAGACCGGCCGGATCCCGGTCAACAGCGGGGCGATCCGCTCGGCCTTCGCAACGCTCACGGGGTCGATGACGACGCGTACGCCGAGCGCGAGCACTGCGTCGATCGTCGTCGCGGGGAGGTTCCCGTCGACCACGACCAGGGCCGCGGACCGGATCAGGTCGAGGTCGAGGACCTCCGGTCCCAAGGCATCGGTGGCCGCCATGTCGGAGACCCCCGCGACCAGGTCGCCCTCCGCATCGAGGACAGCGACGTATCGCCCGGTCTGTCCGCCACGGAGCACCGACGAGACGTCGACCCCGGCCGCGACGGTCTGTTCCATCAACCAGTCACCGTCCGGGTCGGAGCCGACCGTCGACACGAGGGCGACGCGCGAACCGAGCCGGGCCAGGTTCTCGGCGACGTTGCGGCCGACACCGCCGGGCGTCCGCACGACGGTGCCGGGGTTGCTCGTGCCCGTCACCAGGGCGGTCTCGCTGCGCGCCTTGACGTCGACGTTCGCGCCACCGACCACCACCACAAGCTCCACGGCGGCAGGCTAGTGCCGCGTCGAAGGTCCTGGTCAGGCCCCTGGTCAGGCCCGGGCCTTCCGCTCCCGCGTCACCTCGGCCCACGGGCTCCAGAGGAACCAGCTCGGCAGCTGGCGGACCAGCGGCGCCGGTCCCGTCACCTCCACGGCGCCCGACCGCACCGCCTCGGCCCAGGTCAGCGGTCCGTTGAAGATGTCGCTGTAGGTCGCGGTGGTGGCGCGGAGGAGCACATCGACGTCGAAGCCCGGGAACTGGTGGCAGACCGACACCTCGCCGTGCTCGAGCACCAGCCAGACCGTCATCGGGTCGGGAGCGGTGAACACGAACTCCAGGACCGTCCGGCGGTCGGGGAACCGCGCCGGGTCGATCCGGCGGTGCATCCACCACATCAGCGTGTGCGGGTGCACCTCGTGCGGATACAGCTCGTCGAAGAGCCACTCGACCGCCCACCGACCGAACGCGTCGATGATCTTCTCCAGGTCCCGTCCAGCGGGAGTGAGGTGGTACTCCGACGACCACCGCTCCACCACCCCGCGCTTCTCGAGATGGCGCAGCCGTGCGGTCAGCAGGGACCGCGAGATCCCGGGCAGGCCGCGGGCGATGTCGTTGAACCGGGTGTTGCCGAGCACCAGCTCGCGCACGATCATCGGCGTCCACCGGTCGGCGAGCACCTCGGTCGTGAGAGACACGGGACAGAACCGTCCGTACTCCGGCATGCCTCATGGTCGCACCGGCCCCCGCGGCAGTCCAGAAGTTGTACCGGGCAGGTCCAGAACCTGCACTATTCCCCCAGGCCTCGGGCGCGGACCCTCTGAAGCATGACCACTCTCGATGACACCCGTACCGACAGCCTGCTCGACCGCGCCGCGAGGATCGCGCCGGTGCTCGCTGAGCACGCGGGGCGCCGCGACGTCGAAGGCAGCTTCGTGTCCGAGGCGCTCGACGCCATCCGCGACGCCGGCCTGATGGCCGCGGCAGTGCCCACCGAGCTGGGCGGCCTGGGCGCGACCCCACGCGAGCTGGCCGACCTGCAGCGCGAGCTCGCGCACCACTGCGGCTCCACGGCCCTCGCGACGTCCATGCACCAGCATGTCGTCTGCTTCACGGCCTGGCGCTACCGGCGTGGGATGCCCGGGGCCGAGGCCACTCTGCGGCGGGTGGCCGACGAGGGGATCCTTCTCGTGTCCACCGGCGGGGGCGACTGGACGCACCCGCGCGGCGAGGCCGTCCGCGTCGATGGCGGCTTCCAGGTCACCGCGCACAAGCGGTTCGCCAGCCAGTCGACCGTCGGCACCGTGATGTCGACGATGGCGACGTACGACGACCCGGAGGAGGGCCTCCGGGTCCTCAACCTCGCCGTGCCGTTCGCCTCGGAGGGCGTCAAGGTGCTGGACAACTGGGACACGCTCGGCATGCGCGGGACCGCCAGCAACGACATCGTGCTGGCGAAGGTCTTCGTCCCCGACGAGCGGGTCCTGGCAAACCGTCCGCACGGCGTCATCGACCCGCCGCTCCAGGTGATCGGCAGCATCGCCTTCCCGATCATCTCGGGCGCCTATCTCGGGGTCGCCGAGGCGGCCTTCGCCGCCGCCGTCGAGCTGGTGCGCAGGCGCGCCGACGACCCGACGATCCGGCGCCAGGTCGGCCTCATGCAGCACCGGCTGCAGGTCGCGCGCTGGGCGCTGGACGGCGTGCTCGACCTGGTCGGGGACGACGTGGCGCCGTCGATGGACACGCTGACCGCAGCCATGGTGGCGAAGCGCGAGATCGCCCTGGCCGGGGTCGAGGTCTGCGACCTCGCGATGGAGGTGGCCGGCGGGTCGGCGTTCTTCCGCGGCTCGGTCGTGGAGCGCTGCTACCGGGACATCCGGGCCGCCAAGTTCCACCCGACCACGCCCGAGGAGACGCTGCTCCTCGCCGCCGACCAGGCGTTCAGCTCCTAAGGCGCGTCCCGCCCGAGGTGGTCCTGCCTTCCGACCACGTAGGCCTCCGGGGTCCAAGGCCGCAGCTTCTCGACCTCGTCGGGACCGTCGAGCCGGAACGCGTGCAGGTGGTTGCGCGGTGAGAACGTCTCGACCCTGGTGAACGCCTCGCTGTCCACCGGTCGCGCCAGCACGAGGTGGCCGAGTGACCACTCCTTGCGCAGGGTGAGCTGGGCGAAGGACATCCGCACCTGGAACGCGATCCGGGTCTTCTCGGGCAGCACCGTCACCGGGCCGTTCTCCTCGAGCAGCGCGAGGAACGCGGCGTACGTCGCCCGGACGGCGTCGCTGCGGCCCTCGAGGTGGTGGGCGAGGTCGAGCGGACCGCAGGCGTGGCTCTGGTGGAGGTTGGCGAACGCTCGTCCGCACGCGGGACACACCCACAGCGGTGGACGCTCTGCCGACACCCGCCCATCGTCCCCAGAATGGGTCCGTGCCGTCCATGCAGCCCGAGGTCGTCGAGGTGAGCCAGTCCTCGGTCCGGCTCTCGTGCCTCGCCTGGGGTCCGGATGACGGTCCGCTCGTCGTGGCGCTGCACGGGTTCCCCGACACCGCGTGGACCTGGCGGCACCTCGGGCCGCACCTCGCCGCCCGCGGCCTGCGGGTGGTGGCGCCGTTCCTCCGCGGCTACGCGCCCAGCGGGCTGGCCACGGACGGCTACCACGTCGGCGCGCTGATGGCCGATGCTGTCGCGCTGCACGGAGCGCTCGGCGGCGACGAGCGGACCGTGCTGGTCGGCCACGACTGGGGCGCGATCGCTGCCAACGCGCTCGGGGCGCACCCCGACTCGCCGTACCAGCGGATCGTGACGCTCGCGGTCCCGCCACTGGGGGCGATGCAGGGCGCGCCGCTGCGGCTGACGCCGCGGCAGCTGCGGATGAGCTGGTACACGATGTTCAACCAGCTGCCGCTGCTCCCCGAGCGCACCGTCGACCGCTGGCTGCCGCGGCTGTGGCGGGACTGGTCGCCGGGCTACGACGCCGCCGAGGACGTCGCGCTGGTCCGCGCCGCCTGGCCGACGCGGGCGCACGTGGCGGCGGCGGTGGGCTACTACCGGGCGATCCGCGCGCCCTGGGCCGTCCCTGGTGAGTACAGGTCGTGGGCTCGGACCCTCAACGGCATCCCGACCGTGCCGCAGCTCTGCCTGCACGGCACCGACGACGGCTGCCTCCAGGCGGCGTACGCCGAGCACGCGGCCGCCAACCTGCCGGACACCGCGAGCTTCGAGCTGGTCCCGGGCGCCGGCCACTTCCTTCAGGTCGAGCAGCCCGACGTCGTGAACACACTGGTCGCTGACTTCATCGTCGGCGGTGGTTGAGGAAGTTGCGCAGCAACTGTCTCGAAACCCCGCGCCGCGGTCCGCCTAGGGTGTCGGGGTGCGTGTGGCGGTGCTCGTCGAGGGGGAGAGCGACCGCGAGGCGGTGTTGGCGCTGGCGGACAAGCGCGCGGTGGGCCTGGCCGAGCGGGGCGTCGACGTGGTCGCGATGGGCGGGGCCACCAACATCGCTCGCTACGTCGCCGAGCTCGGACCTGAGGGTCGGGGCATGCGCCTCACCGGGCTGTACGACGCGGGGGAGGAGCGGTTCGTGCGTGGCGGCCTCGAGCGAGGTGGGTTCGGCCCCGCGCCCGGCCGGGAGGGACTGGCCGCGCTCGGGTTCCGGTGTTGCGAGCGCGACCTCGAGGACGAGCTGATCCGCGCCCTCGGGGTGGAGCGGATGCTGGCCGTCGTCGAGGAGCAGGGTGAGCTCGACTCGTTCCGGGTGCTCCAGCAGCAGCCGGCCCAGCGCGGGAGGCGCACCGAGGACCACCTGCACCGGTTCCTCGGTGCGGGGTCGGGACGCAAGGTGCGCTACGGGCGGCTACTGGTCGAGGCGCTGGGCGAGGACGAGGTGCCGGCGCCGCTGACCGCGGTGCTCACAGACGCGCTCGGCTGATCGGTCGCGTGCAACGATCCGCCTGTGATGATCCGGACCGTCTCCCTCGCCCTCGCCCTCGCCCTCGCCGCGACCGTGCTCGCCACCCCTGCCGCGCAGGCCCGTGCAGACGCGCTGGTCGACCAGGCCGACCCGAGCGGCGACGTCAACGTCTTCGACGGGGGCGGGACCAAACCGACCACCGCGCAGCGCACGACCATCGACCTCAGGCGGTTCACAGCGGCCCGGACCGGCGACGGCGTCCGGTTGTCGTTCCGGGTTGCCCGGATCACGCGCACGCGGACCTTCGACCAGGTGGTCGAGGCGCAACTGCAGAAGACCGGCCGCGACGGGTTCACCCTCGACGTGCTCGCCAACCCGCAGCACAAGAACGGGACCGCCTACCTGAGCGGCACGCTCTGCGTGACCGAGGTGAGCACCTCGAGGCGCACTGGCACCGTCCGCGTCGACGTGCCGGGCAAGTGCGTGCCGGAAGGTGCCGGCGTGCTGCGGGTGACGACGTACACGCAGGAGAGGAACGGCTCTGGTCCCGGCTTCTCCGAGGACACGATGCGCGTCAAGGGAAGAGTGTCGCTGGCCTGATCGACGGGGCGAGCAAAGGCGACGGCCCCCGAACGCAGCCACCCCCCACCGGGGCTGCGGCGAACATGGGGATGGGAGCCGTCGCCGGACCGAGGGATTTCTCGGCGCACCGTGATTCTAGTTCGGGAGAGACGGGGCTTCCATACCGATGTTGGGGTACGTCCTGCCCCGGGCGACCAGCCCTCCGGACTCGTCGTCGGACACGACCGCGACGGTCAACCCCGCCGCCCGGAACGCTGCCTTCGTGCCGTCGAGCTGGCTTCGGCCGGTCTCCACCAGCACGTGTCCGCCGGGCCGCAGCCACGCCGGAGCCTCCTCGATCACCCGGCGCTGCACGGCGAGTCCGTCGGCGCCGCCGTCCAGCGCGACGCGGTGCTCGTGGTCGCGGGCCTCGCGCGGCATCAGCGCGATCGCCTCGGTCGGGACGTACGGCGCATTGGCCACCACCACGTCGACGCCACCGCGCAGGCTGGGGGGCAGGCCGGAGTAGAGGTCGCCCTCGAAGACCCGCTCTGGCGGCAGGTTGCGGCGGGAGCAGCTCACAGCGGCCGGGTCCACGTCGACGGCGTACACCTCCACGCCAGGGACCCGCGCGAGCACGGCCGCGGCGATCGCCCCGACGCCACAGCCGAGGTCCACCACCGCCGACCCGGGCCCGACCAGCGCCACCACCTCGTCGACGAGCAGAGCCGTGCGCTGCCTCGACACGAACACCCCTGGCGCGACCGCGAGTCGCAGCCCGCAGAACTCCACCCAGCCGACCACCTGCTCGAGCGGCTCCCCGGTCTCGCGCCGTGCGGTCAGCGCCTCGAGCCCGTCGTCGGAGTCGGCCGCCTCGGCCAGCAGCGCGGCCTCGTCCTCGGCGAAGACGCAGCCGGCCGCGCGGAGTCGCCGCACGAGGCCATCGAGCTCGTCAGCAGACAGGTGCACGCTCCCGATCATCACCGCGAACCAGGGCGAACACGAACCAGCGCATCGCGCAGTACATGAAGATCCCCTCGCCCGCGCCCGCCGCGACCCGGGCCACCGGGTAGGGGACGCCGACCGCCGCGAGCCCAGTCGTCACACCGAGCAGCACGACGCCGAAGTTCACGGCGACCGTGGCGGCGTACCGCAGGGACTCAGGACCGACCGGCGCGTGGGACCGGAAGTTGAGCACCCGGTTGAGGACGTAGTTGACCGTGAGGGCGACGGCGTAGCCGATGGTGACCGCCACGGGCAGGGGCCAGCCGAGGCCACTGCGCAGGGCCGTGAGCAGCGCGAGGTCGAGCCCGAACGTGAACGCGCCGATCAGCAGGTAGCGGACCAGCGTCGGCGGGAGCACGCACGGACGTTAGGGACGGCAGATGAACGGCGGGACAACCTCACGTGCCCGGATCGAGACGCCCGGTCCGCCGTGCCCACTCCTCGAAGATCACCGTGCAGAACGGCGGCACCGAGGCGACCAGCGCGAGCAGCGCGGTCGGCAGCGACCAGCGCTGCGACCGCCAGGTCAGCAGGGTGACCACCACGTAGGTGAGGAAGACCGTGCCGTGGACGGGCCCGAACACCTGCACGCCCTGCTCGCCCGCGTCGACGACGTACTTGAAGAACATGCCGGTCAGCAGTCCCAGCCAGGTCAGAGCCTCGGCGACCGCCACGACCCGGAACGCCGTCACGGCGCCCCGGCCCGCGCGCGCGGGATCCTGGGCGCGCAGCCAGAGCAGGCCGGCGACGGGCAGCAGTGCGGGCACGAAGCCGTAGCCGATGCCGTAGTCAGACCACACCGTGGCGTCCGGGAACCAGTCGTCTTCGAGCAGACTCACGGTGCCGACGGCGAGCACGCCGGCCAGCTCCACCCACAGCATGCGAGAGGCGAACGCCGTGCGGCCCTCGGACGCGCGACGGATCGCCAGCCAGCCGAGCGCGTAGGTGACGGCGGCGAGCAGCGACAACGAGTAGGCGAGCGGCGCCTCGTCGGCCTTCGTCGCGAGCTGGACCAGTGACCGGGCCCCGGCGGCGAGCGTGAACAGGGCGTAGACGAGCAGCAGCACCTGGTGCGCGCCGGAGCGAGAGGTTGTGGGCGAGGCGGGTTCGGCCGCCCCGGACTCGAGCCGGGTCACAGCGTCATCACGATCCGCACGCTCACGACCGCGACCACCGCCGCGGCGACGCCGACCACGCCCAGCGACCAGCCGCCGTGGTCGTCCTGCACCGACCGCACTGCCAGCGGCACGATGCACACCGAGGCGAGCAGGTAGCCGACGTGCGTGCTGACGCTGTCGGGTCGTTCTCCTGACAGCACGACGCCGAGCCCCGCGACGGCGCGGAGCACGACCAGCGCCTCCAGCATCCAGGCCATCGAGTCCAGCCACGGCGGCCGCTCGCGCCAGCGGTACGCCGCGTAGCCGGCGACGAGTGCCACCAGGACGGCGTACCCGACCACGATCCAGCTGATCTGGTCGAGGACGGCCACCCGGACATTGTCCCGTGGCCGAAAACTGGAACGTGTTCTAGTCTGGGTGGATGGCCCCCGACGTGTTCGCGCCTGCGCGACTCGGGCCGGTCGCGCTCCGCAACCGCACGGTGAAGGCGGCGACGTTCGAAGGCCGGACACCCGACGGTGAGGTCACCGACGGACTGATCGACTACCACCTCGCAGTGGCGCAGGGCGGCGTCGGGCTGACCACGGTGGCCTACCTCGCGATCGCTCCGGAGGGGCGCACACACCGCGAGCAGATCGTCGTCGGCCCGGACACCGAGAAGGGGCTGGCCCGGCTCGCGGAGGCGATCCACCAGACCGGCGCCAAGATCGCCGGCCAGGTCGGCCACGCCGGTCCGGTCGCGAACGGCCGCTCGAACGGCGTACACGCGCTCAGCGCGAGCCGGATGCCGAGCCCGCTGTCGATGCAGATGATCCGCGCCGCGTCCGAGCATGACCTGACTCGGATCACCGCGGCGTACGTCGACAGCGCGCGCACCATGGTGCGGGCCGGCTTCGACGTGCTCGAGCTGCACATGGCGCACAGCTATCTGATCTCGTCGTTCCTCGCGCCCGGCCTCAACCGCCGCAAGGACTGGTACGGCGGCACGCTCGAGAACCGCGCCCGGCTCGCCCGGCAGGTGGCCCGGGCGGTGCGTGAGGAGGTTGGTTCCGCGGTGGCCGTGACCGCGAAGGTCAGCGTGAGCGACGGGTTCCGCGGGGGCGTGACGACCGACGAGAGCCTCGAGTTCACGTCGATGCTGGAGGCCGACGGCTGCCTCGACGCGCTTCAGCTCAGCGGCGGCAGCTCACTGATGAACCCGATGTACCTCTTCCGCGGCGAGACCCCGACCAAGGAGTTCGCCGCCGCGATGCCGCTGCCGGTGCGGCTGGGCATGAGGACGCCGATCGGCAAGAGGTTCCTCAAGGAGTACGAGTTCCACGAGGCCTACTTCCTCGACAAGGCGCTCCGCTTCCGCGCGCGGCTCTCGATGCCGCTCATGCTCCTGGGCGGCATCAACCGCCGCGACACCATGGAGAACGCGATGGGGCAGGGGTTCGACTTCGTGGCCATGGGCCGGGCGCTGCTCCGCGAGCCTTCTCTGGTGAACGAGCTGATCGCCGGCCGGCAGTCCGACGGCCTCTGCATCCACTGCAACCACTGCATGCCGACGATCTACACCGGCACCCGATGCGTCGTGCTTGACCCGGAGCTGTTGGAGTCACCGGGGCCCCGGTGACTCCTGCACTTCCCAGGGGAGATCTTGCCCGGGAAGTGCCAAAGTCCCCGGGGCCCCGGGGACTCCAACAGCGAGGTCGCCCCGGTCCCCTTCCCACAAACTAGAACCTGTTCTAGTCTCCACGCATGGGCCAGGTCATCCCCGAGAAGCCGCTGCGCGTCGTCGTCTGGTCGACGGGCACCATCGGCAAGCACGCGATCGCGGGTGTCGACGCGCACCCCGACCTCGAGCTGGTCGGCGTCTGGACGTCGACCGCGGCCAAGGAGGGCCGGGACGCCGGGGAGCTGGCCGGGCTGGGTCGCGAGCTTGGCATCAAGGCCACCACCGACCGCGACGCGCTCATTGCGCTGGCGCCGGACGCGATCGTGCACACGGCGATGGCCGACGACCGGGTCTTCGAGTGCATCGACGACCTCGTGTCCTTCGTCGAGGCCGGCATCAACGTCACCAGCAGCGGGCCGGTGCTGCTGCAGTGGCCGGAGGAGATCCTGCCGCCGGAGATGATCGCGAAGATCGAGGACGCCTGCGCCAAGGGCAACGCCTCCATGCACATCAACGGCATCGACCCCGGGTTCGCCAACGACGTGCTGCCGCTGGTGATGACCAGCCTCAGCCAGCGCATCGACGAGGTCCGTGTCATGGAGATCTGCGACTACTCGACGTACTACCAGCCGGTCGTGATGAACGACATCTTCGGCTTCGGCAAGCCGATGGACGAGGTCGGGATGATCTTCCACCCCGGGATCCTCACCATGGCCTGGGGCAGCGTGGTCCGCCAGATCGCGGCCGGCCTCGACCTCACCCTCGACGAGCCACTCACCGAGGAGGTCGACCGGCGCGAGGCTGAGTGGGACACCGGGAACGTGTCCGGCGACGTCGCCAAGGGCACGATGGGCGCGGTGAAGTTCGCCGTCGTCGGTGCGGTGAACGGCGTCCCGCGAGTCGTGCTCGAGCACATCACCCGCACCGACCCCGAGCAGGTCCCCGAGTGGGAGAAGCCCCCCGAGGGCTCGGACGGCTGCTACCGGATCAAGATCACAGGCGAGCCGATGATGAACGTCGACTTCACCCACCACGGAGAGCACGGCGACCACAACGTCTCCGGCATGATCACGACCGCGCAGCGGATCATCAACGCTCTGCCGGCGGTCGTCGCCGCGGAGCCCGGCATCGTCCGCGCGATCGACCTCCCACTGGTCACCGGCCGCGGGCTGGTGGCTGGTTCGAGGAACCGAGCATGAGCATCCTCGACCGCTTCGCCGTTCCCGGTACGGCGGCCGTGGTCACCGGCGCCGGCCGCGGCCTGGGCGCCGCGACGGCAGTGGCCCTCGCCGAGGCGGGCGCCGACGTACTCATCTCGGCACGCACCGAGGAGCAGCTCGAGACGGTCGCCGGGCAGGTGCGCGCGACCGGGCGGCGGTGCGAGGTGGTCGCCGCCGACCTCAGCGACCTCGAGGCCGTCGCCGGGCTGGCCCAGGCGGCGTACGACGCCTTCGGCCGGCTCGACACCGTGGTCAACAACGTCGGCGGCACGATGCCGCGGGCCTTCCTCGACACCAGCAGCGGCTACCTGGAGCGCGCGCTGAGCTTCAACGTCGGCACCGCGCACGCGCTGACCCGGGCGGCCGTGCCGCTGATGCTGAAGAACGCCGACGGCCAGCAGTCGATCGTCACGATCAGCTCGATGATGGGGCGCACCGCCGACCGCGGCTTCGTCGCCTACGGCACGGCCAAGGCGGCGCTGGCGCACTGGACCAGGATGGCCGCGCATGACCTCGCACCGAGGATCCGGGTCAACGGCATCTACGTCGGCTCGATCCTCACCAGCTCGCTGGAGTACGTCGCGTCGCAGCCCGAGCTGATGGACCAGCTGGAGTCCAAGACGCCGCTGGGCCGGGTCGGCGAACCCGAGGACATCGCGGCGGGTGTCGTCTACCTCGCCTCGAAGGCGGGCCAGTACGTGACCGGCAAGCTGATCGAGATCGACGGCGGCATCCAGCAGCCGACCATGGACCTCGGCCTGCCGGACCTGGAGCCGTCATCGGACTAGCCGAGCGCTGCCCGCAGCCGCTCCACCGCTGCTGCGGTCGCAGCCTCGTCCGGCGTACGTTCCACGACCGCGTCGACCAGGTAGCGCGGCCCGCGGAGACCTGCGTCCTCCGACCACGGCACCAGCCAGAGGTGGAAGTGTGGGTAGGCGTCCATGGTCGCCCACTGGTACACGCGGTCGCACCCGGTCGCCGACCGGACCGCATCGAGCAGTCGCCCGGTCACTGCCGCCACGGTGGCGCGCTCGGTGGCGTCGAACCCGGCCTGGTCGGCGACGTGCCGCCGCGCCTCGAGGATCACCGTCCCGGGCGGGGCGTACGACGCGGGCGCGGCGCCCGCGCGCCAGGTGTCGTCCTCGAGCAGCCATCCGTCCGGCGGTGGGTCGGCGCGGGGCTCGTCGCAGAACCAGCAGTTGTCCATCGCCCGAGCATCCACGACGCCGGACCGGCCGGCTTGACCGTGGTTGCGGTCTCTAGGTTGGGGCAGTGACCTCGTCCACGCCCACGGCGTACGCCGTCTCGCCGGACTCCGGCGAGCACTGGACCGCCGAGGGCGCCTGGGAGGTCGCGGAAGGGATCCACCGGATCCCGTTGCCGCTGCCCATGGACGGGCTCAAGGCGATCAACGTCTACGTCATCAGCACCGACGACGGACTGGTCCTGGTCGACGGCGGCTGGGCGATCCCGGAGGCGCGCGAGCTGCTGGACCGATGCCTGCGCTCGATCGGGTCCGGGTTCGGCGACATCCGCCGGTTCCTGGTCACGCACATCCACCGCGACCACTTCACGATGGCGACCGTGCTGGGCCACGAGCTCGGGGCCGACGTGGCCCTCGGCATCGACGAGAAGCCGGGGCTCGACCTGTTCCACCACGAGTTCGACGAGGTCTCCGAGAACCCGTTCGGCAGGGTCCTCGTCACCGCCGGAGCAGCGGACATCGCCCAGCTCTGGAACGAGGGGCGCGCGGACCAGGAGCTGCCCGACCTGACGCTGTGGCAGTACCCCGACACCTGGCTCGAGGGTGACTTCGCGATCCCGGTGGGCCGGCGCACCCTCGACGCCGTACACACTCCGGGCCACACCCCGGGTCACTACGTCTTCGCCGACCGGGCCGACGAGCTGCTGTTCGCCGGTGACCACGTGCTGCCGACGATCACGCCGTCCATCGGCTTCACCGTGCCGCCGACGCCGCAGCCGCTCGGCGACTTCCTGGCCTCGCTGACCAAGGTCCGGGCCCTGCCCGACCTGCGGATCCTGCCCGCCCACGGTCCGGTCGCGCCGTCCTCGCACGCCCGGGTCGACGAGCTGCTGGTCTTCCACGAGAAGCGGCTCGAGCACTGTGTCGCCGCGCTCGACGCCGGGCCCCTCAACTCCGCCGAGGTCGCCGGCCACCTCGGCTGGACCCGGCACGAGCATCAGTACGACGAGCTCGACGTCTTCAGCAGGGGCATGGCCGCGATGGAGACCAAGGCCCACCTCGAGCTCCTCGTGGCCCGCGGCCGGGCCACCCGGTCGGAGGGCTCCGACGGCGTCGTGACCTTCGCCGCGACTATCCCGGAAGAGGCAGGTGGTACACCCGGTCCGCGTTGAACGAGCTGACCCACGCCTCGTCGCCGACCAGGGCGAGGTCGAGGTTGGCCCGGTCGCCGAGGGCCTGCTCCTCGCCCAGCACCTGCTCGGCGAGCACCGCTGCCGTCGCGGGGTCCACGACGACCAGCCGCGGCCCCTCTTCGGCGACCACGGCGAGGAGGCCGTCGGGCGTGACCGCGACCGAGTCGGGTGAGCCCTCGACCGGCACCGACGCCACCTTCTGCAGCGTGGTGGCGTCGAGGCCGACCAGCTCGTGGGACAGCGTGCAGGCGACCCAGACCTTCCCGTCGAGCACCGCCATCGCCTGCGGTCCGTCACAGACCGGCTCGGAGGTGGTGACCGCCTTCGTCTTGGGGTCGACGCGCAGGATCATGTCGTTGGCGTAGTGCGCGACGTACATCGCATCCGGGCCCGCCTCGACCAGGCGGGCACCGACCTCGAGCTTGATCTGTGCGCTGACCGCGTTGGTGGTGGGGTCGATGCGCAGCAGCTTGCCGGCGTCCTGGGCGACGACCCAGATCCAGTCGAAGCCGGCCGCAACCCCCTCCGGCCCGGCGCCGGTCCTGATGGTCGCGACCACCTCGCCGGTGGCCGGGTCGAGCCGCAGCAGCGACTTGTCTTCGAAAGCGGTCACCCAGACCGACCCGTACGCCGCGGTCGTGCGGAGCGGTACGCCCGGTACGTCGATGGTCAGGTCGGGCTCGGTGGCGCCGGCCGGTATCCGCAGCACCGTCTCGCTCTGGGCGCCCACCACCCACACCACGCCGTCCTCGGTCGCGGTCAGACCGACCGGGCCGGTGGGGGTCTCGACGTATGGCGCCAGCTCGACAGGCGTCTCGGTCGCGGACGGCTCGGCCGCTTCGAGGCCCGGGCCCGAGCCCGAGTCCGAGTCGGAGTCGGAGCAAGCTGTGATCGTGAGCAGGGCCAAGAGCGCGACGCAGACACGGAGCATGGCCGAACGGTAGAGCAGGTGTCGAAATATTTCGACACCCCTAGCGCAAGGGGAACGCCCTGGCCGCCTGAGCCAGCTGTTCGAAACCCTCCGGTCGGAGCCGGTAGACGTTCGCCTCGCCGGCGGTGACGGACAGGTCGACCAGGCCGGAGCCACGCAGCAGCGCGAGGTGGTGGAGCAGCGTCGTCCGGGGCGCACCGAGGACGTCGCACAGCTCGGGCAGCGTGTGTGCGCCGCCCTTGAGGAGCTGCAGCAACCGGATCCGGGTGTCGTCGCCGAGCGCCCGTCCGAGGTCCCGCAACCGGACGGACTCGCCGAGTGGTGGGTGCACGATGACGGTGCGGTCAGGTTGTCCGAGCTCGACCACGATCGGTGCCACCTGCGGAGAGGTCACCAGCACCACGTCGTCGAGAACACCGGGGCCGTAGTGCAGCCCGGGCGCCACTTCGTCGAGCAGCTGCTGCGGGCCCACCTCCGCCAGCCGGGCGCGGACGCTGGTCAGGACCGGGGCGCGAGTGGCGGGTGCCGGCAGGCTCTCCAGCACGTGCAGGCAGGTGCGACGCAGCTCGGCCGGGTCCGTACGCCGCAGCCAGGCGCTTCCGGATCTGCGCCGGCCGAGCAGCAGCTCCTTGAGCTCCTCCGCAGGGAGCGCTGCCACGGTCGCCCGGAGGGCGTCCACCGACCAGGCGGTCCGCAGCCGAGTCAGCGGTCCGAGCAGGTTGGTCCAGCCGAGGCGGCCGATCCGCGCGGCATCGCGAGCCAGGCTCCGGCCGCCAGCGGTCAGGGCGGCGTCGTAGGTCTCCGCGCCGTGCGTGAACGCCACTCGCCAGTCGGCGTCGGCCACCGCCATCGCCGCCACCAGCATCTCGACGCCGGCGCCGGCGCCGAGGCGCACCCTCACCGCAAGCTCACTCGGAGCGCCGCACCATCGGTAGGTGCGGGATGCCGTCGTCGAGAAACTCCGGACCGCACACCTCGAAGCCGAAGGTGGCATACCAGGTAGCCAGAGGCGTCTGCGCATCGAGCACGATGTCGCGGTCGGGGCAGACCTGGAGCGCCGTGTGCATCAAAGCGTCGGCCAGGCCCCGGCCCCGTGCCGTTCGGTGCAGGGCCAGTCGGCCGATACGCCACTCGTCCCCTTCGTCGAGCACTCGCGCGCAGCCCAGCACGACGCCGTCGTCGTCCTCCATGACCACGTGCCGCGTCTCGGGCGCGAGGTCGCGACCGTCCAGGTCGGCGTACGCCGCCTCCTGCTCGACCACGAAGACGTCCTGGCGCAGCTTCCACAGGCTGTACGCCGTGAGCGGGTCGAGCGCGGCGAAGGGAACGGCCGAGATCTTCATCGCAAGGCTCCATCCTTCAAGAAGGCCAGCGTCTGACGCCAGGCTCGGCTGGCCTCCGGGAGGAACGGCAGGATCGGGAAGACGTGGATCAGCCCCGGCTCCTCGACGTACGTGAGCGGCCAGCCGGCCTCCTCGGCCCGGCGGACCAGGAGCTTCCCGCCCGGCCAGAGCGAGTCGCGGGTGCCGAAGAACATCAGCGCCGGCGGCAGCCCGGCCAGGTTGCCGAGCCCGGGCGAGACCTCGGGCCGGCCCAGGTCGTCGGGCGAGCCGGCCCACCACTCGGCGTACGCCCGCATCTTGCCGATGAACAGCCACGGGTCGCCCTTGGTGACCTCGTGGGTCTCCGGGGTGCTGGTCGTCAGGTCGACCCAGGGCGAGATCAGCAAGAGGTGGGCGGGCTGCGGACCGCCGCGGTCGCGCAGGCTCAGAGCCACGGCCAGCGCCAGGCCGCCGCCGGCCGAGTCGCCGGCGATCGTCACGTTCTCCGACGACGTCAGCAGCCGCTCGACGAGATCGACGATCGGTCCGTGCGCATCGCGCCAGGTGTGCTCCGGTGTCAACGGGTAGTCCGGCATCACCACCCGGGCGCCGAGCCCCGAGGCCAGCCGCGTGGCGTATCGCACCTGGTAGGGGTCGATCGCCCCCACGAACCCGCCGCCGTGCACGTAGACGACGGTCCGGCTCGGGGTCCGGCCCCGCTGGGTCACCGTGTAGGACGGGAAGCCGGCGGGCAGCTCCTCACGGACCACGGCGTACCGCCTGCTGAACAGCGGGACCGCGGCGGTCGGGAACGCCCGGTCGAGGGTCGCGTGCCACTTCTCCAGCCGGGCGCGCTCTGCCTCCGGCGACTCGAGCTCGCGGGACTTGCGGACCTTGGGGACCAGCCGGGCGAGCAGTTCGTGGCGGCGACTGGGCCGACTACTGGGCATGGCCGCAGGTTGTCACAACGCGACCTGTCACAACTCCCGGGTGCTCGGTGTCTCGTGGGCAAGACGCATTGAACCGACACAGGAAGAGCAGAGAGATGCCTAGCACCAGCACCTCGACCGTGACCGACGAGATGGTCGCGCACCTGATCGACGAGCCCGGCGAACCGGCGGTGGTCGAGCTGACCCAGATGATCGCGCTCGAGAACATGCGGTCGCGGTTCAACTCCGCCGCCGGACTGCAGAGCCAGGGCTACTCCGACGTGTGCGAGCTGCCCCTCGCGAAGCCCGTAGCCTCGCACTCATGAGCACGGCGGGGCCGGAGAACCTGGGTGACGCGACGGCCGCGTTCGTCGCCCACCGCAACCTGCTCTTCACCGTCGCCTACGAGATGCTCGGCTCCGCCGCGGATGCCGAGGACGTCCTCCAGGAGACCTGGCTGAGGTGGGCCGACGTCGAGGTGGACGAGGTGCGCGACCCCCGCGCGTACCTCGTCCGCATCACCACGCGGCTGTCGCTGAACCGCATCCGATCGCTGGCCCGCCGACGTGAGACGTACGTCGGGCCATGGCTGCCCGAGCCGCTGCTCACCTCGCCGGACGTGGCCGAGGACGTCGAGCTCGCCGACAGCGTGTCGACCGCGATGCTGCTCGTGCTCGAGACGCTCACGCCGACCGAGCGGGCCGTGTTCGTGCTGCGCGAGGTCTTCGACCTGCCCTACGACGACATCGCCGACGCGGTCGACAAGACCCCGGCCGCCGTACGCCAGATCGCGCACCGCGCCCGCAGCCACGTCGAGTCCCGCCGCCCGCGCGAGATCGTCGGCAGCGCCGAGCGGGACGCGGTGATCGAGAGGTTCATGGCCGCGGTCTCCACCGGCGACCTCCAGTCGCTGATGGACGTGCTCGCCCCCGACGTCGTGCTCATCACCGACGGTGGTGGCGTGAAGCAAGCCGCCCTGCGCCCCATCCACGGCGCGGACAAGGTGCTGCGCTGGCTGACCGGGGTGCTGTCCCAGAACGAGGGCACGCCCAGCGCCGAGCTCGCGGCCGTCAACGGTGGCGTCGGCCTGCGGTTGCTCCTCGACGACGAGCTCGACACGATCGCCACGCTCCGCATCGACGACGGCCAGGTGACCGGTCTCTACTTCGTCCGCAACCCGCACAAGCTCGAGCGTGTGGACCAGGAGGTCCCCCTCTCCCGCTGACCCAGGTCGACCGTTTCAACGCAATTGCGCTGATTTGGTCTTGAGTAGGCCACCAGCCGACTCACCCAGCCGCCCGGCTAGAGTGGCGGTCAACGACAGGGGAGCGCCCGTAGGCGCTGAGAGTGCGGAGAAGCCGCAGACCCTTGAACCTGCTCCGGTTAGCACCGGCGAAGGGAGTCACGGCAGATGAGGCGCATTCGTGTGTGGGGCCCCGTGTGGGCGGCTGTGGCAGCGACGGCGCTGCTCACGACGTCCTGCTCGCTGGTGGGCGGTGACGGCGACAGCGGCGACGACAGCAAGCGCGTGGTTCTGGTGACCCACGAGTCGTTCGTGATCTCCAAGGAGCTGCAGAAGCAGTTCGAGGACGAGAGCGGCTACGACCTCGTGGTGAAGGCCTCCGGCGACGCCGGCGCGCTCACCAACAAGCTGGTGCTCACCAAGGACGACCCGACCGGCGACGCGGTGTTCGGCATCGACAACACCTTCGGGTCGCGGGCCATCGACGAGGGCGTGCTGGCGCCGTACGCCGCCAAGCTGCCGGCAGGCGCAGACGCCTACTCGCTGGAGGGCGACGCCGACCACGACCTCACGCCGGTCGACACCGGCAACGTCTGCGTCAACGTCGACGACACCTGGTTCGCCGACAAGGGCATCCCGCAGCCGCAGACCCTCGACGACCTGGTGAAGCCCGAGTACAAGGACCTGTTCGTCACGCCTGGCGCGACCACGAGCTCACCAGGCCTGGCGTTCCTGCTGGCCACGATCGCGGCGTACGGCGCGGACGGCTGGCAGGACTACTGGAGCCGGCTGATGGCCAACGGCGCCAGGCTCACCCAGGGCTGGTCCGACGCCTACGAGGTCGACTTCACCCAGGGCGGCGGGGGCGGCGACCGGCCGGTCGTGCTGTCCTACGACTCCTCGCCGGCGTTCACTGTCGACGGCCAGGGCGGCACCACCACCAGTGCTCTGCTCGACACCTGCTTCCGCCAGGTGGAGTACGCCGGCGTGCTGGCCGGCGCCCAGAACCAGAAGGGTGCGCAGGCCCTGGTCGACTTCATGGTCAGCCGCCCGTTCCAGGAGGCGCTGCCCGACGCGATGTATCGTCTTCCCGGTCGACGCCGGCGCCGCGCTGCCGCCGGACTGGGCGAAGTTCGCGCCCCAGCCCGACGACCCCTACACCGTCGACCCGGCCGAGATCGCGGACCACCGCGACGAGTGGCTGCAACAGTGGAGCGACGTCACCAGCAGATGACCTGGTCATCTACGTGACGCGTCGCTACTTCACCCTCGCCGGCCTGGCGCTCGGGCCGGTCTTGGTGCTCGCAGTCTTCTTCGTGCTGCCGGTGAGCGGGATGGTCGGCCGCGGCTTCGTGGTCGACGGCCGGTTCGACGCCGGCGGTGTCCTCGACGTGCTCGGGCGGTCGCGGACACACCGGGTGCTGTGGTTCACGCTCTGGTCGGCCGGGCTGGCCACGCTGTCGAGCGTCCTGCTGGGGCTGCCGGCGGCGTACGCCCTGCACCGGCTGGCCTTCCCGCTGCGCAACGTCGTCCGAGCGCTGTTGCTGGTGCCGTTCGTGTTGCCGACCGTCGTGGTCGGGGTTGCGTTCCGGCTGCTGGTGGGGGAGTCCGGACCGCTCGGCTTCCTCGGCCTGGACGGCACGCCGGTCGCGATCATCGCCGGCCTCACGTTCTTCAACGTCGCGGTCGTGATCCGCGCGGTCGGCGCCGCGTGGGAGTCGCTCGACCCGCGGCCGGGCGAGGCGGCAGCCGCGCTCGGGGCGACACCGGCGCAGGTGTTCCGCACCGTCACCTTCCCGGCCCTACGACCCGCCCTGGTCAGCGCGGCGAGTGTCGTCTTCCTCTTCTGCGCGACGTCGTTCGGCGTGGTGCTCACCTTGGGCGGGCTGCGCTACTCCTCGGTCGAGACCGAGATCTACCTGCTCACCACCCAGCTGCTCGACCTCCGGGCCGCGGCCGCGCTGTCGATCCTCCAGCTGCTCGCGGTCATCGCGTTGCTGGTCGTCGCCGGCCGGCTCCGGGCCGTGCCCGACCCGACCGTCGAACGGCGTACGGCGCGCCCCCGGCGGCCGGGACGTCAGGACATCGGCCAGCTCGCCCTCACCGCGGTCGCGCTCGCGCTGGTCGCCGCGCCGGTGCTCACGCTGGTGGTCGGGTCGCTGCGGGTCGACGACGCGTGGAGCCTCGCGAACTACCGGCACCTGACCACAGTCGGCCGCGGCAACGCCCTGCTGGTGCCCGTCAGCGACGCGCTGGTCACCTCGCTGCGGACGGCGGTGGACGCGACCTGGATGTCGCTGCTGCTGGGCGGGTCGATCGCGGTCGTGGTCAGTCGTCGCTCGGTCACGCGCGGGGAACGACGGCTCCGCAGCACCCTCGACGGCTTCTTCATGCTGCCGCTCGGTGTCTCAGCCGTGACCCTCGGCTTCGGGTTCCTCATCACCCTCGACCAGGAGCCGTTCGACCTGCGCGACTCGCCCCTGCTCGTGCCGGTGGCCCAGGCTCTGGTCGCGCTGCCACTGGTGGTGCGCACACTCGTGCCCGTGCTCTCAGGGATCGACGACCGCCAGCGCCAGGCCGCGGCGTCGCTCGGCGCAGGCCCGCTCCGCGGGTTCGTGACCGTCGACCTCCCCGTCGTGTGGCGACCGCTGCTCGCCGCCGCCGGCTTCGCGTTCGCGGTCTCGCTCGGGGAGTTCGGCGCGACGTCGTTCCTCGCCCGTGACGAGCACCCGACCCTGCCGGTGGTGATCTACCAGCTGATCGGGCGACCCGGCAGTGAGAACTTCGGGATGGCCCTGGCCGCCTCCGTCGTGCTCGCCGCCGCGACCGCGCTGGTCGTGCTCGTTGTCGATCGGCTCGGCGTCCGGTCGCTGGGGGCCTTCTGATGCTGACTCTGACCGACGTCTCGGTGTCGTACGACGGCACGCCCGCCGTTCGCGACGCCAGCCTCGAGCTGCCGGACGGGCAGGTGCTCGCGGTGCTCGGCCCTTCCGGCTGCGGCAAGTCGACGCTGCTGCGCGCGGTCGCCGGGCTCGAGCCGCTGGTCGCCGGCATGGTGGCCTGGGACGGCTCCGACCTGGCGCGGGTACCGACGCACAAGCGCGGCTTCGCGCTGATGTTCCAGGACGGCCAGCTGTTCAACCACCTGACCGTCGCCAGCAACATCGGCTACGCCCTGCGGCTCCGGCGCGCGACCGGCATCGCGGCCCGGGTCGAGGAGCTGCTGACCCTGGTCGGCCTGGAGGGGTACGCCGACCGGCTGCCGACCACGCTGTCCGGCGGCGAACGCCAGCGCGTCGCCCTGGCCCGCTGCCTCGCCGTACGCCCCCGCCTGTTGCTCCTCGACGAACCCCTCTCCGCCCTCGACGCCGGGCTCCGCCACCGGCTCGCGACCGACCTTCGCGCGATCCTCACGCAGGAGGGGATCACCGCGCTGATGGTCACCCACGACCACGAGGAGGCGTTCACCGTCGCCGACCGGCTGGCGGTGATGCGGGCCGGCGAGATCGTCCAGCAAGGCGCGATCGACGAGGTCTGGCGCGCCCCCGCCGACCCCCAGACCGCCCTCTTCCTCGGCTACGCCCGCGTGCTCGAGGGTCCCGCCGCCGCGATAGTCCGTGACGTTTGTGTGGGTGGATCGCAGGAATCACCCACACAAACGTCACGGACTATCCCGCCGGCGCGGTTGGCCGTACGCCGCTCGGCGTTCCGCGTCGAGCCGGAAGGAGAGCTGAGCGGCGTGGTGACGGCAGCCAGGGTGACGCCGGAGCAGGTGCGGCTGGTGGTCGACGTGGAGGGCGTCGGCGAGCTCGACGCGGTCGCACCGCTCGACCAGCACCCCGGCATCGGCCAGCCGGTCCGGCTGGCCGTCGACGCGACCCGCACCGCGCCCGTAGGCGGCTGAATGCGGTCGCGCCACCGGGGGGCACGCTCCCTACACTGACCTGCGTGTATCGCCGCGCCTGGGTCCTCATGGTCTTCCTGGCCGCGGGCATGGCGGCGTGGGCGATCACCGAGGCGGTCATCCTCGACAAGAAGCTGGTCGACCCCGAGGGCAGCTTCCTGGGCCCGTCGTACATCCGGCTGCCGATCCTGCTGCTCGGTGCGTTGCTGCTCGACCTGCTGCCGCTGACGATCTACAACTCGTGGCGGGCGCCCAAGGCCATCCCGCAGATCGTCCGCAACCGCCTGCGCACGCACTGGAACAAGGAGCGGATCACCCTCGTCGCGATGGGGATCATCTGCTTCTACGTCGTCTACGTGACCTACCGGAACATCAAGTCGTTCCTGCCGTTCGTCATCGAGACCAAGTACGACCGCGAGCTGCACCTGGTCGACCACGCGCTGCTGTTCGGCCACGACCCGGCCACGCTGCTGCACACCGTGCTCGGCACCGGCATCACCGCCTACGTGCTGTCGTTCGTCTATCTGTGGTTCCTGCCCATGGTGCCGCTGGTGGTCACCGCCTGGGTGGTGTGGGCCCGCAACCTGTCCTACGGCTACTGGTTCGTGACCTCGCAGTGTCTGGCCTGGGTGCTCGGCACCATCTCTTACTACGCACTGCCCACGCTCGGCCCCGGCTTCCGCTACATCCAGCTCTACACCGACCTGCCGAACACGCCCTCCGAGCGGCTCATGGATTCGCTCGACTTCACCAGGGACTACGTCGTGACCGGCTCTCTGAGCAACGCGGTGCAGTCGGTCGCCGGCTTCGCGAGCCTGCACTGCGGCATCACCATGCTGGTCGCACTGATGGTGCAGTACACGATCAACATCAAGTGGCTGCGCATAGCGGTCTGGGTCAACTTCTGCGTGACCGCCGTCGCCACCATCTACTTCGGCTGGCACTACATCGCCGACGACGTCGCCGGTGTCCTCATCGCCCTGGTCAGCTTCTACGTCGGTGGCCTCGCCAGCGGTCAGAAGTTCGAACGCGGAGGGCTGCGCTCGCACCCGACCACCACCACTTCGGCGGTCCCGGTCCTGCGCGACTGACTCCACTCGCGAATTACATCGGTGTAGTGCGTCAAGGCGACACGCCGATGAATCCGAGAAATCTGCCCGTTTCGGGTTGACGCGGGCTCGGATCGCCATACGGTTGGGGTCTGTGCGCCTCAAGTGACACATGTGGGATGTGTGACTCGCGGTGCGCGACGAGACCGACTCGGGGAAGGAGCCGGTCGAGAGCTGTATGAGGGGTCGAGGCCGTGCGTGCGCGGAGCTTTGCTGTGGGGGTGGCGCTGTCGTGCGCCGCGACCCTCGTCGTTCCTGCAGCCTGGGCCCTTGACCCCGACGGGGGCACGGTCTCGCAGGAGGACGTGGACGACGCCCAGTCCGCGGTCGACGCCGCGGCCGCGGATGTCGCGTCGGTCCGGGGCAAGCTCGCCGCCGCGCAGCAGCGACTGGAGTCGACCCAGATCGCCGCGGCGAAGGCGGCCGAGGCGTACAACGGCGCTCGATACGTTGCGCAGCAGGCCAGGCAGGCGTCCCGGCTCGCCCAGGAGGCGGCCCTGGCCGCGGCCGCCGATCTCGAGCGGCAGCGCGCGGCGTACGCCGACGCCGCGGTCGCGGCGTACCAGTACTCGCCCCAGCTGACCGCGCTCGGCGCGATCAGCGCGGCCGACGGCATCACCGACGTCCTCGAGAGCACCGCCGCGCTGCAGAACGCCGAGTCCGCGCTGCAGGACCGGTACGACGCCTACGACGCCGCCGACACCCTGGCCCAGGCTGCCGACGACCGGGCAGCCGACGCGCTCGACGATGCCCGCACCGCGGCCCAACGGGCCGGCGACTCCCGCGACGCCGCCCGCGCCGCCGAGGCCGCGGCGGCCGGCGAGGCCGACACCTACGCGGCCGAGCGGGATCGCATGATCGGCCAGCTGGCGCGGTTGCAGGGCATCAGCGCAGGTCTCGCCGAGCAGCGACAGGACGAGCTCGAGGCCCAGGCCGCCGCAGCAGCGGCCGCGGCCGCCCAGGAGGAGGCCGAGCAGCAGGCGGAGCAGGAGGCCGAGGAGCAGCAGCAGGAGCAGACTCCAACGGCTCCGCCCGCCCCCACCGCCTCCCCGACCCCCACCACGGCGCCCACGCCGACATCGGCGCCCACGCCGACCACGGCCCCCACACCTGCTCCCACGACACCGACGCCGACCCCCACCACTCCGCCGCCCCCGCCGACCAGCGGCAACGCCGCAGCCGCGATCTCCTTCGCGCGTGCCCAGCTCGGCGAGCCGTACCAGTACGGCGCCGCCGGCCCGGGCGCCTGGGACTGCTCCGGGCTGACCATGAAGGCCTGGGAGGCCGGCGGGAAGTCGCTCCCGCACTACTCGGTGGCGCAGTACCAGCAGTCGACGCCGATCTCGCTGACTCAGCTCCAGCCGGGTGACCTGCTGTTCTGGAGCGACGGCGGACCGACGTCGATCTACCACGCCGCGATCTACACGGGGAACGGGATGATGATCCACGCCCCTCGTCCGGGCCGGAACGTCGAGGAGGTGTCCATGTACTACTGGATCACCCCCAACTACTTCGCGCGGCCCTAGTTTTACCCCCGCGAGCTTCGGCCCCCAGTCCGTGGCGACGCTCGCTGGCGCTCGCAGGCGCGGTCGCTCGCTGCGCTCGCTCGGCGCAGTCGCCACGGCCCGGAGGCCGATCGCGGGGCGCGCGGGCTCCGCCCGCGAAAGACCGGGTCGCTTCGCTCCCACCGCTGCTGGTCGTCTACCGCCCGCAGTCGCAGGTGCGGCGGGCCGCCGATGGGTACATTCGCGGCGTGGCCACGGAGACGACCGCACCCGCGGACGAGCAGCCGGACGAGGTCGCCTCTGCCGACGCTCCCGAGCCGGAGGCGGCCGGCTACGTCCAGCCGACGATCGACGTCGCCGCGCTGACCGCGCTGCTCGACGGCCACTACGCCGAGGTCCGGCAGCTGGTGCGCACCAACCTGGTCGAGTACGCATCGATCCTCGAGGAGGCCGAGACGCTCGACCGGACGGCGTTCCGCGAGCGGGTCAGGGAGGTCGTCCTCGAGATGGCGGCCACCGGGCAGACCGGCATGGGCTTCCCGAAGGAGTACGGCGGCGGCGGTGACGTCGGAGCGTCGTTCGCGGCGTTCGAGACCCTGGCCTTCGGCGACCTGTCGGTGCTCGTCAAGGTCGGCGTCCAGTTCGGGCTGTTCGGCGGGGCGATCCTCCAGCTCGGGACCGCGCGGCACCACGAGAAGTACCTGGCCGACCTGATCACCGGGAAGCTGATGGGCTGCTTCGCGATGACCGAGACCGGGCACGGCTCCAACGTGCAGGCGCTCGGCACGGTCGCGACGTACGACGCCGAGGCGGCCGAGTTCGTGATCACCACGAAGGAGCCCGAGGCCAACAAGGACTACATCGGCAACGCCGCCGCCCACGCCGAGCTCGCCGTCGTGTTCGCCCAGCTCGAGGTCGCGGGCCAGGAGACGACAGATGGGCACGGCGTGCACGCGTTCGTGGTCCCGATCCGCCGTGACGGGCAGCCGGCGCCCGGCGTACGCATCGAGGACGACGGGCTCAAGATGGGGCTGAACGGCGTCGACAACGGCAGGCTCTGGTTCGACCGGGTGCGGGTGCCGCGCGAGGCGCTGCTCAACCGGTTCGCCGACGTGTCCGAGGACGGCACCTACTCCAGCGAGATCGAGAACCCGAACCGCCGCTTCTTCACGATGCTCGGCACCTTGATCCAGGGCCGGGTCTGCGTCGGCGGCGCAGGCATCAACGCCAGCAAGGTCGCGCTCGCCATCGCGATCCGCTACGCGCTCCGGCGCCGGCAGTTCGAGGCGACGTCGGAGGACGAGGAGGAGCTGCTGCTCGACTACGGCCAGCACCAGCGCCGGCTGTTCCCGCTCCTGGCCCACACCTACGCGCTGCACTTCGCGCAGGAGGTCGTCGCCCGCCAGTGCCACGAGGTCTTCTCCGGTGAGGTGGACGACGAGAAGTTCGTCCGCGAGCTCGAGTCGCGCGCCGCCGGCACGAAGGCGCTGGGCACCTGGCACGCGACCCGCGCCATCCAGGAGTGCCGCGAGGCCTGCGGGGGCGCCGGCTACCTGGCCGAGAACCGGTTCACGGCGCTCAAGGCGGACACCGACGTCTTCACCACGTTCGAGGGCGACAACACGGTCCTGCTCCAGCTGGTCGCCAAGGGTCTGCTCACCGACTACTCCTCGGGCTTCCAGGACCTCGACCAGCTGGGGATGGTCCGGTTCGTCGCCGGGCTCGCGGTCGAGACGGTCGTGGAGCGGATGAACGTGCACAAGCTCGTCGAGCGGGTCCGCGACCTGCTGCCCGGCGGCGACGAGTGGGACCAGGAAGCCGGGTTGCTCGACCCGCAGTACCAGCTCGCGATGCTGCGCTTCCGCGAGGAGCACATGCTGGCCGGTGTCGCGCGCCGGCTCAAGCGCGGCATCGACGAGGGGATGAACCCGGGCGAGGTGTTCTCCCTCGTCCAGGACCACGTCATCCACGCCGCCCGCGCGCACGTCGAGAGGCTGGTGCTCGAGGCGTTCGTCGAGAAGATCGGAACGCTGGAGGACGGCGACAACAAGGTCGCGCTCAACCTCGTCTGCGACCTGCACGCCCTCGCCACCATCGAGGCGGACCGGGCCTGGTTCATGGAGCACGGCCGTCTCACCGGCAGCCGCTCCAAGGCAATCAGCCGTGAGATCAACGAGCTGTGCCGCAAGCTGCGGCCGCTCGCCCGCGACCTCGTCGACGGGTTCGGCGTCCCCGAGGAGATGCTGCGCAGCGGGGACCTCCTTTCGTGAGCAACGCCTGATGGCCAGGCTCCCCGGCCTCGGTGGCTGGTCGGACGACCCGCTGTGGGGCTCGTTCTACGACTGGACCGTCGAGCACGAGACCGTCGGCCGGGTGCTCTGGGCCGCTGGGATCCAGAGCGACCTGCGGATGCTGTACGCCGCCGCGGGCGAGATCGGACGCCAGCCCGAGGGCGCGCGGGTGCTCGACGTACCGTGCGGCGGCGGGGTCGCCGTGCGCGGGCTGCACCCCGACCAGGGCGTCGACTACGTCGCCGCCGACATCTCCCAGAAGATGCTCGACCGGACCGCGAGGGTCGCCGCCGAGCGCGGCGTCGCCGACCAGGTCGACACCCGGATCGCCGACGTCGAGGCGCTGCCGTTCGAGGACCGGTCCTTCGACCTCGTCGTCTCGTTCACCGGCCTGCACTGCTTCCCGGACCCTGCTCGTGCGGTCGTCGAGATGGCGCGGGTGCTCAAGCTCGGCGGCGTGATCAGCGGTAGCGCGATCCTCAACGACACCGGGCTGCGGTTCGAGCCGATGCGCCGGGCAGGCAGGCTGGCCGGGCTGCTGGGCCCGGGGTGCACGTCCGACCAGGTCCAGCGCTGGCTGGCCCGGCAGGGCGTGGCGGACGTGACGCTCGACGTCTCCGGCGCGATCGCCTACTTCCGCGGCGTACGGCGGGCGTGATCAGTAGGCGGGTGGCTTGTTGCCGGCACGCTCGAACGACGCGCGCACCTCGTCCTCGGCGTCAGTGCGGCCGACCCACTCGGCACCCTCGACCGACTTGCCGGGCTCGAGGTCCTTGTAGACCTCGAAGAAGTGCTGGATCTCCAGCCGGTCGAACTTCGGCACGTGGTTGATGTCGCGGATGTGCTCGAGCCGCGGGTCGGTCGACGGAACGCACAGCACCTTGTCGTCGCCGCCGGCCTCGTCGGTCATCCGGAACATGCCGATCGCGCGGCACTTGATCAGGCAGCCGGGGAACGTCGGCTCCTGGAGCAGCACGAGCGCGTCGAGGGGGTCGCCGTCGAGGCCGAGCGTGTTCTCGATGAAGCCGTAGTCGGCCGGATACTGCGTCGACGTGAACAGCGTCCGGTCGAGCCGGATCCGTCCGGACTCGTGGTCGACCTCATACTTGTTGCGCTGGCCCTTCGGGATCTCCACGAGCACGTCGAACTCCATGTCAGGCATCCTCCCGCACAATGGGCCCGTTCCGTATCGCGGCGAAGGGGAATTGGTGTCACCTGGTGAGCGAGGCCACGGCCTCGTGGGTCGGGCGCTGGTCGCGCTGCTCGTCGTGGCTCTCCTCCTCGGCGGGGTTGCGGCCTGGCGCCTGGACGTCGTCGGCCGCCTCTCCGACGACGACCCGAAGGCGGGTACGCCGGCGGGCCCGGCCGCGATCGAGCCGCCGCCCGGCCTCGAGCTGCCCGCACTGACCGACCCCACGCCGGTCGACACACCGGTGACCCCGCCCGGCCGGATCGACCCGGCCCTGGTGCAGGCCGCCGTGGCGCCGTACCTCGCCGACCCCGCGCTCGGCCCGCACGTCGTGGGCGTCGTCGCCGACCTCACCGCAGGCCGGCCGGTCGTTCGGTTCGGGGACGGCGTGGCCACGATGCCTGCGTCGACCACCAAGCTGCTGACGGCGACGGCGGCGCTCTCGGTCCTCGGACCGGAGACGCGGTTCACGACCCGCGTGGTCGCCGGTGGCAGGAAGCGCATCGTGCTGGTCGGCGGCGGCGACCCGTTCCTGTCGTCGAAGCCGCTGCCTTCGGCGTACCCCGCCCACGCCGACCTGCGCACCCTCGCCGCCCAGACCGCGGCCGCGCTCAAGCAGCAGGGACGGACCTCGGTGCAGCTCGGCTACGACGACTCCCTCTTCTCCGAGCCGTCGTTCAACCCGGCCTGGCCGGCGCACTACCTGCCCGAGCACGTGGTCTCGCGGGTCACGGCGCTCTGGGTGGACGGGGGCCGGCCCGCGGTCGGCTCGGGACGCGTCGACGACCCGTCGTTGTACGCCGCCCAGACGTTCGCCGCCGCGCTGGTCGCCCACGGCATCACCGTGGTCGGCGTGCCGACCCACGGCCTCGCATCCGGCGGGCGGGAGCTGGCGTCCGTGCAGTCGGCTCCGCTCCGCGAGATCGCGGCGCGGGTCCTCGAGGTGAGCGACAACGAGGGCGCCGAGGTGCTCTCGCACCAGGTCGGGAAGGCGGTGTCCGGGACCGCGACGTTCGCCGATGGCGCCGCGGCCGTCACCCAGACCCTCGAGGGGCTCGGGGTCACCGCCGACTTCGCCATCCACGACGGCAGCGGCCTGTCCCGCGAGAACCTGATCACGCCGCTGGCCCTGGTGCAGGTGCTCCGGCTGACCGTCGACCCCGGGCACCCCGAGCTGAACGCCGTCGCCACGGCACTGCCCGTCGCCGGCTTCACCGGGTCGCTCACCAACCGGTTCGACCAGCCGTTCCCAGACTCGCGCGGGCTGGTGCGGGCCAAGACCGGGACGCTCAGCAACGTCAGCAGCCTGGCCGGCATCGCGGTCGACCAGGACGGCCACGAGATGCTGTTCGCGCTGCTGGCGGACCGGATCCGCAAGCCCGACGAGACCAAGGCCCAGCGCGCGCTCGACGCCGCGGCGGGCGCGCTCGGGGCGTGCCACTGCGGCGCGTGACCAAACTAGACTTCTTTGGTCGACTAAGATCTCCGCATGACCGTCGACACGCTCCCCCTGCCGACGTTTGGCGACGCCACCGTGGTCGTCCCTGCCCCCGACGCCGGGCCCGGCAACTGGTCCGGCGCCGCCTCGGCGGTCCTGGTGGACGGCACCTTCTGGCTGACCTACCGGGTCCGCCGGCCACTGACCGAGGGCCGTGGCGTCGCCGTCGTCGTCGCTCGCTCCGACGACGGGGTGGTCTTCGAGCCCGTGACCGAGGTCAACCGCGGCCAGTTCGGCTGCGAGTCGTTCGAGCGCCCGGTCCTGGTCCCGGTGCCCTCGCTGGGCTGGCGGCTCTACCTATCCTGCGCGACCTACGACTCCAAGCACTGGTGGGTCGACTCACTCACCGCGCCCACCGTCGAGTCACTGCCCGCCGGCCACCGGCAGGTGGTGCTCCCCGGCGACGCGCGCGTCGCGGTGAAGGACCCGGTCATCCAGCACCCGAGCGGTGCCGGCGAGGAGTGGGTGATGTGGCTCTGCTGCCACCCGCTCACCGAGCCCGGCCACGAGGACCGGATGACCACCCGCCGGCTCACCTCGCCCGACGGTCTCGCGTGGACCGACCGGGGTGAGGTGCTCGCCGGCCGACCCGGCCACTGGGACGCGCGAGGTGCGCGCGTCACCGCGGTTCTCTCCCCGGACGCCGTCCTCTACGACGGCCGTCCGGACGCCGAGTCCAACTGGCACGAGACCACCGGCGTCGCCCGATGGGCCGGCAACCGACTCGTCGCCACCGATGACCCGCCGATCTCCTCGCCGTACTCCGACGGCGCGTTCCGCTACGCCGCCGCGGTCCCGCTGCCCGACGGCCGGACCCGGTTCTACGTCGAGGCCGCGCGGCCCGACGGCGCCCACGACCTGGTGACGATCGTCCGCTGATCCGGGGCATCATGGGCCCATGACACAGACACCGGCGGCTGGGTGGTTCGTGGACCCGGAGAATGCCTCGCAGTTCCGCTACTGGGACGGCTCGGCCTGGACCGAGCATCGCTCGCCGCGCGCGGCGACGACCGACCAGCTCAACCAGGCCGCGGGCGAACTGGCCGACGGGTTGTCGCGCGGGTTCACGGCGATGGGGACGTGGGTCAACCAGAACACCGCGCTCGCACCGCAGGCGGGGGTGCCGACGTTCGCTTCGGTGGCCGCGTCGTGTCGCGACGAGCCCGCCCGTCAGCCGTTGTCGGTGAACGCCCATCTCGTGCTCGCGCCGACAGACCTCGCCGGCGTTGCGGCTGTGTTCGCACAGGCCCAGACCGTCGTGACCGCCGAGGGCGCGACGCTCGACAACGAGCACTGCCGGCTGGTGCCGAACCCGTGGGACCCGGCGGTCCCGAACGGCGTGGCCGTCCTCGTCGGCACGACGGTGGTCGGTCGGCTGCCAGCCGACCTCGAGGCGACGTACTGCCCTCCGCTCGCGCAGCTCACCAGCAAGGGGCTGCTCGCGACCGCGGTCGCTGACCTCTGGGCCCAGGGTGGGCCGGGATGGTCACCGCGGCACGCGTGACCGTCGACCTGCCCGAGGTCGCCGCCCTGTCGTGATCCTCTAGCCGACCCCCACCCGCTGCTCGAACGAGCCGCGGCTCTCCGCGGAGCGCCAGAGGTTGAAGGCCTCTCCGGTCAGCTTTGGCCGGTGCACTTCGCCCGAGCTGAGCCGGGCGACGATCGGGACGCTGGCGGCGCGCCACACCCGGGGGGGCGAACTGCCCGAGCCAGGCGCCGGCACGGACCGCCCGGCCGAACACCGCGGTGCGCCAGCCGGGCTCGGCGTAGGTGCGCGCGTTGTCGCGCGGGATCGACGAGACGTGGCTCTCGGAGATGCCGAGGAAGCGACACACCTCATCCACGGCCTGTGCCGGCGCCTCGACGAGGTCGCGATAGCGCACGACGAGCACGCGCTGGCGGTCGACGTACCGATACAGGTGCTCGAGCTGCCGCCCGTACAGCCCGAGGTCCTGTTGGCGCCAGAACGGCGCCCAGCTTCGGCGTCGGGCAGGTGCTCGGCGATCCGGCGGTGCGCCGGAAAGCTCCACAGGTAGAACGGCGTGCTGTCGCCGCGGACCTGGTGCTCGGCCGCGGGCCGGAACAGGGCGTCGTAGTCGCGGCGCCGCCAGATCCACTCCTGCTGGGAGTGGGCATCGCCGGGGCCGACCCAGTGCGGAGGCGGTGAGTCGCCGCACAGCCAGTACTTCGGCTCCTTCGGCGAGGTCGTGAAGACCTCCGGGTGCTGTGCCAGGGCCGAGTGGAGTGCGGTGGTCCCGGCCTTGGGCGCACCGATGATGATGAAGTCGGGGCGTTCCGGCCGGGCCATGTAAACCAGACTAGTTCAGTCCAGTTAATAGTTAAAGAGTCAGGCTCGAGCGTCCCCGCCCCAGTTCGCCAGCTTGGTGGCGATGGCGCGCAGGTCCGCGCGCCAGACGTCCTCCGACCCGGGCGGCAGCACGTCGTCCCACTCGATCGTCGGTGAGCCGATCACCCCGGTGAGCCGAGCGGTGCGCCCCACGAACCAGGTGTGCGCGTGCGCGCCGCCGTCGCCGTACCGCAGCACGTGGCAGCGGGCGACGTTGTCGAGCCCCTCGACGATCCGCACCAGGCGGGTGGAGATCCGCCCGTGCTGCGACGCGAGCTCGTCGTCGAGCTGGCCGAAGTCGACGTGCAGCCGCGGCTCGAGGATCAGCACGATCGGCAGGCCGCTCGGCTGCCCGAAGTGCTTGAGCACCCAGGACTCGTCCTCCCAGACCAGCCTCTCCGGTGGGGTGCCGAAACACGACGGGCACGGCTTGTCCGCCGCCTCACCGGCCCGGAGCGGGTCGTCGGCCGGCTCCGGGAGGACCCGCGGCACGATCGCCCCGTCGACGACCTCCCACGGGAAGTTGTCCCAGTCGTTGCTCGCTGGCGCGGGAAGGCGGCCGCCGTCCCTGACGGCCTCGCGGATGCGGGCATGGACCTGCTCGGCTGACTCGGCCATGGTCGCCACATTGCCAAACGGACGCGTTGAGCCGAACGGCCGGGGGTGTCTTTTAAGGTGGGCCCGTGCCCAACGTCACGCTCCCGTCCGCGCCCGAGCTCCCCGGCGCCTCGCACCTCCACTCGGGCAAGGTGCGCGATCTCTACGAGCTGACCGAGGGGCCGCACGAGGGCCGGCTCCTGATGGTGGCCAGCGACCGGATCTCGATCTTCGACTTCGTGCTCGACACCACCATCCCGGACAAGGGCGAGCTGCTCACCCGGATGTCGCTGTGGTGGTTCGACCAGCTCGCCGACCTGGTCCCGCACCACGTCGTCTCGACCGACGTGCCCGAGCAGGTGCATGGCCGCGCGGTCATCTGCGAGCGGCTCGCGATGTATCCCGTCGAGTGCGTGGCCCGCGGCTACCTGACGGGGTCCGGGCTGCTCGACTACCGCGCGACCGCCAGTAGTGGGCACAGCGTCTGCGGGATCCCGCTGCCAGACGGACTCGAGGACGGCAGTCGCCTCTCCGAGCCGATCTTCACACCGGCCACCAAGGCCGACCTCGGCGACCACGACGAGAACGTCTCGTACGACGCCGTGGTCGCGACTGTCGGCGCCGAGCGGGCCGGCGAGCTGCGCCGCCTCACCCTCGACGTCTACGCGCGGGCCGAGGGGATCGCTCGCGAGCGCGGCATCATCCTGGCCGACACCAAGCTGGAGTTCGGCTCCCGCGGCGACGGGACCACAGTGCTCGCCGACGAGGTGCTCACTCCCGACTCGTCGCGGTTCTGGCCGGCCGCGGAGTGGCAGCCCGGACGCACGCAGCCGTCGTACGACAAGCAGATCGTGCGCAACTGGGCACTGTCAGCGGAGTCCGGCTGGGACCGCGCCTCGGGCGAGCCGCCGCCACCTCTGCCCGCCGAGGTGGTCGAGCGGACCAGGGCGCGGTACGTCGAGGCCTACGAGCTGCTCACCGGCACCACCTTCTGATGCCCCAGATCTGATGCGCCAGATCGGCGGTCGCGTGGAGTTCTCCTGCGACCGTGGGACGGCGTTCGACTATCTCGTCGACCCGCACAACCGACCTGACTGGCAGTCCACGCTCCGGCGGGTCTCGGAGGTGGACGGCGAGCCGCGGGTCGGCCAGACATGGGTCGACGAGACGAAGCCCGGGATCAAGCCTCGGATGCGGACCACCGAGCTCGTGCGACCGTCGCGCTGGAGCGAGTGCGGCACCTGGAGGTTCGTGCGCGCCGAGCTGACCCTCGACTTCGCCGAGGCGCCCGCCGGGTGCACGGTGGACTACCGGTTCCGCCTCCACGCGCTCGGCCCACTCGGTGCCTTGGTCTCCCGGGTTTCCGTGCTCGCGGTCCGGGCCGATCTGCGCCGCGCGGCCCGCAACCTCGGGGCGTGATGGGCGGACTGGTCGGGCGATTCTGTCGGTTGTCAGGGGTTGCAACCCCCGACAGGTGCCAAATTCCCCGGCCGACCGGGGAAACCAACCCGGGCGGCCGACCCCTCGTCGCGCCAGTGACCGGTCGGTAGGTTGGCGACACCGCCGACTGACGGAGGCCACATGTCCGCCACGTACAACCTCGCCACCCTGCTGGAGAACAGCGCCCAGAAGTACCCCGAGCGCGAGGCGATCGTCTTTCCCGCAACCGGGCGGCGGATGACCTACGCCGAGGTCGACACCGTCGCCAACATGGTCGCCAACCTGCTGGTGAGCAAGGGCATCGAGCCCGGCGACAAGGTGGCGCTCAGCTGCCCCAACCTGCCGTACTTCTCGCTCGTCTACTGGGGGATTCTCAAGGCCGGCGGCACCGTGGTCCCGCTCAACGTGCTGCTCAAGGGTCGTGAGGTCGCCTACCACCTCAACGACTCCGACGCGAAGGCCTACTTCTGCTTCCAGGGCACACCGGAGCTGCCGATCGGGCAGGAGGGGTACGCCGGGTTCCAGCAGGCCGAGAGCTGCGAGCACTTCTTCGTGATCACCGCCGCCCTCGACGGCGAGTCGCCGTTCGAGGGGGTGCAGACCTTCGGCCAGGCGCTCGGTGGCATGGACGCCACGTTCGAGTCCGTCGAGACCGACGAGGACGACACCGCGGTCATTCTCTACACGTCCGGCACGACCGGGCAGCCCAAGGGTGCGGAGCTGCGGCACCGCAACATGCGCGACAACGCGCTGCTCGGCGAGAAGCTGTTCGGCAGCTCGCCCGACGACCCGGACACGTTCCTCTGCGTGCTGCCCCTCTTCCACTCCTTCGGTCAGACCGTGATCCAGAACGGCTCCGCGGCGTACGGCGGCACCGTCGTGATGCTGCCGCGGTTCGAGGCCGGCCCCGCCCTCGAGCTCATGCAGAGCGAGGGCATCACCTTCTTCGCCGGAGTGCCGACGATGTACTGGGGGCTGCTCGGCGCGCTCAAAGAGGCAGGTGACACGGTCGACGTCGCGAAGATCCGGGACAACCTCCGCGTCGCGGTGGCCGGCGGCTCTGCCCTCCCCGTCGAGGTGCACAAGGCGTTCGAGCGCGACTTCGGGGTGACGATCCTCGAGGGCTACGGCCTGTCCGAGACGTCCCCGGTCGCCAGCTTCTCGGCGTACGGCGAGCCGGTGCGCGTGGGCTCGATCGGCACTCCGGTGCCCGGTGTCGAGATGGAGCTGATCGAGCCGGGCGGCTGGGACGAGGTGGAGTGGTCGGAGGACGCGATCGGCGAGATCGCGATCAAGGGTCACAACATCATGAAGGGCTACTACGGCCGCCCGGATGCGACCGAGGACGCCATCCAGGACGGCTGGTTCCGCAGCGGTGACCTCGGCCGCCGCGACAAGGACGGCTGGTACTACATCGTCGACCGGTCCAAGGACATGATCATCCGCGGCGGCTACAACGTGTACCCGCGCGAGATCGAGGAGGTCCTGATGACCCACCCCGACGTCTCACTGGCCGCGGTGATCGGCATACCCCACGAGAGCCACGGTGAGGAGATCAAGGCGGTCGTCATCCTCGAGGACGGCGCCACGGTCACCGAGGACGAGCTGGTCGCGTGGGGCAAGGAGCAGATGGCGGCGTACAAGTACCCGCGGGTGGTCGAGTTCGTCCCGAGCCTGCCGATGACCGCCACGGGCAAGATCCTCAAGCGCGAGCTGTCGTGACGCAGGCTGCTCGATGACCCTGGGCCGTGCCGCCGGCTTCTCCATCGCGGGGATCATGGTGCTGGTCGGCGCTCTCTGGACCGGCCAGGGGCTGGGCTGGATCGGCGGCAGCTCGATGAGCGACGACTCGACCTGGGCCATCGTCGGCCCGATCGTGGCCGGCTTCGGGGTGGCGCTGGCGATCTCGATCGTCGGCCGGATCCGCCGCGGACCCGACCAGCCCGGTCCGCCCGGTCGCTACCGGCGCTGACTCAGGCGAACGGGTCGGGCAGGCCGCCGGGGAGCTTGGCGAGCAGCTCGCGGGCCTGGGCGGCGGACTTGTGCTCGACCAGCACCTCGTACTTCGTGGCCACCACCGCGGTGACCGACGAGAAGTCGCGCTGGCCGCGGGTCATCGCGTAGCCGACCAGCGCCCAGATCACGCCGAACACCGCGCCGAAGAGCATGGTCGCCAGCACCGTGGCCAGGAAGCCGCTGCCGTCGGTGAACAGCGAGATCACCAGGCCGACGAAGATGCCCAGCCAGACGCCCGAGATCAGTCCGCCGAGGGCGACCCGCCCGGTGGTGAGCCGTCCGGTGATCCGCTCGAGCCTCTTCAGGTCGGTGCCGACGATCATGCACTGCTCGACGGGGAACTTGTTGTCCGAGAGGAAGTCGACGGCCTTCTGCGCGGCGGCGTAGTCGTCGTAGACGGCCAGCGACTGCGGGAAGTCCAGGCCCAGGGGCGAGGACGCGGCCCGGCCGGCGGAGGGGGTGCCCATGCTCATGAGCACAGTCTGCCCGACCCGATGGCGCAGCTCTCAGCGCGCGCTTGGGATCTGCTTGGGAAGACCCGTCATCCTCACCGGATGGCCGATGACACCCCTCCCGCCGCCGTACCTGCCAAGAGACGAAGGCGCGTCTTCCACACCGCCGGACTGACCGCCTCCGCCGCGGTGCTCGCCCTGTCCATCCAGGCCGGCTCGCTCAACGGCGACGACGACCCACCGTCCAACCAGTACGGCGATGCGTCCATCCTCGACCCCGACGCCACTGAATAGACTGCGGGCGTGCCCAAGGTCGTCGTCGACGTGATGCCCAAGCCGGAGATCCTCGACCCCCAGGGCAAGGCCGTTCTCGGCGCGCTGCCGCGGCTCGGCTTCTCGGGTGTGACGGAGGTCCGCCAGGGGAAGCGGTTCGAGCTCGAGCTGTCCGGTGAGGTGACCGACGACGTGCTCGAGCAGGTCCGGCAGATGGCCGAGACGCTGCTCTCGAACCCCGTCATCGAGAACTTCGAGGTCAGGGTCGAATCATGAAGGTCGGTGTCGTCACCTTCCCCGGCTCGCTCGACGACGTCGACGCGCAACGAGCGATCGGCGTCGGCGGCCACGAGGCGGTCGCTCTCTGGCACGGCGACCACGACCTGCGCGGCGTCGACGCGGTCGTCCTGCCGGGCGGCTTCTCGTACGGCGACTACCTGCGCTGCGGAGCGATCTCCAGGTTCTCACCGGTGATGGCCGAGGTGGTCGAGGCCGCGGGGCGAGGGATGCCGGTGCTCGGCATCTGCAACGGCTTCCAGATCCTGTGTGAGTCACACCTGCTGCCTGGCGCGCTGATCCGCAACGACCACCGCAAGTTCGTCTGCCGCGACCAGCGGCTGCGGATCGAGAACAACCGCACCGCCTGGACCTCGTCGTACGCCGAGGGTGCGGAGGTCACGATCGTGCTCAAGAACGGCGAGGGCGGCTTCGTCGCCGACGTCCAGACCCTCGACCGCATCGAGGGGGAGGGGCAGGTCGTGGCCCGCTACCTCGACGACAACCCCAACGGCTCGATGCGCGACATCGCCGGCATCACCAACGAGCGCGGCAACGTGGTCGGTCTGATGCCGCACCCCGAGCACGCGGTCGAGGAGCTCACCGGCGCCGGCACGGACGGGCTCGGCTTCTTCACTTCGCTGGCCACCGCGACGTTTGCCTAGGGCGCTCAGACGCCCGGGCGGTGGACCCCCGTCCACGCGCCCGGTCGTCGAGCTTCCCCGCCGGCGCTGCGATCCCCCACAGCGGCCAGACGTTTCTCCTACCGGTTCCCCGCCTGTAGCGCGGCCCAGGAGGCCGGGCCGACCACGCCACCCTCGGCGATGCCGTTCTTGGTCTGCCAGGCGATCACCGCCGCCTGGGTAGCAGGGTCGAGCGTGCCGCTGATCGGCAGCTTGTACTTGGCCGACGCGGCGTTCAGCGCGCGTTGGACGCGTCGCACGTCCTCGCCGGACGAGCCGAGGTTGAGGACCGTTGTCGGGCCCGCGCTGAGCAGGGTCATCCAGGCCGACCGCGAGAACATGGCGGTCCGGTTCAGCCCGACCTGTCGCTGCCAGCGCTTGACCGACTTGGTCAGCCGATGGGTCCAGGCTCCCTTGAGCCGGCCGTGGAAGGCACCCTGCTCCTTGAGGAGGCACTTGAGCGCGGTGACCTGCGCCGCCTTCGGGGTGTGGTGCCGGGACGGAGACTTGAGCCGCTGGTAGTTGGCCATGTCGACCGGCGTGCCGTGGCAGTGGCTCTGCGGTGCCGGGGCAGTTGCCTCCGAGTGCAGGTCGAGATAGTTGCGGTCGATGTTGATCGTGACGCCGCCCCACTTCTCGTTGTGGCCGCCCTGGAACTGCTTCATGCGTCGGCCCGGCATCCAGCCGTCGTCGCGGATGTACGTCGTCGACGTGTTGGCCTGGCCGTCCCACCGCGCGATCCAGATCTGGTCGGGCAGCGTGAACACCCCAGGTCGCAGCACCCGCGCGTCGTCGAGTGACTTGATGCCCGAGCCGGCGCTGGAGTAGATGCCGGAGACGTAGCCCAGCGCGTGCAGCTGCTGGGTCCATGCACTGAGGAACGACAGCGAGGACTCCCGGCACGTGTTGTTGGTGACGTCGTACCCCTCGAGGTCGTACCACAGCGTGCTGCCAGGCACGATCCCGAGCGCCTGCGCCGCGGCGACCGAGGTCGACGCTTCGGTGGTGCCCTGGCGGAACGCCTTGGCGTACTGCCCCTGCTGGTTGAGCTTGGGGCTGATCACCGGGTCGTTGCCGTAGCGCGGGAAGCCGGGGTGGCAGTTGGCCTGCGGGCCGAGCGTGATCGGCAGCAGCCGCCAGCCGTTCGTCAGCTGGGTGCTGATCCAGGTGGGCGTGAGGTTGGGCTGGTCCCGGCAGCCGCGCGAGGCGCCGGAGATGTAGATGCCGACGGCGCGGTACGGCGACGCCGCCAGCCACGCGTCCATCTTGTACTGCTCAGGAGCGTGGCACTGGTCGAAGCCCAGCCCTGTGTAGTTGCCCGGTGTGACCGGGTTGGTGAAGAGCTGCTTGGCGACCCGAGCCGGTCCCGCCGGAGCCGAGGGGCTCGTCCCCTCGGCCCCGGCGGAAGCTGGGGTGAGCACGCCGACCGTCAGCGCTGCTGCCGTGGCAGCCAGCGCGAGGCGGCTCAGTGTGGTGCGGACCGACGTGTCGATCGTGCTTGGACGAGGCACTTGGGTGGCTCCTGGGGGAAGGTCGGGGCCCGGGTTGCCTCAGCACCGTAAGTCACACCAGTCACACCCGTCACCGAGTTGCGGGTAACTACAAACTTGTAATTCGTTTCCCGCTCAACCGTGGGCCGAGCGGGTCAGGCCGCGGCGGCCTCCAGCTCGACCTCGTCGTCCGCGAGCTCGAGGTCCGGGGTACGCCGGCGGTTCGTCAGCGCGACCAGCCCGGCGACACCGGCGAGCGCGGCCATCGTCGCGGAGGTGAGGAACGCCGCCCGGGCGCCGGGCAGGAACTCGCCCGGGACCGAGCCCGCGGCGTACACGCTCACGATCACCGCCAGGCCCACCGCGCCACCGAGCTGCTGGAAGGTCTGGAGCAGCCCGGACGCCGAGCCGGCGTGCTCGGGCTCGACGCCGCCGAGGACGATCGCGGTGACCGGCATGAACACCAGGGCGGCCGAGACGCCGTTCAGGAGCATCGGCCCGAAGACGCCGCTCAGGTAGGTGTCCGAGGCGGTCAGGGTGCTCAGCCACACGAAGCTGATGGTCAGCCCGATGGAGCCGGTCACGAGCATGGGCAGTACGCCGACCCGCTCGATGAGCTGCGGGGTCACCCGCGACATGGCGAAGATGCCCAGGGTCAACGGCAGGAACGCCAGCCCCGACTCCAGCGGCCCGAAGCCGAGCTGGTGCTCGATGAACTGCACCGCCAGGAAGAACATCGACAGCTGGCCACCGACGACCAGCGCGATCACCGCAAGGCCGCCGACCCGCTGGCGGCTGCGCAGCAGGGCGGGCCGGAGCAGCGGGTGCGCGACTCGCCGCTCGGTGAACCCGAGGATGATCAGGAGCACGGCGCCGGCGACGAGGCCCAGCACCGTCCGGGGCGATCCCCAGCCGTGCTCCGGCGCGCCGATGAGGGACCAGACCAGGGCCACCGCACCGCCGGTCGCGGTCAGCGCGCCGACGAAGTCGAACCGTCCGGGGCGGCGCGGGGTCTCGTCGACGTACCGGTGACTCAGGGCCACGACCGCGAGCCCGATCGGCACGTTGATGAACATGGTCCAGCGCCACGACCCGAGGTCCGTGACCGCGCCGCCGAGGAGCAGCCCGATCGACAGCCCGCTGGAGGAGACGGCGCCGAACAGTGCGAGGGCGCGCAGCCGGGCGGGCTCGTCGGGCGCGCTGGTGGTCAGCAGCGCGAGAACACCGGGTGCGGCGAGCGCGGCTCCGACACCCTGCGCGGCCCGGGAGAGGACCAGCCACTCGGGGGTCTGGGCCAGGCCGCCGACCAGCGAGGCCACGGTGAAGACCGTCAGCCCGACGAGGAACAGCCGACGCCGTCCGAAGACGTCGCCGAGCCGGCCGCCGAGCAGGAGGAGCCCGCCGAAGGCGAGCGTGAAGGCGTTGAGGACCCACGAGAGCGAGGCCGGGCCGAAGCCGAGGGCGGTGTCGATCCGTGGGAGTGCGACGTTCACGACCGTCGCGTCGAGGGTGAACATCAGCTGCGCGGTCAGCACGATCGCGATGCCCAGCGCGGCGCGGCCGGCGTTGTCGGGGAGGTCGACCGGACGGTCGGTCAGGTCGGGGGAGAGTGTTGAGGTCATGAAGCGAGGTCCTGTTCTGGCCGGGTGGGCCGAGGTACTCTTGATCCGGAGGGTGGCTCCGGTTCCTCCACTACGATACGGAGACTGTCTCCGTTTAGCAAGGAAGTTTGAAAAATGCGTTCCGACGCGAAGCGCAACTACGACCGCCTCGTTGAGGCCGCCCGGGCGGTCTTCCGTGAGCAGGGCTACGACGCCTCGCTCGACGAGGTCGCGAAGCGTGCGGGCGTCGGACCCGGCACCCTCTACCGGCACTTCCCCAACCGCGACGCGCTGCTCGACGCGATCATGCAGAGCTGGGTCGAGAGCGTGGGCGAGGCCGTCGAGAAGTCGCTCGCCTTCGAGGGGTCGCCGCGTGACCTGCTCCTCGGGTGGTTCAAGGAGTACGTGCGGCTGATCAGCATGCACAAGGGCGGCCCGGCCAAGATCACGTCCGCCATGGGCGACCCCAACTCCCCGATCCAGACCAAGTGCCAGGTGCTCCGCGGCGCCCACGACCAGGTGATCGGAGCGCTCCGCGAGCGGGACGCGCTGCGCGACGACGTCGAGACCCTGCAGGTCATCCGGCTGGTCGGTGGCATCGCGACGGTGGCCGACCAGTCCGAGCTCGACGAGGCCGCCGTCCTCCCACTCCTAGAAGTCGTCGCAGACGGGTTGGTCCGCGTCTAGCGGGGTACACCCTTCGCGTGGACCCCGAGGACGAGGCCCCCCGCTCTGCTGTGCCGGGATGGCCGCCGCCGCACCCGTCCCCTCCGCTGCCCCCGCCCCGCGAGTACGGCGCCCCCGGTACGCCGCTCGCCTGGCGTCCATGGCTGTTGGGACTGCTCGCCGCCGTCGTGGTGGGAGCCCTGGTCACCGTCGGGGTGGTCGTACTGATCCCCGACGACAGCGCCGGGGGCCACGCCGGCCGGCAGCCGGCGACGTCGTCGTCGACCTCAGCCAGCGCATCCTCGACGCCAACGGCCGCGCCCGCGCCCGCGGCGTACCGCTGCTGGGACGGCTCGGACGCCCAGACCCTGAAGGACTGCTCCCGCCCAACGGGCGAGCAGGGGCTGCGCTGGGTCTTCCCACACCTGGCCGACCAGCGGTGCGGCAAGGCCACCACGACCGGCCCGGGTGTGGTCCTGCGCATCCTCTGCTCGGCGAGGCTCGCGGACGGCAGCCGGATCCAGCTGGGCTACTACCAGTGGGACTCGGTGCGGGCCGGCGTCGACTTCTACGGCGCGCAGGACCTGACGCGCACCGACGGCAACGGTTTCCATGGATGGACCGGCGGCGCCGGCGGCACCCTGAAGTCGGCGCTGCTCTACGTCGCCTCGCCGTACAGCCAGACCGTGACCCTCCCGGCGACCGCCGTGGCGACCCCGGAGGACCTGCAGCGGATGCAGCCGCGGCCGCCCAAGCAGGTCCGGGGCGAGCCAGTGGGCTGAGCGGCCGGGCACCGCCGGTAGATTGCTGCCGTGCCCGAGGCCGCCGCCCCGACCGTGCCCACCCTCGACACCATTTCCGTTGCCGCAGAGGACCCGCACCGCGAGCAGCCCTGGGCCGACCTGGGTCTCAAGGCCGACGAGTACGCGCGAATCCGCGAGATCCTCGGCCGGCGTCCGACGAGCTCCGAGCTGGCGATGTACAGCGTGATGTGGAGCGAGCACTGCTCCTACAAGAGCTCGAAGGTGCACCTCAAGCAGTTCTCCGAGATCCCGCAGGAGACGCCCGTCGGCAAGATGCTGGCCGGGATCGGCGAGAACGCCGGCGTGATCGACATCGGCCAGGGCTACGCCGTGACCTTCAAGATCGAGTCGCACAACCACCCGTCGTACGTCGAGCCCTACCAGGGCGCCGCCACCGGGGTCGGCGGCATCGTCCGCGACATCCTCGCGATGGGCGCCCGGCCGGTCGCCGTGATGGACCCGCTGCGGTTCGGCCCGCTGGAGTCCGACGACACGCACCGGGTGCTGCCCGGGATCGTGGCCGGCGTCGGTGGCTACGGCAACTGCCTCGGCCTGCCCAACATCGGCGGCGAGGCGGTCTTCGACCCGAGCTACCTCGGCAACCCGCTCGTGAACGCGCTCTGCGTCGGGGTGCTGCGGCACGAGGACCTGCACCTGGCCCGAGCGAGCGGCGTCGGCAACCGGGTGATCCTGTACGGCGCCAAGACCGGCGGCGACGGGATCGGCGGGGTGAGCATCCTCGCGAGCGAGACGTTCGAGAGCACGGGGCCGGCCAAGCGGCCCAGCGTCCAGGTCGGCGACCCGTTCATGGAGAAGCTGCTCATCGAGTGCACCCTCGAGCTGTTCGCGGCCGGGCTGGTCAGCGGCATCCAGGACCTCGGCGGCGCCGGCCTGTCCTGCGCGACGTCCGAGCTCGCGTCCGCCGGTGACGGCGGCATGCACGTCGAGCTCGACACGGTGCCCCTGCGCGACTCCACGCTCGCGCCGGAGGAGATCCTGATGAGCGAGTCGCAGGAGCGGATGATGGCGGTGGTCGCGCCCGACGACGTCGACGCGTTCCTCGCGATCTGCTCGAAGTGGGAGGTCGACGCGACCGTCATCGGCGAGGTCACCGACACCGGGCGGCTCCAGATCGACTGGCACGGCGAGCGGGTCGTCGACGTGCCGCCGCGGAGCGTCGCGCACGACGGTCCGACGTACCAGCGCCCGTTCGCGCGACCCGAGACCCAGGACGCGCTGCAGGCCGACCGCGCCGAGGCGCTGCCACGACCGGCGACCGGCGAGGAGCTGCGCGAGACCCTGCTGCGGCTGGCCGGGAGCCCCAACCTCTGCGACAAGTCCTGGATCACCGACCAGTACGACCGCTACGTCCGCGGCAATACCGTGCTCGCACATCCCTCCGACAGCGGGATGGTCCGCGTCGACGAGGAGACCGGACTCGGCGTCGCCGTGGCGACGGACTGCAACGGGCGGTTCGCCGCGCTGGACCCGTACGCCGGCGCGCAGCTCGCGCTCGCCGAGGCCTATCGCAACGTCGCCACCGGCGGCGCGGTGCCGCTGGCCATCTCCGACTGCCTCAACTTCGGCTCGCCCGAGGACCCCGGTGTGATGTGGCAGTTCGCCGAGGCCTGCCGGGGTCTCAAGGACGCGTGCGTAGAGCTCGGCATCCCGGTCACCGGCGGCAACGTCAGCCTCTACAACCAGACCGGCGAGACGGCGATCCTGCCCACGCCGGTAGTCGCGGTGCTGGGTGTCATCGACGACGTCTCGCGTCGTACGCCGACAGGGTTCGTCGCCGCCGACGAGACCGTGCTGCTGTTGGGCGAGACCCGCGAGGAGCTGTCCGGCTCGGAGTGGGCGCACGTCGTGCACAAGCACCTCGGCGGGCTGCCGCCGTTGGTCGACCTGGCCCGCGAGAAGGCAATGGCCGAGCTGCTCAAGGAGGCGGTCGGCTTGGTGACCAGCGCACACGACCTCTCCGACGGCGGCCTTGCGCAGGCGCTGGTCGAGTCGGCGCTGCGCAACGACATCGGCGCGCGGGTACGCCTCGACGATGACCCGTTCGTCGCGCTCTTCTCGGAGTCCGCCGGGCGGGTGCTCGTCACAGTGCCCTCCGCGGAGGTCGAGCGGCTGACCGCGCTGGCCGGGCGCCATGGCGTACCGGTCACCACGCTCGGCAGCACCGGTGGCACCACACTCTCGTTCGACGGCGTCTTCGACGTCGAGCTCCCGCTACTGCGTGACACCTGGACGCGCACGCTGCCCGACGCGTTGGGCTGAACGCGCTCAGGCGACCGCGGTGGTCCCGTCGGGCGTGCGCAGGTAGCGCAGACCGAAGGGGTCGGTCCACAGATAGAAGCCGGGCGCGAGCATGAGGTAGCGCCAGCCGGCCACGGTCTTGAGCCGATGATGATGTCGGCACAGCGGGGCGAGGTTGCAGCGACAGGTCACACCGCCCTCGTCGAACGGGATGATGTGGTCGCAGTCGCAGAGTCGAGCCGGTCTCGTGCAGTGGGGATGGACGCAGGTGCGGTCGCGGGCCTCGACGCGCTCGCGATCGGTCCGGGTCGGGTCGTGAGTGGAGAGCGCCCGTTCGTCGTGCTCGACGCTCCCGTCACACACGGTCTCGGGGCCCTGGATGCGGATCGGCTTGACCACGAGGCGCATCTCGGGACGTCCTGACCAAGCGCGGATCACCTGGTCGAGGTGGGCACGCTGGTCGGCGTCGGTCGCGACCGGGTCGATCCCGAGCAGGTTGGCCTCGGTCAGCAGCACCGTCGCGACGAGCTCACGGACCTTGGTCGGCTCGGCGTCGAGGTCGCCTGCCAACAGCGCCTGGGCGCGGGCCGGGTCGGCGAGGATCCCGAGCGCGATGGAGCGGCGTACGTCGAACGATTCGTGCTGGTGCTCGGGGAGGTGCGCCAGCGCCTCGGCCACGGAGGACAGGGTCTCGTCGAACGGCGCGAGGTCTGACCAGTCCGCCCGTGCGTCCAGCTGCCCGATGCCGGTGTGGTTGATCGACGCCGGGTCGATGGTCACGTGGCGGGCGTCCAGCGCCTCCAGCTGCTCGACTTCTCGCTGCTCGGCGTGAAGCCGCAGCATGGCCTCGTCGACCAGCCTGTCGAGGACGACGGGCCCGATCGCCGTACCGTCGACGAGTCGCTCGGACAGGGCGAGGTCGACGTAGCGGCACACGTCCGCGGGCTGGCCCAGCAATGCCTGCGCGACCCGTCGGGCCCGCCACGCGGGCACCCGGCCTGCCCGCACCGCGGCCCAGAACGCGGGCGTCCGATGGTCGAGCACCAGGACGTCGCGCAGCAGCGCCTTCCCTTGCGTGGTGGACATGTCGTTGGCGGCGGCGAACGCCGCCGGGGCGTCCCAGCGCAAGGCCGGGATGCCGATCCAGCTCCGGTCCTCTTCGTCGAGCAGGTCGGTCTGGTCCTCCAGCCAGGACGGCGCTTCGTCGGGCTGCCATGGCTCCTGCCCCAGCAGCGCCTGGCTGGCATGAGCGAACTCCAGGGCGAGCTCGAGGACGGCAAGCTCGGCCCGATCGGCCGACCTGCGCTGCTCCCGCACCTGCAGCAGCAGGTCCCGCGCTAGGGGGGCGGTGTCGGGGAGGGAGTCGGCCGTCAAAGTCATCGTGCGGCCAGTCTAGTCGAACATGTGTTCGAATACAATCCTTTCCTTCGAATCAAGCACGAACCCCCACATCGTTGGGTCGGGAGTAGGAGACGGGCGCCGCGGGCGGTTTCCACGTCGCCCGACCATGCCGATGGTCGGGCGGCCTGGGTACTGACTTGGTCAGCGAGAGCCGGTCGGTAGCCGTCGCCACTCCGCCGCCCGGGGCGATCGGCTGGTCATCGGCCAGGAGATGCCCAGATTCCCAGGGTGCGCTTGGTGGCGTGCCGTGACCGCGAATGGTCAGGCTGCCCAGGGTTCCGGCGGGAACGGCAGCGCTGCTGCGTTCCCAGGCCCAGCCCCCGCCGGTCACGCTCTCCGAGACAACGTCAACGGTCGCTGGTCCTGGGTTGTGAAGGCGGAGCGTGTACGTACAGTCGCCGTCCGGTGTCGAACTTGAGCGGGCAAGGGTCACGATGAACGGCAGCGCACACCACTGCTCGACGCATCCTGAACTCCGCAGGCTCATCGGGCACGTACCGCTCCGTCATCTCCTCGCCTTCGTGAACGGTCTGTACCTCGAATACCGGAAGCGACGGCGTATCCGGACATGCGGCCAGCACGTTCCCCTCGAGCGACACCTCGACCCCTTGCGGGAGATCAAGTGTCTCCGGCGGGACGTCAGGGTCCGTTCCGTCCATCGGATACAACCCGACTTCCTCCGAGCCTCCCTCCCACAAGAGTCGCGCACCCGTCAGGCCGACGATCGCGGAGAACCCAACCCGCACGCCCGACCTCACGCCGTACTCGCTAGCGAAGTACTCGGTGGTCGTCGGCGTTGGCATGCAAGATCCTGGGCCACAGACGGGTCCGACGCTGCGTTGCAGGCCGCCAAACCACATGAGCAAACGAGGAGTCGGTCCGACGCACGACAGCCGACGTCGCCAGACCATCCACGGTTTCGCTCACGCGTGCATCGTCGCAACAACTATGCAGTGACGGCGTGTCCGTAGATGGCGCTGACGGGCTTGCGCCCGACCATGCCGCTGACGGTCGGTTGACGATGCCGGTGCTCGGACCAGCGCGTCTAGGGTGCTGACGTGGCTGACGAGCTCGAGGTCGCCGACGGCTGGGTGATCCCGGCAGGCGAGCTGACCGAACGGTTCTCGCGCTCGTCGGGGCCAGGTGGCCAGGGCGTCAACACCACCGACTCCAGGGTCGAGCTCTCGGTCGACGTCACCCGGCCGGACGCCGTACCTGACAGGTTGCGTTCGCGCGTCCTCGACCGGCTCGCCTCGCGGCTGGTCGACGGAGTGCTCACCGTCACCGCCAGCGAGCACCGCGCCCAGCTCGACAACCGCCGGGCGGCCCGGGACCGGCTGGCCGACGTACTGCGGAGAGCGGCCGCGCCACCGCCGCGCCGGCGCCGCCCGACCCGCCCGACCCGCGGCTCCCAGGAGCGCCGGCTGGCGGAGAAGAAGCGTCGCGGCCAGACCAAGCGCGGTCGCCAGGGACGCTTCGACTGACACATGGGAGCGTGAGACCCAACCAACGGGGAATGAGCAGCGTCAACCCAGTGAGCGCCGGCACCTCTCGGACCGGCGCCTAGAAGTGAAGGTGGACCCCATGTCCTCGAAGAAGCTCCTCACGCACGTGCGACGCAACCTCGTCGGCTACCTCGCCCTCGTGATCGCGCTCGGCACCGGGACGGCGTACGCCGCGGCCGCGATTCCCAACGGCTCGGTCACCGCGGCCAAGCTGCACACAAACGCCGTGACCTCGACCAAGATCAAGAACCACACGATCAAGAAGAAGGACATCAGGAAGCCGACCTGGGTGCAGAGCAACACGTTGGGCGCCGACAAGCCGCCAGCAGCCACGCCTGATGTGGTGAGCATCGCGCCGTACGGGTTCACGCTGCCCAACAGCGGCCGCACGACCCTGACGGTGTTCATCCCCGCACTCACCGCGAACTGCCCCGGCAACGCCACGCCTTCAGTCGGGCTCTACATCGACACGGTCCCGATCGGCGGGACCCGGACCAACGTGCCGGGCGCGGCCAACACCCGCCCCATCCAGCTCACCGCCACGATCGCTCTGAAGGGCGGGTCGCACGCCGGCCAGGTCGGCATCACCTGCCCGGGCGGCGGGACGCCGGCTCCGAGCTCGCCCGGTGCCGAGACCTGGACCGTGGTCCTTACCGACTGAGGTCTCTTCTGCTCTGATGTCCGCGTGAGACGCCGCACCCTGCTCGGGCTTCCGGGTCTGGGTGCGGCGGTTCTCGCGCTGGCGTCGTGCAGTGGTGAGGATGGGCCCGTGGCGGCAACCAGCGGCACCGAGACGATCCGGTACGGCGACGACCCGAGCCAGTTCGTGGAGCTGTCGCTGCCGTCGAGCGCCCCGCGCGGCGTCGTCGTGGTGATCCACGGCGGGTTCTGGAAGGCGGCGTACGACCTCTCGCTCGGACGGCCGCTGGCCGCCGACCTGGTCGAGAAGGGCTGGGTGGCTCTCAACATCGAGTACCGGCGGGTGGGCATCGGCGGGGGCGTGCCGAGCACCCTCGACGACGTGCGTAACGCGATCGCCACCCTCGACGGCCGCGACCTCGACCTGACACGGGTCGTCACCCTGGGCCACTCCGCCGGCGGCCATCTCGCGGCCTGGGCCGGGCACGGGGTCGACGCGGTCACGCACGTGATCTCGCAGGCCGGGGTCCTCGACCTGGTCGCGGCTGACCGGGACGGTCTCGGCGGGGGAGCGGTCCTTGCGCTCCTCGGCCACCCGGCCGGCCCGGCGGACGCGGAGGCGGACCCGCGCCAGCAGCTGCCTCTCGGCGTACCCGTGTGGTGCGTGCACGCCACCGACGACGACACCGTCCCGATCAGCCAGTCGCGGGACTACGTCGCGGCGGCCAACGCGGGCGGCGCGCAGGCGGAACTGGTCGAGGTGGCCGGCGACCACTACGTCGTGATCGACCCCGCCCACGACGCCTGGCGGCGGACCGTGGAGATTCTCGATGGGATCGGCTGACTCAGCCCTGCGCCTCCACGACGTCAGCCACGTCGTGGTGGGTGATCGTCGACTCGCCGAGCAGGTACTTCGCGTCCTCGTCGTACAGGACGGCGGCCTCGATGTCCTCACCGGCGAACGCGACGATCGAATCGCGCGACTCCCAGAGCGACAGCGTCACGAACTCCGACTCCTCGCCGTCGTCGCGGCGCAGCAGCCAGGCCCCACGGTTGCCGGGGGTCTCGCCGTACTCCGCGAAGCCGGTCTCCCGGATGTAGTCGGCGTACCTGTCGGCGTCGACGCGGCGGACGACGCCGCGCCAGGTCCTCATGATCACGGAACAGTGGCTCCCTTCGGTGCCTCGCCCGGAGGCAGGTTGGAGATCTTCTGCCAGATCTTGCGGGACAGCCCGACCGTCAACGTTTCGATCCTCGACACCGTCTCGAGCACCACATTGTCGCGCGACTCCTCGGCACACAGAGCGGCGGTCTTGCCGACCAGGCTGAGCATCTCCGAGCAGTAGTCGAGATAGCGCTCCACCTGGTCGCGGCTCATGCCGAGCGGCTTGCTGGCGCTGGTCGGCGTGAAGCTCGGCTTGAGCTGCTCGGGGTCCTTGGTCAGCTGGTGCATGTCGATGATGTGCGCTGTCGACCTGAGCTGGTGGAGCAGCCTGAGCAGCTGGCCACGCTGCACCCGCTCCGGGAACGACCACAGGAAGAACACCGCGATCCCCGCGAACACGATGTCGTTGATGGCGGTCTCGATGAGGGGCAGCAGGTCGACGAAGCTGTGCAGCCCCTCGCGGACGACGTCCCGCCCCGTCATGAACAGCGCGAACGCCGTGCCGGCCAGCACGGCCACCATGACCACCCGCGAGGCGACCCGCGCGAGCCGGATCCGCTGGTGGGTGCGGCTCGAGCTGTCCTGCACCTCCTCGACCAGCAGCAGCAGGTCGCCGCACACCGCGAGCAACCCGCGCTTCGGGAACCGCGCCTCGATCCTGGCCTGGAGCTCCTGGACGACCTCGCGGACCGCCGGCGCTTCGAGCGGCTCGTGCAGGCCCTCGGTCACGGCCGCAGCCTAGAGGAACCGACCCGCCAGAAACTGCGCCGAATGCACGCTGACCCGTCAGAAACTGACGGGTCAGCGCGTGGTTGGTGCAGTTTGTGACGGGTCAGCTTGAGGCCCGCATCGCCCGGAGGCCGACGAGCAGGCCGAACGCCGCGACGGTCGCGGACGCCAGGGCGCCGTACAGAACCGTGTCGACCGGGAAGGTGCCCGCGAACAGGGCGCGCTCGGCCTCGACGACGTAGGTGAGCGGGTTCAGGTGCGACGCGGCCCGCAGCCAGCCGGGCGCGTACTCCAGCGGGAGCAGTACGCCGGCCAGCAGCAGCACCGGGAAGATCAGCGTCTGCTGCACGGTCCAGAACAGCCAGTCCTGGTCCTTCGAGACGAGCGCCAGCGCGAAGCTGAGCGCACCCACGCCGATGCTGAACCCGGCCAGCACGACCACGCCCACCAGCACGTGCGCGAGGTGCAGGTCGAAGCTGAACGGCGTCACGACGATCACGATGATCGCGGCCTGCATCAGCATCGGCACGATCTCCTTGAGCGCTCGCCCGACCAGCAGAGAGGACCTCGAGAGCGGCGAGACCAGCAGCCGCTCGTGGGAGCCGGTGACGATCTCCTGGGTCAGGTTGGCGCCGGTGAACGACGCGCCCATCAGCGCGGTCATCGCGATGATGCCGGGGACGAACCACTGCAGCGCCGATCCGTGCTCGACCTTCGGCAGCAGCGGCGCGAACAGGCCGAGGAAGACCAGCGGCTGCACCATCGCGAACAACACGGACGCCGGCTCGCGGAAGACCGGCCGCAGCTCGCGGACCATGACGTTCCAGGTGTCGGCGAGGACGCCGGGCGCCTTGGGCGGGCTCACCTCGCGGGGTCGGATGAAGACGGGAGTCTCGATCGTCGCGGTCATGCTGCCTCTCCCTTGCTCTCGAGGTCGGTCTCGGTCTGGGTGTTCTCGTTGGTCTCGCGCAGGCTGCGGCCGGTCAGCTCGAGGAAGACGTCGTCCAGCGTGGCGCTCGCCACCTCGACCCGGCGGACGGGAGCCCCGGCAGCCGCGAGGTCGGTGACGAACTGCGCGACCCGGTTCGCCGCTCCCGGGGCTCGGGTCCGGACCGTCGTACCGGTCCGCTCGACCGAGGCGTTGTCGCCCAGGGCCCACGAGGCGCCCTCGGCGGCCAGCACCGCGGCCGCCTCGTCGGCGAAACCGAGGGTCACGAGGTCCCCGAGCCCGGACTTGAGCCGGCTCGCGGTGTCGTCGGCGATGACCATGCCGTGGTCGATGACGACCACCCGGTCGGCGATCGCGTCGGCCTCCTCGAGGTAGTGCGTGGTGAGCACGATCGTGGTGCCCTGCTGGGCGTGCAGCCGGCGGATCTGGTCCTGCAGGTTCGCCCGGTTCTGCGGGTCCAGCCCGGTCGACGGCTCGTCCAGGAAGAGCAGCCGGGGCGTGTGCACCAGCCCGATGGCGACGTCGAGCCGGCGGCGCTGGCCGCCGGAGAGCGTCGAGACCGGCCGCATCGCGTGCTCGGTCAGGTCGAACGCGTCGAGGAGCTCGTCGGCCCGGGCGTACGCCGCGGAGCGGGTCAGCCCGAACGCCCGGCCCTGGCTGACCAGCTCGTCGCGGCCGCGCTGGGCATGGCCCGCGGCGTTGCCCTGGCCGACGTACCCGATGCTGCGCCGGACCGCGCGGCGCTCGCGCACCACGTCGTGGCCGGCGACCAGCGCGGTCCCCGAGGTCGGCTCGATCAGCGTGGTCAGCATCCGCAGCGTCGTCGACTTGCCGGCGCCGTTGGGGCCGAGGAAGGCGACGAGCTCGCCGGGGCCGACCTCGAGGTCGAGGCCGCGGACCGCCTCGATGGTCTTCTTGTGCCGGGTGAAGTGGCGGGTGAGGCCCTGGGTGCGGATCACCGGCCCTGACTGGTTCTCGAATCCGTTCATGCGACCAGCCTGTCGGTCATTCAGGTCAGTTCCTGGCCGCAATGAGAACGGATCTGAGGGAACCTGCGAGCGTCAGAGGCGCAGCCCCGTGCGGCTCGCCTGGAGCCCGGCCTGGAAACGGGTCCGGGCCCCGAGCGAGTCGAGCAGTCGCCCGATCCGTCGGCCCAGGGTGCGGACGCTGATGCCGAGGCTGCGCGCGATCGCCTCGTCCTTGATCCCCGTCGCGAGCAGGGCGAGCAGCTCGTGGTCGATCGGGTCGACGGGGTCCGGTGCAGCGCTGCGGTCCCAGAGGGGCAGCGGCCAGGCCTGGGCCCACAGCAGCTCGAACAACCGCACCAGCGCCGAGACGACGATCGGCGCCCGCATGACCAGCACCGAGTCGACGACACCGTCGGCGTCCAGCGGAAGCAAGGCCTCCGAGCGGTCGGCGATGGCCAGCTTCATCGGTACGTCGCCGTGCACCCGGGCCTCCTCCCCGGCTCGCGAGGCGGCCACCGCCTGGTCGTAGGCTCCCTCGAGCTCGAACGCCTCCGGCGCATAGATCCCGCGGACTGTGACGCCCTTGCTCAGGACGTCGATCTCCGAGGAGTTGCTGGCCGCGGCGTTCTGCGCGTACGGCGGCCGGTCCAGCACCAGCAGATCGACCTGCACCGTTCGCGTGAGCTGGACGAAGCGCGCGGCCACCGCCGGTCTCCCGACGATGATCTCGACGAGCTCGTCCGGCCGGGCGCGCACCTCCTTGGGGAAGCTGGCCGACAGCTGCTGCGCGGCCTCTGCCGCGTCGGACAGCTCCTCGGTGCGCCGCGCGATGAGGGCGCCCACGGCGACTTCGGGTCGGGTCGCCGTCAACCGCGTCGGTGATCCGGGCAGCCGCGCGACGAAGCCGAGCTCCTCCAGCCTGGTCATCGCGGTTCGGACGACAGCAACCCCTCGCCCGAGCTCCTCGGCCACCTCGCTCGCCGCCATGTGCGGCCGGCCGAGCAGGGCGACGTACACCTGCTCATCGAACTCACTCAGGCCCAAGGCCTCCAGCATTGCCGTCAACTCCCCGTCCGATATCGGCCATGTCGCACACAGGCCACGCACCAACCATTCAAGATCGCACCGCGTACGTCTAAACAGTTAGCCATGACTTCTCGGCACACGCGCGCTCGCAGCCTCGTGCTCGGCGCGGCGGCGCTCACCCTCAGCATCCCCGCGGCGCCCGCACCGGCCGCACCTGCCGCCGGCTGGTCGACACCGGACTGCGCGACCGTGAGCGGGGACGGCGCCTTCACCTTCACCAGTGATGACGGCAACACCATCGCCCCGACGACGGTCGAGATCACGCCCCAGGCGTACAGCCACCTCGCGGCGCTGGACGAGCGGGACACCCTCGTCGGCATCACCAAGAACACGATCCAGATCTCACGAGACGCCGGCTGCAGCTGGGCGGTCGTCGAGACGCCGCGGGACCTGTCGCAGTACGACGTCGCCGCCGCGGGCACGGACAACGCGTACGTCTACGGCATCAACAACCAGCCGATCTATCGAGTGGTCGGCGCCCGGGTGCAGGTCCGATCGGGGCCGACCGCGAACACCGGTTTCGCCGGCCTCGCCGCCGATCACGAGCAGTCCAACCACCTCGTCGCCGTGGACAAGAAGGGGCAGGTCTGGCGGTCCAGCGACGCGGCGGCGACCTGGGCTCCGATCGGCAAGCCGGCCGGCGGCTCCGTGTACGACGCGGCGATCGACCCCGCCGACCTCGATCACATCGTGATCGGGACAGGCGGGGCGGGGACGTTCACGACGTTCGATGGCGGACTGCGGTGGACGCAGTCGCGCGGCATCGGGACGAACGCCCACGCCAACGGCTTCACGGTCGCCATCTCGCCCAAGGACCCGATGACCGTGTGGGTCGAGGGTTACGACCTGGGGCAGACGACCAACGGCGCGCGCCACATCTGGCGGTCGGTCGACGGCGGGCTGCACTACTGGTCGGTGCTCGACGGCAACGACGTGATCCTCTACAACGGCAACCACCTGTGGCCGAGCCCCACCGACGCCGACGTCCTGTACTTCGAGTACGGCAGCTACTTCGGGGGCTTCGGCACCAACCTCTACCGCTACGACGACCTACGCGAGTCCGTGACCTACACGCACAGCAGCTTCGACGGGATCGACTCGCTGTCGTTCAACCCGGCCGACCCGACGGTGATGTACCTGGGCCTGTCCGAGGAGAACGTGAGCGCGCGGGGCTGATCTCAGCCGGACTTCATTGCCGGAATTCATTCAGGCCAGGTCCTGTCCGCAATCGGATCTACCCTGAAGGGCATGAACACCAGCGCCCGGATGCTCCGGCTGCTCTCACTGCTGCAGACCCACCGCTACTGGCCGGGCGGCGAGCTGTCCGACCGGCTCGAGGTCAGCCCGCGCACGCTGCGCCGTGACGTGGACCGGCTCCGCGAGCTCGGCTACGTCGTCGACGCGGTCCGCGGCGTCGCGGGCGGCTACCAGCTGCGGGCCGGCGGCCAGCTGCCGCCGCTGCTCCTCGAGGACGAGGAGGCGGTGGCGGTCGCGGTCAGCCTTCAGTCCTCGGCCGCCGGCGGCACGCCGGGCATGGAGGAGACATCGGTGCAGGCGCTGTCCAAGGTGATCTCGCTGATGCCGCCTCGGCTGCGCCGGCAGATGGACGCGCTGCGCTCGCAGACCGAGCGGCTCCCGTGGTCCGGCGGCCCGGCCCTCGACCCGACGCTGCTCAGCACGCTGGCCCAGGCCTGCCGCGACTCCGAGCCGATCCACTTCACCTACACCGCCAGGGACGCCGACCCCACGGACCGCTGGGTGGAGCCGCACCGGATGGTCTCGATGGGCAGGCGCTGGTACCTCGTCGCCTACGACCGCGACCGGCAGGACTGGCGCTCGTTCCGCGTCGACCGGATCAGCGAGCCGCGCACCAGCGGACAGACCTTCCGGCCGCGGGAGCTGCCCGCCGAGGACGCGCTCTCCTTCGTTCAGGCCGGGATCCGCCGGATGCCGCAGCGGTACGCCGTCCGCGTGGTCCTCGACGCCGACCCGGCGGATGTCGAGGCGTTCGTCGGCCGCTGGGCTGCTGTCTCCGGGGAGCCGGGGCGAGCCGTCCTGGAGATGAACGTCGACGCCCTGGACTGGCCGATGTTCACGCTCGCGAACATCGACGCCGACTTCGTCGTCGAGTCACCACCGGAGCTGGCCGAGGCGGTCGCGCGGACGGGTGTGCGGTTCGCCAGCGCGGGGCACTAGGTCCGTACCGGTCACGTGAACTGCGTCCACGCGGCGACGGGGTGGGGCACACTGGAGGACGCGATACCGCGTGGGGCATCAGGGTCGACGTGCAGAGGAGAACTCATGCAGGGGTCACTCGGGTCCCTCGATTCGCTCAAGGGCGTGCCGCTGCACCTGGCGCTGGAGTACACCGGTGTCGGTCTGGTCGCGTGCGACGGGTCCGGCATGCTGACGCTCATCAGCCCGACGCTCCAAGAGCTGTTCGACATGGAGTACGAACAGATCACCGAGCCGGTCTACGTCGAGCGCTTCCACCTGTTCCGCGAAGACGGCGAGACGGTGCTGCCGACGGACGAGGTGCCGCTGGTGCGGGCCCGTCGCGGCGAGTTCGTCCGTGACGCGCGAGTGACCCACCGCCGTTCCGACGGGACCCTGGTGCACCTCATGTGCAACGCGGTGCCACTGCGCGACGACCTGGGCGCCGACATCGGGGCGATCGCCCTGGTCCAGGACGTCACGGCCGAGACCCAGGCCGCGCTGCGAGCGGAGGCGATGCAGAGGCGGTTGGTCGAGACGATCAACCACGAGTTCCGTACGCCGCTCGCCGCGCTGCTCGGGCACGTCGAGCTGATCCACGACCACCGTGACCGTCGCGACGACCTGGACCCGGAGCTGGCGGGATGGCTGGACGCCATCGAGCGGTCCGGCTGGCGACTGCGCGACCTCGTCCGGGAGGTGGCGGAGCTGGTCAACCGGGACGTACCCGACAAGCCCGTCGGCCGCCGGCCGAGCTCGGTCCCGGCCGGCTGACCTCAGGCAAGCGCGAGCTCGGTCGCCGGCGTGTCGCCCGCGCCGGTCTGCGCCCACTCCGCCGGACGTGGCACCGCCCGCACCGTCCTGCTCAGCGTCGGGATGAGGGCCACCGCGACCGCAACGCCGATCAGCACGACCATGGTGGTCGAGCCTCCGAACGCGGCCAGCAGCGCACCGCCCACGACGGGAGCCAGCGGCATCGTGCTCCAGCTCGTCAGCATGCCCACCGACTGCACCCGCCCCACCAGCTCGGGCGGGGTGATCGACATCTTGTACGAGGCGATCCCGGCGTTGCCGGCCGGGTTGAAGAAGAGACCGACCGAGAGGGCGAGCGCCACGACGGCCGGGTGGTTCCAGAACACCAGCGGCACCAGGAGCGGCACGAAGCTCCAGGCGATGAGGACCGTGAGCCGGCCCGTCGGGACCCGCTCGATGATCCGCGGTGCCGCGATGGCGCCGAGGATGCCGCAGACGCCGGCGGCGGTCGAGACGAGCCCGATCGTCCAGGGTGCGAACCCTGCCTGGATCAGCCGGAGGTCGGCGGCGACGAAGATCGCGTTCACCACCAGGTTCGAGCACATCCCCCACGCCATCAGGGTCCGGAAGAACGGTCGGCTCCACTGGAACCGGAACCCCTCGGCGACGTCGGCGCGGGCGTTGCGGCGCTCGCCACTGCTGGGCGCGGGGGAGAGGTCCGTGCGGAGCCTGCCGAGCAGCACCCACGAGACCGCGAAGGTCACCGCATCGAAGAGAAAAGGGGCCCACCGGGTGATCGAGTAGAGCGCGCCGCCCAGCGGACCGCCCAGCAGACTGCCGACGTGCTGACGTGCCTGCTGCTGGCTGAGTGCGGTGGGCAGCTGCTCGCGAGGAACGACGGACCGGACCGCGGACATCTCGGAGGGCGCGAACACGCCCGCGCAGGCGCCGCTCAGCAGCGCGACGACGAACAGGTGCGGCACCGTCAGCTCGCCGAGGACGCCCGCCACGACGAGCGACGCGTAGAGGAGGACGCCGGTGCCCGACGCAAAGCGCATCACCAGCCGGCGGTTCACCCGGTCCGCCAGCAGCCCTGCGGGGAGCAGCGCGAGCGCCGTCCCCAGCAGCTCCAGCCCGCCCGCGAGCCCGGCCAGGAACGCCGACCCGGTGATCGCGTAGGTCACCAGCGGGAACGCGAACATGCTCACCTGGGTGCCGAGCTCGCTGATCGTCTGGCCGATCCAGAGGACGGTGAAGTCGTGGTTCTTGCGGAGGTCGCGGAAGCCGGTCATATGCGCAACACTAGGTGCGCAATTATTATTGCGCAAGTGTTAGTGCGCAATTCGTCTATACTCGGCTCATGGCGCGACCCGAGCTGCACGACCCGCGGGTGCTGCGCGCCATCGCGCACCCCGTGCGTAGCCGGATCCTCACCGAGCTCGACGCGAGCGGTTCGCTGCGCGCCGCCGACGTGGCCCAGCTGCTCGGCATCCCGGCCAACTCGGCCAGCTTCCACCTCCGCCAGCTGGCCAAGTTCGGGCTGGTGGAGGAGGCCCCCGAGGCTGCGCGCGACAAGCGCGACCGGGTCTGGAGGGCGACCGAAGCAGCCGGCTACAACGTCTCGATCGGCGAGGTCGAGAAGGCTCCCGGCGGCAAGGCGGCCTCGGCGGTGTTCCGGCGCAACAAGGAAGCCTGGGGCCACCACCTCGTGTCGCTGGCCTACGGCGACGACCGCACGTCCGGCGTCACCCGCATGGTCACCGAGCAGGCGGTGCGGTTGACGAAGGCGGAGGCGCTGGAGCTCGTCGACGAGCTCACGGAGCTCGTCGACAAGTGGCGGATCGACCACCAGGGCGAAACCGACGACGGCCGGCAGACCTACCACGTCTTCCAGATCATCCAGCCGTTCCCCGACCACGACCCGGACGGATAGGGCGTGGCGCCCTGATGGCCGCCCGGCTCCGGTTGGCAGACCCCGCCGACGTGGCCGCAGCCCTGGCCCGGCTGCATGACGACGCGCAGGAGGCTGCCGACCTCCGGCTGCTGACCAAGCACTTCCTCGCTGTCCTCGAGCAGCGCGCGCCCGGTCACTCGGTCGAGGTCCGCGTCCCGCCGTACGCCGCCGTCCAGGTGATCCCCGGCGTCCGGCACACCCGCGGCACCCCACCGGCCGTGGTCGAGACCGACGCCGAGACCTGGATCGCACTGGCCACCGGAGCGCTGACCTGGCCGGCCGCCAAGTCGTCGGGGCGGGTCTCTGCCAGCGGCGAACGCGCCGACCTGACCTCGTACCTGCCGCTCGGTTAGACCGCGTCGCGGCCCGGGCAACAGGGTCGGCGCCACTTCGACGAAACGCCGGACGCGGCCCGGGACAAGTGGTCTGATGCTGTCGGACAAACCCCCCGTTTGGTCCATGGATCTCCGCGGCACCCGGTGCCACCCTGTGCGCATCGATGCATTCGGCCCCACCTCCCCGGCAGGGATGAATCGGTATTGAGGAGCGCTCGAGTGAGCACACGGACGGCCCCCCACCACGTCCAGATGAACCACCTACGACGCGCAGCATCCAGCATGTTGGTGGTTGCCCTCGCCTTGGTCCTCCCACTCGGTGCCGTCGGAGCGATGGCGCCGACCAACGCGGCGGCTCCGGCCGCCGCCGACCTGGAGTGCTTCGGCGAGACCGCGACCATCGTCGGCACGCCGGGAGACGACGTCATCCGGGGCACCAACGGCGCCGACGTGATCGTGGCCGGACGGGGCGACGACCGGATCAACGGACGGGGTGGCGACGACCTGATCTGCGGCCGGACGGGTGACGACACGATCCGTGGGGGCAACGGCGACGACAGGGTGCTCGGCTGGCGGGGCCAGGACCTGGTCAAGGGCGGGTCGGGCGACGACCGGCTCCTCGGCGGCCTCCAGGTCGACAGGCTCCTCGGTGGCGCTGGCGACGACATCCTCAACGGCGGCGCCGCCATCGACGACTGCGACGGCGGCTCGGGCGTCAACCACCTCGTCCAGTGCGAGGTCACCCCTAACGAGGCGCCCACCGACCTCACGCTGGCTCCCACAGCCGTCTCCGAGAACCAGCCCGGCGGCACCGCGGTCGGCACGTTGACCGCGGTCGACCCCGACCTCGGCGACACCCACACCTTCACCTTCGTCCCCGGCGCCGGCTCGACCGACAACGGCTCGTTCACCATCGTCGGCTCGACGCTGCGCACCGCCTTCTCCTACGACTTCGAGACCACCCCGACCCTGTCCGTGCGAGTGCGGGCCACCGACGCCGATGGGCTGTTTGTGGAGAAGGCGCTCACGATCACGGTGACTGACGCCGACGACCCCCCGGTCGCGGTCGACGACACCCCGACCGTCGTCGAGGACGACCCCGCGACGGCGATCGACGCGCTCGCCAACGACACCGACACCGACGGCGGCCCGAAGAACATCGCGTCGGTCACCCAGCCCACCCACGGCACCGTGGTGATCACCGGCGGTGGGAGTGGGCTTACCTACGTGCCGGACGCCAACTACTGCAACGGCGGAACGCCGACCGACGACTTCACCTACACCCTCAATGGCGGCGACATCGGCGCCGTGGCCGTGACGGTCACGTGTGTCGACGACCTGGCGGTGGCCAACGACGACAGCCCCACGGTCACCGAGGACGGCGGGCCGGTGGCCATCGACGTACTGGCCAACGACAGCGACGTCGACGGTGACCTGTTCGAGGTGACGGCGGTGACCCAGCCGACCCACGGGACGGCCACGTTCACCACGATCAACGTGAGCTACGAACCCGACGCGAACTACTGCAACACCCCGCCGCCGTTCGACACCTTCACCTACACGATCACCGGCGGCGACACCGCGACCGTGTCGGTCAACGTGGCGTGCATCAACGACGCGCCGGTCGCGGTCGACGACACCACGACAGTGACCGAGGACGACCCGGCGACCGCGATCGACGTGCTGGCCAACGACACCGATGTCGAGGGTGACGCGATCACGATCTCTTCGGCGTCCGACCCGGTCCACGGCATCGTGGTGGTCACCGGTCCGGCGGGTGCTGGCACGGGGCTGACCTACGTGCCGGAGGCGAACTACTGCAACACCCCGACGCCGCCGTTCGACACCTTCACCTACACGGTCAACGGTGGCGCCACCGCGACGGTCAGCGTGACGGTGACGTGCGTGAACGACGCGCCGGACGCGGTCGACGACACCCAGACGGTAAGCGAGGACGACCCGGCGACCGCGATCGACGTGTTGGCCAACGACACCGATGTCGAGGGTGACGCGATCACGATCTCCTCTGCGTCCGACCCGGTCCACGGCACCGTGGTGGTCACCGGTCCGGCGGGTGCTGGTACGGGGCTGACCTACGTGCCGGACGCGAACTACTGCAACACCCCGACGCCGCCGTTCGACACCTTCACCTACACGATCACGGGCGGTGACACCGCGACCGTCTCGGTCACCGTGACGTGCGTGAATGACGCCCCAGTCGCGAACGACGACACCAAGACGGCCACCGAGGACACGCTGCTGACCTTCCCGGCCGGGGACCTCACCGCCAACGACACCGACGTGGAGGGCGACACCCTCGAGGTGATCGGCGTCTCCAACCCCTCCGGCGGCACGGTCGCCTTCGACGCCGGGTCGATGACGATCACGTACACGCCGATCGCCAACATGTGCGGCCCCGATGCGGTGACCTTCGAGTACGTGATCACTGACGGCACCGCGACGGACACCGGTCAGGTCACGGTGAGCATCGACTGCGTCGATGACGACGCCGTCGCCCACGACGACACCGCGACTGTGGCCGAGGACTCGGGCGCCACGGTCATCGACGTGCTGGCCAATGACACCGATGCCGAGAACGACCCGATCACGGTCACCGGCGCGACACAGCCTGCCCACGGGAGCACCGGGTTCACGCCGGGCAACGTGAGCTACACGCCAACCGACGACTACTGCGGGCCCGACAGCTTCACCTACACCGTCAACGGTGGCGACTCCGCGACCGTCAGCGTCACGGTGACCTGCGACAACGACCCGCCCGGCGTCGACCTGGACAGCGGCTCCGCCGGAAACGACTCGGTCGCGACCTTCACCGAGACCAGCCCGCACACCGGCACCGGTGTGCTGGTCGCGCCCGACGCGACGGTCACCGATGCCGACGACACCGACATCGAGTCCCTCACGGTCGTGCTGACCAACCGACCCGACGGTGACGGGCTCGAGTCGCTCTCGGCGACCATCCCCGGCGGCATCACGGGTTCCTACAACCCGGCCACCGGCACCCTGGCCCTGACCGGTGGCGCGTCGGAGGCCACCTACGCCGCCCTGATCGCGTCGATCCGCTACGACAACACCAAGGTCGTGCCCAACTCCGCCGACCGGCTCATCACGGTCGTGGTCAACGACGGCGACGCCAACTCCGTGCTGCGCACCGCCACCGTCCACGTGGTGCCGCTCAACGTGCCTCCGGACCTCGACCTCGACACGGGCCAGGGCGGCAGCGACTCCTCGGTGGCTTTCACCGAGAACGGCGCGGGCACGGTGATCGCGGCCCAGCCCCTCATCATCGACCCGGACGACGCCAACATGGAGGGCACGACCCTGGTCTTGACCAGCCGTCCTGACGGCAACGCCGAGTCGCTGCTGTTCACCATCCCCGGGGGCAGCGGCATCACCGCCGTGGGCGGTGGCTACGACAGCGCCACCGGGACCCTGGCCTTCACCGGATCGTCGACCAAGGCCAACTACGAGCTGCTGATCAAGTCGGTGAAGTACGTCAACACCTCTGACACCCCCAGTGCGACGCCGCGTCAGATCACGGTCAAGATCGACGACGGGCTCGCCGACTCGGTCGTCCGCACCGCGACGGTCTCCGTGATCCCCGTCAACGACCCGCCCGTCAACACGGTGCCGGGCGCGCAGAGCGCGACCGAGGACACCGCGAAGGTGATCCCGGGGATCTCGGTGGCCGACCTCGACGACTCGTCGCTGACGGTGACGCTCTCGGTGACCAACGGCACGCTGACGCTGGCCACCACCAGCGGCCTCACCTTCACGAGCGGTGACGGGACGACGGACGCCTCGATGAAGTTCTCGGGCACCAAGGCGGCCCTGAACGCGGCAACGGCCTCCGTGACCTACGACCCGACGGCCAACTTCAACGGTCCCGCGACCCTGACCCTCAAGACCGAGGATGCGACCGACTCCGACACCGACACGGTGACCGTCAACGTCGCAGCGGTCAACGACCTGCCGCAGGCGGTCAACGACAGTGGCACCACCGACGAGGACACCCCGCTCAACGTCACCGCCCCCGGCGTCCTGGCCAACGACACCGACGCCGACGTGGGCGACACGAAGACCGTGACGCAGCTCAACGGCACCGCCACCCTCACGCAGACGCTGGCGTCGGGCGCCTCGGTGACCATCAACGCCAACGGGTCCTACGTCTACGACCCGGGCGCCGCCTTCCAGGGACTCCTCACCGGGCAGACGGCCTCCGACTCGTTCACCTACACGATGCAGGACAGCGCCGCGGCGCCGTCGACCGCGACGGTGAACCTCACCATCAACGGCATCTCGGACGCCCCGAACGCGGTAGCCGACTCCTTCGACGTGATCGGCAACACAGGGCTCTTCGTCGGTACGACGCGCCCGGCCAGCCAGGCCGGCAAGGAGATCATCACCGGGTCGGTCCTGGCCAACGACACCGACCCGGACACCCCGCAGGCGAACCTGGTGGTCGAGCCGGTGACCAACGCACCGACAACGCTCGGCGGCACCGTCACCATCGAGGCCGACGGCAACTTCACCTACCACCCGGACGATGCTGACGTCGGCGTCACCGACACGTTCAGCTACCGGGTCTGCGACGCCTCGCCCTGCAACTCGGGCACCGTGTCCAACGCGACCGGCACGCTCAACCTGCCGATCACCGGTCAGGTCTGGTACGTCCGCAACAACGACCCGGCCGGCGGCGACGGCACCTCAGACACGCCGTTCGACACCCTGGCCGAGGCCGAGGCGGCCAGCGGCACCGGCGACACGGTCTTCGTCTTCGACGGCAGCAACACGACCACCAACCTCGACACCGGCTACGCGATGAATGCCAACGAGCGGCTGATCGGCCAGAGCCAGCCGTTGGCGCTCGACCCCGACGCCGGCGGCCCATTGCCGACCAGCACGCTCTTCGACGGCACGCCTGGCGCGCAGCCGACGCTGACGGCCTCCAACGAGGACGTCGTCGTCCTCGCGAGCAACGTCCTGGTCGACGGCGTCGACGTGGATCCGTCGGGCACCGGCGGTGGCATCAGCGGCGGTGCCGGGACCGACACCGTGACCGTACAGAACGTCAACGTCACGGACACCGGGACGCTGGGCACCCAGCCCGGCATCGAGATGGACGGGACGATCGGGGTCAACCGGTTCCCCGGCGTCACGGTTACCAACGGCGGGAGCGCCACCGCGATCGGCGTACGGATCAACAACGCCGACCGGGTGCTGTTCACCAACACCGCAACCAACACGATCGCGACCAGCGGGGCCAAGGCCCTCGACGTCGCGGGCACCAGCCTGCTCACCAGCCGGTGGAACGACATCACGGTCACCGGCTCGGGCACGGGCGCGATCCGGCTCAGCCTTGCGACCGGGCAGCCGGTGCTCGGTGACGGGTCTGGGACGGACCTGTCGCTCCAGACGACCTCCGGGTCGACACCGGCGCTCGAAATCGTCAGCAGCAACACGGTGACGGTGGACAGCGCGGGCACGGACACGGTCTCAGCGACGGGCGGGCCGGCGCTCGACATCCGCAACTCCAACGGCTCGCAGTTCTTCTTCGACTCGGCCAGCTCGACCAACAGCGCCGGCGACGGGATCAACCTGGATACCAACCTGACCGCACCGGTCGTGATCAACGCCGGAGCGATCTCTGGCGCGGCAGGCATCGCGTTCGACGTCAACGGGGGCGGGGTCGGGGGCGGCGGCGTCGTCTTCGACGGCGCGATCAACGACGGGTCCGGTCAGTCCGTCGAGGTCACCGGTCGCGACGGCGGCGGTGTCACGTTCAGCGGCAACATCGCCGACTCCAACGACGCTGGTGGTGGCATCGTGGTCAGCGGCAACAGCGCCGGCTCGACCTCCTTCTCCGGGGCGTCCAAGGTCCTCAACACCGGCGCAAGCTCCGCCGTCTCCCTCAGCGCCAACGGCAACCCCGCCGGCGGACACCTCGTCTCGTTCACCGGCGGCGGCCTGGACATCGACACCACGAGTGGTGCGGGGCTGAGCGCGAACAACGGGACGCTGACGGTCGGCGGAACCGGCAACACGATCACGACCGGCGCCGGCACGGGCCTGAACGTCGACACGGCGGGGATCACCAGCGGCAACCTCAACTTCGAGTCGATCTCCACCAACGGCGCCACCAACGGCATCCGTCTCAACACCACGGGCACGGCCGGCGGGCTCAACGTCACCGGTTTGGCCGGGGCCTGTGCGACGACGGCCGACGTCTGCACCGGCGGCACCATCCAGAGCAGCACGGCGGACGCCGTGTCGCTGACCTCGACGACAGGGGTCACCCTTCAGCGGATGAAGATCCGCAACAGCCTGGGCAACGGCGTGCGCGGGTCGAGCGTCACCAACTTCGCGCTGCGTGACTCGGTCGTCGACAACAACGGCGACGACGCCGCCACCGACGAGGCCGGCCTCCACTTCACCAACCTCCTGGGCAACTCGGAGTTCACCCGGACTCTCGTGGCGAACTCCCCCGAGGACAACGCGCGGGTCGTGAACTCCTCGGGCACGCTGTCGCAGCTCAACGTCACAGACAGCACGTTCCGCGACACCGACACGGTCTCGCCCGGCAACAACGGGCTGCTCCTCCAGGCCGACGGCGGCTCGATCACCGCCGACGTGCTCGGCAACACGTTCCTGCGCAACCGGGCCAACGGGCTGCAGGTCATCACCAACGGGACCGGCTCGATGGACGTCGAGGTCGACGACAGCGCTGGGGCTCAGAGCACGTTCGACGACAACAACATCGGCGTGAGCATCGCCCACAACTCCTCTGGCACGTTCTCGTTCGGTGTGCGGGACCTGACGATCGACGGGCTCAACGTCGCACCGGGCACCGGCGGCAGCGCGTCGCCGATCAACATCAACCTGGCCTCGGCGGCGACCACAGCGATGGTCGGGAGGGTCACCGGCAACACGGTGACCAACAGCAACTCGACCACGGGTCCTGGGATCAGGATGACCGGCAACGGCAGCGCCACCATGACGGCGCTGGTGGACTCCAACACCATCAGCCAGGTCGCCAACCGCGGCATCGAGGTGATCGCGCGCGACGGCACCAACCGGATCAACGCGACCATCAGCAACAACTCGGTCACGCTGAACAACGCGCTCTCCGCCGACGCGATCCGGGTCGACGCCGGGTCCGTCAGCACGGACACCACGACGATCTGCGCAGACATCCGTGGCAACACGGCGACGACGACGGCACTGGGACTGTTCGGGATCCGGGTGCGCCAGCGGTTCGCGGGCACGACGTACATCCTCGAGGACTACGCCGGCTCCCCGACCGACGACGCCGCAGCCCAGGCGTTCCTGTCCGCCACCAACAACGGTGCGACCACGAGTGCTGACCACGGTGGCGCCGGGTTCACGTCTATCGCCGACTGCCCGAACGCACCGTGACCCGACCGTCGACGAAAGGAACACGATGGCCGAACCATTCCTCGGAGAGATCAGGATCTTCCCCTACTCACAAGTGCCCACGGGGGACGGTTGGGCGCAGTGCAACGGCCAGTTCCTGCCGATCAATCAGAACCAGGCGCTGTTCTCGCTCCTCGGCACGACCTTCGGGGGGAACGGCCAGACCACCTTCGCACTGCCCGACCTGCGCGCGCGGGTGCCGATCCACGTGGGCTCCGGGCACACCCTGGGCGAGCGTGGCGGCGAGCAGGCGCACACCTTGAGCATCGCCGAGCTGCCGGAGCACGCGCACGTGCTGCAGGCGACCTCGGGGACCGGAGACACGCCGGTGGCACCGGGAAACCTGCTGGCCGACTCACCGAGCCAGCTCTACGCCGCGCCGGGCAACCCGACGGCGCTGTCCCCGACGACCGTGACCAACGTGGGCGGCAGCCAGGCGCACCAGAACATGCAGCCGTTCCTGACCCTGGACTTCGGGATCGCCCTCGTCGGCATCTTCCCGTCGCCCACCTGAGCCGAGGAGACCGCAGCCATGGCACAACCCTTCGTCGGAGAGATCAGGATGTTCGCCGGCAACTTCGAGATCGCCGGATGGATGTTCTGTGACGGGCGACTGCTGCCCATCAGCGAGAACGAGGTGCTGTTCACGCTCATCGGCACGACGTACGGCGGCGACGGCGAGTCGACGTTCGCGCTGCCGGACCTGCGCGGGCGGGTCCCGATCCACAACGGCAACGGCTTCATCCTCGCGGAGACGGGCGGCGCCGAGGAGGTCACGTTGACCGTCAACCAGATCGCGGCTCACTCGCACCCGCTGCTCGCGACGACCGCGGTCGCGAACCAGTCGTCACCGGCCAACAACGTGCTCGCGCAGTCGACGGCCGCCGACCTCTACATCGAGGACACCGCCACCGCCCCGCTCGCGAGTATCGCCGTCACGTCGACGGGCGGGAGCCAGCCGCACACGAACTTCCAGCCCTACCTCGGGATCAACTACATCATCTCGTTGTTCGGGATCTTCCCCCGATTCTCCTAAGGAACCGCCATGGACCCGTTCGTCGCCGAGATCCGGATCTTCCCCTTCAACTTCGCGCCCAAGGGCTGGGCGTGGTGCAACGGCCAGCTCCTGCCCTTGTCGCAGAACACGGCGCTGTTCTCGCTCCTCGGGACGACGTACGGCGGTGACGGCAAGTCCAACTTCGCGCTGCCGGACCTCGAGGGCCGGGCCGTGATGGCCCCCGGCCAGGGGCCGGGCCTCAGTCTGCACGACCTCGGGGAGACCGGCGGGTCGGAGACAGTGACACTGCTCCAGTCGGAGATCCCCAACCACACTCACACGCTGCGCGCCAACACCGACTTCGCCGACGTGCAGACCCCGTCGTCGGCGAGGTCCATCGCCCGCTCCCAGAACGCCAACGCCTACAAGCCGCCGTCCGGGCAGCCGGTGGTCCAGATGTCCCCCCAGGCGCTGGCGCCGGCCGGCGGGGACCAGCCGCACAACAACATGCAGCCCTATCTCACCTTCTACTTCAACATCGCGCTCCAGGGCGTGTTCCCGCCGCGCACGTGAGTCACGGCGACACCGCCGAGGTCACCGTCCGCCCGGCGACCGACGAGGACCGCGAGCACCTGCTCGCGGTCTATGGCGCTTCGCGCGCCGACGAGCTGGACCAGGTCGAGTGGGCTCCCGGGCAGCGCGAGTGGTTCCTGCGCATGCAGTTCGAGGCCCAGGACACCGAGTACCGCCGGGCCAACCCCGACGGCTCCTTCGACGTGATCGAGGTCGACGGTCGCCCCGCCGGGCGTCTGTACGTCGACCGGCGGCCCGGTGACCTGCGGATCGTCGACATCGCGCTGCTGCCGGAGTTCCGCGGCCGCGGCATCGGTGCCGACCTGGTAAGCGGGCTGGGGCGTGAGGCCGCTGCGGAGGGCCGGATCGTCAGCATCCACGTGGAGGCCCGCAACCGCGCGGCCCGGCTCTACGAGCGGCTCGGCTTCGAGGTCGCGGAAGACCTGGGTGTCTACCGGCGGATGGAGTGGATCCCGTGAGCGTCGTACCGTCAGGCGAACGCGGCCTGGTAGCGCATCGCGTCCCCCGCCGGGCCGATCGGTACCAGGAACAGGTCGAGGTGGCCGAGGGCGTCATGATCGAGGCCGTAGATCGCCTGCGGCAGCACCGGCTCGATGGGGCCGCGGAAGACCAGCGAGAACTGCAGCCGCTGCTGTCCCTTGGGCCCGGACCCGCCCGCGTGGGTGCTCTCCGTGGCCTCCGCGAGCTCCATCGGGATCGGCGGCATGCCCTCTCCGCTCACCACGAACTGCTCACCGACGCGACCCTCGAAAAGGTCGAAGGTCAGCCATCTCGGTTCGGTCACCCGGCGATGCTAATCGCCCTAGAATCGTCTACGAACCGGAGGACCAGATGACCAGTGCCACCCGTCGTACTCTGCTCGCCGCGTCGGCGCTGGGAGCCGTGCTGGCGCCGGTCCTGCTCGCGCCCGACGTCTACGCCGCCACGACCACCCGCCGCGACCTCTACACGCGCAGCCGCTTCTGGGCTTTGCGGCGCAAGACGTTCCGTCTCGACGGGGCCGGCCGGCACTGGCGGGTGAAGCTGACCAAGGTCGGCAACCTGCCCAACAGCAAGAAGCGGAACCCGCACGCCTTCAGCCTGACCTTTCGCAGCGGCGCGACCGGCCCCGAGCAGGGCAGCTACGTGCTGCGCCGTCCCGGGTTCAAGCCGACCACGCTGTTCGTCGTGCCGAGCGACGCCAAGCGCCGTACCTACGAGGCCGTGATCTTCCGCAAGCCCTGACCGCCTTAGGGTCGGTGCATGAGCGACGACCTCCGCGCGACGCTGCGCGACCTGATGCCCGCCCTCCGCTCGGACCTCGAGGACCTGGTCCGGATCCAGTCGGTGAGCGCCGACCCGGCCCGCACCGGTGAGGTGTGGCGCTCGGCGGATGCGGTCGCCGACCTGCTGCGGGCCGAGGGGTGCGAGCCCGTCGACATCGTGAGCGCCGACGGCGGAGCCCCCGCGGTGATCGCGCGCAAGGCCGGGCCGGAGGGGGCGCCGACGGTGCTGCTCTACGCGCATCACGACGTACAGCCCGAGAACGACCCGGTCGACTGGGACTCGCCTCCGTGGGAGCCGACCGAGCGGGACGGCCGGCTCTACGGCCGTGGCGCCGCTGACGACAAGGCCGGGATCATCACCCACCTGGCGGCGCTTCGTGCGTACGGCGACGACCTGCCGGTCAACGTCGTGTTCTTCATCGAGGGGGAGGAGGAGGTCGGCTCCGACACGCTGCCCGCACTGCTGAAGGAGCACCACGACGAGCTGCGCGCCGACGTGATCGTGATCGCGGACTCCGGCAACTGGGACATCGGTGAGCCCGCCCTGACGACCTCGCTGCGCGGCCTGGTGCGCGCCGACATCGAGGTGCGGACCCTTGGCCACGGCGTCCACTCCGGCATGTGGGGCGGCCTGGTACCCGACGCACTCATGACGCTGAGCAGGGTGATCACCAGCCTCCACGACGACGTCGGCAACGTCGCCGTCGCCGGCCTCTTCCAGGGCCCGGCCGCCGAGGTCGAGTACCCCGAGGAGCGGCTGCGCGCCGAGTCGAGCGCGCACGGGTCCGTCGAGTGGATCGGCGACGGCTCGGTCGTCGAGCGGCTCTGGACCCGGCCGGCGCTGACCGTCACCGGCATCGACGCCCCGAAGGTGGACGGAGCTTCGAACACGCTCGTGCCGGTCGCCCGCGCCAAGCTCAGCCTCCGCATCGCTCCGGGCGACAGCACGGCCAACGCCGTCGAGTGCCTGCGCAAGCACTGCGAGGCCAACGTCCCGTGGGGTGCCCAGCTCACCTTCACGGTCGTCGACACCGGCGAGCCGACCCAGATCGACGCGACCGGCCCGGCGTACGACGCGGCGCGGGCGGCGTTCCAGGAGGCCTGGGACGGCGTCGCCCCTGTCGACATGGGCGTGGGCGGCTCGATCCCCTTCATCGCCGAGTTCCTCCTGGCCTTCCCCGAGGCCAGCGTCCTCGTCACCGGCGTCGAGGACCCCGACACCCGCGCCCACGGCGCCAACGAGGGCCTCCACCTCGCCGAGTTCGAGCGCGTCGTCCTCGCCGAGGCCCTCCTCCTTCGCAACCTCGCGGCGGGATAGTCCGTGACATTTGGGTGGGTCCTGACGGTGTTCGACCCACACAATCGTCACGGAGTATCCCGACGGCGCGGGCGTTGTGCACAAACAGGAGTGACCTACTACAGTTAGCGGATGCTCCAGCCCGAGGTCCACGACGCCGTCCCGCCGACAGCGCCGACAGCGCCGAGGTCCGAGTCCTGGTGCGAGCGCAGCGACGTGGCGGTCGTCGGGGGAGGCGCGAGCGGGACGCTGACCGCGATCCACCTGATGGCGTCGCGGTCGCACGACCTGACCGTCTCGATGTACGACGCGAGCGGCGAGCACGGCAAGGGGCTGGCCTACGGCACCACCGACCGGCGGCACCTGCTCAACGTCCGCTCGCGACACATGAGCGCGTTCCCGGAGATCCCCGGCGACCTAGTCGAGTGGGCGCGCCGGACCGGGCGGGAGCCGGACGCGCAGGCGTTCCTGCCCCGGCGCGACTATGCGGTCTACCTCCGCGAGACGCTCGACCGGCTCCGTGACGAGCGGTTCTCGTTCCGGGCCCAGCAGGTGGTCGACGTGGTGCCGCGCGACGGCGGCTTCGACCTGCACGCCTCGAGCGGCGAGGTCGCGCGCGCCGCCACGGTGGTGCTGGCGCACGGCAACCAGCGCCCGGCGCCGCTGACTCTCGACGGCGTACAGCTGCCGGAGGCGCGCTGGCACCTACCCGACCCGTGGGACCTCGACCGGCTGACCGCGCTCGCGCCTGACGCCGTGGTCGTGCTCGTCGGCACCGGGCTCACCTCGGTCGACGCCGCGATCACGCTGCTGGACGACGCCCCCGACCGCCGCGTCGTGATGGTGAGCCGGCACGGGCTGCTGCCCGCCGCCCACATCGAGCAGAACTCCACGGCCTGGCTGAGCCCCATCCCGACCGGCCCGGTCACCGCCGACCAGCTGGCTGCCCTGGTGCGTGACCAGTTCGCGGCCGCCAAGCGGCAGGGTGTCGACTGGCGCCCCGTGGTCGACGGGCTGCGGGCCCCGACCCAGGGGCTCTGGCGGCGGCTCGGCGTCGACGAGCGGCGCCGGTTCCTGGCGACGTACGTCCGCGAGTGGGAGGTACGACGCCACCGGATGGCCACCGAGGTCGCGGCCCGGCTCGACGGCTACTGCGACGAGGCGCGGCTGACGGTGCTGGAGGGTGGAGTGACAAGCGTGACCGACCACGGCCCGCGCTGCGAGGTCGGGCTGCCGGCCCTGCCGGACACGCTCTTCGCGGACGCCGTGGTCAACTGCACCGGCCCGATGACCGACGTCTCGCGCAGCACCGATCCGCTGCTGAGGGCGCTGGTCGGCCGCGGCATGGTCGTCCCGGACCCGCTCAAGCTGGGCGTCGCCTGCACACCCGAGGGCGAGGTGCTCGACGTGTCCGGCCAGGTCGTGCCCGGGCTCTACGTCGTCGGTCCGCCTCGCAAGGGCACGCTGTGGGAGACCACCGCGGTCCCGGAGATCCGCGGCCAGGCGGCGGCGCTCGCCCAGCGGCTGCCCGTGCACGTGCGGGGCCGCCTGCCGGCGTGATCAGATGACCCGGTGCGCGTCGCGGTCTTCCTGGGCTCCTCGCCCGGGACCGAGCGGCACCAGGAGGTCGTGACGGAGCTCGCAGACGCCCTGGTCGCCCGCGGCATCGGCATCGTGTACGGCGGCGCGCAGGTGGGCCTGATGGGGCTCCTGGCCGACCGGGCCATGGCGGCCGGCGGCGAGGTCATCGGCGTGATCCCGAAGGCCGTGTTCGCGAGCGAGGTGCCACACGTCGGGGTCCAGGACCTCATCCAGGTCGACTCGATGCACGAGCGGAAGGCGCGCATGGCCGAGCTGGCCGACGCCTTCGTGGCCCTGCCTGGCGGGGTCGGGACGCTCGAGGAGCTGTTCGAGGTGTTCACCTGGCAGCTCATCGGACTGCACGACAAGCCAGTGGCGCTGCTGGACCCGGACGGCTTCTACGACCCGCTGGTCGAGCAGCTCGACCGGATCGTCGCGCAGGGCTACCTCAGCGCCGAGAAGCGTGCTGCCCTCGGGCGGGTGCGCTCCGTCGACGAGCTGCTGGCGTCGTACGACGCGCGGTCCTGACGGGTCAGAGCTGGAGGTTCGCGGTGCAGGTGATGTCCGCGCTCGGGTTCGTCAGGACCAGCGGGTTGGCAAGGCTGACGCAGGACGGGCCGCTCCAGTCGTGGAAGTGCCACACGAGGACCCCCGTAGCGGTGAGGGTGACCGTGCCCACTCCCGCCTCGACCACGCACGAACCGCCCCCGGTCACCGGGTTGTTGGTGCAGGTGCCGTTGCTCGCGGCCCCGGTCACACTGCCGGTGAGCGGGCCCCCTAGGGGCGAGACCGCATAGCTGATCGTCACCTGACCCCCGGGCCCTGGCCCCGGCCCGGTCGGCTTGACCACCACCGTGCCCGGCGAGCCCTTGCAGTTGTTGCTCTCCTTGCGCTCCCGGACGGCGCCGCCGGAGTCCGCACACACGACCACGTGGTAGGTGCCGGGGGCAACGGAGGCCGGGACCGCGAACGTGCCGCTCACCGGCTTGGACTTCTTCCGCTTGATCTTGTGGACCGGTGCCGTGCCGAGGGCGGTGTCGTCGCCGCTCTTCGCGGTGTCAGAGGACAGGTAGAAGGTGGCAACGCTGGCACCGGCCAACTTGTTGCCCTTGTTCTTGACCGTCGCGCCAGCGATGACCTTGCCGGAGTCGAGCAACGCGGAGACCTTCTTGGTCACCAGCTCGGCCTTCGTCCGTGGCGGCTTGGCGTGGGCGGGAGGCGAGACCACCACGCCGACAGTGGCAGCCGTGAGAGCGGCGACCAGGACCAGGCACAGCTTTCGCATGTTGGGAACGTAGCGCTGCCGTGGACGGCGTGCGGCCCGAAGCGTCTTTTTGACGCTGGTCAGACAGCCGGCAGGTACACCCGGAACGTGCTGCCCTTGCCGAGCACCGAGTCGATCTCGATCCGGCCCAGGTGCCGGGTCACGATCCGGTCGACGATGGTCAGGCCGAGCCCGGTGCCGGGCTGGGCCTTGACCTCGGGCAGCTCCGAGCGGAAGAACTCGCGGAACAGCTGCTGCCGGTCCGCGGGTGCGATCCCGATTCCGTGGTCCTGGCAGCTGAGCACGATCCACTCGTCGTCGCGCGACAGGGTCAGCGTGACCGTGGAGTCGTCACTGGAGTACTTGATCGCGTTGCTGAGCAGGTTGGTGACCATGATGTCCAGCTCGGCCGGGTCGCCGGCCGCGATGAACTGGTCGTGTTCGCCTTCGAGAGAGACCTTGACCCGGCGCTGGTCGGCGATCGCGGCGAGGTTCACCACGTCGTCCACGGCGTCGGGCAGGTTCACCGGACGGGTGAGCAGCGGCAGGTGCGGGTCCCCGACCTTGGCGAGCAGCAGCAGGTCCTCGACGACGCGCACCAGGCGTACGGCGCCCCGGTCCACGGCCGCGAGCACCGCGAGTCCCCCGCTGTCGAGGTCCACGGTCTCCTGGAGGTACTCGATGTTCGCCAGCATCGCGGCCAGCGGGCTCTTAAGCTCGTGCGACAGCGTCGCGATCAGCTTGGTCTTGTAGTCGTCGAGCGCCTTGAGCTCGCGGACGAGCTCGCGCTCCCTGTCGAGTGCTCGGGCGTTGAGCACGGCGCGGCCCAGGTCGCGGCCGACCTCGAGCGCCGCGTCGACCTCAGCGGGGGTCCACTCCGCGTCGCCGAGCGCCCGGGTGAGCACCAGGCTGCCCAGGCACTCCCTGCCGGCCCCGACCGGCACGAACAGCAGCGAGCCCACGCCGATCCCCTCGAGGAAGCGCAGGATCTCCTGGAACTCCGGCTCGGACACGTTCGAGACGAGTGGGTCGTGGGGCAGGTGCCGCGAGACGAGTCCGACCCGCTGGGCCCGCCACGAGTCCGCGGCGGCGTTCTCGGCGATGGCCACGAGCTCCTGCGGCATCTGGACGCGCGCCCCGTCACCGGTGTAGATCGCGCCGAGCCCGTGGCCGTCCTCGTCGAACGTGTGGATCCAGCTGCCGAGGGAGCGGAACCCGGCGATCAGGCTGGGCTGGATCTTGTCCAGCATCACGCCGATGTTGCGCTCCCGGGCGGCGTTGCGCACCACGTCGCGGGTCGCCGAGAGCACCCGGACCTGCTCGGCGAAGGCCTCGCGCTCGACGGCGATGTACAGCGCGCGGGCCGCCTGCTCGGCGTACCGGTTCAGGATCCTGCGGTGAGCGTTGTCGGGCCGGCGACCGTTCGTCGGGCAGTCGATCGACAGCGTGCCGCGCAGCTCGCCGGTGGGGCCGTAGAGCGGGGCGACCAGCAGGTCCATCGGATGCCAGGCGTCGGGGCCGGTGACCGGCTCCAGGTCGGGCACCCAGCCCCAGCTCTCGGACTCGGGGTCGAGGCTCTCGTGGGGCACGAACTTGAACATCCCCCAGTCCTCGGCGTGCTCCAGCTCCTCCATCAGCCGGGTGATAGGCGTGAAGGTGCCCAGCAGGATGTCGCGGGCCTCGTCGTTGCCCGCGACGGCCATCACCTGCATGTGCTGGGAGTCGCGGACGACGCTCACCGCCGCCACGTCGAAGCCGGCCAGCTGCGTGATCCCCTCGGCGATGACCAGCAGCGCCTCGTGCGTCGTACCGTCTGCCCAGCTCGTCGACTCGTCGGGAGCCATGACCGCGGCCGCCTGGGGCACCGGCTCGCTGAGGTCCTCCGCGCTCACCACCACGTCATCGATGACCTCGGCGGCGGCGTCGAGCGTCGCCTCAGCTCGGGGGTCGATGAACATGGGGATCCTCGTTCGGGGGCATGAGGGAGCGCGATCAGGTTATGCGGTCGTGAAAGGCCCTGTCCTGCGAATGCTCGACGGCGCCCACGCGCAAGGGAGGTCCCCGGGACCGCTCCGGTCCAGACCGCCCGTCGATGCACGCCCGGCAGTCGCGCGCCCGTACGATGAGGGCGTGCCCTACCTCAGCACCGGCGGCCGTTCACAACCGAGCCGACGTGGGGGCGACGGTCGCCTCAACCACGACCTCGACCCCCAGGAAAAGGGCCCTCGCGACGCCTGTGGAGTCTTCGGCGTATGGGCACCCGGCGAGGACGTCGCGAAGCTGACCTACTTCGGTCTCTACGCGCTGCAGCACCGCGGGCAGGAGTCGGCCGGCATCGCGGTCAGCAACGGCCGCCAGATCCTGGTCTACAAGGACATGGGACTCGTCTCGCAGGTCTTCGACGAGACCACGCTCGACTCGCTCAAGGGCCACCTCGCGATCGGGCACTCGCGCTACTCGACCACCGGCGCCAGCACCTGGCAGAACGCGCAGCCGACGTTCCGGCCCACCGCGGACGGCTCGATCGCGCTCGGCCACAACGGCAACCTGATCAACGCCCACGAGCTGCAGCAGCTGGTGGAGGACCTGCCCGACCCCGAGGGTGAGCTGCCGCTGCACACCCGCGACGTCGAGACGTCGACCAACGACACCGGGCTGGTCACCGCACTGCTCGCCCACCACCCCGACACCTCGCTGGAGCAGCGCGCGCTCGAGGTGCTGCCGCTGCTGCGCGGTGCGTTCTCGTTCGTCTGGATGAACGAGGACACCCTCTACGCCGCCCGTGACCCGCAGGGCATCCGTCCGCTCGTGCTCGGCCGGCTGGACAGCGGCTGGGTGGTCGCGTCCGAGGACGCCGCGCTCGCGACCGTCGGCGCCAGCGTGGTCCGGGAGATCGAGCCCGGCGAGCTGATCGCCATCGACGAGCACGGGCTGCGTACCCACCACTTCGCGGAGCCGGCGCGCAAGGGTTGCGTGTTCGAGTACGTCTACCTCGCTCGGCCCGACGCCACGATCGCCGGCCAGAGCGTGCATGCCGCCCGGGTCGAGATGGGCCGCGAGCTGGCCCGCCAGTTCCCGGTCGAGGCCGACCTGGTCATGCCGGTGCCCGAGTCGGGCACGCCGGCCGCCGCGGGGTACGCCGAGGAGAGCGGCATCCCGTTCGGCCAGGGCTTCGTCAAGAACGCCTACGTCGGCCGCACCTTCATCCAGCCCAGCCAGACCCTTCGCCAGCTCGGCATCCGGCTCAAGCTCAACGCTCTCGAGCACATGGTCCGCGGCAAGAAGCTCGTCGTCGTCGACGACTCGATCGTGCGCGGCAACACCCAGCGCGCGCAGGTCCGGATGCTCCGCGAGGCCGGTGCCCTCGAGGTGCACGTGCGGATCTCCTCGCCGCCGGTGAAGTGGCCGTGCTTCTACGGGATCGACTTCGCCACCCGCGCCGAGCTGATCGCCAACGGCCTCGACGAGGAGGAGATCCGCGCCAGCATCGGCGCCGACAGCCTCGGCTACATCTCGCTCGAGGGGATGATCGAGGCGACCCGGCAGCCGGAGGACCAGCTGTGCCGGGCCTGCTTCACCGGCGAGTACCCGATCCCGCTGCCGGACGAGAGCCTGCTCGGCAAGCACCTGCTCGAGGCCACGCTGGCGTCACCGACGCTGGGCAAGGCGCTCCCAGTGCTCAACAACCCCTAGGACCTGTCTTGTCTGACTCCTACTCCGAGGCCGGGGTCTCGATCGAGTCCGCCGACAAGGCCGTCGAGCTGATGAAGGTCTGGATCGACAAGGCCCGCCGGCCCGAGATGATCGGTGGGATCGGGGGCTTCGCCGGGCTCTTCGACGCTTCCGCGCTGACGTCGTACCGCCGTCCGCTGCTGGCCACCTCGACCGACGGCGTCGGCACCAAGGTCGCGATCGCGCAGGCCATGGACGTCCACGACACGATCGGCTTCGACCTTGTCGGGATGGTCGTCGACGACCTGGTCGTGTGTGGCGCCGAGCCGCTGTTCATGACCGACTACATCGCTTGCGGCCGAGTCGTGCCAGAGCGGATCGCCGCGATCGTCAAGGGCATCGCCGAGGCCTGCGTCGAGGCAGGCTGCGCGCTCGTGGGCGGCGAGACCGCCGAGCACCCGGGGCTGCTCGGCCCCGACGACTACGACGTCGCGGGCGCCACCACCGGCGTGGTCGAGGCCGACGACCTGCTCGGACCGGCGCGGGTGCGGCCGGGCGACGCCGTCCTCGCGATGGCCTCGAGCGGGCTGCACTCCAACGGCTACTCACTGGTCCGGCACGTGGTCGCCAAGGCCGGCTGGACCTACGACCGCGACGTCCCCGAGCTGGGCCGCACCCTGGGTGAGGAGCTGCTCGAGCCGACCAGGATCTACGCCAAGGCCTGCCTTGCGCTGGCTGCTCGCGAGGGGACGCACGCCATGGCGCACGTCACCGGGGGCGGGCTCGCCGCCAACCTCGCCCGCGTCATGCCCGAGGAGCTCCACGCCACGCTCGAGCGCGGAACGTGGGCTCCGGCGCCGATCTTCGACCTGATCCGCGGGCTCGGCGACGTACCCCAGCCCGACCTGGAGGCCACTCTCAACTGCGGGGTCGGCATGGTCGCGCTGCTCGAGCCTGCAGCCGTCTCCGCCGCCATCTCACTCCTGGCCGACTTCGGGATCCCCGCCTGGGTGGCCGGCGAGGTGGCAGCCGCGTCCGGCCCCGGAGGCACCGTCGAACTGGTCGGCCAGCACCCCGGTTGGTAACGACCGTGGCCCCGTGAGGGGTATTTCATACGGTTTTACGAGGATTTCAGGACACGGGTGTGCGGGAACACCCAGTCAGCAGGTAGCGTTGTTGCTACGAGAACTCATTGAGACAGTCCGGGAGCCACAGTTGCCCCGGCCGAGTGTGCGAGGGGGCTGACCCTATGGGGCGCGGCCGTGCAAAAGCCAAGCAGACGAAGGTCGCTCGCGACCTGAAGTACCGCACTCACGAGACGGACTTCGGTGCGTTGGCCAGTGAGCTTCACAAGGAGAACGGCGACTCCGTCGAGGACGTCGATCCCGAAGTGCTCGAGAAGTGGTCGGACTACGCCGGCCCCTCGCGCGACTGACTCCTGGTTCCTGAGCACGTCTGAGCACGTCCGCCGGGTCGCTCCCGGCCTGGGTCGATCTGCCCTGACCGGGACTCTGGCAGTTTCACCGGGTACCCGGTGAAACTTGTGGCTGCTAGGTCTGGTGTGACTCAGTCCAGCCAGATCCCGCGCAGTCGGCCGACGTCGTGCATCCGGCGCTCGGCGAGGCGGTCGGCGGCGATGGCCGGGGGTACGCCGTCGTGCCGGGCCAGCTCGAAGACGGCGTACGTCGTGTCGTAGATCCCGGTGGCGCGCTGCTGGGCGCGGTCGAAGCTGAAGCCGACCGGGTCGAGCTCGTCGGCGACCTGGATCAGACCACCGGAGTTCACGCAGTAGTCGGGTGCGTAGAGGATGCCGCGCTCCTCGAGCGCCTTCTCGATCCCCGGATGGGCGAGCTGGTTGTTGGCGGCACCACAGACGATCTTGGCGCTCAGCACCTCGACTACCTCGTCGGTGAGCGCGCCGCCCATGGCGCACGGCGCGTAGACGTCGAGCGGAGTCGCGACCAGCTCGGCCGCGCTGGTGACGGCGCGGACCGTGGGCTGCTCCTCGCCGATCCGGTCGAGCGCGGCCGTGTTGACGTCGGTGACCACGACGGTGGCGCCGTCCTCGAGCAGGTGGGTGACCAGGTGGTGGCCGACCTTCCCGACCCCGGCGACACCGACCGTCCTGCCCTCGAGGCTCTGCGACCCCCACGTGAACTGGGCCGCCGCGCGCATGCCCTGGAAGACGCCGTACGCCGTGAGCACCGAGCTGTCGCCGGCGCCGCCGTGGGCGACCGTGCGACCGGTGACGTAGTCGCACTCGCGGGCGATGTCGTCCATGTCGGGGGAGAAGGTGCCGACGTCGCAGGCGGTGTAGTAGCGGCCGCCCAGCGACTGCACGAACCGGCCGTACGCGCGGAACAGTGACTCCGCGCCACCGCGGGCCCGCACCTGGGCGGGGTCGCCGATGATCACGGCCTTGCCGCCACCGAGGTCGAGCCCGGCGAGGGCGGCCTTGTAGGACATACCGCGGGACAGGTCGAGGACGTCGGCGAGCGCGTCGCCGGTGGAGGCGTAGGGGAAGAAGCGGGTGCCGCCGAGCGCGGGGCCCAGGGCGGTCGAGTGGATCGCGATGATCGCGCGCAGGCCGGAGGCCGGGTCATTGGCGAAGACGACCTGTTCGTGGTCGTGCCCGGCGTCGAATACGTCAAGCCTGTCATCAAGCGACATGGGTGGTCCGCTCTTCCTATGTGTAGCCACGGGGGTGGTGTGGCGTGCTGTGTGGGTGGCCCGCAGGGGTGGCGCGGAGCCACTCCTAGGGTAGAGCGCGTGAGGCCGGCCCGCCGAATGTGGACGTTGTTCGAACCGATCCACTCCGCGACGACCGACTCCTACGTCGAGCTGGCCCCGAGGCCGGGACTCGCCCATCTCGTCCGCACGCTCTGGATCCAGCAGACCGGCGATCGCCCGTACGTCCAGCACCACCTGCCCACCGGTGGGATGGAGCTGCACTTCCCGATCGGTGGCGTGCCCCAGCTGGTCGGACCGCTGACCGGGCCGCTGGTCGAGGTCATCGCGCCCCGTTCGACGCTGGTGGGCGTCCGGTTCCTGCCCGGCGCGGCGCCGCCGTTGTGGGAGGAGGTCGAGGAGCTCGTCGACCTGCGGCTCGACCTCAAGGAGCTGTGGGGGAGCCTGGCCGACGAGCTCGGTGACGTCGTCGTCGCAGCGCCGAGTGCGCGGGCGGCGCTGGACCTCCTGCAGGACCAGCTCGTGGCGTCGTACGCCCGTGGAGGTTGCGGCGACCCGCTGGTGCGGGAGGCCGTCCGGCACCTGATGCCCTGGCAGCCGGTTGCGATCTCGGCGCTCGCCGACCACCTGTCCATCTCGTCCCCGCAGCTGCGCCGCCGCTGCGTGCGGACCCTCGGCATGGCGCCCAAGTCGCTGCAGCGGACGTTGCGGCTCCAGGGGTTCCTGGCGCTGGCCCAGGCCGCTGCCGCCCCCACCGGTCGCCGGAATGCGGACGGCCTGTCCGGTCTCGCGGTCGAGGTCGGGTACGCCGACCAGGCTCACCTGACCCGTGAGTGCGTGCGACTGACCGGCCAGACGCCACGCGAGCTGCTGCACGGCGCGTCCGACCACTGCGCGTGCGGCCACGACCATGCCGCGTCGTACCGGCCCTTCGCACCCTGCCTGCCGGGTGCGAGGAGACCGTCGGGATCGCCGGGCTGACCCTCGGCGCAGTGCATCGAGCCCGACACCCAGGAGGCCGGCGTGCAGACCCCCCGGTTCAGCCCAGGTCGAGCCGGATGACCGTCATTCCCCCGGCTCCGGCGCCGGGTTGCCCGAGTGCTGCGAGGCGCGGTCCGGCTTCGGCAAGCCCGATCCGGTCTCGCAGGAGCCGACCCGGGTCGAGGCTGCCGTCCGCGACTCGTGCGAGCAGCTCGGGGTAGTCCGAGGCCGGCATCCCGTGGCTGCCCAGCAGTTGGAGTTCCTGTCCGAGCACCCTGCCCATGTCGACCGGCGGGGAGGCGTCGCTGCCGCCGAGCAGCCCGACCTGCACGTGTCGGCCGCGCGGCCGCAGGGAGGCGAGTGACGCGGCGAGGCTCGTCCGGCTGCCGAACGCGTCGATCGAGACGTCGGCACCGCCTTCGGTGAGATCTGCGATCTCGCCGCTCGTGTCGCCGCGGGGCACCGGTACGGCGCCCAGCTGCTCGGCCAGGGCAAGGGAGGTCTCGTCGGGGTCGACGGCCAGGACCCGTGCGCCGAGGGCGACGGCGACCATCACCGCTGACAGCCCGACCCCGCCGCACCCGTGGACGACGACCGTTTCGCCCGTCTGCACCAGGCCGACGTGCGCGACCGCACGGTAGGCGGTGGCGAAGCGGCAGCCGAGACTGGCTGCGACCTCGGTGTGCACCTCGTCGGGCACGCGGACCAGGTTGACGTCGGCCCGCGGAAGCGCCACGAGGTCGGCGAAGGAGCCCCACTGGGTGAACCCCGGCTGGAGCTGGTCCTCGCAGACCTGGCCGTCGCCGCGTGCGCATGCCCGGCACCGTCCGCATGCGAGGACGAACGGCGTCGTGACCCGGTCGCCGACGTTCCACCTGGTCACCTGCGGCCCGGTCTCGACGACGGTGCCGGCCAGCTCGTGGCCGGGCACGTGTGGGAGCTCGATCCCGTCGTCGTGGCCCATCCAGCCGTGCCAGTCGCTGCGGCACAGTCCGGTCGCCTGGACGGAGACGACCACCCCGTCAGGCGGGCACCGGGGGTCTTCGGTCTGGGTCAGTTCCGGTGGTGCGCCGAACTCTGTGATCATCACGGCGCGCATGCGGTCACGCCCTAGGTCCGTCCGGTGACGAGGAGCGCAGTGAGTCGGAGCGGGTAGCCGGTCGTCGTCTTGAGGGCGTCCATCTCTCGGAAGCATGCCTCGCGATAGGCGCTCAACGCGTCCGGCCCGAGCTGTTCGAGGAGTCCACGGATGCTGTAGGACCAGTGCCAGTCCCACCACTGTTCCTTGGACGCGAAGGAGATCTCGGTGTCCTCGTGATGCACCTCGACGTTCGTGAAGGACGCTGTGGCGAGCAGCTCCCTCAGTTCCTCGGGACGGGTGAACGGCTGCTGCAGAGCCCCTCTGCGCGGCGAGTCCGAGGTGGGCAGGAGGTGGTCCTCAAACGCCCAACGCTCGTCCTCGTCCCCCCAGGTCGACACGGCGAGGACACCTCCCGGCCGGAGCACCCGCCGGAACTCGGCGGCCGCACGCGCGGGATCGGGGAGGAAGAACAACGCAAAGGCAGCCGTGAGTACGTCGAATCGGGCATCGGGGAAGTCCAGGTGCTCGGCGTCCATGACCCGCAGGTCGACCTCGGCGACTCCCGCCCCACGAAGGTCTTCCGTGGCGAGGTCGATCATGGTCGGGGACACGTCGATCCCGGTGAGCCCGCCGATCCCTCGCGCTGCCGCCGCGACGAGGACCGCTCCCCGACCGCAGGCGATGTCGAGGAGGTCGGCATCGCGAGCCGGGGCAGCGAGGTCGATCAGCCGCTCGGCGAAGTGGCCGTGGTACGCCTCGCCGACCCGGTCGTAGGTGGGCGCCGCTCGATCGAACACCCCCGCCAACCACGCCTTCTGATCATCCACGGACCCAACCTAGTTCGACCCGCCGGCCACCCAGAGGCTAGGAGCCGGTGCGCTGGCGGTGTGCCCGCACCCGGCTGCGGTTGCCGCAGCTGAGGTCGGTGCACCAGCGACGCCGGCCGGTCAGGTCGAGGAAGATGCTCGAACAGGTGTCGTCGCCGCACGCGCGGAGGGTCCCGGCGCCTCGGCCGGAGAGGTCGACGAGCGCCTGCCGGGCCAGCCGGGCGACTGCGTCGTCCACCGATCCCGGGCGGCGCGGACGAAGACCCGCCTCGGCCGCGGACGCCTGAAGTCCCTCGTCGCGGTCCAACGCGGCGTTGAGCCGGCGTACGTCGCCCGCCGTGGGCCGGACGCCCTTGACTGCGGCCACGGCCAGGCGGTGCAGGGCCTCGCGGGTCTCGGCCGCGTGAGCGACGTCCGCGGCCGTCACGGCGCCGGCCGGCTCGAGCTCGAACTCGCGCAGCCAGGCGCGCAGGCGCTCGGCGGTGTCGATGCCATCGACCTGCTCGTCGCGGTAGCGGCCGGCCAACGTCGAGAGCAGGTCCAGCCAGGCCGCGCCGTTGCCCCTGCGGAACCTTTCCATGGAGGCAGTGTAACGGGTTGACTCATTACAGGGAAGGTGTGAGGCTGTAATGTATGAAGGCATTACGGCTGGACGCCCTGGGCACCTCGTTCATCCTGGTGTGGAGCAGCGGCTACCTGGTCGGCTCGATCGCGACCCGATCGATGGCTCCGCTCGCCGTGACGATGTGGCGCTTCGCCATCGCGGCCGCCCTCCTCGCGGTCGTCGCCGTGGTGCGCCGCGAGAGCTGGCCGCGCGGGCGGGAGGCCCTTGCGCTGCTCGGCGTCGGTGTCCCGATGTTCGCGGTCCAGTTCGGGGCGCTCTACTCCGCGATGGCCGACGGGCTGACGGCCGGGACGACCTCACTCATCGCGTGCTCGTCACCGCTGGTGGTCGGCGCCATCGGGGCCGCTTCGGGGTGGGAGCGGCTGCGCCCGCTGCAGTGGCTCGGCATCGCTCTGGGCGTCCTCGGCGTCCTGGTCACGCTGGCGGACCGGGTCGGCCGCCCGCCCAACGCGGCGTCCCTGCTGTGGGCACTCACCGGCCTCGCCGGCCTCGCCGTCGGCACCACGCTGCAGTCGCGCGTGAGCCCGAAGGCTGGGGCCGCGGCGGTCGCGTCCGTGGAGGTCGCCGCGGGGTTCGCCGTGCTTGCGGTCTGGGCGCCGCTCGACGGCGACGTCGCCCTCCCGCTGAGCGGGTCCGGCCTGGCGTCGTTCGCCTGGCTCGCCGTGGTCGCGGGTCTGGGTGCTCCGCTGCTCCTGTTCGCGCTCGTGCGGCGTCGCGGTGCCACCGGTGCCAGCAGCCACCTGTTCGTCGTCCCTGCGATCACCGCGTTGGCCGCGTGGCCGCTGCTGGGCACGCGTCCCGGTCCGCTGACCGTGGCGGGCCTGGCGATCGTGGTGGTGGCGCTGATGCTGACCACCGGCCGGCTCTCCGAACGCCGGGTTCGCCCTACCGCTGCGCCGGCACGGCCGATCGGTGCGCCGGGCTCGTCGAAGGGTCGAGCAGTATGGCAATGACCACCCAGTCCGGCGCGCGGCGACCGCCCAGGCGACTGGTGTCGCGCAGATGTCGATAGCCGCGCATCGTGCCGGTCAGCTCGAACCCCGTGCCGGTGATGAGGGCCAGGGAGCGCGCTTGCTCCGCAGATGAGGGTGGCGTCGCCGAACGCTTCCGGTCGACCAGGATGCTCGCCACTCTCAACACCAGGGACTTGAAGGCCTGGTAGTCGCGGAACCCGGCCGCCCTGGCCGACGCCGGCGGGCCGTCGGACCGCCACCAGTCAAGAAGCTGGTCATTGCGGATCGCGTAGCGGAGCTGCTTGAGAGCAAACCGCAGGGCCCACATCGCGCGTCGGTCGTTGTCCGTCAGAGACCTCTCCAGCGAGATTCTGATGATGAGCGACTCGTAGGCGCCCTCGGCCTCACTGGCCAGCGTCAGAAGCGCCCTCCGCCCCTCCACGTGGCTGCTGCCGTCCGCGTCGTCCCCGTCCATCCGTTTGAAGTGCTCCCACGCCTTCCACGCCGCGAAGAACTGGCCGTACACCGTGTACAGCTCCTCGGCAGCGGCGAGGTTGCGGGCCTGACGTGCGGCCTGAGCCTGTCGCGCCGCGGCGTAGCGGTCGGTCACCAGCCAGGCCAGGAAGGCCACCACCACCGCCACGCCCACGCCCGCCAGGAGGTTCGAGAGAGTCGCCCACCAGTCCACCTTGGCAGCGTGCCCAATGTGCGGGCGTTCGTCCACGATCGGCGGCCGCTGACCTCAGCTCACCAGCGTCGTCACGGCGTACGCCGCACCGAACGCCGCCGCGAACACCAGCAGGCAGATCAGTGTCAGCAGCACCGGAAGCCGGCGCCGCGTTGATGCCTCCGGCAGCGGCGCGTACGTCGTGTCCGGGGTCTGGTATCGCGTGACCCGAGCGGCCGCCGACGGCCTCGCGACGGTCACCGGCAGCGCCGAGCGGAAGGCGTCGACGAAGGACTCGATGGAGGGGTAGCGGGCCTCGGGGGCGGGGTCCAGCGACCGCAGCAGCACCTCGTCGACCTCGGGAGGGAGGGACGTGTCGATGCGGGAGGGCGCCAGAGGCAGAGACGCGTGGGCGAGCTCGGCGATGGTGCCGTCGCGGGCGAGCCGGCCGGTGAGCATCTGGTAGGCGACCGCGGCCAGGGCGTGGACGTCGGCACGGGCGTCGATGGTGCCGCCGGTGGCCTGCTCGGGGGCCATGTACGCCGGGGTGCCGACCACCTGCGTCAGCCCGGACGCGTGCAGCATCGCCTTGGCGACGCCGAGGTCGGCCACGAGCAGCTTGTCACCGGCCGAGCCGCCGCTGCGAAGCAGCAGGTTGTGGGGTTTGATGTCGCGGTGCACGACGCCGTGCTGGTGCAGCACCGCCAGGCCGGCCCCTGCCTGGCTGACCAGGTCGACGACCCGGGGGACGGACAGGGGCAGGCCGGGCTCCAGCTGGCGGGCCAGCGAGCCGAGGTCGGCGTACGTCATCACGAAGTACGGCGTGCCGTCGGCCTCACCGATGTCGTAGACCCGCACGATGTGGTCGGAGTCGGCGCGGCGCAGGATCCGCGCCTCCTCCAGGAACCGCTCTCTCACATCCAGGCGCTGCGACCAGTTCTCGGCCAGCGCCTTGACCGCGACGTCCGAGTCGAGCTCGGCGTCGTGGTAGAGCCAGACCGTGGCGAAGCCGCCCGAGCCGACACGGTCGACACGCTCGAGCCGACCGAGACGGGTGGGCAGGGACACGGCGCCATGCTGTCACGCAGAGCGGGGACAGCGGGCCGCGCCTGACGAGGCGGCGCGGCCCGCGTGACCAGTCCGGGGGAAGTTGTGTGACACGGACCGATCACCCCCAGGTCAGCTCGGCTGCCCGTTCTTGAAGAGCTTCACGTACACGTACTGCGTGGCCGAGACCGTCACGCCCGCCTGTCCCGGGTTGTTGCCCGTGAAGGAGCCCGTGATCACGATCGGCGTGTCGTTGGCGAGGATCTTGACGGTGCCGTGGAACGCCGTCTGGGCTGCGTTGCTGCCGCCGTCAGGGACGTCGGCGGTGTAGTTGGTGCCGAAGCCGTCCTGGAAGCTGGGGATCGTCACGATTCCGTAGTCCGGGGCGTTCACCGCACCAGGGCCCATGTGCCAGAACTGGGCCACGCCGTCGATCTGCCACGTGCCCTTGTCGAGCACCAGCGTCGCGAGCCCGGTCTGGGTGTTGGCGGGCACCGCGACCACGCGGGCCCCCGCGAACGACGGGTCGGTGCTGACCGGTGTGGCCGCGTTGACGACGTTCTCGGTGGCGGTGAACTTGGCGAAGTTGTTCTTGGTCAGGTCACGGGTCTGGATGGTGCCGTCCTTGATCTGTGCCGAGGTGATGTGGCCGGCGGCGACGGACGCGCCGGTGCCGGCGATGGCGGCGACCGCGGCGACGGTCGCGACCATGCCGACCTTGCCGCGGGTCTTGCTGCTGATCCAGCTGCTGAGCGTCATGGTTCCTCCGTGGGCTCGGTGTGCTCTCATTCCTCTGACGGCACTGCGACCCGAACGGTTGGGTGCCCAGGGCGCCTTGATCAATCCCCGAGGCGGCGCCAGCGCCGCCCAGCCGGCACGCTGGCTGCGTTGCCGTCGCTCGAAAGGCGCCCAGCCTGCCAGCACTCCTGCGCCTGCCCATCGCACCACCTGGACGACGCTGGCGTCCGCCCGGGATCGATCAAGGCGCCCTACTGTGAAACCGTGGAGGCGGACGAGCTCGACGAGCTGGCGATGCTGGCCGCGGGCGGCGACCGACCCGCGCTCGAAGACCTGCTGGCCGAGATCCAGCCGCGGGTGCGCCGGATCTGCGGCCGGATGCTGCTCTTCCCCGAGGACGCCGACGAAGCGGCCCAGGACGCGCTGCTGCTGGTCGCCACGAAGATCAATACCTTCGGCGGCCGCAGCCGGTTCACCACGTGGCTGCACGCGGTGGCGTCCAACAGCGCCCGTTCGACGTACCGCACCCTGAAGCGGCGGGCCGCCGAGCGGCTCACCGACCAGCTGCCCGTGCACGCCGATCCACGCACTACGAGCGTGATCGCCGGCAGCCGGCTCGACCTGCTCGAGGCACTCGAGGTCATCGGCACCGACCACCCCGAGCTGGTGGAGCCGCTGGTGCTGCGCGACGTCCAGGAGCTCGAGTACTCCGAGATCGCGACCCTTCTCGACGTCCCGCTCGGCACCGTGAAGTCGCGGATCCACGCCGCGCGCAACGCGGTCCGGCCGCTGCTCAAGGTCACTGACTGAGCGGCCGGTCCCCCCGCGCTGACCTGTTCAGCGCAATTGCGCCGGATCGGTCGATGTGGACGCGGGTAGGGCGCGCTGGATCACCACCTCGCCGTGGCTGCCGTAGCCGACCAGCCGGCCGCCGTACGCCGCGCCGTTGAACCCGATCAGCAGGTCGCCGAACAGCGTGGGCCACGGGATGTTGGTGGGGTACGCCGCGTCGAGGGTCCCGACGTCGCGCAGGTCGAGGTCGAGCACCGGGTAGGACCGGCGTCGCTTGTCGCTGGCCAGCACCCGCCACTGTTCGTCCAGCCGGGCGATGGTGGTGCCCTCGGTCTGCCGGTGGTCGGTCGCGACCGCCCGGAGCGTCAGCGCGTCGAGCGAGGGGCCGGCGGCGAGGGCGGGGTGGAACCGGAAGTACCTCGTGGCGCTCACGTAGCCCACCAGCCAGCCGTCGTCGGTCCGTGCCAGGTGGGGGTCCCAGACGCCCACCGACCGGAAGCCGTCCGTCGGCAGTGGGAGCGGTCGACTGTCCACGACGTGCACGCCGCGGGTCAGGTCCGCTGTCGACTCGGCCAGCGTCACCGAGACGGGCCGGTGGTGTCGGTCGAAGTCGCCCCACGTGCTGGCCGCCAGCAGCCAGTGATCGCCGTCGCGCAGCAGGTGCGCCGCGTGGTCGCCGTACACCCCGCCGCGCCGTTGGAACAGGTCGGCCCGGTGCTCCAGCTCGAGGGCGTCGGGGTCGAGCGACCACACCGAGCAGTGCCCGGTCGGGAAGCCGCCCGGGCCGGCGCTGGTGGCGGTGAGCAGCACCCGCCCGTCCCGGACGTACGGCGACCCGTCGGCGTGGCTGACCACGCGCAGGTCCCGCAGCCCGAGCTGGCCGAACCGTCCCGTCTCGTCTCCCGACGCGGTCAGCCCGGCCAGCCAGTCCTCGTCGTGCACGTCGTGGTGGTCGGTGAGGTCGTAGCGCGCCCGGGCCACCCAGACCCCGGCCTCCTGCGTGAACGCGGTGACCTGCGGCCCGGTCAGCGTCAGCGCAACGGCCTCGACCGGCGCCTCGGGCCGGCCGCTGCGCCGGCTCCGGTGCGTGGTCGTCCGGCCGTCGATGCTGACGTGCAGCGCCACCCGCTCGCCGTACGTCGCGGCGAGGGTGACTGCACCGCTCGCCAGCGTCAGCTCACCTGACCCTGTCGCCGTCGTCGCGACGTAGGGAGCTCGCACCGGGCCGCCGCCCTCCGGCACCACCAGCCGCACCGGGCGCCGCCGGGCGACGACCTCGAACCGTGGCAGCACCCAGGGATTGTGTCAGCGCAGCCGGCCCAGATAGGCCGCCGCCCGACGCAGGTCACGCAGCCGCGCCTCCCAGGTGATGCCCGTCGCCAGCAGCACGACACCGGCGGAGCCGATGAGGATCCACTGCGGCGTCTGCTCTGCGTACGGCGCCAGCTCGCGCAGCACCAGCGCACCCCCGACCAGCCCGCCCACGACGAGCGGAGCGGACCACCGGAGGGCGGCGCCGCCCAGCAGCAGCACCAGGCAGCCGCCGCCCAGCAGCGCGGCCCGGGGCGACACCGGGTCGACCAGCGCCCACAGCAGCGACGGCACGGTGGCGAGCCCCAGCCCGGGGAGCAGCGTCGTCGTCGTGTCGGCGTCGAAGTCCCGCAGCAGCCGATGCACGCCGACCAGGACCAGCGCGACCGCGGTGGGGAGGGTGTACGCCTCGGGCGCCTGGACACCCACGTCGTACAACCGCACCCAGGTGGCCGCGGCGAGCAGCAGCCCGCCCAGCCAGGCCAGCTGCCGGTGGTCGCGGTGCACCAGTGCCGTCGTCGTGACGGCCGCGCCGGCCAGCGTCAGGTGGATCGCCAAGGAGACCGACGGGTCGGCCGCGGCGTCGATCCCGGCCACCGACGAGACCGCGACCGCGATCGTCGCGCCAACCTCCAGCTCGAGTCGCGGCACGGCGAGCGCGAGCAGCGCCAGCACCGCCAGGGTGACCAGAGACCGGACCTCGAACGGCACGTCGAGCACGCGGCCGCCCGTCCACAGGAACGCTGCAACGGCGATCGGCAGGACGACGCCGGCCAGCGGCTCGACGGCCGCGACCCGTCGCAGGAGCAGCGCGGCAGCCACGAGCACGATCTCGCCCAGCACGAGCAGCGTGAGCACCGCGCTCGGGAGCGAGATCAGGAGCCCAACGGGGCCGAGCACGACCACGAAGGTCCACAGCGGCAGCGGGTAGAGGGCTGCGGTGAGCACCGCAGTGCCGATGAGCGCGGCGCCGGAGGTTAGCACCAGAGGACGGGTCCGCGGCAGGGTCAGGCCCGCGGCGAGCAGCCCGACGACAACGCCGAGCGGCAGCAGCAGCGGGTGCGCGAACGGCGTCGCCGGGTCCAGTCGGACCGCGGCGTCGGCGGTGAACGGCTCCGCGACACTGACGAGGTTCGAGACCGCGGTGGCGGCCAGGCCCAACGGTGCCGGGACGAGCACGAGCACCGACCCGGCCAGCGGGACCCGAGGGACGGCGTACCACCGCGGCGGGGCAGCAGCCGACACCAGCGCCCACAAGGTGGTGGCGGCGGCCGCGGCCAGCGTGACGCGAGTGGCGCCGTCGTCCAGCACGGGCAGCGCAGCGGTCCAGGTCAGGGCGGAGACGGAGACCGCGCACACGAGCTGCCGCAGCTCGCCAGCTCCCGACAGAGTGTCCCGGACCATGGCCCAGGGCAGCAGGATCAGCAGTGCGACGGCGAGCATCCCGACCGCGTGGCCCTCGAGCCAGAGCTCGTGCAGCGTGGGGTGTTCGGCGGCGTCCGCCGCGGCGAGGCTGACCAGGACCATGTAGGACAGGCCGGCGCTCGCACCGGCGGCCCACGGCAGCACGGCGAGCCGGAGCATGCGGCCGAGGATCGCGAGCCCGGTGAACGCAAGCACGCAGACGGTCGCCAGAACCTGCGGGTGCTGGGTGGGTGCGTCGACCGCCACCAGGAAGAGCCCGAGGCCGAGCGTGGCGGCGAGCTGCGGCATCATGAGACGGCGAGCGGGCACGCAGAGCGCCATTGAAACCACGAAGAGTGTGCCGCCGACCAGCGTCTGGAACGACTCCTCGGTCGGCGTACCCAGCCATCCGGCGCGGCGGGCGCCGACCAGGTCGAGCACCACGAGACCGAGTGCGACGGTGGTGAGCGCCTCGGCGGCGATCCCGAGCTCGCGCCGGGCCAGCCACTGGCCGGCGAGCGCGGTCGTGACGCTCAGCCCGACCAGGACGGCCGTCCGGCCGCCGACGCCGAGCCACGACCAGGCCACGGCCAGGAAGATCACGGCTGCTACGAGCAGGCAGGTCGCGCCGAGCCCGAGCAGGATCTTGGGCACCGAGGCGGCGCTGAGGCCGGCGGACTCGGGGCGCGGGGGCGGCGGGGGCGCGGGGAACGGGTCGGCGTACGAGAGGACGGGCGGCGGAGGCGGAGGCGGAGCTGCTGGCGGCGCGGGCTGGTCGAGGACGTAGCCACAGCGGGGGCAGCAGTCGGTGAGCGTCGCGATCATGCCCCCATTGGGCCGCGTCGCGGCACGGTCGCGGCAGCCTCGGCGCGCTCAGCTGGTTTGAGCCTGCGTACTCAGTTTCCTGTGGCACGCTCGCCGGATGAGCCGTGGCAGTGGACAGGACCGCGACCTCGCGGAGTGCTTCATCTCCGTCGACGTCGAGACCGGTGGGGCGACTCCGGCCGACTACGCGCTGCTCTCGATCGGGGCCTGCCTGGTCGACGATCCGGAGGCGACCTTCTACGTCGAGCTCAAGCCCGAGGACAAGCGCTCGACCCAGGAGGCGCTCGAGGTCAGCAAGCTGTCGCTGGACATCCTCGCGACGATGGGGGAGCCGCCGGCCGAGGCGATGCAGCGCTTCGCGGACTGGGTCGGCGACGTGGTCCCCGAGGGCCACCGGCCGATCTTCGTCGGCTTCAACGCGCCCTTCGACTGGATGTTCGTGGCCGACTACTTCGAGCGCTACGTGGGGCGGAACCCGTTCGGGTTCGCCGCGCTGGACATCAAGGCGTTGGCGATGGGACGGCTCGGCTGCACGTGGGGGGAGACGAGCATGAGCGTGCTTGGCCCGAAGTACTTGTCAGGACGACCGCTTGCGCATCACGCTCTTTCCGACGCGCAGGACCAGGCAGCCCTCTTCCGGGCGATCTACGCCGAGCCGGCGCACCCTGGAAAGGACACCTCATGACCGACACCATTGCCGCCGGCTCGGGCGACGACGTCTCACGTCTGGTCGAGTCCGCCCAACGGCTCGGCATCGAGCTCGACGAGGCCGACACCCTGCGCTGGATGGCCGCGATCGCGGCCGACGCGTCGGCCAAGGTCGGCGCCGACATCGATGTGGACGTCACGCACGGGGTCTTCGGTCACAAGATCGCGATGCTGGACTTCAGCCCCAACGTGCTCGCCCGGTTCCGCCGCCAGGGCGAGCTGGTCGAGGTCCGCGGCCCCGAAGGCGTCGTCGAAGGTGCCCTCGCGCTGTCCGGGTCGTCCGCGCAGTCCAAGATCCAGGCGCACCCCGGAGACGGTGACTTCTTCCAGCGGCTCAACATCAAGGCCGACACCCGGGAGGAGGCGTGCGCCATCCTTGCCGGCCTGATGCGCCAGAACCCGATCGAGCGGGCCAGCGGGCCGACGTACCAGTTCATGGAGGCCAAGTGGAGCGTCTACCCGTTCGACTGCGTCAACGACGGCGAGCCGCAGAAGAAGGGTGGTCCGATCAGCTGGAAGCCCGCCGAGGTGTTCGCCGGTGAGCTGCACGTCGAGAAGGACGGCGAGCGGGTCCGCCTCGTCTGGGAGGACCTGGCCGCTGAGCCGGGCTGGTGCAAGCTCGACTGGGTGACCGTCGACTCCGACACCGGCGGGCTGGCCAACGCGAGCAACGTGATCGACCCGACCTGGGAGTCCCCGGACGGGGACATCGTGCCGCTCGACGGTTACCTCGACGCCTACTTCCAGGAGGTCTACCTCGACGCCGGGGACCTGCCGACGTTCACCAAGGTCGTCGCGCACGTCTCGGGCGACGCGCTCGACAACTACGTCGACCAGCTCGAGCACGAGGTGCAGAAGTATCTCGCCCACCCCAACTACGGCAAGGCGGCCAAGCGGATGTACAACGTCTTCCGCTACAGCGGCAGATACCCCGAGGCCGCCTTCGTCCGCGAGCTCTTCGACGAGCCGGCCACCCTGCTCTACCAGGTGTGGTCGCTGATCTGGACGCTGGAGAACGCCTCGCAGCCCGGGTCGAGCATCCCCGAGGAGAACGTGCGCGCGCAGGCTGACGAGCTGGTGATGTCCGTCGTTCAGGCGCTGGACGGGGTGGAGGAGGCCGAGACGGTCGACGCGCTGCTCCGGCTCCGCACGGCTCTCGAGGCCGCCGACGACACCCAGGCCGATCCCGAGGCGGTCTCCGACGAGATCGAGGCAGCCAAGACGCAGCTGGTCAACGTGGTCAACAACTTCTTCCGCGACCGGCTGAGCGCGGTGCCGTCGATCAAGGACTACATGGACTCGCTGGCGACCTCGTAGGTCTCCTCGTCGCTGTCCACCCGGTCAGTGCCGGTGTCGCGCTCGACGATCTCGACCAGCGTGCGCACCCGCGCCTCTGTCCCGAGGATCATGCCGAGGGCTCCGGGCACGACACCTGGGGGTTGAGCCCCTGGTAGTTGAGCGGACCGGCGGCGATGGTCACGGCGACGGTGGCTTCCGCGTCGCACGAGGCCACGCCGTCGTCGAAGTAGTTGCGCTGCTGCGCGGCAGCTGCGCCGGTCACCAGCCAGACGGCGCACACGACGCCGATGGCGATCTTCATTTGCCCCCCAAAGAGCCGGCCCCCGCGATCCCCCACAGACCGCCCCCAAGTGCCAGCACCGACATCGTGCGGTACCCCTGATGGGATGTCACAGCAGGCAGCCCGGTCGTCCAGACCACTCTGGGGTCCCTAGTGGTCCCTCCGGGGGAGGAAGCCGTCGCTTCGTACGACGGCCGGAACGAGGCTCACGCTGAGGGCCGCGGCGCCTTGCAGTTGACCTTGGGGTTCACTCCGGCGTAGTTGAGCGGGCCGGACAGGAACGTCAGCCCGATGTCGGCACCGGTCTTGCAGTTGATGGCCCGGTCGTTGCCGAAATATCCGCGCTGGCCTGCGGCCGCGCCACCGATCACCAGCCAGACCACGACGATGGCCCCAATGATCAGCTTCATCTCCCACCCCTCCCCAGGAGATCTGCCGGGACGTCCGGCCAGGACCGCCTGTGTCACAAGTGAATACCCAAGAGTGGCAGCGTCGACAGGGTCCGGGGGCCGAAACGGACGAACATTTGGGGGTGGTCCGAACGGGCCATTCCGCATGGCCCGTCATGACTCTCCTGACACTCGGGTGGGGCGGTCAGTCGGCGATCCGGAACGACGTGGCACCCAACGGTTCGACCTCGGTGACGGCCACCTCGTCGACGCGGCCGGCGGGCGGGCCGTGCCGGCACCAGGCCACGAGCTCGTCGACCTTGTCGGCGGGGCCTTCGGCGTGCGCGCGTACCGAGCCGTCGGGCTCGTTGCGGACCCAGCCGACCAGGCCGAGGCGGGTGGCCTCGCGGGCGGCGTACCAGCGGAACGAGACACCCTGGACGCGGCCCGTGACGTGCAGGTCGACGGCGCGGGTCACGAGTGCAGCGGTACCCGGAACAGCGTGACCGAGCTGGCCGGGACGGTGAGCCGGACGGCGTGATGGCGGACCCCGACTGCGCCGAGCTTGCGGATGCTGCCGCCGGCGTACTGCCAGGCGATCGCCTTCCGGGCGCCGCCCGCGTGCTTGAGCTTGACCGCCGTCCGCAGCCCGCTGGTCGACTTGTTCACGACCATGATCGTCAACGGGCCGGACCTGCCGACCCGCGCGGCGTAGACAGACACCCGGCGCTGGTCCGAGCTGGTCGCCGAGACGCCGAGGTTGCCGAAGCCGTGATGTCTGCCGTCGTAGTTGCGGAACATCCGGAACGCTGCGGTCGGGACCGGCGAGCCGCTGTCGGGCCAGAACGTCGCGAGATCGAGCCCCTCGCGTCCGAAGATGCCGAGGGCGTCGGCCTCGATGACGTTCTGCAACCGCTCGTCCGAGGTGACGCCGAGGCCGAGGTTGTACTCGGTGATGCCGAGCTTGGTGCCCCTGTAGTTGCCGCGCACCCACGCCCGCATTCGCGGGAGCAGGCCGATCTTCGCGTTGATCCACGACGGGTCGGTGTACGACTGGTCCCACAGCGGGCGGGTGACGTCGGTGACGGGGGAGTAGTGGCCCTGCGGGTAGTAGTGCAGGTCGAAGTAGTCGAGCAAGCGGCGGCCGGTCTGCCGCTGGTAGGCCGCGAACTGCTGGAGGTACCACGCAGACAGCTCGGTGCCGCCGTGGGTCGCGCGGTCCGGCGAGCTCGGGGAGCAGCCCTGCTCGACGTTGTCGGCGCCCGAGCAGAAGTAGTTGGGCCAGCCCCACTCCGCAGGGCCGACCGTCGCCGCGCCCGGGTCGGCGTCCTTGACCGCCAGCGCGAGGTCGCGCGACTTGGTCCAGAGCTCGTCGTACGTCGTGGGCAACGGGTGGAAGCCGTGGTGGGTGTCGTCCCAGAGTGCCGGCTCGTTGCCGAGCTCGTAGATCGAGACGCCGCCGTGCCCGGCAGCGCCGTACTTCGCCTTGAGGGCGGCGATCCACTGCGCCGAGAACGCCGGGCCGACCGCCACGCCGGCCGTGGTCGGGTCGGCGGTCAGCCACTGCCCGTTGCGCCGCCCGTTGCCGCAGACGGAGTGGTAGGGGTCGTGGTCGTCCTGCGGGTCGTACGACGCGGGGTAGCTGCAGGGGTGGCTGCCGGCGTACGACACCGCGTTGGCGACCCACCCCAGCAGCGGCAGCGTCAGCAGCGTCGCGGTCTTCGTGGCTCGGTCCTGCTGCACCTGCGCGTCCGCGGCGCTGAAGTCCTGGCCGCGCTGGCAGTAGTCGAACGCGTCGCTCCAGCAGTCCGCGAAGTTGGTGAAGTACCAGTCCTGCCCGTGGTTGCTGCCACGGATCTGCCAGTTGTAGGTCTCGACGGCGTTGCCGCCCCAGCGGTTGACCGGCAGGTCGACGGACTTCGCGAAGCCCCGGTCGGCGAAGTTGACGCCGTAGATCAGCGGCGAGATCCGGTGCTTGCCCTTCTTCAGGTCGACCACCAGGCGTGGCCCCTTGGCGGCCCGCTCGACGGGCACCGACTCAGGGACCACGACCTGGGTCGCCGCCCCGGCGCTGGGCACGCTCAAGGTGGCCCCGACCAGGGCGACAGCCAGCGTCGTGAGTGCCCGCATCCGCCGATCCTCGCAGCCGGAGGTGCTTGACGCATTCGGCTGCGGCGAGCGAGCGTTCCGTCATGGAGCGCGTCCCACACGAGAACGCCGCGACCGTCCTGGTCGACCCTCGCGTGCTGCGCGACCTCGAGGTGCACCTGATGACCCAGGACCTCCGGCTGTGGCCGGTGGCGACCGCTCCGATCTGCTCCGACGGCCCGAGGACGGCGTTCCAGATCCGTCGCCGGATGCTCACCTCCCGTCGGGGTGAGTGGGACGACGCGGCGGAGTGGGTGCCGGTGTGGATCGCCTTCGGCGAGAGCTGGCGGCACGGCGCCGAGCCGTTGCCGTGGTCGGCGCACCAGACGCTCTACCGCACGCTGGAGAAGTACGACGGCCACGTCCACTACCGTCGCGGCCTGGGCGGGATCCCGCGACTCGACGTCCCCCGGGAACTTGTGAGCTGAAACCAGCGTCTACCGAGATGACAATCGCCCCATCGGGTCATCGACCTGCAGGGGTGGGGCCGCATAGAGTCTCAAGCACGTGTGCCGATCGGCAGCAACGTAGGGGGAACGGGAACCATGCACCAGTTGATGCGTCGAGTGGCTCTGGTCCTGACGCTGCCGCTCGCGGTCGGCACGCCGCTGGTGCTGCTGGCCACACCGGCGTACGCAGCAGCGACCGACACCGACGTGGTCCTGTCGGCGTCGCCGTCGGTCTACGGTCAGGTGATCCGGGCGACTGCCACGGTGACCTCGATGGAAGAGCCGGTGGCCGAGGGAGCGGTCCAGTTCTCGGTGCAGGACCCTGGCGGGGAATTCACCCACCTCGGAACACAGGTGCCCTTGAACGCGAACGGCGTGGCTGCGAGCCCAGTGGTCACGCAGCAGAACGGCACTCCGATGAACGTGACCCAGGGCAGTGCTCTATACATCATCGAGGCCGAGTACGTCCCGGCCACGTCGGCCTTCGACATGTCGTCCGACGCCGAGTGGCACTCGGTGAACGAATCCGGCTCCACCCTTGCCATCCTGCCCAGCGCGACCACGCTGGTCGCCGATCTCACCGGTGCGTTCCCCGGTGGGGTGCAGGAGGGCAGCGCCCCACCGAGCGGGACGGTGCACTTCTTCGTCGGGGGCCAGGATCTGCCGGCCGAGGTCGACCCCAACACCGGCCGCGCCACCCTCAACCACGTCCTTCCTCCGGGGCAGGCGCAGGCGGTGACGGCTTCCTACTCGGGCGACGACCGCTACACCGGAACCTCTGAGCAGCTGGTGCGCAAGGACCCGCTCCTGGGCGCACGCGTGCTGTCGACGTTCCCGAAGTCGAAGTCGGGCTGGTACCACACGGCCGTCGACATCTGGTTCATCTGCAATCCGCAGGGCTCCGAGCTGGTCGAGGACTGCCCGATCGACATCTCACTGAGGCAGAGCGGCAAGGACCAGTCGGTCACCCGCACCATCCGCGCGGTCGACGGTGGCTCCGCGACGATCACCATCAGCGGCCTCGACATCGACCGCGACAAACCGGTGATCAAGGTCAAGGGCCGTGGCTGCACGGCGAACGACAAGCTCTCCGGCGTCAAGGGCAAGTGCCGGATGAAGATCGCGAAGAACGGTCACTACGTCGCGATCGCGAAGGACAAGGCGGGCAACCGCGCGGTCAAGCGCGGCATCCTCGACTAGGTCAGTCGCTGGCCAAGCCCGTTGGCCAGGCCGGTGCCGGTCAGCGACACTGGGCCCGTGAAGGTCGATCTGACCGTCCTTGCGGTCCCGGCGTACTTCGCCGCGATCGGCGCGGAGTACGCCTGGCAGCGGGCCCACCCGGTTGCGCCGGGCACGCGGGCCGGCGACTACCAGAGGGCCGACACCCTGGCGAGCCTGGCCATGGGCACCGGGAGCCTGGTCGCGCCGTACCTCGCCAGGAAGGTGCTCGACCCGGTCACTCCGGGCCGCGGGAAGTACGGTCGTGCGCTGCTCGCCGCCGGCGCCACCGCGGCTCTGCTCACCACCGTGGGTGACGTCGTACGCCGCCGGCTTCGGGACGGCCGCCTGCCGGACCCGCAGACCGTTCCCGAGCACGTCCGCGAGGTGCAGGAGGAGCTCGCCGGGCTGCGCCAGACGCCCGCGTTGCCTCCGGAACAGCGGCCGGCGCCGTCCCTGCCCCGGAAGCTCCACGGCGGCCTCGCCGTGGCCGCGGTCGCGGGTGCCGGGCTCACGGTGTCGACGCTGTGGGCGGCCCGGACCTCGGCCGAGTCGTTCTTCGGTCGCGGCCGGCTCGATCTCGGCACGACGTGGCCCGCCTGGGCGTTCGCCATCCTGGGCTGGGACTTCATCTACTACTGGAACCACCGGTTCATGCACGAGTCCCGCTGGCTGTGGGCAGTGCACGTCGCCCACCACTCCAGCGAGCGCTACAACCTCTCGACCGCGCTCCGGCAGCCGGTGGCGGAGTCGATCACGATCGCGATCCCGTACTCGCTGCTCGCGCTGGTCGGCGTACGTCCGCCGATGATCGAGCAGGCGAGGGCCCTCAACCTGATCTACCAGTTCTGGATCCACACGGAGGCGATCCGCAGCACCGGCCCGCTCGAACGCGTGCTGAACACGCCGTCACACCACCGGGTCCACCACGGCTCCAACCGTCAGTACCTCGACCGCAACCACGGCAGCATCCTGATCGTCTGGGACAAGCTGTTCGGCACCTTCGAGCCGGAGTCGGAGCCGGTCGTCTACGGGCTGACCCGCAACATCGACTCCTACAACCCGGCGGTCATCGCCACCCACGAGCTCGTCGACATCGCCCGCGATGTCGCTGGTGCCGAGACCTGGCGGGACCGCATCTCCTACGTCTTGCGCGGTCCCGGCTGGGCGTACGCGCGCCGCCCTGACGCTGCACCGGTGCCCGCGGGCGTCGCGTAGCCACTCAGCGCGAGACAGGCAGGCTGACCCGGAACACCGTCTCGTCGCCGACCCTGGTCACGGAGATGTCACCGCCGTGGCGGTCGACGATGATCCGCCGTGAGATGTCGAGGCCCAACCCCGTGCCGTGTCCGACGTCCTTGGTGGTGAAGAACGGCTCGAAGACGTGCGGGAGCACCTCGTCAGGTACGCCGGGTCCGGAGTCGGCGACCTCGACGACCACGTCCCGGTCCGTGGCCGAGGTGGAGATGCGCAGGGTGCCGGTGCCGTCCATGGCATCGACGGCGTTGTCGATCAGGTTGGTCCACACCTGGTTGAGCTCCCCGGGGATGGCTTCGATCTCGGGGATGTCGCCGAGCTCGCGGGCCACCGTGATCCCGGAGAGCTTGTGGGCCAGCACCGTGAGCGTGCTCTGCAGGCCCTCCGTGACGTCGGTGCGCTGGACCGATGCCCGGTCGAGCTGGGAGTAGGACCGGACCGCGGCCACCAGGTTCGAGACCCGCTGGGTCGACTCCTTGATCTCGCCCAGCAGAGCGGCCGCGGAGAACGAGTTCGAGACCCACTGCAGCGCCGCGTCCAGGGCGATCGGGCCGACCGCGTCCGCGACGCGCTGGCACCAGGCCGAGTCGGCGCCGCCGGCGGCCAGCGCCGGAGCGACCAGCCAGTCCTCGGACACGTCGTGCTGGGTGAGCCAGTCGGAGAGCTCGTCCTCGCGGTCGGCCCGGTCGAGCGGGCTCTCGTCGCGCGACGCGGGCTGCAAGGACTGGCGCAGCGCGTCGAGCTCGACGTACGTCTCCGCGGAGATGCCGGCCTCGGCCAGGCGTCGCAGGGAGGAGAGCAGGGCGTCGGCAGTGCCCTGGAGGGAGTCGACGGCGCGGGTTGACGCCGAGGCCGGGTTGTTGATCTCGTGGGCGAGCCCGGCGGCCAGGGTGCCGAGCGCCACCAGCGCCTCGCGCTGCCTCGCGGTCGACTCGATGTTGCGCACGGTCTGGACGAGCCCCTTGATGAGGTGGACGCCGAACGGGAACCACGACTGGGCCATCAGGCCGAGCGAGTCCGCGGGGACCCGCAGCAGCCGGCCCGACGACACAGACCTGCCGGTCGCCATGTAGACGCCGTTCGGGTCCCAGGCGCGGAACCCGCCGGCCCACTGCCCCGGCGTACCCATCGTGCCCAGCACCGTGTCCTCGTGGCCGACTCGCCGGACCAGCTCGAGGGTGCCGTCGAGCAGAAGCCACCAGAACTCTGCCGGCTGGCCGCCTCGGAACAGCTCCTCGCCGGCGGCGAACTCCACCTCGTCGCCGGCCGCGGCGAGCTCCGCGAGCTGGTCGTCGTCGAGGCCCGCCAGCAGCGGGAGCCCGCGCAGCTCCGCCACCTCGACCGAATCGGCCATCAGATCGTCGCCAGGTAGCGGTGCACGGCGTGGACCGCCATCGCGCCCTCGCCGACGGCCGAGGCGACCCGCTTCATCGAGTCGAGCCGTACGTCGCCGGCAGCGAAGACACCCGGCACGTTGGTCTCCAGGACGAACGGCGGCCGCTCCAGCGACCAGGCCACACCGGCGCCCGCCAGCTCCTGCCCGGTGAGGAGGAAGCCCTTGTCGTCGCGGGCGACCAGGTCGCCGAGCCAGTCGGTGCGCGGTGCGGCGCCGATGAAGACGAACAGCCAGCTGGTGGCCACCTCCTCGACGGTGTTGTGGGCCTCGTCGCACAGCTGGAGCTGCTCCAGGTGGCCGTCGCCGCTCGCGCTCGCGACCTTCGTGCGCAGCCGCACCTCGACGTTGTCGGCGGCATGGATCCGTTCGACCAGGTAGTGGGACATGGAGTCCTCGAGCCGCTCGCCGCGGACGAGCAGCACCACCTTCTTGGCGAACCGGGCCAGGTTGAGCACCGCCTGGCCGGCGGAGTTGGCCGCACCGACGACGTACACCTCCTCGCCCTTGCACTGCGCCGCCTCGCTCGCCGTGGCGCCGTAGTTGACGCCGCGTGAGCCGAGCGGGGTCAGCCCTTCCGCCTCGAGGCGGCGGTAGGAGACGCCGGTGGTGATGAGCAGCGCCCGGGCCTCGATCTCGCCGCCTCCCTCGAGCAGGACTGCTCGTACGGGACCGCGTTCCTCGAACCCGACGACGTCGCGGGCGAGCACCATCTCGGCGCCGAACCTGGACGCCTGTGCGACCGCGCGCCGGGTCAGGTCGGCTCCGGAAAGCCCCTTGGGGAATCCGAGGTAGTTCTCGATCGATGCGCTCGTCCCGGCCTGGCCGCCGGGTGCGTCGCGCTCCACGACCACGGTCCGCAGCCCCTCAGACGCGGCGTACACCGCGGCGGCGAGGCCGGCCGGCCCGGCACCGACGATGGCCAGGTCGTAGAGCGGCTGCTCCGGCTTGGTGCGCAGCCCGAGCGCCTCGGCCAGCTGCATGGCGGAGGGTGCCCGCAGCGTCTCGCCGTCGGGGACCAGGACGAGCGGCAGCTCGCCCGGCTCGGCGCCCGCGAGCTCGACGAGCTGGCGGGCCTCGTCGTCGCGCTCGACGTCGAGCCAGCGGTAGGGCACGTGGTTGCGCGCCAGGAACGTCTTGGTGTCAGCGGTCTGGTCCGACCACGGATGGCCGACCACGCGGACCATCGAGTCCCGGTCGGGGTGGTCGTCGCTCCAGTCGCTGAGCAGATCGTCGATGACGGGGTAGAGCCGGTCCTCGGGTGGGTCCCACGGCTTGAGCAGGTAGTAGTCGAGACCGATCTCGTTGATCGCCTCGATCGCCACGTCCGTGTCGGCGTACGCCGTGAGCAGGAGCAGCTTGGTGGCCGGTGACTGGCGGCGTACTTCGGCGAGCACCTCGATCCCGGTCATCCGGGGCATCCGCTGGTCAGAAGCCACCAGGGCGATCGGACGATCGCGCAGGGCGAGCTCGGCGAGGATCTGGAGCGCCTCGTCGCCGGACGTCGCGCTGAGCACGCGATAGTCGCGGCCGTAGCGGGCGCGCAGGTCGCGCGTCACTGCCCGGGAGACGACCGGATCGTCGTCCACCGCCAGGATCGTCGGCTTGGCCGCCACGCAACTCCCCCTCGCCCCCGAGGTGCCAGACGCTACCGCCGGGGGACCGGCCGCAAAAGCCTCGCGTCAGGGGGTCCCGGGCGGGATGTTCGGGTTGAGGTGGAAGACGTTGTCCGGGTCGTAGGTCCGCTTGATCTCCACGAGCCTGGCGTACTTCTCGGGGCCGTAGGCCTTCTCGACGCGATCGCGCGCGTCGAAGTCGGTCACCCCGTTGACGTAGAAGCCGTCGTCGGTGGACACGGGCTGCAGCGCATCGGCTGCGGCGCGCACCCACTCACGCTCGGCGGGCAGCATCTCCGGCACCGGGCAGACCCCGATCACGAACACCGCGAACCGCGGTGACCGCCCCCCGCTGAAGGCGGTGGCGTCCTCAGGCACGCGCGAGAACGCCGCGTCGAGTCGATAGAACAGCAGGATCGACAGAGGCGAGGTCTTGCCGGGCACATGGGTCGTGACGGCCTCGATCACGTCGTCGGACAGCGTGTCGACGTAGCAGCCCTTGTCGTAGGCGTGCAGTCCCCACGCGTTCGCCTCGTCGAGCATCTTCTGCAGCTCGACGTAGGGCATCGGTGTGGCGAAGGAGACCAGAGGCTGCGGACCACCCTGCATCGCGGCCACGGCCTCGGCGTGGTGCTCGGGGCTCCCCGTACCGACGACGATCGCGGCGTACCCGGGCTGCAGCTGGTGCTGCTCCGGGACGAAGGGCGCCGGGGGAGCGTTGAGCGCGCCCACCATGATGTTGACGTCCTCGGGGAGCGCGTCGATCACGTCGCGAGCGTGCCGCAGCATGTCACCGCCCTGGTCGAGCGACCAGAACAGGAACCCGAACTGGATGAGCGGTCCGACCTCGTGCAGTGCGAACTCGAACTCGGTGACCACGCCGAAGTTGCCACCGCCGCCCCGGATCGCCCAGAACAGGTCCGGGTTGTCGGTCTCGGACGCGGTCCGCACCTCGCCGTCGGCGGTCACCACGCGGGCCGCGACGAGGTTGTCGATGGTGAGCCCGCCCATCCGGCTCAGCCAGCCCATCCCGCCGCCGAGGGTCAGGCCGCCCACACCGGTGTGGCTGACCAGCCCGGCCGGGACGGCGAGGCCGTGGGCCTGGGTCGCCGCGTCCACGTCGCCGAGCAGCGCACCTCCGGCCACCACCGCGCGCCGTGCGTCGGGATCGACACTCACCTGGTTCATCCGGCTGAGGTCGATCACGATCCCGTCCTCGACCACCGACGTACCCGACATGCTGTGGGCTCCGCCCCGGACGGCGATCTCGAGGCCCTCGGCGGTCGCGAACATGACCGCGGCCCGGACGTCGCCCTCGTCGAGGCAGTGCGCGACCACTCGCGGCCGGCGGTCGATGCTGCCGTTCCAGACCTTGCGGCTCTCGTCGTACGCCGCATCGTCGGGCTCGACCAGCTCGCCGCCGAAGCTGCCCCGGAGGGTGGCGATCGGGTTGTCTGCTGTCTGCGTCATGCGAGCTCCTCGGGATCCGGCGGGTGGGGGTCACACCAGCCGTCTCGTCACGCTAGACAATCGTTACGCCGCCGGACATGGCACGAAGGGGTGGTCGCACCCTGAGACGAGCGTTGGTAACGTGCAAGTTACCGTAACTTGATGTTGACCATTGCCTCGAACAAGGAGTGAACGCCGTGGGCGTGACCAGAGTGATCCGCTACACCACCAAGCCCGAACGCGCCGAGGAGAACGCCAGTCTGATCCAGGAAGTGTTCGGGGAGCTCGCGGCCACCCGACCCGCCGGGCTCCGCTACGACGCGTACCGCCTCGACGACGGCGTCAGCTTCATGCACGTGGTCGAGATCGAGGGGCCGGACAACCCCTTGGCCGGCATGGCGAGCTTCGCCGCGTTCCAGGCCGGGATCGAGGAGCGCTGCAGCGACGGTCCGACCCCGACCGAGGCCGGCGCCGTCGGTTCCTACTCCTCCGCCTAGGGGACGCGCCGTTGGGGTACCGCCCTCGACAGTGGCGGACGCCACCGGCAGGGTGGAGGGCAATGCGACGAGTTCCGGGCGGATCGCTGATACACGCCGGTGCGGCCACAGTGCTGTTGCTGGCCATGACATCGTGCGGCGTCACGCGCGGCGACGACAGCCGCGACCTGTTGATGATCATCCCCAACAGCCCCGGCGGCGGCTACGACCAGACCGGCCGTGCGGCGGTGAAGGTGATGGAAGACGCCGACGTCACCGGTGGCTCGTTCACGGTCGACAACGTGATCGGCGCCGGCGGTGCCGGCGCGATGACCAGCCTCATCGGCAAGGCCGGGGACGAGCACACGATGATGACCGTCGGGCTGGGCGTCGTCGGCTCGACGTACTCCTTCGGTAGCGAGTACACGCTGCAGGACGCCACCCCGCTGGCCCAGCTGATGAGCGAGCCCGAGGGCGTCCTGGTGCCGGCCGACTCCCCGTACGAGACCCTCGACGACCTCGTTCAGGCCTGGTCGGACGACCCAGGGTCGGTCGCGGTGGGCGGCGGCTCGTCGCCGGGTGGCCCGGACCACCTCTTCCCGATGCAGCTCGCCGACGAGATCGGCGTGGACCCCAACGACGTCAACTACGTCTCGTACGACGGCGGCGGGCCACTCACCAGCGCACTGCTCGGCGAGAAGATCGACGTCGGCTTCTCCGGGCTGGCGGAGTTCGTCGGGGATGTGGAGTCCGGCAAGCTGCGGGTGCTCGCCGTGTCCGGCGAGGAGCGCTACCCCGACGGTCCGTTCGCAGAGGTGCCGACGCTGACCGAGTCCGAGGTCGACCTGGTCTTCCTCAACTGGCGCGGGGTGCTCGCCCCGCCCGAGATCAGCGACGAGCGCACCGAGGAGCTGATCGGCTACCTCGAGACGATGCACGACAGCCAGGGCTGGCAGGACCAGCTCGCGCAGTACGGCTGGACCGACGACTTCAAGACCGGCGACGACTTCGCCGAGTTCATCGACGAGCAGGACGACCGCGTGTCCGGGACCCTCGAGGAGCTGGGACTGCTGTGAGCGAAACCGGGACCCGCCCGTCAGGGGTCGTCGACAAGGCGCAGTACGGCCTCGCGGCGGCTCTCCTCGTGGTCGGCGTCTACACGATCATCGACGCGCGTGGCCTCACCGTCGGCTTCGGCGACCCCATCGGCCCGCGGGTGTTCCCGTACCTGATCGGCGCCGGGATGGTCGTGTTGTCGGTGCTGCTGGCGGTGGCGACCTCGCGTGGCGACGTGGCCGAGGCCGAGGCCGGCGAGGACGTCGACCTGACCTCTCCGGCCGACTGGGTCACGGTCGGCAAGCTGGTCGGCATCCTGGTGCTCAACCTGCTGCTCGTGAACGTCCTCGGCTGGGCGATCACCGGGGCGGTGCTCTTCGCGGGCTGCGCCTGGGCGCTGGGCAGCCGCACCCTCATCCGTGACGTCATCGTCGGGGCGGTGCTGTCGGTGGCCAGTTGGTACTTCTTCTGGGGCCTCGGCGTCCCGCTCGAGCCCGGCATCCTCGACGGGATCCTGTGATGGACACCCTCGACCTGCTCCTGGACGGGTTCCAGAACGCGCTGACGCTCGAGAACCTCCTGTACGCCGCCATCGGCGTGCTGCTCGGCACCTTCGTCGGCGTCCTCCCCGGCATCGGTCCCGCGATGGCGGTGGCGCTCCTCCTGCCGATCACCTACGGCCTCGACGTCACCCAGTCGCTGATCATGTTCGCCGGCATCTACTACGGCGGCATGTACGGCGGCTCGACGACGTCGATCCTGCTCAACACGCCGGGTGAGTCCGCGTCGGTGATGACCGCGATCGAGGGCAACAAGATGGCCAAGCGGGGCCGGGCCGCGCAGGCCCTGGCGACAGCGGCGATCGGGTCCTTCATCGCCGGCACCATCGGCACCCTGCTCGTCGCGTTCTTCACCCCCACCATCGCGGAGCAGGCCGTGAAGATCGGCGCGCCGTCGTACTTCGCGATCATGCTCCTCTCACTGGTGCTGGTGACCAGCGTGCTCGGCACGTCGAAGATCCGCGGGTTCATCGGTCTCTTCATGGGCCTGACGATCGGTCTGGTCGGCAACGACCTCTCCACCGGCCAGGCGCGGCTCACCGGCGGCATGCTCGAGCTCGCCGACGGCATCGACATCGTGGTCGTCGCGGTCGGGGTCTTCGCCATGGGCGAGGCGATGTGGACCGCTGCCCACCTGCGACGCAAGCCGATCGACGTGATCCCCACCGGACAGCCATTCATGGGACGCGACGACTGGCGGCGCTCCTGGGGACCCTGGCTGCGTGGCACGGCGCTGGGCTTCCCGTTCGGTGCGGTGCCGGCCGGCGGCGCGGAGACGCCCACCTTCCTGTCCTACATCACCGAGCGCAAGCTGGCTGGTCGCAGGAAGACAGACAGCGAGTTCGGTGAGGGCGCGATCGAAGGCGTCGCCGGTCCCGAGGCGGCCAACAACGCGAGCGCCGCGGGCATGTTCGTGCCCCTGCTGGCGCTCGGTCTCCCGGTCACCGCGACCGCCGCGGTGCTGATCGCCGCGCTGCAGACCTACGGCATCCAGCCCGGCCCGACGCTGCTGGCCGACCAGCCCGACCTGGTCTGGACGCTGCTGGCCAGCCTGCTGATCGGCAACACCTTGCTGCTGGTCATCAACCTGCCGCTGGCACCGCTGTGGGCCAAGCTGCTGCGCATCCCGCGCCCCCAGCTCTACGCCGGCATTCTCTTCTTCGCCTCGTTGGGCGCCTACAGCATCAACTCTGACCCCTTCGACCTCGGGCTGCTGGTGTTCTTCGGCGGCATCGGGTTCGCGATCCGGCGCTTCGGCATCCCGGTCCTGCCACTGATCCTCGGGGTCATCCTCGGGCCGCTGATGGAGCTCAAGCTGCGCGAGGCGCTCGACCTCTCCAACGGAGACCTCAGCGGCCTGTTCAACGAGGGCCTCGCGATCTTCATCTACGTGCTCATCGTGCTGGCGATCGTGCTGCCCGTTGCGCTCGGCCGCTTCCGCAGCTCTCAAGGCGTTCCCGCGCAGGACTCGATGGAGGAGGTCGACCGATGACGGTCGTCGTCGGGTACATCCCGGACCAGTACGGCGAGGCGGCGCTCACCGCCGGCATCGAGGAGGCGGAGCGGCGCGGCACCGGCATCGTGGTCGTCAACGCGACCAAGGGCGATGCCCTGGTGGACCGCCGCTACGTCGGCGAGGCGGGGCTGGCGGGGCTCGAGGAACGGCTGGCCGGGCTCGACATGACCCACGAGGTGCGCCAGGCCATAGGCGCCGACGTGGCGGACGAGATCCTCCCTCAGCCGCTTCCCCATTCGGTGCGGTATCGGGGACCGGGCCAGCCAGAACACCTACCGCTTCGGTTACCACGTGAACCAGCTGACCGGTCACCCTTTACTCCCTTTCTTCCTGCGGGCAGCACACATCAAGGGACGGCGAAACCGCTGTCTCCTCTGGTGGGGCGCTTTCTGGGTCACCCAAGCGTTGAACCGATGCCGACGGTCATGACTCCGCCGGCCGAGCTGGTGCACTCAGGCTAAGGGCGGGTTGGAGGAGTTCACCGGCATTGCCGGCGCCTTTCTAGACTCGCCAGTGCTACTACATGAGATGGCCGCCAAATACGTCACTGCCTGAGCGACTACTTGAAGACGAGGGCGTGACCGTGGCCGGATTGCAGCGCGGCGAGGCGTGGCTGGAACAGGCGACCCCCACCCAGATCGTTGACGCCCTGGAGGCCGGACAGCTCGAGCAGCTGCTCGGCCGTCCGGCGCTTCAGGCGGAATCGAATGGATCGGAGCTTGTTCCACCCGAATTGGTCACGACGAGCTTGAGCTTTCCGACATCCTTCACGTCGGTATCCACGAGCACAATCTTTATCGTCGTGTCCGTGCCGCCGGCGACCACACTGCGGTCCGTGTTGTTGACCTTCGCCGTGCAACCCGCCCCGAGGCTCGTGCCCTTGACGGTCAACTGAGGCGCCGGAGTTGCGCCCTTTGTCAGCGAAGCGGGATCGGTCGCGCTGATAACCGGCTTCACCGCCGTAGGCTCCACGATGTCGATCGTCTTCTTGCGCTCGTTCTCGTTCGGATTCTTGATCGAGAGCTCGAGCTTGCCGACCTTCTCCACGTCCTTTGCCGTGATCGAAATCTTGATCTCCGTGTCCGCGATGGAAGCTGTGTTCCGTTTCACGCCGTCGATCGTGACCTCGGTCTCCTTCTTGAAGCCCTTGCCGAAAATCGTAAGCGTTTCGGGCTTGCCCTTGGTCAGCTTCTCCGGTTGGGTCCTGAGGCTGCTGGCGCCGTCCCGCAGCGGATCTGCGCGGTCGACCGGATTCTTGCGCGACATCATCGCGTCGAAAACTTCCGCCAGCTTGTCGCTCGCGTTCTTGGCGAACATGCCCGCCAAGGCCGCGAACGCCGCCATCGAATAGGGGTTCAACGTGAGCGTTGCCTGCTGCCAATCGGCGTTGGTCGTTCCGCCCACCGTCGGCACGATCAGGCCGCCGCGAATGATGAAGTAGAAGAAGATCGCGATCGCCGAGCCGACGGCAGACGCAACAGGTACCACCAGACCCAGTTAGTACTGAAGCGCCGGTTGCCGACGAAGTCCGAGAACGATGTCAGGGCGTGGACCAGGCTGCCAACCGCGCCTGCGAGCACAATGGTGAACAGCATGCGCTTCTCGACATCCCAGCTCTCGGCCGTGAAGAAGAAGAAGTGCCACGCCTTGTACGACTTCACGCCGCCGACCTCCTGGATAACCGGCCAGGATGCGATCAGCGTATAAATCAGCAGCACAGCAATCAGCACGCAGCCGGCGCCGAGCCTATTGATGATCTTGATAGACGCAGGATTATCGACGTCGGAGGCGAAATTGCCGTCCGACCCACCAGATTGGTCGCTCATTTGCTTCCCCCAAAATACTCACACGGTGCGCAATGTCATTTCCGGCCTGCTCGCCGCCGGCAGGCGAAACGCATCTACGCCACCAATCAATGGTGGCACGCTGAAGTGCACCAATCAAGACGCGAGGCGGTCACAAAAGTTAATTAGGGGCTGTGCGAATAAAGCTACCCATCTTAATCTCGGCCCCACCACCACAATGATGTAGCGCACCGGCTTGTCGGCGACGTCCCAGTGGCGGCGCGACAGCGTCACCGCATGGCGCGGCAGGTCTCCGGCACGCTGATTGAGGAAGTACATGCAGATCGCTTGCGCCTCGGGGCAGACCAGCGCGACGCCGAAGCGCGCGACACCTGCGGCATCCGACCATGGCGTCGAGGGCGGATCGACGATGTCGAGCGTAAGTCACCTGAGGCGCTCGACCGCAAGCTGATAGCCGCTCCCGAGCACCCGGTAAGAGCCGTCTCGCTCGCGCAGAAATTCGTCGATTGCGGTTGCGCCGCGCTGCTCTGGCGGCAGGTCGTGACCCCACGCGTAGTCATCCCAAATGACGACGCTGCCAGGCACGGTCAACGACCACGCGGCACGCGTAGCTGCTTTGGCGATATCGTAGTAGTGGCTCACGTCGATGTAGATGAGGTCGAACTTGCGCTGCGCAGAGGCGAGCTGTTCCAGTGCCGCGACCGCATCCATCTTCAAGACTTCAACACGATCGCCGTAAGGGGCCATGTTGCGGTCCAGCCGTGCTGCAGCGGGCGCCCCCAATTCACCTTCAAACCAGTCGATCCCGACGAAGGTGGATCGAGAGAAGAAATTGAGGAAGAAGATAGACGCGCGCCCCTCGTAAGTGCCGACCTCCAGGATGCGCAACGGGCGATCCCGCCAAACGCCAAGCATCTGTCGCCATCGCGGAAAATTCCCCGACGCCCAATCCGCCGTCAGGTCGGTGCGTTCGTACCACGTGCGATAGCGGTAACGATCGACCAGCTTCTCGACATGCAGAACGGCCTTGTCGACCAGTCTCGGCCATTTCCGCAGCGCCTTCGGGCGCGGATGCACTCCGAAGTCCATCGTCCAATCTCCCCCAGAGTGATCATGGTTTCGGCGGCACAATCGCGATGACGTAACGCACCGGTTTATCGGCGGATCCCCAATGTTTGCGCGACAGAGTGACGGCGTGGCGCGTCACGCCAGCCGCGCGTGCATTGAGGAAATGCATGCAAATCGCTTCCTGATCCGGACAGACCAGCGCAATGCCGGCGCGCGCGACGCTCGCTTCATCGGCCCACGGCGTGGCCCACGGGCCGACAATGTCCAACGTCGAGACGCCGCGCGGCAAGTAGAATGACACGCCATTGATGATGCTGGTGTAGCTGCCGATGTAGCGCAGCGGCTGCTTGGTCGTCTCGCGCCAGGTCTTGTCCACCGCGACGGCCAGCAGACGGTAATGCGTGGCGTAATTCGGCACGCCTTCGCGATGAATCCAGATCGCGATGAAGGGCGCCGCGAGCACCATCAGAACCGGAAAGACGATTGCGGCGGCGAGCACCCACGTGGCGGCGCGCCGCGTGACGGTGACGAGCGGCGAGGAAAGCAACACCACCGGCAGCAGGGTCATGGCGCACATCGCCCAGAGTGAAACGATGTCGACCTTGAACAGCAGCGCGGCGAACATCGGCAGGACGAGCGGCGCCAGAAAGGCGATCAGTGCAAAACGGCGCGCCGGCTCGCGCGGCCACAATGTATCGGCAACCGCCGCGATGCTCGGGCGCGTTATAAGCGCCGAGATCACGACCGCCGGCGCAATATAGCCGGCGATGCCGAACAGGAACCCGAGACCGGAGAGAGCTGACCTCGCAAGCGTCGATTGATGCGCCACCACCGCATAGGTGAACGGCGCGAAATCCTGTGCGACGAGCCAGGCGACATGCGGCGCGAACAAGATCGCGCCGACTGCAATCGTCACCCAAGGCGCCGCCGAGCCGAAGTATTTCGCGCCGCGCGGGTCGGCGAGTGTCGCAATGCCAAGCCCCGCGAGCAGGAACACGGACCAGTACTTGCCGATCATCGCGGCAGCGGCGGCGGCACCCGCGAGCGCCGCCCACAACACGCTGCGCGTCTCATAGGAGCGCAGGAAGAACCACGTGACGAGCGCCCACAGCGGAATGAGCACCGTGTTGGCGTTGTATTTCAGCGCATGGAAACTGAAGAACGGAATGAAGGTGAGAAACAGCAGGCCCGCAACACGCTTCTCGCCTTCGAGGTAGCCTTCCGACACCCGCCACGCGGTCCACAGCGCGAAGGCCGCGAGCACCATTGCGAACACGTAGTAGGCCCAGTCCTGTTGCGGAAAGACTTTGAACCACGCGCCGACGAGCCAGGCGCCAAGCGGCGGATGCTTCACCGTGCCAATGCCGGCGTCGCGCGACCACGCAACCATCTCACCCATGTCGAAGTGGACGTCCTGGCCCCCCTTGGCGAGCACGCCGTAGAGCGACCACGCGGCGCAGTAGGCGGTGAGCAACCAGACCACCGCGCGCTCGCGACGCGCGGGGTCGGTCAGCGCGTCGAGCAATCGCTCCAAAGGTTGCAGCAGGCGCGTCATCGCGGCGGCACGATCGCGAT
>CAWGTG010000018.1:0-73110 GCA_963825455.1 uncultured Actinomycetota bacterium
GAGTGGGCCGTCACGCGTCGCATGACCGCGAGGGCTTCGTCTGTAATCGTCAGCACGATCCGCTCGCCTCCTTCATCGCAATGTGCCGCCGGGCACTCCGGGGCCACCACTCCATCCAGACAGCCTGCGCGGTAGAAGACAACCCGGTGACGGAAGTGCTCGCACCTCGTCCGGGGTCTGTCATCAGTCCGCAAACTGACAGACAGGGGAACCGTCACATGACGCTGGGAGCGTTGTCGTCATGGATGCGAGGATCAGGCCCGAACCGACGAAGCAGCGTCCCACCTCAGCTCTTCGTGTCGCCCCCGACCCGCCCAGCCGTCGTGAGGCGGAACAGATCGGACAGGTCGTGATCCTGCTGCGCGACGCCGGCTTGATGCGGGTGATCGACGAGGTTCAGGAGCGGCTGGAGTCTCTTCTCGAGACGGGCCCGCGAATCGTCGTGGTGGACATGTCCGAGGTGGGACGGCTTTCGTCGACGACGATCGCAGCCCTTCTGTGGGTCAAGCGCTGCTGCGCAGCGCGGGGTGTCGACGTGAGGTTGCGCGAACTGTCACGGGGAGACGTCGGCACTCTCGAGCGCATCGGGCTGCTCGGTGCTGTCACCCGCGAGACGATGTCCGGGCGGACGGGGATCCGGCCGGATCTCGCGTCGGTCCCGTGGCGATGATCCGCGTGCAGGAGTCTGAGCGGCGCGCCGAGACGGTCTCCGAAGCGTGGGCGACCTCCGAGGCCGGGGTCACGCGGATGGACCTGGTGTGCAGTCCACGAATCGAGTTCACGGCTCAGCAGCTGGCCCGACGATGGGGCCGGGACCGGGCCCTGCCCGCCGAGGCTGTCGACCGGCTCGCGACCCTCGTCCTCGCTGCCGTCAGGCACGGACTTCGCTTCGGCCCGCGAGGGGTGACGATCCTGGTGCGGTGGCTGGACACCGACCGGGTGCGGGTCGAGGTGAGGTGGCGCGGGTGTTCCGGTAGCGCCTTGTCGCGGGGACCGGGGGGCGACGTGGAGTCGACGGCAGCGACTCTCGACGCCCTGGCCGAGGGGTGGGGCTTCGGAGCCAGCAGCGCGGATCCGGTCCAGTGGATCGTGCTCGACTCTCGCTGAAGGAGATGCTTGCGTACGCCGAGCCCGCTCACGACTGCGGGCAGCCCACGGCCTCGCGGTACCGGTCGGGCACCAGAGCCGCGTAGTCGTCAGCCGTCACCGGATCGCCCGTGAGAGCTCCGCCTGGTAGCGGCACCTGGACCGGCGCGCCGTCGTGAACCAGCGCGACCGCGCGGATCCCGGGTGCCGAGGTCACGGTCAGGACGATCTGTCCGACCGCGCCGGGCAGCCGATCGGGGCTGATGCTCGTGTGGGGATCCACCTCCACCTCGGCAGTGTCACCATTGACGGCGGCCAGGGCGAGCCTGGACTCGGGAGGGAGGGCGGTCGAGCGCCCGGCGGCGCGAGCTTCCTCGGTGGGCCCGGCCGCCAGATCATCGAGCAGGTGCGCCACCACGGCCTCCGGACCCTCGGCGCATGACACCACCACTCGTTCGGGCGCAAGGCGGTCGTTGGCGCCGAGCCAGAAGACCACGGGGACGGGTCCGGGGACCTCGTCGTCTCTTGTGCCGGGTGGCGCCGTAGCGCTCTCAAGTAACCCGTAGGGCACTTCGTCGGCGTCGACCCGCGTGACCGACCCGCCGTCCGGTAGTCCGCACGAGGGCACGAGCACCAGGGCGGCAAGGGCTCCCGCGACGCCTCGGAGCCTGGGCACTCGCTTGGTCACATCAGCTCTCCTGGTCGTGTCGGCAGGCGCATCACGAACACGGCGCCGCCCTGGGGTCGGTTGGTGCACCAGACGTCTCCGCCGTGGTTGCGCACGGTCTGCTCCACGATGCTGAGACCGAGACCGCTCCCTGTCCCCACCTTGTGGCCACCTGCGCGCGCGAAGCGCTCGAACACTCGCTTCCGCTCCGCTGCGGGTACCCCGGGGCCGTGGTCCTCGATGTGGACGTCGACGAACGGTCCCGTGGCGAGGACGCGGATGCCGGTCAGACCGTCACCGTGGAGGTCGGCGTTCCGGAACAGGTTCGTGAGCGCCCGGAGCATCTGAGGGCGGTCGACCTCGACCGTCGGGTCCGAGTCCTCCCCGGTGTCGGTCACCAGGAGGCCAGCTGGACGCCCATCGGTCAACAATGCCTGCTGCACCAGCTCGCGTACGCCGACCTGTGAGAGCGGGGCCTCGTCGGCGTGCGCCTCGAGTCTGCCCAGCGCGAGGAGGTCCTCCAGGGCCCGACGGAATCGGGTGAGCTCGTCTGCCATCAGCTGGACTGCGCGTGCCTGTTGGGGTGAGAGATCGATGGCGTGCTGCAGCAGGCTGAGACTGGTGGTCAAGGTGGTGACGGGAGTCCGCAGCTCGTGGCTGACGTCCGCCGCGAATCTGGCGTCGCGCTGGATCCGACCGTGCAGGGCGTCGACCATGTTGTTGAAGGCACCGACGAGCGCGGCGAGATCGGGGTCGCCGGTCTCCTTCAGATGGGTGGTCATGTCCCCGGCAGAGACCCTGACCGCAGCCGTAGTCACGTCGCCCAGGGGCGCCAGGACGCGTCGACTGGCCGCGCGTCCGAGCAGCGCGCCGGCGACGGTGGTCAGTCCTGCGCAGATGGACAGAGCGAGGCCGAGGGTCCACAGAGTGCTGTCGAGCTCCTCAGCCACGGACACCTCGTAGTACTCCGCGTCCACGGCGGGAAGAGGCAGCCCGACGACCACGGCGTTCGGGTCGGTCACGCTCGTCCAGGCGACACCGACGGATCCGTCCGCGACCACCGGCTGCACCTCCGAGGTCACATCGGGCCCGGCGCTGTCCAGCGCCGACGAGTACCACACGCCATGGCGGTGCACGTAGATCACGGCACCGGCGGGCGGCGAGATCGACCCGAGGACATCACTGACTTGCGCGCCCGACGTCAGCAGGCTGTCACGGACCAGCGCGCCGTCGGTGAACGCCTGCCGCGTCGCGGTGCGCTCCCGCTGCTCGAGCAGAAAGTGCCGCGCGGAGAAGTAGGTCCCCAAAGCCAGTACCGCCGAAAGGGCAAGCGCCCCGAGAGCGAACGCCAACGTCACAGACGACCGGAGCCCACGCGCAGATCGGGTCCGGATCATCGCACGTCGAGCCGATAGCCGAGCCCACGCACGGTGACCAGCGTCGACGGGGAGCTCGGCTCTGCCTCGAGCTTCTTGCGCAGCCGCCGCACGTGCACGTCCACGATGCGCTCATCGCCGAAGAAGCCACGGTCCCAGACATGCTCGAGGAGCGCGCTGCGCCCGAGCACCAGTCCAGCATTCTCGGACAGGACGCTCAAGAGCCTGAACTCCGTGTTGGTCAAGTGGATCTCATCGGCACCGCGGGTCAGCGCCCCTGCACCCCGGTCGAAGACCAGTGGTCCATCCTCGCTGTCCAGGACGAAGACGTCCTCGGGGCGCCGGGACTCGCTCCCTGACATGGAAGGCCGTCGCAGCAGGGCCTTGAGCCGCGCCTTGACCTCTTCCACCACAAACGGCTTGGTGACGTAATCGTCAGCCCCGGCCTCCAAGGCCGCCACGATGTCCTCCACACCATCCCTGGCGCTGACGACCACGATCGGCGCCTCGGTCTGCGGACGAGCGCGCTGGATGAACGAGAACCCGTCCATGCCACCGAGCATCAGGTCCACCAGCATCAAATCGACACCCTGCCCGGCGACCGCCTCAAGAGCACTTTCGGCGTCGGCGGCCTCGACGACCTCGTAGCCCTCGTCCTCCAGCACCATGCGAAGAGAGGCCCGCAACCCGTCGTCGTCCTCCAGCACCAGCAGCCGGTTCGCCATGCCGGCCATGATCCCACCGCAATCCTGTCCGTCGGCCCTGCGTCGACGTGGAGAGGCAATGTCATCCAACTGCAAAGAACTCGACGACCCGATGGTCACGCCCGCTTGGCACAGTGCGGAGGAGACACCCCGACACCACGCGAAGTGAGAATCCATGCCTCTGACCACCCCGCCCAAGCGCTCGCGCGCCGCGTCATGGCCCCTCATCGCCACTGCCGCCCTGACTGCCCTGGTGGCCATGATCATCTCGGTCCACGTGCTGGCGCGGACCACGTGATCTGCCCGCCCCGAGGACGCCTTGCCTGCTCGATCCCCAACAAGCCCGGATCAGGTCATCCCACCCAAGGTGACCCTCAGAAAGGAACAAGCCATGAGTGCGACGTGCCAGACAAGCATGATCAGGCTCCAGGACAGCGACCTCCAACTGGGCCAGCCGCTTGACGACGTCCGAGGAATGACGGTCGTCGACCCGCACTTCCACCGCGTCGGGGACGTCGACGATCTCATCGTCGACGGGGAACAGCGTCGGGCAAGACTTCTCGTGGTGGCCTCCGGCGGCATCCTCGGCCTCGTCCGGACCCGGCGCCTGGTTCCGGTGGATGCCGTGACCCGGGTCGACGACCGAGTACACATCGAGCTGTCTCACGAGCAGGTCCATCGTTGCGTCGAGTTCGACCCCGCTCCAGCGACTCTCGTGTCGCACGACGAGGTCTACTCCCACTACGGCTACCTGCCGTTCTGGGGGCCGGACTACGCGCCTCCCTACTTCCTACGGCGAGAGTGACGGTGCGGCGATCGGCAATGTGAGGCGCAGGAGCACGGCCAGCAGAGGAATCAGGCGGCAGGTGCCTGCTGGCCGGCCAACGCGGCGAACCGGTCCGGGTCGCCCGGCTCGCCGCCGGGCAGTCCGACGTCGACACGGTCCTCGACCGTGACCGATCCATCGGTAGCGATGACGATGGAGGCGTAGCCGGTCTGCAGCCCGGTGTCGGGGTTGACGTACTCCAACCGGACGCTGACGGCCTTGAGCGGCACCGAGAAGGGGGTGGAGAACCGGTTGAAGGTCGGGTTCTCCTCGACCCCGCCGCTGGTGCCGAGCTGGCTCACCACCGTCCAGGTGACCTCGTCACCGTCGGTGTTCCAGATGACCCACGGCCCGCTGGCGTCGTGGAGGTGACCGATGTTGACCATCCCGGGCGGCACGTCCGCGATGCCGTCGTCGTACGGCGTGGTCTCGTGCCCCAAGGTCGGCGCCAGCACGGACGTCGAGGCGATGTCCAGGTAGCCGGCCGCCGCCCGTGGCTGATGGAGGACCACGTCGACAGCCTCGTCAGGGTCGACCACCTCACGCAGCTGCCGGCCCAGCTCCTCCTCGGAGAGCCCGGACGGGTTCTCCACGAGGCCGCCGAAGAGAGCCTTGAAGGCAGGATCGGCCGCCCCGGCAACCTGCAAACCCGCAACCTCCACGGTCTCCAGGTCGGGGGCCACCAGGTCGTATTCGCGAAGCTGGCCAACCGTCGTGTCTGTGTCGTGGTCGCCCTTGACCGCCACCGTCGGAATGTCCGGGCTGGCTTCTGCCTCGAGCCGGACGAAGTCGCGTTCGGCGATCGTGCCGTTGGAGGTGACGTCGCCGGAGATGGTCCGCAGGATGATCGCGTCGTCTCCGAGTAGGTCCTCGAGTCGCGGGTACAGCTGGCTGCGCACGCGGGTGCCGACCATGCTTCCCTGGGAGTCGGCCTCAGCTATGACGATCCGCTCGTTGTCCCGGGGCTGCAGGCTCGCCGCGTGAAGGGGGAGCTCGCGATCGAGGTTCTCCTCGGCAGCATCGAGGTAGGTCTTGGTGCGCTCTTCGATGCGGGTCGTGTTCTTGACGATGAACGGCTGGATCTGCTGGGCGACCTCCAAGGTCTGCGGGCTGCTGAACGACAGCTTCTCGACACCGGGCATCGGATAGGACGTCCCCATCGGATCGGTCCCGTCCCACCGCCCGAACAGCCCCGCCGCCACCAGCCCGGTCGCAAGGACCCCAACACCCAGGTATCCCAGACGCACCCCGACCCGCGCCCACCTCGCCCCGACTCGGCGAGGGACAGGAGGAGCAGAACCGCGGAACACCACCATCAACAGGAGTCCACCGAGGAGCCCCGCTCCGAGCTCGTAGCGCAAGAAGGAGGCCTTGACCTGGCCGCCGAGCTCGGCCCCGTAAGCCTGCGCCACCTCACCGGGGCTGTCGACGAACTCGGCATTGACACGAAGGAACTCCGGCGAGACGTACGACGAGAGTGTCCCGTCTGCGATCGGCGGACCGGTCGAGACGACCGATGCGCCGAACCCACCCACGCCAGTCCGATCCCAGTAGAGCCGCCCGATCAGGCCCGTGTCCAAGGTTGACACGCCGTTGTGCGCCAGAGACACCTCGACCGGGAAGGTGCCTACCCGGTCCTGGAACGAGGCGTTCTCCACCGCCTGCTCAGCAGCAAGCGGCAGGGCAAGGATCGCAGCGACGAAACTGAAGACCACGTAGCCACCGATGATGCGAAGGGTCGTCCGGACCCTCTCCATCTGGTCACGTTACGCCATCGAGGACCGCTCCAGCCCCGAGGCTCTGCGCCCACGACCCAGTGGACCTCTTCGGTACGAAGTCCCCAGCTGTGATCGCACGCTCTAGAAGCCCACGGGCGGCGTCGTTGGCGGCCGTATTCAGCTCGGCCCAGGTCCAGCGGCAGCCGGAGGAGAGTTGCGTCCAGGGCTTCACGGTCAGGACGAGCGGACACCGTGCATCGGGGGGTCGGCTCGCCCAGAGCCTCGAAGGGATCGGTCGCCGCGGCGGCCATGGCTCAGCCTCGCTCGCACGGGGGGCCGGCGCCGAATACGGGAGTCGCCGCATCCACTCGGCTACCTGTGGCACATCCATCGTTCACGAGCTGCGGCGACGGAGTTCCTCGTGCACTTCGAGGACACCGACGATGGTGTCCGGATCCGGATCGAGCACACCGGCTGGGAACGGCTCGGCGACGAGGGTTGGTCGTGGCGCGACGCCAACCGAGGTGGCTGGGCCGGGCTGCTGCCCCACTTCGAGGCGGCCGCCGAACAGACGACGAGGCGGTCGCCGCAGGATTGGCACGAGATCACCCGGCCACCTTCGTCGTCCCGGCTTCCCGGTGATTGGAGCGGTCATCGTTTGGTCATCAGAAACGACGGGCAAACGTCCCGAGACGTTCCGATACAGTAGGAGGCGTCCGATGGGGAACCTCCTCAAGAACCCGAGGTTTTCCAGGGGGACCCGAGAGTTGACGTAGTCCGGGAAGGGCCTCCGATCACGTCCAGAGGTCGCAGGTTCAAATCCTGCCCCCGCTACAAAGTGAAAGCGCAGGTCAGAGCCGGGTTCGTGGGTCACCACGGGCCTGGCTTTGCTGTTGCGTGTCAGCAGCGCGTCAGCGGACGCAGCACGGACACCGCCCTGGTGTGGACCCATTTGCGCACGTCAGCGCAGGCCGACGAAGCTCTGCGGAAGGTTGAACGGAGCGACCTCTCGGCCGATGACCCAGAGGTCAAGACTTCGATCAGAGCGCTCATCGTTCCTAGCGGGGGTCGGGAAGCGGGCGGGCCCAGCGCCCGCGACGCCCTCGTGACGCCGTGTACGCTCCCGCTGCTGGCGGGCGATGCCTACCCCGGACGGTTCAGGCGAGAGCTTGCTTGACGCCCAAGTTGGGCTGCTTGTTGATTCTGCCTTTGTGAGCCGATCAGTCCGTGGCTCAGAGTTGACGCGGGTGGACCGCCGGTAAATGCCGTAGGCATACCCGGGCAATCGATAGCTCAGGCACACCGGAGGCGCGTCCAGCTGGCTTGCGACGTCTGGCGGCGCCGCGAATGGACTTCGACCACTGAGGTGTTGGGTGCGACGAGAGTTCGGCGTCATTGAGGTCCGCCCTGGACAATCGAGATCCGCTCCGTGGTCAGTCGTGCTGCTGCAACCACGGCGTCTCGAATGCGCGAGAGCCGGTCCGGGTCGGCGTCATTGGTGGGGGTCCAGCAGATCAGCGCAAAGGCGATCGAGCCTTCGCGGGCGAAGACGGGCGCCTGTACGGCCCGGACGTTGACCGTCGAGAGCTCGCGGTGGTCGGACAGCGTCGGCGCGTCCACAAGTTTGGTGATCTCGGAACGGATCGTCCCTTCGGAGGGTGCGGTGGCCTCGCGAACCCGGCCGCGGTAGTGCATCTCGGTCGTCTCGGCATCGTAGGGGTGCCGCAGGGTCATCGCGTAGCCCCGCTCGCGGATCACGTCCAGCCGAGCCGCGTGGTCCTGGTCGGTTGAGGTCGTCGAATCCAGACCGGACAGCCATTGCTGGCGCAGCGCGGGGCCGCCGTACGCCGCGAAGATTCCGCCGAACGGAGCGCCGAACCTGGTCCGCGTGCCGATCCGAGTCGGCATTCCGCTCTCCGGGGTCCGGCCCATCGCGGCGACCACTACAAGCTCGTCGCGGACCAGTGCCACGGCGGTGAGCTCGACCCCGAAGTCGGTGGACACGTCTTCCATGAATGGACGGGCGCAGTCCACCAGCTCGAGTGTCTCGCCGAGGTCTACGTCACCCGAGGCCATCGACATCGGTACGAACGATCCGTAGCCGCCACGGAAGAAGAGAAGGGGGTAGCCGTCGTGGACCACGCCCAGGTCCCGCACCCGGCCCAGCACGATCTCGTGGTCTCCCGCGTCGGTCCTGGACTCGAGTTCGCAGTCCAACCACGCAACCGCATGGTCCAGGACCGGATTGCCGGCGGGGGAGGGGTGCCAGTCGATGTCCACGAACTTCCGTTCCTTGCGGATCGAGACTGCTCGGCAGATCTCCTCCTGGTCCGCGCCGAGCACATTGACAGCGAATCGCACACCGGCTTGCTGGAGCGCGGCCCACGAGCTGGAGGTCTTGGAGGGCATGAACGCGACGAGCGGTGGGTCGAGGGAGACTGAGCTGAACGAGCCGATGGTCATTCCGAGCGGTTCCCCGTCGTCCCCGAGGGCCGTCACGACAACGACTCCCGTGGGGTATTGGCCCAACACCTGACGGAACATGTTCGAGTCGACTGACACCTCGCCACCTCTTCCCTGTCCTTCGGGCCGTGCGGACATGGAAGCGCGCGCGGCTGAGGCTGTCAGTGACAGTTGTGCGTCGAGCCGACGACCTAGGTCACAGCAAGCGTGTCATCCTGATCGGTGCGCTCATCGGCGGTGGCTACGCGACGACGCCAGCGAAGGTCGCGATCGACAGCCGTCACTAGAAGCAGGAGTCCGCTGACGGTGAGCATGAAGAGGCTCAGCCGGTGTAGTCCGTGAAGCGAAGCAGCATGTGGGAAGCACGCGGCGACCGCGCCGGCGGACACCATCGCCCCCAGGTAGCCCGAGGTCCGCAGCAGCCCGGCCGAGATCCCGATCCGCTCGCGCGGTGACTGGGCGAAGACCGACATCTGGAGGGCGGGGCCGTTCAGACCCTGCGCCATGCCCAGCAGGACACTCACGGACAAGACGAGAGCCATCGGGCTGTTGTTGCGGATCGTCAGGACGACCACCCCGGCCAGCAGACTGCAGATCGCGCCCGCGACCAGCCGGCCCCAGATGGATCTCGACTTGACCAGCAGAGCAGAGACGAGGATGGACACCACGAAGAGCGGGGCGACCATCAGCCCTGTCGACGTCGCCCCGAATCCTCGGACGTCGGCAAGCCACTGGGTGAAGCCGTAGACGTAACAGAAGATTGCGCTCAGGCTGAGGGCCTGTCTGAAGAACGTGAGGGACAGCGGGCGGTCCTCGACCAGCAGGCGGACGTCGATGAACGGCTCGAGGGACCGGCGTTCGACAAGAACCAGAGCCGCACCTGCGGCCACAGCCACCGGTCCGGCGAACACCAGCAGCGACGCCGGCTGCATGAGGCAGAGCATCAGGGTCACCAGCGTCACGGTGAACAGCACCACTCCGGCCGGGTCGAGGCGCCGCCAGACCGCTTCCATCGAGCGCGCAGTTCTCGGCAGGCGCCAGAACCCGAGGCACAGGCAGAGAAGGGCGAGCGGAATGTTGACGGCGAAGACCGGCCTCCAACTCCCGCTCGAGAGGAGGACGCCCCCGACCACCGGACCGACGGCTGCTAGCGCCTGGTTCGACATGGCGAGCGCGGTCAGCAGCGCGCCTTGACGCGCATCGCCCACGAGATCGGCTTCGCTGCGGATCACGGACATGGCGGCCGGATACGCCGCGGACGTGCCGAGAGCAAGCAGGACACGCGTCAGCACGAGCACCCACATGGCTGGTGCCAGCGTGCCGAGCACGCCCGCAGCGGCGATCACGGCGGAGGAGACCAGGAACGTGCGTCGTGCTCCCACGATGTCGACGAGTCTCCCCGCGACTGGCTGACCGACCGCTGTGGACAGGTAGAACGCCGAGACGAGCCATGCCGTTTCCGCAGGCGGGGCCCCGAACGCGATCCCGATCGGCGTCAGGGCGACCGCCATCGTCGTGGTGTTGATCGGGTTCATGACCGAGCCGAGAATGAGCGTGCCCGCTAGCCAGTTGTCCCCGCGAACGCTCGCGATATCGTCGCTGCGTCCGAGGCCGCTGGACACCGTCGCTCCCGGCTGTCGATGTGGAACCTGGGCGCGGAGCCGCAGGATCGCGCCGCGATCGGCGGACGCCTGAGCAACCTAGGAGCCCCTCCGGCGCCGTGCAGTGACGACAGTCGCAGGTCGTTCGTCGAGGCGCGGGTCAGCTTCGGTGCTGAAGCCCGTCGAGGAGCAGGCCGAGCATGGCCTGGGAGCGGTCGCCCTTGCCGGGCGCCGCTCGCCAGAGTGCGCCGGTGAACTGGAGAAAGTCCCGCGGATCGGCGTCCGGGCGGATCGTGCCGTCCGCCTGGCCGGCAGCCAGGAGCTGGGTGATCGCCTCGATGACGGGACCATAGCTCTGCTCAGTGATCACCTGGTGCGCCCCGGGGCTCAGGGCATCGCCCAGGCCGTGCTTCTTGCGCATGGCTGATACCAGATCGGTGGTCCAGGCGCCGAGCGCCTCGACCGGTGTGAGCCGGGCCAGCAGCGCAGGAACCGAGTCGACAAGCCGCTCGATCTCCTGTTGGTAGACCGCCATGGCGAGCGACTCGCGTGAGGGGTAGTTGCGGTAGAGGGTCCCCGGTCCGACACCGGCGCGCTGAGCTATCTGATTCATGGACGGCTCGTCGCCAGCGGCGAAGGCCTCCCGGGCGACCTCGAGGATGCGGTCGCGATTCTGCCGGGCATCCAAGCGCATGGGTCTCCTTGTGTTGTGGAGAGGTCTCCGATAACGTATGTGGAGACCTCTCCGATAACTCTACAGGACGGCCATGACTGACATCAATCAGCAGCCGACGCCGGCCTCGGGCGAACTGGTCCTCGTGACCGGCGGATCTGGCTTCATCGGCTCGCACATCGCTGTCAGCCTGCTCAAGGCGGGCTATCGAGTGCGCACCTCGATGCGCTCCCTCGACAAGGGCCAGGCGCTGCGCGACATGATGATCGCCGGGGGCGCGGATCCAGGCGACCGGCTCGACCTCGCGGTCGCGAACCTCCAGCACGACGCCGGGTGGATCGAGGCCGCCCACGGATGCGACTACGTCGTGCACGTCGCCTCGCCCACGCTCACGTCGATCCCACGCACCGAGGACGAGATGGTCGGCCCCGCCCGGGGCGGCGCACTACGTGTCATCAAGGCCGCCCGCGATGCCGGCATCCGGCGAGTGGTTCTCACGTCAGCCTTCGGCGCTGTCGGCTACGGCCACGCGCCGCGAGCGACGCCATTCACCGAGGAGGACTGGACCGACCTGACCGCCGACCTGCCGATCTACCAGCGCTCCAAGACCCTCGCCGAGCGCGCCAGCTGGGAGTTCGTAGAGACCGAGGGCAACGGCATGGAGCTGGCGGTCGTCAACCCCGCCGGCGTCATCGGACCCGTCCTAGGCACAGACGTGCCGCCCTCGGTCCGCGGGATCCACAACATGCTCACTGGTGCCATGCCTGGCTGCCCCAAGGTCTGGTTCCCTTATGTCGACGTGCGGGACGTGGCGGACCTCCACGTGCTCGCCATGAGCCGTCCCGAAGCCGCAGGCGAGCGCTTCATCGCCTCGTCGGGTGGACCGCTCTCGATGCTCGACATCGCGAAGGTGCTCCGGGCGCGGCTGGGCGCCGAGGCCGCGAAAGCACCAACCCGTGAGCTGCCCAACTTCTTGGTCCGGCTCGCGGCCCGCCGCAACCCGATGCTCAAGATCGTCGCTCCGCAGCTGGGAAAGACCATGGCCGCGAGTGGGGCGAAGGCCGAGAAGGTTCTGGGCTGGGCGCCGCGTACCAACGAGGAGGCGATCGTCGACACCGCGCGCAGCCTCATCGACCGCGGTCTCGTCGAGGGATGAGCGCCCGATGAGAAGCAGCGTCCGCATCGGGGACCAGCCGTACGAGCCGGCCGCCGACGACCCATTCGGCCACGAAGAGCTCGCCGTCGGTGCCCACCGCCAACCCGTGGGGGCTGTTGAAGCGACCCTGCTCGTGAGGTGGGGCGACGACACGGCCGTCCGCAGCCAGCGCGTTGGGCCAGCCGGGGCGCGCCAGTGCCCGGTCGTTGCGACCGACGTACTCCACCAGATGGTCCTCCTCGTCGAGGAGGGCGAGCCGGGCGCCGCGGTGCTCGGCGACGACGAGCAGCTGGTCGGAGATGGCCAACGAGCTCGGCGCGGTCAGCGCGCCCGTGCCGACGATGCGGAGGAACTCGCCGTCGAGCGAGTACGCCAGGACGCGGGCGTTCCCCCGGTCGGCGACGAGCAGCTCGGGTCGCTCTCGCCGCCGGTCGACGACCAGCCCGTGGGGGCAGTCGAGCCGACCCGGTCCGTCGGTCTCGTCGCCGCGGATCGTGGACACGTGGGCGCCCTCGGCGGTGAACCGGTGCAGCAAGCTCTGTCCGTAGGCATCGGCGACCCAGACGTCCCCGGAGCCACCTCGACTGGTCTCGTCAACGGCGATCGCCGCCGGGCAGTAGCGCCCGTCGTCGTACTCGAGGGCCGGCGGTGTGACGAGTCGACGGACCACGCTGCCGTCGAGCCGGACGAGGACAGCCTGGCCACCCTCGTCGGCGGCCACCACGGCGTAGGTCCCGTCCGGCTGCCGCTCGCTCCGCAAGCCGATGTCCGCGATCCAGACCATGTCGCCGTCGTCGCCACGGACGACGAGCAGGTCGTGCCCCTCGAAGGCCGGGACGGCCACGGACCGCTCCAGGACGCCGTCGTGGGCGTAGACGAGCAGCTCGGAGGAGACCGAGTCGAACGCGACGAGGTGACCGGTCGAGGTGACGGAGAGGCCGTGGTGTGCCCAGCTGTGCTGGTGATCCGGGCCCGCACCAGGCGCATCCCCCCAGGGCTCGACCCAGCGGTATCGGCCGATCGTCGTTGTCATCGATCCACCACTCTCGTTCCCTGTCCCCGGCTCCGTCGAAAGCGTGACGATCCTCGGCCCTTCCGGGCAGAACCGGAGTCGCGAGGCGCAGCGACGGAAGTCACTGCAGCCCCCACGAGCCCTACCTACCCTGCAAGATGCGAAACCGGCCCCAGAGGCACTCATAGGAGGAATCAGTGACAGTCAGCACCGCGCCCCTCGTGGACATGGCCTTCTTCGAGGAGAACGGGTATCTCGTCGTCGAGAACGTCTACAGCGAGACGGAGATCAGCAACGTTGTCGAGGAGTACATGCAGCTAGTGGACACCCTGGCCGAGGCTTGGGCGGCGGACGGAACGCTTGAATCGACGTACGCCGAGCTCGCGTTCCCGCAGCGGCTCGCCCGGATTCTGAGCGAGACCGGCGGCAACTTCCAACCCTTCGACATCTCGCTGCCGTCGCGTGGAGTCACTGCGGAGACGCCGGTCCACAACGGCCCCGCTGTCTTCGACCTTCTGACCAGCCCTCGTCTTCTCGACATCATCGAGCAGTTCATCGGCAAGGAGGTGCTCAGCAACCCGATCCAGCACGTCCGCATCAAGGCTCCGGAGCATCTGCTCCCTGCCGACATCGAGAACTCGATGATGAAGAGCTCCGCCTGGCACCAGGACCAAGGGGTTGCGCTGCCGGAGATCGACAACACGGAGATGCTGACCGTCTGGATCGCCGTGACCGACGCGACGCTTGAGAACAGCTGCCTCTGGGTCGTGCCAGGCAGCCACCGCGGCGAGCTGATCACGCATTGCCCCGGCAACGCCGCGCGGAGCACGCTGGCAATCCCCGACGCGCTGGTGCCCGACACCGCGATCCCGCTCCCGGTGCCGGCCGGCAGCATCATCATCCTGCATCGCCGCACCATGCACTCGGCACTGGCAAACAACAGCGAGGGTGTCCGCTGGAGCTTCGACTGCCGGTTCCAGCCTGTCGGCCAGCCCACGGGGCGCTCGGAGTACCCGGCGTTCGTGGCCCGTAGCGAGTCTGACCCGGACAGCGTGCTCACTGACTGGCGCGAGTGGAAACGCCAGTGGGAGCAGGCGCGCGCCGAGGTCGCCGGGGCGCCCAACGAGAACAGGGTGTTCAACCGATGGGACGGCAGCCACGAGGTCTGCGCCTGACCCTCGCTCGAAGCATTGGAACGCGCGGCCCCGACCAGATCACGTGGTCGGGGCCGCGTCCGTCCTGGGGCTCAGTCGGGCACATACCCGTGCGGGTCGAGGACGTACTTCGTCGCGGCGCCGGCGTCGAACTCGGCGTACCCGCGGGGAGCCTCCTCGAGAGGGATGGCCGTGGCGTTGACGGCGTCGGCGATGTGGACCCTCTCGTGCAGGATCGCCATCATCAGCTGGCGGTTGTACCTCATCACCGGACACTGTCCGGTCGTGAACGACAAAGACTTGGCCCATCCGGTACCCAGTCCCAAAGAGAGTGATCCGACCCTCGCGGCCTCGTCGACGGCGCCCGGGTCCCCGGTGACGTACAACCCCGGGATACCGATGGCGCCGCCCGCGGTGATGACTTCCATCAGTGAGTTGAGGACCGTCGCTGGCGCCTCGGGCGCCGATACACCGTGGCCCTGCCCCCTCGCCTCGAAGCCGACGGCGTCGATGCCTGCGTCGACCTCGGGCACGCCGAGGAGCTGGTCCAGCTGGTCCGGGACGGACCCCACACCCACGTCGATCGTCTCGCATCCGAAGCTGCGAGCCTGGGCCAGCCGCTCCTCGTTGAGGTCGCCCACCACGACGACGGCCGCTCCCAGCAGCTGGGCCGAGGCGGCCGCGGCGAGACCGACCGGGCCGGCCCCGGCGACGTAGACCGTCGAGCCGACGCCGACGCCGGCGGTGACGGCGCCGTGGAAGCCAGTGGGGAAGATGTCCGAGAGCATCGTCAGGTCAAGGATCTTCGCGAGTGCCTGCTCGCGATCGGGGAAGCGGAGCACGTTCCAGTCGGCGTACGGCACCAGCACGTACTCCGCCTGGCCGCCCACCCAGCCGCCCATGTCGACGTAGCCGTACGCCGACCCGGGGCGGTCGGGGTTCACGTTCAGGCAGATGCCGGTCTTCCCCTCCTTGCAGTTGCGGCAGCGGCCGCACGCGATGTTGAAGGGGACCGAGACGATGTCGCCGACCTGGACGAACTCGACGTCGGGTCCGACCTCGACGACCTCGCCGGTGATCTCGTGGCCGAGGACGAGGTCGAGCGGAGCCGTGGTCCGGCCCCGCACCATGTGCTGGTCGGAGCCGCAGATGTTCGTGGTGACCGTCCTCAGGATCACCCCGTGTGGCACCTTGCGGCCGATGTTCGCGGGGTTGACCCCCGGGCCGTCCTTCAGCTCGAACGAGGGGTAGTCGATGTCGATGACCTCGACGACTCCCGGTCCGCGGTAGGCGACTGCCCTGTTTCCTGGCATCTCGTGCTTTCCTTTCCCGAGCGATCCGGTGGTGACGCTCATGAGCTCTTGGTGGTGCGGAGGGTCTCGGCCACCTGGGCGCGGATGCTCAGTGCCTCCTTGGGCATGTTCCACGCGAGCCCGGCCGTGATCCGGCCGTCGCGCACGTAGGAGAGCGCGAACCTCTCGTCCGACACCGAAGCGGGCGACATGTGCACCGCGTCCTCAGGGTCGGGCAGGCCATAGACCTGGAGCTTGACGTTGAACTGGTCGGACCAGAAGAAGGGGACCGGCTCGAACGCGGGGGCCTCGGGGTCGAGGAGCGCCCGTGCGGCGGCAGCACCCTGCTCGACCGCGTTCGTGCGGTGCTCGAGCCGCACCTGGCGGCGCAGGCCGGGGTGGTACCAACTCGCGACATCGCCGGCCGCGACGATGCCGGCCCCGGCACGGCAGTGCTCATCGCAAACGACGCCGTTGCCGAGATCGAGGCCGCTGTCGCGCAGCCACTCGGTGTTCGGCGTTGACCCGATACCGACGACCACGACGTCCGCGTCGACCCGGATGCCATCCGTGAGGTCGACACCGCTCACGGCGCCCGCCTCGCCTGCGAGCCGGCGTACGCCCGTGCCGAGCCGGAGATCGACTCCCCGGCTCTTGTGGAGCTCGGCGACCATGGCGCCGACCGGCGGTCCGAGCTGTCGGTACATGGGCGACGGCAGCGGGTCCACCAGCGTGACGGCGAGCCCCAGCTCGCGGGCCACCGCGGCCACCTCCGAGCCCAGGAAGCCCGCTCCGACGACGACCAGGCTCTCCGCGGCCAGCAGGTCTGTGCGAAGGGCCGCGGCGTCGTCGATGGTGCGGAGGGTGTGGACCCCGGCCAGGTCAGTGTCGGCGGGCAGGTGTCGTGCCGAGACTCCCGTCGCGATGACCAGACCGTCGAAGTCGAGGGTGGTGCCGTCCGACAGCGAGATCGAACGGCACTCCGGGTCCAGCCCCGTGGCGGCAACCCCGAGGCGCCAGGAGGCGCCGAGCTTGTCGAGCCCCTCCGGTCTACGCAGCGTCACCCGGTCCTGGTCCCACTCGCCCCGGAGCACGTGCTTGGACAGCGGGGGGCGGTCGTAGGGGAGGTGGACCTCGTCCCCGACGATGGTCAGGTCGCCGGTGAAGTCGAGGCGGCGCAGGGTCTCAGCCGCGGCGAGACCTGCTGCCGAGGCACCCACCACGACGACCGAGCTCGGGTGCTCGTTGGTACTCATCGGGGCTCCTCATGGCTCGGGCGGCCGGGGTGCAGTCCCGGAGAACCTGCGGGAGCGGAGCCACCCCGGCCAAGGACCCAGGTCGCGGAGCGCTGTGACGGCAGTCTCGATGCCGTCACGGGGCGTCACCGACCACGACGTGCGCGCGTACCCGTCCTTCGCCGTCGACCCACCCCCGGTCGCTCGCGAACTCGACCATGGCGCCCCACTGCTCCTGCCAGTGCGATGTCCGGGCGACATCACCGCCCTGGCTGCGCACCCAGGTCGGGTCCACGAACACATGACCCAGATCGGCGGTGGGCTCGCCCAGCTGATCCAAGGCGCACCGCAGCTGGTCTCGAGTGATGTCCCGGGCCGCAACCACCTCGAATCGGTCGAACTCGAGAGGCTCGCTCAGGCAGGATCCTCCGTCGTGGGACACGTGGATCCTCAAGAGCGGTCCCTCTCGGTGCGTCGACGGTGGGCACCGGAAGTCTCGGCGCTGGTCCGCTTGAGCGCGGTGACTGAGTTCACAGCGGACTGCGACACCGGTCGTGGCCGCGTCCGGGGGAGCGGAGGGACCATCCGGCAGTCAGCAAGCCCGAGGTCGTGCATCTCGGAGGAAGCGAGATCGCATGTGTCAGGCCGTCGAGGTCGCAGCGTCCGGGGCGCTGGTCCTCACCAACGCCGAGGTCGACCTCCGGGACGCGCTCGCGTCGTTCCCTTCCGGGGTCGCCATCGTCACGACGACGGCGGCCGACGGCCGCTGGTGGGGCTTCACCGCCTCGTCGTTCTGCTCGGTGTCGATGCACCCGCCTCTCGTCCTGGTCTGTCTCTCGACCTCGGCGGAGTGCTACCCGGCCTTTGAAGCGGCCCAGGAGTGGCTCATCCAGATCGTCCACCACGACCACGCAGAGCTCGCGGGCCGGTTCGCCACCCGCGGCGCCGACAAGTTCGGCGCCGGCGGCTTCCATACCGGCGGCCACGGCATGCCGGTGCTCGACGACGCGATCGTCACCATCCATTGCCGCCGCCACCAACTGGTCCCGGCCGGGGACCACACGATCCTGCTGGGCGAGGTGCACTCGACCGTGGCCGACCTGTCGCGCGAGCCCGCCATCTACTTCCGTCGCGGCTTCCACCGACTGTCGTGACCCGCCTGGCTGACGTGCGGGCCCGGTCTCACCATGGTGTGACCGATGTCCTCACGTCACGGCGTCCGGCGATGAAGCATGGTCGCGCACCCACTGTGACGACGCCCGCAACAGCACGCCGCGCCGCACCCGACTGACCCTGAGAGGCCCACGATGTCATCGCCGGATCCCGCGCAGCTCGCGTTCCCGGGCCTCGACGGCGCCACGATTGCGATCACGGGCGGGGCGCGCGGCATCGGTTGGGCAGCAGCGCTGCTGGCGGAGCGGGCAGGTGCGCACGTCGTCGTGGGAGACCTGAGCGAGGAGTCCCTCGAGAACGTCGAGACCGCCGCGCGCGGCGGGGGACTGAACATCCGGGGGGTCGAGCTCGACGTGTCCGACGACGTCGCGGTGCGGGCCTTCGTCGAGGAGGCCGCCTCCGACGGGCGCCGGCTCGGGCTGGTGTGCTCGGCAGGCATTGCGCCGGACGTCGACGTGCTCGACATGACCTCGGACCAGTGGCAGGTCGTCCAGGACGTCAACCTGCGCGGCACGTTCACCGCGGCCCAGGCCGCGGCGAGGGTGATGCGCGACCGGGGGACCGGCGGCCCGATCGTCACGATCAGCTCCGCCGTCGGAACGACGGGTTCCCCAGGCCTGACGCACTACGCGGCCACCAAGGGCGGCGTGATCGCGATGACTCGGTCCATGGCCCGCGAGGTCGGCAAGTACGCCGTCCGCGTCAACTGCGTCTCACCGGGCGGCGGGCTCAACACGCCGCTCTACCTCAACCGCGCGACGCCCGAGCAGGTGGCCGCCCGGATCGCTGGACTGCCCATGCGCCGACTGGGCGAGCCGGAGGACTGCGCCAACTTCATCGTGTTCCTGCTCTCCGACCTGAGCAGCTGGATCACTGGCCAGAACTTCAACGTCAACGGCGGCTCGATCATGCCGTGAGCGCTCGTCGCCCCCGGCCCACTGTCACCTTCACTCTGGAGAATCCATGCCCGACACTGCGACTACGCCCGAAGCGCGCCGCGAGGCCGGTCTCGCCCTGCTGCGAACGATGCTCGGCGAGGAGCTGGTCGACAAGATCGCCGAACGCAACACGATCGCCCCGAACTGGCAGCGCTGGACGACCGAGACGCTCTTCGGCGACGTGTGGCAGGACGAGACGCTCAGCCTGCGCACGCGCAGCATGATCACCGTGGCGACGCTCGTGCCGACCTCGCGAACCCGCGAGCTGGAGAACCACCTGCGTGCGGCGCTCGTCAACGGGGTGACTCTGGACGAACTCGTCGCGATCGTCATGCATGTCGCGTTCTACGCCGGCTGGCCCTCGGCCGGCGAGGCGTTGACCATCATCAAGCGGATTCACGACGAGCAGGGCTCCTAGTCGCGATGGACCTCGACCACAGCAGTGTCCGACTGGCCCCGCTCGCAGATGACGTCGCCAGCCCTGCAGCGGCGTCGGTGTACGACGAGGTGCGTGCGGATGGCATGGCCGTGCCCGAGCTCTACCGCATGCTTGCCCACGCACCCGCCCAGCTGCGCGCATGGCACAGCCTGGCAGCTGGCATGCGCCGCTCGACCGACCTCCCGCTGTCAGTCGACGTGCCGGTCATCCTCCGCGTAGCCCACGTCGTCGGCTCGGAGCGCCAATGGCGCCACCAGGTCGGCCGGGCCGAGGCCGCCGGCCTGTCCGCGGAGCAGCTCGACGCGATCCGGACCAACGACCGCGCTGCCCACGCCGGCTTCGACGACGCGCAGCGGGCCGCGCTGGACGTAGCGACGTACGTCGCCCGGGGAGAGCGACTGCCGGACACCACCTGGGCCGCCGTGCTGGAGCACCTGGGCGCGGAGCAGGCCGTCGCGGTCGTCATGAAGGCGAGCTACTTCCGCACCCTGGCCGGCCTGCTGTCGGCATTCGACCTCACCTGAGCCGACCAAGGAGCCCCATGTCCCACGACGGAGTCCTGCACCCGGACATCGACGTCGTCCTCACCACGACGCGGTCGGTGCGCAAGCGGATGGACTACACGCGACCAGTCGACCGCACTCTCGTGGAGAGCTGCCTCGAGCTCGCTCTCCAGGCCCCCAGCGGCGCGAACCGCCAGGACTGGCGGTTCCTCGCCGTCGATGAGCCGGCCCTCAAGAAGTCGATCGGCGAGGTCTACCTCCGTGCCTTCACCGGGCACTACGGCGAGGCCGACGACCCGACCGCCGCCGGGTCGCGGCTGCCCGAGGCGGTGGCCGAGTCGGCTCGAGAAGGTGCGCGTGGCATGGCCGAGGCGCCCGTCCTCGTGATCCCCTACCGCGAGTCCCCGGCGCCTACCCAGCGAAAGGACCAGGCGTCGTGGTGGGCGTCGATACTCCCCGCCGCGTGGAGCTTCATGCTGGCGGCCCGCTCGCGCGGACTGGTCACGAGCTACACGGCGCGCGGGCTCGACCTCGAGGCCGAGCTGGCCGGCCTCCTCGCGATCCCCTACCCCGAGATGACCCAGGCCGGCATCATCGCCGTGGGCCATCCCGACCGCCAGGACTTCAAGCTCGCACAACGGCGACCCCTCGCGGACGTCATGCGGTGGAACCGTCATGACTGAAGGCCCGCTCGCCGGTGTCCGGATCCTCGACCTCAGCTCTGTGATCATGGGGCCCTACGCGACCCAGATCCTGGGCGACCTCGGCGCGGACGTCATCACCGTGGAGAGCGCAGCGGGCGACACCAGCCGGATCATGAGCTCGGGGCCGGTGCCCGAGCTCTCCGGCATCGCCCTCAACCTGCTCCGCAACAAGCGCAACATCGACCTCGACCTCAAGTCGGCCGCCGGGCACGGCGCAGTGCTCCGGGTCATCGGTACCTGCGACGCATTCGTCACCAACCTGCGGCCGAGGTCGCTGAAGTCCCTGGGCCTCACCTACGACGAGGTCGCGGAGGCGAGGCCCGACATCGTCTACTGCCAGGCGCAAGGCTTCGCCAGCGACACCGACCGCGCCGACGACCCGGCGTACGACGACGTCATTCAGGCCGCGACCGGGATCGCGGATGCGTTCCGCCGGGTCCACGGTTCGCCGATGCTGGCCCCGACGATCATGGCCGACAAGATCTGCGGCCTGACGATCGCCTACGCGCTCGTCGCATCGTTGCTCCGGCGCCAGCGCACCGGCCGGGGGCAGCACGTCGAGGTCCCCATGGTCGACGTCATGAAGTCCTTCATGCTCGTCGAGCACGGCGCCAACGCAGTCGCTGAGGGCTCGCAGGCGCCGGCTGGCTACCCACGGATCCTGACACCCCAGCGACGACCCCAGCAGACGCGCGATGGCTGGGTCCACGTCCTCCCGTACACGAGCCAGCACTACGCCGTCCTCTTCGAGGCCGGCGGGCGCGCGGACCTCAGGGGTGACCCGCGCTGTGCCACCCTGCGCGACTGCATCCTCAACTCCGACTTCCTCTACCGCACGGTCCACTCGATCACCGCGCAGCGCACCACGGCGGAGTGGCTGGCCCTGTGCGCCGAGCACCAGATCCCGGCGACCGAAGTGGCGGACCTCGACGACATGGTCGCCGAGCTCCCCCTCGAGCAGCACCCGGTCGCCGGCGGCTACCACGCCATCGCGTCACCCGTGCGCTTTGACCACGAACGCCCGCCGCTGCGCCGCCATGCGCCGCTCATCGGGCAGCACACAGACGAGGTCCTCACCGAGGTCGGGCTGACGACGGACGAGGTCCGCGCAGCCCGCCACGACCGCAGAACCACCCGGACCATCCCGACCCAGAAGGACAGCGCATGAAACCCCACGACTTCGACTCCTACAAAGACCGCTACGACTCGATCACCCTCGAGCGTGACGACCGCGGGGTCCTGACCGTGACCATCCACGAGCCTGGCCGCCCGGACCAGGCGCTCAACTACGGTGGGCGGCCAATCGACTGGGGCTCGCCGCACCAGGAGTGGTCGTACTGCTTCGGCGACATCGCGCGGGACCTCGACAACGAGATTGTCATCGTCACCTCGGCAGGCGAAAGCTTCATCGGCCACCACCGCATGACCGGGGTCGTCGGGCACGAGGGCACCTTCGTGCCCAACGACGAGACTGGCGCGGACCTGGTCGGCAAGGTGGCCCCGGTGTCGATCCACAAGTGGGACCGGGTGATGCACAACGGCATCAACCTGCAGATGAACATCCTGGGCATCGACTGCCCGGTCATCGGGGCTGTCAACGGCCCGGCGCTCACTCACGCCGACCTTGTCGTCCAGAGCGACATCGTGATCTGCACCGAGGACACGGTCTTCGCCGACCAGGCGCACTTCGAGGCGGGTATGTTTGCGCCGGGGGACAGCGTCTCGACGATCTGGCCGCACCTGATCGGGCAGAACCGCGGCCGCTACTTCCTGCTGACCGGACAGCGCATCGGAGCCGCGGAGGCCCTCGAGCTTGGTGTGGTCAGCGAGGTCGTGCCGCGCGCGAATCTGCTCGACCGCGCGCACGAGCTCGCCGACATGCTGCTCGAGCGACCCCGCCTGGTGCGCCGCTACGCGCGCCAGATGATGGTCCAGGAGCTGAAGCACCGAATGCTCAACCACATCGGCTACGGCATGGCGCTCGAGGGGCTCACCGTCATGGGCCGCCAGCTCGACGCGGACTCGTGAGGTGACCTCGGTCGACGCCTCCCACGCGCAGGTCACCGCGGACCTGGGGGAGCTGCGAGCCGAGGTACGCGCGTTCCTGCGCGGGGCCGTGGCCGACGGCGTGTTCGTCCCGAGGTGTGACGCGTGGCACTCCGGCTGGGACGAGTCCTTCAGCCGGCTACTTGCGGATCGCGGCTGGGTGGGGATCACCCTGCCCGTCGAGTATGGCGGCGCCGGGTTGTCGGCGCTCCACCGTCACGTCGTGTCCGAGGAGCTGCTGGCCGCCGGTGCGCCCGTCAATGCGCACTGGGCCGCGGACCGCCAGATGGGACCGTCGCTCCTTCTGCACGGCACGCCCGAGCAGCGGAACCGCTTCCTCCCTGGCATCGCCCGGGGCGAGGTCTACTTCGCGATCGGCATGAGCGAGCCCGACTCGGGCTCGGACCTGGCTTCGGTGCGCTCTCGAGCCACGAAGGTCGAAGGCGGCTGGCGACTGTCCGGCACGAAGCTGTGGGTCACGGGTGCGCACCGTGCCCACGCGATCCTGGCCCTGGTCCGCACCCGCCCGCTCGATGAGACGGCTCGGCACGCGGGTCTCTCCCAGCTGGTCGTCATGACGGACTCACCCGGCGTCACCGTCCGAGCGATCCGCAACCTCGCCGGCGAGCACCACTTCAACGAGGTCAGCTTCGAGGACGTGTTCGTCCCGGAGGAGATGCTGCTCGGTGTCGAGGGTGAGGGCTGGTCCCAGGTGACCTCCGAGCTCGCGTTCGAGCGCAGCGGTCCCGAGCGCTACTTGTCGACCTTCCCGCTGCTCGAACACGTGGTGCGACATGCGAGACGGAGCGGCGACGTACGGCACGTCGCAGCTGTCGGCGGGCTGGTCGCGCGACTGTGGACGCTGCGGCAGATGTCCTTTGCCGTGGCCACGAGGCTGTCGCGTCAGCTGCCGGCCGAGCTGCCCGCTGCGCTGGTCAAGGAGCTCGGGACCCGGTTCGAGGGGGACGTGGTTGAGGTCGCGCGCGACGTCCTGGCGATCGAGCCCGACCCCGGGTCGAGCGACCCCGGCGCCGCGCTCCTGGGACAGGCGGTCCAGAGCGCACCGGGGTTCACCATCCGCGGCGGCACGAACGAGATCCTGCGCGGCATCGTCGCGAGGGGCGTGGGTCTGCGATGACGCCAGAGACCGAAGCAGAACTCGACGAGCTGTCCGCGGTTGCCGAGGAGGTACTCGGCGACCTCTGCACCGACGAGCGTCTGGCCGCCGTCGAGGGTGGGTTGGACGCAGAGCTGTGGGCCGCATTGGGCTCGCTCGGGTTCACCCTGCTCGGCACGCCGGAGGAGGTGGGAGGCAGCGGCGGCGAACTCGCGCACCTCGCGGTCCTGGTCCGTCTCGCAGCCTCTCGCGGAGCCCAGGTGCCGCTCGCCGAGCACGCCCTAGCCGCACGCCTGCTGAGCAGGGCAGGGCTGCCCTTGCCGGCAGGAACGCTGACCTTGGCCGGCGACGTAGTCGCGGCGATGCCCGCGCCGACAGGCTGGCACCTCGCGGGAGCCGTGGCCCGGGTGCCGTACGCGAGCCAGACCGCCGCCATGGTCGGCGTCGCCCGCTCCGGCACGTCGGAGGTCGTCTACGCCGTGCCCCTCACGGACGCCCAGATCTCGCCCGGGCGCAACCTGGCGGCGGAGCCACGGGACACCGTGCACCTGGACACGGACGTGACCGTCGCTGTGCCGGCGCCGGCAGGGACCGCGGACCTGCTGGGCCGCTGGCAGCGGGTCGCGCGTGCCGCGATGATCGCGGGCGCCTGCGACCGCGCCGTCGCGATGACCGTGCAGCACGCCACGGAACGCCGGCAGTTCGGTCGTCCCATCGCGCTCTTCCAGGCCGTCCAGCAGCACGTCGCCGGCATGGCAGTCGAGGCCAGTGCGGTCCGCGCGGCCGTGGAGGCGGCGGTTGCGCTCGCCGAGGTCGATGCGGAGGGGCTCGAGCTGGCCTCGCACGCGTGCACGGTGGCCGCGACGAGGGCCGCGCGGACCGTCGCGGCCTCGGCTCACCAGGTGCACGGCGCGATGGGCTTCGCGCACGAGCACCCCCTGCGCATGGTGACCGCCAGGCTCTGGGCCTGGCGAGACGAGTGGGGACACGAGCCCACCAGCGTGGAGCGGCTGGGCGTCCTCGCGACCGACCACGCGGACGATCTCTGGGCGATGGTCGTGGACGCGTGACGGTCAGGTACGACGTCGCCGACCACATCGCGACAATCACTCTCGATCGACCCGAGCGCAGGAACGCCTTCACCCCGTCGATGGTCGACGAGTGGCAGTCCTGCCTCCGCCGGGCCGCTGTCGACGACGAGGTGCGCGTCGTCGTGCTCACCGGTGCGCCGGGCGCGTTCTGCTCCGGCATCGATCTGTCCGAGCTCGCCGGCACGGCGACGACACCGCTCTCGACCAAGCGATTGCTCTCCCAGCGCATCCACGGCGTGGCCCGGGCGCTCGAGGACCTCGATCGGCCGACGATCGCTGCCATCAACGGTGTCGCGGTCGGTGCGGGGCTCGACATGGCCCTGCTGTGCGACATGCGCCTGGCGGCGCGGAGCGCGCGGATGTCCGAGGGGTACATCAAGGTCGGGCTGGTCCCGGGTGACGGCGGCGCCTGGCTCCTGCCGCGGCTGGTAGGTCCGGCGAAGGCGATGGAGTTGCTCCTGACCGGCGAGACCATCGACGGCGAGCAGGCGCACGCCCTGGGTCTGGTCAACCACGTGGTCGACGACGATCGGCTGCTCGACCGAACTTACGAGCTGGCGGCACGGATCGCCGCGGCGCCACCGGTGCAGGTGGCCACGATCCGCAGGCTGGTGCGTCAGTCCGAGTTCGTCGACCTGCGCACCCACCTCGACCTCGTCTCGTCCCACGCGGGACTGCTGAGCTCCACCGACGACTACCGCGAGGCGGGCACCGCCTTCAAGGAGAAGCGGCCCGGGCACTACACCGGGACCTGAGCCGCCCGCGGCCCCGGGGTCAGGACGGGACGGAGAGCAGGAACTCGACTACCTCCCGGTTGAACCGCTCGGCGTTCTCGATGTGAGGCAGGTGACCGCAGTCCTCGTAGACGGCGAGCCGAGCCCCGGGGATGCGGCCGGCGATCGCCTCGGCGTACCCGCGCTCGCGCAGCTTGTCCTCGGCGCCCGCGATCACGAACGTCGGCACGTTGATGCGCTCGTAGGGCGTTTTGTCCTCCTGCCCCTCCGCCGTGCGAGGCGGAGAGACCGGTGAGCGGAACCGGGCCGCGGCCGTGGCCTCCCATGCACCGGGCGTCATGGCACTCTCGAACCGCCGCTGGACGTAGGCCTCGTCCTTGGCCCAGGTCTGGTCGTGGAACAGCACGGTGAGAATCTCCCGCATGCCATCGAGGGTGCAGTCGTAGTCGACGATCGACCGGCGCCACTCGTTGTTGGGCACGAAGCCACCGCCGGCCGACATCACCATCGACCTGGCGGGGAAGAGACCGGTGCCGGCTGCTACATGGCGGGACATGACGCTGGCGCCCATCGAGCTGCCGACGAAGTGCGCAGCGCCGATGTCCAGCACGTCGAGCAGACGACGCAGGTGCAGGACGCGTCGTGCGCTGCCGCTCTCGAAGTCGTAGACCTTCGCGGTCCGGCCGAAGCCCATCCAGTCCGGGGCGACGACCCGGAAGCGCTCCGCAAGGGCGCCGATGTTGTGCTCCCAGGACAGGAGCGCGGAGGCGCCGTACTCGCCGCTGTGCAGCAGGACGACGGTGTCACCTTCGCCCGCTTCCAGGTAGTGGGTCCGGAGCCCGTCCACGACGATCGTGTTCGATCGCACCCCACTCGTCAGAGCCACAGTCGCCTCCGTGTACGTCGCTGGTCGGTCCCGCCCAGCCTGCTGGCGAGGACGGACCGCCTTCAATGACCAAGGTCGCCACCGGGTGTGACCGGAGCAGCGCGCGGTCTCGGTGACCTGACTCACACGGCTCGGTGACAACTCTCGTTGCCGGTCGGAGGATTGCAGGCGCTACTTGTGTCGTCGTGGGCAGGTGACCACGCTCACAACATCCCAGGTGCGGGCGCCCAGCCTTCGCCGGAACGAGGAGTCGCACCCTTGCTGCCATTCATCATCGTCGGACTCACGGCGGGCTCGGTGTACGCGCTCGCGGGCGTGGGGCTGGTGCTCACCTACAAGACGTCGGGGGTGTTCAACTTCGCCCAGGGTGCGCTGGCGACTGCGTCGGCGTACCTCTTCTACAGCCTTACGGTGCAGCACGGCATGGCGTGGCAGCCGGCGGCGCTGATCACGATCCTCGTCCTCGGCCCCCTCGTCGGCCTGCTGCTGGAGCGGGTCTTCCGAGACCTCGCGATGGCCAGCCTCCCGATCCGGGTGGCGGCCACCGTGGGTGTGCTGCTGATCATCCAGTCGGTCGCGATAATCGTCTTCGGGCAGATCCAGGTGCGGTTCGTGCCGAAGTTCCTCCCGACGAGGACCTTCGTGGTGCTCGACACGATCGTGGGCCTCGACCAGGTCATCGTGTTCGCCATCGGCCTGGCCGCGACCGTCGGCCTCTACCTCTTCTTCCGCGTTGCCCGGACCGGCATCGCGATGCGGGCAGTGGTCGGCGATCCAGACCTTCTCGACATCTCCGGCACGTCGCCGGTGGCCATCCGACGCTGGGCGTGGGTCATCGGCTCGGTGTTCGCCTCCGCGTCCGGCGTGCTGCTGATCCCGTTCGTGAGTCTCGAGGCGACCCAGCTCACGGTGCTGTTCTTCGCCGCATTCGGCGCGGCCGCGGTGGGCCGGTTCAAGAGCCTGCCGGGGACCTACCTGGGCGGCTTGGGCATCGGCGTCGGCTCGTCGCTCGCCACGCGGTATCTCTCGACTGGTGCGTTCACCGGGATCGCCTCCGCCCTGCCGTTCCTGGTGCTGTTCGTGGTTCTGCTGGTCGCGCCCAAGGGACAGCTCGTCGACCGGTCGATCAACAGGGCGCGAGCCCGGGCGGCGTGGACCGGGCCGTGGCAGGTGCAGGGCTTTTTCGGAGCCGTGATCCTGATCTTCCTGCTCGTTGTCCCTTCGTTCGCCTCCTACCACCTCGGCGACTGGACCCGGTTCCTTGGCCTCCTCGTCATGTTCCTGTCGTTGACCCTCCTGGTCCGGATCTCCGGGCAGGTCTCGCTGGCCCACTCGGGGTTCATGGCGATCGGCGTGTGCGGGTTCTCCCACCTCGCGGTCGACCACGGCTGGCCGTGGTGGGCAGCTGCGCTCGGCGCCTGTCTGATCTCGGTACCCGTGGGAGCGGTCCTCGCGATCCCCGCCATCCGCCTCTCGGGGCTCTACCTCGCCCTGGCGACCTTCGGCTTCGGCATCCTGCTGCAGTACATGTTCTTCTCCCGGGACTACATGTTCGGCGCGGTCGGACTGGGCATCCAGGTGCCGCGCCCCGGGTACGCCCAGAGCGATCGTGCCTTCTACTACTTCGCCCTGGCCTGCGCCGTGGCCATCACGGCGCTGGTGATGGCGGTCAACCGAAGCCGGCTCGGTCGGCTGCTGCGGGCGCTGGGAGACAGCCCCACCGGCCTGGCCACCAGTGGTACCTCGACCAACATCACCCGGCTCCTGGTGTTCTGCCTGTCCGCGGCCCTTGCGGCGTTCGGGGGAATCCTTCAGGCGTCCGCGATCGGCCAGGCGACGGCCGAGTCGTACACCTACTTCTACTCCCTGACCTTCTTCGTCGTCGTGGTCATCGGTCTCGGCGGGGCTCCGTGGATCGCGCTCAACGCGGCGTTTGCCACGGCCGTGATCCCGTCCTACATCGAGAGCGTGAACACGGCCAACTACCTCAACGTGCTCTTCGGAATCACGGCCATCGGGATCGCGATCAAGTTTGCGAACGCCAACGGGAATCCCCGGGTCGAGGCGTTCGTCGACCGGCTCGTGAGGCGCAAGCCCGCGACCGCGGTCGATCATCAGCTCGAGCCGGCTGGAGACGATCGCCAGCACACGAAGGTGGCGTCGGGCTCGCTCGACGTGAAGGACCTCCGGGTCACCTTCGGGGGCCTGGTCGCGGTCGCCGGTGCCACCCTGTCCGCGCCCACGGGTCGCATCACCGGACTCATCGGGCCGAACGGGGCGGGAAAGACCACAGTGTTCAACGCGTGCTCGGGACTCAACTCGCCGGCAGCGGGCACGGTCCGCCTCAACGACGTCAGCCTGACGCGGCGCGGCCCGGCGAGCCGGGCCCGTCGCGGCCTCGGTCGCACGTTCCAGCAGATGGAGCTCTTCGACTCCCTCACGGTCTGGGAGAACGTCGCACTCGGGAACGAGGGCGGCCGGGCCGGCATGAACCCGCTCAGCCACCTGGCGAGCAGCCCTGCTACGGCCAAGCGGATCGACGCGGTGACAGCCGACGCGCTCGCACAGTGCGACCTCCTCTCCCTGGCGGACCGCACTGTCGGCTCGCTCTCCACCGGTCAACGACGTCTCGTTGAGCTGGCTCGCTGCCTTGCCGGCGACTTCCAGATCCTGCTGCTCGACGAACCGTCGTCCGGCCTGGACCGAACCGAGACAGCGCGCTTCGGGGAGATCCTGCGCGACATCGTCCGGGACCGTGGGGTGGGCATCCTTCTCGTCGAGCACGACATGGCCCTGGTAACCGAGGTGTGCGACTACATCTACGTCCTCGACTTCGGCAAGCTCATCCACCACGGTGCGGCCGCCGACGTGGTCTCCTCGAAGGTCGTTCAGGCCGCCTACCTGGGTGGCGAGGACCTCGAGGAGGAGCTCCAGGACATCGAGGGCCTCGGCGACGGCGGCTCGGCCGGCGAGCTCGACGAGCTCGACGGACTCGAGACCAAGAAGGCGGAGACCGTCCGATGAGCGCTGCTACGACTCCGGCCCTCGAGCTCCGCGGCGTCCACGCCGGCTACGCCGAGCTCACCGTCCTGCGCGACGTGACGCTCTCCGTGCCGCGCGGCGCGATCGTCGCCCTGCTGGGCCCCAACGGCGCCGGCAAGACCACCCTGCTCCGCACCGCCAGCGGGCTCATCAGCCCGCAGCAGGGGGTGGTCGAGCTGAACGGGGAGGACGTCACGCGCCTCGCGCCGTACCAGCGGGCGAAGAAGGGCCTGTGCCTGATCCCCGAGGGGCGCGGCATCTTTCGTGCGCTCACCGTGAAGGAGAACCTGCGCATGCAGGTGCCGAAGGGACGCAAGGACGCGGCGACGGACGAGGTCCTCGACCTGTTCCCGGTGCTCCGCGACCGTCTTGGCCAGCTAGCCGGGACGATGTCCGGAGGTCAGCAGCAGATGCTCGCGCTCGCGCGTGCCTACCAGTCGAAGCCCCAGGTGGTGCTCCTCGACGAGGTGTCGATGGGGCTGGCCCCCAACCTCGTCGAGGAGATCTTCCAGACGCTGCGACATCTGGCCTCTACAGGTGTGTCGATGCTGCTCGTCGAGCAGTACGTCGCACGCGCCATCGAAATGGCCGACCGGGTCGCCCTGCTCGACCGAGGGACCGTCAGCTTCGCCGGGCTCGCCGCAGAGCTCGACCAGGACGCCGTGCTGCGGGGCTACCTCGGGGTCGCCGACGGGGCCTCCGCGGCCGTGCCGTAACAAACCTCACTCGTCGTCGTGACAGCGGTCGTAGCGGCTCCCGCGCCAGCCGGTGACGATGCGTCGAGACCAGAACCCACAATCCATCGAAAGAGGTCACCGTGTCTGTCGGTCAGCGAAGGCTCCACGCCTGGGGCGCCGAGGTCAGCGTGGGCGAGCAGGGCCCGGAGTCGGCACCCACGGTCCTCCTGCTCCACGGCGAGGAAGGTCCGCTCGCCAGCAGGGAGCTCGCCGCGGCGCTGGCAAGCGATCACCGGGTCATCACACCGTTCATCCCCGGGTTCGGGGGCACGGACCGCCTGACCGGCGCGGACCGTCCCCACCAGTTGGCGTACCTGATGCTCGATCTCCTCGACGGACTCGACCTCCCGACGGTGTCTGTCGTCGGCACCTCCCTCGGAGCCTGGCTTGGGCTGGAGGTCGCTGCCATGGAGCCGCGGCGGGTCACGGCGCTCACCGCCATCAGCCCGGTAGGCGTGAAGCTCAACGGTCGCGAGGAGCGCAGCTTCGCCGAGATCATCGTGGAGGACCCGCGGCAGATCCGGACACTGCTGTACGCCCACGCCGACCGGGATCCCTGGCTCGACGATTCCGATCCCGACGTGAAGCTGGCGAAGGCGCAGACCCGGGAGGCGTTCATGCACTATGCGTGGGAGCCGTACCTCCACAACCCGCTCCTCATCCACCTCCTGCCGCGCATCGAGGCGCCGACTCTGATCATCGACGGCGAGTCCGACGGCGTCGCGCCCGCCGGCTACTACGACCAGCTCGCCACCAAGCTCTCGGCCTCGCGACACACGGTTGCCGGGGCAGGTCACTATCCCGACATCGAGCAGGCCGCGGCCACGGCGGCCGTCGTGGCCCCGTTCATCGCCGCGGCCCAAGGCTCCGGTATCTCCCTTCTGGGAAAGGAAGTCGTCTGACATGAAGACCTGGTTCTTCAGTGAGTGCCCCTACCCGGACCTGCCGGACCCCGAGAGCTACGACTCAGTGCGAGTCTCGCTCCCGAACCAGCTCTACGACCCTCGGCGCGGCGCCGAGCTGTACGACACCTACCTCGACATGTGGCAGGCGGCCGACGAGCTCGGGCTCAACATCATGACCAACGAGCACCACCAGACCGCGACCTGTCTGGTGCCTGCGGTCCCGCTGATGGCCTCGGTGCTCGCCCGCACGACGCAGAATGCCCGCATCCTGATCCTGGGCAACCCGATCGCCAACCGTCGCGACCCGCTGCGTGTGGCCGAGGAGATGGCCCTGATCGACAACCTGTCGAAGGGGCGTCTGGAGGTCGGGTTCGTCCGTGGAGTCCCGTTCGAGATCCTCCCCGCGAACAGCCGGCCGACGGGCATGCATGATCGGATGTGGGAGGCCCACGACCTGATCCTGAAGGCGTGGGAGACGCACGACGGACCGTTCAGCTGGGAGGGCAACTGGCACTACCGGCACGTGAACATCTGGCCCCGGCCCTATCAGCAGCCCCGCCCGCCCGTGTGGGTCACGGGCACCAGCATCAGCAGCGTCCCCGATATCGCCCGGCACGGTCACACGATGGCTGCGTTCGTCACCGGCCCGACCGTGGCGAGGGGGCTCTACGACGAGTACCGGCGCGTCTATGCCGAGAGTCACGACGGCGCGATCGCACCTGATGACCGGTTGGGGTACGGCGTTCAGGTCTTCGTCGCTGACTCGGAGGAGGAAGCCCGAGCGGGAGCCATCAAGCTCCGGTGGTACTTCGACGCCAACAAGGTGCCGCCGTACCTCGCCAATCCGCCCGGTTACAGCCCGCCCAAGCGTGCGGCTGCCGCCGGGACCGCAGCCGCGCCGGTGCCGCAGGCTCGTCAGGCCAAGGGTCAGTCCTACGAGTGGATGACGGACAACGGCGTGACGTTCGCGGGTACCCCCGATCAGGTGGTGGACCAGATCGCCAGCTTCTACGAGGCGGTGGGCGGCTTCGGCCACATCCTCATGATGGGTCACGCAGGGTCGATGAGCTACGGAGAAACGGCTCGCAGCCTCGAGCTCTATGCCACCGAGGTGCAGCCGCGACTGCAGGAGCTGGGCGTTGTTGTCGTCCACTAGGCCGGGGCGCCAGGTTCGTGGGGCTCCGGCTTTCACGCGGACGAGCCAGCCTGCTCGCGGGAGCGGTGGCTATGCTCCGAGGAGCACACAGCGGAAGGTTCTGATGACGTCGTCGGGTGGCCTGCACGAGTTGGATCCTGCCGTTCTCACGGCCTGGGACAGCAGCTTCCTGGCGCAGGTGCCGGGCACAGAGCTGCGTGCGGATCTGCTGTCGGACGCTGTGTTCTCGACGTTCGCGCCGGGCCATCTCGTCCATGAGCACGACTTCCGCTGGATGCAGGAGCCCTACCCCGTGAGCCTGGTTGTCGAGGGCGCCTTCCGGGGATACCTGGGCAGCCCGAAGGGGCGGCAGGCAACGGTGCAGTACCTCCACACCGGGGACACGTGGGGACTCGTCCGCACCCTGACCGAGGAGACGCACTTCGAGCCTCGCGTCAAGTACCAGGCCCTGGTGCCGTCCAGCGTCCTGACGTTCCGGGGAGCCAAGTTCATGGCGGCGGTCAAGAAGAACCCTGCGGTCGCCCTCGCGCTCTCGCGTGAGTTGGCCCGGGTCATCATGCTGCGCACCAGCAGCCTGGAGTCGAGCGTCTTCTCCGACACCTCCACGCGCATCGCCGAGCACATCGCCCAACTGGCGGTCGCGGACGCGGAGACGGGGCTGCCGACCGTGTGGTTGTCGCAGCAGGAGATCGCGGACGCCGTCGGCACGGTGCGAGAGGTCGTCACGCGGGCGATCGGACAGCTGCGCGCACGCGACATCGTGAGGTACTCGGGGCGGCGCCTCGAGGTCCTCGACATGAAGGCCCTCGTGAACGAGGGCGAGCTCCAGTAGCCGTTCCGGACAGCCGCCGGTAAGCATCGGCGGCTCCGATGTGTGACTCGCGGGAGCAACCATGACCTTCTCGGACTTCGGGCCGGTCATCGACACCCACGGACACTGCGTCCCGACGTCCTTCCTGGACGATGTCGCCGCGTCGTCGGCGTGTGGGGTGACAGTCGAGCAGCGCGACGACGGCTACGTCGTCACCCTTCCGGGCGGACAGCCGCTGCGGCCGGTTCGCGGTGTGATGACGGACGGAGAGGGGCGCCGCGCCTGGATGGATAAGCAGCACGTGACGCACCAGATCGTCGCGCCCTGGCTGGACCTGCAGGGACAGGAGCTGGCTGCCCGGGACGGAGTCATGTGGGCAGGACTGCTCAACGATCACCTCGCGGCGACCGTCGCGCGGACACCCTGGCTGTCTGCGCACGCCACCGTCCACCTCGGCGATCCCGAGTCAGCTGCGGCCGAACTGCACCGTGCCGTGAGCCGGCTGGAGATGCGCAGCGTCATGGTGCCCTGCACCCTTCCGAACAGACGGCTGTCCGACCCAGCCCTCGACCCGTTCTGGGCCGCCGCCGCCGACTTGAGGACGCCGGTGATCCTGCATGCCACGACGCGTTCGCCGGCTGCGGAGCTCCTGGATCGGTTTCCGGATCTGAAAGGCCTGTTCGGGCGCCACATCGAGACCAGCCTGGTCACTGCTGAGCTGATCGTGAACGGAGTCCTCGACCGCTTCCCGGCGCTCCGTCTCGTCAACGTGCACGGCGGCGGCATCCTGCCCTACCAGCTCGGCCGCTTCGACCACGACACCACCGGATCGGTCGCTCGGCTGCCATCCGACGTGCTCAGGACGATGTACTACGACAGCGTCCTGCTGACGCCCGCTGCGCTCCGCTACCTCGTGGACGTGATGGGCACGGACCGGGTCATCCTCGGCTCCGACTACGGAGCCACGCCGGCCGAGCGCGCCGGAGTCTCCGTCATCGAGCCGGCGCTCACGCTCGGCCCAGACGCGGTCGACGCCGTGCTTTTCGGGACCGCGTCGGAGCTGTTCGGCCTCAGCGGAAGGTGAGGCCCAGCAGCGTCTCGCTGAGCGCCCACAGCTTGGCGGCCGTGTCGGCGTCGACCGCCTCCGGGAGGACACCGTTCGCTTCGCCCGCGGGCTTGGCGGCGATGGTCCTCGCCCTGCTCTCCGCGTCGGCCTCGGCCTCGACCTCCGTCTCGACCAGCGGCGCGATGTCGCAGTTCTCGCAGTAGACACCTCCCATGCCGTCGAGCTGGGGGCTGGTCGCTGCCCACACGCTGGTAGCAGCACCCTGCTCTACAGACTTGAGGTTCTTGGTGGGGTCCACGACCGCGTTCCCCTCGGAGTCCAGCACACCCATGGTCTTGAGGTCGTCCGCGGAGATGTGCTTCGCCAGCGGTGTGTAGGCGCTGCCCGGGTGCAGGCTGAACGCCCGGACACCGACGTCCTGGCCACGCCGGTCCATTTCGACCGCGAACAGCACGTTGGCGGTCTTGGACTGGCCATAGCCGAGGTAGGGCTGGTACTCCCGGCGCTCGAAGTTCGGGTCATCGAAGTCGACCGACGCGTAACGATGGCCCCACGACGACACCGAGACGACGCGGGCTCCCTTGGCAGACCTCAGGGCCGGCCAGAGCTGGGATGCGAGCTGGAAATGGCCGAGATGGTTCGTGGCGAGGTGCATCTCGAAACCGCGAGAGTCTCTGGCAAGCGGGGCGCCCATGATGCCGGCACTGTTCACCAGCATGTGCAGTGGCCGGTCGGTGTCCACGTACCGGTGCGCGAAGGTCTTGATCGACCGCGGACTGGTCAGGTCCATCTCCCAGACCGAGACGTTGTCGATGTCTGCCAAAGCGGCCTGTCCCCTGTCGACGTCACGTGCCGGTACCACGACGCGGGCGCCGGCCGAGGCGAGGGCGCGTACGGTCTCCACGCCCAGGCCAGAAGCGCCGCCCGTGACGACGGCGTTCTTGCCGGTCAGGTCGATCCCCGACACGACGTCCAGGGCGTCGCTCTCTGCGTTGAAGTCAGAACCGATCGGTCGCTGGGGCGTGATGCTCACAGCGGTCTCCTTGTCGACGAATGAGGGTCGGTAGACGGTGAAGCAGCCGATCAGTGCATCAGCGCCCCACCGTTGACGTTGACGTGTTGTCCGGTGAACCAGGCCGCGTAGTCCGACATCAGGAAGACGATGGTCTGAGCGATTTCCATCGGGGTGCCCAGCCGACCGAGCGGCAGCCGCGCGGCGATCTCGTCATGGCCGCCCTCGATCTCCCAGCCCGGCGAGGACTCGACAGGACCGGGAGACACCAGGTTCACCCGCACCTTCGCGGGCCCGAACTCACGCGCGAAGGTGCGCGAGAGCCCAAGCAGCCCGGTGCTCGACGACGACACGGCGCCGAGGCCCTCCTCGCCCGTGCCCATCGCCGCAGACGCGACGTTCACGATGGCGCCGCCCTCGCCGTGCTCGGCGATCAGCTTCGCGGCTCCTTGGGTCAGCAGAAAGGCGCCGGTCAGGTTCACCGCGAGCACCTCGCTCCACTGCTCGAGAGTGAGTTCTCCAGCAGGGACCCGCGGCTGAACAGCGGCGACGTTGGCGACCCCGTGCAGCGGCCCGAGCTTGGTCGCGGCGTCAAGGAAGTTCGTGATGCTGGCGGGGTCGGTGAGGTCAGCATGCCCCGGCGTGATCGACAACCCCGCGCTCGTGGCCTCCGCCTCAAGGCGACCCAGGGCCTCGGCGTCGGTGTCACCCGCCGCGACGAGCGCGCCGGACTGGGCCGCAAGAACCGCCGTTGCCCGTCCGATGCCGGAGGCCGCCCCCGTCACGGCGACACTCTTCCCGTCCAGCCCCGGCAAGACGATGACATCGGGGTGGGGCACGGTGTTCCTCCCAGTAGGGTGTCGGTCAGGGCACACTGGCGACGCCGCATCGACGCCGGCTGCAGCGGCTCGGGCAAGAGTGGAACGGCTTGAGCGAATGCCGCAAGAACGTTGGTCGCGGCAGGATGTAACAACAGTCACCGCCTACCGACGACGTAAGAAAGTTCCACTTTTCGAGGCCCAGGGATGACGGTCGCCGTGCCGTGTGACCACGCTCACAAGGGCCGGTGATGCCGGTCGTAGCGCCTCCCAACACCCACTTCAATGATGTGCCCACCTGACTGGGGCACCGCCCGGTTGTTGAGGAAGGAAACACGTTGAGGAAGCAAATCGCAGGTGCCGCCCTTGCGGCCCTCCTTCTGCTCGCGACCGGCGCCTGCGGCGACTCGGACAGCGGCGGTAGCGACGACACCTTCGGGCTGAAGGGTGAGCCCATCAAGCTCGGCAACATCGGGACCTACAGCGGTGACAGCGCCGGGTCCCACATCGCGGCCAAGTACGCCATCGAGGCGTGGGCCAAGTCGGTGAACGCGGCCGGCGGGATCGACGGGCGCCCGGTCGAGGTGATCACAGCCGACGACAAGGGTGACCCGGCGACCGGAGCGACCGCGGTGAAGAAGCTGGTCGAGCAGGACAAGGTAGTTGCCATCGTGGGCGAGCACTCGACCGGCGCGACCGGTTGGGCGCCGTACGCCGCGGAGAAGAACATCCCCGTGGTCGGTGGCTACACCAACGACACCTCCTTCGTCGGCTACGCCAACTGGTTCAACACCGGCGGCAACATCCTCTCGGACTTCTGGGCCATCGCCGAGCAGGGTGCGAAGGCGGGGCCCAAGATGGCGATGCTCTACTGCGCCGAGGTGCCGGGCTGCAAGGCCGCCTCGACGATCCTCGAGACCTTCGGGACGCCGATCGGGCTCGACGTCAGCTACACGGCCGGCGTGGCGGCGAACTCCTCGGACTACACGTCCGTCTGCCTTGCCATGCAGGAAGCCGGCGTGCAGTCCTACAACATGAGCGTGGCGACGGCCGTCAACCAGAGGATCGCCGACCAGTGCGCAGCGCTCGGCTTCAAGGCCCAGCTCGTCCAGGTCGGAGACACGGCGACCAACCTGCGCGAGAAGCAGCCTGTCTACGACGGGACCCAGTTCGTCGGAAACTCGCCCGGCTTCTTCGTCGACTCGACGCCCGCGGAGAAGGAGTTCCAGGCGGCGATGAAGAAGTACGCCCCGGACCTGGGCAGCGAGGCCGTCCCGAACGCTCCGAGCTCGCTGAACTCCTGGACCGCCGGGAAGCTCTTCGAGGCGGCGGTGAAGGCGAGCGGCTCGAAAGACATCACGAGCCAGACTATTTTCGACGGGCTGTACGCGCTGAACGGCGAGACCCTCGGCGGGCTCGCTCCTCCGCTGACCTACACCAAGGGCCAGCCGACCCTGTTCAACTTCTACTACCCCTACGAGCTCCAGGACGGCAAGTGGGTCCAGCCCGAGGGCCCCGACCCGATCGCGGCTGACGCAGATACGGCTGCCAAGATCGCCGAAATGGCGAAGGGCTTCGCGCCGAAGGCCTAGCCCATCCGACCCGTGCCCCGGCCGGCGGAGCCTTCCGTCGGCCGGGGCACGTTTCCACTCTTCGAGGAGATCGATGACCACGCCCGACGCCGCTTCAGCAGTCCGGGTCGGCATCGTCGGAGTCAGCCCGGACCGAGGCTGGGCCTCGGTGTCCCACCTGCCGGCCCTCGCTGCGCTCGACGGCGTAGAGGCGGTGGCGGTCGCCTCGACCCGGGCCGACGGTGCGGCCGCGGTGGCAGGGCAGTTCGGAGTCCCGCTCTCCTTCGGTGACCCTTCCGAGATGGTCCATCACCCCGATGTTGACGTCGTGGTCGTCACGGTGAAGACCCCGGAACACGACTTGCTGGTGCGAGCCGCCCTCGAGGCGGGAAAGCATGTGTTCTGCGAGTGGCCACTGGGCGTGGATACGAGCCAGGCGAGGTCCCTGGCCGAGCTCGCCGAACGGGCCGGCGTGTGCACCTTGATCGGGCTGCAGGCCGTTCACGGACCCGGGCCTCGGTTCGTCCGGCAGTTGGTCGACCGTGGTGAGATCGGCGAGGTGACCGGGGTGAGCCTGGCCGCGCTGACACCGACGCTCTACGGTCCCGAGATCTCGTCGTCGATGGCATACACGCTCGACCGGCGCAACGGCACCCATATCCTGACCACGCCGACCGGGCACACCCTGGCCGCGCTCTCGGCCGCCGTTGGTGACCTCGCCGACGTCACTTCCACCGCCGCGGTGCTCCACCCGGAGGTGCTACTCACTGACTCGGGCGAGCGCGTGCCCAACACGGCGCCGAACGAGGTGGCGTTCAGCGGGCACCTGCGTCGCGGGGGAGTGGCCTCGGTCTCCGTCCACGGCGGTGCTCCCATGGGCGCCCCCCGGCTGTCGATGCGCGTCGTCGGCACGGAGGGCGCCTTGGTGGTCGGCCTGACGCGACCGGGGGACTCGATCAACGTCGGGGACTGGACGGTCGCGATAGCTCGAGGTGACGGCACGCTGACTCCTCTCGGGGTGCCGGCGGAGCCGGCGCTGCCGCCGAGCCTCCCAGTGGGTCCTGCGCGAAACGTGGCACTGATGTACGTCGAGCTCGCTGATGCCGTGCGCGAGGGACGCTCGGCTCGTCCCGACTTCGCCACGGCCGTTCGCTTCCACGAGACGCTCGAAGCGATAGAGAAGGCCTCCGACTCAGGTCAGCGGCAGTCGCTGGCGCCCTACTCCTCGTGAGCCCCTTCAGCGGACACTAGGACCGGCCCGCTCCCGCAGCCGTCTCCTGCCGTATGAGGTCGGCAACTCGCTCACCGATCGCGATCGTCGTCGCGTTGGTGTTGCCCCGTGTGGGCCTCGGCATGATCGATGCGTCGACGACACGCAGGTCGGCCAACCCGTGCACCCGGGCGTACTGGTCGACGACGGCCGAGGCGTCCTCGGCCGGTCCCATCCGGCAGGTGGAGGTGATGTGCTTCCCACTGTCGACGACCTCCAGAAGCCATCTGTCGAGCGCCTCGTCGGTGGCGAGCGTCTCGGCCGACGGGCTCAGCCGTTCGATGATGATGTCGTTGAACGCTTCGTGCTCAGCCAGCTTCAGGGCGAGGCGAACAGCCTCGCGCATCCGCGCCAGGTCCTGAGGCTCGTCGAGGAACCGGAAGTCGATCACCGGGTCCACCTCCAGGTCGGCGCTCACCAGCCGAAGTTCGCCGCGCACCTCGGGTGCGTAGATGCCCGAGAAGAAGTGGAGCTGGTCCTCGATCTGGTACTCGCGGATGAACATGTCGGTCTCGAGGTGCGAGGAGGGTGCGGTGAACCGCAGGAACGCCTGGGCGTAGGGGTCCTCTGGGCCGGGCGCCAGTTCGCGCCTCACCCGGAACGCCACGGTCACCGCGGGGTGGTCGGTGAGGTTCTGGCCGACGCCGGGGAGATCGTGCACGAGCGGCACGCCGGCCGCCTCGAGCTGGTCGCGTGGACCGACCCCCGACCTCAACAGCAGCAGGGGCGATCCGAGAGCACCCGCACTCACGACCATCTGGCGACCGTTGACCTCGCTCACCACCCCGTCCCGCTCGATCTCCACGCCGACCGCCGACCGTCCATCGAAGAGCAGCCGCCGTGCATTCGAGTTCGGCTGGATCGTCAGGTTGGTGCGTGACCGGGCCGGCGCGAGATACCCGAGCGCCGTACTGATCCTGATTCCGTTCGGGTTGTTGTACGGGCAGGAGCCAACGCCGTGCGACTGGGGCGAGTTGGCGTCGGTGAACTCGGCGAAGCCCGCAGCCCGGCACGCCTCGAAGAAGGCCCTAGGAGCGGGCATCCACTCATCGCGGTGGAATCGCACGACTGGGATCGGGCCGTTGTTGCCGTGGAACTCGTCGGTGAAGTCCTGGTCTGCCTCGGACCGGCAGAAGAAGGGCAGGAGCTCGTCGTAGGACCACAGCGTGTTCCCGTCAGCCGCCCACCCGTCGTAGTCCGCAGGAAGGCCACGGATGAACAACTGGCCGTTGATGGCGCTGGAGCCCCCGGTTACCCGACCCGCGGGCACGACGATCTGCGGACGTGACCGCGTCGCGCTCGCCGGGTAGTTCCAGTTGTGCTGCGGTGACGCGAACGCCATGTGACCGGTGCCGAGCCCCAGCTTCAGCTCGTCGGGCAGCTCGGCGAAGTCCGGGTAGTCGGGCCCGGCCTCGAGCAGCAGGACGGTGCGCTCGGGGTCCTCGGAAAGGCGGGCTGCAAGAGCAGCTCCGGCGGAGCCGGCCCCTACGATGACGACGTCGTACTGCGACACGGTTTCCTATCTCCTAGCTGGCTGGTGACACGTCGAGGGACCGGGACGCGGAGGTTGCCGCAACCCGGCCCATGGTCAGGGCGTTGCCGAGCGCGGTGGCGCCCACGTAGTGCGGACCGAGGACGCCACCACCGGCCTCACCGGCGGCCCACAGGCCCGGCACGACCCGACCGGCCCGGTCGACGACGCGGGCGTGCTCATCGATCTCGAGACCGGCGTGGGTCTGGATGAGCTGGGCAGGCAGCATCTTCACGGCGTAGAAGGGCGCGGTGGCGATTGGCGGGGGAGCGTTGTATCCCGACGCGGCCAGCGTCCGGTCGCGACCGAAGTCGGGGTCGGCACCCAAGGGCAGAGTGGCGTTCCAGCGCTCGATGGTCGCCTCCAGCGCGTCGGACGGCACGCCGAGCCGTGCCGCCAGGTCGCGGGGGTTGTTGCCGGCGAAGCCCCGCCCCGCCTCGACCTCAGCGAGGATCCGGTCCGGCGTCCAGCACGCATAGCCGGGATCGAGGCTCAGCCTTCCGGCCTCGTCGAAGACCGCCCACGCCCACCCACCCGCATCCTTGAAGGCGTTGTAGAGCGGGGTGTAGGTCGCGTCCTCGTTGACGAACCGGCGTCCGGACCGGTCGACCAGCATCCGCGAATGCGGCGGGAACCCGGCCTGCCACTGGCTCAGCTCCTGGAAGGAGACGTTCGCGAGCAGCATCCCCCAGCCCTGGCCGACCACGGCGGCATCGACCTGCCGGCCGAGGCCGACGTGGTCGCCGCGGCTTCCGTCGCCCGAGATCGCGTAGAGGTGCTCGCCCGCGATCTCGACGAAGTCGGGGTGGTGCTCGCGCAGCAGTTCCGGATTGCGAGCCATCCCTCCAGTGGTCACGATGACGGCCCCGGCTCGAGCCTGGATCCCGTCGGCGACGACGCCGACGACGCGGCCGTCCTCGACGACGAGCTCCTGCACGCGCGTGTTGAGCACGACCTCGACGTGGTGGCCGCGACGGGCCTGGTCGAGCGCCTGGGTCAGCGCGTAGCCCTCTCCATCGGGGACGTGGCCGCGGCGTACGACGTCCTCACCCAGCCGCCGGATCCCGGGCTGGTGGGAGTTGGCAGAGGCTCGGGCGGGCACGTCGAGGCCGAGTGACAGCAGCCACTCGAACGTCGGGGCAGCCTGGGTGGCCCAGGTGCGCACCGGACCGGTGCGGAGCGCCCATTGGTTGAGGCTCATGTAGTCGTGGAACAACCGCTCAGGCGAGTCGTCGACCCCGAGAGAGGCCTGCACGCTGGTGCCCGCGGCGTATATGACGCCGCCCGAGAGCGCCATCGAGCCGCCCACGGCGCTCTCGGCCTCAAAGAGGATGACCTGTCTTCCGGCCTCTGCGGCCGTCACGGCCGCGGCAAGACCGGCGGCGCCCGCGCCAATGACGACGACGTCGAAGTCCACGACCGTCCTCCTCGACTCGTCTCGCTGGTCACCCGCGACCGGACACGGGTTCACAGTCTCGGCCTCGCGTTCGTGGTGACCACGACCTCAGTCACACCCACGGGTGACTTTGGTTCTGGAGTACTCTCCACTTAGGCGTGAAGGTCAACCTACCTCCCTCAGCAGAAAGGCTGAAGATGCAGCTCGACGACTACCGCACCCTGGGACGATCCGGACTGCGAGTCAGCCCCCTGACACTCGGCACGATGGCTTTCGGCAACCCCGGGTGGGGCTCGGACGCCGAGACCTCGGCGGAGCTGATCGAGGCGTTCCTCGACGCCGGCGGCAACATGATCGACACCGCCAACGGCTACATCGAGGGCGACTCCGAGCGCATCATCGGCGACTACCTCGCCAAGCGGCCGGGACTCCGCGACCGCGTCGTGATCTCGACCAAGTTCGCACGCAACATGTACCCCGGCGACCCCAATGGCGGCGGGTCGAGCCGCAAGGCGGTCATCGAGCAGGTCGACGCCTCCCTGAAGCGGCTCCAGCTGGACTACATCGACCTCTACTTCCAGCACTGCTGGGACCAGCACACACCCATCGAGGAGACCGTCTCGACGCTGAACGACCTCGTGCACGCCGGCAAGGTGCGCTATCTGGGGGTCTCCAACACTCCGGCGTGGGCGGTCATGCGCGCCGCCGGCATCGCCGAGCGCGAGGGCTGGGCAACCTTCGTCGCCTACCAGCCCGAGTACTCACTGCTGAGGCGCACGTGCGAGGGCGAGGTCTTCGGGGCGGTGCGCGAGCTCGGGCTGGGCGTGACGCCGTACAGCCCGCTGGCCAGTGGCGTGCTGTCGGGGAAGTACACCCGGGGCAACACCAGCCCCGAGGGCTCGGGCCGGGGACCCCTTGCCGAGAGCCAGCTGCGCGAGAACCCGAACGCGTTCGAGGTGCTCGACGCACTTGAGGAGATCGCGAAGGAGCAGGACACCAACGTCGCCGCCGTCGCCCTGGCGTGGGTCCGCCAGCGCAAGGAGGTCATCACCACCCTGATCGGCGTCCGGACCATCGAGCAGCTCGAGAAGAACCTCGCTTCGCTCGCCGTGGACATCTCCGACGAGTGGATGGCCAGGCTCGACGACCTGAGCAAGCCGGACCTCAACTACCCGTTCCCGTGGCTGGCGACGATCGCCGACAACAACCAGCAGAACGGCGCCACCGTCAACGGCGTGCGCACCCAGAAGTACGCCCGCGCCACCGACTGAGAGGCAACACGATGACCACTGACCAGCCGATCGTGCTTCCGGGCCTCACCGGTGCCACCGTCGTCGTCACCGGCGGGGCGAGCGGCATCGGACTTGCCACGACGCTGCTCGCGGCCCGATCCGGCGCCCATGTCGTGTCGGGTGACCTCAACGACGCGGCGTTCGACGAGCTGGCGAAGGTGGCAGCCGACGAGGGGCTCGATGTGGTCGGCGTACACCTCGACGTCGCCGACCCGGCGAGCATCGAGCACTTCCTCGCGGCAGGAGACGCGGACGGCACGCTGCGCGGCGTGGTCAATGCGGCGGGCATCGCGGACGAGGCGCCGGCGCTGGAGGTCACGCCCGAGCTGTGGCAGCGCCACCTCGCGGTGAACCTCACCGGCACCTTCCTGGTCTGCCAGGGCGCCGCGCAGCGGATGTCGCAGCGCGGTGACGGCGGCTCGATCGTCAACGTCTCGTCGACCGCCGGCGTAATCGGCTCGGCGCGGCTCTCGCACTACGCCGCGAGCAAGGGCGGCGTGATCGCCCTCTCCAAGTCGCTGGCCAAGGAGTGGGGCCAATACGGCATTCGGGTCAACGTGGTCTCGCCGGGAGCCGTGGACACCCCGCTCTACCACCAACAGTCGATCAAGCGGGACAACATCGCGAACCTGCCCTTGAGTCGGATCGGCCAGCCGGCGGATCTCGCCCTAGCGATCGGCTACTTCCTCACTGACCAGAGCGGTTGGGTCACAGGTCAGAACCTCAACGTCAACGGCGGCGCCTTCATGCAGTGAGCCCCGCTTCAGCTCACACCACCCCGAGCTCCACCAGGCTGCGACCCGCGTCGACCACGGCCTCTCGCGCCGGCCGCGCGTGCCAGCCCAGCACCCGCTCGGCCTTGGCGGTCGAGTGCACGGCCCGGCGCCCGAGCGCCGGCACTATGTCACGCAGCGCCGGACTGCGGAAGCGCGCCATGAGCCTGACGACGAGGTCCGGTGCCTGCCGGGTCGACACCCGGGCGCCGTCGGCGCCCAGCTCCTCGCGCAGAGCGCGCGCCATGTCCCGCATCCAGATGAACTCGCCTGTGGCGAGGAACCGCTGGCCGGCCGCTTCGGGTACGTCGAGCGCAAGCAGGTGTGCGGCCGCCAGGTCTCGCACGTCAACCGCCTCCAAGCCGATCCGGGGCACGCCTCGCATCCCGCCCGTGAGCATCTGCTTGACGATGGACACCGAGCCGATCCCATCGCTGGAGAGCACCGGCCCGAAGACCGCACCTGGCAGCACGGTGGCGAGCTCGGGCGAGCCTTCGTGCTCTGCGATCCAGTCCCAGGCCGATCGCTCAGCCACCGTCTTAGACCGCCGGTAAGGCGTCAGGGTCGGATCGGCCGGGTCGGTCCAGACGGTCTCGTCGCTGACGCTCTCCTCGGCATAGGACGAGGGGCTGGCGGTGTTGGCCGCACTCGTCATCACCACCCGCCGGACGCCGGCACCCGCGGCGGCGCGCAGTACCCGCAGCGCGCCATCTCGAGCCGTCGCGACCATGACGTCCTCGCTCTGGCCCGCCGCCGACTGGCCAATGGGGGAGGCGACGTGGAGTACCCCCTGGACGCCGTCCAGGGCGAGCGGCCATCCCTCGTCGCTGGACAGGTCTGCGACGGCGACCTCCAGTCCGACGTGGGTGGCACGCAGAGCGTCCGCCTTGGCGGCGGTGCGGGCCGTCGTCCGCACCTGGTCGCCCCGCTCGAGCAGCTGCCTGATTGCCCAGCTCGCGATGAACCCGGTCCCGCCGGTGACCAGCACCCGCTCCGTCATGTCTCGCTCCGATCCGTGTCATGATTGCCCGTGTCCGGAGGCCCCTCCGGTTGGCCTCCAACACTAACGGAGGCCCCTCCGTTTACCAACAGGAGAGTTGTGACCCGCGCCGACGCCCGAGACAACCGCGAACGCATCCTGGTCGCGGCGGCCGCGGCGCTCTCGGAGTCGGCGGGTGCCTCACTGACCTCCATCGCGCGGGACGCCGGGGTAGGGATCGGGACGCTCTACCGACACTTCCCGACCAGGGAGGCGCTTATCCTCGAGCTCTACAACACCCATCTGCAGGCGCTGGTCGACCTCGCCCCACGGCTGCTGGACGAGTATCCGCCGCTCGTGGCCCTGCGCCGCTGGTTCGGCGAGGTAGCCCGCTACGGCCGGCTCAAGTACGGCGTCGCTGAAGTGGTTCACGCGGCGACCAACGGTGGGCTGGATGATCCGCTCCTCGAGCCGTTCCTCGACGCGATCCGGACCCTGCTGGCAGCTGGGGCAGGCGAGGGCGTGCTCAAGGACGGGGTGGACCCCTACGACGTCCTGCTCCAGCTGAGCGTTCTCTGGCGGATCCCGCCTGCGGGTCAGGAGGAGCGCGCGGCCCGGATCCTGGACCTGGTGGTTGACGGAGTCCGAGTGCATCCGGCAGGGCGCAGCTGAGTCAGACTCGCGAGTCACCTCAGGGCTCGATCAGCGCGCCGTACACGAACGAGGCGGTCAGTGCTCGCAGGTCTGGCGCGGGGTGCTCGGCGCCCATGTGCGGGATGCCTCCGAACTCCAGGTTGGTCATCCCGACCACGACAACGTCGTTCTCCGGGTCCACCCAGAACCAGGTGCCGTGGGCGCCGCTCCAATGGAACGTTCCGTGGCCGATGCCGCCGTTGCTCAGGGTAGCTCGACCGGGGTCGAGCACGACGCCGACGTTGACTCCGTACCCCTGGCCGGTCCACTGCTTGCGCAGCTCGATCGGCACCCCGGCAGGCAGCAGGTCGCTGGCCATCAGACGCACTGACGACGGCGCCAGAATGCGTACGCCGCCCACCTCGCCGCGGCCGCGCAGCATGTGGGCGAACCGCACGTAGTCGGCGAGAGTCGACATCAGGCCACCGCCGCCCGAGAGGAGGGCGGGCCGCTCAGTGGGCGAGGCCATGGGAGCCACGATCGGCCCCTGCAGAAGCGACGGCACAAGGGCGAGCTGCTCGTCGTACGCCGGCATCTGGACCAGCCGGGACTCCTGGCCGGCACGGACGCAGAAGTCGGTATCCGGCATTGCGATCGGCTCGAAGAGGTGCTCACGCAGGAAGGCGTCGAACGGCTGCCCTGACAGCACCTCAACGACGCGACCCTGCACGTCCTGGGAGTAGCCGTACTGGAACTGTTCGCCGGGGTGCGACGCGAGGGGCAGTGACGCGATGGCGCTCACCAGGTCGGCCAGAGTCCGTTCCGCCGACTCGGACGTGAACAGCGACACGGCCTGCTCGTAGAGCCGCTTGACCTCCACCCCGGGGCCGTTGCGGAACGACCCAGCCACGCCTCCGTTGCCGGAGATGCCGCCAGTGCTGGTCACCAGCTCGCGCATCGTCATCGGGTGGTGGGGTGGGACCAGCCGACCGCTCGGATCGAGCACCATCAGCTGCTCGAACTCCGGGAGGTGCTTGGCCACGGGGTCGTCGAGCTGCCACAGTCCGCGTTCGTAGAGCATGAGCATGGCCACGCCGGTCACCGGCTTGGTCATCGAGGCAATCCGGAAGATGGCGTCGGAGCGGAGCGGCTGGTCCGAGTTGAGCGACTGGACTCCGAAGTCCCGCGCGAACACGACCTGGCCGTGCCTGGAGACGGCCACCGAGACCCCGGTGTGGCTTCGACCGACCACGTGTCGCTGGAGTGCCTCGTCGAGCCGGGCGAGCCGCGTCGAGTCGAACCCGACTTTCTCGGGCTCGGCGACGACCCCGACGGTGTCGTTGTAGGAGGGGGCGGGAACGGTCGTGATGGTGGACATCGAGCCTCTCAGGACACGTGCAGGGGCGAGGCCGGGTCGGCGCACTCGGGGTGCCGGCCCGCGGCGCGGAACGGGTGGGCGAGCTCCTGGTGACACAGGTTGCACAGCGGTATCGGCGCGTCTGCTCGCTCGGCGAGGAGCCGGTCACGTTCGGCCAGCTTCGACGGGACGAGATCGCCCGTCAGGGTTGCGATCGGCAGCTCGATGCCATGCTGCAGCGCGGCTTTCGCCGCGATCCGGATGTCCTTGGCCGTGAGCTCGTACATCTCTGGCGTGCCGGCCAGGGTGTGAGTGGCGCGCACTCGATCGAGGCGCCCCCAGGTCCGGATGCCGCGCGAGTCGCCAGCACTCGCCGTGACGATCTCGGTCGCGGCGTCCTCCGAGATGCCGTACGCCGCCGCGAGCTGCATCGCCTCCAGCTGCAGGAAGTAGCCGCCCAGTGACAGCAGGTTGTTGACCAACTTGCCCGCCGCGCCCGCTCCGGTCGGTCCGACGTGAAAGGTGCGCTCGCCGATGGCGTCGAAGACCGGTGCGCACTGCGCCACGGCCGCCTCCGGCCCGCCGACGATGATCGCCAGTGCGCCGAGTGCGCTCTTCTCGGAGCCGCCGCTCACCGCGGCGTCGAGGATCCGCACTCCGACCGGTTCGGCCTCCTCCTGCAGGGAGGTGACGGTCTCGGGGAAGATCGTGCTGGCGACCACGACCGTGCGGGTGCGGCCGGAGGCCGCGAGCAGGGGCCGCACGACCGAGGTCACCTGGTCGTCGTCGAGGACGACGACGAGGATCAGGTCCGCGACTGCCGCGAGGCCGGGCAGGTCGACCGCCTCCACGGCGCCCTGGGCGACGAGAGCGGCCACGGCCTCAGGCCTACGGTCCAGCACGTGCACGGTGAAGCCGGCCCGGAGCAGCGAGTTCGCCATTCCGGCGCCCATCGCGCCGACGCCGACGACGCCGACCGTGGTAGCGCCGGGGTCAAGGACCGTTGAGAAGTCTGCCATCGCGCGGATCAGTCGTCCTCGATCTCGAGCGCCCACGCGGGGCACGCAGCGGCCGCCGACTCGACCTCGGCCCGGAGCGACTCGCCGGGCTGCCCGTTCACCAGGACGACCTTGCCGTCGTCGTCCACGTCGAAGACGTCCGGCGAGACGACGACGCACTGACCTGCGCCTACGCACGCCTCGAGGTCGATGCGAACCTTCACCGTCATCACTCTGCTCTCCACTGCTCAGCGCTCGGCACGGCCGTCGGGCCAGCGTGAGGTGACTCTAGGCAGCGGGTCGCAGCGCCCCTAGAACCAAAGTCTCATCTCGGGGAGCCGCACCTCACTCGAGCCAGGACAGGGCGGTGAGGTCGGACACTGGCGACGGCGACTTCGGTCCTAGGACGCGTCACCTGGATGCCTAGGGTGAGGGAGTGTTCGAGACGACGCGGATCCCTTTCGCCGCCCGCGAGGGCCAACAACTCTGGCCGAACGGCGCCAGGATGGCGGTGCTCGTCTACACAGCGGCCGAGCAGTGGCAGTGGTACGAGAACGAGACGATCAAGGCGATCGGCACCTTCGCCGGCGGCCGCGGCTCCGCGCCGTCGCCGAGCACGCGGAGCGCGGTGGCCTACGGATTCGAGATCGGCCTGCCGCGCATCGCCGGGATCTTCCGGGAGTTCGGGATGAAGACCACCCTCTGGGCGAGTGGCGTGGCGGTCGAGCAGTACCCCGATGCGATCGCCGCCTTGGCCGCCGACGACCACGAGCTCGGTGCTCATGGCTACTCGCAGGGCGCGGTGATGGCGCTGCTGAGCCGGGCCGAGCAGGAAGAGGCGATCGGACGGTCCGTCGAGCTGCTGACGAGCGTCACCGGCGAGGCGCCGGTTGGCTGGGTCTCTCCTGGCGCGGAGTCCAACGACGACACCGTCGAGCTGCTGGCGGAGGCCGGATTCGACTACCACGGCGACCGGCAGGACGACGAGCTGCCTTACCTGCTCCACGCGCCGGCGAAGACCCTCGTGGAGGTGCCCTACCGACTCGCCGGCAACCTCAACGACATCCCGCTGCTGCAGCGGACGATGACCAGTGTCTCGGCGGCGACCACCCACGTCACTGATGCGTTCGACGCCTACTACGAGGCGGCGGCCACTCGGCCGCTGCTCTTCAACTACGGCACCCACCCCTACATCAGCGGCCGGCCGGACAATGCCAAGGTGCTCCGCTCCCTGCTGGAGCACATCCACGGGCACGACGACGTGTGGGTCACCAACTACCGCGAGGTCGCCGCGTGGTGGCGCTCGTCGCACGAGGAAGAGGGATCGCAGTGACCGACGACCGCTACGAGCGCGGCCTCGCCCGCCAGGCGAGCATGCGGACCAACGACACCGCGACCACCGCCATCAAGAACCATCTCGCCGACATCGCACCGGACCTGCAACGGCTGGTCGTGGAGTTCGCGTATGGCGACATCCACTCGCGACCCGGCCTCGACGCGGGAAAGCGTCAGCTCGTGATCATTGCCGCCCTGACGGCGCTGGGTGACACCGACCGCCAGGTGCAGACACATGTCGGCTCTGCGCTCGGCGCGGGTGAGACGCCCGAGGCGATCGTGGAGGCGATCATGCAGACCATTCCGTACGTGGGCTTCCCCCGAGCGATCAAGGCGATCGAGTCGTGCAAGGCGGCCTTCGAGAAGTACGACGTGCTCAAGGACCTGCCGGCCAACCAGCAGTGAGGCTCAACCGCTCAGACGGAGGACCCGCGTGGCCGTGCCGCCGAGAACCCCGACGCGCTCGGAGTCAGTGAGCAGGTCGGTCTCGAGCAGGTAGAACAGCGACTGGGCGTAGGTGTGCTGACCGGCGTAGCCCGGCTCGGCGATCGGCGCAGCGAAGCCGATCTTGCCGGCCACGCGCGAGAAGTCCGAGCCCCACATCAGTCGCTCCGCCCCGAACGCGTCGACGTACGCGCGCAGGTGCGGCCACAGGTCGGCGTACGGGAACCGCTCCACCGAGAGGGTCGGCGCTCCGGAGAGCTTGACGTGCAGGCGTGGGTAGCGCGACAGCTCGAGAACCTCGGGTGCCTGGGCGAACGGCGCTGCGGCGATGGCGTGGGTGGGCGGCTGGGGCAGGGCCAGGTGGTCGAGGACTAGTGCGAGAGCCGGGTACGCCTCGCACAGCGCGGGGACGTCGTCCAGCGCATCGGCGGCCGACATGAAAACAGGGACGCCGTGCTGCTCGCACGCGGACAGCGCGTCTCGATAGAGCTCGGCCGTGCTCATCAAGGGGTCGACGCCCTCGATGGTGGTGCGCCGCATGATGCGGAAGCCGGCGCACGACGGACGCTCGGCGTACTCCGCGACACGCTCGGCGACGTCGTCACGGAACGGATCGATGCCACTGCTGGCGCCGGCAGGTGTGAAGCCGGCCAAGGAGCCGCCCGGGGCAAACGCCGTCACGACACTGAACCGCTCGGGCACCAGTTCGGCCAGTGACTCCGCCCACGCTGCATCGGCCGGGAACAAGACTGCGGCGTCGACACCGACGGCGTCCAGGTGAGCGATCATGACCTCGCTGAGCAGCCGCCGTCGCTGCCCTGCATCGGTGAGACCCGACCAGTCGAGCGAGACCGGCGGCTCGTGCACCTGAGCGTCGACGATCCTCACTGATCGCTGCCGATCAGGACCACTCGACGTTCAACGTCTGCGCCATCCGCTGGGTCGCACTCGGCTTGAACGCCAACCCGGGATCTGCCGCGAGCCGCAGTTTCGGCAGCCGGCTCGCCAGGGTCTCGAGTGAGATCTGCCCTTCGAGTCGCGCGATGGGAGCGCCCACGCAGGTGTGCGGACCGCGGCCGAAGGTCATGTGCGCCGTCACGTTGGCACGCTCGGTGTCGAATTCGCGCGCGTGCGGAAACAGGTCCTCGTCGGCGTTGGCCGAGCCGAGTAGGACCGAGATGCGCGAGCCCGCCGGGATGGTGACGCCGCCGACGACTGAGTCCTCCTTGGCTAGCCGCCAGATCGACTGCACCGGACCGTCGATGCGCAACGCTTCCTCGACGAGGCCAGGGGCCGACGACGGGTCGGCCACGAGGGCTTCCCACCGAGGCCGGTCCGCCAGCAGCCGACGCATGAACATCGTCATCCAGTACGTCGTGGTCTCGTGCCCCGCCGTGAGGATGGAGGTCGCCTGCGAGGCCAGCTGGTCCTCGGTCAACGGGTCGTCGCTGGCGTCGCTGTCCTGGATGATCCAGGAGAGGATGTCTTCCCCCGGGTCGGCGCGACGTTGCTGGACCAGGTCGAGGGTGAATTCGTAGTAGTCCTTCTGGGCCCTGGCTGCCGCGATCTGCTCGTCGGGGGCGAGGTTGGAGTTGCGCAGCTCGACGCGCTGGCTGGCCCACTCCTTGACCTGGTCCATGTGCTCTAGAGGGAGCCCGATCAGGGTGCAGATCACGGTCAGCGGGTAGCGGTAACCGTACAGGTTGTAGAAGTCGCCTGCCCCGCGGTCGACGAACCCGTCGATCATCTCGTTCGCGATCCGGCGCAGCTCGGGCTCGAGGATCGCCACCTTGTTGGGCATGAACGTCGGCTGCAGGTAGCGGCGCAGCTTGGTGTGCACTGGCGGCTCCGACGCGAGCGGGTTGGTCTCCTCCAGCCGAGGAAGCGCGTCGAGGATGGCGTCGGCTTCCGGGCACGGCGCGGCGAACATCTTGCGTGAGGCTACCGAGCCGTAGGTCTTGCGGTCGCGCAGGATCGTCACGATGTCGGCGTACCGGGAGACGACGAAGGCATCGAGGACCTCGCTGTGGAAGACCGGCTCCTCCGCTCGCGACTGCCTCCACACCGGGTACGGGTCGTCGAGCTGCGGAGCCTCGAACGGGTTGTAGTCCTTGCTGAGGTTCCGCATCGGGCACGTGGCCTGCTGGGTGCTCTCCACCTGTACCTGACTTTCACTCCGGGGCCGTGCGGCCATCATCCTCCGGACCACTCTCCGCCTCGGCCGCTACGACGACGACGATGGATGTCACGTGTCACTACGACTGAGGTCACAGACCCTCCGCGTGGCGGTCGGCATGATCGGTCTCCGCACGTATCCGTCGACGCCAGAGGAGAAGACAGTGAACAGGCTCGCAGGCAAGGTCGTGCTGGTGACGGGCGCGGCTCGTGGCGCCGGTCGGGGCATCGCGGTCCGGGTGGCCGAGGCGGGCGGTCACGTCATCGCGGTTGACCTCGGCGCGGCGGCCAGCGACCGCATCGACGAGTCCGTGGCCTACGCGATGGGCACCACGGAAGAGCTGGAGGCCACGGGCGAGCTCGTCCGGGCGGCCGGAGGAAAGGCGCTCACGGCGGTAGCCGACGTGCGGAGCCAGGAGCAGCTGGACGACGCTGTGCGTGCCGGGATCGCCGAGCTCGGCCAGATCGACGCGGTCGTCGCCAATGCCGGCATCATGAGCCGCGGCACGCTCTGGGAGATCACCGAGGAGCAGTGGCAGAAGCAGATCGACATCAACCTGACCGGGGTCTGGAAGACGATCAAGGCGGTCGCGCCGCACATGATCGAACGCCGTAGCGGGTCGGTCATCATCATCTCGTCGATCAACGGCGTGGAGCCGGGCCCTGGCTATGCGCACTACACGACTGCCAAGCACGGTGTGATCGGGCTGATGCGAGCTGGGGCGCTCGAGCTCGGCCCCTACGACGTCCGGTGCAACGCCATCCTGCCCGGCGTGATCGACACTCCGCAGAACTCCTGGCAGGGTGCGCTCGACCTCATCGCCGGCCATGAGGGCGGCACGATGGAGGAGCGCGCCCAGGTCGGTCAGTGGTTCGGGGTCCTCAAGAGCGACGGGCTGATCCCGCCGGAGGCGATCGGCGACGCGGCGGTATTCCTGGTCAGCGACGAGTCGCGCTGGATCACGGGATCATCGATCCCGGTGGAGGCCGGCCACCTCATCGTCCCCGGCTACGCGAAGTAACCGCGCGGTTCACCCGTCGCCAGGCACCCCCACCTCGAACAGCCGCATCAGGTCCGCCAGGGTCCGGTAGTACCCGAGGAGCGTGACGAGCTCGATCATCGTGCGTATGCCGAGCCGGCCGCGGAGCTCGGCGTACGTCGCGTCCTCCATCGGCGCGCCCTCAAGGACGCTGTCACACAACTCGGTCGCCGCCTGCTCGACTGGGTCGGCGGGGGAGAAGGTGGAACTTGCCAACGAGACCAGCTCCTGGTCGGTGAGACCGGCCGCGCGGCCGAGGCGCTCGTGCGCCCACCACTCGAAGGGGCTGTCCATGTGTCGGGCGGTCACCAGGATCGCGATCTCCCGCACCCGCGCCTCTAGGGCGGTTCGGTAACGAATCGTCGAGCCGAGCTCCTGCAGCGCAGCGCCCACGCCGGGCGCGTGGAGCATGATCCCGAACGGACCGTGCAGCGAGCCGTCCGCTCCCTGGAGTGGGAAGTACTGGGTGCCGAGGGCACGGTCGCCGCCGCTGATCGCGTCGTACACGGCTCGTTGCTCGTCGTCGAGGTTGCTCGGCGTGAGTCGGGGCAGTCGATCGGGCGCGCGCTGGTCCGAGGTGGGCATGGGACCAGTCTTCCCTGTGACCGGGGTCGCCCCGCTCCGTGAACGAGGTCGTTCCCGGGCGAGGCCCCGCCTGCGACCGTGGCCTCCGCCCGGACTGTCCGCCAAGGAGTCCGGCACAGCCGGCGAGGAGTGCGATGCAGCAGGTGAAGGCAGTGCTGGCGCGGGGGAAGAGGCCACGTCGTGACCGTTGACCTGCCTGCGCGTGTGCGAGCGTACATCGAGCATGCAGTCATCCCTCTCGACGACCAGCACGACGGCGATGTCGCCGCGGCGGGCGGCGACGACCTGCGGCGTCGGCTGCAGGATGGTGCGCGCGACGCCGGGTTCCTCTCGCCGCACGCACCGGTGGACTGTGGCGGCCTTGGGCTCGGCATGGAGGAACGCATCCCGGTCTTCGAGGCGGCAGGTCGCTCGCTGTTCGGTGCGATGGCCCTCAACATCAACGCCCCCGACGAGGGGAACATTCACCTCCTCGACCACGTCGCGGACGCTGGGCAACGCGAGCGCTATCTACGGCCGCTGGTGGCTGGCGCCGTCCGGTCAGCTTTCGCGATGACCGAACCGTCGCCGGGGGCGGGCTCCGACCCCAGTCTCCTGACGACTCGGGCCCACCGAGTCGACGGTGGCTGGCTGATCAACGGCACCAAGTGGTTCATCACCGGTGCCGACGGGGCCGGTTTCTACATAGTCATGGCCAGGACCGAGGGCGAAGTCGGAGAGAACCACGGAGCGACGATGTTCCTCGTCCCTGCGGAGCGCGAGGGCGTGGCAGTGACGCGGCACATCGAGACGATGGACCGGTCCATGCTCGGCGGCCATTGCGAGATGGAATTCGACGATGTCTTCGCGCCGGACGATGACGTGCTCGGGGGTGTGCACGAGGGGTTCAGATACGCCCAGGTCCGGCTCGGTCCGGCACGGATGACTCACGTGATGCGCTGGTGGGGGGCGGCTCGACGCGCCCACGAGGTCGCCGTCGCCCACGTGGCCGCGCGACCAGCGTTCGGCACGGTCCTGGCGGAGCTCGGAATGGTGCAACAACTGATCGCGGACAACGAGATCGACCTCGCCGCGACGCAGGCTCTGCTGACCGACGCCTGTCGCCAGCTCGACCAAGGCTCCTCGGCCAGCGCCGCGACGTCGATCACGAAGACCTTCGGCGCCGAGGCGCTCCACCGCGTCCTGGACCGGTCGGTCCAGCTCTGCGGCGGGCTCGGCGTCTCTCGTGACCTGCCGGTCGCCAAGATTGCGCGCGAGCTGCGACCCTTCCGGATCTACGACGGCCCATCGGAAGTGCACCGCTGGTCGATCGCGCGTCGCGCCGTACGCCACGTCACCGGAGCGCAGGCGTGATCGCCACGTCCGAGTTGACCAGGGCCGAGCTCGCCGGCGTCGCCAGTGTGCTCCGAGGCGTCGGCGAGCCGGTGGCCGGTGAGCTCACCGCGGAGGTCCTCACCGCCGGGCACTCGAACCTGACCGTTCTTCTCCGCGACGAGTCTTCGCGCTGGGTCCTACGCACCCCGCCAAGGGTCGGTCGGACACCGTCCGCGCACGACGTCGTGCGCGAGCACCGTGTGACCGCCGCCTTGAGGAACACGGACGTGCCGGTCCCGCGCGCGGTGGCTTTGTGCGAGGACGAGTCGATCGTCGGCGGACCGTTCGCGGTCGCCGCCTTCGTGCCCGGCACGTCGTTGCAGTCGCGCGAGGACCTCGAGCGGCTCACGCCGTCGACGCGGGCGAGCATGGGGACGGTGCTCACGGCCACGCTCGCCGCGCTGCACAGGGTCGATCCACGGAAGGTAGGGCTGGGAGAGTTCGCCCGCTGGACCGGCTACGCGACCCGGCAGCTGACGCGGTGGGACGCCCAGTGGGGGGTCGTCGGGGAGCCGCGGCTGGGCGGGCTGGCCGCAGAGGTCGCGGATAGGCTGTCGGACGCGGTGCCGCCGGACGGGCCGACCAGCGTGGTGCACGGCGACTTCCGGATCGACAACACGATTCTCCAGCTCGACCCGCGAGTCGAGGTTGCCGCGATCGTCGACTGGGAGCTCGCGACGCTGGGAGATCCCGTAGCCGACGTTGCGATGATGTGCGCGTACCGCCACCCGGCCCTGGACGCGGTGCTGGGCCAGCGCGCTGCCTGGAGCAGTCCCGACCTCCCTTCGGGTCCCGAGCTCGCGGCGACCTACGAGGCCGCCGGCGGTGCCCCTCTGCACCACTTCTCGTTCCACCTGGCGCTCGCCCACTACAAGATCGCGGTGATCGCCGCCGGGATCGCCTACCGCGAGCGGATGGGCACGGCGACCGGGTCGGGCGCCGAACCTGCAGCGGTCGCTGCAGTCGAGCCGTACCTCACCGCTGCCCTCGACCACGTGAGGAACCATCGTGACGACTGAACACCCATGAAGTCCGCCCTGGTGACCGGGGCCTCCCGTGGCATCGGCCGCGCGATCGCGTTCGCCCTCGCCGAGAAGCGGTACGGCTTGACGGTGACCTCCCGGAGTTCGACCGACCTGGCCCAGCTCGCCGGAGACCTCCTTTCCGCCGGTGCGGCGGACGTGTCGTTCGCCGCCGCAGACATGGGCGACGTCGACGCGGTGCGCGACCTCGTCAATGTCCATGCCGGCGCTTTCGGGACGATGCAGGCGCTGGTGATCAACGCAGGGACCGGGACCGCCGGCCGGGTGCGGGAGTTCCGCATGGACAGGCTCCAGCGCACTCTCGATGTGAACTTCCGTTCCGCGCTGCACCTGATCCAGGAGTCGCTACCGCTCCTCCAGAAGTACGCCGACGCAGCTCCAGGCGACGGCTCAAAGGTCGTTGCGGTCGCCTCAATCACAGGGCAGTACGCCGAGCCCGGCCTCGCGGTCTACGGCGCCTCCAAGGCAGCGCTCCTCTCGTTGGTCGACACGCTGAACGCCGAAGAATCGGGCAACGGCATCTCCGCAACGGCCATCGCCCCCGGCTACGTCGACACAGACATGGCGGCCTGGGTCACCGACCGCATCCCGGCCGCATCGATGATCCGCGCCTCTGACGTCGCGAGCGTGGTCACCATGGTGCTCGGGCTGAGCGCGACCGCCACGATCCCGCGGATCGTGATGTCTCGCGCCGGCTCGAGCGGCTACGAGGCGTGAGCCGATGACGAGCAGAGTGGTACGCCGAGTCGGAGTGGTCGGCTGCGGCCTCATGGGGTCCGGCATCGCCGAGGTGAGCGCGAAGTCCGGGCTCGACGTCGTGGTCATCGAGTCAACCCAGGAAGCCGCGAAAGCGGGCCGGCACCGGCTCGAGACCTCGCTGCACCGCGCTGAGGAGCGCGGCAAGCTAGATGAGCCCGCCGCCGACGTGCTCGGCCGGATCAAGGTGGTCACCGACCTCGACGCATTGGCCGACCGGGAGGTCGTGGTCGAAGCGATCGCAGAGGACGAGGCCGCCAAGACTCAGCTGTTCCGCACCCTGGACCAGGTCGTTGAGTCCCCGGACGCGATCCTGGCCTCCGATACCTCCTCGATCCCGATCATGAAGCTGGGCGTGGTCACCTCCCGTCCGCGGCAGGTGATCGGCATCCACTTCTTCAATCCCGTGCCGGTGCTGAAGCTCGTCGAGTTGGTCCCCTCCCTGCTCACGTCCGACGACACCACCGCCCGCTCCCGCAGCTTCGTCGAAGGAGCACTGGGCAAGCGGGCCATCGACTGCCAGGACCGCGCCGGGTTCGTGGTCAACGCGTTGCTGATCCCGTTCATCCTCAGCGCGATCCGGATGTACGAGTCCGGCTTCGCCTCGGCCGAGGAGATCGACCGCGGCCTGGTCCTCGGCGCCGCGCACCCGCAGGGGCCGCTCGCGCTCGCCGACCTAATCGGGTTGGACACCACCAAGGCCGTGGCCGAGTCGCTCTACGAGGAGTTCAAGGAGCCCCTGTACGCCGCGCCGCCCCTGTTGGCGCGGATGGTCGACGCGGGGCTGCTCGGCCGCAAGTCCGGACACGGCTTCCACATGTACAAGACGCAGTGACCGGCGAGTTCTGAGATTCGGAGGAGACGAAATGAGACATTCCAGCACCGGGATCAAGTGGACCCGGGACGGCATGAAACTGCGGCCCGTCGCCCAGCACAGCTGGCCGACGTATCTCGTGTCCGCGCAGCACTCACAGCTGCCAAATCTCGGAACCGACGAGCTCAAGCGCCCCTACGGTCTCTGGCATGCCCGTCAGGTCGGCAGCCTCCGGAGTGCGTGCGGTCGGTCTGCCGTCACGTGGCAGTTCTTCTGGACCCTCGACTTTGCCAAGGCGGGCACAGCCGCATGCCCAGAGTGCGTAACGGTGCTGGCGACGACCGAGTAGCGGGTCAGACCGGGATCAGCGTCGTCAGGCAGAACGGGTGTCCGGCAGGGTCGATCAACACTCGCCACGTGCCAGGGTTCGGCTGCTCCTCGGCTTTGGTCGCACCGGCTTCGACTGCTAGCCGCTCGGCCACGTCCAGGTCGACGACCGCGACGTCGAGATGGAACTGCTTTGGCCGTCCATCTGGCCACTCCGGCGGCTGGTAACCGGGCACGCGCACAGTCACCAGCAGGAGGCCATCGAGATCGACGGCGCAGAAGCCGTCGGTCTCGACCGTCAGCGCCCCTCCGAGCACGCTGGCCCAGAACGCTGCGAGGGCGCGAGGGTCCTTGCAGTCCAGCGCGATCGAGCCGAGTCGTCCTAGCTTGATGGGGATACGAGCCACCTTCGCTTTCCGGAGAAATCTCCGGTTAGTCTATCGCGCGTCTCTAGGCAACGCACTCGCGAGCTAGCGGACTGCCACGCCGGCACGAAACGAGTCGTCGTGTAGACGAGCACACGACTTGCACCACTAGCCGTTGCGGGCAAACGTCGACCAGATGGTCAGCGGGCTCCGGCCCGCCGGTCTTGGCGGGCTATGTCCAAGGAGTGCCACGAGCCCTGTCCCTTCGCGCCTGGTCGTGGGCTTGATTCAGGAGATGGAGTCCTCGGGCTCCGCATAGGTGTCTGGGTCATTCAGCCGGGTCCGGTCGCCGGCGGGGACGGGGCTGCGGATCCGGTCGAGTGCGGTGAGGTTCTTGGCGTCGGCGTCGGGGAGGGCGTGGAGGTACTTCTGGGTGGTGGTGATCTGAGCGTGACCCATGCGGTCCATGACGGACTTGAGGTCGGAGCCTCCGGCGAGCAGCCAGGACGCGTGGGCGTGGCGCAGGTCGTGGACGCGGACGTCGAAGTCGACGCCGGAGGCCTTGACGGCGGGCAGCCAGACGCGGGTGCGGAAGGTGTTGCGGCTGATGGGGGTGTCGTCGCGGGTGGCGAACAGCAGGTCACCGGCCCTGAGCCGACGCTTGGCGATGTCCGCGGCGAGCTGTTCGACCAGCTCGGGCGGCAGGGCCATGGTGCGGGGTTCGTTGTCCTTGGGGTACGGCTTGGTCAGCATGCGTTGCCCGGTGGGGGAGTTCTTGATGGAGACCTCGACGATGGTCTCCTCGACGGTCAGTCTCCCGGTGGCGAGGTCGAGATGGCGGGGCTTGAGCGCGATGAGCTCGCCCCAGCGAATGCCGGTGTTGATCGCCGTCTCCACCATCAGCCGGTGACGGGCGGGCAGGGCGGCGAGGATGGCGTCGTACTCGGCTGGGGTCAGGGTGCGCGCCTTCTTCTTGACCCTTTTAGGCAGCTCGGTGTGGGCACAGGGGTTGAAGGTGATGACCCGGTCGACCAGGGCTCGTTCGAATACCGAGGCGAGCATGGTGTGGTACTTGCCCACCGACACCGGTGACAGGCCGCCCTCGAGGGCGGTGGTGACCCAGCGTTGGATCTCGGTGGGCAGGATTTTGCCCATCGGCCGCTTCCCGAACAGGGGGATGAAGTGCTTGTCCAGGTAGGACCGGTACGCCGCCAGGGTCGAGGTCTCCACGTGCTTGGAGGGCAGCCACACGGATTCGACGTACTCGGCGAAGGTCACCTGCCCGCGGGAGTGGTCGTGCCAGGCACCCTGGTGGACCTTGGCCTCCTCCCGGTTCCCGGCCCGTTCCGCAGCTCTGTGCGAACTGAAGGTGCCGGCGGAGCGTTGGCGGCCTTCGGGGTCGCGGTAACAGGCCACGAACCGCTTGGTCCCGTCCTCGGTGACCCGCACCTTGACCCAAGCCATGAGAACCTCCCGAGAGACACTGAATCATCGATGTCCGCACAGTGTCCGCAAACGTTGCCCCGGACGTCAGCGAACGTCAACGAACTAATACGGAAACTAAATGGGCCTTTGACCTGGGACTTTACCCTCGCAGTGGCTCACATGTCGACCAGGTGTGAGGCACTCGGTGAGCCAGATACGGCACTCATAACCCAGAGGTCGCAGGTTCAAATTGTCGGCGGCGCTCGAAAACTGAACAGTTTCGGCGGTGAAAAGTGAGCACTCAACGATTGGAGTGTGATCACTTTGGAGGACTGGGCGCTGATCAGGAGGCTGGCGGCTGAGGGGGTGCCGAAGGCACGGATCGCGGAGCGGTTGGGGATGTCGCGGACCACGGTGATCAAGGCGGTGAACTCGGATACGCCGCCGAAATATGAGCGGTCGCCGAGGCCGACGTCGTTCACGGTCTTCGAGCAGCGGGTGCGGGCGTTGGTCGATCAGACTCCGGACATGCCGGCGACGGTGTTGGCCGAGCGGGTGGGGTGGACTGGGTCGATCCGCTGGTTCAGCGACAACGTGCGACGGCTGCGTCCGGAGCATCGGCCGGTTGACCCGGCCGACCGGCTGACTTGGGCGGCTCCGACGCGATCTACCGCCAGCTCCTCACCGACACCGCCCACGCAGAAGGTGCGGGCCCGGGAGGGCACTGCGGGGCGTCTCAAGAATCCAGCGCGGTCGACCTTCCCCCGCACATCGACACTTCGGATCAGCCACTTCCCGGACCCGCACCCACGACGCTACGCCCAGCACCGCCGGCCAGGAAGACCAACCTCAAACCCACCGGTTGACAACAGAGGGGAGCCAGTATGACGCGTGTTCGTCGTGGGTGCCAGCAGCCGAGGGCATGGACGCATTCGACCGGCTGGGTTCAAGGGAGGGCGGGATCGGGGTGGTCGGTCGCGAACTGTTGGGCGGCCGCGGTGTTGATCAGTCCTTGGTCAAGCAGCCACTCGACGGCCCGCCGTCGAGCTCGAGCATCACGAAGGGCCTGCCACGCCGGAATCAGGTCGGGGTGGTGTTCATAGATCTGGTTCTTGAATCGTCTGAACGCCCCTCGTCCTCGCAATGACTCGGCCAGCCGTCGGCCGGTCGTGGTCGGTGATGCCATCCGCGAAGTCGGCCATGTCCTGGAACCACACATAAGGGGGAAGCGGATCGATGGCAATGAGATCCAACTCGTCGAGCTCGACGGGGTGCTCCCCCTCGATGCCTGTGTCGCTGGTCCAAAACGCCAGTTCGCCCGTGCGCGGATCGATCAGCCATCGGTGCTCGTAGTCAGTCTGATCCGCTAGCGCGGTAGCGATCTCCTCAACGTCGAACCCGCTCAGATCGAGCATCCGCTCAGGGTAGGACCCACGTCAGCGGCCTGGAAGGGCGGCACGGATGGGGCGTTGGTCTGCTGGTCGGCACGCGGCGGTATAGCGCAGGGATCGCGGCATAGTCGGGTGGTTCTCGCGCAGGCAGCAGGTCCGGCCGCGGTGGGCAGCCGCCAACTACCGCAGCGTGCTGAGTCGCCGGCGTCTAAGGCGAGCAGGAGGACTCAGTTTCGGCGTTGATGCAGGTATCTGTGCCCCGGCCGCCGTCGGCGCTGTCCCCGCCCTCGCCGCCGTCGATCACGTCGTCGCCCTTGTCTCCGTAAAGCGAGTCGCCGCCGTCACGTCCGGCCAGGGTGTCGTTGCCGGCGCCCCCGACAATAAAGTCGCCGTCAGAGCTGCCGCTGATCCGGTCGCCGCCGTCGCCGCCGTACACCACGATGGACGACGGTACCGATGTGAGGTGTGTGATCACGTCACCGGTGGCAGCGCCGGTCAACCGGACGGTTCCCGCGGCCAGGTCCGCCTCGATGGGCCCTCGGCCGCCCAAGAACAGGACGAGGTAGATTTCACCGCTGGTGCGTAGCTGGTCGCCGTCGCCGGTGAGGCTGACGAGAATGTCACCGTCGCCCGCGATGGTCACGATGTCAGGCCCCGGCCCGCCGTCCAGACCCCTGCTGTCTCCGTTACCAGACATGCTCGTGAGCACGTCTAGCCCTGGTCCTCCGAACAGGTCGTCGCTGGCCGACCGCTCGCTGATCAGCTGGTCCGCGCCGGGGCCACCCCTGAGGGTCTTCGCCGCTCCGTGCCCAAAGCAGCAGGGGACACCCCTGACGCGCGGGGGGTTGGACATCAGGTAGTCGTCGCCAACTCCGCCCAGCAGCAGGTCGCGGGTGCCGACCCGGTCAACGATGCGGTCATCGCCCTCGTCACCGGAGATCCGGTCACCACGGGGACATGAGGCGTCGCACACGACTGGATTACTGCCACCGAAGAGCCGGTCGTCGCCGCGGCCGCCGCAAACGAGGTCGGCTCCGCCGCGGGACCGTACGACGTCGTTCCCGGCCCGCGCGACGATCACATCCTCCTGGGATGTCCCCACGATCACGTCATCGCCGCCGGTGCCGACCAGTGTCGCCGGCCGCCCGAAGCAGGTCGGCCCATCCGCTACGGCGGTGCCAGACGCGGTGCCGGACGCGGCAACATCGACAACTCCCGTAGCGGAGAAGTCGGCAACCCTCTGGGAGGAGCGGTCCGCGGTGCCGAGCGCGGAGAGCGTCGCGCCGAGCAGTACCGCGATGCAGAGAAGCGGGAGAGAGCGCATCGTGTCCCCTGTGCGGTTAGTGGCCGACTTCGAGTCTCCTCCGCTTGACCGCCGCAGGGAATGGTCAGATTTGCGCCTTCAGCTTCCGCATTGATCCGGGCGTGCTCGCGGCTCGACACCCGTAGGTGCGTTGCCATCGGCATGGCCGGGCTCCGCCCGCACGTAGGGCTCGGGCGCCAGCCGACCCGCGTCATAGTGGGCCGAAGTGACGCGCTGAGCTTCGTTGTGAGAACCGGCCGAATGGGACAGATGCGCTGTCTGATTTCGAGGCCGTCATCTCAGCTGGTGCGGTGTGTTGGCGCAGGTCGTGAGGTTGTGAGGAGAACGTGCGCGGGGTGAGACGCGCTCCTGTCCGGAGTGACACATCCGGCTAGGAGGTTGGGCACACCCGACCACCCAGGAGCCCCGATGACCCTGACGTCCGACCCGACCGAGACCGACCAGGTCCCGCCCGCCGCCAAGGGGCGTTGGATCAGCGACTGGCGCCCCGAGGACGAGTCGTTCTGGGAGCAGGGTGGGCGCGCGGTGGCCCGCCGCAACCTGATCTGGTCGATCTTCGCCGAGCACCTCGGCTTCTCGGTCTGGCTGATCTGGAGCGTGAGCTCGGCGTTTCTGCTGGCCCAGGGTTTCGAGTTCACGCCGCAGCAGCTCTTCTTCCTCGTCGCGCTGCCCAACCTGGTGGGCTCGCTGCTCCGGCTGCCTTACACGTTCGCGGTGCCGAAGTTCGGCGGCCGCAACTGGACGATGGCGAGCGCCGCGCTGCTCCTGGTGCCGACGCTGCTCTTTGCCTACGCCGTGCAGCACCCGGGCACGCCGTACTGGGCGTTCTGCCTGATCGCTGCGACCGCCGGGCTCGGTGGCGGCAACTTCGCGTCCTCGATGGCGAACATCAACTTCTTCTACCCGGCTGCCAAAAAGGGCTCGGCGCTCGGCCTGAACGCCGCGGGAGGCAACCTCGGGGTCAGCCTGATCCAGTTCTTCCTGCCGGTGATCGTGGGCGGCGCCGGCATCTTCGGCCTGGTCAAGGCCAGCGACGGTGGCATCGACCTCCAGCGCGCGGCATGGGTCTACGCCGGGCTCGCGATCGTCGCGACGGTGGCGGCGTACTTCTTCATGGACAACCTGGCGACCGCGAAGTCCTCCCCGCGCGAGCAGCTCCAGGTGGTGCGCAACCCGCAGACGTGGGTGATGGCGTTCCTCTACATCGGGACCTTCGGCTCCTTCATCGGCTACTCGGCCGCGCTGCCGCTGCTGATCAAGCTCAACTTCTGGGTGCCCGACCCGGCCCCGCTCGGCACCGGGATCTTCTTCGCCTACTACGCCTTCCTAGGCGCCCTGGTCGGCTCGCTCACCCGGCCGTTCGGCGGCTGGCTGGCCGACAGGTACGGCGGCGCGAAGGTGACCCTCGGCGCGTTCGCCGCGATGATCTTCTTCACGCTGCTGGTGCTCTGGACCGTCACGCAGCTGACTCCGAACCCGACCGCCGACGTGGCGATCGCGGCCGACAACAAGTCGTGGTTCCCGTGGTTCCTGGGCTTCTTCCTCTGCATCTTCGCCGCCACCGGCATCGGTAACGGGTCGACGTACAAGATGATCCCCGCGATCTTTCGGATCTCCGCGCTGCGCACCACCGAGGACGGCACCCCCGAGCGCGCCACCGCTCTCGACCAGTCGACCAAGCAGTCCTCCGCGGCCATCGGCGTGATCGGCGCGGTCGGTGCGATAGGCGGCTTCCTGATCCCGATCGCGTTCAGCTCGCCGTGGGTGGACAACCCGCTATCGGCGACCAAGGGCGCGTTCATGGTGTTCGTCTGCTTCTACGCGGTGTGTGCCGTGGTCACCTTCGTGGTCTACCTCCGCAAGCCCGCCACGGCGAAGGTGACGAGCCTGGCGGGAGCGGGCATCTAGTTGACGCACACCCACTGTCCGTACTGCAGCCTCCAGTGCGGGATGACTCTCGAGAAGAGTGGTCCCGCGCTGGAGGTGCGTGCGTGGCCGGAGTTCCCGGTCAACGAGGGCGCGCTGTGCCGCAAGGGGTGGACCGCCGCCGAGCTGCGCGGCCACCGCGAGCGGCTGACCAGCCCGCTGCTCCGCGACCGCACCACAGGTGAGCTGCGCGCGGCTTCGTGGGACGAGGCGCTCGACCTGGTCGCTACCCGGGTGCTCGAGCTGCGCCGGGAGAGCGGACCGGACAGCGTCGCAGTGTTCGGCGGCGGCGGGCTCACCAACGAGAAGGCGTACCAGCTCGGTAAGCTAGCCCGGGTCGCGCTCGGCACGAGCCAGGTCGACTACAACGGCCGCTGGTGCATGTCGTCGGCCGCGTCGGCCGGCAACCGGGCGTTCGGGATCGACCGCGGGCTGCCGTTCCCGCTCGCCGATGTCGAGCAGACCGACGTGGTGGTGCTGGTCGGCTCCAACCTCGCTGAGACGATGCCGCCCGCGGCCCGGCACCTCGACCGGCTGCGCGAGCGCGGCGGCCGGGTGGTCGTGATCGACCCGCGGCGCACGCCGACCGCCGAGCGGGCCGACCTGTTCCTGCAGCCGGTGCCAGGCACCGACCTGCCGCTCGCGCTCGGGGTGCTGCACCTGCTCGACGCGGCCGGTGCGATCGACGAGGACTACGTCGCGGCGCGCACCACAGGCTGGGACGACGTACGGCGCGCGGTGGCGGCCTGGTGGCCGGAGCGGGTGGAACGGGTCTCCGGCGTCCCGGTGGGCGAGCTGCGCAGGCTGGCCGAGCTGCTCGCCGGCGCCGACCGGGCCATGGTGCTCACCGCGCGCGGCGCCGAGCAGCACGCCCAGGGCACCGCGACGGTGCTGGCGTGGATCGACGTGGCGCTCGCGCTGGGGCTGCCCGGCATGCCGTTCTCGGGCTACGGCTGCCTCACCGGACAGGGCAACGGGCAGGGCGGTCGCGAGCACGGGCAGAAGGCCGACCAGCTGCCCGGCTACCGGATGATCGACGACCCGGCTGCGCGCGCCCACGTGGCCGGTGTGTGGGGCGTCGACCCGGAGACACTGCCCGGCCCGGGGCGCTCGGCGTACGAGCTGCTCGACGCGCTCGGCACTCCCGCCGGCCAGAGGGCGCTGCTGGTCTTCGGCAGCAACATCGTGGTCTCCGCACCGAACGCGAACCACGTCACTGAGCGGTTGGCGGCCCTCGACCTGCTGGTCGTCGCGGACCTCGTGATGAGCGAGACCGCGGCACTGGCCGACGTGGTGCTGCCGGTCACCCAGTGGGCCGAGGAGACCGGCACGATGACCAACCTCGAGGGCCGGGTCATCCTGCGCGAGCGGGCGGTCGAGCCGCCTGCCGGCGTCCGCACCGATCTCGAGGTGATCGCCGAGCTCGCCGAGCGGGTCGGCGCGCCGGTGCCGTTCAGCACCGACGCCGAGGAGGTCTTCGCCGAGCTCGGCCGGGCCTCTGCCGGCGGCCGTGCCGACTACGCCGGCATCACCTACGACCGGATCCGCGCCGAGCACGGCGTCTTCTGGCCGTGCCCGGACGCCGCACACCCGGGCACACCGCGGCTGTTCACGGACCGGTTCGCCCACGTCGACGGGCGGGCCCGGATGGTCGCCGTCGAGCACCGCGGCCCGGCCGAGCCGGTCGACGACGACTTCCCGCTGCATCTGACCACCGGCCGGGTGCTCGGCCAGTACCAGTCCGGGCGCCCAGACCCGCCGGGTCCGCGGGCTCCCCGACGACGGGCCGTACGTCGAGCTGCACCCGATGCTGGCCGATCGGATCGGGGCGCACGACGGCGAGCAGGTGCTGGTCACCACCCGGCGCGGCGAGCTCAAGGCCCCGGCCCGGGTGGTCTCCACGATCCGGCCGGACACCGTCTTCGTGCCGTTCCACTGGGTCGGCGCCAACCGGCTGACCATCGACGCGCTCGACCCGGACAGCCGGATGCCGGAGTTCAAGGTCTGCGCCTGCGCGGTGCGCGCATGACCACTCCCGTCAGCACGGTCGTCGTCGGTGCCGGCATGGCCGCGGCCCGGCTGGCCGACGAGCTCGCCAGGGCCGGCCGACCGGTCACTCTGCTCGGTGACGAGCCGCACCCGCCGTACAACCGGATCCTGCTCTCCGCCCTGCTCGAGGGCACCCATGACCGTCACGCGCTCGCGCTGCCGCTGCACGGCGCCGTCGACCTGCGCCTCGGCACCCGGGTCGTCGACGTGCACCCGGTGGAGCGTGAGGTCGAGCTCGCCGACCGCGCCCGGGTGCCCTACGACGTGCTCGTCCTGGCCACCGGCAGCATCCCGAGTCTGCCGCCGATCCGTGGCCTGGTCCGCGTCGACGGCCGGCTAGACGGTCGCGTGCACGCGTTCCGATCGCTCGAGGACTGCCTGCGGCTCGACCGCGCGGTGCCCCACTCGGGCACCGCGGTCGTGGTCGGCGGCGGGCTGCTCGGCCTGCAGGTGGCCCGCGCGCTGGCCCGGCGCGGCCTCGCGGTCGAGGTCGTCGAGGGCGGCGAGCACCTGCTGCGCGGCCAGGTCGACGCCAAGGCCGGCGCGATCCTGGCTCGCGACCTGCGCCGGCTCGGGACCAGTGTCTACACCGGTGCCCGGGCCACCCGGCTCACCGATGACGGGCTGGTCCTCGACAACGGCTACGTGCTCCCGACCGACCTGGTCGTGCTGACCGCCGGCGGGCGGCCGTCCACGGCGCTGGCCCGCCGGGCCGGGCTCGACGTACGCCGCGGGGTGGTCGTCGACCAGCACCTGCGCACCAGCGACCCGCACGTGCACGCCATCGGCGACTGCGCCCAGCATCGCGACCAGGTCACCGGGTTCGTGCCGCCGGCGTGGGAGCAGGCGGGCCTGCTGGCCGCGCACCTGACCGGTGCGGACGTCACCTACGACGGGACCCGCACGGTGGCCCGGCTGCGCGCCACCGACCTCGACGTGGCCGTGCTCGGCGACCCCGAGCGCACCGAGGGCCAGGTCGTCGAGGTGACCAATCCGGTCGTCGGCTCGCATCGCAAGCTGGTCGTCCGCAACGGGGTGATCGTGGCCGCGACGCTGGTCGGTGACCTCTCCCGGGTCGGGCTGATCACCCAGCACTACGACCGGGGCACGGTGCTGGGTCCGGCCGAGCCCGGTGCCCTCCTCATGGCCGACCGGCCCACCCAGCCGGTCTACCTCGCCGACGACGCCGAGGTGTGCGCCTGCGCGGGCGTCACCGCGGGGCGGATCCGGTGCTGCAGCTCGCTGGATGAAGCCCGCGCCACCACCCGCGCCACCACCGGCTGTGGCGGGTGCGCCGACACCGTCCGCGCCCTCGTCGCCGAGCCCGCACCACTGGAAGGAACCCCCGCATGAGCCCCCACCTCCGCAGGACCCTGGTCGTCGTCGGCCACGGCATGGTCGCGCACCGGTTCGTCCAGGCCGCGATCGAGCGCGGCCTCACCGAGACCCACGACGTGGTGGTGATCGGCGAGGAGCCGCGCCCGGCCTACGACCGGGTCGCGCTGACGTCGTACTTCGAGGTCGGCGCGGAGGCGCTCTCGCTGCTGCCCGAGGGGGAGTACGACGACCCGCGGGTCCGGCTGCTGCTCGGCCGTCAGGTCAAGGGGTTCGACGCCGCGACCCAGACGGTGCTCGTCGACGACGGCCAGGTGTTGGCCTACGACGAGCTCGTCCTGGCGACCGGTGCGGCGCCGTTCGTGCCGCCGGTGCCGGGCCACGAGCTGCCCGGCTGCTTCGTCTACCGGACCATCGAGGACCTCGACGCGATCCGCGCCGCCGCGCAGGGCGCCCGCACCGGCGCGGTGATCGGCGGCGGGCTGCTCGGCCTCGAGGCCGCCAACGCCCTGCGTGGCCTGGGCCTGGACACGCACGTCGTGGAGATGGCGCCGCGGCTGATGGCCGTCCAGATCGACGACGCCGGCGGCGCCACGCTGGCCCGGCACGTCGAGGCGCTCGGGCTGACGGTGCACACCGCCGCGGTGACCGAGCAGATCCTCGGCGACGACCGGGTCACCGGACTGGCCCTGCGGGACGCCGATCCCCTCGACCTGGACCTGGTGGTCTTCTCCGCCGGGATCCGCCCCCGTGATGCGCTGGCCCGCACTGCCGGACTGGGGCTCGCCGAGCGCGGCGGCGTGCTGGTCGACGAGCGGTGCCGCACCTCGGACCCGAACGTCTGGGCGATCGGTGAGTGCGCGGCCCCGGCCGGCCGGATGTACGGCCTGGTCGCGCCCGGCTACGCGATGGCCGAGGTCGTGGTCGACGCGATCCTCGGCGGTCCGGGCACCTTCGGTGGCGCGGACATGTCGACCAAGCTCAAGCTGCTCGGCGTCGACGTGGCGTCGTTCGGCGACGCGTTCGCGACCACCGAGGGCGCGCTCGAGCTGGTCTTCGCCGATGCGGTGACCGGCGTCTACAAGAAGCTGGTCGTCTCCGAGGACGGCACCCGGCTGCTCGGCGGGGTCCTGGTCGGCGACGCGTCGGCGTACGGCGTGCTGCGGCCGATGGTGTCCACCTCGACCAACCCGGGAATCCCGCTGCCGGCCAACCCCGAGGAGCTGATCCTCCCGACCGGCCGCGGCGGTCTGGAGCTTCGGCTGCCGGACGAGGCCCAGGTCTGCTCGTGCAACGACGTCACCAAGCAGCAGGTCAAGGACGCGGTCGCAGAGGGCGGCAGCTGCGACAGCGCCTCGTGCGTCACTGCGTGCACCAAGGCCGGGTCCACCTGCGGCTCGTGCAAGCCGGTGGTGAAGTCGATCGTCGAGGAGTACTTCGAGTCGGTCGGCCGCACCGTCGACCGCAGTCTCTGCGAGCACTTCGCGCTCACCCGGCACGAGCTGTTCGACGTGGTCGCGGTGCACGGCTACACGTCGTTCGACGAGATCGTTGGCGGCCACGGCATCGGCCGGGGCTGCGACATCTGCAAGCCGGCGGTCGCCTCGATCCTGGCCTCACTCGTCGGCGGCCACGTGCTCGACGGGTCGACCCGGACCCTGCAGGACACCAACGACGCCTACCTCGCCAACCTCCAGCGCAACGGCTCCTACTCGGTCGTCCCGCGGATCCCGGGCGGCGAGATCACGCCCGAGAAGCTGATCGTCATCGGCGAGGTCGCCCGCGACTTCGGGCTCTACACCAAGATCACCGGCGGCCAGCGGATCGACCTGTTCGGCGCCCGCATGGAGGAGCTGCCGGCGATCTGGCGGCGGCTGGTCGACGCCGGCTTCGAGTCCGGGCACGCCTACGGCAAGGCACTGCGGACGGTGAAGTCTTGCGTGGGCTCCACCTGGTGCCGCTACGGCGTCCAGGACTCGGTGCAGCTGGCCATCGACCTCGAGCTGCGCTATCGCGGGCTGCGCTCGCCGCACAAGCTCAAGGGCGGCGTCAGCGGCTGTGCCCGCGAGTGCGCCGAGGCGCGGTCCAAGGACTTCGGGGTGATCGCCACCGAGAAGGGGTGGAACCTCTACGTCGGCGGCAACGGCGGCGCGACGCCGGCGCACGCCCGGCTGCTGGCGGGCGATCTCGACACCGAGACGCTGGTCCGCTACCTCGACCGGTTCCTCATGTACTACATCCGCACGGCCGACCGGCTGCAGCGGACCGCGCCCTGGGTGGAGTCGCTCGAGGGCGGCCTCGACCGGGTCCGAGAGGTGGTCGTGGACGATGCGCTCGGCCTCGGCACCGAGCTGGAGGCGGCCATGGGGCGGCACGTCGCGTCGTACACCGACGAGTGGCGCGCCACGATCGAGGACCCCGAGAAGCTGCGCCGGTTCGTGTCGTTCGTCAACGCCCCCGAGACACCGGACCCGCACATCACCTTCCGAGAAGATCGCGACCAACAGGTGCCGGCCGAACCGGAAGGGCCGGTGCTGCTGGGCGAGACGATCCCGGTGGGGCCGCTGCGATGATCCCGGTCTGCCTGTTCGACGACATCGAGGTCGAGGGCGGCGTGGCCGCGTTGGTGGCCGGTGCCGCGGTCGCAATCTTCCGGACACACGACGGAAACGTCTACGCGATCTCCAACTACGACCCTGTTGCCAGCGCCTCGGTCCTGGCCCGCGGCATCGTGGGCACCCGCGGCACGATCCCCGTGGTCGCGTCCCCGATGCACAAGCAGTCCTACGACCTGCGCACCGGGCAGTGCCTCGACGACGCGGAGGTCCGGGTGCCGACGTACGACGTACGGGTCGACGGCGGTGTCGTGTTTGTCCGGCCACCCCAGGAGTGACCCCGTGACCGACCTCCCGCTGAGCGGCTTCCGGATCGGCGTCACCGCCGCCCGGAAGGCCGACGAGCAGGTCACGCTCCTGGAGCGGCGCGGGGCCGCGGTCGAGTGGGCGCCCGCGCTATCGGTCGAGCCGAACCGCGTCGACGACGCGCTGCAGACCGCCACCAAGGAGGTGCTGGCCGGACCGGTCGACCTGTTCCTTGCGACCACCGGCATCGGCATGAAGGCGTGGTTCGCCGCGGCCGAGGAGTGGGGGCTGCTGCCGCCGCTGCTCGAGACGCTGGGCGCCGCCGAGATCCTGGCCCGCGGCCCCAAGAGTGTCGGTGCCCTGCGCCGGCGCGGGCTGCGCGAGCTGTGGGCGCCGGACTCGGAGTGCTTCGACGACGTGCTCGCGCACCTGCGCGGGCGCGACCTCACCGGCCTCCGGATCGTCGTGCAGGAGCACGGCCAGTCACTCTCGATGGTCGCCCACGCCCTGCGCCGCCAGGGGGCCGACGTGACCACGGTGACCGTCTACCGGGTCGAGTCCGCGGTCGACCCCGAGCCCGTGTTCCGGCTCATCGACCTGGTCGCCGACCGTGCCCTCGACGCCGTGACCTTCACCTCTGCCCCCGCGGTCGCGGCGCTCATGGATGCGGCCGCCTCCACCGGTCGGCGCGACGAGCTCATCACCGCGTTCCAGGCCGACGTCGTCGCCTCCTGTGTGGGGCCGGTGACCTCGGCTGCCTTCGAGATGTGGGGGGTGCCGACGATCTTCCCGGACCGGTCGCGGCTGGTGGCGATGGTCAAGCAGCTCGAGACCGAGCTGCCCCTGCGCTCGTTCGGCAGCACGTTCGAGGTGGCCGGGCACACTCTGCTGGTGCACGGCGAGACGGTGCTGGTCGACGGTGTCGAGGCGAAGCTGTCACCGGCGCCGTTCGCGCTCCTCCAGGCGATGCTCGTGAACCCCGGTCACGTGGTCTCGCGGCGCGAGCTGCTGGCCGCGCTACCGTCGGGCACGGCCGGCTCGGAGCACGCCGTCGAGATGGCCGTGGCGCGGCTCCGGGCGGCACTCGGGACCCGCACCGTGCAGACGGTGGTCAAGCGCGGCTACCGGTTGGCGGTGCCGCTGGCATGAGGTTGGTGACGGTCGCGCACGGCACGCGCCACGGATCCGGCAACGACGTCGCGCGCCGACTCACCGAGCTCGCCGGCCGGCAGCTCGGAATGACGGTGGTCGCGTCGTACGTCGAGCTCTGCGAACCCTCGCTGGAGTCGGTGCTCGCCGGGTCGCGTCATCCGACGGCGGTGGTCCCGCTGCTGCTCTCGACCGGTCACCACGTGCGCCGTGATCTGCCCGCGTCGCTGGCGGCGGCGCCCGGTCCGGTGTGGCTGGGCGACCCGCTAGGTCCGCATCCCCTGCTCGCCGAGGCACAGGCCGCGCGGCTGCGGGTGGCCGGAGCCCTCCCGGGCCGACCCGTGGTGATGGTCGCGGCAGGCTCGCGCGATCCGACCGCCCGGCCCGACCTCGACGAGGCGGCTCGGCTGCTGGCGTCGGTCTGGTGCGGACCGGTGACCCTCGCCACCCTGTCCGGTCCTGGACCGCGGCCCGCCGAGGTCGTGACACCCGCGCACGCGGTCTCGCCATACCTCCTCGCTCCCGGGCACTTCGCCACCCGCGCCCGCGACGAGTCCGCCGCCTCGCGCTGTGTCGCCGGGGTGCTCGGCGCACATACGGCAGTCATCGAGCTGGTCGCGGAGCAGGCCCGTGAGGCCGTATCAGACCCTTCGCCCAACGAGGGAGCCTGAGCCTGACTATCTGAGTACAGCCGGGGCAGCCGGCGCACAAGGCGTGGGTAGCCGATGGACACTGCCGGCACAGTCGCAGTTGCCGGTGGCGGCATGGATGTGCTGACGCCCATCATCACCATGCTGGACCGGTTTGGTGGCGTCCGGCCGTCACAGGGCACCAGCAAGTGGGAGCTTCATTCTGGGCGGAGTGCAGCACCTGGGTGACGATCTTCACCCGCGTATCTGATCTGGGCTGATCGCACCAGGATTCGAACGCCTTCCACTTACCCTCCAAGAACAACCGGAAGAGTCAGGCATCGGCTCGGGTACATTCGGAACCGTCAGCGAGGAGTTCTCCTCATCAACACGGAGGATCCGGCTGCATTCCACAACGTTCGGTGGCGGTCGGCAAGGTGCCGATCCAAACCAGAGGTCGCAGGTTCAAATCCTGCCCCCGCTACACACTGCCCCCGCTACCAAGAGAAACCAGCAGGTCAGAGGCGGTTTCCGGATCAAGTCCGGAGGCCGCCTCTTTCCTTCTCCAGGGCGCTCGGCGGCCATGGCGGAGGACCCATTGGGTACCTAGCCGAGGTGATCGTCGCCTACCTTCTTCTCGCTGCGCCGGTCGTTGCCGCGTTGCTGCTCTGGGGGGCTTGGGGCTGGGTCGCAGTCGCTGCCGTGACCGCCGTGGTCGAGCTTGCGACGCTCCAAAGATCTCAGCGTTTCTCAGCTCGGTTCTGGCGCAGCGTCGGGGTGACCCGACGAAGCACGCGAGAGCGCGGTATCGAGATCGTCTAT
>CAWGTG010000019.1:0-344124 GCA_963825455.1 uncultured Actinomycetota bacterium
GCAAGGCCTTCTGCGGCGTCAACGAGGTTCGGCGGAGGCGCCTGGTCCGTGAGCACGACCAGGCTGCTGGTGATGAGGGGCGCGGTGAGGAGCTCGGCGATCCTGATGCCGCCCGACAGCTCCAGGCTCTCCTTGATCGAGCGGGAGCCCATCCCCTCCACCACGACGCCGGCCAGGTCGTCCGACCGGGCTGCGTGCTCCAGCATGACCTCGCCGCCCACCGAGAGGCCCAGCCCGCCGATCGCGTCAGGGGAGATGCCCTGCTCGCTCCGCAGGTAGGCGGCCGCAGCGGCGATGTCCTTCGGGTCCGACCAGCCGAACAGGTTGGTGTCGCCCTCGCTGTCGCCCTCGCCCCGCCGGTTCATCAGCAGGACGCCGTAGCCGTTGCCGGCGAGCATGCGGGCCTGGTCGAGGCCCGAGCGTCCGGGATGGATGAGCACGACGGCGCCGTTGCGGGTCGGGGCGTACCAGCCGGTGAGCTGGAGGCCGTCGCTGGACGTGAACTCCACTCGCTCGCTCGGCACGCCGAGGTCGGGCTCCGACGTGATCCCCTGACCCGCGTAGTGCGTCGCCATGTAGCCGACGCCCACGGGCAGGGCGATCCAGTACGCGACGAAGACCACGCCGATCGCCGTCGCGCCCCGCCGCAGTACGCGAGTGACCTTCCTCCGGCCTCGACTCACCGAGACCGTGGCGAAGTAGAAGAAGGTGCCGACCAGGACCACACCGGCGAGGAGAGACAGGATGCCGCCCACGTCGTCCGCCTGGATGCCGGCGCGAGGACCGCGCTCGAGGAACAGCTCCAGGCTGCCGACGAGGCCCCAGGCCCCGGCCAACAGCGCCGTCATCGAGCGGAGCGCCCGGCGGGTGCGCCAGATGATCGCGCCCATGGCCGTTCCGATCGCCACCGACGCAACCGCCTGGAGCAGGTGGTCCCCGTGCCCGATCCCAGCCGTCGGCTGCAGCACAGCGTCGTCAAAGGCACGGATCACCACGAGGCCGACCGCAGTGACAGCGAGGAGCGCGACCGACTGCTCCCGGGTCCGCTTCGGGTCGTGATGCGTGGGCTGCCCGGGCACCTTGACGGTTCGCGGACTCGGCCAGGCTGGTCATCGCGCACCGGCCTTCGCGACCGGGCTGGTCGTGGCGGCGCCGGGGTGTTGCCCCGAGTCGCGGTGACCGTCCAGGTCGATGTCGGGCAGGATCCGGTCCAGCCAGGCCGGGAGCTGCCAGGCGCGGTGGCCGAGCAGGCTCATCGCCGAGGGCACCAGGACCATCCGGACAAGAGTCACGTCGAGCAGCACGGCGGTGCCGAGACCGATCCCGAACAGCTTGCTGGTGATGTCCGGGCTCAGCACGAACGCGTAGAAGACGCTGATCATGATGAGTGCCGCGCTGGTGATGACCGGCGCCGTGCTGGTCACCCCGGCGATCAGACTCGCCCGGGGATCGCGGCTCAGACGGTACTCCTCGCGAACCCGACCGAGCAGGAAGACCTCGTAGTCCATCGACAGCCCGAACAGGATCGCGAACATCAGCATCGGTGCCAGCGGGTTGATCGGCATCGTCTCGTGGATGCCGAACAGCTCGGCGCCCCAGCCCCACTGGAAGATGGCCACCAGGACGCCGTACGACGCCGCGATGCTGACCAGGTTGAGGGCGGCGGCCTTGACCGGCACCCACACCGAGCGGAACACCGGGATGAGGACCAGCAGCGACAGCAGCAGCACGGCCGCGATGAACAAGGGCATCCGCGACTGCAGCTTGCTGGACAGGTCCGCCTGGAGGGCCGAGTTGCCGGTGACCATCACGGCACCGCCGTAGGTGTCGGCGATGGGCCGCACGTCGCTGCGGAGGGTGTCGACGAGGTCGGCAGTCTCCTTGGACTGCGGCGAGGTGTCGGGCAGGGCGGTCAGTACGACGACCTCGCCGTCCGGGCTGGTGGCCGGCGGGGTGACCGAGCTGATGCCCGGGGTGCTCTCGAGCTGGCGCGACACTGTCTGGACGTACTCGTCGGCGTCGACCGACCCCTCGAGGTCGACGACGACCTGGAGCGGACCGTTGAAGCCGGGACCGAAGCCCTCGGCGAGCATGTCGTAGGACCGGCGCACGGTGCTCTCGGTGCCGACGTTCCCGTCGTCGGGGAAACCGATCCGAAGCGCGGCCGCGGGCGTCGCGACGATGCCGAGCAGTGCGACAGCCGCGACCAGGTAGCGCACGGGGTGGTCGGCGACGTGGTTGGCCCACCGGCCCGACCACGTCGGCCGGCTCCGGTCGCGGCGCCGGGACCGGACCACCCGGAGGCTGTCGATCCTCTTGCCAGCGAGGCCGAGCAGGGCGGGGAGCAGCGTCAGGGCTGCGAGCATCGTCACCGCAACCATCAGCGCGGACGTCCAGCCCATCGCCGCGATCATCGGGACACCTGCCAGCTGCAGGCCGGCGATCGCCAGGACCACCGTGCTGCCCGCGAAGAGGACCGAGAGACCGGCCGTCGCGTTGGCGCGGCCCACGGAATCGTGCACGCCGACCTCTGTCCCGATGTTCTCCCGATGCCGGGCGAGCACGAACAGCGCGTAGTCGATGCCGACGCCCAGACCGAGCATCGACCCGACCAGGGTCGCGGACGCCGGGATCGCAACATGGCCCGAGAGCATCCCGATGGCGCCGGTGCCGATCAGGAGGCTGATCAGCGCCACGCCGAGCGGCAGGCTCATCGCCACCAGGGACCCGAAGGCGAGCACCAGCACGACGACGGCCACACCCATGCCGATCAGCTCGCTCTTGGGCTCGGCCGGCGCCTCGGCGTACCCGAGGAGGCCGCCGTACTCGACCGTCATCCCGGCCTCACGCAGCTGCTCGACGGCCGCTTCGGTCTCGTCGAGAGGCGCCAGCTTGGTGTCACCGGTGTCGAAGGTGACGGTGGAGAAGCCCATCAGTCCGTCGGGGCTGATCATCGGGGACGCGGCGTCGTAGGGATCGCTGACCGCCACGACGTGCGGCAGACCGGACACCGTGGCCAGCGCGGACGTGACCGCCTCGCGGGTCTCCGGCCGGCTGACCGCCTCGTCGTCGCTGAAGACGATCTGGCTCGTGTAGGGGTTCTGCGCCGGGAACTTGTCCTCGAGCAGGTCGACCGCCCGTTGGGACTCGGCGCCGGGCAGGCGGAAGTCGTCGTTCGGCTCACCACCGACCTGCCCGTTGAGGAAGAAGGTGGCACACGCGAGCACGAGCCAGGCGCCGATGATCCGCCACGGGTGGCGGCTGGCGAAGTTGCCGAGCTTGAACAGGAACGTTGACATGGCTGGGGACCTCTCTCGTGACGGACCCCGACCATCGCGCCGGCCAGAGGACGGCGGCATCCGTAGCTGCACCGGACCTGCCAACCGGCGGGGATGGGTCAGCGGTCGCGTCTCACCGGTGCTCGCGACGCGAGGGACTGGTAGCCCCACGGATGCGGGAGCGGGCATGCCCGACTCACGCTGGTGTCTCCCAGCCGGGTGCTTCTCGGCGCATCCTTGGAGGTTCCAATGTCGACCACGACGTCATCCACGACGCGGCACCGTGCCTACGCGTGGGAGGACCAGACCCCGACGCATCTCGCCGCCGGCACCTACGACGGCCTGGCCATCCTTCAGGCCATCGGGCGGGAGGAGCTGCCGTTGCCACCCGCGCTGCAGACCCTCGACATCCGGCCGGTCGAGGCGGTCCCCGGCCGGGTCTCCTTCGCCCTGGTCCCCGCGGAGTTCCACCTGAACCCGTTCGGAGTGGTCCACGGCGGCGTGCTGGCCGCGCTCATCGACACGGCGATGGGATGTGCCGTGCACTCCCTGCTCCCCGTGGGCGCCGGATACATCACCTCGGAGCTGAACGTGCGCTACCTGCGGGCCGCCGGGGTCGCGACCGGCGCGCTTCTCTGCACGGGTGAGGTGGTCAAACCGGGACGGCGCAGCATGGTCGTCCAGGCCCGGATCACCGACGACGCCGGGCGCGAGATCGCCATCGGCGGCTGCACCTGCCTGGTGAGCGGCCCCTGAGCGGTGCCCACTTGCGTCATGGTGGTGGGCCTAGGGGTCCACTAGCGTGCCGGGCATGCTCTACGGGCGCAGCGACGACTGCGCCGTACTGACGAGGCTGCTCGCCGCGGCCAAGAGCGGGGACAGTGCGGCGCTGGTGGTGCGCGGCGAGGCCGGTGTGGGCAAGACGGCGCTGGTGGACTGGTTCCATCACGAGGCGGCACAGCAGGGGACCGAGGTGCTCCGCTGCGCCGGCGTGGCCTCGGAGTCCCACCTGCCGTTCGCCGGCCTGCACCAGGTCCTGCGGCCCGCGATCCACGTCATGCCGGCACTGGCCCGGCTGCACCAGGAGGCGCTGAACGGAGCCCTCGGACTGTCCGGCCGCCGTGACGTCGACCCCTTCCTCGTCGGGGTGGCCGCGCTCTCGTTCCTCGGCGAGCTCGCAGGCGACTCGGCGCTCACCTGCCTGGTGGATGACGCCCAGTGGCTCGACCCGTCGACGGCGGAGGTGCTGAGGTTCGTCGCCCGGCGCCTCGAGGCGGAGGGCGTCCTTATGGTCTTCACCGTCCGCGACCCGGACGAGGCGGCCTTCGAAGCGCCCGGGTTGCGCGAGCACCGGCTGCACGGACTCGACGAGCCGGCCTCGTCCTCGCTGCTGCTCGAGCGGGCACCGATGATCTCCGCCGAGGTCAAGACGCGACTCGTCGAGCACCATGCCGGCAACCCGCTCGCGATCATCGAGCTCGCGCCGCTGCTGAGCGACGGCCAGCTGTCGGGGCACGAGCCCCTGCCCGATCCCCTGCCGATGGGTGGCGAGGTCGAACGCCTGTACGCCGCTCGGGCGGCGGACCTGAGCCCCGGTGCCCAGCAGTTCCTGCTCCTCGCCGCGATGGCCGACACTGCAGATCTGGCCCTGGTGCTCGGCGCGAGCCGGTCGCTGGGGATCGCGGATGCCAGCCTCCAGGAGGCCGAGGCGAGCGGACTGATCACGGCTCGACGCGGAGTGGTCGTCTTCAAGCACCCACTCGTGCGCTCGGCGATCCACCAGGGGTCGACGTTCCTGGAGCGGCAGCAGGGTCACCTGGCCATGGCCGCCCTCCTCGACGATCCCGCCGACGCCGACCGGCACGCGTGGCACCTCGCCCGGGCGGCGACCGGCCCCGACGACGAGCTGGCCGACCTCCTCGAGGCGTCCGCTGAGCGCGCAGCGACCCGTGGTGGGCCGTCGGCGGCCATCGACTGGTGGCAGTGGGCGGCCGAGCTCAGCCGGTCCGGCCCCGCGCGCGCCCAACGGCTGTTCCGCGCCGCCCAGCTGGCGGACCGGGCAGGCCAGCCCGAGCGTGCCTTGCAGCTGCTGGCCTCGCAGGGTTCGCTGCCGGTGGACGATGCGGACCGGGCCCGGTTGCAGGCACTGCGAGGGGCGATCGAGCTGCGGCACGGCTCCCCCGACGCGGCGTACCTCCTCCTCGTCGAGGCGGCCTCGGACCTGGCGGCACACGAACCAGCGACCGCACTGAGTGCCCTCGTCCTGGCCGGAGAGGCTGCGACCTTCCTCGGCGACCCTCGCCTGACCACACAGGTCAGCGATCTGGCCCTGTCGATCCAGGACGCCGGGCAGGCGGTGGACTCATCGGATGTCAACCTGCTGGTCGGGCTCGGCCGGCTCTTCGAGGGCAACTGGTCGGAAGGCTCGAGGATCCTGGCTACCGTCATCGACGACGGAGGAACGGGCACCGACTTCGCCAACGTCCTGCGTTCGGGCCGCGCGGCCCTGTACCTGGGCCGCCTGGGCGACGCTCGGTCTCTCTACGCCCGAGCGGCGAACCGGGCGCGTGACAGCTCGAGCATCGGCCGGCTCGCGCCGATGCTCGACCGGCTGGCCTACATCGAGCTGCTGTTGGGGCGGCTGCAGGACGCCGAGATGCACGGGCTGGAAGGACTACGCCTGTCCGATGACCTCGGTCTCGACGCGGGGGTGGCTCTTGCGACCCTGGCGACCGTCTACGCCTACCGGGGCCAGGAGGCTGAATGCCGGAAGCACGCGGGCCTGGCTCTCGAGGTCGGGACGGCCCGGCAGCTGAAGATGATCGCCGCCGCGGGGCACTGGGCCCTCGGGCTGCTCGAGCTCGGCGCCGGCCGCCCGGTGGAGGCCTTGGCCGCGCTCGAGTCGGTCGAGTCGGGCACCGAGGGTCATCCGGGCATCCTGCGCTGGGCCACCCCCGACCTGGTCGAGGCTGCGGCTCGATCAGGTCATCCCGAGGCCTGCGCACCGGCGGTCGCCCGGCTTGAGGCGTGGGCAGGGGCCAGCGGCCTGCCGATCCCGGCGGCCGCGCTGTCGCGGTGTCGGGGGCTGCTCACGACGGGCGAGGAAGCGATCCATCAGTTCGAGGAGGCACTCAGGGCCGACGACCAGGACACCAGACCGCTGGAGCGGGCGAGGATCCAGCTGCTGCTCGGGGAGACGCTGCGCCGTTCACGCCAGCGCTCGGAGTCCCGGCAGCACCTGCGCGCCGCCATGGAGACCTTCGAACGGCTGGGCGCGGAGCCTTGGGCGGACCGCGCGCGCAGCGAGCTGCGCGCATCCGGCGAGACCACCGCGCGGCGGGACCCCACCGAGCGCGACCACCTCACCCCGCAGGAGCTCCAGATCGCGCAGTACGCCGCCGAGGGCGACAGCAACGCCGAGATCGCGGCCAAGCTGTTCCTGAGCCGCCGCACGGTCGAGTACCACCTTGCCAAGGTCTACACGAAGACCGGCGTCTCTTCCCGACGCCAGCTCGCCGATGCCAGCCTCGGCGCCTCCTCCTGACCTAGGGTCGGCGCATGAACCGCCCGTGCAAGATCGGTGTCCAGCTGCCCGAGGTCGAGCGGTTCGTGCCGTGGCCGGAGTACCTCGACCTGGCGCGGCGGGCGGAAGCGGTGGGCTACGACTCGATCTGGGTGGGCGACCACCTGATCTACGACTTGCCGGACGGGGCGACTCGGGGGCCGTACGAGTCGTGGACGACGCTGGCGGCGATCGCGGCGGTGACCCAGCGGGTGGAGATCGGGCCGCTCGTCGCGTCCACCGCGTTCCACGCCCCGGCGATGCTCGCGAAGCAGGCCGCCACGGTCGACGCGATCTCGCAGGGACGACTCATCGTGGCGCTCGGCGCGGGCTGGAACCGGCGGGAGTTCGACGCGTTCGGCTTCCCCTACGACCGGCGCGTGTCGCGGTTCGAGGAGGCGCTGGCGATCATCGTGGCGTTGCTGCGGGAAGGGCGGACGACGTTCCACGGCGAGTTCTACGACGTCGACGACTGCGTGCTCGACCCGCGGCCGGTCCGCGAGGGCGGCCCGCCGATCATGCTGGGCTCCAACAGCCCGCGGATGCTGGGCATCGGGCTGCCCGTCGTGGACTCGTGGAACGTCTGGTGGAGCATCTATGACAACTCCGTCGAGCGGTTCGCGGAAGTGACGGCCGAAGTCGACGCGGCCATGCCGGCAGGGCGGCGCGTCGACGCGACAGCGGCCGTCCTGGTCACGCTGCCGGGTGGTCGGGGACGCGTGATGGGCGAGAACTACGACGCGAGCGTCACCACGGTCACGCCGGACGACCTCGCCGACCACGTGCGCGGGCTGGCGACTGCCGGCGCGACCCACCTTCAGCTCGTGCTGGACCCCATCACGGCCGAGTCGATCGATGTGGTGAGTCAGGCGTTGGCCGACCTCGGCTGAACTTGGGACAGACTCGCGGCATGGACAGCACGCGGACCCCCGGCTTCGTGCTCACCGATCACGTGGTGGAGGTGCCACTCGACCACTCCGCGCCGGAGGACGGGCGCACGATCGAGGTGTTCGCGCGCGAGGTGAGCGCCGCCGGCCGCGAACATGACGATCTCCCCTGGCTGCTCTTCCTCCAGGGCGGCCCGGGTGGGAAGTCCCCTCGCCCGGGGGGCGGCGTGGGTGACGGGTGGCTGCGGCAGGCGACCCGCACGCACCGGGTGCTGCTGCTCGACCAGCGCGGCACCGGTCGCAGCACCCCGCTGACCGGCAGAGCGGTCGTGGGCAGGTCCGACGCCGAGATCGCGGCGTACCTGCGGTTGCTGCGAGCCGACAGCATCGTGCGGGACGCCGAGGTGCTGCGCGACCGGGTCGCCGGGGGGCGGACCTGGGAGACCCTCGGCCAGAGCTACGGTGGCTTCGTCACGATGACGTACCTCTCGGTGGCGCCCGAGGGTCTCGACGCCTGCTACGTCACCGGCGGCCTCCCGGGCCTGACCGCGACCGCCGACGAGGTGTACGCGCGCACCTACCCCCGGGTGGCCGGCAAGAACGCCGAGCACTACGCGCGCTATCCCGACGACGAGACGCTGGTCCGCCGGCTCGCGAACCACCTCGACACGCACGTGGTCGAGCTGCCCGACGGCGACCGGCTGACGACGCGGCGCCTCCGGCTGCTCGGAAACCTGTTCGGGATGAGCTACGGGTCCGACCAGCTGCACTGGCTGCTCGAGGAGGCGTGGCACGGGCCTGAGCTGTCGGATGTGTTCCTCTACGGCGTGCAGGCGCTCACGGCGCACGTCGACGGGCCGCTGTTCGCGCTCCAGGAGTACACCTACGGCCAGCCCGGCTCCGGCGCGAGTGCCTGGGCGGCGGAGCGTGCGATGGCAAGCCACCCGAGCTTCGCTGAGCACCACGATCCGCTGCTGTTCACGGGCGAGATGTTCTACGGGTGGATGTTCGACGAGATCCGGGCACTGCGGCCCTTCAAGGGCGCGGCGGAACTGCTGGCGGCGTACGAGGATTGGGGCCCGTTGTACGACCTCGATCGGCTCGCCGCCAACGAGGTCCCGGTGTTCGCGGCCGTCTACTACGACGACATGTACGTCGATGCCGAGCTGCAGCTCGACACCGCACGTCGCGTCGGCAATGTGCGCGCCTGGATCACCAACGAGCACGAGCACGACGGCCTGCGCAGCGACGCTCCGCGGGTGCTCGGCCGGTTGACGGACATGCGCGCCGGACGGGTCTAGTGGTCATAGCAGCGTCACCCTGAGCTCGGGCGCCGTCGGGTCGTGCGACGCCTGGTGCACCCAGCTGTCCTTGCACTCGGCGCACACCAAGTGCACGTGGACGGCACTGTCGCAGTCCTCGATGACGCAGATCGCGCTCACGCGATGCGTGGCCCGGCGCCGACATCTGCCCGTGCTGTGCTCGCACTCGCACCGCGGCCGGCCACGGAGGGACTTCTCGAGCGGGTCGTCCGACGTGTTGGTCGACTTGTCGGACGTGCGTCGTTGCGCGGTTCTGCTCGTCATGAGCCCTCCTCGATCGGGTGCGTGTCTCCCGACAACCTGCGGAGTGCCACCGACGACCGAAGGTCCTGCGTACACGACCTGTGGAGAGAACCCCGGCGAGCGGACTCTGTGGACGACTGGTGGACGACTGGTGGACGACTGGTGGACCGAGCGCTACGCCAGCAGCTCCGCGATCCGTCGCACCTCGTCACCCGAGCCGCAGCTGAGCATCAGCGTGGTGACACCGGTGCCCTCCCAGGCCTCGACCGTGTCCTTGACCTCGGCGGCCGTGCCGATGATGTGCATGTCGTCGACGAGCTCGTCCGGGATCAGGCTGGTGGCGGCATCGCGATCCCCGGCCAGGAACAGCTCCTGCACCTTGCCGGTGATCGACTCGTAGCCCATCCGCTCGAAGACCTGCTTGTGGAAGTTCTGGTCCTTGGCGCCCATCCCGCCCATGTACAGCGCGACGACCGGCTTCATGCCGTCGATGACCGCCTTCTTCTCGTCAGCGTCGGCGACGATCTGGACGTGGCACGTCGCCGCGATCTCGAAGTCCGCACGAGTACGGCGCGCGCCCGGCCGCGCGAAACCCTCGTCGAGCCACGGGCCGTACATGGCCGCGGACTTCGGCGTGTAGAAGATCGGGATCCAGCCGTCCGCGATCTCCGCGGTCTGGGCGACGTTCTTGGGTCCCTCCGCGCCGAGCCAGATCGGGATGTCGGGCCGCAGTGGGTGGACGATCGACTTGAGCGGCTTGCCGAAGCCCGTCGAGCCCTCACCGGCGTAGGGCAACGGGTGGTGCGGCCCCTCGTTGGTGACCGGCCCCTCGCGAGCGAGCACCTTGCGGATGATGTCGACGACCTCGCGGGTGCGGGCCAGCGGCTTGGAGAACGGCTGGCCGTACCAGCCCTCGACGACCTGCGGCCCGCTCACTCCCATACCGAGCACGACCCGGCCACCGCTGAGGTGGTCGAGGGTGAGCGCGTGCATCGCGATCGACGTCGGGGACCGGCCCGACATCTGCACGATCGAGGTGCCGAGCCGCAGCCGGGAGGTCTCGCGACCCCACCAGGCCAGCGGGGTGAAGGCGTCGGAGCCCCACGCCTCGGCGGTGAACACCGCGTCGAAGCCGGACTCCTCCGCCGCCTGCACCAGCTCGGCGTGGTTGGCCGGCGGCTGAGCGCCCCAGTACCCGAGCTGAAGACCCAACTTCATGACGGTGACCCTAGCGTCTCTTGCGCTACTTTTAGAACGTGTTCTAGTTTGCTGTCATGCCTCGAACCCTGTCGGCTCCGGTCACCGTGGCGTTCGACTACACCCGGTCGACCGGTCCGGTGCTCGGTCGCTTCCTCTCCGGGCTGCGTGACGGCGTCGTGGTCGGCGGGCGTACGTCGGAGGGCAAGGTCGTCGTACCGCCGCCCGAGTTCGACCCGGTCACCCACGCCGCGACCGAGGACTTCGTCGAGGTGGCCGACACCGGCACCGTCACCTCGTGGACCTGGGTGCCCGAACCGGTCAAGGGTCAGCCCCTGGACCGGCCCTTCGCGTTCGTGCTGGTCACTTTGGACGGTGCGGACGCCCCCCTGCTCCACGCGCTCGACGTTGGTTCCCCCAACGACGTCTCCACGGGCATGCGGGTTCGCGTCCGGTGGCGCGTGGAGCGGGTCGGGGCGATCACGGACATCGAGTGCTTCGAGCCGCTTGCGTCAGACCGCGAGACGGCCGCCGCGGCGTCAGCCGCGTCGGCCGGATCGGCGGCTGACGACCAAGATCTCCCAACGCCACCCCGGACATTGGATCCTGTCACCGGAATCATCGTGCCGATCGAGCTCGACTACCTCTACGCCGCCTCGCCGGAGGAGTCGCTGTTCTACACCTCGCTGTCCGAGGGGAAGCTGGTCGGCCAGCGGTGCCCGGCCTGCGGCAAGGTGTACATCCCGCCGCGGAGCGCCTGCCCCGCCGACGGCACGCCGACGGCCGAGGAGGTCGAGCTGCCGGACACCGGCACGGTGACGACGTTCTGCATCGTCAACGTGCCGTTCCTCGGACAGCGGATCACGCCGCCGTACGTCTCGGCGTACATCCTCCTCGACGGCGCGGACATCGCGTTCCTGCACCTGATCCTGGACATCCCGGCCGAGGAGGTCCGGATGGGAATGCGGGTCAAGGCCGTGTGGAAGCCCCGGGACGAGTGGGGCACCACGATCGAGAACATCAGCCACTTCGCACCGACCGGCGAGCCGGACGCGGACTACGAGACCTACCGGGTGCACCTGTGAGAGACGTAGCGGTCGTCGGGTTCGCCCAGCGGCAGATGAAGGAGTTCGACGGGTCGCCGACCTGCGTCGAGCTGCTGGTGCCGCTGTTCGCGGAGTGCTACGAGCAGACCGGCTGGACCCGCAAGGACGTCGGCTTCTGGTGCTCGGGCTCCTCGGACTACCTGGCCGGCCGGTCGTTCTCGTTCGTCCAGGCCGTCGACGCGATCGGCGTGATCCCGCCGGTCAACGAGTCGCACGTCGAGATGGACCTGGCCTGGGCGATGTACGAGGCGTGGATCAAGATCCAGACCGGCGAGGTGGACACAGCGCTCGTCTACGCCTTCGGCAAGAGCTCGGCCGGCGTCCTGCGGCGCACCCTCGCCCTCCAGCTCGATCCCTACACGATGACTCCTCTCTGGCCCGACACCGTGTCGTTGGCCGGGTTGCAGGCCCGCGAGGGCATCGACGCCGGCCTCTGGGACGAGCGGGCGATGGCTGAGGTCGCGAACCGGTCGCTCACGGACGCCGAGAAGAACGAGTACGCCGTCCGCAAGGGCGGCTCGTCGGTCGAGGAGCTGCTCGCCCGCCCGATGTACGCCGACCCGTTGCGCAAGCACGACTGCTCCCCGGTGACCGACGGTGCCGCCGCGCTCGTGCTGGCCGCTGGCGACCGGGCCCGCGACGTGGCCGACCGGCCGGCCTGGATCACCGGCCTGGCGCACCACGTGGACCCGATGAGCATGGGGACCCGGGACCTGAGGCGCTCCCCGTCCGCGCACCGCGCGGGGGCGGCCGCCGACCTGGACGGGGTTGACGTGGCCGAGCTGCACGCGCCGTTCAGCCACCAGGAGCTGATCCTCCGCAGCGAGCTGGGCCTCGGTGACGACGTACGGATCAACCCCTCGGGCGGTGCGCTGACCAGCAACCCGATGTTCTCCGCCGGGGGCATCCGCATCGGCGAGGCCGCGAGGCGGATCTGGTCCGGCGAGGCGTCGAAGGCGCTGGGCCACGCCACCTCCGGACCGGCGCTGCAGCAGAACCTCGTCTGCGTGATGGCCAGTGACGGGCGGGTCGACTGATGGGCAAGCAACCGGCCGCGGTGATCGGCGTGGGCCAGACCCACCATCGCGCGAAGCGCGAGGACGTGTCGATGGCGGGGCTCTGCCGCGAGGCGATCGACCGCGCCCTCGAGGACGCCGGGATGGGGCTCGACGAGATCGACGCGATCGTCGTCGGCAAGGCCCCGGACCTGTTCGAGGGCGTGATGATGCCCGAGCTGTTCCTGGCCGAGGCGCTGGGCGCGGCCGGCAAGCCGCTCCTCCGCGTGCACACCGCCGGCTCGGTCGGCGGCTCGACCGCGATCGTCGCCTCGTCACTCGTCCAGGCGGGCGTGCACAAGAGGGTGCTCACGGTCGCCTACGAGAAGCAGTCGGAGTCCAACGCGATGTGGGCGTTGTCGGTGCCGATCCCGTTCAACATGCCGGTGCACGCCGGCGCGGGTGGCTACTTCGCGCCGCACGTGCGGTCCTACATCCGTCGCTCCGAAGCACCGACGCACATCGGCGCGATCGTGGCCGCGAAGGACCGGCAGAACGCGCTCAAGAACCCGTACGCCCACCTGAAGAACCCGGACACCACCGTCGAGTCGGTGCTGGCCTCACAGATGCTGTGGGACCCGATCCGTTACGACGAGACCTGCCCGTCGTCCGACGGCGCCTGCGCGCTGGTGATCGTCGCCGAGGACGAGGCGGCGCGGTCGGCGAACCCCGCCTGGATCCACGGCACCGTGATGCGCTCCGAGGCGACGTCGGCGGCCGAACGCGACCAGGTGAACCCGCAGGCCTCCCGCGACGCCGCCGCCACGCTCTGGAAGCAGGCAGGCATCACCAGCCCGATCGACGAGATCGACACGGCCGAGATCTACGTGCCCTTCTCGTGGTTCGAGCCCATGTGGCTCGAGTCGCTCGGCTTCGCCGAAGCCAACGGCGGCGGTTGGAAGCTCACCGAGTCCGGTGCCACCGCGATGGACGGCCGGCTCCCGGTCAACTGCTCGGGCGGCGTCCTCTCCTCGAACCCGATCGGCGCCTCCGGCATGCTCCGGTTCGGCGAGGCGGCCCTGCAGGTCCGTGGCGCGGCCGGCGAGCACCAGGTCGACGGTGCCCGCAAGGCACTGGGTCACGCGTACGGCGGCGGCTCGCAGTTCTTCGCGATGTGGGTCGTCGGGTCGGATCGGCCGAGCAACTGAGTTTCCGGCCGGAAGCGCCACGGGAGGAGCATCCGGTCTACTCTCGCCTCACGCGCTGAGCGCGTCCACTGGGGGGAGTGGTGTCGTGGGCAGATTCAATCGTCCGGGGCAGGGACGTCGCCGAGGTCCCGTCGTCTTCATCAGCTATCGACGCGACGATGCCCCGGCGCACGCCGGCCGCCTCCGTGACGAGATCGTGAGGGCCGGCTTCGCGCGCGAGGTCTTCATGGACGTGGACAGCATCGCTCCCGGCACCGACTTCGGCCAGACCATCGAGACGACGCTCGAGCAGACCGACATCTTCCTGGTGATCATCGGGCCTCGCTGGACCGGCATCACCGACAGCTCCGGTAAGCCTCGCCTGCACGAGCCCGGCGACTTCGTGCGCCGCGAGGTCGAGGGTGCCCTGGCCAAGGCGGGTGTCCTCGTCGTACCCGTGCTCGTCGGCGGCGCACACATGCCGCAGGGCAAGGACCTCCCGGAGAGCCTCCAGCGACTGGCCCACCGCGAAGCCTTCGAACTGCGAGACAGCCGGTGGGGCCGTGACGTGGGCGACCTCGTCAGCTACCTCGGCCGCGTGTCCGGGGCCGGCGACTCGGGGGCGAGGAGCTGGTCGCTCCGTTCGATTGTCGTCGGCGCGGTGGTCAGCCTCGTGCTCGTCATCGGCGGGGTGGTCGTCCTCCAGCTGCTCGGGTCGGACGACCCCGACGCGGACGCCGCCACCGACCCCGCGTCGTCCGGCACGAGTGCGCCTCCGTCGAGCCCGGCATCATCGCCGTCCGGGTCCACGACAGCTGCGACGCCGATCGCATCGCCTGCAGTTTCGGCACCTCCAAGCCCAACAGCCCCCACTGAGCCTGCCCGACCCGGGCTGCGCGACGTCTTCACGGGCATCAACGACACGGTGTGCAACGACACGACGCTCACCTGGCCCGGTGTCGAGGTCTACGACGCGGTGCAGGTCATGGGGTGCGACTTCAAGGGCTACATCGTCGACTTCCACCAGTGGCCGTCGGTGGCCGAGATGCAGCGGTTCGCCCGCGACGCCCGTCGCGAGTACGCCGCCGAAACGGAGGTCAGCACCAACTGGCGGCTCGAGACCGACGGCGAGGTCGGCGGTGCCTTCTACATCTGGTCGGTCCAGGGCGGCTACGAGCTGCTGTGGACCGTGAACGACGCCTGGCTCTCGGCGCGCATGTTCGCGAGGGTGGACACCGCCGATGAGATCCAGTCTCTGTGGGAGGACCGTCCCGGCGTACGGATGCAGACCTAGGGCGTGACCCGCCGCTCAGCCTTCGTGCGCGTACAAGCAGAACGGGTGGCCATCCGGGTCGTAGAACACCCGGACGTCGTCCTGGGGCTGGAACTCGGCCAGCACGGCGCCGTTCTCCAGGGCGTACGCCGTGGCCTCGGCGAGGTCGGACACCTCGAAGTCGAGGTGCATCATCATCTGCTGCTCCCCCGGCGCGTTCGGCCAGACCGGCCGCACGTAGTCCTCCTTGAGGTGGAACGTGATGCCGACGACGCCCTCGCCGGAGTCGATCGCCGCCTCACTCGCGTCCATCGCGTCCGGCTTCCAGAGGGGCCAGCCGAGCAGCTCGGAGTAGAACCGCGCCGCAGCTTTCGGGTCCGGGCTGTCCAGCACCACACCCCACCAGTCCGCGCGGTCCCAGCGGCCCTGCTCCGGCGTACCTCTACGGCGTCCTCGCATACTGGGCACCCTAGGCAACCGTCGTCCGTTGGGAGAGACATGGCTGAGCTGATCCGCACCAACGACGTCGCCCTGATCTCGGTGGTCGAGGGGCTGTTCCAAGAGGCCGAGATCCCCTTCCACATCGCGGATCGGCACACCAGTGGCCTCGAGGGCTCGATGAACTGGCTGCAGATGCGGGTCCTGGTCCCCGACGAGAGGGCGGCCGAGGCTCGGGAACTGCTGACCGACGCCGAGCTCGGCGAGTGGCTCCGCACCTGACATTCCGCCCTCGGCGAACGACCGGCGATGCGGCTCACGGCGTACGCCGCGCGGGCGTAGCCTCCGGACATGGGTGAGCTGATCCCGTTCCCGACGCCGGAGACCGACGAGCCTGCCGAACGCGAGCCGCTCTGGCGCGAGGCGGTCGGCCAGGAGCTCCGTGACGAGCGCCAGGACGCCGGCCGCACGCTCGCCGATGTCGCGGAGGAGGCGGGCGTGTCCACGCAGTACCTCTCCGAGATCGAGCGCGGCCGCAAGGAGCCGAGCTCGGAGGTGCTGCAGGCCGTCGCGGGAGCACTCGGGCTGCGGCTGGTCGACCTGACCATCCGGGTCGCCCGCCGGCTCAGCGAGGTGCGCGGTCCGGTCTGCCTCGCGGCCTGACGGCTAGCTTCCTGTCATTGGGGCAGCAACAGCATCGAGTCCCCGAACTCGTGCCACAGGTAGTGCGGCGCGTCCGACGCGGTGATGTCGGCGTACGCCCGGTCGACCAGGTCGCGGCCGGCCACCGCCTCCAGCAGGTCGAGGTGGCTGGCCTCTGGCTCGTGCAGGCCAGTGAGAAGTCCGCTCACCACCCGCGCCGGCCGCGCGGACGAGAGCACCAGCGAGGTCCAGCCGTCGTACGCCGACACGGCGCCCTCGACGGAGGCTGCGGTCTCGAGTGCCCGGACCACTGTGGTGCCGACGGCGACCACTCGCCCACCGGCCGCCCGCGTGACGTTGACCAGACGGGCCGTCGACTCCGGGACCGAGAGCCACTCCGGCTGCGGTGGCTCGTGCGACTCCTGGCTGGCGACACCGGTGTGCAGGACCAGCGGCGCCACCACGACGCCCGCGGACATCAGGGAGACCAGCACGTCGCGCGACAGCGGCCGCCCGGCGCTCGGCATCTCCGCGCTGCCGGGGACGGCGGCGTACACGTTCTGCAGGTCCTCGATCGGCCACTCGCCGTGCAGGTACGGGTAGCGGATCGGCGACCCGTGGCGGCGCAGGTACGACACCCGGTCGGCAGTGGGCAAGGTCGTCGCCCGCCACAGCCGCGTCTGGCCGTCCGGGTGCGGCACCGCGATGCGCAGGCGTACGCCGCCCGGCAGCCGCAGCACCTCACCCGGCTCCGGAAGGCCAGGGCCGGCGCCATCGGGCAGCCGCAGCTCGACCACCCAGGCGCCGTCGTCCAGCTCCGCGGAGACGTGCAGCCCCCACGTGCAGCCGTGCCGCTGGACCTCCAGCGCAGACGGCAGCGTCGCGCTGGTGTTCACGACGAGCAGGTCGCCGGGCTCCAGCCAGAGCGGGAGCTCGCGCGCCTGATGATGGTGGGTCCGCTCCCGGGTGACCACGGCCATCCGCACCTCGTCGCGGGCCAGACCCCGGGCCTCGGGCGGCGCGGTCGCCTCGCTGCCCGGCGGCAGCACGAATCTCGCTTCGGTGGCGGCGGAGGTCATGCGGAGGCCAGCTCTGAGGCGGCCAGCAGCTCGGACGCGCGGTAGCGGCCGCTGGGCAGTGCGCCCTCCAGGAGACGGAGCAGCGCCGGTACGGCGGCCGTCGGCTCCGGCCGGTCGGAGATGTCCTGGCCGGGGAACGCGTCCTGGTGCATCTGGGTGCGCATGTCGCCGGGGTCGACGGCGTACACCCGTAGCGTGGGCTCCTCGGCCGCGAGCACCCTGGTCGCGTGGTCGAGCCCGGCCTTGGACGAGCCGTAGCCGCCCCAGGTCTCGTACGCCTCGACCGACGCGTCCGACGACAGGTTCAGGACCGCGCCGCCGTGGGGGCGGAGCTGGGGCAGCAGCGCCGCGGTCAAGGCCATGGGCGCGACCAGGTTGACCTGGAGGATGTGGAGGTACGTCGACGTGTCGAGCTCGGCCAAGGTCGGGAGCGGGCTGGTCCCCAGCGTGCTGGCGTTGTTCACCAGGGCGTGCGCACCACCCAGCTCGGCGGCCACGTCGACCAGGTCGCGGCGGTGCGCCGGGTCGGCGACATCGCCGGCGATCGCCGGGTGCGGACCGCCCGGCAGCGCGCGCACGGCCTCGGTCAGTGCGGCCTCGTGCCGCGCGTCGAGGACGAGGGACCAACCGCGGCTCGCCAGCTCGTGAGCGAGCGCGCGGCCGAGCCCCTGGGAGGCACCGGTGATGACGGCAACAGGAGAAGTCATGCCTTCATCATGAAACTTGAAGTTAAGTTGAGTTCAAGGGCGGGCGAGCATCAATTTGCGGCTGTCGAGGATCTCGTCCGCCAATCCGTAGTCCACCGCCTCCTGCGCGGACAGGACCAGGTCGCGGTCGGTGTCCTCCCGGATCTGCTCGGCCGTGCGGCCGGTGTGCCGGGCCAGGATCTCCTCCATCTGACCGCGCAGCCGGACGATCTCCTTGGCCTGCAGCTCCAGGTCGGGGAGCGTTCCCTGGCCCCCGCCCGACGGCTGGTGCAGGACCATCCGGGAGTGCGGCAGCACGGTGCGACGACCCGGGTCGCCGGCGGCCAGGAGTACGGCGGCCGAGGAGCCGGCCTGGCCGATCGCCGTCGTGCCGACAGGCGAGCTGATGAACTGCATGGTGTCGTAGATCGCCAGCATCGCGGTGACCGAGCCACCAGGGGAGTTGAGGTAGAGGTCAATGGGCGACTCCGGGCGGTCCGACTCGAGGTGGATGAGCTGGGCGATGACCACGTTGGCGACACCGTCGTCGATCTCGGTGCCGATGTAGACGATGCGGTCGGTGAGCAGCCGGCTGTAGATGTCGACGGCGCGCTCGCCTCCGCGCACCGTCTTCTCGATCACGCTCGGGATCGTGTAGCTGCTCATCGGGCGACCCCCATCCCGAACGCCGCGCCGCCCGCCCGCGTGGGCGTGACCGAGGAGACGTCGGTCAGCACCTGGTCGACGAAGCCGTAGTCGCGCGCCTCCTCAGCGGTGAACCACCGGTCCCGGCGCGAGTCCTGCTCGATCCGCTCCAGCGGTTGGCCGGTGTGCTCGGCGATCAGGCCGAGCATCACGCTCTTCGTGTGCTCGAGGTTCTCGGCCTGGATCTCGATGTCGATCGCGGTCCCGCCGATGCCGGCCGAGCCCTGGTGCATCAGGATCCGGCTGTGCGGCAGCGCGAACCGCTTGCCCGGTGTGCCGGCCGAGAGCAGGAACTGCCCCATGCTCGCGGCCAGCCCCATCGACAGTGTCGCCACGTCGTTCGGGATCAGCCGCATGGTGTCGTAGATCGCCAGGCCGGCCGAGACGGAGCCGCCGGGTGAGTTGATGTAGAGCGCGATGTCGCGCCGCGGGTCCTCTGCAGAGAGCAGGAGCAGCTCCGCACAGAGCTTGTTGGCGATCGTGTCGTCGACCTCCTGGCCGAGGACGATGATGCGCTGGTGCAGCAGGCGGTCGGCCGCGGACAGGCCGGCGGGGTTCGGCCCCGAGTTCATGGAGTGGCTCATGTCCTCGAGCCTGCGTGCTCGTCGTTCGCGGTTCCAGCGAATCCGCCGAGGGCGGTTCTGCCCTGAGCAGAGGACGTGTGCCTTACCGCGGCGCGTCGAGCGCCGCGAGCTCCTCCGGTGAGAGCTCCAGTGAGGCCGCCGCGAGGGCGGAGTCCAGCTGCTCCAGCGTGCTCACGCCGACGATCGGCTTCCAGCCGCGCGCCAGCAGCCACGCCAGCACCGCCTGCGACGGCGCGACGCCACGCGCCGACGCGACGGAGGCCAGCGCTGCCAGCCGCGCGGTCGTGCCCGGGTGGTCGTACGCCGCGGGGAACGGCCGGTCCGCGCGGTCGTAGCTGCCCTGCACCAACGGGCTGTAGACCCAGAGCTCGAGGTCCGGGTTCTCGGTGAGGTAGTCCACGGTCTCGTCGCTGACGAAGCCGAAGCGGTGGTCCTTGCCCTCCACGGGCGCGCCGGGCCGCGGCTCGACGTACGACGTGGTCAGCTGGAGGGCCGAGTAGGGCTCGAAGCCCTGGTCCCGCGCGTGTCGACGAGCCTGCTCGACCCGCCAGACGGGGTGGTTGGAGACGCCGAGCCGACGTACGGCGCCCGTGTCGACCAGCGCCCCGAACGCGGCCACGGTCTCCTCGATCGGGACCGAGCGGTCCTCGCCGTGGGCCCAGTAGAGGTCGATCACGTCGACACCGAGCCGCTCCGCCGAGCGTGCCGCCTCCCTGGCCACCACCGGCGCCGAGAGTCCCTCGACTCCCCCGCCGTCGACCGGCTCCTGACCGACCTTGGTGGCGACCACCAGCTCCTCGCGAAGTCCGGAGTTCGCCGCGAGCCACCGGCCGATCACCGACTCGCTCTGGCCGCCGTGGCCCGTCGGCGAGGTCCAGAACGAGTAGCAGTTCGCGGTGTCCAGCACCCGACCGCCGGCCTCGACGTACCGGTCGAGCATCGCGAACGACATCGCCTCGTCGGTCCGCGTGCCGAAGTACATCGTCCCGAGCACCGGGTTCACGCCGAGCAGCCTAGAACGAGCCTGCCCGAACGCGCCTCAGGACGACGAGTGGGTGAGCACCGAGCCGATCTCCTTCGCAGCCTCGGACAGCACCATCGCCCCCATCTCGACGACGTCGTCCGTCATCCGCGACGTGGGTCCCGACATCGAGATGGCCATCGGCTGCGGAGCGTCCGGCACCGCCACGGCGACACATCGCACGCCGACCTCCTGCTCCCCTTCGTCGAGTGCGTAACCGACGCTCCGGACCTGCGCGATCGCGGCCAGGAACTCGTCCGGGGTGCCGAGGGTGGTGGAGGTGAAACGCGGCATCCCGGTGCGCGCGAGGAGCGAGACGACCTCGTCGTCCGGGAAGCCGGCAAGGATCGCCTTGCCGACCGCGGTCGCGTGCGGCCGGGTGCGCCGCCCGACCTCGGTGAACATCCTCATGAAGTTCTCCGACGGCTGGACCTGCGCGACGTAGACGATCTCGTCGCCGTCGAGGGTGGCCAGGTTGACCGACTCCCCCAGCTTGGCCACTGCGGCGGTCATCGCCGGACGCGTCCACGCGCCCACCCGCTTGGACGCGTTGTCGGACAGGCGCATCAGCCGCGGACCGAGGGAGTACTGACGCGACGCCTCCTGGCGCACGTAACCGAGGTCGACGAGGGTGCGCACGAGCCGGTGGATGGTCGCGAGCGGGAGATCGGCCTTCTCGGCCAGCTGTGAGAGGCCGATGATGCCTCCCGCGTCCGCCATCGTCTCGAGGATCGCGAAGGCGCGGTCGAGGGACTGCACTCCGCCGGAGCTGCGATTGACGTTCGGCTCCGTGACTTCCGCGCTCATCGCTCTCCTGGGTGGCTAGTGAGACGTTGGTTCCGTATGCCGGAAGTCTACGGGGCCACCGAGGCGGTCCTGGGCATTTCGTGCCGGAGCGCCGAAGGCCTGAAGGAGCGCGGCGGCGACACTGACCGCGATCACGGCGGGCTCCTTGCCGGTCAGCCCGATCAGCCCGGGCAGTCCGATCGGCGTGGTGACCCGGGCGATCGCCTCCTCGTCATGTCCGTCGGCGGCCAGGTTCTTGCGGAACCGGCTCCACTTCGCGCTCGAGCCGATCAGCCCGATCGAGCCGAGGTGCGGGATGCGCAGCGCGGCGTCGATCAGGGCGGCGTCCTCGGCGTGGTCATGCGTCATCACCAGCACGTGCGCGCCGGGGGGCAGCTCGCTCAGGACCAGCTCGGGCAGCACCGGGACGTGGTGGTGGTGCACCCGGGCGACGGCGTCGTCCAGGACCCGCAGCGCCTGGTCGGTGAGCTGCTCGGGCCGGGAGTCGACCACGTGCAGGTCGAGGTCGTGCCGCGCCAGGATCCGAGCCAGCTCGATCCCGACGTGGCCCATCCCGAAGACGGCCACCGCGGGCCGCACGGCCAGCGGCTCGAGCAGCACGGTCACCTCGCCGCCGCAGCACTGGACGCCGTGCTCCAGCGGCGCCTTGTCCGTGAGGTTCGCCGTGAACCAATCCGGCGCAATTGCGCTCGATCGGATCAGCTCGCGCGCCCGCCCGACGGCCACCGCCTCGAGGTTGCCGCCGCCGACCGAGCCCCAGGTCTCGCCCGCGGCCACCACCATCTTGGCGCCCGCGTCGCGCGGCGTGTGCCCGCGGACCTCGGCGACCGTGACCAGCACCCCGGCCTCGCGCCGGTCGCGCAGCCGCTCGATGGCCTTGAGCCACTCCATGCCGGTGCTCCTAGGCCTCGGTCAGGTGCGGGACGGCGGTGCGCTCGACCTCCGACGCGGGTCGGCGGACCGGGGCGCCCGGGTCTGAGCCTTCCGGGGCGTGGCCGGGCTTGCCCTCGACCAGGTGGCCCTCGTCGTGGCCGCGGCGCGCTTCGGTGAGCGCCCACCACACCGCCTCGGGCGTGGCCGGGGAGGCGAGGTCGACGCTGGTGCCCGCGGGGCCGAACGCTGCGGCGGCCTCACGCAACGCCTCGCGCACCGCGAAGGCCAGCATCAGCGGCGGCTCACCGACCGCCTTGGAGCCGTAGACCGCGCCATCCTCGTGGGCTCGCTCGAGCAGGGTGACCCGGAAGTCCGGAGGCATCTCCGAGAAGCTCGGCAGCTTGTAGGTGCTTGCCGACTGGGTGGCCAGCCGGCCGCGGTTCGGCCCGTCGCTCTCGTCCCAGCGCAGGTCCTCCAGGGTCAGCCACCCAGCGCCCTGCACGTAGCCACCCTCGATCTGACCGATGTCGATCAGCGGCGAGAGGCTGTCGCCCACGTCGTGGACGATGTCGACCCGCCGGGTGGTGTAGGCGCCGGTGAACCCGTCGACCTCGACCTCGGTGGCCGCGGCGCCGTACGCGAAGTACTTGAACGGCGAGCCCTGCATGACGCTGGAGTCCCAGTGCAGGCCCTCGGTCCGGTAGTAACCGGCGGCGGACAGCTGCACGCGCTGGAAGTACGCCGTGCGCACGACCTCGTCCCACGTGAGCTCGACCCCGGACCGGCCCAGCCCCGTCACGTGGCCGTCGACGAAGCGGACGTCCTGAGGCGAGACGCCGAGCCCGGCGGCCGCGACCTGCTCGAGGCGGCCCCGGATCTGCTCGCAGGCGTTCTTCACCGCACCGCCGTTGAGGTCGGCGCCCGACGACGCCGCCGTTGCGGAGGTGTTGGGCACCTTGTCCGTGCGGGTCGGCGCCAGCCGCACCGTGGAGAGAGGTACGCCGAGCGTGGTGGCGGCGACCTGGAGCATCTTGGTGTGCAGCCCCTGGCCCATCTCGGTGCCGCCGTGGTTGATCAGCACCGAGCCGTCCTTGTAGACGTGCACCAGCGCCCCGGCCTGGTTGAACGCCGTGAGGTTGAACGAGATCCCGAACTTGACCGGCGTGATCGCCAGGGCCCGCCGCACGTGATCGTGCTCAGCGTTGAACTGTGCGATCGCCTGGCTGCGCGCGACGAAGTCGGACGACTCGACGAGCTGGTCCCAGACCGCGGTGAGCCGCTCGGTGTGGCGCACCGGCTGTCCGTAGGGAGTGGTCTGCGGGACTCCTCCGGGTGAGCGGTAGAAGTTGCGGCGGCGCAGCTCGACCGGGTCGACCCCGAGCAGCGGGGCGCAGCGTCCGAGGATGTCCTCGATCACGATCATGCCCTGCGGCCCGCCGAAGCCGCGGAAAGCCGTCTGGGAGGTCTTGTTGGTCTTCGCGATCCGGCCACTGACCTTGATGTGGGGCACCCAGTAGGCGTTGTCGATGTGGCAGAGCGCCCTGGCCAGCACCGGCTCGGAGAGGTCGAGGCTCCAGCCGCCGTCCGCGGTCAGCGTCGCCTCGAGAGCCTGGATCAGTCCGTCGTCGTCGAAGCCCACCCGCCACTCGGCGTGGAAGCCGTGGCGCTTGCCGCTCATGGTGAGGTCCTGGGTGCGGTTCAGCCGGAGCCGGACCGGGCGGCCGGTCAGGATGCTGCCGAGAGCCGCGATCGCGGCGAAGCCGTGCGGCTGCATCTCCTTGCCGCCGAACCCGCCACCCATGCGCAGGCACTGCACGGTCACCTCGTGGCTGTGCAGGCCGAGCACGTGGGCCACGATCTCCTGCGTCTCCGAGGGATGCTGGGTGCTGCTCTGCACGAAGACCTGCCCGCCCTCGTCGACCAGCGCCAGGGCGCAGTGCGTCTCGAGGTAGAAGTGCTCCTGTCCGGCGAACTCGAACTCTCCGCTGAACACGTGCGTGGCCGCCTCGATCCCGGCAGCCACGTCACCGCGCTGGACCGTCGGCTGGGCGCCCTGGAAGGCGTGCGCCGCGATCGCGTCCTTGACGTTGACCAGCGACGGCAGCGGCTCCAGGTCGAGCACCACGGCCGCAGCACCGAGCCGGGCCGCTTCAAGTGTCTCGCCCAGCACCCAGCAGACGGCGTGGCCGTGGAAGCAGACCTCGTCAGGGAACAGCGGCTCGTCGTGCTTGACCCCGGCGTCGTTGACGCCCGGCACGTCGGCGGCGGTGAGCACGCGCACGACCCCCGGTACGTCGTACGCCGGGGACACGTCGAGGCCCTTGATCCGGGCCCTGGCCACCGTGGCCTGCACGGGCCAGGCGTGCAGGCAGTCCTTGGTCCGGGCGACGAGGTCGTCGGTGTAGAGCGCCTCGCCCGTGACGTGCAGGGCCGCCGCCTCGTGCGGGATCGCGCTGCCGACCGCCATCGTCGCCGGGTCGGTGTCCGGTCGCTGCGAGAGGTGGCTCATGCCAGGGCTCCTTCCGGGTGCTGGACGTGCAGCTTCAGCAGCGACTGGCCGAGCATCGCCGCGCGGTAGCTCGCACTGGCCCGGTGGTCGTCGATCGGTGTGCCCTCGGCGGCCAGCACCTCGGCGGCCCGCCGGGCCGTCTCGTCGGTCCATGGCTGCCCGATCAGCGCGGCCTCCGTGTCACGGGCGCGGATCGGGGTGGCCGCGACACCGCCGAGCCCGATCGCGGCCCTTGAAACGACCCCGCCATCGATGTCCAGGGCAAACGCCACAGCCACGCTGGAGATGTCGTCGAAGCGACGCTTGGCGATCTTGTGGAAGCCGGTCAGCGCCGCGAGCGGGCGGGGCAGCACGATCTCCTTGATCAGCTCGTCGGCGGCACGGACGCTCTGCCGGTAGCCGGTGAAGTAGTCCGCGAGCGGCACGACCCTCTCCCCGCGCACGGAGGCCAGGACCAGCTCCGCCTCGAGCGCCAGCAGAGCGGGCGGGGCGTCTCCGATCGGCGATGCGGTCCCGAGGTTGCCACCCAGCGTGGCTCCGTTGCGGATGAGCCGGGAGGCGAACTGCGGGAACAGCTCGGCGAGCAGCGGCACCTCGCCGTCCAGCCGACGCTCGATCTCGGTCAGCGTGAGCGCCGCGCCCAGCCTGATCTCGTCGGGCTCGACGCTCATCCCGCGCAGCTCGGCGAGCCGGTCGATGGCGACCACGAGGCCGGCGCGCACACCGCGCAGGTTGACCTCGACGCCCCAGTCCGTCGAGCCGGCGACGAGCACCGCCTCGGGTCGTTCGGCGATCACCTGGAGTGCCTCGGCGAGGTCGCCCGGCCGCACCAGCTCGGCACCGTCCGCGGCCATGCGGACCGAGCGCGCAGTCGGCGGTGCCTGCCGACATCGTTTGGCCAGCTCGTCGTCGGCCGGGGGCGCGCCGAGGGCGTACGCCGCGTCCTTGATCGGCCGGTAGCCCGTGCACCGGCACAGGTTGCCGCTCAGCGCGTGCAGGTCGAAGCCGTTGGGGCCGTGCTCCTCGTCGACGGGGCCGTGGCCGTTGGTGCCGGTCCGGCCGGCCCGGTAGTACTCCGCCGCCATGCTGCAGACGAAGCCCGGCGTGCAGTAGCCGCACTGCGATCCCCCGCGGACGGCCATCTCGTGCTGCACGGGGTGCAGCCCGGTCGGCGCTGTGCCTGACTTCGGGGAGAGCCCCTCGGCCGTGAGCACCTCCTGGCCCTCGAGCAGGCCGGCCGGGATCAGGCAGGCGTTGACCGAGACCCACTCGGTGCTGTCGTCACCCGTCGAGGACTCGCGCGCGACCATGATGGCGCAGGCGCCGCACTCCCCCTCGGCACAACCCTCCTTGGCGCCGGTCAGTCCCTGCCCCCGCAGCCAGTCGAGCGCGGTGGTGTGCGGCGGGATGCCGTCGAGTGATGCCGACTCCCGGTTGACCGTCGCCTGGGGTGTGCTCACGGGTGCCACCGCCTTCTCTCCCGTGACCGCCGTCACAGGGTCGTCGTGCGCCCGATCGTAGGGACCGAGGACGCCAATGTGAAGAGATTTCGGAAAACTTTTTCCACAATACGGGAGAATCGAAGGTCAGCCGAGCGCCCCACCCAGCCGCATGTGCCGGTTCACGTCCTTGTAGAGCAGGTAGCGGAACGGGCCCGGGCCACCGGCGTAGCAGGCCTGCGGGCAGAACGCCCGCAGCCAGAGGAAGTCGCCCTCCTGGACCTCGACCCAGTCCTCGTTGAGCAGGTACATCGCCTTGCCCTCGAGGATGTAGATGCCGTGCTCCATCACGTGCGTCTCCGGGAACGGGATCGTCCCGCCCGGGAGGAAGTTGACGATGTTGACGTGCATGTCATGGCGCAGATCCGCCTGGTCCACGAAGCGGGTCGTGGTCCAGGCCCCGTCGGTGCCCGGCATCTCCAGCGGCACCACGTCCCGCTCGTTGACGACGAAGGCGTCGGGCAGGTCGATCCCCTCCACCCGCTCGTAGGCCTTGCGCAGCCAGTGGAAGAGCACCGGTCCGGAGCCGGTCTGGTGCGCCGTCCACTCGGCACCGGGGGGCAGATAGGCATAGCCGCCCGGCTCGAGAACGTGTTCGGCTCCCCCGACCACGAGGCGCAGAGCGCCCTCCAGCACGAAGACCACCGCCTCGGCGGCCGGGTCGGTCTCGGGATGCGTGCTTCCGCCGCCCTCGGACACCTCGACGAGGTACTGGCTGAAGGTCTCGGCGAAGCCGCTCAGCGGCCGGGCGAGCACCCACAGCCGCGTGTCGTCCCAGAACGGCAGCCGGCTGGACACGATGTCGGTCAGGCAGCCGCGGGGGATGACGACGTAGGCCTCGTTGAACCTCGACCGGTCGGTGGTGAGTCGGGTCTGCGGTGGCAGGCCCCCCTGGGGTGCGTAGTAACTGGTCATCGTCGTCCTCTCAGCTCTTCGTTGGCGATCCGCGCGCCGATCCGTTCGAGGAGCGGGCCGGGCCGCTCGAACGCCTCCTCGGGGTACGACGCCTCGTCCACCAGCGCGTGGACCGAGCCGATCCCGGCCTCGGTCAGGGTCCGCTCGTCCAGCAGGCACTGACCCGCCACGGCGACCACCTCGACGCCGGCGCGCCGGGCCGCCGCCGCAATGCCCGCGGGTGCCTTGCCCCGCAGCGTCTGCTCGTCCAGTGAGCCCTCGCCGGTGATCACCAGGTCGGCACCGGCGAGAGCCTCCTCGAGACCGGTCAGCTCCTGGACCACCTCTGCGCCGGTCCGCAGCCGGGCACCCAGGACGGCGACCGCCCCGAACGCCAGCCCGCCTGCGGCCCCTGCTCCGGGGAGCTCACGGTGGTCGCTTCCCGTGACGGCAGCGACGACGTCGGCCCAGTGCGACAGTGCCGCGTCCAGCCGTTGGACCAGCTCCGGTCCGGCGCCTTTCTGCGGGCCGTAGACCGCGGCTGCCCCGGATGGGCCGGTCAGCGGGTTGTCGACGTCGCAGGCGACCGTGATCTCCGCATCGCGGACCGCGGGGTGCAGCCCCGACAGGTCGAGCCCCGAGGCGTCTGCCAGCGCCATCCCGCCGTCTCCCACCTGCTCTCCCCCGCCACCGATCACCCGGGCACCGAGGGCCGAGACCAGGCCGGAGCCTCCGTCGGTCGAGGCACTGCCGCCGACGCCCAGGAGGATCTCCCGGCACCCCGCGTCGAGGGCCGCGGCGACCACCTCTCCCACCCCGCGGGTGCTCGCGGTCGCCGGCGCCGGGACCCCGTCCGGCAGCCTGGCCAGCCCGCAGATCTCTGCCATCTCGACTGCGGCAGAGTCGCCCAGACGGGCGTACCAGGTGTCGCCGACCACACCAGTTGGCCCCGAGGCCCGCACGGGCACCCGGGCGTATCCCGAGTCGGCCGCGGCGTCGAGCAGCCCGTCGCCGCCGTCGGACACCGGGACGACCACGATGTCGGCGTCCGGCAGCACCGAACGGATCCCTGTGCTCAGGTGCGCCGCGACCTCAGCGGCCGTGAGCGTGCCCTTGAACTTGTCTGGGGCCAGGAGCACGCGCGGCACGGAACGACACCCGTCGATCAGTCGAGGTTCGCGTAGAGGGCGGTGGGGGCGTCCTCGCCGGACTCCGCCAGCTCCTCGAACTCGGTGATGTTGTCGATCTCCATCCCCATCGAGACGTTGGTGACCCGCTCCAGGATCACCTCGACCACGACCGGGACCCGATGCTCGACCAGCATCTTCTTGGCCTGCTCGAGGGCCGGGAGGATCTCCTCGGGGTCGAAGACCCGGATCGCCTTGCAACCGAGTCCCTCGGCCACCTTGACGTGGTCGACGCCGTACCCGTTGACCTCCGGAGAGTTGATGTTGTCGAAGGAGAGCTGGACGCAGTAGTCCATCTCGAACCCCCGCTGCGACTGTCGGATCAGACCCAGGTAGGCGTTGTTCACGAGCACGTGGATGTAGGGGATGTTGAACTGCGCTCCGACGGCCAGCTCCTCGATCATGAACTGGAAGTCGTAGTCGCCGGAGAGGGCGACGACCGTCCCCTCGGGGTCGGCCGTCGCGACGCCGAGCGCCGCGGGCACGGTCCAGCCCAGCGGCCCGGCCTGGCCGGCGTTGATCCACTGTCGTGGCCCGAAGACGTGCAGGAGCTGGGCCGCCTGGATCTGCGAGAGGCCGATCGTGGAGACGTAGCGGACGTCCTTGCCGAACGCCCTGTTCATCTCCTGGTAGACCCGCTGCGGCTTGATCGGAACCGAGTCGAAGTTGGTACGACGCCACATCGACTGCTTGCGCTCCAGGCACTCTGCCGCCCATGCGGAGCGGTCGGGGAGAGTCCCGGCCGCCTTGCGCTCGCGCGCCACGGCGACGAACAGCACCAGCGCGGCTCGCGCGTCGGAGACGATCCCGAAGTCGGGGGCGAAGACCCGACCGATCTGGGTCGGCTCGATGTCCACGTGCACGAACGTGCGACCTCGCGTGTAGGTCTCGACCCCGCCGGTGTGCCGGTTGGCCCACCGGTTGCCGATGCCGAGCACGAAGTCGGCGGCCAGCATCGTCGCATTGCCGTAGCGGTGCGAGGTCTGCAGCCCGACCATGCCGGCGTTCAGCTCGTGGTCGTCGGGGATCGTGCCCCAGCCCATCAGCGTGGGAATGACCGGGACCCCGGTCAGCTCGGCGAGCTCCACGAGCAGGTCCGCGGCATCGGCGTTCACGACGCCACCACCGGAGACCAGCAGCGGGCGCTCCGAGGCCACCAGCATGTCGACGGCCTTCTCGACCTGCGCCCGCGTGGCAGCGGGCTTGTACGGCGGAAGGGGTGCGTAGGTCTCGATGTCGAACTCGATCTCGGTCATCTGGACGTCGATCGGCAGGTCGATCAGCACCGGCCCCGGGCGCCCGGACCGCATCAGGTGGAACGCCTGCTGGAAGGTGCCGGGCACCTGCGCCGCCTCGAGCACCGTGACCGCCATCTTCGTCAGCGGCTTGGCGATGCTCGCGATGTCGACGGCCTGGAAGTCCTCCTTGTGCAGCTTCGCGACCGGCGCCTGCCCGGTGATGCACAGGATCGGGATCGAGTCCGCGCTCGCGGAGTACAGCCCGGTGATCATGTCGGTCCCGGCCGGGCCACTGGTGCCCACGCAGACGCCGATGTTGCCGGCCTTGGCGCGGGTGTAGCCCTCGGCCATGTGCGAGGCGCCCTCCACGTGGCGGGCCAGCGTGTGGTGCAGGCCGCCGCTGGTCTGCATCGCCTTGTAGAAGGGGTTGATCGCGGCTCCCGGCAACCCGAAGACGTTGGTGACGCCCTCCAGCTTCAGGATCTCCACGGCGGCCCTTGCCGCTGTCATGCGTGTCATGTCCGTGCTCCTAGTCGTCTGGTCGTCGCGCTGGTCAGGCGCGCCCGGAGAGTCGCTCGACTCCCCTCAGCAGCGCCGAGTGGTCAAGGCCCCCGTCGCCGTTCGCGCGGGCGGAGGCCATCAGCTGGGCCGCGACCGCACCCAGGGGGATCACGACGCCGGCCTCGCGGGCGGCGGCCGTGACGATGCCCATGTCCTTGTGGTGCAGGTCGATCCGGAAGCCGGGCTCGAAGGTGCGGCCGAGCATGTTCGACTTCTTCTGCTCGAGCACCTTGGAGCCGGCGAGGCCGCCGCCCAGCACCTCGAGCGCTGCCTCGGTGTCGACGCCGTACGCCTCCAGGAACACCAGCGCCTCGGCCACGACCTCGATGTTGACCGCGACGATCAGCTGGTTGGCGGCCTTCACGGTCTGGCCGGCTCCGCTCGGGCCCACGTGCACGATCGTCTTGCCGACCGCGTCCAGGATCGGCTGGGCCTCGGCGAAGTCCTCCGCCGCGCCGCCCACCATGATCGAGAGGACGGCGTCGACCGCACCCTTCTCGCCGCCGGAGACCGGAGCGTCGAGCATCCGGAAGCCCTTCGCCCGCGCCTGCTCGGCGAGGGTCGCCGTGACGTCGGGGCGGATGCTGGAGAAGTCGATCACAAGGGTGCCGGGCTCGGCGTTCTCGAAGACCCCACCCTCACCCGCGAGCACCTGCTCGACGTCCGGCGAGTCGGGCACCATCACCGCGACCACGTCGGCCCCCTTGACGGCCTCGGCGATCGAGGAGGCGGCCCGGCCGCCGGCATCGACGAGCGGCTGGAGCCGCTCGGGCGACAGGTTGACCCCGCACACGTCGAAGCCGGCCTTCTGCAGGTGGACGGACATCGGCTGGCCCATGATGCCGAGTCCGATGAAGGCGATGCTGGTCATGAGATCTGCTCCCTTGCTGGTACGGCGCGACGCGCCCTGGGCAGCCAGGCCAGGCTGGCGTCGGTGTCGGTGGTCGGCTTGTACTCGAGGCCGACCCACCCGTCGTAGCCGCGAGTCGCCAGCTTGCCGAGCAGCCCGTGGATGTCGAGCTCTCCGGTGCCTGGCTCACCCCGGCCCGGGCAGTCGGCGATCTGGACGTGGGCGACCAGGTCGGCGTAGGCGTCGATCGCAGCCGGCACGTCGTCGCCGTTGTTGGCCAGGTGGAACAGGTCGCACAGGAAGCCGATGGACAACGCGCCCTCGGCTCGGACCGCGGCCACCACGGAGACCGCGTCGTCCGCAGTCCGCAACGGGTAGGGCTTGGGCCCGCTGACCGGCTCGACCAGCACGGTCGCCCCGATGGTGGCGGCCGCGCCGGCCGCGCGAGCGAGCTGCTCACGGGCGAGCTCGTCCTGCTCCTCGGGGGCGACGCCGTCGACCCGGTTGCCGTAGAGGGCGTTGAACGCCCGGACGCCGAGCTGGTCGCCGATGCCGACCGCCACGTCGATGTTGTCGCGGAACTGCTGTGCCCGATCCGGGATCGACAGCACCCCGCAGTCCGGGCCCGCCAGGTCCCCCGCGAAGAAGTTCAGGCCGACCAGCGCCACGCCGGCGTCCCGCACGGCGGCGATGAAAGCGTCGATGTCGGAGTCGCTCGGCACCGACTGGTCGGGCCAGGGCCACCAGAACTCGATGGCGTCGAACCCGGCATCCTTCGCGGCCTGCGGTCGGCGCAGCAGCGGCTGCTCGGTGAACAGCATCGAGCAGTTGGCCAGGTAGGGCAGGCCATGGTCGGTCATTGCCATCACTTCCATATTGTGGAAACTTATTTCCGATATGCGAGAGACTACGCGGTGCCGGGGCAGCTCGTCAACCGCGGGCGAGCAGCGTGCGCTGGTGGCGTACGGCGTCATCGGCCAGCACCCGCTCGTCGACGGTCACCAGTCGGTCCCGCTCCACGACCGGGCGTCCGGACACGAGCAGCAGCTCCAGTGGAGGCCGGGTGCCCAGGACCAGCGCGGCCACGGGGTCGACGATGTTGGCGTGCGGCAGCGTGTCGAGCCGCCAGACCGCGACGTCGGCCTCCTTGCCCACCTCCAGGGACCCGATGCGGTCGTCCCAGCCGAGGACCCGGGCACCACCGATGGTCGCGGTCTCGAGCGCATCGCGGACGGTCAGCGCCTCCGGGCCGCCGCGAGCCCGTGCGAGCAGCAGTGCCTGCCGGGCCTCCTCCACCAGCGACCCGGCTTCGTTGCTGGCCGCGCCGTCCACACCCAGGCCCACCGGGACCCCCGCGTCGCGAAGGTCGCGAGTGCGACAGATGCCGGCTCCGAGGCGGCCGTTCGACGAGGGACAGTGCGCGACGCCGGTTCCGGTGGCGGCGAGCGCGGCGATCTCGTCGTCGTCGAAGTGGATCCCGTGGGCGAACCAGACGTCGTCGCCGAGCCAGCCGTGCTGTCGGAGGTACTCGACCGGGGAGCAACCGAAGTGCTCTCGGCAGTACCGGTCCTCGTCGCTTGTCTCGGCGAGGTGCGTGTGCAGGCGCACGCCCACGTCCCGAGCCAGCTTCGCGGACTCCACCAGCAGGTCGGCGGTGACCGAGAACGGCGAGCAGGGTGCGAGCCCGATCCGCAGCCGGGACCGCGGACCCGGGTCGTGGTGCGCCGCCACCGCCGCGGCGCTCGCCGCCAGGATCGTGTCGAGGTCCTCGACGAGGTCGTCGGGTGGCAGACCGCCGCGGGACGCGCCCAGGTCCATCGAGCCCCGCGTCGCCAGGAACCGCAGTCCGACGCGGTCGGCGGCCTCGATCGTGGCGCCGAGCAGGTCGCCGCCCCGGGTCGGGAAGACGTAGTGGTGGTCCATCGTCGTCGTGCAGCCCGTGCGCGCCAGCCACCCGATCCCGGCCGCGGCGGCCGCACCCGCGATGTCCTCGTCGAGGCCGCCCCAGACCGGGTAGAGGGTGGTCAGCCAGCCGAACAGCCCGTCGTCGACGGCCAGCCCGCGGGTCACCCACTGGTAGAGGTGGTGGTGCGTGTTGACCAGGCCCGGCGTCACCAGGCAGCCTCGACCGTCCACCCGCTCGACGGGCGAGTCCGACTCGACCGGCGGAGCCGGCCCCGGCCCGACCGCCTCGATCACGCCGTCGCGCAGTACGAGGTGGCCGGGAGCGTGCTCGGCGCGGTCGCCGTCCATCGTGGCGACGACGGCGCCCTCGATCACGACCAGCGGGGTCGTCATACGGGTCAGCTCCCTCGATAGGTCGAGAACGCGAACGGGCTGAGCAGGAGCGGCACGTGGTGGTGGGCCGACTCGTCGACGACCTGGAAGACGATCTCGACCACGGGGTAGAAGGCCGGAGTCTGCGTGCGTGCGAACCACTCCCCTGTCTCGAAGCGCAGGCGGTAGGTGCCGGCGGCGAGCTCGAGCCCCTCGGTCAGATCCGGGCAGCGGCCGTCCGAGTTGGTCGTGCCCTCCCGCAACGACACGGGCTCGGCGCCGGCCAGACGCTCCAGCCGCAGCCGCATCCCCTCCGCGGGGCTGCCGTGGACGGCGTCGAGCACGTGGGTCGAGACCGTCACGTCGCCACCTCCTCTTCGAGAAGGTCGCCCAGCCGGAGTCGGGTGATACGGGCGAGCTCGCCGCGGACCACGTCGAGCTCCTCGTCGGGGTCGTTGTCGAGGCGCGAACCGAGCAGCCCGAGCAGCGCGTCCGCGCTGCGCCCCGCGGCCGCGACCAGGTAGATCCTCCCGAACCGCTCCTCGTAGGCAGCGTTTCCAACGGCCATCGCGGAGCGAACCGACTCGTCTGCTGCCGACATCCCCGCCTGCTCGCGCGCAGAACGCGCCGAGCCGTGCTCGCCGATGCGCGGGTGGCCCGACAACGCAGCGTCGACCTGCGACTCGTCGAGATCGCGCACCAGCTCGTCGGACCTCGTCAGCAGCTGCGCGGTGTCCCCGAAGGGCCGACCCGCAAGGAGCGGGTCGGCCCAGTCGGGGGCCGCGGTGAGCGCCAGCAGACGCGGCCGCAGCGAGTCGGCGTCGGCCTCGTTGAATCGCTCGAGAGCCGACATTGGTCAGTAGACCCGCTGCAGGCTGGCCGCGCGGATGGACCCCATCGGGGTGGTGTCGGCGACCACGTCGGCCAGTCGGTGGTTGGCGATCTTGGCGATCTCCAACAGCGCCGCAGCGTGCTCCTGGGTCGGCGAGTTGTCCAGCCGGTTCCACGCCTGCTCGAGCACCTGCTCGGACGTGAGCTCGCGGACCGCGATGATCAGCGGGAAGCCGAACTTGTCCCGGTAGGCCTGGGTGACCTCCGTGAAGGCTTCCTGCTCCTCCTCCCCCAGGAAGGTGAGGCCGGCACTGGCCTGGTCGACGACCGACTTCTCACCCAGGTCGCCGGCCAGCAGCTCCTCCCCCGCAAGGGACGGGTAGCTCTGCATCAACCCGTCCTGCTCAGCTGCCGAGAGCGAGAACAGCTCGTCCTGCAGGGTCGCCCGCAGAGCGTTAGCGTCGGCGAACGGACGCCGGTCGGCGGCGGCCTCTGCGACGCTCGAGCTGCCCTGGTACGCCGGAGCGACCGTCGCGACGAACTGCTCGCGGCTCATGGCGTTGAGCTCGGTGATGGCGACCTGAGGAGTCGTCACCCGCTCCGCGTCCATCGCGCCACCCCAGTGGTTCAGCAGCAGGTTGAGCAGGATCGCCGCCACGCTGCCGACCGTGATGCCCGAGTTGAGGAAGGCCTGCGCGTTGTCCGGGAACGCGGTGAGGAACACGGACTGCCCCTCGCCGTTCTGCGGGAGCGCGACCGGGATCATGGCGACCCCGATGCTCACCGCCACCACCACGACGTTGCGGTGCTGGTGGAAGTCGACCCGGCCCAGGGTCTGGATGCCGACGGCCGCGACGGTGCCGAACATGACCAGCGCCGCGCCGCCCAGGACCGAGGCGGGGATGCTGGCGACCAGCGCGCCCGCCTTTGGCAGCAGACCCAGAAGGATCATGATCGCGCCGGCGGTCGCGACGACCCACCGGCTCTTGACCCTGGTGAGCCGCACCAGTCCGACGTTCTCGGCGAAGCAGGTGTAGGGGAAGGAGTTCATCACCCCGCCGAGGAAGGTCGCGACGCCGTCGGCGCGCAGTGCCGCCGCGATGTCGGCCTTGCTGATCGGCTTCTCGACGATCTGCCCCGTCGCGTAGACGTCACCGGTGGTCTCGACCGCCGTGATCAGCATGACCACGATCATCAGCAGGATGGGCACCACCGCGAAGTGCGGTGCGCCGAAGTGGAACGGCCCGGTGAAGCCGACCCAGTCGGAGTCGCCGACCGAGTCGAACTCGGCGACCTTCCCGCCGGAGCCGTTGCCGACGAACGCCGCGAGCACGGTCCCGATGACCAGCCCGGCGAGCACGGCGACGGTGCCGAAGAAGCCACGCGCGAACCGCGTGATCAGCAGGATGACCAGGATGGTGAAGAACGCCAGGCTCAGGTTGGTGGTGCTGCCGAACTTGAGGTTGTCGGGGACAAGGTCCGGGTTGTAGAGCGCGAACTGCCCGCCCCCCGCGTCGTAGGCAGCGACCGGGATCAGGGTGATGCCGATGATCGTGATCACCGATCCGGTGACGACCGGTGGGAAGAACCGCACCAGCCTGCTGAAGTACGGCGCGATGAGCAGCTGGAAGATCCCGGCCACGATGACGGCGCCGTAGATGTAGGTCAGGCTCTCCGCCCCGCCGCCGTGGTCGAGCCCGATGATGATCATCGGAGAGACGGCGGTGAAGGTGACTCCCTGGAGGAGCGGCAGCCGGACACCGATCTTCCAGACCCCGACGGTCTGGAGGAGGGAGGCGATGCCGCAGGTGAAGAGGTCGGCGTTGATCAGGTGGATCAGCTGTTCCTCGTTCAGCCCGATCGCTCCCGCCAGGAGGATCGGCACTACGACGGCGCCCGCGTAGAACGCCATGACGTGCTGGAGGCCGTAGACCGCGAGCTTCTGGGCGGGCAGGACCTCGTCGACTGGGTGCTTCGGACGTGTCTTCGCCGGGCTACTGGTTGTGCTCATCTCACACCTTCTTCGTGGTTTGTGCGGGTGCGCCGATTGCAGGCGGGGAGGTCTCAGGCGAACGCCGGCACGGCTTGCCAGGCGAGGCCGGGATCGGAGGAGTCGTCGCGGGACACAGCGGCCTGGATCAGGCCGTAGGGCCGGTCGGCGGCGATGAACACCTCGCCACCGTTCTTCAGGCCGAAGGGCTCCAGGTCGACGAGGAAGTGGTGCTTGTTGGGTGCGGAGAACCGGATCTCGGCTATCCCCGGATCGCTCTCGAGGACCGCCTGGCCCATGGCGTAGAGCGTCTCCTGCAAGGCCCTGCTGTACGTCGTCGCGAACGTGGCCAGCAGCGTCCGCCTCACCCGCTCATAGCTGGCCTCCCAGTCGGTGGTCGGCCGCGGGGAGGTGCCCTCGTGTCGCCACGAGGCGGTCAGCGACGTGGCCAGGATGCGGTCGTCGGTCTCCTGGAGCGTGGTGTACCGGTCCTTGAGGTAGCCCTTGAACTCCGAGCCCGTCGACTTGAGGACGGTCAGGTCGCTGAAACCCGAGACGACCCAGACCTGCTCGTCGTCATCCCGCCCCTCCACCGTCACCCAGGTGGTCCTGGTCTCGGTGCCGCGACGGGTGAAGGAGTGGTCGTGACCGCTGCCGTCCACCTCGATGCGGTCCCAGGCGTACTCGTCGGCCCGGACCAGGGCCCCGGTGGCCGGCGGGGCGGCCTCGAGGAAGTGGCGGCCCAGGGCGATCGCGTAGTCCTCCGGCGAGGAGACACCGTGCTCCTTGGCGTAGGCGAAGGCGGTGTTCTTCTGGGTGTCCGTCGGGAGGATCTTGGCCTGGTCACCGGTGACGTGGGCGTCGGCGAAGTCGCCGCGCAGCCACGTCGAGACGTTGAGGTCACGGATCTCGTGGCGGTCGGTGTCGCGGTAGATGCGAACCACCCGGTTCTCGGACTTCCCGTACTGGTTGGCTCCGAGCACGATGCCCATCTGCTTGCTCCTTCGAGTCCCTGATTTCCATAATGTGGAAACTAATTCCCGTTGTTCGGAAACTGTAGGACCGATGGGACAGCGCCGTCAATACTTTCTGGTGATCGGGCTCACACCCGCCGGGGCCGCGCAAGGGCGGACAGCCCGGCCCCGTCCAGTCCGGTGCCATCGCGCACCTCGGCCTCCGAGATGGCGCCGCAGTCGACACCGCGCACGATGAAGTCCGAGAGCGCTCTGGCGGTGGCCGGCTCGTCCATCACGCTCGATCCGGTCTGCTCCAGGTAGTTCCGCAGCCGTTGCGCTGCCGCGTCGAACCCGGCGCGGTAGAACGCGTAGGTGGCCGCGAACCTGCTCGGCAGCTGCGCCGGGTGGAGGTCCCACCCCTGGTAGTAGCCACGCTCGAGCGAGCGGGCCACCAGCCGGGCGTGCAGCTCCCAGCCGTGGCGCACGGCCTCGACGTCGCCGACCGGCAGCACGTTCGTGGACCCGTCGGACAGGCGCACGCCGGTGCCTGCCGCCGCGACCTGCATCACCGCCTTCGCGTGGTCGGCCACCGGGTGCTCCATGCTCTGGAAGGCGGCCGGGATCCCGCAGAACGCCGAGTAGTCATAGGTCCCGTAGTGGAGCGCGGTGACCCGCCCGGCGCCAGCATGGATCATCCGCGTCACGAGCGCGGTGCCGTCCGGGCCCAGGATCGACTGCGGGGTCTCGATCTGGAGCTCGAAGCGAAGGCTCTGCGACTCCAGGCCGAGCGCGTCCTCGAGTCGACCCGTCAGCTCGACCATCGCCTCGACCTGGTCGACGCTGGTGATCTTGGGCAGGGTCACCACGAAACCGGTGAGGTCTCCACCGTGCTCGAGGAGCTCGGACAGGAAGAGCGAGAGCGTGCGGATCCCCCGTCGCCGGGTCGGCGCCTCGAGGCTCTTGAACCGGATGCCGCGGAACGGCGGCGCGTCGCCGGAGACGACGTCGGCAGCCAGCGCCGCGGCCGCCCGTCGTACGTCGTGGTCCTCGGCCTCGTCTCCGGGCGCGCCGTAGCCGTCCTCGAAGTCGATGCGCACGTCCTCGATCGGCTCCCGGCGCAGCTTGTCGCGCACCAGCTCCACCAGCTGGGGGTCGTCGGTCAGGCTGGCGAAGGTCGACGCGTGTTCGTCGATCCTCGCCAGCGCTGCCTGGCCCCAGCTCGCGGCCAGCCCCGCGGTGAACGCGTTCGCCGGGACGTAGACGGTGTGGACGGGCTGCCGGTCCGGGGTGTCTCCGGGGAACTGGCGGACGAGCGCCGAGTCCGCGTCGGCGAGCCGGGCGTCCACCGCCCGGGTCAGTGACTCCGCCAGCTCGTCACCGCTCGATGCCGACGGACTCGTGCGTTGGACCATGCTGGGGCTCCTGACCGATACGACTATTCGCATCCCGGACAATATCTTCCGGATTGTGGAAGTCAAGACCACCTGTGGGGCGCGTGGGACCGAGCCATAGGGTTCTGGTCATGATCGAGCTCCGCACGCCCGCGCAGATCGAGGCGATGAGACCGGCCGGCCGGTTCGTCGCCGAGGTGCTCGTCGCGCTGCGCGACGCCGCCGACGTCGGCGTCAACCTGCTGGACCTCGACCGGCTCGCGCACGAGATGATCAAGGAGCGCGGAGCGGAGTCGTGCTACATCGACTACCACCCGTCGTTCGGCGCCTCGCCGTTCGGGAAGGTGCTGTGCACCAGCGTCAACGACGCCGTGCTGCACGGCCTCCCCCACGACTACGCGCTCAAGGACGGCGACCTGCTGTCGCTCGACTTCGCGTGCAGCGTCGACGGCTGGGTGTCCGACTCGGCGCTCAGCGTGGTCGTCGGAACGCCGCGCGAGCAGGACCTCGCCCTCATCGACGTCGCCACCCGGGCGCTCGAGGCCGGGATCGCACAGACGCAGGTCGGCAACCGGCTCTTCGACATCTCCGCCGCGATCGGCGGCATCGCGCGAGCGGCCGGCCTGGGGGTGAACCTGCAGTTCGGCGGCCACGGCGTGGGCCGAACCATGCACGGTGACCCCCACGTCCCGAACGACGGCCGCCCGGGCCGTGGCCTCAAGCTCAAGCCGGGGCTGGTGATCGCGATCGAGCCTTGGTTCCTCCAGAGCACCAACCAGATCTTCACCGATGCCGACGGCTGGACGCTGCGCAGCGCTGACGGCTCGCGCGGCGCGCACATGGAACACACCGTCGCGATCACCGACGACGGCCCGCTGGTGCTGACGGCGCGGGACGGCCTCGAGGCCTGATCCGCGCTCACGCAATGGGAGCGGTGGGAGCGAAGCGACCCGGTCTTTGCGGGCGAAGCCCGCGCGCCCCGCGATCGGCCTCCGGGCCGTGGCGACTGCGCCGAGCGAGCGCAGCGAGTGAACGCGCCTGCGAGCGCCAGCGAGCGTCGCCACGGACTGGGGGCCGAAGCTCGCGGGGGTAAACAATCATGCGTAAGAAACCTGCAGCTCCTTGATGCCGTTGATCCACCCGTGCCGAAGGCGGCGGGCCTCGCCGAGCCGGCTGATGTTGGGCGCATGGTCGGCCAGCGCCGTGAAGATGAGCCGGACCTCCTGCCGGGCCAGGTTGGCGCCGATGCAGTAGTGCGCGCCGTGGCCACCGAATGCCACGTGCGGGTTGGGTGAGCGCGTGATGTCGAAGGTGTGGGGCTCGCTGAAGACGTCCTCGTCGTAGTTGGCGCTGCCGTAGAACAGCCCGACCCGCTGGCCCTTCTTGACCTCGACGTCGCCGACCATGACGTCGTTCAGCGCGGTCCGCTGGAACACGTTGACCGGGGTGGCCCACCGGATCACCTCGTCGACCATCGCCTCAGGTCGCTCGTCGACCCAGAGCTTCCACTGATCCGGGTTGTCGAGGAAGGCATTCATCCCGTGCGTGATCGCGTTGCGTGTCGTCTCGTTGCCGGCGACGGTCAGGATGATGAAGAAGTAGCCGAACTCGTCGTCGGTGAGGCCACGGCCATCCTTGTCGGCGTTGATGAGCTTGGTGATGATGTCGTCCTGCGGGTCCTCTCGGCGGGCGGCCGCCATCGCCATCGCATAGCCGAGCACCTCGGCAGCAGCGAGGTCCGGCTCTCCATCCTGGTAGTCGGGGTCCTCGTTGGCCAGCATCTGGTTGGACCAGTTGAACAGCTTCGCGCGGTCGTCCTGCGGGACGCCGAGCAGGTCGGCGATCGCCTGGAGGGGCAGCTCGGCGGCCACCTCGGTCACGAAGTCACCGGACCTACGCTCGACCGCCTCGGTGACGATGCGGTGGGCCCGCTGGGTCATGATCTCCTCGAGCGCGCCGATCGACCGCGGAGTGAAACCCCGGCTGATGATCTGTCGCGTGGAGGTGTGCTCGGGCGGGTCCTGGTTGAGGAGCATCACGCGCTGCAGCTCCACCATCTCCCGGAGCATCCCCTCCCGGAAGCGGATGATCGCGCCGTTCTCGGCCGAGGAGAAGTTCCTGGAGTCCTTCGACACGGCCGAGACGTCGACGTGCTTGGACACCGCCCAGTAGCCCGTGCCGCCGAGCATGCCGTCGCGCGAGGACTGGGGCTGCTCGATCCAGTGCACCGGCGCCTTCAGCCGCAACGCCTGGAACCGGTCGTGCGGCACCGAGTCCCAGAGGACGTCGGGGTCGGTCGGGTCGTAGCCCTCGGGCAGGACGGTGTCAGTCACGTCGTTCCTTTCGATTCACCGCTAGCGGTAGGCGACCTGGAGGTCCTTGACGCCGTTGATCCAGCCGTGGCGCAGCCGTCGTGGCTCCCCGAGCTGACGGATCCCGGGCGCCAGGTCTGCCAGCGCGTCGAAGATCAGGTTGACCTCGAGCCGGGCCAGGTTGGCGCCGATGCAGTAGTGCGCGCCGTGGCCGCCGAAGGCCTGGTGCGGGTTGGGGTCGCGGGTGATGTCGAAGCGGAACGGGTCGGCGAACACGTCCTCGTCGAAGTTGGCGCTCGCGTAGAACATGCCGACGCGCTCGCCTGCCGCGACCGGCTGGCCGCCGACGACGACGTCGTTGATGGCCGTGCGCTGGAACACCGTGACGGGGGTGGCCCACCGGATGATCTCGTCGCCCGCGGTGGCCGTCCGGGAGCTCTTGAAGAGCTCCCACTGGTCGGGGTTCTGGAAGAAGGCGTGCATGCCGTGCGAGATGGCGTTGCGGGTGGTCTCGTTGCCCGCGACGGCGAGCAGCACCATGAAGAAGCCGAACTCGTCGTCGGTCAGGCCCCGGCCCTCGCTGTCGGACGCAGAGAGGTCAGCCGTGACGAGCCTCGTGATGATGTCGTCCTGGGGGTTCTTGCGACGTTCGTCGGCGAGCGCCATCGAGTAGCCGAGGATCTCCATGAATGCGACAGCCTCGTCGCCCTCCACCTCGGGATCGTCGTAGGACATCATCTGGTTGGACCACTCGAAGAGCTTGCCGCGATCCTCCTGCGGTACGCCGAGCAGCCCGGCTATCGCCTGGAGCGGCAGCTCGGCCGCGACATCCTCCACGAAGTTGCCGTCGCCCTTGGCGACCGCGGCCGCGACGATGTCGCGGGAGCGACGCTCGAGGTCGTCGTGCAGTGCCGAGATGGCCCGCGGCGTGAACGCGCGCGAGATGATCTGGCGCAGCTTGGTGTGGTCGGGCGCGTCGTGGTTGATCAGCAGGAACCGGGTGTTGACGACGCCCTCGCGGTCCATGTCCGGGCCGAACCTGATGATGACGCCATCGAGGTTGGTGGAGAAGTTCGCCTGGTCCTTCGAGATGGCCGCCACATCGGCGTGCTTGCTGACCGCCCAGTAGCCGCGGTGCTCGGGAAAGCCGGCGCGGGCCTCGGGCGACTGCTCGACGAACGAGACGGGCGCCGTACGCCGCAGCGTCAGCAGCTCGTCGTGGGGCACGCGCTCCCGCATCACATCGGGGTCTGTGGGATCGAAGTCGGTGGCCTGCGCCGCTCGGGTCAACGCTGCTCCTCGCGAGAATCTGGGCCGGGCATTTCTGGAACGTGTTCTAGTGGGCGAGATTACATACTCTCGGTAGGTTTCGGAAGTGCTTCCCTTGCCCCAAACGAGAACAAGTTCTACTTTTTGAACCATGGGCAACCCCGTGATCATCGACGCCGTCCGCACGCCGCTCGGCAAGCGGAACGGCTGGCTCGCGGGCGTGCACCCCGCGGCGCTGCTGGGCTTCGCCCAGGCCGAGGTGCTTCGCCGCGTCGGCGTCGACCCGGAGCTCGTCGACCAGGTGGTGGGCGGCTGCGTCACCCAGGCCGGTGAGCAGTCCAACGGCATGGTCCGCCGGGCCTGGCTCTACGCCGGGCTCCCCCAGCGCACCGGCGCCACCGTCGTGGACGCCCAGTGCGGCTCGGGCCAGCAGTCCGCGCACCTGGTGCACGACATGGTGGCCGCCGGAACCATCGACGTCGGGATCGCCTGCGGTGTCGAGTCGATGTCGCGCATCCCGCTCGGCGCCAACGTCCCGCCCGGGACGGGTGACCCGCGTCCGGACGACTGGTCGATCGACATGCCCAACCAGTTCGAGGCCGCCGACCGGATCGCGGGCCGCCGCGGGCTGACCCGCGCCGACCTCGACGCGTTCGGCCTGGCCTCGCAGCAGAAGGCCCGGGTCGCCGTCGACGAGGGCCGGTTCAAGCGCGAGATCGCGCCGTTCACCACTCCCGACGGCGTGGTCGACGCCGACCAGGGACTGCGCGACACCACGCTCGAGGGGCTTGCCGGCCTCAGTGCGGTGCTCCCCGACGGCCTCCACACTGCGGGCACGTCGTCCCAGATCTCCGACGGCGCCTCCGCCGTACTGATCATGGACGAGGACAAGGCGCGCACCCTCGGCCTGACCCCGCGGGCCCGGATCAGGACCCACTGCCTGATCGGCTCGGACCCCTACTACCACCTCGACGGGCCGATCGAGGCGACCCAGAAGCTGCTCGACCGCACCGGCATGGCGATCTCCGACTTCGACCTGTTCGAGGTCAACGAGGCGTTCGCCTCCGTCGTCCTCTCCTGGGCCGGTCAGCACCACGTCGACTTGGACAAGGTCAACGTCAACGGCGGCGCGATCGCCCTCGGCCACCCGGTCGGCTCGACCGGCACGCGGCTGATCACCACCGCCCTGCACGAGCTCGAGCGCAGCGACCAGACCACGGCCCTGATCTCGATGTGCGCCGGCGGCGCGATGGCCACCGGCACGGTGCTCGAGCGAATCTGACTGCAACCTGCCAGCCTCCGCCGGGCTGGGCCGAAGGCTTGCCCTCGGGGAGCACCTCACCCGAAAGTGAGCCCATGGTCTTTCCTCGTCAGGCCGGCAGGCCCGCGCGCGCTCGCCAGCTCCTCGTCCTCGCCGGCAGCTCCGCGTTGGTGGTTGCCATGGCCACGGTCCCCGGCCCCGCCGTCGGGGATCCCGTCGCGCTGCCGGCACCCCGGGCGGAGGCACCCGTCCGCGACGATCTCGGCCACTTCGACAGCCGCCTGGCGGTGTCGCCCCGGAAGTCGCGGGGCATCCGTGGTCTCTTCGAGATCGACCCCGCCACCGGCACGGTGCGCATCCTCGAGAAGCTCGACGGCTTCCTGACGGGCCCGTCGGGCCGGCCGGCGCGCAGCGTTGCCCTCTCGTACGTGCGCCAGCACGTGGTGGCCCTCGGGCTCACTCGTGCCGACCTCAGGACCTTCCACTTCCACCGCGACTACGTCGACATCGAGGGCACCCACCACCTGTCGTGGACCCAGGAGATCGGCGGCGAGAAGATCTTCGACGCCGGACTGCAGGCCTCGGTCACCCGAAGTGGCCGGCTGCTGACCATCTCGGGCTCACCGGTGTCGAAGGCATCGGCGCCGTCGCGCAGCGGTGGCACCGTGACCTCCGCGACCGCCGCCATCACGGCCGCCCGCACGGACGGCGACGAGCCCTCCGTCGTACCAGGGCCGGACGACAGCGCCGAGGCGGTCGTCTTCGTCGCCAACGGACGCAGCCACGCCGCGTGGGAGACCATCACGATGTCGGCCGAGCGCCCGACCCTCTCCGTTTTCGACGCCGCCAACGGGCAGCTCCTCTACCGCCGCCCGTTGGCCCAGGACGAACACAGCCGCGGCACCGCGGTGGAGTACTTCCCGGGCGCCGACCACGGCGGCAGGCAGAAGCACGTCGACTTCACCGCGAGGGGATGGCTGGCCCCAGGCGCCAGGAACCTCTCCGGCAACAACTCGCACGCCTACTCGGACGTGAACGACGACCAGCAGGCGAACCCGAGCGAGGAGGTGCCGCCGATGAAGAACGGCACCTGGAACTACCCGCTCACGCCGTTCCACCTCAAGAACGTCAGCTTCTGCGACAACCCGTACCCGTGCTCGTGGGATCCCGACAAGCCGTTCTCATGGCAGGTGAACCGCAAGCAGAACACCACTCAGGTCTTCTTCTTCGTCAACAACTGGCACGACCACCTGATGCGGGCGCCGATCGGCTTCACCGAGTCGGCCGGCAACTTCCAGACCAAGAACCACACGCACCAGGGCCGCGGCCAGGACGCCGTCGACACCCAGACCGACGACGGCGCCAACACCGACTACGGCCTGCCCGACCCCAACCACATCGACAACGCCAACATGGCGACGCCCCCGGACGGCCGCGCACCGCGGATGCAGATGTACCTGCAGCACCAGCCCGGGACGTCGTACCCGAACGGCGACCCGTTCTCGCCGACCAATGTCGGCGACGAGGCGGACACGGTCTACCACGAGTACACCCACGGCCTCTCCAACCGGCTCGTGGTCAACGCCAACGGACAGTCCACCCTCGGCGGTGTCCAGGCAGGCGCCATGGGCGAGGCCTGGAGCGACTGGTACGCCATGGACTACCTGGTGGCACAGGGACTGCAGCAGGACCGCCGCGGCAAGGTGGACGTGATCCTGTTCCAGTACGACGGTGCCGGCGTCGCCCTCGACCGCACCGAACCGATCGACTGCCCGATCGGGTCCACCGCGGATCGATGCAACGGTGGCGCGACCGGCCATGCGGGCGGCTACACCTACAGCGACTACGCCAAGGTGGTCGGTGGCCCGGAGGTGCACAGCGACGGTGAGATCTGGGCCCAGACCCTGTGGCAGCTGCGCGACGTGCTCGGGTCACGGACCACCGAGTCACTGGTGACCAGGGCCATGGAGCTCGCGCCGCACAACCCGTCGTTCCTCGACATGCGCAACGCGATCCTGGTCGCCGACACCGCCGTCTTCGGCGGCCGGCACCACCGCGCGATCTGGAAGGTGTTCGCCGCCCGCGGCATGGGCTTCTACGCCGGCTCCTTCGACGGCGACGACATCGCACCCGCAGCCAGCTTCGCGCGGCCGCCCGCCACGCACGCCAGCGGACGGATCACGGGAGTCGTCGCCGACCCCGACTCCGGCCGGCCGGTCGCGGGCGCCACCGTCACCCTGGCCTTCCAGGGCCAGGGGGTGGTCAACCCGACCGCGGTGACCGACGCCAGCGGCCACTACTCGCTCGGTCCCGTCCCGCGCGGCCACTACGGGAAGATCGCCGTGGACGCACCCGGCTACGTCGGCGGACGGAAGGCGGTGACTGTCGGCAAGGGCAGCACCCGCCGCGACTTCTCCGCCCGCCGCGACTGGGCGGCCGCCAGCGGCGGTGCGACGATCAGCGAGTTCAACGGTCCGGACAAGACCCCGGGCGGATGCGGCCCGGAGCAGGCGATCGACCTCACCCAGCTCAACGGCTGGAAGAGCACCGCCGGTGACAACCAGGGGGCGCCGACCAACGTCTTCGTGCCCAAGCACCTCACCGTCAAGCTGCCGCAGGCGGTCAACGTCACCCAGTTCGCGGTCGACCCGACGTCGACCTGCGGCGACGGCGCCAGCGCCTCGACCGGCGCGTACAAGATCGAGACGTCGACTGACGGCACCACGTGGACCACGGCCAACCAGGGCACCTTCACCGTCGACGACCAGGGCTCGCTCGTCCCGCTGGCGCCGACGGCCGGCACCGTCGGAGTGCGATTCGTCCGGTTCACGATCCTGGGCAACCAGGTCCCGAAGTTCGCGACGGACTGCCCCGACGGGGCGTTCGCCGGCTGCCAGTACGCCGACCTGACCGAGCTGGAGGTCTTCGGGACGCCGCTCCCGTAGCTGCTTCATGGCGTTGAAGTCGGCAGCCGGGAACCAAACCAGGTTGTCGTGACGACAATGAGCTTGTGAGCACCACCCCGATCGTGACCGACGCGGCGCTGGTCGCTGCGGTCGCGGACGGGGACGCTGGCGCGCTGCGGGAGCTGTACGAGCGGCACGGCGGCTGGCTGCACGCCCGGCTGCTCCGCCGCTGCAACGATCCCGAGGTCGTGGTCGAGGTCGTGCAGGACACGTTCGTCGCGATCTGGAAGGACGCGCGCCGGTTCCGTCACGAAGGGGAGGTCGGTGCGTGGCTCTGGGGCATCGCGTTCCGGCGGATGGTCTCGCGGCTGCGCGGCCGTAAGGACGTGGTGCTCGTACCGGACTGGGACGTGTTGCGGCTGCGGCAGCAGGTGCTGCCGTCCGCCGAGGACGAGGTGCTCCTCGGTGTCGAGTTCGGCGACCTGGCCACGGCCCTACGGCGCCTGTCGCCGGAGTTCCGCTCGGTTGTGCAGGCGGTCGTGCTCGACGGCCTGACCACAAAAGAGGCAGGGCGCCTGCTCGGTGTCCGCCAAAACACCGTGAAGACGCGGCTCCACCGCGCGAAGGCACAGCTGCGGACCGCGCTCACCGAGCCACAGGAGGAATGGCGATGACCACCGGCACCCAGGGTTGGCATGCCGACCCGGCGCTCCTGTCGAGCTACGTCGCAGGTGACCTCGATGCCATCGCCGGCGCCTCGGTCGAGCAGCACGTCAGCAGATGCGAGACGTGCCGGGCGGCGGTGGGACACCTGCTCGAGCCGCAGCTGGTCGAGCGCACCTGGGCCGGCATCCGCGACGCCGTCGAGCGTCCACCCCTGCCGTACGCTCTGCGGCTCGCCCGGCGGTGTGGGCTCCCGGAGCCGACGGCCGTGCTGCTCGCTGCGGCGGCTTCGCTGCGCGGCGCCTGGCTGGTCGGTGCCTTCCTGTCGCTGTCCTTCGCCACCCTGGCCGCCTACGTCTCCGGCGGGACAGCGCTGGCGCCGTTCCTGCTCGTGGCGCCGCTGGCGCCGGTGCTGGGGGTTGCGGCCGCCTACGGCCCGCGCCAGGACCCGCTCGAGGCGCTGCTCGCCACCGCGCCCTACGGACGCACCAGGCTGATCCTGCTGCGCACGATCGCCGTCCTGGTGTCGGTGCTGCCCGTCACCACGCTGCTCGGCCTCGCCGTTCCCGGACCCTCGTGGCTCGCGGCCGCGTGGCTCGGCCCGGCGCTGGCGCTGGTGCCGGTGCTGCTGGCGCTGGCCGCCTTCGTCGGCCCCCGGACCGCGGCAACGGTCGTGTCGCTCGGCTGGTCCGGCCTCGTGCTCGGCTCGACGCGTGGTTTCGCGCCGACGTGGCCCGTCGAGGCCGCGCAGCAGGGCGCCTACGTCGCGCTGGGTGTGGCCGCCTGCGCCGTCATTGCGATCCGGGCCCGGGCCGACCGGCAGCCGGGGGTGGCGCTGTGAGCGTGCCCACGAACACTGTCCAACTCGCCGGCGTCGGCAAGCGGTACGGCCGCACCCACGCCCTTGCTGACGTCGACCTCACGTTCGACCGCGGCGTCACGGGGCTGCTCGGTCCCAACGGGGCCGGCAAGACCACGCTGCTGCGCATCGTGGCCACCTCGATCGCCGCTGACAGCGGGGAGGTGCGGCTGCTCGGGCGGGACCCGCACCGCTCCCACGCCGACGTGACCGCGGTGCGCCGCGAGCTCGGCTACCTGCCGCAGGAGCTCGGCTACCCCTCCGACATGACTGCCTTCGGTTTCATGGAGTACGTCGCTGTCCTCAAGGAGTGGAACGACCGCGAGCGGCGCTCCAAGGAGGTGCGGCGGGTGCTCGAGGCGGTCGGCCTCGCCGACCAGGCCTCGGTGCGGATCAGCCGGCTGTCCGGCGGACAACGTCGAAGGGTGGGCCTCGCGCAGGCTCTGCTCGGGGACCCGCAGCTGGTGGTGCTGGACGAGCCGACCACTGGCCTCGACCCGGCACAGCGCGCCGACCTGCGCCGTACGTTGTCCGTCCTCGGCCACCGATCGACGGTGCTGCTGTCCACCCACCAGACCGAGGACGTCGCGGCCCTCTGCGAACGGGTCGTCGTGCTCGCGGGCGGAACTGTCCGCTTCGACGGCGCTGTCACCGACCTGGTCGCCACCGCGGTGGGCCGGGTCTGGCTCGCCGACTCGCCTGGCGACGACGCGCTGGTCAGCTGGCGCACCGGCACCGGCCGCCATCACGTCGTTGGGGGCCCGCCCCCGGCCGGCGCGGACCCCGCCGAGCCGACGCTCGAGGACGCCTACCTGCTGATGCTCGGGCCCGACGCGCAGCACGTCCGCGCACCCGTCTGATCACGCACACCCACCCCTGGAGTCACCATGAGCAGTCTCTCAGTGCCCGCGTCCGGCATCGCCGGTCACCGGGCGATGGCCCTCATCGAGGCGCGCCGGATGGCGCGAAACCCCGTCTTCCTGCTCGGTGTCGTGCTCGGCTTCGTCGTCCTGGGGCTGTACTTCGTGCTGGTCGGCGACGAGACAGGTGTCCCGGTCGTGCTCAGCCTTCCGCTGCTCGGCGCGTTCTACATCGGCCTGACCACCGTGATCGCCGCCGCACTGCTCACGAGGTCAACCGAGGTCGCTGTCGAGGCCATGGCCACGGCACCCGGCACCGAGGCCCGCCGGACGCTGGCACTCGCCGCGGCCGGGCTCCCGCCGCTCGTGGCCGGGCTGGTTTACGTCCTCGTCCTCGTGGTCGCGGCCAAGGGGATCGGCGTGGCTCCGCAGGAGTGGTGGTTCAACACCCTGCCCGACTGGCAGGTGTGGAGCATCGTCCTCCTGTGCCCCGTCGCCTGCCTCGACGGCGCGCTGCTCGGCGTGCTGGCCGGACGCTGGCTCCGGTTCCGGGGCGCCCCCGCCGTGGTCCTGGTCACCCTCATCGTGGTGACCCTGCTCGGGCAGACGCCCCTCCTCGAGACCGGCAGCTCGGAGTGGCGGCTCTGGGTGCCCTGGGCCCTCTTTCACACCGGGGACAATGCGGACGGCACGCAGACCCTGATAGCCGGCAACCCGGCGGCGTACCTCGGCTACCTGCTGGTCCTCGGCGCCCTCGCCGTCCTGGGCGCGATGTGGCACGACCGCACCGTCCGGACGCCACGGTTCCGTGCGCTGGTCGTGGCCGTCGCGGCGACCGCGGTGGCGCTCTTCGTCCTGGCCGCCACGACCGGCAACCACGACAACCGGGTCTCCGACCCGATCCCGTCCAGGGTCGCGGGTTGAGCGCACGTCTGTGGTACCTCCGTCGCGGGGTGGCGTGGATGCCGGTGCTCGGGGCGTGCGGTGCGGCCGCGGTGACCGCGGTCCTCCTCGCGCGGTGGCCGGAGGACGCCTTCCTGCTCGCGCCTGCGCTGCTCGCCTGCTGTGCGGCGGCCGCGGCGTTCGCGTACGACGAGGCCGCGCTCCCGGTGGTCGCCGTGACCCCGCGCGGTGCGGGCTGGCGGCGCGCCAACCGGCTCGCCGTCACGCTGGTGCCGCTGTCGCTGTGGGCCGTGCTGGTCGCACTCCGACCCGGAGACGTGCCGCTCGTGCGGCCGGGATGGTGGCTGGTGGGCGGCGCCGTCGTCGGGCTCGTCGCCGGCTCGGCGGCCCTGGCCTCGCGCAGGCTCGTGGCGGCGCCCGGCTCTGTGCTCGCACCGGTGGTGGCTCTGGCCGTGGTGGCGCCGGTGACGTTCGCGGGGTTGTTCAGCTGGGGCACCCTCTACCCGATCGGCGACTTCCCGGACCCCATCCGGACGGTTTGGCTGGCGGTGGCGCTCAGCGGCGCCGCAGTCTGTGCTGTGGCGCTGCGGCCCGGACTGCGCCCCTGAGGATCACTCCGGCACCGAGGCGCCGTAGATCTCGGTCACCACGCGCGCGGCGTCGGCGAACGAGTAGTCGCGAGACTCCGGGTCTCCGGGGACGCCCAGCCGCACCACCACGGTCTGAGAAACCGGGTCGACCAGCACCACCTGGCCGCCGAAGCCGAGCGCGGCGAACAGGTCGCTCGGCGCACCGGGCGCGAGCCGCCCGACCGTGTCGACACCTGGTGGGAGCCCGGGGTTCTCCGAGTCCAACGGGCTGCGGAGCGGGCCCTTGCGGTTCACCCACCAGAGCAGGCCGTACGCCGCGTTGAGCCGCTGCGACGACCGGCCGGTTGCGTCCGCGACCCACTCCGCCGGCACCAGCTGCTCGCCGTCCCATTCCCCGCGCTGCGCGAAGAGCCGGCCGAACCGCGCGAGGTCCGGGCACGTCGACTGCATCCCGAAGAAGGCCTGCGTCGAGCGACCACTGCCGTCCCTTGTGTACCGGGTGTTCGTCATCCCGAGCGGACCGAGGAGGCTCTCGGCGGCGAAGTCCGCGGTCTGCTCCCCGGTCGCGGCGTGCAGCACCGCGTCGAGGGTCTGGATGGCTGCGTTGTTGTAGGCCCACACCGTGCCCGGCTCGAACTGCTGGCCCAGCCCCACGGCGTACGCCGTCCGGTCCTGCGCGCGGAGCAGGGCGCCGTAGTCGCTGGCCGGTGACCAGAAGCGGCCGCTGTCGTTGGAGAGCAGGTTGCGCACGGTGACGTCCTCGGAGTCGGTCCCCTGCCACTCCGGGATCCAGGTCGACGCGGGCTCGTCGACCTGGAGGGACCCCTCGGCCTGGGCGATCCCGACCAGCGTGCTGGTCACCGACTTGGTCACCGAGAAGACCTCTTGTGCGGATGCTGGGCCGGTGTCGTGCCAGTACCACTCGCCGAGCACGTGCCCGCGCTGGGCCACGAGGAAGCAGTTCGACCCGGCGGCCTGCGCGTCGGCGGCCAGCCTGTGGAGGGCAGCCTTGTCGAACTGCGGTGGCTCGCCCTCGGGGGCCACGCTCGGCGCCGCGGACGTCTGCGTCGACGTGGTCGTGCCCGGCTCGGAGTCTCCATCCGCGTCGCCCCGGCAGCCGGCCGGCACCAGGACGGCGCACAGCACGAGCCCGACCGCCGCCCTCCGCATCACCGACGAAGCGTAGGGCGAGATCTCAGCCGGCGCCGTAGACCGGTTCGGGGGCCTGCGCCTCGGCGAGCAGCTCGCGCAGCGCGGGCCCGACCTCCGTCGCGACCCAGCGGCGACCGGCGTCGCGCGCAGGGCCGTGCGCCCAGCCGGTCTCGACGGTGATGGTGCTGCCGTCGACCTCGATCACGCGGCCCGTGACGTCGCCGGACTCCTCGGAGGCGAGCCAGGCGACGATCGGCGAGTTGTCCTCGGGAAGGGCCATCGCCGAGGTGTCGAAGGCACCCTCGGTCATCCGGGTCTTCGCCACCGGCGCGATCGCGTTGACCGTGACGCCGTACCGTCCCAGCTCCTGGGCGGCGACCAGGGTGAGCCCGGCGATCCCGGCCTTGGCGGCGGAGTACGTCGCCTGGCCGACCGAGCCCTGCAGCCCAGCGCCCGAGCTCGTGTTGATGACGCGGGCCGCGCGCTGCCGGCCCTCCTTGGCCTCCGCGCGCCAGTAGGCGCCGGCGTGCCGCAGCGGTGCGAAGTGGCCCTTGAGGTGGACCCGGATCACCGCGTCCCACTCCTCCTCCGAGGTGTTCACGAGCATCCGGTCGCGCACGAAACCGGCGTTGTTCACGAGGATGTCGAGGCCGCCGAAGGTGTCGACCGCCTGCTGCACCATCGCGGCGGCCTGCTCGAAGTCGGCGACGTCGGCACCGCTGGCCACCGCGTGGCCTCCGGCCTCGGTGATGGCGGCGACGACCTCGTCGGCCGGGCTCTCCCCCGTTCCCTCCGTCATCTGCTGGCCGGACAGCGAGACGCCGTAGTCGTTCACCACGACCGCCGCGCCGTGCGAGGCGAGCTCGAGCGCGTGCGCCCGGCCGATCCCTCGGCCTGCTCCCGTGACGATCGCGACGCGACCTTCCAACAGGCTCATGAGCTTCCTTCCAGGGCGGCCAGGAACGCAGGAGGCTCTCCCCCGCCGTGGCACTGGACCCGAGCGCCGGACACGTACGACGCCAGGTCACTGGCCAAGAAGACCGCGACGTGACCGACCTCCTCGGGCCGGGCCATCCGCCCCAGCGGGATGGTGCGCTCGATCGCGGCAACCTGGGCGTCACCCCCGTAGTGGTCGGCGGTGTCCTCGGTGCGGCACAGGCCGACGTCGATCGAGTTCACCCGCACCTTCGGCCCCCACTCGACCGCCAGCGACGACGTGAGCGAGTCGAGGCCCGCCTTCGCGGCGCCGTACGCGGCCGTGCCGGGCGAGGGTCGCGTGGCGGAGACCGACGAGATGTTGACGATCGCTCCGCCACTCTCCTGCTGCTGCATCACCACGTTGGCCGCCTGCGCACACAGCAGCGGGGCGAGCAGGTTGAGGCCGACGATCTTGTCGTGGAAGCGGGTCGAGGCGTCCGCGGCGAGGGCGTACGGCGCGCCACCGGCGTTGTTGACCAGCACGTCGAGGCGGCCGGTGTCGGCGACCACCTGCGCCACGAGTGCCTGGACCGCGTCGGGGTCCCGGACGTCGCAGACGTAGTGGTCGGTCGCGTCGACGTCCGACCGGGAACAGGTGAGCACCCGCGCACCCGCGGCGCGGCACGCGTCGGTGATGCCGAGCCCGATCCCGCGCGTGCCTCCGGTGACCAGCACGACACGGCCGGACAGGTCCAGGGCGAGCGCCATGGTGCTACCCTACCAAGCACTTGCTTGGTAAGGAGAGAGAGTGCCGACCACCTCTGACCTCAGGTCCGACGGGATCCGCGTGATCACGATGGACCACCCCCCGGTCAACGCGCTGACCGTGCAGGGCTGGTTCGACGTCGCCGGCGCTCTCGACGAGGCCTCCGCGGATCTCGACACCAGGGTGGTCGTGCTGCGGGCCGAGGGCCGGGGCTTCAACGCCGGCGTCGACATCAAGGAGATGCAGAACACCAGCGGGTTCGACGCCCTGATCGGTGCCAACCGCGGCTGCTACGCGGCGTTCAAGGCGGTCTACGAGTGCGCGGTACCGGTGATCGCCGCGGTCAACGGGCACTGCCTCGGCGGTGGCGTGGGCCTGGTCGGCAACGCCGACTGCATCGTGGCCAGCGACGACGCCTACTTCGGGGTCCCCGAGGTGGACCGGGGCGCGCTCGGCGCGGCCACCCATCTCGCCCGGCTGGTGCCGCCGCACCTCATGCGCACCCTCTACTTCACCGGCCGCACCATCACGGCCGCGGACCTGCTCCCCCACGGGAGCGTCCTCGAGGTGGTCCCGCGGGACCAGCTCGACGACGCCGCCCTGAAGGTGGCCGGCGAGATCGCCGCCAAGGACGGCCGGGTGATCCGGGCCGCCAAGGAGGCGCTCAACGGCATCGACCCGGTCGACGTCAACAAGAGCTACCGGTTCGAGCAGGGGTTCACCTTCGAGCTCAACCTCTCGGGCGTCAGCGACGAGCTCAGGGCCAACTTCAAGTGACCAAGGGGCCCCGCGACAAACGGATGACGATCGACGAGGTCGTCGCCACGCTCGACGACGGCATCACTCTCGGCATCGGCGGCTGGGGGCCTCGGCGCAAGCCGATGGCTCTGGTCCGCGCGATCCTCCGCTCCGACCTCAAGGACCTCACGCTGGTCAGCTGGGGCGGCGCCGACGTCGGCCTGCTGGTCCGGGCCGGCAAGGTGAAGAAGCTGGTCTACGCCTTCGTCTCGCTCGACTCGGTGCCGCTCGAGCCGAACTTCCAGAAGGCCCGCCAGGCGGGCACCATCCCCGAGGTCGTCGAGCTCGATGAGGGGATGTTCCAGACCGGCTTGAGGGCCGCGGCGCAACGGCTGCCGTTCCTGCCGGCGCGCGCCGGGCTCGGCTCCGACGTGCTGGTCAACAACCCGTGGATCAAGACGGTCACCAGCCCGTACGCCGACGGCCAGACCCTCGTCGCGGTACCCGCCCTGGAGCTCGACGTGGCGCTGGTGCACCTGAACCGCGCGGACCAGCACGGCAACGCGACGTACCTCGGCCCCGATCCCTACTTCGACGACCTCTTCTGCATGGCCGCCGAGCGGGCCTACGTCTCGTGCGAGGAGATCGTCGACACCGCCGGGCTGACCGTCGACGCGCCCGTGCAGCGGTTGCTGATCAGCCGGATGATGGTCGACGGTGTGGTCGAGACGCCGAACGGCGCGCACTTCACGACCTGCACCCCGGACTACGAGCGCGACGAGAAGTTCCAGCGCGCGTACGCCGCGGCGGCGGGCGGCACCGACGACGAGTGGACGGCGTTCCGCGAGCGGTTCCTGTCCGGTGACGAGGCGGCGTACCAGGCCGCGGTCCACGCGTTCGCGGAGGAGGGCACGTGAGCGCGACGCGCGCAGACGTCTGCGCCGCCGCCATCGCTGACGCGTTCGCCGACGACGGCGAGGTGTTCGCCAGCCCGATGGGGCTGCTGCCCATGCTCGGCGTCCGGCTCTGCCGGCTCACCCAGAACCCCGACCTCGTCATCTCCGACGGCGAGTCGCTGTTCCTGGCCAGCCCCCCGCCGCTGTTCGCCCCACATTCGGTAGAGCGCGACGTCGTGGAGGGCTGGATCCCGTTCCACAAGGTCTTCGACGTGGTGGCCTACGGCAAGCGGCACGTGATGATGGGCGCGACCCAGGTCGACAAGCACGGCAACCAGAACATCTCAGCCATCGGCGACTTCGCGCGCCCGACGCGGCAGCTGCTCGGCTCTCGCGGCGCTCCGGGGAACACAGTGAACAACCGGACGTCGTATTGGGTCCCGAAGCACTCACCGCGCGTGTTCGTCGAGCAGGTCGACGTCGTGTCCGGCGTCGGGCCGGCCCGCGCGAAGGACGCCGGCACGGGTGCCTCGCGCTACAACGACATCCACCGGATCGTCTCCGACCTCGCCGTGTTCGACCTGCACGGCCCCGGCGACACCCTGCGACTGCTGAGCGTCCACCCCGGCGTCACGCTCGACGAGGTGCGCGACGCGTCGGGTTGCGACCTGCACATCGAGGCCGACGGCGCGATACCGGAGAGCCGGCTCCCCACGGCCGAGGAGCTGATCCTCATCAACGAGGTGCTCGACCCGAAGGGCCTGCGGTTCAAGGAAGTCCCCCAAGATGCTTGACCAAGTGCTCCGCACGCCGTTCACCGACCTGGTCGGCGTCCGGCACCCGGTCGTGCAGACCGGCATGGGCTGGGTCTCCGGCCCGCGGCTGGTGACCGGTACGGCGAACGCCGGCGGGCTCGGGATCCTGGCCGGCGCCACGATGACCGTCGCGGAGCTCGAGAAGGCGATCCTCCACGTGAAGAGCCGCACCGACCAGCCGTTCGGAGTGAACCTGCGAGCGGACGCCGGCGACGCCGATGAGCGCTGCGGGCTGCTGATCAAGCACGGCGTGAAGGTGGCGTCGTTCGCGCTCGCCCCGAAGCCCGAGCTGATCAAGAAGCTCAAGGACCACGGCCTGGTCGTCATGCCGTCCATCGGTGCTGCCAAGCACGCGGTGAAGGTGGCCGGCTGGGGCGCGGACGCCGTGATGGTCCAGGGCGGCGAGGGCGGCGGCCACACCGGACCCGTCCCCACCACGCTGCTGCTGCCGACAGTGCTCGACGCCGTGGAGATCCCGGTCGTCGCCGCGGGCGGGTTCTTCGACGGCCGCGGCCTGGCCGCAGCCCTGTCGTACGGCGCGGCCGCGGTCGGCATGGGCACCCGCTTCCTGCTGACCCAGGACTCCGCGGTGCCGGACTCGGTCAAGCAGCTCTACCTCGGCACCGACCTCACCGGGACCGTCGTGACGACCAAGGTCGACGGGATGCCGCACCGGATGCTGCGGACGCCCTTCGTCGACGAGGTCGAGGAGAGCGGCTCGTTGCGGCGCCTCGGCCCGACGATCCGCAGGACTCAGCAGTTCAGGAAGGAGAGCGGGACGAGCTGGCTCCAGCTCGCCCGCGACGGCCGCGCGATGCGCAAGGCCCAGGGCCGGACCCTGGGCCAGATGACGCTGGCGGCCAACACCCCGACGCTGCTGAAGGCCGGGCTGGTCGAGGGCGACACCGGCGCCGGCGTCCTCGCCTCGGGGCAGGTGGTCGGGGTCATCGACGACCTGCCCACGTGCGAGGAGCTCATCGACCGCATCGTCATCCGTGCGGTCGAGGAGCTGGAGCGGGCCGGCCGCTACACGGTCTAGTCACTCCTAGGCAAGACCCAGACGTGCCTTGTTCGTCGTTCCGTGGCCTGTCAGGGTGAGCCGCCCTGATTTCTCCCATGGAGGTTCTCCTCAGATGAACGCAGTCTTGCGGAGGGTCGGGTCGGCGATGTCGCCGGTCGCCCTCCTAGTCGCCATCCTCGCGCTGGTCGTCTCGGCGGCCGGCGCCGGCTTCGCCGCCGCGACCATCGGCACGCCCCAGCTCAAGAACAACGCCGTGACGGCCAAGAAGATCAAGAAGAACGCGGTCACCACCAAGAAGATCAAGAAGAACGCGGTCACCACCGACAAGGTCAAGGACGGCTCGCTGACCGCCGCCGACCTGGTCCCGAACGAGGTGCAGAAGTCGCCGGTTTTCGGCAACGGCGGCGAAGGCGACTGCGTCTGGCAGAGCGCAGGCGCGGTTCTGCCCGGGCTCGGCAAGCCGACCTACCGGAAGGACCGGTTCGGGACCGTGCACCTGTCCGGAGTCGCAGTCGCGTCCAACGGGCCCGGCGGAGACGCGACCTGCGACAACAGCGACCCGGGTCAGTTCTCCGACTCCGTGGTCTTCACGCTCCCGGCCGGCTACATCCCGGCGCAATCGTGGGTCGCCTCCGACGGCACCACGAGCCTCATCGTCGCCGGCGCCGCCGGGATCAGCAGCGGTGGTGACACCCTCCTTCCGGGTCAGGTCGGCGCGACTACAACTCTGGGGGCACCCGTCGTCCTCGACGGCATCAGCTTCGAACCGGTCGGCTCGAGCGTGGTCTCCCCCCGGCTGGCAGCTCCGCGTAAGAGCAAGGTCGACCTGTTCAAAAGGCTCGGCCTGCGCTGAGCGCCCCTCAACCCAGCATTGAAGACCTCATCGACCGCACCGTCCGGTGCGGTCGATGAGGTCAGTGACTAGTGTCCCGCACTGAAAGTACGGTACATAATTCCGCACCCCGAGCACGCACCTCGCGGCGTTGACGAACCTCACTGGACGAACAAGTAGAGCGTCGCTCCGACGCCTGGCGATGCACGTACTCGGAGCACGGAATTACGTGCCGTACTTCCAGTGCGGGACACTAGTGGTCACCGGCGAAGAACACCCGCAGGTCGTCGACGACCAGCTCGGGCACCTCGAGAGCGGCGTAGTGGCCACCGCGGTCGAACTCGGTCCAGTGCACGATGTTGTCGTTGTCGCGCTCGGCCAGCGGCCGGATCGTCTGGAAGTCGTCCTTGAAGACCACCACACCGGTCCGGCCGTGGCTGACCTGCGGCTCGACGCCGGAGCGCCCTTCGGCGAAGTGGTAGCGCGCTGCCGTCGCCATCGTGTTGGTCAGCCAGTAGAGCGTGACCTGGGTGAGCACCTGCTCCGGCGAGACCAGGCTGGTCCCGTTGCCGAAGTTCTCGAACAGCTCGTTGTAGGCGAGCTGCCCGACCGGTGAGTCGGCCAGCGCGGCCGCGATGGTCTGGGGCCGGGTGCCGTTCATCTGGTTGTAGCCGCCGACCGACTGGAACCAGCCGAGGAACTCGAGCGCGGCGTACTCCTTCGGCCCGAACTTCTCGAACTCCGACGGGTCGCCGGACGGGAACGAGAAGAGCTGCAGCACGTGCGCACCCAGGAAGCCCTCCGGGTTCAGGATGGCCAGCTCCCGCGACACCATCGCCCCGCCGTCGCTGCCGTGGGTGCCGTACGACGAGTAGCCGAGCCGGCGCATCAGCTGGTCGTAGGTCCGGGCCACCCGGGCCATCGTCCAGCCCTCGTCGACGAGCGGCGTGGAGAAGCCGAAGCCGGGCATCGACGGGACGACGACGTGGAAGGCGTCCTCGGCCTTGCCGCCGTGCGCCTCGGGGTCGGTGAGCGGGCCGATCATGTCCAGGAACTCGGCGAACGAGCCCGGGTAGGTGTGCAGGAGCAGCAGCGGCGTCGCGTCCTCGTGCGCCGAGCGGACGTGCACGAAGTGGACGGTCTGGCCGTCGACCTCGGTCACGAAGTTCGGCACGGCGTTCATCCGGGCCTCCTGGGCGCGCCAGTCGAACGACTTCCAGCGCTCCACCATGTCCTGCAGGTAGGCGGTGGGGGTGCCGTAGACCCAGTCGTCGCCGGGGGCGGAAACGGCGTAGCGGGTGCGGGCCAGGCGGTTCTGCAGGTCCTCGAGGTCGGCCTCGGGGATCGTGATGGTGAAGGGCTGGATGGTGGTGTTCTCGGTGGTGGTCATGACGGCTACGCTAGAAGCAATTCAGGGACGTTTCGTTCCTACAATTCCAGCGACTTTCGACGAGTTTTCGGGGAGCCTCCCATGGCGGACACCGCGGCCCGGATGCTGGCCCTGCTCGGCCTGCTCCAGGCTCGCTCCGACTGGTCCGGGGCCGAGCTCGCGCACCGGCTCCGGGTCACCGACCGGACCGTCCGCAACGACATCGACCGGCTGCGCGGGCTCGGCTACCCGGTGGACGCCGTCCGCGGTCCGGGCGGCCGATACCGGCTCGGGGTCGGCACCAAGCTGCCGCCGCTGCTGCTCGAGGAGGACGAGGCGGTCGCGGTGGCGGTGGGTCTGCGCGCCGGCACCGGGATCACCGGCATCGAGGAGACCAGTGCGCGTGCGCTGGCCAAGCTCGAGCACGTGCTCCCCCACCGGCTCCAGCGCCGGGTCAACGCGCTCCGCGATGCCGTGAGCGCCGGCCCCGAGAACACGGGCTCGAACGTCGACGACCCGATCGTCGACCCGTCGCTGCTCTCCGAGGTTGCGGGCGCGGTGCGCGACCACGTGGAGCTGCGGTTCGACTACAAGGCCCCCCACGAAGCAAGTCGGCTCCAGCTCGAGCCGTACCGGCTCGTGAGCTGGCAGCGACGTTGGTTCGTGGTCGCCCGCGACGCCCGGACCGACACCTGGGCGCCGTACCGCCTGGACTGGATGCGCCTGCGAACGCCCGGCGGCCGGCGCTTCACGCCGCAACCGCTGCCCGGCGAGGACTACACGTCCTTCGTGCTCCGCGAGGTCGCCTTCTCGGGTTGGCGCCACCACACGCGGATCGGTGTGGACGCGCCGGCCGAAGAGGTTCTGGCCCGGATCAACCCGACGGTGGGCGTGGTCGAGAGCGTCGACGCCGACCACTGCGTGCTGGTCACCGGCGGTGACAGCATCGAGATCGTCGCTGTCTACATCGGCATGCTCGGCCTGGACTTCCACGTCACCGAGCCGCCTGAGCTGGTCGACGCCGTGGCCCGGCTCGGCGAGCGGTACCGGCGGGCCCTAGCGCACTGAGCCGGGTGGGCCAACCGGACCGACACCTTCACCGACGCCTCGGGATCCAGCAACGGCTGCAGCCTGACGCTGAACCTGCGCGCCAACGACGGGCCGTCAGCGAGCGAGCCCGGCACGATGGAGTTGCAGAACCGTCGCATGGTGACCTGCCCCGAGTCCGCTGGCGTCCTCCGGACGGCGACCCGCACCGGGCTGCAGATCCTCCACGAGGACGGCAGCAAGGAGACTGTCGACCCGATCGACGAGCCGGCCAGCATCGGCCGCTACGGCGGGCCTTTCACGGGCGGCACCTGGAGCTACGACGCCACCGTCTGCGCCGGCGCTACCTACGGCACGCACACCTACCGCGCTCGCGTCGCGGTCCGCACGTGGACGACCACCAACGCGTCCGACGCCCCCTTCATCGCCCGCGCACAGCTGGTCAGAACCATCACCTGCGAGCCGTGAGTGGGGTTCCTGGACACTAGATCGACTTCTGGAACTGCAGCTGCCGGCCCATTGCCCGGTAGCCGATCGCGTCGTTGACGCCGATCATCTGGCGATTGGACTCGGCGTTCCACGTGTCGATGCTGGCCAGCTGGGGCTGGTCCGTGCGCAGCCAGAGGTTCATGTCGGTCTTGAGCAGGACGCCCAGGCGGTGGCCGCGATGCGCGCCCACCACGCTGGTGTCGTGCTGGTGAGCCAGCTCGGGCCGCCCGCCCTCGACCGCCACCACCGAGTGGCCGGCCAGCTCCCCGGTGTCGCGATGCCGGGCGAGGACCCGGTACAGGGAGTCGCCCCTCGCGAGCTGGGCCTCCTCGTAGGCCCGCACCCGTTCGGGGGAGTAGACCTCGTCCTCGATGTCGAGGTCGTCGGTCGGTGCGTCGTTGATGGCCGCCGACATCTCGGCTACCGCCCCCAGCTCGTCATCGGGGGTGCGGCCGACCCGCCGGACGAGCTCGTACGCCGACGCCGCGGCCCGCGCCTCGGCGTGCAGCCGCTCCAACACCGCCCAGTCCACCTCGGCGAGGTGCTGGCGCCGGTTGACCGATCGGCTCCTCTCCTCGAGGCCGTGCCGAGCTGCGAACGCACGCGGCATCTCGCCGTCCCAGCCGTGGGCGCCGATCGACGTGCGCCCGCGTGACCTGGTCTCGGCGATCATGGCCTCGAGCATCTCGGACCCGAGCCCGCGGCGCCTGCGCTCGGGGCGGACCCTGACGTCCAGCCAGGCCAGGTGCCGGTTGTCGTAGTCGCCGGTCCCGACGGAGCCGACCGCGACCGGGAGGTCGTCGACGAGGCACAGGTACGGCGTCTCCACCTCGCCGTCCCAGCCGTAGCGGAGTCGGCCGTCTGCCACCCCCGGGGTCAGCGGGTGCACCCACGGCGAGTCGACGGCTGAGCAGGCGTTCACGATGTCGACGTACGCCGCCACCTGCTCGGTGTCGTCGGGGCCGAACGGGCGGATGTCCACGACCGGCACTGTTCTCCACCTGACCCGACGGCCGCCACCGGTTTCCCGGTGGCGGCCGCCGTGCCCCGCGTCAGGCCGAGCTCAGGATCAGCTGAGCGTCAGCGCCGTGTCGTCGATGACGAACGACGTCTGGAGCGAGCTGTCCTCGGTGCCGGTGAAGCTGATCGTCACCGTCTGCCCCGCGAACGAGGAGACGTTGAACGACTTCTGGCTGTACCCCGAGGCCTTGTTGAGGTTGGAGTACGTCGCCAGGGTGGTCGAGCCCGCCTTCACCGTGAGCTTGTCGTACTGCACCGAGGTGGTGGTCTCGGCGGAGTCGATGTGCAGGTAGAAGGTGAGCGTCGCGCCACACCCGGCCGGGATGGCGACCGACTGGCTGAGCGTGTCGGTGTGGGTGGTGCCGTAGCCGTCCAGCCACGCCTTCCACGCGCCGGCGTGCGCGGCCTGGCTGGCCGAGTTGTCGATCACGCCCGCGGACGCCGACCACGGTGCCGCCGTACCGGTCTCGAAGCCCGGGTTCCCGAGCTTCTGGCCGGAGCAGCCGCCACCGCCACCGGAGATGGTGAAGGTGAACGTCGCCGAGCCGGAGCCGCCGCTGGCCGCGGTCGCGGTGACCGTGGCGTTGTAGGTGCCGGCTGTCGTGGGCGTGCCCGAGACGGTGCCGGACGACGAGACGGAGACGCCCGGCGGGAGGCCGGAACCCGTCCAGGTGTACGGCGCGGTGCCGCCCGTGGCGGACAGCGTGAACGACGCGATCGCCGTACCGACGGTGCCCGACTTGGGGCCCGGGTTGGTGACGGTCACGCCGCCGGTCGCCGAGCAGGTCGGGTCAGCAGCCTGGGCCGGGACCGAGACCGCGTCCCACGCCGCCTTGACGGTGTTGAAGTACGTGCAGCTGCCCGGGGTCAGGTTCTTGGCCGCGGTGAGCGTCCAGGTCCGGTACTTCAGGTAGGACGACGAGCTCGTCTTCATCAGCATCGCGTTGTACATGATCTTCTGGGCGTTCTGGATGCCGATGCCGGTGATCGACGAGCCGTTGCAGGTCGGGCTGGCCGGACCGCCGGCGGGGTTGGACCCCTGGGACAGCAGGTAGAACCAGTGGTTGCCGGGTCCGGCCGCCGCGTGCACCTCGGTGCCCGGGATCGAGCTCGAGTAGCAGTTGGGGTCGCCGACAGCGGACGGGTTGTACATGTTCCGGATCGGGCCCTGGCCCACCAGGTTGATCTCCTCGCCCACGAGGAAGTCGGGCGCGTCGGCCGGGTTGTTGGAGAAGAACTCGGTCGCCGCCCCGAAGGTGTCGCCCACGAACTCCTGGGTGCCACCGCCGGAGATGCCGCCCGGCGTACGGTCGTCGACTCCGTGGCCGAACTCGTGCGCGACCACGTCCATCGAGCCGATCCACTCGTTGGTGCCCTGGCGGTGGCCGATCTGGACCTGGGTGCCGTCGTAGTAGGCGTTGACGTCGTTGAGGCCGACGCGGATCGGCACCCAGCCGCCCGAGCCGTCCATGCCGTTGCGGCCCAGCCAGGTCGACATCATCTGGCGCATCTTCTCGGCGGAGTAGAACGCATCGACACAGCCGGTCTCGCGGTCGGTGCCGCTGCCGTTGCCCCAGATGTTGTCGGTTCCGGTGAACGTCGTGTTGTTGGAGGAGTTCTGGCATCGCATGGTGCTGGCGTTGGTGTTCGTCATCGAGAACGACGAGCCTGAGCCGGCGGTCGGGATCGTGACGGCGCCCTCCCAGTTTCCGTTGCCGGTGCCCTCGAGGACGTGCTCCTTCGTGGTGAGGACCCGACCGGAGCGGGCGTCGACGTACACCGTGAGGCGCGAGGCCTCGCCGTGCTTGCGACCCGTCACCCAGGTCTCCCACGCGAGCCGGGAGTGCTTGGTCTGCAGCACCACGAGGCGGCTCTTGCCGAGGGTGGCCCGGTTCAGCCGATGGGTGCTGGTGGCGCGGGCCGCGGCCTTGGAGACGGTGGCCTTGACCGAGCGGAGCTTGACCTTGCGGGTCTGCGCGACGCTGGTCGCCAGGATCTTGCCGTTGTCGTCCGTCGACACCACGAAGTCACCGCCGATCACGGGGATGCCGCGGTAGGTGCGCTCGTACGGCACGTAGTTGAGCCCCATGGAGCTCAGGACCTTGCCGGCCTTGAACGCGTCGTGCTTGCCGGCCTTCAGCACCTCCGGCTTGCTGCTGATCAGCCGGTCCGCGGAGGCAGCCGCCGCCGCGATACCTCCGGGCGGCGCGGGCTTGGCCGCTGTCCTCCCTTGCGATGGTGCCGTTCGGCCGGAGTCGTGCAGAGGCGTGGCGTTGGCGCCGGTTGGGGCCAGTACGGCCATTGCCGCGGTGAGCGCGAGTGTTGCGCTCCCGATGAAGAGTCTTCTCACCCGAGAATCTCCTTGTGAAGGGCTCGATCGAGCCACTGGATGAAAGCTGCCTGGATTCAGGCATGGCGCTGCTCGGGTGACGGACCGCCCGAGAAGATCCGGGGCTGAATCTCCACCCCCGGAACTTCTGCGGTCAATGGGTGCAATTTGCGAAAAGGTGCACTGCGAAGTTGTGCAAATGTGCGCCTGACGGCGGGATCCGTCGCGACGGTTCTCGACCGCAGACCGTCTCGTCGGTCACGGCCGGGTCGACGTCGCTGATTCCGTCGATTCGGGGCCCGATCAGAGCCGCTCGATGATCGTGACGTTGGCCTGGCCGCCGCCCTCGCACATCGTCTGCAGGCCGTAGCGGCCGCCGGTGCGCTCCAGCTCGTTGAGGAGGGTGGCCATGATCCGGGTGCCGGTGGCGCCGATCGGGTGGCCCAGCGCGATGCCACCGCCGTTGACGTTGACCTTGTCGTGCGGGACGCCGGTCTCCTTCATCCACGCGAGCACGACGGAGGCGAACGCCTCGTTGCACTCGAACAGGTCGATGTCGTCGACGGTGAGGCCGGTCTTCGCGAAGGCACGCTCGGTGGCCCGGATCGGACCCGTGAGCATCCAGACCGGGTCGTCCCCGGTCACAGAGAGGTGGTGGATCCGCGCCCGCGGGGTGAGCCCGTGGTCGGCGACGGCCTGCTCGGAGGCGATCAGCAGCGCCGACGAGGCATCGCAGATCTGGGAGGCGACCGCTGCGGTGATCCGGCCGCCGGGAGCCAAGGGCTCGAGGCCGGCCATCTTCTCCATGGAGGTCTCGCGGGGGCACTGATCGGTGTCGCAGGTATCACCATCTGGCAGGCCAAGGGCGACGATCTCGCGTGCGAAACGACCCTCGGCGATCGCTGTCCGAGCTCGCTCGTGGGAGGCGAGCGCGAACTCCTCCATCTCCACGCGCGAGATGTCCCACTTCTCGGCGATCAGCTCGGCGGAGCGGAACTGGCTGACCTCCTGGTCGCCGTACCGCGCCTGCCAGCCGGGCGACTCGGCGAACGGCGTGGAGAAGCCGTATGGCTGGCCCACCAGCATGGCCGCGGAGATGGGGATGGCGCTCATGTTCTGCACACCGCCGGCGACCACGAGATCCTGGGTGCCGGACATCACGCCCTGCGCGGCGAAGTGCACCGCCTGCTGCGAGGAGCCGCACTGACGGTCGATGGTCACCCCCGGCACGTGTTCGGGCAGCCCGGCCACCAGCCACGCCGTGCGCGCGACGTCGCCGGCCTGCGACCCGATGGTGTCGCAGCAGCCGAGGATCACGTCGTCGACGGCGCCGGGGTCGATGCCTGTGCGGTCCACGAGCGCCTTGATGGAGTGCGCAGCCAGGTCGGCCGAGTGGACGTCGGCCAGCGCGCCGCCGCGCTTGCCGACCGGGGTACGGACGGCGTCGACGATGTACGCCTCGCTCATGCGTGGATCCCCTCCAGCAGGATGGTCAGGTACTGCTGCGCGATCTCGGCGTGCGTCCGCCGGCCGCCGGGCCGGTACCACGAGACGGCGACCCAGACGGTGTCGCGGATGAAGCGGTAGGTGAGCTCGAGGTCGAGGTCGTCGCGGAGCACCCCTTCGTCGACGCCTGCCTTCAGGAGCGTCAGCCAGACCTGGCGGGACTGCTCGTTGCGGTCGCCGAGGTAGGCGAACCGCTCGAAGCCGAGCAGGTACGCCGCGTCGTTCTGGAAGATCGCGACCTCGTCGGGGTGCTTGTCGATCGCCTCGAACGAGACCAGCACCGCCTGCTCGAGCTTGGAGCGCGGGTCCGCGTCGCTGGCGATGATCTCGTCGTACTGCCCGAACAGCTCCTCCTGGAACGTCGACAGGATCTCGTCGACCATCGACTCCTTGGAGTCGAAGTGGTGGTAGAGGCTTCCGGACAGGATGCCGGCCGCGTCCGCGATGTCGCGGACCGTGGTGTTGCGGAATCCCTTCTTCGCGAAGAGCCCTGCGGTGATGGCGAGCAGCTCACTGCGCCTGTTCTCGGGTCGGGTGGTGGGCGGCTGGGTGCTCATGACTGCTGGCTCGAGACGGCGACGACCTCGCCGGTCATGTACGACGCATAGTCGCTGGCGAGGAAGACCATCACGTTCGCGACCTCCCAGGGCTCGGCGGCGCGGCCGAACGCCTCCCGCTGCTTGAGCTCTGCGAGCAGCTCGTCGGAGGTGACCTTGGCCAGGAACGGGTGCATCGCCAGGCTCGGGCTCACCGCGTTGACGCGGATGCCGTGCGGCGCCAGGTCGACCGCGGCGCAGCGGGTCAGGGCCATCACCCCAGCCTTCGCTGCGGCGTAGTGCGCCTGCCCCTCCTGGGCCCGCCAGCCGATGACCGACGCGTTGTTGACGATCACGCCCCTCTTCCCGGAAGCGACGAACCGCTGGCCGGCGGCCCGCACACAGCGGAAGGTGCCGGTGAGCGTGATGTCGAGAACCTTGGACCACTGCTCGTCGGTCATCTCCAGCACCGACGACGTCCCGCCGAGACCGGCGTTGTTGATCATGATGTCGACGCCGCCGAGCTCGTCGGCCGCTTCCATCAGCGCCTGCACCTGCGCCTCGTCGGTCACGTCGCAGACCAGCTGCCGCACCCGGTCGCCCCCGAACTCCGCGGCCAGCGCCTCCTCGGCCTCGGCGAGCCGGCGCTCGTGGGTGTCGCTGAAGACCACCGCCTTCGCGCCCTCCTCGAGCGCCCGGCGTACGACGGCGGCACCGATGCCGGCCCCGGCCGCGGCGGTCACGACGACGACCTTGCCGGCCAGCAGGTCGTGGCCGGGCACGTAGTCGGGAGCCGTCTGTTCGGCACGGACGGTCGTCATCGCTTGGTCATTTCTTGGGCCCCCTTGGGCTCCCGCGGCAGGCCGAGCACCCGCTCGGCCAGGATGTTGCGCTGCACCTCGTCGCTGCCGCCGTAGATCGTGTCGGAGCGCGAGAACAGGTAGAGCCGCTGCCAGTCGTCCAACTCGTATGGCGCGGCGACGGCCATGAGCCCGTCGAGGCCACGCACATCCATGGCGACCTCCCCGAGCCGCTTGTGCCAGTTGGCCCAGACCAGCTTGAAGATCGAGGCTGCTCCCCCGCCGGCCGACGAGTCGTCGCCGGCGGTCACCGCCGAGAGAGACCGCAGCGCGGTGAACCGCATGACCTCGAGCTCCACCTTCAGCCCGGCCAACCGGTCGCGCAGCAGGGGGTCGTCGATCGCGCCGTTGTGCTTCGCGAGGGTTATGACGCCGTCGAGCTCGCGGTCGAAGCCGACCAGCTGGGCCAGGATCGAGACGCCTCGCTCGAAGCCGAGCAGCCCCATCGCGACCCGCCAGCCGTCACCGGGCTCTCCGACGACCAGGTCGGCGGCGGTCCGGGCTCCGGTGAGGAACACCTCGTTGAACTCCGAGCCGCCCGTCAGCTGCTCGATCGGCCGGACCTCGACGCCGTCCTGGTCGATGGGCACCAGCAGGAACGACAGCCCGCGGTGCCGCTGGGAGCCGGGCTCGGAGCGGGCGATCACGAAGAGCCACTGGCTGAAGTGGGCGTTGGACGTCCAGACCTTCTGGCCGTCGACCACCCACTCGCCTCCGTCGAGCCGCGCCTTCGTCTGCACGTTGGCCAGGTCGGAGCCGGCCCCCGGCTCGGAGTAGCCCTGCGCCCACAGCTCCTCGACGGCCAGGATCTTCGGGAGGAACCGCTCCTGCTGCTCCTTGGTGCCGAACGCCATCAGCGTCGGCCCGAGCAGCTCCTCGCCGAGGTGGTTGACGCGGTTGGGGGCGTTCGACCTCGCGTACTCCTCGTGGAAGATCACCTGCTGCCACAGGCTCAGGCCCCGGCCGCCGTGCTCCACGGGCCAGCCGACGCCGGTCCAGCCATGGGCCGCCAGGTGCCGGTTCCAGGCCAGCCGCTCCTCGATCGCCTCGTGTTCCCTGCCGGGACCGCCGAGCCCCTTGACCGCCGCAAACTGGCCGGTCAGGTTGTCCTCGAGCCACGCCCGGATCTCGGCCCGGAAGGCCTCGTCCTCGGCGGAGTAGCTCAGGTCCACGTTTGGTATCCTACCAAGCAAATGCTTGGTTTGGAGACGCTCCCTGTCCTGCTCCGTGATGCCGCGGAGCGGTTCGGCGACCACGCGGCGTACGTCGAGGGCGACCGGACCGTGTCCTACTCCGAGCTCCTGCAGCTCGTCAGGGCGACCAGCCAGGTCTACGTCGCCAGTGGCGTCCGTTGCGAGGACCGGATCGTGGTCTGGGGTCCCAACAGCATCGACTGGGCGGTTGCCGCACTCGCCGTGTCATATGCGGGCGCGGTGCTGGTGCCGGTCAACTCGCGGTACGTCGGGGCGGAAGTGGCCGACATCGTCGAGCGCACCGGTGCCACGAAGGCCGTGGTCCACGACGGCTTCCTCGGGCGCGACCAGGTCCACGAGCTGAGCAAGGCCGGGGTCGGGGATCGGGTCATCATCACGCTCGACGAGCTCATGGCGGCCGGACAGCGCGCCGAAGGGATGCAGCACGAGGACGTCCATCCCGATGACCTCGCCGACATCCTCTTCACGTCCGGTACGACCGGCCGCTCCAAGGGCGCGATGAGCGCGCACCGCCAGACCATCGGTGTCGCGCGGGCCTGGGCCGAGCTCGGGGGCGTGCGCCAGGACGACCGCTATCTGGTGGTCAACCCGTTCTTCCACTCCTTCGGCTACAAGATCGGCATCGTGGTCGGGCTGCTCACCGGCTGCACCCTCTACCCGGTTGCGACGTTCGACGTCGACGAGACGATGCGGCTGATCGAGAGCGAGCGGATCACCGTCTTCCCGGGGGCGCCGACCCTCTACCAGTCACTGCTCAACGCACCCGGCCGCGCGGAGCGGGACCTGTCCTCTCTCCGGCTCGCGGTGACCGGTGCGGCCGTCGTACCCGTGGTGCTGATCGAGAAGATGCGCGATGAGCTTGCGATCGACGAGGTCGTGACGGCGTTCGGGATGACCGAGGCGGTCGTCGTGACGATGTGCCGCGATGGCGACTCCGCCGAGACCATCGCGACGACCAACGGACGGGCGATCCCCGGCATGGAGACCCGCATCGCCGCCCCAGAAATCGGGCAGAGCGGCGAGCTGTTGGTCCGCGGCGACTACGTGATGCTCGGCTACCTCGACGACCCCGAGGCCACGCGCGAGGCGATCGACGAGGACGGCTGGCTGCACACCGGCGACGTCGGGTCCCTCGACGAGCAAGGCAACCTCACGATCACCGACCGGCTCAAGGACATGTACATCTCCGGCGGCTTCAACGTCTACCCGGCCGAGGTCGAGCAGACGCTGATGCGGATGGAGGGCGTCACCGACGTGGCCGTCGTCGGCGTACCCGACGAGCGGATGGGCGAGGTCGGCAAGGCGTTCGTGGTCGGCAGCGTCGAGCCGGACGCCGTCATCGCATTCGCCAGGGAGAAGCTCGCGAACTTCAAGGTGCCGCGACAGGTGGAGCTCGTCGAGGCCCTGCCGCGCAACCTCTCGGGCAAGGTCCTCAAGACCGAGCTGAGGGACCGCTGATGGATCTCGAGCTCTCCGAGTCTGAGCTGGCCTTCCAGGCCGAGGCGCGGGAGTGGCTGGCGGCCAACGTGCCGGCAGACCCGCTGCCGTCGATGGACACCGCCGAAGGCTGGGCGCTCCACCAGGCGTGGGAGGCGAGTCTCGCCGAGGCCCGATGGTCGGTGGTCTCCTGGCCGCGGGACTACCACGGGCGCGAGGCGTCGCTGGTCGAGTGGGTGATCCTCGAGGAGGAGTACTACCGCGCCGGCGCGCCCGGCCGGGTCTCCCAGAACGGCATCTTCCTGCTGGCGCCGATCATCTTCGACCACGGCACCCAGGAGCAGCAGGACCGGTTCCTGCCGGCCATGGCGACCGGCGCGCAGATCTGGGCGCAGTGCTGGTCCGAGCCCGAGGCCGGCTCCGACCTGGCCTCCCTGACCTCGACCGCGCGCCGCGACGACGACCGCAGTGGTTGGGTGCTCAACGGCCAGAAGACCTGGTCGTCCCGGGCGACGTTCGCGCACTGGGGGTTCGGGCTGTTCCGCTCCGACCCCGGGGCCCAGCGGCACCACGGACTGACCTACTTCCTGTTCCCGCTCGACGCGGACGGCGTCACTGTGCGTCCGATCGCGCAGCTGGACGGAGAGGCCGGCTTCGCCGAGGTCTTCTTCGAGGACGTGTTCGTGCCGGACTCCGACGTGCTCGGCGGCGTCGGTGAAGGCTGGTCGGTCGCGATGAGTACGGCGGGCAACGAGCGCGGGTTGTCGCTTCGCTCCCCCGGCCGGTTCTGCGCCGCCGCGGACCGGCTGGTCGAGCTCTACCGCGCGCATCCGGACTCCCACTCGGCGGACGCCGTCGTGGATGCCTGGATCAAGGCGCAGGCCTACCGCTTCTACACCTGGGGCACGGTCACCCGACTGGCGAACGGCGGCGACGTGGGCGCGGCCGGCTCGGTCAACAAGGTCTTCTGGTCCGAGCTCGACATCGCGCTCCACGAGACGGCCCTCGACCTGCTCGGGCCGGAGTCGGAACTCGAGTCACGCTGGCTCGACGGCTACATGTTCTCCCTGTCCGGGCCGATCTACGCCGGCACAAACGAGGTGCAGCGCAACATCGTGGCCGAGCGGATCCTCGGGCTGCCGCGCGAGGTGCGCCCCGCGAGGACGGCACCGTGAGGTTCGAGCTGACCGCGGACCAGCGCGACCTCGCAGACTCCCTGGACCGGCTGCTGGCAGGTGCCGACACCGCGAAGGTCGCCCGGGCATGGGCCGATGGCGACCACGAGCCCGGGCTCAAGCTCTGGTCCCGGCTCGCCGAGCAGGGCGTGACCATGCTGGCCACCGAAGCGAGCCCGGTCGAGGTGTGCCTGGCCTTCGAGGCACTGGGCCGGTACGCCGTCCCCGGCCCGTGGGTGGAGTCCGCGGCGTACCTCCCGGTCGCGCTGGGCCGCGAGGTCGAGGGCATCGCGACCGTCGCCGTGCCGCCGCACGTGCCCCTGGCGCTCGACGCGGACGTCGCCGACCAGGTGTATGTCGGCACGACGCGCGTCACCGACATCGGACCCATGCACTCCTCGGTCGACCGGGCTCGGCGGCTCTTCGAGGTCCGGGGTTTCGAGACAGTCGCTGGCGCGCCTTCCTCAGCCACCGATGGCGCGTTCGACGCGGCGGTGCTGGCCGTCTCGGCCCAGCTGTTGGGCGCGGGCGAGCGGGTGCTGGCCGACAGCGTCGCGTACGTGAAGCAGCGCAAGCAGTTCGGGCGGCAGATCGGCTCCTACCAGGCGATCAAGCACGCTCTGGCCGACGTCCGGATCGCCCTCGACTTCGCCCGGCCGCTGGTCTTCGCCGCCGCACTCGGTGAGATCCCGCCCAGCGCGGCCAAGGTGGCGGCGGGCGACGCGGCGTACCTCGCCTCGCGCACCGGGCTCCAGGTGCACGGCGCGATCGGCTACACGGCAGAGCTCGACCTGAGCCTGTGGCTGACCAAGATCCGTGCCCTGGTCTCGGCCTGGGGGACGCCGGGCATGCATCGCGAACGGCTGTTGGCGGAGCTCGGCTGATGGAGGTCGCGTTCTCCGAGGAGCAGCAGGAGCTGGCCGCCACCGTCCGCTCGCTGCTCGCGAAGCGCGCCGACTCCGCCGGCGTCCGGGCTGCGATGGCCTCCGAGACCGGGTACGACGACGAGCTCTGGCAGACGCTCTGCGAGCAGATCGGGGTGGCCGCGCTGGCGATCCCGGAGAAGTACGGCGGCGCCGGCTTCTCACTGCTCGAGTCGATGATCGTGCTGGAGGAGGTCGGCCGGTCGCTCGCCCCCTCTCCTCTGCTCGCATCACTGGTGACCGCCGAGGCGTTGGTGGCCGGCGGCACCGACGAGGCCAAGCAACGGCTACTGCCACGGATCGCGGCCGGCGAGCTGGCGGCGTACATCGTACCGGGCGAGCCCTCCCTCTTCGCCGACCAGGCCACCGTCCTGGTCGCAGCGACGGCGGACGGGCTGGTAGGGCTCGATCCGGCGTCCAGTGACCCCGTGTGGCTCCCGTCCATGGACCAGACGAGCCGCTTCGGGTCACTCGACGTCTCCGGCGGGACCCCCATCGGCGACGCGGATGCGGCTCGCGCACGGGCCGAGCTCGTGGGTGCCGTGGGGGTGGCCGCCCTCTCGGCCGGCCTGTCGGCGCGGGCACTCGGCATGACGGTCGCCTACTCCAAGGAACGGGTGCAGTTCGGTCGCCCGATCGGCTCCTTCCAGGCGCTCAAGCATCGGATGGCCGACCTGCTGGTCCTCGTCGAGATGTCCCGCTCTGCGTCGTGGGCCGCGTCGTACGCCCTCTCGACGGACGCGCCGAACGCCGAGCAGCTCGCGCACGTCGCGAAGTCGTACTGCTCCGACGCCCTCACGAGGATCGCCGCCGAGACCGTGCAGCTGCACGGCGGCATCGCGATCACCTGGGAGCACGACGCCCAGCTGGTCTTCAAGCGCGCGCACGCGCTGGCGCAGCTCTTCGGCGCGGCCCACACCCACCGCGCGCTGATCGAGCTGTAGCAGCACCACCGATTGGAGACGGCGGGCCGCCGGCGGCCGGGCGGAGCTGCGGCGCGTTGGACAGGCGCGCACAACTCGCCAGCTCCGATCAGCCCTCGGAGCGCCGGGTGCGAGCCCCGCGGTCCGGCAGGCCTTCGTAGTCGGGCAGCTCGGGGCCGTTGACCGCACGCTCGATCAGGGCGGTGAGGGCCTCCATGTCGGGCTCCGGGCTCGGCTCGGCGTCCCGGTCGGGGGCGGCGAGCATCTGCACGTGCATCCGGCCGATCTCCTGGTTGGCCTCGACGTAGTCGCGCATCCGCTCCTGGAAGCCGGCGAACCCGGCCGCCGGGTCCCAGTCGTTGGCGGCGAGCTCGCCGGCCAGCATGTAGGCGCCGACCAGCGCGAGCCCGCTGCCGGCGCCGGACATCGGCGACGCGCTGAACGCCGCGTCTCCGAGAAGGCCCACCCGTCCGCTGGACCAGCGGTCCATCACCACCTGAGCGACCTGGTCGAGGTAGAAGTCCGGGGTGTCGTCCAGGTGCGCGAGGATGCGCTCGGTCTCCCAGCCGAAGCCGGCCATCTGCTCGCGCAGCAACCGCTTCTGCGCTTCGACGTCGCGGTAGTCGATGTCGAAGTCGGGTGCGGGGAAGGACAACATGGCGATCGCCCGGCTGGCGTCCTTGATCGGCCGCAGCCCTGCCGAGCGACCCGCCTCCTGGTAGTCGAGCAGCCAGCGGTCCAGCCCGAACTCGTTGGGCACGGTGTAGAAGGCCAGCACCAGCCCGAGGTGACGGATGAACTGCTCGCGCGGACCGAAGACCATCGCCCGCAGCGCCGAGTGCAGCCCGTCGGCGCCGATCACGAGGTCGAAGCGCCGCCGGTCGCCGCTCGCGAAGGTGACGTCGACCCCGTCCGCGTCCTGGGTGAGGTCGGCGATCCGGTCGCCGAAGACGTACTCGACGCTGTCGCGGGTGTCGTCGTACAGCACTTGGGAGAAGTCTCCGCGCAGGACCTCGATCTCCGAGATGTACCCGTCGCCGTCGTTCTCCTCCGCGCGGAAGGTCTCCAGCACCTTCCCGTCCGCGTCCACGGTGTACGCACCCGCGGTGTCGGTGCAGACCGCGCGCACGGCCTCGTCGAGACCCATCCGCCGGATGACCTCCTTGGCCACCCCGCGCGCGTCCACCGCCTGACCACCTCGACGCAGCCCGGGGGCCAGCTCGACCACGGTCACCTCCGCGCCCCGTCGGCGCAGCCAGTGGGCCAGCGCTGGGCCCGCGATGCTCGCCCCTGACACCAACACCCTGATCTCGCTCATCGTGCCCCCTGCTCGTCCGTCGCTGACGCTCGTCTGACCGCACGATCGGCCGCTTCTCATCGGTCTACGAACGGTCGACCGTCGTCGGTTGCTGGTCCTGCAGGGGCTGGACGCCGATGCGCGGGTGAAGCACGCTGACCGGATGAGCGACGTCGTCCCGGTGCGGGTGATCCGCTTCGACGAGCTCGAGGTGGCGGACCCCACGCCGGGGATGTCCCGGGAGCGGGCTTTCGAGCTGCCGATCCTCTGGTCCGGCCGGGTCACCACCCAGCCCGGCGCGGTCAGTGGCTGGCACCACCACGACCGCAACGAGTCCAGCCTCTACGTCGTGCGTGGGGTGCTCCGCCTCGAGTTCGAGGGCTTCGACGGCCACCTCGACGCACGCGCCGGCGACTTCGTGCACGTCCCGGCGTTCACCGTGCACCGTGAGTCGAACCCGACCGACGAGCCGAGCATCGCGGTCATCGCCCGCGCCGGCGGCGGCATCCCGACTGTCAACGTCGAAGCACCGCAAGGCGTCATAGGAGAACCAGAACCCAGGAGGTCGTCATGAACGTCAGGTCCATGCGGCTGTTGCCGGCCGTCGCCCTCCTCGGGCTCGGCATTCCGCTGTTGTCCTCGCCACCTGCTTCCACGATGCCCGCGCGCGTCGTACTCCCGACCCTGACCTCGATCCAGGCCCAGCACGTCGGGAAGGTCGACCGGGTGACGTTCGGCTTCACCAACGGGCTCCCTGCCGACGTCCAGCTCCAGTGGGTCTCCGTGCTGCAGCACGACGGCTCGGGGCTGCCCGTGCGGGTGGCCGGAACCAAGGTGCTGGCGGTGTTCTTCAACGGGGCCACCAATCACGACGCGAACGGCGCCACGACCAGGACCCGGACGGCCTTCGCGCTGCCCAACGTGATCACGTCGGTCGGTGCGGGCGACTTCGAGGGCACCGTCACCGTCGGGCTGGGTGTGCAGAAGCGCACGTCGTTCAAGGTCACCAAGCTGCAGAACCCCGATCGGGTCGTGGTCGACGTCCGCGCGGGGTTCGCGACGACCACCCGCAAGGTCTGGTTCGTCGACACGGATGCCGCCAACACGGGCGAGGAGCCCTTCTACATCCCACGCTCGAGGACGATCCCGAGCGCCGCCCCGGCCGCGGGCGCGCTGCACGCCCTGTTTGCCGGACCCACGCCATCGGAGCGCGCGGCCGGCCTGCAGCTGGTGACCTCGCGGGCCTGGGGCTTCGACGACCTGCAGGTCTCCAGCGGCATCGCACGGGTCCGGTTGACCCACGGCTGCAACAGCAACGGCTCGACGCTCACGGTCGCCGGCGAGATCATGCCGACGCTGCGTCAGTTCCCCACGGTGGACTGGGTCAAGATCTACGGTCCCGGTGGCGCCACCGAGCAGCCGGGCGGGAACGTCGACTCGATCCCGACCTGTCTGGAGCCCTGACTCCAGTCCTCAGGGGCGCGGCTGCGGGTCGTGCTCGTGGGCAGGGTCCGCGATGAAGATCCGCTCGTAGAGGTCGTAGACGAACGCGGCCTTGTGGTTGTTGTAGTCCATGACGTCGGCGAAGCCCTGCGTTGCCAGCTCGGTCTTGAGCGCGCCGTACTCCTCCCGGTCGGCGTCGTGGGTGCGTAGCCAGTCACGGAACATCCGGACGCGAGCGGGCTCGCCGCTGCCGGGTGAGTACACGTGGAGGTTGGTCTTCGGGTCCTCGGTGACCAGGACGCGGTGCTCCTCCCACTCCGGCTCCCGGACCCTGAGGGTGAAGCCGGCGGCCTCGAGGTCGGGGAGGTACGCCGGCTCGTCGCCGCTGTCGGCGACCACGAGGGTCAGGTCGATGACGGGCTTGGCTGCCAGTCCCGGCACCGACGTGGAGCCGACGTGGTCGAGGACGAGCACGCGGTCGTCGAGCGCGCCGCGGACCCGGGTGGCCAGGACGTCGTACTGCCCGGGCCAGCCGTCGTCGTACGGCACCACCTCGAGCGGGCGGGACTGCCCGCCGACGCGGGCCTTCGCGACCTCGTCCAGGTCTGCGAGCTCGTAGGGACGCCAGAGGGGGTGAATGGGCACCCGCCCCACTGTAGGAGCCGGGGTCAGGAGTCGGTCGAGGTGTACTTGCCGTCGAAGAACAGCAACGGGTTCTCCGCGTCGTGCACGGCGAGGTCGAGCACCCGTCCGACGACGATGTAGTGGTCGCCGGCCTCGTGGACGTGGTGGATCTGGCAGTCGACGTAGCCGAGCGTGCCCTCGATCATCGGCGAGCCGGTGGCCGGGGCCGGGTCCCAGGAGACGCCGGCAAACTTGTCGAGCCCACGGCTGGCCATCTGGTTGGAGAGCTCGGCCTGGTCGTCGGAAAGGAAGTTGACGCAGAACTTGCCGGAGCGCTGGATCGCAGGCCAGGCGCGTGAGGTCCTCGCCGGGATGAACAGCACCAGCGGTGGGTTGAGCGAGACCGACGAGAACGACTGGCAGGTCAGGCCGACGGGGGCGCCGCCGCTGATCGCGGTGACGACCGTGACCCCCGACGCGAACCGGCCGAGCACGTCACGGAACTGGCGCGCGGCGGCGATGGCCTCGGGGTCGTCGGCGTCGACGAAGGTGTCCTCGCCGGGGCGGAACTGGAAGTCGTACATCGAGTCGCCGAGCCATGACTCGATCAGGTCGTGGCTCGGCCAGGTCTCGCGCGCGTCACTGCGCATCCCCTCTGGCACCTCGCTCACCTTGTCCACGGTAGGTGCTACCCGCCGCCGCCGAAGTCGTGACCCCAATAAGAGACGGCGGTCGACTCCCGCGCGACCCAGCGGTCGTCGTCGACGGTGAGGCCGTCGGTGCCGAACTCGACGTCGAAGCCGCCGGGCGACCGGACGTAGAACGAGATCATCTCGTCGTTCATGTGCCGGCCCAGCGTGGCCGACAGCGGCGCCTTGTGCTTGCGGACCCGCTCGAGGGCTCGTCCGACGTGGTCGAGCTCGTCGACCTCGAGCATGATGTGGACGCACTTGGACGGGTTGGGCATCGGCAGGAACGCCAGCGAGTGGTGCCGCGGGTTGACGCCGAGGAAGCGCAGCCAGACCTTCGTGCCGGGCTCCTTGCCGACGAACTCGCCGGGCATGCTCATCGAGTCACGGAGCCGGAAGCCGAGGGTGTCGCGGTAGAACCGCAGCGCCTCCACGTCGTCGGTCACCGGCAGCACGATGTGGCCCATGCCCTGGTCGCCGGTGACGAACGTCGCGGCGTACGGCGTCACGACTGGCCGGGACTCGTAGGTGATGCCGTGGAACAGCTCGAAGACGTTGTCGAAGGGGTCGCGGAACCGGACCAGCTCCTGCACCCGGCGCTCGGCGAGCTCTTCCGAGCTGCCCTCCTCGACCTCGATCCCGGCCTTCTCGAGGTGCTCGCGCGCCTCCTGGAGCGCGGCGTGGTCGGCGAGCTCCCAGCCGACGCAGTCGAGCTGGTCGACGTCTGAGGGAAAGACGACGAGGCGGGCGGAGACCTGGTCGATCCGCCAGTACTGATGGTCGGGGTTGGGGCCTCGTCCCTCGGCCAGGCCCAGCACCTTGCCGGCGAACGTCTGCCACTGCTCGGGGTTGGTGGAGGCGACCCGGACGTAGCCCATGCTCTTGATGTCGATGGTCATGAGCGCTCTCCTCCAGGACGTTCGCGGTGGCGAGCAAGGAAGTTCGTGGCGACCTCGGCGAACTCGTCCGCGGCCTCGATCTGGGCCCAGTGCCCACAGTTCGGGAAGACATGCAGGGTGGCCCGCGGGATCGCCTTGAGGGCGACGAGCGCGCCGTCGAGCGGGTTGACGCGGTCCTCGCGGCCCCAGGTCAGCAGGGTGTGCTTTCGGATCTTGTGGGCGTCGCGCCAGAGCATTCCGTCCTCGGCGGTGTCCTTGTTGAAGAAGGACATGCCCATCGAGATCATCGCCTCGCGCGCGCCTGGCGCGGTCGCGTCGGCGTAGCGCTCCTCAACGAGCTCGTCGGTGACGAGATCCTGGTTGACCACCATGGTCGAGATGAACGCGCGGAGCGCTTCGCGGCTGGGCTCCAGGTTGAACTCGGTGAGGCGCTTGACGCCCTCTGTCGGATCGGCGTGGAACAGGTTGAGCGACAGCCCTCCCGGGCCCATGAGGACGAGCCGGCCGACGCGGTCTGGGTGCTCGATGGCCAGGCGGGTCGCCGTACCGCCGCCGAGGCTGTTGCCGAGCAGGTGCACCCGCTCGATGCCCAGCTCGTCGAGCAGGGCGACGACGTGGTCCATGGAGAAGCGGAAGTAGTTGCCGACCACCGGTGGCTTGTCCGAGCCGCCGAAGCCCGGCTGGTCGACGAGGAGGGTGCGGAAGCTGCTCGCGAACCGGGGCAGTGCCGCGCCGAAGTTCGACCACGCGGACGCGCCGGGGCCGCCGCCGTGCAGCATGAGCAGCGGCAGGTCGCCGCCGATGCCGGTCGGGCGAATGACCTAGGCCCGGCCTCGTAGTAGTTGAGGGTGAGGTCCTTGGCCTTCGCGGAGCGGCGGACCGACTCCTTGTCATAGGCCTCAGGCATCAGTACATCCCGGGGTCGATCTTGTGGCCGAACTCGTGGGCGCCGTACATCTGCAGCGCCCGCTCGGGGTCGTTGGCGGCGTGCACCCGGCCGGCGTGCGCGTCGCGCCAGGCACGCTGGAGCGGCGTACCTTCGGTGAGCGCGCGGCCGCCGGAGGCCTCGAACAGCGAGTCGATGGCGTCGATCGCGCGCTGCGACCCGAGCACCTGGTCGCGGCGGACCTTAAGGCGGACCTTGAGCGGGATCTGCTCGCTTTTGGCGACGTGGTCCTGCTCCTCACGGATGTTGTTGACCAGCAGCGCCCAGGCGGCGTCGATCTCGCTGCTGGCCTTTGCGATCCGGACCGCGGCGAACGGGTCGAGCGAGGCCTTCTCTCCGAGGTACGCCGCGCGGGTGCGCTTCTGCTGCATCTCGACGTGCTCGTCGTAGGCGCCCACCGCCATGCCGATGATCGGCGTGGTGATGGTGCCGGTGAAGATCGAGTGGAAGGGGAGCTTGTAGAGGTCGGAGGTGTTCTGCTCCTGGCCCGGACCCTTGCACTGGCCGGTCTCGCCCATGCTGAGCGTGAACGCCTCCGGCACGAAGACATCCTCGACCACGATGTCGTTGGAACCGGTGCCGCTCAGGCCGATCATGTGCCAGACGTCGTTGATCGTGTAGTCCTTGCGCGGCAGCATGAACGTCTTGAAGTCGACGACGTTGCCGTCCTCGTTGAACACCAGCCCGCCGAGCAGCACCCACGTGCAGTGGTCGCAGCCGGAGCTGAAGCTCCACTTGCCGCTGAGCCTGTAGCCGCCCTCGGTCGCCGTGGCTTTGCCCGTCGGCGCGTACGACGAGCTCAGCCGCGTGTTGGTGTCCTCGCCCCAGACCGCCTGCTGCGCCTCGTCCGCGAACAGCGCCACCTGCCACGGGTGCACGCCGACCACGCTGGAGACCCAGCCGGTCGAGCCGCACGCGCTGGCGATGTCGCGGACTGCGGTGTAGAACGTGACCGGATCGGCCTCGAGGCCGTCGAACCGCCGGGGCTGCAGGAGCCGGAAGAACCCGACCTCCTCCAGCTCCTTGATCGACGCCTCCGGGACGACGCGCAGGCGCTCGGCCTCGTCAGCCCGGTCACGAAACGTGGGCAGCAGGTCTCGGACCCCGTCGAGAACAGCCTGGGACATTCGCTCTCTCCTCCTCCAGTGGTGCGATCCCAATACTAGAACACGTTCTAGTCCGGAGTCGAGGACCCGCCGGAAGAGGCCGCAGTCAGCCCCGCTGGACCGCCGCGCTCGCCGCCGCCTCCACGCGTGCGACGTGGGCCGGCCAGTCGTACGAGCGGTCCATGTTGGAGTCGCTCGCGCTACGGCCCGCTGAACCGTCGATGGACTCACGCACGATGTCGGCGTGGCCGGCATGACGCTGCGTCTCGGCGACCATGTGGACCAGGATCTGGTGCAGCGTCACGTCGGCGTCGTCACCCCACCACGGCACCCGGCCACTCGTCTCGAGCTCGCACTCCTCGAAGGTGACCGCCGCGTGTGCCCAGGCCGTCCGGTAGAGGTCGAGCACCCACTCCCGGGTCTCGTCGGCGGTCAGGTACAGGTCGTCGTTGGGGTCCGCATCGTCGCTGTGCCACGGGAGCGCGATGCCGCTCGGTCGCCCGAACGTGTCGCCGAAGTAGCCGAGCTCGACGCTGGCCAGGTGCTTGACCAGCCCCAACAGGTTCGTGCCGGTCGGCGTCATCGGCCGGCGCGCGTCGTACTCGCTCAACCCCTCCACCTTCCACACGATCGAGTCGCGGGCCAGCTGCAGATAGCCGATGAGCGTGTCCTTGGGGGTCTCCATGCCCCCGACCCTGCCAGCGCCTGCCGCCGGTCGGCCACCGGGTTGACACCGGACAGTCCGGGCGGCGGTGGCTCCACAACCTCTGTCCACGTGGACAACGGTTGCTCAACCACCGCCACGCCGGATGGTCATGCGGAGCGCTCGGACCGCTCCTCCGCCTGAGCACCCGCGTGCTCGGCGATCAGCCGCGCGATGGCCGCCGGGTCGTCATACATCGGGACGTGGCCGACGTCCGGCAGCTCGACGACGTCCGGGTCGCGCAGCTGGTCGCGGAAGATCGTGCCGTGGCGTTCCGGCGGCAGCAGCCAGTCGTCCTCGCACAGGACCAGGCGGACGGGGACGTCGATGTGGTCGAGGTCGCTCACGCCGCCGCGGCGGAGGTCGGACCAGAAGTAGGGGAGGAACGCCGAGCAGTGGGTCGCGGCCCGCACGAATGCGTGGCGCTGCGCTCTGCTCATCCGCTCGGGATGGCTGCTAACGATCTGCAGCAGCGGTCGCAGGAGCCAGGCCGGAAGCTGACGGGCAAGGTCACCGCTGAGCCGCCCGAGGAAGGCTGCGGGTGCGATCAGCAGGAACTTCAGACCGACCAGCGCCTGCGTCCACGAGTAGCGCCTCCACCCACCGGCCGGAGCGATCGCGACGACCGACCGTGCCCGGCCGCGACGGGCCAGCTCGAGCGCGAGCCAGCCGCCGATGGAGTTGCCGGCGACGTGGCACGTGTCCCACCCGAGGTCGTCGAGCAGCTCCTCGAGCCCGTCGGCGAAGGCATCCAGTGAGATGTCACGCCGTCGCAGGTGCGGCCCGCCCCAATGGCCGGGCAGCGTGGCGGCGACGACCTCGTAGTCCTCCGCAAGCGTGGGTACGACGTCCGCCCAGACCTCGTGGCTGAGCATGAACGGGTGGATCAGGAGCAACGGCTCTCCGGATCCATGACGCACCGAGGCGGTGGGTTCCGGCACTCGCAACGAGACCCGAGATGTCTGCGACATGCTGTCACACTATCAGCAGTTGGCTCCCCCTGAATTGGCCAGAGCCTTGTCCTGCTCCGCCCTCAGCATCAGCGCGATGTCGATCAGCTGGTCCTCCTGGCCACCGATCAGCCTGCGGCGGCCGGCCTCGAGCAGGATCTTGGCGCCGGAGACGCCGTAGCGGTCGGCGGCGTTACCGGCGTGCTTGAGGAACGACGAGTAGACACCGGCGTACCCCATCATCAGCGTCATCCGGTCGAGCTGGCACTCCTCCGGCATGGCCGGCTTGATGACGTCCTCGGACGCGTCGACGATCTGGAGGAAGTCGACGCCGGTGGTCCACCCGAGCTTGTCGCACACGCCGATGAACGCCTCGAGCGGCGTGTTGCCCGCACCGGCGCCGAACCTGCGGACCGAGCCGTCGATCTGCGTGGCGCCCGCGCGGGCGGCGATCACGGTGTTGGCGACGCCGAGGCCGAGGTTCTCGTGGCCGTGGAAACCGACGTCCGCCACGTCGCCGATCTCGGCCACGAGCGCGGCCACGCGGTCGGCGGTCTGCTCCATGATCAGCGCGCCGGCCGAGTCGACGACGTAGACGCACTGGCAACCGGCGTCGACCATGATCCGGGCCTGCTCGGCCAGCACCTCGGGCGGCTGGGTGTGCGACATCATCAGGAAGCCGACGGTCTCCAGGCCGAGCTCGCGGGCCAGCCCGAAGTGCTGGATCGACACGTCGGCCTCGGTGCAGTGCGTGGCGATCCGGCAGATCTGGCCGCCGTTGTCCTGGGCCGCGCGGATGTCGTCCTTGGTGCCGACGCCGGGGAGCATGAGGAACGCGATCTTCGCCCGGGTGGCGGTCTCGGCCGCGATCCGGATGAGCTCCTGCTCGGGAGTCCTCGAGAAGCCGTAGTTGACCGACGAGCCACCCAGCCCGTCGCCGTGGGTGACCTCGATGACCGGGATCCCGGAGGCGTCGAGCGCCTCGACGATGTCGTGGACCTCGGTGGCCGTGAACTGGTGGCGCTTGTGGTGCGACCCGTCCCGCAGGCAGGTGTCGGTCAGGCGCAGGTCCAACGTCCCCCAGGGCTCGGAGCCGTGGATGCCCGACCAGGTGCGGCTCAGCGCGTTCAAGGGGGCGTCGTCGAGGTCAGTCACATCGCCCTCGCAAGGTTCTCGCCGACCTGCACGGCGGCGGCGGTCATGATGTCGAGGTTCCCGGCGTACGGCGGAAGGTAGTCGCCGGCGCCCTCGACCTCGACGAAGATCGCGACCTTGGTCTGGCCCTGCGTGGCCTCCGACGGCCCGTCGATCTGCGGCTCCTGCAGGAGCCGGTAGCCAGGGACGTACTCCTGCACAGCCTTCTCCATCGCGAAGACCGACCGGACGATCGCGTCGGTGTCCGCGTCCGGCGACACCATGCAGAAGATCGTGTCGCGCATGATCATCGGCGGCTCGGCCGGGTTGAGGATGATGATCGCCTTGCCGCGCTCGGCGCCGCCGATGGACTCCACGCCCGCGGCGGTGGTGCGGGTGAACTCGTCGATGTTCGCGCGGGTGCCCGGCCCGGCGGAGACCGACGAGACCGAGGCGACGATCTCGGCGTACGACACCCTCGCCGCCCGTGACACCGCGGCCACCATCGGGATCGTGGCCTGACCGCCGCAGGTGATCATGTTGACGTTCATCGCGCCGACGTGTTCCTGGCCGTTGACGGGCGGGATGACGGCCGGTCCGACCGCGGCCGGCGTGAGGTCGACCGCGCGGATGCCGGCCTCCTCGTAGCGCGGGGCGTACTCGCGGTGCACGTACGCCGACGTCGCCTCGAAGATCAGGTCCGGCAGCTCGTCCTGCTTGAGCAGCCAGTCCACGCCCTCGTGGCTCGACACCAGGCCCTGGTCGGCGGCGAGCTTCAGCCCTTCGGACGTCGGGTCGACGCCGATCATCCAGCGCGGCTCGATGCGCCCGCCGTTCCCGGCGCCGCGCAGCAGCTTGTACATCAGGTCCGTGCCGATGTTGCCCGGCCCCACGATGGCGGCCGAGATCGCGTCCGGGGAGGTCACCGGGCGATACTAGAACCTGTTACAGTTTTGCGCCATGAGCGCCCCCCTCGTGGACTCGTTGCCCGGGGAGGTCGACGTCGTCGTCGTGGGTGCCGGCGGGGCAGGAATGTGCGCCGCGTTGGCGGCCGCGAAGCAGGGGCTGGACGTGGTCCTGGTCGAGAAGTCGAGCTACTTCGGGGGGTCCACGGCCCGTAGCGGCGGCGGGGTCTGGATGCCCGGCAACGCGGCGCTCAGGGCGGCCGGGCAGGTCTCCGGCGACGACCTGGCGCAGGCCAAGCTCTACCTCGACTCGATCGTCGGCGACGAGGTCCCGAAGGTCCGCCGCGACACCTATGTCGACCGCGGTCCCGACGTGCTCGACTTCATCCACGCGAAGACCCCGGTGCGGTTCCAGTGGGTCCCGCAGTACGCCGACTACCACCCCGAGGCGCCCGGCGGTCGCGCCTCGGGCCGCTCCTGCGAGCCGGTCCCGCTCGACGCGCGGTTCCTCGGCGCCGAGCTCGACCGGCTGCACCCGCAGTACACCAAGGCGCCCGCGAACATGATCGTGACGCAGGCCGACTTCCGGAAGATCAGCCTCGGCCTGCGCACCTGGCGCGGCCCGGCGACGATGATCAAGGTCCTGGTCAACCGCGTCATCAGCGGACTGTTGCGCCGCCGGATGTACGCCATGGGCAACGCGATCGTGATCGGCCTGCTCAAGGGGCTGATGGACGCGCGGGTGCCGGTCCACTACGACACGGAGCTCGCCGACCTGCTGCTGGAGGACGGCCGGGTCACCGGCGTCCGGGTCACGCGGGACGGCGAGGAGTCGACGATCCGGGCCCGCCGCGGCGTGATCCTCGGCAGCGGCGGCTTCGAGAAGAACCTGGAGATGCGGGAGAAGTACCAGCCGCACCCCACGTCCGTGGAATGGACGACCGGCTCGCAGTTCAACGACGGCGGCGGCATCCTCGCCGGCATCGCCGCCGGTGCCGAGACCGCGCTGATGGACGACGCGTGGTGGGGTCCGACGATCCCACTGCCCAATGGGCCGTGGTTCTGCCTGGCCGAGCGCAACCTGCCCGGATCGGTCATCGTCAACCAGGCCGGCCGGCGCTACATGAACGAGGCGCTGCCCTACGTCGAGGCCGTGCACGCGATGTACGACGGCGAGGCGACCGGCGTGGGCCACGTCCCGAGCTGGATGGTCATCGACCAGCGCTACCGCAACCGCTACTTGTTTGCGGGACTCTCGCCGCGCCAGCCGTTCCCCGGCCGGTGGTACGAGCACGGCACGGTCAAGAAGGCCGCCACCATCGAGGCGCTGGCCGCCGAGATCGACGTCCCCGCCGACGCGCTCGTGGCGACGCTCGACCGCTTCAACGGCTTCGCGAGGAGCGGCGTCGACGAGGACTTCCACCGGGGCGAGTCGGCGTACGACAAGTACTACTCCGACCCCACCGTGAAGCCGAACCCCTCCCTCAACACCATCGACCGCGCGCCGTTCTACGCCGTGAAGATCGTGCCCGGCGACCTCGGGACCAAGGGTGGGCTTGTCACCGACGAGCGCGCCCGCGTGCTGAGGCCGGACGGCTCGGTCCTCGGCGGCCTGTACGCCGCCGGCAACGCCTCCGCCGCGGTGATGGGCCACACCTACGCCGGCCCCGGCGCGACCATCGGCCCGGCGCTGGCCTTCGGCTACCTCGCCGCCCTCGACATCGCGGCAGCTTCCGTGGTTGAGGAAGGCGCGCTGGCGCCTGTCTCGAAACCCTCGGACGCGAAGGAGACCGCCTGATGCCGATCGACCCCGATGTCGCGATCGGCGCCTCCGTCGGCGAGCTGTCGTTCTCGTGGACCTCGAGCGACGTGCTGCTCTACCACCTCGCCATCGGCGCCGGCTCCCGCTCGGGCGACCAGGTGAGCCCCGACGCCCTCCGCTGGACCACCGACGGCGCGAGCCTGCAGGTGCTGCCGACGTTCGGTGTGGTGGTGCCGACGTTCCACAAGACCGACCCACCGCCGCTGGACCTGCCGGGTTGCGACATCAACCTGTCCCAGGTCGTGCACGGCTCGCAGGCCGTCACCGTCAACGCCCCCCTCCCGACCTCCGGCACGGCGACCGTCCGAACGACGCTCACCGATGTCTGGGACAAGGGCAAGGCCGCGGTGATCTGGCAGGAGGGTGTCGCGACGTCCGAGTCTGGCGAGGAGCTGTGGACCGCCCGGTCGTCGATCTTCGTGCGCGGCGAAGGTGGCTGGGGCGGTGACCGTGGCGCGTCGGAGCCGGTCGCGCTGCCGGACCGGACGCCCGACGCCGACACGACGTACGCCACCACCCCGCAGCAGGCGCTGCTCTACCGGCTGTGCGGCGACCGGAACCCGCTCCACTCCGACCCCGACTTCGCCAAGGCGGCCGGCTTCCCGGCGCCGATCCTGCACGGGCTGTGCTCCTACGGCATCGTGCTGCGCGAGCTCACCTCGGCGCTGCTCGGCGGCGACGCGACGCGGGCCGGCGGCTTCGCGGTCAGGTTCTCCGGTGTGATCTACCCAGGCGAAACGATCCGGGTCCGCGGCTGGCGCGCGGAGGGCCGGATCGTCGGAGAGGCGACGGTTGCTGGCGGCGAGCGCGATGGAGCGCCCGTGCTCGACGACGTCGTCGTCACCCTCGCCTGACGAATCCCGCCAGGAGCTCGGCGAACCGCGCCGGGTTGTCGACCCACGGGAAGTGACCCGCGCCCTCCTGCACCAAGAAGTCGGCGCGCGAGAACACCGCTGCCACCTCGGCCATCACCGGGACCGGGTTGCCGGAGTCCTGCGCTCCGGCGAGCACCAGCACCGGGACGTCGAGCTCCGCGAGAGCGCGGCGGGTGCGCTCGGGGTCGAAGGCACCGTCCGCCCCGAAGGCCGTTGCCTTCTCGTCGTCGCTGTGCTCGTCCATCCAGGCCTGGAAGGCGCGAGTCTCGTCGTCCCAGCGGCCGTACATGAACGGCGAGATGCCGGCCCAGTCGCGCTCGTCACCCGTGCCCGTCTGGATCCGGGCGAGGGCGGCCGCCGCCTCGGCGTACCACGGCTCCCCCTCGCGCAGCCGAGCGAGCTCCGACCTGGCCTCGTCGGTGATCTCGATGTCCAGGCCGCGCACGCTCGGCGCGACGAGCACCAGCCGCGCGACCCGATCGGGGTGAGCCGCCGCGAATGCGTAGGCGAGGTTGGCGCCGGCGGAGTGTCCAAGCAGGTCGAGGCGCTCCAGGCCCAGGTGGCGGCGTACGGACTCGACGTCGGCGACCTGTCGGTCGCAGCGGTACGACGCGGGGTCGGCCGGGGTGCCTGAGGCGCCGGTCCCCCGCAGGTCGAGGCGCGCGAACGCCCGGTGCTCGGCGAGCCCGCCGAGGTCGCGGAGGTAGCCGGAGTCGAGCATCGGCCCGCCGGGCAGGCACAGCAGCGGTGTGCCGTAGCCGTGGACGTGGACCGCGAGACGAGTGCCGTCGTCAGCGGTGAGGTGAGTGGTCGAGGTGGGTTCCATGCACGTGCCTTTCGTCGCGCCGCGCGGCGGCGTGGTTGACAGCGAAAATGGGACTCACCTCCTCGGGTCGTGGTGGACGGCGCCGACTCTACGCGAGCAGCCGGACCACTTCGTCCGGCCCCGGCATCCCCGCGATCTCGGCCGCCACCCGCTCCGCACCTTCGCGGAGGTCGGAGTCCGACAACAGCCGCTCGACCGCGGCCCGGACCGACGTCGACGTCACCTCCGACGGTGCGAGGGTCAGCGTTGCACCAGCCCGGCTCCCTCCGTCGGCGTTGCGGAACTGATCGGCCGCCTGCGGCAGGCAGAGCTGGGGCACGCCCCGAGCGAGCGCACCCAGGAACGTTCCCGACCCACCGTGCGAGACCACCGCCGTGCAACGTCCCAGCACCTCGGTCTGGTCGACCCAGGGCTCCACCTGCACGTGCGCGGGCTGGTCCCCAAGCACTGAGGGCTCGGTCTGCGGACCGAGCGCCACCAGCACCCGGACCGGCAGCTCAGCCACGCCGGCCACGACGTCGCGCAGCAGCTCCGGCCGCTGCTGCACCGTGCCCATCGTCACGTAGACGAGCGGCTCGCCCGTCGTGCCGGACGAGGGGCTCGTGTCCGCGACGGGCCGCAGCGGCTGGATGCTCACGATGTGGTCCGTCGGCATGGCCTGCACAGACGTCGGGCAGATGTCGAGGTAGCCCGATTCGAAGCAGCCGGCGTACGGCGGCACCTCCAGGCCGTGCGTCCGCCACAGGTCGGCCAGCAGCTCACCGGCATCGACGAGCACCCCGGACGGAATCGCACCACCGAAGGCGTGCGTCAGGCTCGGCACCCCGCAGGCCACCCCCACCAGCGGCGCGCCGAGCTCGGCGTTCTCGTGGACGAGCAGCCCGGGCCGCCAGCGCTGGGCGATCTCCATCAGGTCCGCGACCATGGGCGGGGTCAACGCCTCACCGAACATCCGAGGGAACACGAACGCACCGCGGTGGGCAGGCTCCACCGACTCGGCACGGGTGCGCATCTCGTACCGGATCGCAGCCTCTTCTGGACCGCTCGCCCCTGAAGCGACCGCCTCTATGCCGGCCTCGGCGACCACGGGCATCGCCTGCGCCGCCGTGGCCCACAGGACCTCGTGCCCGGCCGCCCGGAAGGCCTGCGCCAGCGGGATCATCGGGATGACGTGGCCGTAGCCGGACGTCGACGAGAACAGGACCCTCATCAGGCCGGCTTCCGGCCCACGACGTAGAGCCGCTCGCTGATCTCGCCGCGGGCGGTCATCGGGCCGCGGTGGTACCACTCGACGTCCGTCATCCCGGACTCGTCGACCACGCGCACCACGTCGGGCAGGTCGTGCAGGACGAAGTCGAGGTCGACCGGCGCGTCGAACCACTCGTCGAGATGCCTGATCCTGGCGCCGGTGTGGAGGCCGAGGACCAGCCACCCGCCCGGGACCAGGGGTCGCGCGAGCGCGGCGACGGCGGCCGGCAGCTCAGATGCGGCCAGGTGGATGAGGGAGTACCACGCGAGCACGGCGCTCCAGCCCGCGCCGGACGTCGGCCGCATCAGCCGGCGCAGGTCGCCGACCTGGTAGTCGCCGTCCGGGAAACGCCGCCGCGCCTCGGCGACCATGCCGGGCGAGAGATCGATGCCGGTGGCGTCGGCGCCCGCGTCGGCAAGGTAGGCCGTCACGTGTCCCGGGCCGCATCCCGCCTCGACCACGGGGGTGCCGTCGGCATGCGCAGCAACACGGTCGAGCAGCCAGCGCTCGAACGGCTGGTCGCGCAGCTCGTCGGCCAGGTGCTCGGCGTATCCCGTGGCGACCGCGTCGTACGACGACCGCACGCGTGCGTCGCGCGCGTCGCCGCCCGCGGCCAGCACCGACTCGCGATCGACCGCGGGCTCCGGCTCGTGGGCGGCGCTCTCGGTGACCGGGACGTCGCCCAGCAGGTGAACCCATCGGGTGTCGTGCTGGCCGCGCTGCCGGGGCAGCTCGCGCACCAGTGGTTCGGGCCGGGCGGCGAGGTCGGCGAGGACGACCTCGACCTCGCCGCGGTCTGCGAAGCCGTGGAGCCGATCGGTGCGCGTCCTCAGCTCGCCGGGCGCCTGCGCGCCGCGCAGCAGCAGCACGGTCACCAGCGCCTTCTCCGCGTCGTTCAGCTCCAGGACCTCGGACAGCAGCTGGTGGTACTTCAGCGTGCGCCGGCCCTTCTCGGCCCACACCACGCGCACCAGCTGCTGGTCCTTGAGCCCGCGCAGGGTCTCTTCGACTGCCAGCTCGTCGTAGTCGACGATCGGGTCGCGGCTGCTCGACTGGTTGCAGCCGGTGCGGACGGCAGAGAGGGTCATCGGGTACGACGCCGGGACGGTCACCTGCTTCTCGAGGAGCACCCCGAGAATGCGCTGTTCCTCGGCAGAGAGGTCGGGGACGGGCACGCCGCGAGCCTAGACGGCGGGTCGCTCCGCGGTCGGCGTCCCGGGGTCGCCCAGGATCGCGTCGAGATGTCTCCGGGAACGTTGGGAGAACGCCGGCACCGTCTTCTCGTAGTAGCGGACACCGGCCAGCGCGGGCAGCATCACCCATGCCCGCGCCCGGGCCCACGTGGCGTCGTCCACGGCCAGGAGCTCGCGGTAGGTACGTCGGGCCTCGCCCTCGAACAGCGTCCACGCCGGCGCGACGTCGGGGGCCGGGTCACCGACGTTCAGCGGGCCCCAGTCGATGACGGCGCTGAGGCGGCCGTCGCGGACCAGGAGGTTGCCGCCGAGGAGATCGCCATGGATCCACACTCCGGGGCCGGGCCACGGACCCGCGTCGAGCGCCGACCGCCAAACCGCGCGGGCCCGGTCGACGTCGATCAGGTCGGCGTGCTCGAGGATCGTGTCCTCCACCGGCCACTCCGGGTCCAGTGGCATCCCCCGGGCCGTGCCGCTGGGCCGAGGCCCGCCGGACGAGTCGACCTCGCGCAGCGCAAGCACGAACTCGGCAAGGTCGGTCGCCAGCCCCGGCCGGTCGGCGCTGACGTCCTCGAGCGGCTCGCCGGACAGCCACGGCACCACGGACCAGGTGAAGGGGTAGCGCGCGTCCGGTTCTCCGAGGGCCACCGGAGCTGGTACGGCGACCGGCAGGTGAGGCGCCAGGCGGGGCAGCCAGGTCGCGTCGCTCACCGCCTGGTCCGCCGAACCGCCGTACACCGGCATCCGGACCAGCAGGTCCGCGCCCAGGCGGAACAGCCTGTGGTCGGTCCCGAACGCGGACACCGGTCGCAGCGGCAGCCCCGACCACTGGGGGAACTGACGGTCGACCAGAGAACGCACCAGTGACTCGGGGATCTCGATCTCGTCGGCGTGCATCGGCATCGCACCCATAATCTCCATCCATGACCCTTCTCGACGACTGGTTTCTCGGAGAGCACACGGCCAGCGGGGTCACGCACCCGACGTACCGCAAGGGCACCGGACCCGGTGTCGTCGTGATCTCGGAGATCCCCGGGATCACCGAGGACGTGATCGCCTTCTCCGAGGAGGTGGTCGGACTGGGGCTGACCGTGGTGATGCCGCACCTGTTCGGGAAGGTGCCGAGCTCCGACTCTCCGATGGCCGCGATGAGCTCGTTGCGGCAGGCCTGCATCAACCGCGAGTTCAACAAGATGCGGCTGCGCCAGACGTCGCCGATCGCGGACTGGCTCCGCTCGCTCGCCCGAGAGCTGCACGCCGAGCTGGGTGGCCCCGGGGTGGGCGCGCTCGGCATGTGCTTCACAGGCGGATTCGCGCTGGCGATGATGGTCGACGACTCGGTGGCCGCTCCCGTGGTCGCCCAGCCCTCGCTGCCGTTCCCGGTCGGAAAGGCGCGCGCCGCGGACCTGAACCTCTCCCCTGCCGACCTGTCGAAGGTCAAGGAGCGCGCGGCGTCCGGCTGCCAGGTGCTCGGGCTCCGCTACGAGAACGACATGGCCACCGGCACCCGTTTCGACACGCTGACCCAGGAGATCGGCGACGCGTTCCTGCGAGTCGAGTTCCCCGGCCGCAAGCACTCAACGCTGACCGCGCACCGTCAGCAGGAGGGCGTCGACCGGGTCCTCGCGTTCTTCCGCGAGAAGCTGCTCGTCACCTGATCTTCTCGCCGAGCCGGCACTACGTGCTGCCCTCAGCCCGCCGAGTCGGCACCAACTGCCGCATCTTCTGCCGACTCGGCGTCAGCGGGAGAGAATCAGGCCGCTGGTCGGGACGCCGGTGCCGGCGGTGACCAGGACGTGCGGGACGTCGGGAAGCTGGTTGACCGACGTACCGCGGAGCTGGCGGACCGCCTCGGCGATGCCGTTCATGCCGTGGATGTAGGCCTCGCCGAGCTGGCCGCCGTGGGTGTTGAGCGGCAGCCGGCCGCCGACCTCGATCGCGCCGTCCTTGATGAAGTCCTTCCCCTCCCCGCGACCGCAGAAGCCGAGCTCCTCGAGCTGCATCAGGACGTACGGCGTGAAGTGGTCGTAGAGGATCGCCATCGGCATGTCGTCGGGCGCGAGCATCGACTGCCGCCACAGCTCGCGGCCGACCACGCCCATCTCCGGGATGCCGATGTCGTCGCGGTAGTAGGACGTCATGACGTACTGGTCCGCGCCGCTCCCCTGTGCGGCGGCCGCGATGACGGCGGGCGTCTGGCGGAGGTCGCGGGCCCGGTCGACTGAGGTCACCACCAGAGCGACCGCCCCGTCGCTCTCCTGGCAGCAGTCGAGCAGGTGCAGTGGGTCCACGATCATCCGCGAGGCCTGGTGGTCCTCGAGGGTGATCGGCTTCTCGAAGAAGAACGCCGCGGGGTTGGTCGCGGCGTGGCGGCGGTCCGCGACGGCGACGGCCCCGAAGTCCTCGGACGTGGCGCCGAAGTCGTGCATGTAGCGCCGCGCCTGCATCGCGACCGTGGCGGCCGGCGTACCGAGCCCCATCGGGTAGGACCAGGCGTTGTCGAGGCCGTTGGTGTTGACCTGGGTGGCGGCCGCGAGCGAGAACTGCCCGAACCGCGACTCCGACCGTTCGTTGAAGCCGCGGTAGCAGACCACGACGTCGGCCACGTCGCTCGCCACCGCCATCGCCGCCTGCTGGACCGTCGCACAAGCCGCGCCGCCGCCGTAGTTGATCCTGCTGAAGAACCGCATCTCCTTCATCCCCAGCTCTCGGGCGACCGCGATCTCGGAGGAGGTGTCCATGGTGAACGTCGTGAGCCCGTCCACGTCGTCGACGCCCAGCCCACAGTCGGCCAGCGCGGCGCGGACGGCTTCGACGGAGAGCTGCAGCTCGGAGCGCCCGGAAGCCTTGGAGAACTCGGTGGCACCGATGCCGACGATCGCCGCCCGGCCGGAGAGACTCATCCTTCGACTCCGGGGTTTCGAGACGGGCGCAGAGCGCCCTCCTCAACCACCGGCGTCGCGGCGACCAAGACAGTGCCGGTCACGTGGTCACCGAGCGACACCCGCCCGACGATGTCGATCGTCGCGATCCCGTCGGCCACCGAGGTGACGGTCCCGCTGAAGGTCAGCGTGTCGTAGGGATGCGCGGGGGCGCCCAGACGGATGGCGATGCCCTTGAGCTCGGTTTGCGGGCCGACCCAGTCGACGACGAACTTCTCGACCAGCCCGTTGGTGGTCAGGATGTTCATGAAGATGTCCTGGGACCCGGCGGCCTGGGCGACGTCGCGGTCGTGGTGCACGTCCTGCCAGTCCCGGGTGGCGATCGCGGTGCTCACGATCGTGGTCGGCGTCATCGGGAGGGACCACTCCGGGATCACCTGGCCCGCCTCGAGCGCGCGCATCAGGCCATCCTCCAGATCGGCAGCGTCAAGTCGTCGTCGACGACACGGAAGTCGACGCGCAGCTGCATCCCGATCTCGATCTCGTCATCAGCCACGTCGACCACCTCGCCCACCATCCGCACTCCCTCGTCGAGGTCGATCAGCGCGATCACGATCGGCAGCTCCTTGCCGGGGACTGGCGGGTGCCGGTGCACGACGTACGAGAACACCGTGCCGGTGCCGGCGGCCACGTCGTGGTCGCGGTCGTAGGCGGCGCAGCTCTGGCAGGCCGGGCCGGGCGGGAACCGCTTCGCGCCGCAGGCGTTGCACTTCTGGATCCGGAGCTCGCCGAGCTTGGTGCCGTCCCAGAAGAACTGCGAGTCCCGGTTGACCATCGGGCGGACCGTCATGCGCGGTCCTGGGGGACGAACTTGAGCACCCGGAACAGCATGGTGGCGACGACCTCGTCGCCGACGTACCAGACGTTCTTCGACGTCACGAACCAGCCCTCGCCCATTGCCGTGCTCTTCGGCCCGGCGACGGAATCGAGCGCGCTGGTCACCCGGGGCCGCTCGCCGACCCGTAGGTAGCGCTCGTAGCTCTGCTCGCAGTTGGTACCGAGCACGGCCGTGTACCCCTCCTCGGTGAGGAACTCGGTCATCCGGCTCAGCGGGTCCTCGGGCGCGCGCTTGCGTCCCAGGCCGGGCATGGTCCACACCTGCGCCATCGACGGCGGCGCTTCGTCACCGTCGCGGAACCGCGGGTTGTCGTAGCCCATCGCGTCCAGCCAGGTGCCGATCGTCGACTCGTGCACCTCGTACGGCGCCAGCATCTCCGAGCACTCGCCCATCGCGATGATCCGGTCGGCCTCGGCCCGGATCCGCTCCGTGCGCTCGTCGCTCACCGAGGAACCCGCGGCAGGCCCAGGCCGAACATCGCGATCAGCTCGCGCTGCACCTCCTGGACTCCGCCGCCGAACGTCAGGACGAGGTTCCGCTTCTTCTGGCCGTCGAGGTACTCCATGAGGGTCTTGGTCTCCTCGTCGGACGGGTCGCCGTAGCGATGCACGACGCGGGTCAGCTCGTCCAGCAGGTGTTGGACCTGATCGGCGGCGAACACCTTGGACGACGACGCATCTCCGACCGAGATCTCGCCGAGCGCGGCCGCGCGGGCAACCTCCCAGTTGAGCAGCTCGTTGACCCGGAACACCGCGGTCACCTGCCCGAGCAGCGCCACCACGTCCGCGTGGTCGACCACGCCGGCCTTGGTCGCCCACTCGACGACGCGGTCGCGCAGCCCCTCGATCCGGCCGGCCGGGCCGAGCATGACCCGTTCGTGGTTGAGCTGCGTGGTGATCAGCTTCCAGCCCTGGTTCTCCTCGCCGACGAGCATGTCCACGGGGACGCGGACGTCGTTGTAGTAGGTCGCGTTGACGTGGTGCGAACCGTCGGCGGTGATGATCGGCGTGTGTGAGTAGCCGGGGTCCTTCGTGTCGACGATCAGGATCGAGATGCCCTTGTGCTTGGGCGCATCGGGGTCGGTGCGCACCGCGAGCCAGACGTAGTCGGCCTGGTGACCACCGGTGGTCCACAGCTTCTGTCCGTTGACGACGTAGTGGTCGCCGTCCTTCCTGGCCGAGGTGCGGAGCGAGGCCAGGTCGGTGCCGGCGTCCGGCTCGGAGTAGCCGATCGCGAAGTGCACGTCGCCGGCGAGGATCCGCTTGAGGAACAGGTCCTTCTGCTTCTCGCTGCCGTACTTGATCAGCGTCGGGCCGACGGTCTGCAGGGTGACGGCGGGCAGGTGCACGTCGGCGTACTGCGCCTCGTTGGCGAAGATCGTCTGCTCGATCTCGCCGAGGCCGTGGCCGCCGTACTCCCTGGGCCAGCCGACGCCCATCTTGCCGTCCTCGCCCATCTGTCGAACCACGCGCTGATAGACGTCGCCGTGCCGGTCCAAGCCCATTTCTCGGTGCTCGTTGTGGTCGGCCAGTCCGGAGAAGTACTCCCGTGTCTCGGCCTTGAACGCGCGCTGCGCCTGGCTGAGCTCGAGGTTCTTGGTGGTGGGGTCCTCGACGGGCACCGCCTCGGCGCGGACGTCGAGAGCGTGCGCGAGGTCGGTGACCCAGCTGAAGTAGTGGTGCAGCGGGTAGGTCTGGTCGACGCCCATGCCGCCGTGCAGGTGGTGGCAGGTGCGCAGCGCCGCCGGCCCCTCGATGCAGGCCCAGTACGCCGCCACGGCGAGGTCGTCGCTGACGTCGAGCCCCTGGTCGAGTCGCCAGGCGGCGTTCTCGGCCGCGAGGTCGAGGGTGCGCGACGAGATGTAGACGTCGGCGATCTGCATCGCCACCGCCTGGAACTCGGCCAACGACCGTCCGAACTGGGTCCGTCCCTTGATGTACGTCGCGGTGAGGTCACGTGCGCCGGCGACCACGCCGGCGGCCGTGAGGCAGAGGCCGGCGACGTACCGCTCGGCGAGGAGCTGCACCGCGTTGTCGGCGAGCAGCTCCGCCTTCGCACCGTCGAGGACCACCGTGTGGGTGGTGATCCGGGCGCTGGAGCCGGACTCGAGCAGGGTGACGCCGGGGTCGCTGACGTCGACCAGGCACACGACCGGCCGTTCGTCGTGCATCGCCGGCACGAGCAGCCGGGCGGCTTGGTCGGCGTAGGTGACGCCGATCTTTCGGCCGGTGACGGTGCCGTCGGCGTACGTCGTGCCCGGCGTGCCGCTGACCGGCTTGCCGGCCTCGCGGAAGGCCGGCGTGAGGAGCACGTCGCCGCTGACCACGCCCGGGAGCAAGACCAGTTTCTGGTCGTCGGTGCCGGCCTCGGCCAGCACGAGGGCGCCGCAGCACAGGGTCTCCCAGACCGGCAGGTGCTTGGCGCGACTGCCGGTCTCGCGGAGCAGCACGCTCACCTCGGGCAGCCCGAGCCCTTCGCCGCCGTACGCCTCGGGGACGGCCAGCCCGAGCAGCCCGGCCCCGGCCAGCTCGGCCCAGCCGCCGTCGCGGTCGAGGACGTCGGCCAGCACCGAACGGACGGCGGCCAGCGACTCTGCCTTCTCCTGGGCGCGCTCGGGGTCCACCTGCGTGAAGCCGTCAGTCGCCACGGGAAAAACTGTAACGTGTTCTAGAACGGAGGACCATGCTGAACCCGCTGACTGGCCTGCCTCGGGTCAGCGGATCCCCCGGAACGAGTAGTTGTAGACGACGCCGTCCGAGTCGGTGTAGGTCCCGCTGATTGTCTTGGCACCGAACGGCAGAGGCGGGAACTCAGGTCCGGTGTTGAAGAAGAGGTAGTTCTGCGCTCCGGGGTAGGGGCTGACGGTGCCACCGCAGTCGAGCAGGTAGTCGTAGTCGCTGCCCGTCCCGGCGGCGCCGCCGAGGTAGAACTCCCGCTCGTAGTAGAGGCGCAGGTAGCCCGGCAGAGGACCTGCGGCCGCAGCGACGTTGCCACTGCCGCTGGCCGTGCACCCCCCGGTGCTCGTCCCCGAGACCTCGTAGTGGACGTTGCCGCTGAGGTCGTAGGCGAACACCCCAGCGGCCTCTACGACGCTGCTCATCGTCAAGAGGATGTCGGTGCCGCTCCAGTCCTCCCTGGTGGACCCGCCCCAGGTCATCGGACCGTGGCCACTCAGGCTCCCTGTCCACTTCTCGAACCCGACGTAGAACCTCAGGTCCCGCGGAGCAACGCTCCTGCAGTTGTTCTTCTCGTTGGACTCTCGCACCCTGTTGGTTGCGTCCGCACACACCCAGACCGAGTAACCCCCGGGCACCGGGTCGTTCCTGGCCGGCCGGTATTCGGCGGTGACCCTCTCCTGCGCGCCCGCGCGCAGCCTCGGGACAGCGGCCTGGAGGATCCTGTCTCGAGCGCGCACATTCCTCTGCAGCCGCGTCGATGCGATGTAGACCCTGGTGATGCTGGGGGCTGCCACGGCTGAGCCCTTGTTCTTGACCACGCCCTTCCAGTCGCCGCCATAGCGCTTGCCCAGAAGGAGGTAGTGGTCGCCGCGCAGCTCTCCCGGGCTCACGACGAGATCAGGAAGTTTCGGCTTCGCCGCCTTGGCGACGGCCGGCTGGTTGGCCGCGGCGCCGGCGAGAAGAGTCGTCAGCAGTGCCGACGCGGTGACCAGGGGCAGGACCAGACGGAGTCGCGGGTGCATGGTTACTCCAACCAGGACCCCGTTGCGGGAGTGGCCGACCCTCCCAGCCCCGCACGCTACGCCGGGACTGGGCGTTCGCCTAGTGTCCCGCACTGAAAGTTCGGCACATAATTCCGCACCCCGAGCACGCACCTCGCGGCGTTGCCGAACCTCGCTGGACGAACAAGTAGAGCGTCGCTCCGACGCCTGGCGATGCACGCACTCGGAGCACGGACTTAACGCACCGTACTTCCAGTGCGGGACACTAGGGGCTGGCAACGCCGATCGACCTTGACGCATTGACACCCGTCGCGCCGCCCGACCAAGGTGTTTGGCACCGTCGCTCCTCACCTCGGGACCTGCGACGAGAGCCACCCTCGGGAGGGGCGCCGATGAAGCGGTATCTGAAGGACGTGGACCCGGCCGTCTTCTGGGGCTCGGCAGTTCTGATCGCCGGCTTCGTCGGCTGGGGTCTGTTCGCGCCGGAGAGCCTGGGCTCGGTGATGTCGACGGCGCTGACCTGGGTGATCGGCAACTTCGGGTGGGCGTTCATCCTCCTCGCCACCGGTGTGCTGGTCCTGTGCATCTTCCTGGCGCTGTCGCCGTGGGGCCGCATCCGGTTCGGCCCGGACGACTCACGCCCCGATTTCGGCACCTTCTCCTGGGTCTCGATGATGTTCGCCGCCGGCCTCGGCGCCGGGCTGCTCTTCTACGGCATCGCAGAGCCGGTGTCGCACTGGACCGCACCGCCCCACGGGCTGGCTGAGCCCCGCAGTGAGGACGCGGCGCTCACCGCTCTTCGCTACACCTACTTCCACTGGGGCTTCAACGGCTGGGCGATGTACGCCGTTATGGGCGGCGCGATGGCGTACTTCGGCTTCCGGAAGAACCAGCCCATCCTGGTCAGCTCGACCTTCTCCCCGATCCTGGGTCCCAGCGCCTCCACCCGCCCCATAGGCCGGCTCATCGACGCCCTGGCGATCGTGGCCACGCTGTTCGGGACCGCCACCGCCCTCGGCCTGAGCGGCCTGCAGCTCAACAGCGGCCTCAACTACCTCCTCGACGTCCGCAAGTCGAATGCGGTGGCGGTGCTCATCATCGTCGTGGTCACCACGCTGTTCCTCATCTCGGCCACGTCAGGTGTCGAGAAGGGCATCAACTTCTTGGCGAACCTGGGGTCCTTCGCGACGATCGGGCTGTTCCTCTTCTTCCTCGTCGCCGGCGGCTCCACTGTCCTGGTCATATCCAACGGCATCGAGTCGATCGGAAACTACGTCATCCAGGTGATCCCCATGTCGATGCAAACAGGCGTGGGCGACGAGCAGTGGATGGCCGGCTGGACGATCTTCTACTGGGCCTGGTGGGTCTCCTGGGCGCCGTTCGTCGGCATGTTCGTGGCTCGCATCTCGCGCGGCCGGACCATCCGCGAGTTCATCATCGGCGTGGTCGCCGCGCCGACGGGCTTCGGCTTCTTCTGGTTCGCGGTGGTCGGTGGTGTCGGCATCGAGCTCGAGCGCACCGGCAAGGCGGACATCGTCGGTGCGCTGGCGACGCCGGAGCTGTCCCTCTTCACGGCGCTGGACGTGCTTCCCCTGCCGACGGTCAGCTCCGCGCTCTGCGTGTTCCTCATCGCACTGTTCTTCATCAGCGGCGCCGACGCGGCCTCGGTCGTGATGGCGACGATGGCCTCGCGCGGCTCGCTGAACCCGTCCAAGTTCGTCGTCGTCGTGCTGGGTGTCCTGATGGGCGGCATCGCCTGCGCGATGCTGCTCGTCGGTGGGCTGACTGCGCTGCAATCGGCGGCCGTACTCGGGTCGGTGCCGTTCACCTTCGTGCTCGTGGGCGTGGCGTGGTGCTGGATCAAGGCGCTGCGCGAGGAGACGCGGGGCAAGGACGAGGTCCGAGACCCCGATCCCGTGAAGACCCGGGCCAAGAGCAGCGCCGGAGCGGACACGTGAAGGCGCGGCGACTCCGCCTCGTCCTGGCGGGTACGGTCCTCGCCGCACTGACAGTCGCGTGCGGTGAGGCCAACGACGAGCGCGACGCTTCTCAGCAGCCCCAGGGCGCCACGCTCCGCGTCACGATCGGGACCCAGGAGTTCCCGGAGGCACGCATCCTGGGCGAGCTGTGGCGACAGGCTTTGGCGATCAACGGCTACGCGGTGAACCTGCGCAAGTCCGTCGGGCCGACCGAGGAGCTCGACCAGGCCCTCAAGGACGGGGACATCGACGGGTACGTCGCCTACACCGGCACCGTGCTGTCGATCGTGGCGGGCGAGGAGGTGTCCGGCCTCGACCCCGACGAGACCTATGAGCAGGCCAAGGAGTTCTACGCCGGCCAGGACATGGTCATGAGCGAGATGACGCCGTTCGAGAACAAGGACGCGATCGCCACCACGACCACGTTCGCCGACGACAACGACCTGACGTCCATCGGCGATCTCGCGAAGCTGGACTCGTTCGTGCTCGGTGCCCGTCCGGAGTTCGAGGACCTCCACCTCGGGCTCGCGGGGCTCCAGGAGGTCTACGGCCTGGACAACGCGACCTTCGCGCCGGTCGAGCTGGGCAAGCAGTACGCCGCGCTCGACAGCGGGGGGGCCGCCGCCGTCGACGCCTTCACGACCGACCCGCAGCTCCAGACCGGGAACTACACGCTGCTCGACGACCCAGAGCTGCTCTTCGGCTCGCAGAACGTCGTCATGGTGGTCAGCGAGAACAAGCTGGACTCGATCGACGCCGACGCGTTCATGGACGTCGTCGACGCGGTCAACTCTCAGCTCAGCGAGGATGCGATGGTGCAGATGAACGCCGAGGTGACCGACGGTCGCTCCGACGAGGCGGTGGCTCGCGAGTTCCTCCGCAGCGTCGGGCTGGACGAGCCGCTGCGTGGCGATGACTGACGAGGAGAATCCCGTGACCGACCGCCGCAATCCCTTCGAAGGTGTCACCGACTTCTTCAGCGAGCTGGCGCGGATGCGCTCGATCGGCCTGCACGGCGGCGGCGAGCACGGCGTCGAGGCGTCCGAGCGCACACACGCCTCGGCGTGGGTGCCCGCCACCGACATCCTGGCCCAGGGTGAGGACCTCGTGATTCGGGTCGAGCTCGCCGGCGTCGACCCCGATGACGTGGACCTGAGCTTCAGCCACGGAGTGCTCACCGTCTCCGGCACCCGCCGCCCGGGGCCGGCCGACGACTCGGCAGACTTCCTGATCCGGGAGCGGTTCTACGGCGAGTTCCGCCGGGTCATCACCCTGCCCGAGGGCACGGGAGCCGACCAGCTCGGCGCCGAGTTCGACGACGGTCTCGTCGAGGTGACGGTCCGCAACGGCGTCAGCCCGGCCGACAGCACCAAGATCGCACTGGCCGACCGGTCGGAGGGACGCACGTCCCGTACGGTCAGCCAGGAGGACTGAACGGCCGGGGTGGCAGGCTCGAGGGATGGCCGACATCCATCCAGACGCCTGGGTCTCCCCCACCGCTGTCGTTCGCGGCGACGTCATCATCGGGCCCGGCTCGCGCGTCCTCGACCTGGCCGTCCTGCAGGGTGAGCTCGGCCCGATCACGATCGGCTCCGACGTGGTCGTGATGGAGCACGCACTGGTGCGCGGCCGCGGCGACCATCCGGTGGTGATCGGCGACGCTGTCCTGGTCGGGCCGCACTCCCACCTCAACGGCACCGTCATCGAGGACGAGGTGTTCATCGCGACCGGTGTCTCGATGTTCCCCGGCTCGCGGGCCGGGGCCGGGTCGGAGCTCCGGGTCCGCAGCACCCTGCACGTGAACTCCCGTCTGGAGCCCGGCACCACGGTCCCGATCGGCTGGATCGCGGCCGGCGACCCGGCGGAGCTGTTCTCGCCGGACCGGCACGACGAGCTGTGGGCGGTCCAGGAGCCGCTCGACTTCCCGGGAACGGTGTACGGCGTCCCGCGGGGCACGTCGATGCGCGAGATCATGCGCCGCCAGTCGGAGGCGTTCGGGCCCGAGAAGTAGGCAGCCATCGGTGGTTGAGGAAGGCGCGCTGGCGCCTGTCTCGAAACCTCGTAGGCTCAGGCCTTCTTGGCCTCGGCCTTCCTGATCGGCGTGACCGGTTCGCGACCCTGCACCGCCTGATGTAGTCGTTCCAGCTCGGCGGGGAAGCGTTGGGCCAGGTCGTCGACGTCCGGCATCGACTCGCGGCAGGCGATCACGCCGACGCCGACTCTGCCGTTGTTCGACATGACGGTGATGTTGAGGCCCGCGCCGTGGAAGACCGGTCCGAGCGGGTGCAGGGCCTCGATCCTCGCGCCCATGAAGTACAGCGGCAGCGGCGGTCCCGGCACGTTGGAGATCACGAGGTTGTGCACCACCGGGTGCTTCTCGGCCAGACGCAGCGACGCGTACGCGCGGACCGCGAGGCCGAAGGTTCGCGGCGCCGCGAACTCGGCCCAGTCCTGTAGCGCGTCGGCGCTGATCGCCTTGTGGTGCTCCTTGGCGTTCCGGTTCGACGTGGCCATGTCCTGGAGCCGCTCCAGCGGGTCCTCGATGTCGGTGCCGAGCCGGGTGAACAGCGCCGAGACCTTGTTCGCGCCCGCGCGCGTCGACTCCTCGCGGACCGAGACCGGCACGGTCGCGACCAGCGAGCTGTCGGGCAGCTCGTCGCGGTCGTCGAGGTAGGAGCGCAGCGCGCCGCCGGCCACGGCGAGGACCACGTCGTTGACGGTGGTGCCGGTCGCGGACTTGACCTGCTTGACGACGTCGAGGTCCATCTGCGCCAGCGCGATCGCGCGGTGGCCGGTGATCGTGCCGTTGAACGACGTGCGCGGAGCCGTGAGCGGGGCCGCCATCGCCGTCCCCTCGCGGGCCCGGCCGATCGTGCCCATGACGCCCTGCACGGTCGGCGCCATCAACCCGAGGCTCGTGAACGGCCGAGTGACGCTGGTGACCAGCCCGCGCCCGAACAGCTCGCGATGGCCGGGCTCGTGCGGCCAGGCCTCCTTCTTCTGCTGCGCGCCGAGCGGCTCCGCGTCCGGCTCGAGGCTGCACAGGTGCGAGATCAGGTTGGCGCCGGAGACGCCGTCCACGGTCGCGTGGTGCATCTTCTGGAAGACCGCGATCAGGTCGCGACCGTCGTCACTCCTGCTGTGCCCAATTTTCAGGCCTTCGATCACCCACATCTCCCAGAGCGGACGGGAGCGGTCGAGCGGGAGGCCGGCGAGGTGGCCGGCCAGATCGGTGAGCTCGGTGTACCCACCTGGCGTCGGGAGAGCCAGCCGGTGCACGTGCCGCTCGATGTCGAACTGGGTGTCACGCACCCAGACCGGGTGGTCGAGCCCGAGCGGGACCCGGCGCAGCTTGCGGGTGAAGTCGGGGACGTCGCGGACCCGGGCCTCGATGCCGTCGCGCATGCCGGCGAACGTGTACGTCTCCGGCATCGTGGCAGGGTCGAGCACGATCAGCCCGCAGACGTGCATGAGCTGCGCGGGTGTCTCGAGGTACAGGAAGCTCGCGTCGAGCCCCGACAACCGGTCCATCTCAGCCTTCCGTAGACACGTCTTCCGCCAGCCTCAACGAGCGGTACACCCGAGCGGTCACGCGCGGACCGTTTCATGGGAACCCGGGAGGCTCCTCCGGCGTTGAGATGACGTGCTGCTTGCCACAGAACTCGACACCGAGCTGGCCCGCCAGGCCGACGTCCTCGTGGACCTGGGCTACCCGGAAGACGTACGCACCGCCGCAGAGATGCTCCTGGCGCCGTTGAGAGACCGGCTGGAGGCCGTCGTCGTGGAGCCGGCGCGGGCGTCGTTCGTGCTCGTCCCCGGCCCCGCCGCGCAGCCCGTGTCGGAGCGGGTCCCGCTCCTGTCGCTCGGTGGCCGCCCCGGCACGCTGAGCCGGCACTTCGCGGACGTCGACACCTTCCGACCCATCCTCGACGTCCCCGACGGGCCCGTGTACGCCGTCGTGGGAGTCGAGCGCGGTGAGGAGCTCTGCGGCGTCCGGCCCGCCGAGGCCGCGGTCACCATCGCGGACCGCGGCCGCAGCATGCTGACCATCGAGGAAGGGCTGGCCTTCCTGCACGCCGTGCCGCAAGCCCTGGAGCCGAACAAGTGCTTCCACACCGGCGCCTCGCGCGGCACCGACCGGCGGGTGCCCGCCCTGTGGATCTCCCATCGCGCGCCGCACCTGGGCTGGTGCTGGGAGCACAACCACCACACGTGGCTGGGCGTCGCCTCGGTCGAGGCACGTGTCACAGTCCCTGCTGCCTGAAGTGACCCGCCGGTAGGTTTGCCGTGTGTCACTAGTTCCATCGTTCCGGGCCAGAGCCGTCATCTACGCCGCCCTGACCGCCAACGCGATCCGACCGCTGCCCGGCTTCAGGGCAGGCGTTCCGTCCTTCTTCGCCGGCTGGATCACCGGTGAGCTGGCGCCCCACTGGCTGGCAGTCACCACGGCCGATGCCGCCACCCACCTGACCGGGAGACGCCGCGACCCGGTCGCGCTGGCGATCGCCGGGGCGACCGCCGTCGGGCTCGGCTACCTGATCAGCCAGGCCCGGCGTGACCAGCAGACGGCCGAGGCCGCGCTGACCGAGGCGCTCGGCGCCGACTACGGCGAGCAGCTCGATGCGCTGCCGACCCCTGCTGAGGTGCGGGCGTCGTGGCGGTCACTCGTCAACCCGTTCCGGACGTTCCGCAAGCCGCCGGTACCGATCCGGGTCGAGCGGAACGTCGCGTTCGGCGAGGCCGGCCGCCGCAACTACCTCGACATCTACCTCCCCGAGCAGCCCGTCGAGAACGCCCCGGTGCTGCTGCAGGTGCACGGCGGCGCCTGGATCATCGGCCAGAAGGAGGAGCAGGGCATCCCGCTGATGCAGCACCTGGCCGCCAAGGGCTGGGCCTGCGTGGCGATCAACTACCGGCTCTCGCCCCGGGATCCGTGGCCGGCCCAGGCCGTCGACGTGAAGAAGGCGATCCACTGGATCCGCCAGCACATCTCGGCGTACGGCGGCGACCCCGACTACATCGCCATCACCGGGGGCTCCGCCGGCGGCCACCTCACCGCGCTCACCGCGCTCACGCCCAACACCCCCGAGTGGCAGCCCGGCTTCGAGGACGCCGACACCTCGGTGCAGCTGGCCATCCCCCACTACGGCATCTACGACATGGCCGGGTCGACCGGCACGAAGCCTGCGACGCAGCTGCGCGACCTGTTCCTCGCCGGCTGGGTGATGAAGACCACGTGGCGCGACCACCCCGAGGTCTTCGAGGACGCCAGCCCGATCCTGCGGATCACCCCCGAAGCGCCCGACTTCTTCGTGATCCACGGCGCTCACGACACCCTCGTCCCGGTCGACCAGGCCCGTCAGTTCGTCGCCCGGCTGCGCGACGTCTCCAAGCGGACGGTGGTCTATGCCGAGCTGCCCGGCGCCCAGCACGCGTTCGACATCTTCCCGTCGATCCGGTCCGCGCACATCGTGCGGGCCATCGACCGCTACCTGCACTGGCACTGGAACCAGTACCGACGGGAGCGGGACAGCGCGATCTGAGGTACCCCTCAGGGTCGGGATCAGGTGAAATCCTGATGTGCCGGGAGGTGCTCGTGCAGCACCCTAGGACTCATGGCCCCCGTCCCATCCACCCCGCAACCGACGGTCCGGAGCCTGAAGCCGCCGTTCGACGACGACCAGCTCCGGGCGATCCGTCGCGCGCGGCTCCGACGCCGCCGGCGCACCCAGCGGGTGCTCACCCGGATCTGAGGTAGCCCGCCGCTGTCAATAGGCCATCAGCCGCATGCGCTGGCCGCTACCTCAGCCACATGCTCGAAACATGACTCCTTTCTCCGCCGCTCCGTCCCTTGCCGTCCGCCTGCTCGGGCAGACCGACGACCCGCAGCTCACTCGCGCCCGACGCCACGCCCGGCAGCGGGCCCTTGCACGCCGCCAGCGGCGGCGGTCCTAGGCACTCCTAGCGGGGCAGCCCGAGGATCCGCTCGCCGACGACGTTGCGCAGGATCTGCGTCGTACCGCCCGCGATCGACAGGCAGCGGGTGTTGAGCAGCTCCCACATGTCCTTGCGGAGCTGCTCGGACGGCGCGAGCAGGTCACCGCCCTGGAGCTCGACGACCAGCTCGGCGCTGTCCTGGCGGTTGCGCACGCCGAGCAGCTTGGCCACCGAGGACTCCGCCCCGGGACCCCGGCCGGCGAGCGAGCGCAGGGTCGAACGGACGCCGAGCAGGGTGCAGACCGTCGAGAGCGCGACCGCGTGGCCCACCCGGGCCCGCTGCGTCTCGGTCAGGCCCAGCTCCGACGCCAGGGTCACGGCCCGCTCGGTGCTCTTGGAGAGTCGCGTGGTGGCCATCGCGACCCGCTCGTTGGCCAGCGTGGTGCGAGCCAGCCGCCAGCCGTCGCCGAGCTCGCCCACCAGGCAGTCGTCCGGGACGAACACCTCGTCGAGGAAGACCTCGTTGAACAGCGCCTCGCCGGTGAGCTCCCGCAGCGGGCGTACGTCGAGGCCGGCCGACCTCATGTCGACGAGGAAGTAGGAGATGCCCCGGTGCTGGGGTGCTTCGGCGTCGGTGCGCGCGAGGCAGATGCCCCAGTCGGCGCGCTGGGCGACCGAGGTCCACACCTTCTGGCCGGTGAGCCTCCAGCCCCCGCCGACGCGCTCCGCACGGGTCCGCAGCGAGGCCAGGTCGGAGCCCGACCCCGGCTCGGAGAAGAGCTGGCACCACACGAGCTCGCCGCGCAGCGACGGCAGCACGAACCGCTCGCGCTGCTCGTCGTTGCCGTGCTCGACGATCGTCGGCAGGGCCCAGCCCGCGATCACGATGTCCGGTCGGATCACCTCGGCCCGGGCAAGCTCCTCGTCGATGACGACCTGGGTGACCGCGTCGGCGCCGAGGCCGTACGGCGCCGGCCAGTGCGGCGTCAGGAACCCCGCCTCGACCAGCGCGGCGCGGCGCTCGGCCTCGGGGACCGTCCCGATCCGCTCGGCCGCCTCCCGCACCTCCGGCCGGATCGCGTCGTCGCGGCCCTGCAGGTCGACGTCCACGAGGCGGCGGATGCCGTTGACCGAACGTTCGCTAAGCCGCAGCGCGGCCGCGTCGGCGTCGCCCACCTGCGCGCGCAGCGCCAGCGCGCGGCGCAGGTAGAGGTGTGCATCGTGCTCGTAGGTGAACCCGATGCCTCCGAGCACCTGGATGCACGACTTGGCCACCGCGACCGCTCCGTCGAAGCAGGTCACCTCGGCCACGTCGGCGGCGTAGGCCCACTGCTCCTCTCCCGCGTCAGCAGAGGCAGCGACATCCCAGGCAGCTGCGGTGACGGCCTCGGACGTCTCGAGCATCTCGGCACAGAGATGCTTGATGGCCTGGAAGGCACCGATCTTCTGGCCGAACTGCTCGCGGACCTTGGCGTACTCGACCGCGGTCTCCAGGCACCAACGGGCGACGCCCGCCGCCTCGGCGGCAGCGAGGGTGACGGTCGTACGCCGGACGAGGTCACGCGGTTCGGCCGGCCCGAGTGCCACCACGCCGAACCGCCGGGTCAGGTCGAGACCCAGCTCGGGGGTCGCGCCGCTCCTAACTACCAGCCCGTCGGCGCCCAGCAAGTGGGTGGCTCCGGCCAGGTCTCCGGCCACAGCGCCTCCCGCCGGCGACTCGTGGACCACGGCAACGGCAGCGCCTTCACCGATCTCCGCTGAGGGCGCCACGAGGGCGGCGACCGCGGTCGAGAGCAGCGGACCGGGCACCAGCTCGTGGGCGCACGCCTCGAGGGCCACCGCCTGGTCGAGCACGGTCCCGCCTCCACCGCCGTACGACTCCGGGAGCCCGATGGTGGCGACGCCCATCTCGACGCAGGCCTTCCAGGAGTCGGCGAACGTCGCGTCGGCGTCCCCCTCGGCGGCGCGCGCCACCTCACACCCGCCGAGCGACGCCGCCCACTCGCGCAGGCTGCGCGCGAGCTCGACGTGCTCCGCTGAGATCCCGATCGACATGCCACTCCTACAAACTAGAACGTGTTCTAACTCTACTAGAGTCGTGCCGTGTCGGACATGCCCGCGGACCTGTTGCAGCACGCCCGGGACGCGAAGGGATTCATGCCCGACGACGAGGGGCTGCTGCTGCACCGTTGGGCGCGCGAGCGACTCCCACACGGCCCGGCGCTCGAGGTCGGCACCTACTGCGGCAAGTCCGCGATCTACCTCGGTGCCGCGGCCCGCGAGCTGGGCCGCACCGTGTTCACCGTCGACCACCACCGCGGTTCGGAGGAGAACCAGGCGGGCTGGGAGCACCACGACGCGTCACTGGTGGACCCGGAGTTCGGGCTGATGGACACTCTGCCGGTCTTCCGCAGGACGATCGCCCGCGCCGGCCTCGAGGACCAGGTCGTCGCCGTGGTCGGCAGGAGCACCACGGTGAGCAGCCTCTGGCGCACTCCCCTCTCGCTGCTGTTCATCGACGGCGGCCACGCCGAGGTGCACGCCCAGAACGACTACGCCGGCTGGGCGCCGTGGCTTATGAACGGCGGCGCGCTGATCATCCACGATGTCTTCCCCGACCCGGCGGACGGCGGGCGGCCGCCGTACCACGTCTTCCTCCGCGCGCTCGAGGGCGGCAGCTTCGAGGAGGTCGAGGCGCTCGGCTCGATGCGGGTGCTACGACGTACGACTGGAGAGGCCGGCGACCCGCTCGCCTGAGGAGCAGCCGCATTCGAGGGCCAGCTCGCCGAAGTGCGCGCCCAGTGACGTGCCGCGCATGATCCCGGAGCCGGCGGTGCTGTGCCCGGCCACCTCGCCGAGCGCGTCGACGGCCAGGATCACCGCCGCGGCCGTGTAGGTCGTGTGCTCGACCGGCCAGTGCACGTCGCGCGACTCGTTGTCCGGGTTGTGCCCGTCGTCGAAGACCCAGCCGGTCCAGTAGCGCCCGTCGGACTCTCGCAGGAGCTGCATGTCCTTGAGCAGCGTCAGCGCGCGACGGTGGTCGCCGATCGTGTCGAGCGCCATCGCGAGCTCACAGGTCTCGGCGCCGGTCACCCACGGGTTGGTGTCGACGCAGCGGATGCCGAGGCCGGGCACGACGAACTCGTCCCAGCGCGACTCCAACAGCTCGTAGGCCGCGCGGCCGCGCACCGGGCCGCCGAGGACCGGGTAGTACCAGTCCATCGAGTAGGTCGACTTGTCCGCGAAGAGGTGACGGTGCTCGCGCACGGCGTGGCCGAGCCGCCCGCCCGCCAGCTCCCACTCGGGCTGCGGGTCGTCGAGCAGCTCGGCGAGCGCGACGCCGGCGCGCAGCGACTGGTAGATGCTCGAGGAGCCGGCGACCAGGGCGAAGTCCTCGGTCGGCGTCCACTGGATGCCGCCGAACGGCAGCTGCTGGGAGACCACCCAGTCGAGCCCGGCGCGAACCGACGGCCAGAACCGCTGCACGAAGCGCAGGTCGCGCCTGACCAGCCAGTGGTGCCAGATGCCGACCGCGAGGTAGGCCGACATGTTGACCTCGCCGCGATGGTCGTCGGCCGCGCCGTTGACGATCTTCATCGGCCACGAGCCGTCGGTCCGCTGGATGGTCGGCACCCAGGCGTAGGCGTGCTCGGCCGCCTCGACCTGACCACCCACCAGCATCGCCATCGCGGCCTCGACGTGGTTCCAGATGTCGACGTGCTCGCCGACCGTCCACGGCACGGCGCCGCACGGCTCCTGCATGGCCGCGATGGCGGCCGCGCTGTCGGCCACCTCAGCTGCGGAGAGCACGCCCTCGACGCTGGGCAGCTGAGACAGGGACACCCGGGCGAGGTTGGTCACGCTGCGCCGTTCGCCGAGGTCGGCTTCCGGAAGTAGAGCACCAGGCTCTTCCCGATCAGCGGGTCGAGGACCTTGCCGGCCAGCTGGAGCACCTTCGGCTGCTTCATGATCTCCCAGACCAGGAGCCTGTGGTAGGCCTTCGCTAGTGGGTGGTCGTCGTTGTTCACACCGACCGCGCACTTGATCCACCAGTACGGCGAGTGCAGCCCGTGCGCGTAGCCCTTGCCCTCGTTGACCAGCCCGGCCTTGGTCACCTTGTCGATGAGCTCGGCGTCGGTGTAGATCCGGATGTGGCCACCCTCGACGTTGTGGTAGTCGTCGGAGAGCTTCCAGTTGACGATCTCGGGGAACCACCGCGGCACCGACACCGCGAGGGTGCCGCCCGGGCGCAGCACCCGGACCAGCTCGTGGATCGCCTGGATGTCGGCCGGGATGTGCTCGAGCACTTCCGCCGCGACGACCCGGTCGAACTCGCCGTTGCCGAACGGCAGCTGCAGCGCGTCGCCCTGCTTGACGTCCGCCTCGGCACCCTCGGGCACCTCGCCGGCCTGCTTCATGGCATGGAAGAGGTCGCTCACGCCGGCCAGCTCATCGGCGTCCATGTCGAAGGCGACGACGTCGGCACCGCGACGGTACATCTCGAAGGCGTGCCGGCCGGCGCCGCAGCCCATGTCGAGCACTCGGTCGCCCGGGCGCAGCCCGAGGCGGTCGAAGTCAACGGTCAGCACGGGCGGTCCCCTTCTCCTGGTGGTAGTCGGCGATGGTCGCCTCGTAGACCTCCGCCACCTGGGCCGCGACGGCGCGCCAGCTGAACAGCTCGTCGACCCGCTTCCGGCCGTTCGCACCCATCTCGGCACGGCGCACGGGGTCATCGAGCAAGGCAGCCAGGGCCGCCTCGAGCTCGCCGACGTCGCCGGGAGCGACCAGGTCGGCGCAGTAGCCGTCCGGGCCCACCACCTCGGGAATCGCACCGGCCCGGGAGACGATCAGCGGCGTACCGCACGCCATCAGCTCTGCGGTCGGCAGCGAGAAGCCCTCGTAGAGGCTCGGCACGCAGGCAACCTCGGCCGAGCCCATCAGCTCGACCAGGTCGGCCTCGCTGATGCCGTTGACGAACCGGACCGACTCGGTGATCGACAGCTTGTCGATCAACTGCTCGGTGCGGCCGCCGGGCTTGGGGCTGGTGACCAGGATCAGCTCGACGTCGCGCTCGGTCCGGAGCTTGGCGAACGCCTCCAGCAGGGTCGCGATGCCCTTCATCGGGGCGTCGGCGCTGGCCATGGCCATGATCCGGCCCTTGACCCGGGGCTCCGTCGGCGGCACGAAGCCGTCGTCCACGCCCAGGAGGACGACCTGCATGCGCGCAGGGTCGACGCCGAAGTCCTTCGCGATGTCGCGCTTGGAGGTCTCGGACGGCGTCAGGATCTTGCGAGCCTTGCGGGCCACGCGGCCTTGCATGCGCAGGAAGCCGTACCAGCGGCTGAGCGTGAACTTGCGCCACGGGTTCTTGGTCTGCGAGATGTCGATGCGCCGGTCGAAGGTGATGGGGTGATGGATCGTGGTGACGAGCGGCAGCCCCATCTCCTCGATCTCGAGCATCCCGTAGCCGAGCACCTGGTTGTCGTGGACGACGTCGAAGTCATCGGTGCGCTCCTTCAGGAGCTTCGCGACCCGGGTGCTGAACGTCTTGGGCTCGGGGAAGCCGGCGGCGCACATGGTCGCGAACTCCTCGACGTCCACCCAGTCGCGAAACTCCTTGCGCTTGGGCACCCGGAACGGGTCCGGCTCCCGGTAGAGGTCCAGGCTCGGGACCTTGGTGAGCGTCACACCCTCGTCGAGGTCGGGGTAGGGCTGGCCGGAGAACACCTCGACCCGGTGGCCCAGCGCGGTCAGCTCGCGGCTGAGGTGTCGCAGGTAGATGCCCTGACCGCCGCAATGTGGCTTGCTGCGGTAGGACAGCAATGCAATCCGCACGACGCGGACCTCCCTTGTCTCCGAACAGGCTGTGTGCCCAACAGGACATGGCGGGCCGGCCCTGCGACGTACTCGATGGTCGATGAAACACGCGTGAAACTGGAACGTGTTCCTATTATGGACCAACTCGTTATAGCCTAATGAACAGACCCAACGAGGGGCCCGGACACAGGGCGGAGCGGTCACCTTTTGGAAGGTTCCGATGTGAGCAGCACGAACTCTCTGACGGTCGAGGATCTCGGGTCCGCGGCCCAGCGCGACCGCCGGAAGCGGATCCTCGACGCCACGATCGCCCTGGCGACCCAGGGCGGGTTCGACGCTGTCCAGATGCGTGCGGTCGCCGAAGAGGCCAACGTCGCCCTCGGCACTCTCTACCGCTACTTCCCCTCCAAGATCCACCTGCTGGTCTCCGCGCTCGGCCGCGAGTTCGAGCGCGCCAACGCCTCCATCGGCGACAAGCCGATCCCCGGCGACACATCGTCCGAGCGGGTCATCCACGTGCTCCGCAAGACCACTCGCGGTCTCCAGGGCGACCCGCATCTCACCGAGGCGCTCACCCGCGCCTTCATGTTCGCCGATGCGTCCGTCCAGGCCGAGATCCACAACGTCGGCATGCTGCTCACCCGGATGCTCACGCGGGCCATGCACCCCGGCCAGACCGAGGTGACCGACGACGACATTGCCCTCGCTCGCGTCATCGGCGACGTCTGGCTCTCCACGCTGGTCGGCTGGGTCACAGGCCGTACGTCCGCGGCCGACACGGCCGCGCAGATGGAGAAGGCCGTCCACCTGCTGCTGCGGGACTGACTGGGTTTCCCTCCCCTTGGTGGGTGTACGCCGCGCCTGTCGCAGGTCTAGTGTCACCCCGACGCCAGCCCACTCGGGAGGGCGACTCATTCGAGGAGAGCGAATGAACAAATCTCGACGACCCATCAGGGCATTGTCAGTAGGCCTGGTTGCAGGCCTCCTGGTCGTGTCATCAGGAGCAGCTCAAGCAGTCAGCATCACCGAAGGTTTCGACGACGTCGCGCTACCTGGCTGGACGAAGACGAACCTCAGCAGCCCGGTCGGTAGCACCGGCTGGTTCCAGGGCAACCCAGCCGTCTTCCCGTCGCAGGCCGGCGCGACGAACTCCTACATCGGCGCCAACTTCAACAACACCACTGGCTCCGGCGACATCAGCAACTGGCTTATCACGCCGATGCAGACGACCCTGTCGAGCACCGACACGCTGTCGTTCTGGACCAGGACACCAACCGCCAGCCCGTTCCCGGACCGGCTAGAGGTGCGGGTCTCCACCAACGGGGCCTGCAGCCCGGGTGCGACAGCGGCGAGCGTCGGCGACTTCACCACCCTGCTCACCTCGGTCAACCCGACCCTCGCGGTTGGTGGATACCCTGAGACCTGGACCCAGATCACCACCCCCCTCACGGGCGTGGTGGGCGACGCCACCGGCTGTATCGCACTGCGCTACTTCGTCACCCTCGGCGGTCCCACTGGGGACAACAGCAACTACATCGGCATCGACACGTTCAGCTACACCGACGTCGGTGGCGACACGACGGCACCGATCGTGACGATCAACTCCGGGCCCAACGGGAAGACCTCCAACGCCAAGCCGACGTTCGGCTTCTCGGCCAACGAGGCGTCGACCTTCGCGTGCCGTGTCTTCGCCCAGGGTTCGACGCCGGGGGCGTTCGCCCCCTGCTCAGGACCGGGCAGCACCCACACCCCGGCAGCCAACCTGAACGACGGCCCCTTCACCATTGAGGTCCGCGGCACGGACGCCTCCGCCAACGCAGGCACTGCGACCCGGAACTTCCAGGTCACCGCAGCCGCATGCGCCGCAGCGAAGGCGAGTGTGACCGACTCGCAGGCAGCTCTGGACAAGGCCAACAAGAAGCTGAAGAAGGCCAAGGCCAAGCTCAAGAAGGTCAAGAAGAACGGAACGGCCGCGCAGATCAAGAAGGCCAAGGCCAAGGTCAAGAAGGCCAAGGCCAAGGTCAAGGCGGCGAAGGCTGCTCTCGCAACCGCCCAGGCGGCTGTCACGAGCAACTGCGTCTGAGCATCGATCCGACCGACTGACAAACGCCGCCTGGCTCGCGCTGGGGTGCCGCTCCTGACACCTCAGCGCGACCAGGCGGTGACGTCGTAGAGGTATCCCGCTATACCCGCTGCTCCCTGCATCCACCCGACTCCGGGCGGGAGCAGTGGATCGTCGTTGCGGTGCTCGGTGAACCGCCAGTAGGCACGGTCACCCTCGACGTACGCGCGGTCGACCAGGTCGTCGGCGAGCGCAACCGCGAAGTCCGAGTCGTGTGGCAGCACGGCGGAGCCCACGCCGGCCGTGCCGCAGCAGCGGCCGTCGTTGTCCCAGAATCCCGGCCAGCGGCGCTCGGGGATGCCCGAGGTGCGCAGCGAGTGCAGGCAGCGCTCGACGTACGACGCCGGCGGCTCGCCTGCGACCTCGGGGACTCCGGCCGCGTCGAGCGCCTCGAACAGCGCGAGCGTGCCGGCCGGACCGTGGCACCAGTTCCACGTGTACTCGTCGTGGTCGGGCTTGTGCGGGATCCGCCTGGGCAGGGCGAGGCCGCCTTCGGCCAGTGAGGCCGGGTCGGCCAGAGTCACGAGATGCTCGGCGCCGCGTCGCGCGGCCTCGACCAGGTCGGGCCGGGACAGGGCGACCCCGGCCCGGGAGAGCGCCGCGGCGATCCCGGCCAGCCCGTGCGACCAGTTGGGCATCTCGACGGGGCGCCCGTCGTCGAGCTTGTCCGGTGGGACGAGCCGGCGGGGGACGAAGAGCCAGTTCAGGCCGGCCGCAGTCTCCTCCGCCTCGGCCAGCAGCCGGTCGGCGGCGTACGCCGCCAGCTCGGCGCCACGTGCGCAGCCTGCCTCGATCGCGGTCAGCCCGCCGAGCACGATCGCTCCGGTGCCGAGCGTGGCATCGCTGTGGTCCGGCCAACCGTCGGGAGCGACCTCGAGCAGCCGGTCGACGCAGGCGTCGACTCCCGGCTCCCCCAGCACGACCAGGGCCTGGAGATGGCTGACCAACCCGTCGAAGTAGGTGACGTCAGTGGCCGTCGGGACCACTGCCCGGAGCCGCTCACCAACGGCGGCCCCGAGGGCAGCCTCCTCGTCGGTCCAGGCTCGGATGGCGGAGATCTGTGCCAGCGCGTGCGCCAGCCCGCCGATCCCGCTGTGCATGCCGTCCCGATCCCACGCGGGCTCGGTGTCCGACGGAGTGATCGGGATCCACGGCCCGCCCTCGTCGTACCGCACCTGGTCGAGCACCCACCGCCACGCCGCCTCGGCGGTCTCGAGGTGGGTGGCGGTGGACATGGCATCGCATCCTGCCGTATCGCCGATCACCGGTGGTCCAGTCCCAGCCCGGGGTCACTGATTCGAGTCCCAGCCCCAGGTCACCAGCCATCGAGGGCTACTCGACGAACGGCGCCGTGCTCCCGCCCAGGTCCATGGCCGGCATGCCGAGCTTGCGGTGGTCCCACGACCGGGTGCGGTCGGCGTCGAGGCGGATGGCAACGCGGTTCTTGGCCATGAACTCCACGAACGGCTTCATCTCCTCGGAGTACTCGCCGTTGTAGCGGTTGAAGATGTCCACACAGACGTCCCAGACCACGTCAGGTTCGTCGATGACGACTCCCCGGCCCTCCAGCGAGACGCCGCGCAGCTGGTCGTAGGTCTGGCCGGTCTCGACGAGGAACGACATCCGCGGGTCTCGGCGCAGGTTGACGACCTTCTGCGCCTTGCGCTTGGTCTCGATCCAGATCTGGCCGTCCATGACGGCGTACCACATGCCGATGAGGTGGATCTGGCCCTGCGGACCGTACGTCGCCACCGTCGAGGAGCGCTGCTGGTGCAGGAACGCCCAGACCTCGTCGTCGGACATGACGATCTCGGCCCTCTGGTTGGCCACGGTCAGCCGCCGAAGGCGTGGGTAGCGGTGACGCCGCCGTCGATCGCGATCTCGGCGCCGTTGATGTACGACGACTCGTCGCTGCCGAGGAACACGTAGAGGGGTGCGACGTCCTCCGGGTGGCCGACTCGGCGCAGCGGCACCTTCTTGGCGCCGTACTCCATCGCCAGGTCGCCGCCGTGCACCCGCGTCATCGGGGTGTCGATCATCCCGGGGTGCACCGAGTTGACCCGGATGTTGAACGGACCGAGCTCGTGCGAGGCGCCCTTGGTCATGCCGCGGATCGCGAACTTCGTGGCGCCGTAGGCGACCGTGTTTGCCATCCCGCCGAGCCCCTCGGTGGACGAGGCGTTGATGATCGAGCCACCGCCGTTGGCCTTCATGGTCGGTACGACGGCCTGCATGCCGAGCCAGCAGCCGAGCTGGTTGACCCGCCAGAGCAGCTCGACCTCGTCGATGGGCATGGACTCGACCGTGCCGAACCGCAGGATGCCGGCGTTGTTGGCGAGCACGTTGACCGGGCCGAACCGCTCGTTGGCGTCCGCAACCAGCGTGGCCCAGACGGCAGGGTCGCTGACGTCGTGGTCCACGAAGTGCGCGGAGGGACCGAGCTCGTCGGCCAGCGCCTGGCCCGGGTCCTTGGCCACGTCGGCGACGACCACCTTGGCGCCTTCGGCGACGTACGCGCGGACGATGCCGGCGCCCTGCCCCATCGCGCCACCGGTGACGATGGCGACCTTTCCTTCGAGACGGCCCATGGTCACACCTCGAGCTTCAGGATCGAGTCCGCGGCAAAGCCGCACGAGGGGTCGCGCTCGGAGAAGAACTCACCGAGCTGCCGCTCGAGGTCCGGCAGGTCCCAGACCGAGCCGGACGCGTCGAAGCGCTGCTCGACGATCGGAGCGGCCACCAGGGCCACCATTCCGCCGTAGACCACGAAGACCTGGCCGGTGATCCGCTCGGCGGCGGGCGAGGCGAGGTAGGCGACAAGGGGCGCCACGTGCTCCGGCGCGTAGGGGTCGACCTCCTGCCCGGAGGTGTCCTCGCCGAACACCTGGGCGGTCATCGCCGTCCGGGCGCGCGGGCAGATCGCGTTGGCGCGGACGCCGATCTTGCCCAGGCCACGGGCCGAGGACAGGGTGAGCGCCGCGATACCGGCCTTGGCGGCCGCGTAGTTGGCCTGGCCGGGCGACCCGCCGAGGAACGCCTCGGACGCGGTGTTGATGATCCGGCCGTAGACCGGGGCGTCTGCGGCCTTCGACCGCTCCCGCCAGTGGGACGCGGCGTTGCGCGAGAGCAGGAAGTGCCCGCGCAGGTGGACCCGGATGACGTCGTCCCACTCCTCGTCGGAGAGGTTGAACAGCATCCGGTCGCGGGTCATGCCCGCGTTGTTGACCACGATGTCGAGCTGGCCGAAGCCCTCGACCGCGGCGGCGAGCATGGCGTCGGCGGTGGATCGCTCCCCCACGTCACCCTCGACGATGGCCACCTCGGTGCCGAGCCCCTTGAGCTCGTCTGCGGCGTCATCCGCGGCACCGGGCAGGTCATTGATTACGACGCGCGCCCCGGCGCGCCCCAGCGCCACCGCCTCGGCACGACCCAGGCCGGCTCCCGCGCCGGTGACGACGGCGACCCTGCCGTCCAGCGACAGGTTGTCGTCGCCCACGCTCAGCCTTCCAGTGAGATCGCCGCACGCGGGCAGGCCGCCACCGCGCGCTTGACGTTCTCGAGGTTTTCGTCGGTCGTCTCCTCGGTCTTCAGCTGGAGGTTGTCGTCGTCGTCCACCTCGAACACCTCGGGAGCCATAGCCTCGCAGAGGGCGTTGGACTCACAGAGGTCGTAGTCGACCTTGATCTTCATTCTCTCGTCAGCTTCCTTCACTCGAGTGACCCGGGAACACGTGCGCGGTGGGGTCGATCGCGACGGTGGCGTTGTTGACGGCGGTGGCGGCCTCGCCGAAGCCGACGGCGATCAGGCGCACCTTGCCGGTGTACTCGGTGATGTCACCGGCGGCGAAGACCCGCGGCAGGTTCGTGCGCATCGCCGAGTCGACGATGATGTGCCGCTTCGAGACCTCGATGCCCCACTGCTGCAGCGGCCCAAGGTCGGCGATGAAGCCGAGTGCGGCGACCAGCGCCTGGCAGGGCCGGGTCACGGTCTCACCGTCGACGTCGATCGCCACCGACTCCAGGGTCCCTTCGCCGATGAGCTCGGTGACCTGCGCCTTCGTGATGATCTCGACGTCCGACTCGGTCACCTGCTGCACCGTGCGCTCGTGCGCGCGGAAGGCGTCGCGGCGGTGCACCAGCGCGATGCTGCGTGCGATGCCCTGCAGGTTGAGGGCCCAGTCGAAGGCGCTGTCGCCGCCGCCGACGATCACGACGTCCTTGCCGGCGTACGGCTCGAAGCTGGGCACGAAGAACTCCATGCCTCGTCCCACCCAGCCGTCGCCGGCCGGCAGCGGCCGGGGGCTGAACTTCCCGATGCCGGCTGTGATCAGCACCGCGCCGGCCCGCACCTCGGTGCCGTCGTCGAGCGAGACGGTCACACCGGCCTCCTCCTGCTGGAGACCCACCGCAGTCCGGTCGAGCAGGTACTCCGGCTTTGCGGTGGCTGCCTGCTCGACGAGCCCGTCGACCAGGGTCCGGCCCTTGACGGACGGGAAGCCGGCGACGTCGAAGATCTGTTTCTCGGGGTACATCGCGGTGATCTGCCCGCCGAGCTCGGGCAGCGAGTCGACGACCGCGACTCGATGGCCCCGGAACCCGGCGTAGTAGGCGGCGAACAGCCCCGTGGGACCCGCGCCGATGATCAGGAGGTCGGTCTCGACGACCGTGCCAGCAGTGCTCACGGCGTCGATCCTTCCACGCGAGGGCCGGACTGGAACGTGTTCTAGTTTTGCATGAACGGCGAGTCAGCGCTACTTGGTGTCCAGCGCCGAGACCAGCCAGCCGCGGTCGGTGTGCAGCACGGTCACGAGGACGCGGTACGGCGTGACCGTCGTGTCGCCCGCGTCCTTGCTGACGTACTGGTTGAGGAAGACCAGCGCCTGCACCTCGGTGCGGGTCGCGTGCACGACGCCCTGAGCGACCACCCGTGCCTGCTGCTCGGTCTTGGCCGCGACGAACTCCTCCTCGACCTCGGTCGCCGTCTGCCGGAACTCCTTGGCGAACGCGTCGGTCATCAGCGCCGTGGCATCGTCGAGCTGCTGGTCGTATTCCTGGTAGGACCTCGTGAGGATGGTCTCGGCAGCCTTGGCCGCGGCGTCCACGCCGGCGGTGGCGTCGTCGCTGGAGATCACGATCGGCTGCTTCGACGGCTTCGCCACGTCGTCGTCACGAAGGGCATCCCAGACGAACAGGCCACCGGCGACCAGCGCCAGCACCGCGACCACGCCGAGCAGCACAGTGGTGGCCCGCCTGCTGTCGAAGAGCGCGGCCAAGCCGGCGCGTTGGTCGGGCACCTCCGATGCTTGAGGAGGGCGCTCTGCGCCGACCTCCGGTGGTTGAGGAGGGCGCTCTGCGCCCGTCTCGAAACCAGGTGAGTCGGGGCTGGGGCTGGACGCGTCTTCTTCGGGGTTCCGAGACAGTTGCTGCGCAACGTCCTCAACCACCGGAGTGGTTTCAGTCGGCGTACTCCCCTGGCCCGCCACGCGGCGGGGCCGGGAGACGGGGGCTCGGGACGACGCCGGACGCCGCGGGTTCTGGCGGGTCATGGCACGAACTGCAGGTCGTTGGTGAGCCACCTGCCCTTCTCGACGACGAGATCCATCTGGATGCGGTAGTTCTCGGCAACGGGGTCCTTGCCGGTCTGCTTGTTCTGCACCGTGCCGGTGGTCGCGAGGATCACGGTGGCCGAGTCGGGGTCCTGGGCGACCACGCCGGCCCAGATCACCTCGCCGGTCCGGATCGACTTGTTGCCCTGGAGCACCGTGATCAGGGCCTCGGTCGCCTTGGAGTACTGGTCGCGGAAGTCGCCGGTGGCGCCCGCCATCACGGCGTCGATCGACTCCTGCGCGGTGTCGTAGCGGATGTTGACGAACGCCGTGGCCTCCTTCGACGCCGCGGCGAGGATGTCGGTGTTCCGCTGCTGCTCGGTGGCGGACGCCTCGTCGAGCTCGGCCACGCCCTTCACCGGCAGTGAGGTCGGGCCGGAGTCGTCGTCGTGCACCCGCACCGCGGCGACGACGAGCAGCGCCGCGGCAACCATGACCACGACATACAGCGAGACGTTAAGGAAGACGCGGTTCAAGGAGTCGCCACCACCGGACCGACCAGCAGCCACTTCCACGAGTCGTCGCCGAGCACCGACAGGTTGCCCTGGTCACCGAGGTGCACCGGGCTCCCGTTCGCGTCGACCACGCCGTCGATGATGCCGGACGCGGGGTCGTAGCCGCCCCGGTAGGCCGCACCGGGGGTCCCGTAGCGACCGTCGGGCGAGTACGGCGTGCCGCGCTGGACGAACGGCGCTCCGGCAGTGCACTGGGCGGGGAAGATCGGGCCGTCGGAGAGGTCCGAGGGTGGCCGCCACTGGTTCGGCGGCATGTACCCCTTCGTGCATGGCTGGACCTCCTGGTCCAGCTGCAGGTTGACGTGGCCGTAGCCGTCACCGGGCGTGCCCGTGAAGCCGCTCGAGATCACGTGCGGGAAGATCACCAGCAGCTGCTCGAGCCCGGCGAGGTGCAGCATCCCGACCTGGCCGACGCTGGTCGCGTTGGCCAGCAGGACCGGGAGCGTCGGCTCGAGCTCGGTCAGCAGCCGGTCGACCTCGCGCGCGGTGGCCGGGGTCTCGGACAGCGTGGTGCGGAGGTCTGTGTCGCTGTCCTTGAGCGACCTCGTGATCCGGGCCAGGTCGTGGGAGAAGGACCGGATGTTCTCGCTCTCGCCCTCCTGGGTCTGCAGCACGACCAGCCCGCTGTCGAGCAGGGCCCGGGTCTCGGCCGTGTGTGCCGACGCCTCGTCGATGAACGTCGAGCCGTTGTCGAGCAGCTGCTGCATCGGCTCCCCGGTCTCGTGGAACATGGTCCCGAGCTCGCGGACCACCGTCTGGAGCTTCTGCTTGTCGACCGAGCCCACGAACGAGTTCAGCTCGACCAGCAGGGCGCCCTCGTCAACGGGCAGCGACGCCGCGTTGCCGGGCAGGGTGTCGCCGTCCTCGGCGTACGGCGGCTTGTCGTCGGCCGGCTCGAAGTCGAGGTACTGCTCGCCGACAGCCGAGAGGTTGTGCACGTACATCGGCGCGTCCTTGGGCAGCTCGGTGCCCTCCTCCAGCAACAGGTCGAGGGTGAGCCCGTCACGCGTCGCGTGCATCTGGTTGACCTTGCCGATCTTCACACCGCGGTAGGTGACCTCGCTGCCCTCGTAGAGGCCGCCCGACGTGGGCAGCGTCGCGTGCACGGTGATGCCGCGCCCGAGCACCCTGTCGATGAACCCCAGGTAGGACGCGGTGATGTAGACGATCCCGACCGCGCTCAGCACGAGGAACGCCGCGATGCGTAGCCGGGTGCCGCGGATCATGGCGACCCTCCGTAGAGAGCGCGGGTGGAGGGGTGCGCGGGCGTCGTCCGGCCGAGCACGCCCCCGAGCAGGCTGCCCAGCAGGTCCCCGAGCTCGTCGAGCGGGACGGCCGGGACGGCGTTGAGGACGGTGCAGACCGGGTTGTTCGCGTATTGGGGCTTCGTGCACTTCTTCTTCAGCGAGGTGAGGAGGTCGACGTCAGCGAGCACCTTCTTGCATGCCTGGCTGGTGATGTCGAGCGACTGCAGGCACTTCTGCACGTCGGTGAGGACCTCACCTGCCGGCGGGAGGTCCGGCGTCGGGAGGTCCGGGATGGGGAGGTTCGGGATCGTGGTGCCGGCGGGCAGGAAGTTCTCGAGGTTGATGTCCGCGCGGATCGAGGTGTTGGCGTAGTCGCCGCGGACGATCTCGGAGGCTTCCTTGGGGAAGGGGAAGCTGATGATCAGGTTGAGCCCCGGTGCCAGCTGGTCGCCCGCGGCCCGCAGCTCGGACAGCACCGGCTTGAGGTGGGCCAGCGACTTGAGCAGGTCGTCCTTGCTGGCGCTGATCACCCGGGTGCCGACGACCCCGAGCCGATCGAGCGCCGAGAGCATCGCGATCAGCTCGTCGTGCTGGTCGGCGAGCACCTTGATCGCCGGACCGGCCACGTCGAGCGCGCCGCTCACGGTCTGCTTCTCGCGGTTGAGGGTCGCGGTCAGGCTGTTGACCGACTCCATCGCCCGAATGATGTCGCCCTTCTGGTCGTCGAGCGTCCCGACCACGTCGGTGAGCGAAGCCAGCAGGTGGCGCAGGTCCTCCTCGCGCCCGTCCATCGCCTTGTTGAGCTCCCTGGTGATGGTGCCGAGCTGCGCGACGCCTCCGCCGCTGAGAAGGAACGACAGCGCACCGAGCACCTCCTCGACCTCGGGGTTGCGGCCGGTCGCGGAGAGCGGGATCTTGTCGCCGTCGCCGAGCCGGTCGTCCGAGGCGCCCTCGGGCGGTGGCTCCAGCGCGACGTACTTCTCACCGAGCAGGCTGACCTGGCGGATCTCGGCGATCGCGTTGTCCGGCAGGTCGACGTCCTTGCGGACGATCATCGTGACCTTGGCGTGCCAGCCGACCCGCTCGACCTCGGTGACCTCGCCGACGGTGACGTCGTCGACCATCACCGGTGACTTCGGGACGATGTTGAGGATGTCCTCGAACTCCGCGGTCACCGTGATCGCGTCGTCGGCATCGACCGGTCCGCCCGGGAGCGGCAGGTCGTAGGCGCCGTCGAACTTGCACGAGGTCAGCAGCAGCGCCGCGGCGAGGAGCAGGACGAGCCTGTAGGTGGGACGGCTCATGAGCCGCCTCCCAGCAGCTCGGTCATCGAGGGGGTGTCGTCGGAGATGTACCGCGCCTGCGTCTCGGCCGCCTGGGTCCGGGCGGCGCCGCCGCCGGCGGTGTCGTCGACGTCCCCGGCCTGCTTCGCGGCCTGCTTCCCGCCCTGCTTGCCGTTGGGGATCGCTGGGATGTTGCTCTCGACCGGCTCCAGCAGCTGCTCGAAGATCGTGCAGGCGAGGTCCTTGCTCACCTGCGGCATCTGCGACTGCTGGACGATCGCGCACAGGAAGCCGTCGGCGTCCCAGAGCTGGCCCTGGATGCCGATCCGCGATCCGATGGTGCCGGACTCGGCGTTGTAGGCGAGGGTCAGGTTGTTGATCGCCACCGGGGCGACCGCGAGGGCGGTGTCGATGCTGTTGCGCTCGGAGTTGATGGTCTTCATCAGCCTCGTGAGCTTCTCGACGTCGGTCACCAGCGCCTGCCGGTTGTCCTGGACGAACGTCTTCACCGTGCCCACGGAGTCGGCCACGGCGGCGAGCGCCTTCTGGATCTCGGCGCGCTCGGAGACCAGGGAGGCCGAGACGCCGGCCAGGTCCTTCACGAACGCCCGCACCAGCTTGTCGTTGGTGGCCAGCGTGTCGGTGAACTGGGCCAGCTCCGTGACGGTGTCGAACAGCGGCCCGGCGCCTTCGCCGAACGTCGCAGCCGCCGCGGAGAGCTGCCGGATCATCTCGTTGCCGCGCTGGCCCTGGCCGTCGAGAGCGTTCGCCCCCGCCTCGAGCAGGTGGTTCAGGGTGCCGTCCTTGTTGACGCCGTTGGGGCCGAGAGCCTCGGCGAGGTCCCGGATGCTGGCGTAGATGCGGTCCAGCTCGACAGGTACGCCGGAGTCTGGCAGCGGGATGTCCGCGCCGCTGGCCATCGTGGGTCCGCTCGAGTAGACGGGCGTGAGCTGGACGAACCGGTCCGCCACCAATGTCGGCGTCACGACGACGGCCTTGGCGTCCTTCGGGAGGTCGACGTCGGCGTCGTACTCCATCTCGACACGGACCGAGTTGCCCTCCGGGATCACCGCCGTCACGCGGCCGACGTTGACGCCGAGGACGCGGACGTCGGTGCCCTTGTAGACGCTGACCGCGCGCGGGAAGTGCGCGGTGACCTTCTTGGTCTCGGCGGGCTTGTGGACCAGGAAGAACGTCGCGGCGAGCAGGATGGCCGCGACCGCGACGATCGCGACGCGTGGGTTGAGCCGGGAGAAGGCGTTCATCGCGGCATCAGTCCGGGGGGCCGGGCAGGAACTCGCCCGTGGGGATCGCGGCCAGGTTGACGGCGTACGCGTCGAACCACGGGCCGGTGCCGATGATGTTGCCCAGGATCGACGCATAGGGTCCGAGGGCGTTGAGGGTCGCCTTGAGCTCCTTGTCCTTGGAGTTGAGGAGGCTGAGCAGGTCGTCAACCTCCTTCAGCGCTGGCTTGAGCTGGGCCTGGTTGTCGGTGGCGACGCCGCGGAGCTGGACCGCGAGCTCGCGGGCGTTGACCAGCAGCCGGTGGATGGCCTGCTTGCGTCGCTCGACCTCCTCGAAGACCAGGCTGCTGTTCTGCATGAGGTCGACGAGGTCCGCGCTGCGGTCGGCCAGCAGCGCGCTCACGTCGCGCGAGCTCGTGAGCAGGTGCTGGATCTGCGCGTCTCGCGAGGCCACCGACTGCGAGAGCCGCGCGATCCCCTCGAAGCTGGCCTGGATCTCGGGGGCGGACTGGTTGACCGTGTCGGAGACGACATTGAGCGCCTGGTCGAGCTGTTCGGTGTCGATCTGCTCGGTGGTCTCGGTGAGGTCACTGAAGACACCGACGATGTCGTACGACGACGAGGTCCGGTCGACCGGGATCGGCGTGTCCTCGTCGAGCTGGCCGTCACCGGCGGGGACCAGGTTGAGGTACTTCTCCCCCAGCAGGTTGAGCACCTCGACGCTCGCCGTGCTGTCCCTGCCGAACTCGACGCCGTGGTCGACCTCGAAGTTGACCAGCACCTTGCCGTGGTCGAGGCTGACGTCCTGGACCCGGCCGGCCCGGATGCCGCCGACCTGGACCATGTTGCCGCGATGCAGCCCGCTCGCGTCGGCGAAGTAGGCCTGGTAGCTGTCGCCGCCGAAGCCGGGGAACTTGTTGAGGTTGAACGCCGCGGCCATCACCACGAGCATCACGACGATCGTGATCGCACCCAGGCGGAGCAGCTGTGCCTCGGTGTAGCGCCTCACTGGTCACCACCACTCGAGTCCGGCTCAGTGGAGGGCGTCTCGTCGGCGCCGTTGCAGCGGGGCGCGGTCGAGTGGAAGTTCAGGTTGCCGAGCCCGTCGAGCACCTGCTGCAGGCCGGGGATGGTGCCGAGGTTGCCGGGCAGCGTGATCCGGCCGGAGAAGCCACAGACGTAGTAGCTGTACCAGGAGCCGTAGGTGCCGGTCCGGGTCTGGTCGGTCATCGACTCGGGCAGCCGGTCGAGCAGCTCGGTGATCTGCTGCTGGTTCTGGGGCTTGTTGAGCAGCCGGGCGAGCTGCTTGAGCTTGACCACGTCGCTCTTCACGATCGGCCGGCCCTCGCGGAGCAGGTCAGCGACCACCACGGTCAGGTCTGAGATGTTGTCGAGCGAGCTGCCGATGGTGTTGCGGTCGCGGGCGAGGTCGCCCATCCAGCGCTGCAGCTCGGAGACCAGGGTGTTGAGCTCCTGGTGCCGCTGGTCGACGGTGTCGAGCGTCTGGGTCAGGTTGTTGACGACCTGGCCGATGAGCTCGTCGCGGTCGGCGAGGCTGTTGGTGAGCGAGGCGGTGTTGGCCAGCAGCTCCTGGATGGTGCCACCCTCCCCCTGCAGGACCTGCACGAGGTTCATGCTGAGCTCGTTGACCTGCTTCGGGTCGAGCGCCTGGAACAGCGGCTGGAAGCCGTTGAACAGCGTCGTCAGGTCGAGGGCGGGCGTGGTCTGGCCGACGGGGATGGTCGCGCCGGACTTCAGCCGGGTGCCGGTGCTGGGCGCGTTCGCCCCACTGTCACCCCCGATACCGTCGTCACTCTGTTCATTCTCGGCGTCAGGGATGGCGCCGCCGTCCGCGTCGCCGGCCTCGAGGGCGAGGTAGCGGTCGCCGACCAGGTTCAGGAACCGGATCTCGGCGCGCGAGGTGGTCGTGAGCGGCACCTCGGACTTCACCCGGAACGTCACCAGGGCCTGGTTGCGGTGGTAGTGCTCGACCTTCTTGACCTCGCCGACGCTGACCCCCGCCACCCGGACGTCGTCGCCCTTCTCGAGCATGGACGCGGTGGAGAACACGGCGCGGTACTCGGTGCTGTCGCCGAAGCCGAAGTTGCCCATGATCGCGGCGAGCAACCCGGTCACCAGGATGGACGCGATCGTGAAGATCAGCAGCTTGATGCCCGCCGCCCACGTCGCGGCATCGCGTCGGTTGCGGATCTTGGCGGCCTTGCCCTCGGGGGTCATGAGGCACCCCTGACGACCGGGCCGTAGAGCAGCGATCCCAGGGCGCCGTACGAGGCCGCCGGCCGGCCGGTCTCTCCTGCGAGGAGCGCGTTGACGATCGCCTTCTCGGCTTCGGTGCCCGCGTAGCCGCTGGTCGTCGCTTCACCCGCGCCGGTCTGCGAGCGGCGCTGTGCACTTCCTTGGGCACCTCTCTGGGCACCGCCGGAGATGATCGTGGGCAGGTCGCCGGTGGGCGGCTTCTCGTCGATGTCCGAGCCCTCGGCGAACGCCGCCGGGTCGGCCGGGACCTTGGGGTTCGGCAGGCCGTCGCACCACGGGCCGTGCCCGACCTCGCCGTAGAGCGGGCGGTCGTCGGAGTGGTAGGCCTCGTACTGGGCGGTCCCGAACTCGATGTACTGCTTGACCTGGTTGCCCTCGAAGGTGCGAGCGAGGCGTGGTGCGTACTTCGCGGCGCCCTCGATCAGGCAGGGGAACTCCGGCGAGTACATCGCCAGCAGCTTGAGCACCGGCTCCGAGACGCGGCCCACCCGGATCAGGTTCTTCTTGTTGTCCGACAGCACCCGCGTCGACGTGACCGCCAGACCCTCGAGGTCGGAGAAGAAGCTGTCGAGGTCGCCGGCCTTCTCGATCACCGTCTTGCTGGTCACCGTGAGGTTGCCGAGGACCTCGATCAGGTCCGGAGCGGCCAGGTCGTAGTTGTCGGCGACGTTCGCCAGCGAGATCAGGTCCTGCTTCAGAGTCGGCAGCTTGTCGCTGATCGCCCCGAGGTAGGTGTCGAGCTCGTCGAGCGTCTCGCCGAGCTGCTCTCCGCGGCCCTCGAGCGCGGTGGCGAGCGCGTTGAGCGTGTAGTTCAGCTCCGCGGGCTGCACGGCGCGCAGCAGCGGGAACAGGTCGGCCAGGATCTTGCTGAGCTCGACGTTGGTCTCGACGCGGTCGGCCGGGATCACGTCGCCGTCCTGGAGCGAGCCGGTGGGGTTCGCCGGCGTGACGAACGAGATGAACTTCTGGCCGAACAGCGTGGTCGGGATGATCTGCACGCCGACGTTCTCGGGGATCTCCTGGGCGGCGTCCGGTTCGAGCGCGATCTTGATGACCGCCTGCTCGCCGTCCTGGCTCACCGATCGGACCTGGCCCACCAGGACGCCGTTGATCCGCACGTCGCCGAAGCGTGCGAGCTGGAGCCCGGCGCGGTCCGCCTGGACCGTCACCGTCGTCGTCCGGTCGAACTTCTTCTGGTAGACCGCGATCGAGAACCAGATCAGCAGCGCTATGACGGTGAGGAAGACGACGCCGGCCACCAGCAGGCGGTTGTGCTCCCGCCTGCTGTCGTGGTGGATGTTGACCAGCACCGCTACCCCGTGATCCGCACTGTGGTGGTCGAGCCCCAGATCGCGAAGCTGAGGAAGAAGTCCGCCACCACGACGGTGACGATGCTGGTCCGGATCGCCCTGCCGACCGCCATGCCGACGCCGGCCGGGCCGCCCGAGGCCGTGTAGCCGTAGTAGCAGTGGATCAGGATGATGCAGACCGAGAGCACCAGCAGCTTCCCGAACGACCAGAGCATGTCGACCGGCGGCAGGAACTGGATGAAGTAGTGGTCGTAGGTGCCCGGCGACTGGCCGTAGATGAGCGTCACGATCAGCCGCGGCGAGAGGTATGACGCGCACAGCGCCACGACGTACAGCGGGATGACGGCGATGAACGCCGCGATCATCCGGGTGGTCACCAGGAACGGCAGCGACGGGACGCCCATCACCTCGAGCGCGTCGATCTCCTCCGAGATGCGCATCGCACCGAGCCGGGCGGTGTAGCCGCAGCCCACCGTGGCGGCCAGCGCGATCGACGAGACAAGCGGGGCCACCTCGCGGGTGTTGAAGTACGCCGAGATGAACGCGCTGAACTTCGCGACCCCGATCTGGCTCAGCGAGGCGTAGCCCTGGATGCCGACCTCGGTGCCGGCGAAGAAGGCCAGGAACGCGATCACGCCGACGGTGCCGCCGATCAGTGAGAGGCCACCGGCGCCGAAGGTGATCTCGGCGAGCGTGTTCTTGATCTCGCGCGGGTAGCGCCTGATCGCCCGCGGCGCCCACGCCACGGCCTTGACGTAGAAGATCAGCTGGTCGCCCCGCTGCTCCAGGGACCGCTTCGGACCCTCGATGATCGCGCTCCCGACGGCGCCGATGCTCGCCATCGCTCTACAACCCCGGCGGTGGGACGACTTGGAAGTAGATGGCCGTGATGATCGCGTTGAGGAAGAACAGCAGCATGAACGAGATGATCACGGCCTCGTTGACCGCCCGGCCCACGCCGCTCGGGCCGCCGCCGGCGTTCAGGCCCTTGTAGGCGCCGACGATCGCGGCCAGCCAGCCGAAGACGATCGCCTTGACCATGGAGATGTAGAGGTCCGGGAGGCTCGCGAGGACGGTGAAGTTGGCGAGGAACGCCCCGGCCGAGCCGCCCTGGACGATGACGGTGAAGAAGTAGCCGCCGCCGATGCCGGCGGCGATGACGATGCCGTTGATCATCATCGCGACGAACATCGTTGCCACGACGCGCGGCGCCACCAGCCGCTCCAGCGGGTCGACGCCGAGCACCTCCATCGCGTCGATCTCCTCGCGGATCTTGCGCGCGCCCAGGTCGGAGCAGATCGCCGAGCCCGCGGCGCCGGAGATGATCAGTGCGGCCGCGATGGGCGCGGCCTCGCGGACCGTGGCCAGGACGGCGGTGGCGCCTGCGAACGACTGGGCGCCGAGCTGACCGGTCAGGTTGCCCACCTGGAGGGAGATGACCGCGCCGAAGGGGATCGAGATCAGGATCGTGGGCATCAGCGTGACGCTGGTGATGAACCACGCCTGCTCGATGAACTCGCGGAACTGGAAGGGTCGCGTGAAGATCCGCTTGGTGACCTCGACGACCATCGCCGCGATCTCACCCGGGCCCCGGAGGACCGACACAGCAGCGAACGCCATCGGTCACCTCCCCATCGCGCGTGGCCGCTCAGCAGAATAGAACGTGTTCTTGTTTTGGTCCAACGAGGCGCTCCCGACCTGTTGGCCCCCACCCCGAGCTGGGGATTTGTTGTCATACCTCCAACGGCGCAACGGCTCCCGCGTTACCCCGCCGAGGCAAGGTGCGCCGGTACGGGTCCTATCGTTGCCGGTGTGGCGGAGCGCTCAGGTGACCTGTGGGCGTCCTTCCAGCACGACCCGCGTGACCCCTCCGCGGCCCCGCTGCGCGCGTCCGACGCCGATCGCAACGTCGTCCACGGCGTGCTGACCGAGGCGTTCGCGGACGGCCGGCTGGACCGCGAGGAGTACGACGAGCGCACCGCGGCCACCTTGCAGGCGCGCACGCTCGGCGAGCTACCGGCGCTGATGGCCGACCTGGTCCCGAACCGGCCACTGCTGCCCGCCACCCTCCCGCTGAGCGCGGCCACGCCGTCGGAGCTCCAGAGACGGGCCGAGGACAAGTGGCGCAAGGACCGGCGTGACGCGCTGGCTGGCTTCGTCGGCTCGGCGTTGTTCACGTGGGCGATCTACGCCGCGACCGCGTTCGCGGCGCAGAACTTCTACTTCCCCTGGCCGTTGATCGTGAACGCCTTCGCCCTGATGAACCTGTTTCGCGTGGCCACCAACAAGACGGAGATGGTCGCCTCGGAGGTCAAGCGGCTGGAGCGCAAGCAGGCCAAGGAGATCGAGGCACGGAACAAGAAGAAGCAGAACGACTTGTGAGCGGACTCCTGCGGGCGCTGCGCACCCACCCGTCCGGGGTGCTGCTGCTCGGACAGCTCCTGGTCGTGCTGGCCTACCCGTTCCTCGACACCTCGACCGGCGGCCGCGCCGTCATCGGCGTGGTCCAGATGGTCGTGGTCTTCGCGGCCGTGGCCGCGGTCCGGCTCACGCCGGTGCTGTCCTGGGTGGCGCTGCTCCTCGGCGTACCGGCCATGGTGTTCGCGGTGCTCGAGGCGGTCCAGCCGCACTCGGACTGGATCGTGCTGACCTCGGCGGCGGTGCACGCACCGTTCTACTTCTACGTCTCCTACGCGATGATCCGCTATCTCTTCCACGACGACCGGGTCACCCGCGACGAGCTGTTCGCGACCGGTGCCGCCTTCACGGTGGTCGCATGGGCGTTCGCCTACGTGTACGCCGCGGCACAGGTGATCTGGCCGGGCTCCTTCGTCGGGGCCGAGGGCAAGGAGCAGGAGTGGTTCAGCCTGCTCTTCCTCTCGTTCACCAACCTCACCAGCGTCGGCCTCTCCGACGTGCTGCCGGTCGACGGGCACGCCCGCTCGCTCGTGATGATCGAGCAGGTGGCCGGGGTGCTCTACGTCGCGCTGGTCATCGCCCGGCTGGTCGGGCTCACGGTGGTGCGGGCGTCCATCCGCCGGGACGAGTGAGCCAGCCTCAGCCGAACAGCTTGCCGATCAGCCCGCTCCGCGCGACCTCGGGCCGGGCATCGGCGTGCGGGTCGAGGTCGACCACCGCGGCGAGGAAGTCGTCGACCTGAGAGTGGTCGTAGCCATCCTCGAGCCGGACGTGCGTCAGATGCGTGCGCCGAACCAGGTCCGCGACCGGCTCGCCGGCCCGGAGCGTCTCGGCGACGCCGACCAGCAGGGCGTCCACCTCGCTCTGCTGGTAGCCCCGGCGACCCAGCGTGGTCGCGAAGCTCGCCCGCTCCACGTAGTCACAGAGCTGCTCCGCGGACACGCGTTCAGGCTGCGCTTCCGCCTGCGCATCCGGCTCGGGTTCAGGCTGCGCCTCCGGCTGCTCCGTGTCGGTCGCCTCGGGCGTGCCCGTCTGGTCAGTCGTGTCGCCGGTCTCAGTAGGCTCGCCGGTCTCTGTCGTGTCGCCGTCCACGATCACATCGTGGCCACGCCGAGCGGCGTTTCGGGCCAGAACGCCGCGATCTGCGCCGCCGTTCCAGACCGGCGGCCCGGGTTCAGCGCTCGTCCCACCCGTCCGGCCGGTCGCGCTTGGGCATCTTCCCCACGACGAGGCGGTAGGACTCGTCGACCGCCTCGAGCAGCTCGTCGTCGGGGATGCCGGCGTAGGCGAGGGAGTTCCAGCCGGACCGGCCGATGTAGCGCATCACCGTGGCGGCGTCGGGGTAGCGGTCGAGCCACTCGTCGGCGACCTCACGTGTGGCGCCGCCCTTCACCCCCACCGAGTCGGCACCCAGGAAGGCGAAGATCTTGCCGCGCTCGCCCTCCCCCACCTTGACCACCGGGAAGTCGTGATCGCTCGACATCTCGGAACCATCATCGGGCCCGCCGCCCCAGGGCCAATCGGGCCATGCTCCAGGCTTCGCTTCGCAGTACGTCCGCAAGTCGTCGCCGTTCACGCTGTCACCGTAGGTCTAGAGCACCGCCAGCGAAGGAGATGCGACGTCGGATCAACGGATTACACTGTTGTAAGACACTTGGGGGATGCATGACCGATGACAACGTGGGGTCGCCGCCGGCACGTCCGGCTGAGCAGGCCGTAACTTCGGTGACACCACGGCAGGTTCCGGCGTCCGCTGGTGCGTCGATCGCCAAGGCAAATGCCCTGACAGCCGCGATCGACGAGTTCCACCGCAATCACGTCGACGTTCTCGGCAAGACCAGCCTCTTCGCCACCGAGCTCGACAAGTTCAAGGCCGCCAACGTCCTCGGCAAGACCAGCCTCCTCGCCACCGAGCTCGACAAGTTCAAGGCCGCCAACGTCCTCGGCAAGACCAGCCTCCTCGCCCCTCGGCAAGACCAGCCTCCTCGCCACCGAGCTCGACAAGTTCAAGGCCGCCAACGTCCTCGGCAAGACCAGCCTCCTCGCCACCGAGCTCGACAAGTTCAAGGCCGCCAACGTCCTCGGCAAGACCAGCCTCCTCGCCACCGAGCTCGACAAGTTCAAGGCCGCCAACGTCCTCGGCAAGACCAGCCTCCTCGCCACCGAGCTCGACAAGTTCAAGGCCGCCAACGTCCTCGGCAAGACCAGCCTCCTCGCCACCGAGCTCGACAAGTTCAAGGCCGCCAACGTCCTCGGCAAGACCAGCCTCCTCGCCACCGAGCTCGACAAGTTCAAGGCCGCCAACGTCCTCGGCAAGACCAGCCTCCTCGCCACCGAGCTCGACAAGTTCAAGGCCGCCAACGTCCTCGGCAAGACCAGCCTCCTCGCCACCGAGCTCGACAAGATGTCGGCAGCATCAAGTGCCCTTGGGCACCTTCAGCCTGGACGCCTCATCGACGCCCTTCACGTCGCTGCTCCAGAGATGGAACGGCTGCTGTCAGGTGAAGTAGAAGACGAGTCGGCCTGGGTGCAGACCAGCAGCGGCCTGTGGATGCCATCCGCGGGTGCGGTCGTGGCGATCTACTGCGCAACGGCGGTCTTCCTATTCCTAGTCGGTGCCTGGCTGTATGACCTAAACCGCAATGGAGAGGACCTCGCCTCCCAGAACCGCGTCGAGCTGGCGTCCTTGTTCAGCTGGTTCGCTGGCGTCTCCTACGCGTCGTACAAGGCGGTGCGAGCTGCCGAGCGGCGCGTCTTCAATCAGGACGACGACCAAACCTAAGTCTGGCTACTGAGCCTTGTGCTCCCAGGGGAAGTCCGTCCAGGCGCCGGGTTTGCCCACACAGTGCGCCTGAAGCGCCGTGACGTCCACGTCAGCCAACCTAGGGCCCGTCGTCACGGGTGGTCACGCCACGAGCTCGACCTTGCCCAAAGTCCCACGGGAGGAGCGCATGCGGGGCTAGCGTCAGGCTTAGGGGAGGTGGGACATGGACCTCTCGGAGCTCTACCGGGACATCGTCGAGGGCTCTCCGGATGGCCTGTGGGTCATCGACCTGGACGGTCGGACGGTGTACGCCAACCCGGAGATCGCGCGGCTGCACCGGATCGCTGACGAGGGATTGCCCGCGCTGACCGTCTTCGACACCCTGGACGAGGACGGCCGCGTGCAGTTCCGCGCGCACCTCGACGATGTCCGCGAGGGCCGGGTCCACGAGCATCCGGTCGAGGTGCAATGGGTGCGCAGCGACGGCACGATCCAGTGGATGCTCTGCAGCGAGACCGCGCTGCTCGACGACGCGGGCGGGCCACGGGCCCTGCTGCACCGCTACTCCGACAACACCGAGCGGCACGAGCTGATCGCCTCGTTGCAGGACAGTGAGGACGCCCTCGAGGACCAGGTCGCCCAGAACAACCTCATGCAGGCCGTCGCCAGTGCCGCCAACGAGGCCACCACTCTCGGCGAGGTGCTCGGGCGCGCCCGGTCCCTTGTGCTGCTGCACGACGACTGGGAGCGGGCGCGAGCGTTCGTGCCCGACCCGGACGGCCGCGGCCAGGTCGAGCCGTTCTACCCGGTCGCCACCGACCGCGACGACGACGTCGGCGACCCGCAGGCGGTCAAGGAGCTCGCGTTGGCCCAACGTGCCCACGACGCGCGCGGGCCGGTCTGGGACGACGCCAGGCTGACCATCGCGTTCCCGATCCTGCTCGGCACCGAGGTGTACGCCGTCGTCGTCATCACCTCGGCTCCCCCGCTCTACCGCCACGAGCTGATCGAGACGATGACCGGGCGGGTCGCCGAACAGCTGGCCCGGGTGGCCGAGCGCGAGCGCGCGCAGGCCGAGGTGGCCCGGGCCCGCGACGAGGCGATGGAGGCCTCGCGCCAGAAGTCGGACTTCCTGGCGACGATGAGCCACGAGATCCGGACGCCACTCAACGGCGTGATCGGCCTCAACGACCTCCTGCTCCGCACCTCCCTCACCCCCGAGCAGCACCGGCTGTCGTCCGGTGTCCAGGGGGCCGGCCGGACGCTGCTCGGGCTGATCAACGACATCCTGGACTTCTCCAAGATCGAGGCCGGCAAGCTGGAGCTCGAGCGCCTGGACTTCGATGTCCGGCAGCTGCTGGAGCAGGTGTCCGCCATGCTCGCCGAGCTGGCGCGGGAGAAGCGGCTTGACCTCATGGTGTCGTGTCACCCCGACGTGCCGGCCGTGCTGTCGGGCGACCCCACCCGGCTGGCACAGGTGGTCACCAACCTGGTGGCGAACGCCGTGAAGTTCACCGAGGACGGCGAGGTTGCGGTCCGAGCGACGGCCAAGCGCGACAAGGACCGCGTGCAGCTGTGCGTCGAAGTGGCCGACACCGGCGTCGGCGTGCCTCACTCGAAGCTGACGAATCTGTTCCAGCCGTTCACCCAGGGTGACTCCTCCACGACCCGCCTCTACGGCGGCACCGGGCTCGGCCTCGCCATCTCGAGCGAGCTGGTGGACGCGATGGGCGGCAGCCTGGAGTACTCCGCGAACCCCGGCGGCGGCAGCGTCTTCACCTGCACGGTCGTCCTGGACCAGGGGGTCGGGTCGGCCGCCGCCAACCCGGGCGACGTCATGGCCCGCGACCTCCTGCACGGCCGGCGAGCGCTGGTCGTCGCCGACGAGTCGCACGGGTCGTTCCTGACCGAGCAGCTAGCGTGGTGGGGTGTCGAGTCCGACCACGTTGCGAGCGCGTCAGAGGCGCACCCGTTGCTCGACGGCGACGCGTACGACGTGGTGCTGGTGGACGGCCCGAACCCGGGCACCCTGGGCGAGGCGGTCCCCGTCGCCGAGCTGCCCGCACAGCACCTTGCCGGTGACCTCCGGGTCGCCCTGCTGCGGCTGCTGGCCGGCGAGCCGGGGGTGGAGGCCGTGATCCAGCCGAGCGTCGAGCCGCCGGGCAAGGGCCGGATCCTCGTGGTCGAGGACAATTCGGTCAACCAGCTGGTCGCGACCGGGCTGCTGGCCGCGCTCGGCTACACGACCGACACCGCGGACGACGGGCTGGCCGCCATCGACGCGGCCCGCGACGGCGGCTTCGACGCGATCCTGATGGACGTGCAGATGCCGCACATGGACGGCTACACGGCGACCCGGCACATCCGGGCGCACGAGACGGGGCGGCGTCGGCCGATCATCGCGATGACCGCTGCAGTGGTCGCGGGCGAGCGAGAGCGCTGCCTGGAGGCCGGTATGGACGACTTCCTCACCAAGCCGGTCGACGCAGCCCGGCTCGCCGACACGCTGAAGCGGTGGCTGGCGCCCAGTCCGTGGTACGCCGACCGTCTGGACATGGACCGGCTCGAGGAGCTCCGGGGGCTCGACGACCCCGACGACGAGTCGTCGTACGTCAACCGCGCGATCGGGAACTTCCTCGGCGCCGCCGAGGGTCAGCTCGCCGCGATGGAGGCCGCCGCGGCCTCCGGCGACGACGTCGAGCTCCGGACGGTGGCGCACCGGCTGGCCGGCTCGGCGCTCAATCTGGGTGCGGTCGCGCTGGGCGAGGCCGCCCGAGAGCTCGAGGAGCACATCATGAACGGCTCGTTGGGCGACGCGGTCGCGGCGCTGCCCGAGCTCGCCGACCGGATGGCGACCGACCTGGCGGCGCTGCGCGCCTACCAGCGCGAGCAGTTCCCGGTTCGGGCTTCCTAACCCTCCTCGGCGTCGTCCTCGGCCTCGTCGTCGAGCAGCCCCTCGCGACGCGCCGCCGCCACCAGGCCACGGATCTGGCTGACCGATCCGCAGCCGTCGTCGATCTGCTTGTTGCGCTCGGTCGCGAACTTCTCACCCAGCTCGGACCGCAGCCGGTCGCCGACCTCCTCCCGGGCCGGGTTGAGGATGGTCAGCTCCTCCTCGGTGAGGTGGTGGTTGACGACTCGGGCCAGCTCCTCCACAGCGTCGTCGAAGGCCTGGGTGTCCGTGCCCTTGAGCTCGAGCACGGCCAGCATCGCCTCGTGCCCCTCGGCGTGCTCCTCCTCGCCGTGCTCGGCCTCGTGCTCGGTGATCGCGTCCCGGCGGCGCAGCCTGGGGTAGACGTGCTTCTCCTCGGCCATCGCGTGGGCGGTGTGCAGGGTGGCCAGGGCGCGTCGTACGTCGTCCCGGTCGGAGGTGCTGTCCCGCAGGTCGCGCAGGAGGGCCTCGAAGCGGCGGTGGTCATCGAGGATCAGCTCGATCACGTCGCCCTGGGTCGGCCGGCCCAGGTCGATGGAGGTGTCTGCCATGCCGCTGAGGTACCCACCTAGGCTGACGACGATGACAGGGTCCGAGCGCTCGCCGCGGGCCGCGCTCGCCCTCGTGGTCGGTGTGACGGTCGTGCTCAGCGTGGTGCTGTCGCTGGTGCACCTGCCGTCTGCGGTGCTGTTCGCCGCGCTGATCGGCGGGATGGCGCACGCGCTCACCTCACCGACCCCGCTGGAGCTGCCCTCCGGGCTCTTCCGGGTCGCCCAGGGGACCATCGGCGTGGTCATCGGCGCGGTCGTGAGCCTGCCCGCGCTGGAGCGCATCGGCCACGACGTGGTGCCGATCGGCCTGGTCATCGTGGCCACACTCATCCTCTCGGTCTTCGCCGGGCGGCTGCTCTCGCTGCGGGACGACGTGTCGCCGGTGACGGGTGTGTTCGCGCTCATCGCGGGCGGCGCGTCCGGAGTGGTGGCGGTGGCCCACGACCTCGGTGCGGACGACCGCGTGGTGACGGTGGTGCAGTATCTGCGGGTCCTGATCGTGCTGATGACATTGCCGCTGGTGACCGCGATCGTGTTCCAGCCCTCGCACGGGCACGGCCGGCTGACGTCGTCGGACGCGGGGCTGCTCAACGACCTCGTGTTCGTCGCGGTCTCGCTGGGCGTCGGGCTGGCGCTGGCCCGGTTCGTGCGGATCCCGACCGCCTCGCTCATCGGGCCGCTCGCGGTGGCCGTGCTGCTGGCGCTGGGAGGCTGGCTCGGCGAGGTTCGGGTGCCGGCGGCCGTGCAGTGGGTGGCGTTCGCGCTGATCGGGGCGCAGGTGGGGCTCCGGTTCACCCGGGCCAGCCTCGCGTCGATCACCCGGATGCTGCCGGCCGTGCTGACGCTCACCTTCGGAATGGTTGCCGCCACGGCCGGGGTGGGAGTCCTGCTGGCCTGGGCGACACCGGTGGACGGCCTGACGGCGTACCTCGCCACGACGCCGGGCGGGCTGTTCGCCGTCTTGTCGACGGCTGCGGACGCCGGGTCGGACGTGACCTACGTCCTCGCCGTCCAGCTCTGCCGGCTGCTGGTGATCCTCGCGCTCACGCCTCTGCTCGCACGCTGGCTGTCAGCTCGACGCGATCGGTGACCTGATCGATTCGTCTGCGGTCTGACCGGTCATCCCCCGCTGGACTGCACAGACGAATCGAGCTACTTCGTCGCCTCCATCATCTGGCGGAGCTCCTTCTTGAGCTCGCTGATCTCGTCGCGGAGCCGCGCGGCGACCTCGAACTGGAGCTCGGCGGCGGATGCCTTCATCTGGTCTGTGAGGTCCTGGATGAGCTGGGCGAGGTCGCCCGAGGGCATGCCGGCGAGGTCGGCGGCGTGGCTGCCGGCGTCGGACTCGCGCAGCCGCGGGACCGGCTGGCCCTGCTTGGCCTTGACGCCGCCGGCGCGACCGCTGGCCTCGGTGCCGGCCCAGGTCTGGAGCAGCGCCTGGGTGGACTCGTCCTCGCGGGCCAGCATCTCGGTGATGTCGGCGATCTTCTTGCGCAGCGGGGTCGGGTCGATGCCGTGCTGGGTGTTGTAGGACTCCTGCTTGGCCCGACGCCGGTTGGTCTCGTCGATCGCCGCCTCCATCGAGGGCGTGATCTTGTCGGCGTACATGTGCACCTCGCCGGACACGTTGCGGGCGGCCCGGCCGATCGTCTGGATCAGCGACTTGTCGGAGCGGAGGAAACCCTCCTTGTCGGCGTCGAGGATCGACACCAGCGAGACCTCGGGCAGGTCGAGCCCCTCGCGGAGCAGGTTGATGCCGACCAGGACGTCGTATTCTCCGAGCCGCAGGTCGCGCAGCAGCTCGATCCGCTTGAGGGTGTCGACCTCGGAGTGCAGGTAGCGGGTGCGGATTCCGGCATCGAGGAGGTAGTCGGTGAGGTCCTCGGACATCTTCTTGGTCAGCGTGGTGACCAGGACCCGCTCGCCCTTGGCCGTGCGCTCCTTGATCTGGTGGATGAGGTCGTCGATCTGGCCCTTGGTCGACTTCACCACGACCTGCGGGTCGACCAGCCCGGTCGGGCGGATGATCTGCTCGACGACGGCCGGAGGTGTGTTGCCGCCGACCTTGTCGAGCTCGTAGTTGCCGGGCGTGGCCGAGAGGTAGATGGTCTGGCCGATCCGGTCGAGGAACTCCTCCCAGCGCAGCGGCCGGTTGTCCATCGCGCTGGGCAGCCGGAAGCCGTGGTCGACCAGGTTGCGCTTGCGCGACATGTCTCCTTCGTACATGCCGCCGATCTGGGGCACCGCGACGTGGGACTCGTCGATGACGAGGACGAAGTCCTCCGGGAAGTAGTCGAGCAGGCAGTTGGGGGCCGAGCCGCGGGTGCGGCCGTCGATGTGCATCGAGTAGTTCTCGATGCCGGCGCAGGAGCCGACCTGGCGCATCATCTCGACGTCGTAGGTCGTGCGCATCCGCAGCCGCTGGGCCTCGAGCAGCTTGCCCTCGCGCTCGAACTTGGCCAGCTGGTCCTCAAGCTCGAGCTCGATGCCGCGGATCGCCCGCTCCATCCGCTCCGGGCCGGCGACGTAGTGGGTGGCCGGGAAGACGTAGAGCTCCTGGTCCTCGGTGATGACCTCGCCGGTGACGGCGTGGAGCGTCATCAGCCGCTCGATCTCGTCGCCGAAGAACTCGATACGGACCTGGTGCTCCTCGTAGACCGGGAAGATCTCGAGGGTGTCGCCGCGGACCCGGAAGTTGCCCCGCGAGAAGGTCATGTCGTTGCGCGTGTATTGCATCTGGACCAGCTGACGGAGGATGCCGTCGCGGTCGTGCTCCTCGCCGACCTTGAGCCGAAGCATCCGGTCGACGTACTCCTGCGGGGTGCCGAGGCCGTAGATGCACGACACCGAGGCCACCACGATCACGTCGCGCCGGGTGAGCAGCGAGTTGGTCGCCGAGTGGCGCAGCCGCTCGACCTCCTCGTTGATCGAGGAGTCCTTCTCGATGTAGGTGTCGGTCTGGGGGATGTAGGCCTCGGGCTGGTAGTAGTCGTAGTAGGAGACGAAGTATTCGACAGCATTGTCCGGGAACAGCTGGCGCAGCTCGTTGGCGAACTGCGCCGCCAGGGTCTTGTTGGGCTGCATGACCAGGATCGGTCGCTGGACCTGCTCGGCCACCCACGCGACGGTCGCGGTCTTGCCGGTGCCGGTGGCGCCCAGGAGCACGATGTCCTGCTCGCCACCCTGGATCCGCTTGGTGATCTCCTTGATCGCGGCCGGCTGGTCGCCTGACGGCTCGTAGTCGGCCTTGACCTCGAACGGCGCAACGCGGCGCTCCAGATCGGTGACGGGACGCATGTGTCGAGACTACGGTGGCCCACCGACAGTGGCGTCCGGAGCGCGGACTGGCGGGTGATGACAGCCCTTCGGGACGACGCTAGCGTCGCGAGATGGACCAGGCGGGCCTCACGAGCCTGCTGCGCGAGCACGGCGAGAGGCACGCGCTCCCGGGGGCGTCGCTCGGGGTGCTCCGAGACGGCGTTGTCACCATCGCCTGCCACGGCGTCGGCAACCTGGACACCGGGGAGCCGATCACCCCGCACTCACGGTTCAGCCTCGGCTCGCTGACCAAGTCGTTCGTCGCGACTGCCCTCGCCCGGCTGACGCGGGAGGGGCGACTCTCTCTCGACGACCCGGCCGTCTCCTGGGTGCCCGAGCTGCACCGAAGCCCGTGGGCCGAGACCACGACCCTCCGCGACCTGCTCGCCAACCGCTCCGGCCTGCCGCTGACCCAGGCGCTCGAGTTCGAGATCGCCGAGCGTGCCGACCGCGATGACGGCGCGCTCTCGCGGCTGGCCGCGGATGTCGCCGGCGCAGCGCCTTCTCCGGGACCGTGGTCGTACACCAACGTGGGCTGGTGCCTGCTCGGGCGAGCCCTCGAGACAGCGACCGGCGCGCCCTGGGAGATCGCGATGGCCCGTCTCCTCGACTCCGACATGGTGCCCGACACGACGTACGGCGCAGATGCCGCGCAGCACCCGCGCGTCACCGGGTACGACGCGGCGCCGGCCGGCCCCACGGCCGTGGCCCCGTTGGTCTCCCGCGCGTACGGCCCCGCAGGAGCCAGCGCCGTGTCCAGTGCGCCGGACCTCCTCAGGTTCGCCGAGTGGCACCTCGACGACCCCTCGCTGGCCGTCTTGCGCGAGGCGCATTCGGACGTGGCGATCCACGGCTGGCTGGACGGGTGGTGCCTGGGCTGGGCCCGATTCGACTGGCCCGGCGGACCGGTCTGGGGCTGGGACAGCGTCGTCCCCGGCGAACGGGCCGTGCTCCGCCTGCTACCGGAGCATCGCGCGGCCGTCGTGCTGATGACCAACTCGGCCTCGGGCCGACCGGCCTACCGATCTCTCTTCTCCGAGCTGATGCCCCTGCTGTTCGGCGTCGAGGTCACCCCGCTCCGCCTGGATGCGTCTCCGGCTGTGCCGGGGGACCTTTCGCGCTTCGCGGGCGTCTATGCCTGGCCGGACCGTCGGGTCGAGATCACGGCCGCCGGGACAGGGCTGCTCCTGACCAGCGGGGCGGGCGTGCAAGAGCTGCACCCGATCGACGACCGCACGTTAGTCGTCGATGCCGACGACCCGGACAACCCGACGGTGACGTTCGGCAGCTTCGACGGCACCGGGCGGCCGCGGGTCATCTACGACATGCTCTGGGGACTCCCCCGACGGGACGGACCGGTGACGTGACGTCGTGTCGCAGATAACCTGAGCCCCGAAACCGATCTCGACGACCGCAGGAGAGAGACATGGCCCTGGGCCTCAACCCCGTCGGCGACGTGCTCAAGAAGGCCGACCGAGTCCTCGCCAGCGCCGGCGAGACGCTCGGCACTGTCGACACCAAGCTGGCCAACGTCGACGCGACCCTCGGCAAGGTCGACAAGCGGATGACCACTGTCGACCAGACCCTCGAAGAGACCAAGGCACTGCTCACCCAGGTGCAGGGGCTGCTCGCCGAGCTGTCGGAGGAGATCGCGCTGGTCAAGGAGATCCCCGAGCTGAAGTCGAAGCTCGACGAGGTGCACAAGGCTGTCACCAAGACGTGAGCCATCAGTGACAGACCGCGTCAGGCTCCGCGTGCGGTTCGCGTCCGCCGGCGACTCGCAGGACGAGGACGACGGCCTCTCCCACGAGCAGCTGTGGGCCACCCCGGTCGACGACGACGGGGACACCTACCGTCTGGAGAGCAACTCGTTCGCCGTCCCCCTCGCCGCCGGCGACCTGGTCCGCGCCGGCTCCGACGCGGCGGGCCGCCTCCAGGTCGTCGACGTGGTCGAGCCGTGTGACGGCGTACTCACCATCTTCGCGCCCGACTCCACCGCCGGACCCGACGCCGTGGCCGCGCTCATGGACGTCTGGCGGCTCCAGGGCGCCGGCTGGACAGAGCTCGGCGGTCCGTTCCTGGCGACTGTCTGGCCCGGCGCACCGATGGACGCCGTCGCCGCACAGCTCAACGCCGACCAGGAGGCCGGCCGGGGCGAGTGGATCCTTGCCGCGGAGCCCCACGAGCGGCGGCGCGAGGCGCAGGACGAGATCGACTTCGAGATCAGCGCCGCTGGTTGAGGAGCTTGCGCTGCAAGCGTCTCGAAACCCGCCAAGCCCGCGCTGGGACGCAACCACCCGATGGCCAACTCCCAGCCCCGGGTTGCCGGGGTTTCGAGACGGGCGCAGAGCGCCCTCCTCAACCACCGTGGTGCCACCGCCCTCCTCAACCACCGTCGTTCCACCGCCCTCCTCAGCCACCGGTTGGCCGCTCACTAGGCTTGAAGAGTGAGGAGCAGCGCGCAGACCATCGAGCGCGTGCTCATCTGGGTGCGCCGCACGCTCGCGGTGGTGTTCGGTGTCCCGATCACGCTCGGGATCGGGATGAGCCTGGTCGACTCCTACCGGCGCCGCGGCAAGAAGCCGAAGCCGTTCCCGACCACGCCGCCCACCACGGTGGAGGTCGGCGAGGGGACGATCACGACGTACACCTACGGCCAGGACCTGTACGCCGACATGCTCGCCGCGATCGAGGGGGCCCAGAGGCAGATCCTCTTCGAGACCTACATCTGGAAGGGCGACGCGGTCGGCGAGCAGTTCAAGGCCGCGCTCGCGGCTGCGGCCGACCGCGGGGTCGAGGTCTACTGCATCTACGACGGCTTCGCGAACCTCGTGGTGTCGCCGCGGTTCAAGCGGTTCCCGGCGTCCATGAAGGTGCTGCGCTACCCGGCCTACTCCGCCGGCTGGCGCTTCTTCGACCTGCGCCGCTACGGCCGCGACCACCGCAAGATCCTGGTGGTCGACGACAAGGAGGCCTACGTCGGCGGCTACAACATCGGGTCGGCGTACGAGACCGAGTGGCGCGACACGCACGTCCGGGTCACCGGGCCCGGCGTCCAGGACCTCCGCAGGGCCTTCGCTGACTTCTGGAACCTGCACCGGCGACGCCGGCTCCGGGCCAGTGAGCGGCCGCTGCTCGTGGAGACGGCCAGCGTGTGGGAGCCGCAGATCCGGCTGCAGCGCAACGTGCCGCGGCTGTGGATGTTCCCGATCCGGGGCATGTACCTCGAGGCGATCAACCGGGCGAGCACCAACGTCTGGATGACGTCCGCCTACTTCATCCCCGACCAGGGGTTCGTCGACGCGCTCAGGGCGGCGGCGCGCCGCGGGGTGGACGTCCGGCTCCTGGTGCCGCTCAAGTCCAACCACATCGTCGCCGACTGGCTGTCTCGCGGGTACTTCTCCCAGCTGCTGGAGGCCGGCGTCCGGATCTTCCGGTTCAAGGACGCCATGGTGCACGCGAAGACCTCGACCGTGGACGGCTCCTGGTCGACGGTCGGTACGGCGAACATCGACCGGCTGAGCCTGCAGGGCAACTACGAGATCAACGTCGAGGTCATCGACCACGGGCTCGCCAAGGACCTCGAGGCCATCTGGGCGGTCGACGAGTCGAACTGCATCGAGCTGACCCGCGGCGAGTGGGAGGCGCGCGACCTGCACCGCCGGTTCACCGAGCTGGTGCTGAGGCCACTCCGGCCACTCCTCTGACCCGCACCGATGAGTTCCGCCCACGCGCGCGGTCGTCACTTGGTGAGTCGAGCGGTGAAGGGTTGATGGACAGGACATGCTGCTGGAGAACCGCACCGCGATCGTCCACGGCGCCAGTGGCGCGATCGGCTCCGAGGTCGCGCGGGCCTACGCGAGGGAAGGCGCTGAGGTGCATCTCACCGGACGCACGAGAGCCAGCCTCGATCAGGTCGCCCACCGCATCAGGGACGAGGGTGGGGTCGTCGCGCACGTGTCCGTGCTCGATGTGATGGACCGCGAAGCGGTTGAACGGCATGCGGCAGCGACGGCAGCCACGGGCGGCGGCATCGACGTGTGCTTCAACGCCACCTTCAACGACGACGTCCAGGGCACGCCGCTGATCGACATGCCGGTCGGCGACGTCATGCAGCCGGTCGCCAAGGCAGTCACCTCGACCTTCATCGTCGCCACTGCCGCCGGGCGGCACATGGTGGGACGCAGCACCGGCGTCATCCTCGCCATGGGCGGCGGACGGGAAGCGATCCCGAACCTCGGCGGCTCGCACGTCGCCTGGGCCGCACTCGCCGGCCTGTGCCGACAGCTGGCCGCCGAGCTCGGGCCGCACGGCGTACGCGTCGCGTGGCTGCTCTCACCGGGCTCCCCGGAGCCGGGCGAGCCCGATCCGGAGGCCGGCGACCTGCTGCTGCCACGGCGACCGAGCTACGCCGATGTCGCGAACGCCGCCGTGTTCGCGGCCTCAGACTGGGCCGTGACGATGACCGCGACCGAGATCAACCTCACCGGCGGGGCTGTCGTCGACTGACGCCAATCCGATACCCACGGTATCGTGATCGCGTGCCCGCGTCCGCTCCTACCCGACGCAGCCGGCGGACCGTCCGGCCCGAGCGGGCCGACGTGCGCGACCGGGTGCTTTCCGCGGGCCGGGCGGTGTTCGCGGAGGTGGGCTACCAGAAGGCCACCCTCGACGCGATCGCCGGCCGGGCCGGCTTCTCCAAGGGCGCGGTCTACTCCAACTTCGCCGGCAAGGACGACCTGTTCCTCACCCTGCTCCAGCACGAGGTGGCGGAGATGCGGGGCGCGCTCGCGCTGACCCCGGACGGCGGCTCGCTCGACGACGACCTGCGCCTTCTCGCTGCCACGGTGCTGGGCTGGGCCCGGGACGGGAGGGCGCAGCTGGTCTTCGCCGAGTTCCGGGCGCATGCCGCGCACGACGCGGCCCTGGCCCGCCGCACGGCGTCGGTGCGCGCGGCCCTCGTTCAGTCGACGGCCGAGCAGCTCGCAGCGGTGATCGCGGCCCGGGATGCGCGGCTGACCGTGCCGGTCTCGGACGCCGCAGTCCTGCTGCTGGCGCTGGTCAACGGGCTCGCGCTCGAGCACGTTGGTCGGTCCGAGGTGGTCGCCGAAGAGAGCCTGGTCGCACTGATGTCGGGGCTGGTCGCGTGATGGGCCGGCAGCGGCGGTCGTTCGACGGCGCCAACGTGTTCATCACCGGGGCCGCCAGCGGGATCGGGCGGGCCACCGCCGAGCACGCCGGCCGACTGGGGGCGCGGCTGCACCTGACCGACCTCTCTGCGACTGGCCTGTCCGAGACGGTGTCGCGGATCGAGGCCGCCGGCGGCACCGTCGTCCTGGCCCGCACCGCCGACGTCTCCGATCACGACGCCGTCCGCGCGCTCACGGCTGACGTCACCGCGGTCTCGGGTCCCATGGACGTCGTGATGAACATCGCCGGCGTCTCAGCGTGGGGCACCGCCTCCTCGCTGCGGCACGAGACGTGGCGGCGGATGGTCGACGTCAACCTCATGGGGCCGATCCACGTCATCGAGGAGCTGGTCCCGCCCATGGTCGACGGCCGCCGCGGTGGGCACCTGGTCAACGTCTCGTCGGCAGCCGGGCTGATCGGGATGCCGTGGCACGCGGCGTACAGCGCCTCGAAGTTCGGCCTCCGCGGCGTGTCCGAGGTGCTCCGCTTCGACCTCGAGCGGCACCGGATCGGCGTTTCGCTCGTGTGCCCCGGCGCGGTTGCGACCCCCTTGACCGAGACCGTGCAGATCGACGGCATCGAGAAGGCGAACCCGCGGTTCCTCAAGGCGCAGGCGCGGTTCCGGCGCCACGCGGTCTCGCCCGAGGACGCCGCCGCCGCGATCATCGCCGGGGTCGAGAGGAACCGCTACTGGGTCTACACATCGAACGACATCCGCCTGGCCCACCTGCTGCAGCGCGTCGCTCCCCCGCTCTACGTTGTGCTCATGCGCGTCATCAACCGGCAGGCCAACAAGGTGCTGCCGGAGGTACGCCGCGCCCGACGTCCCTCGGAGGCGTCGTGACCGCGCGGGTGGAACCCGGCCGGATCCGCGACACCGGACTGATCGTGCACGTCTTCGCGCGCCTGGCCGGCCGGGCGGCAGGCACCTCGCCGCCTGCCCTCTTCCTCACCCTGGGCAGACATCGCCGGCTGTTCTGGGGCTGGCTGTTCTTCGCCGGCGCCCTGATGCCCGGCGGCCGGCTCCCCCGCCGCGAGACCGAGCTGGTCATCCTGCGCGTCGCGACACTCTCCGGGTCGGCGTACGAGCTCACCCAGCACCGCCGCCTCGGCCGCCGCGCCGGCCTCACCCCCGACGAGATCGACCGGGTGGTCCTCGGCCCCGCCGATCCGTCGTGGGGACCGCGGGACCGTCTGCTGCTGCGGGTCGCCGACGCGCTGCACGCCAAACGCAACCTCTCGGACGGGCTCTGGACCGAGCTGCGGGCCCAGCTCGACGAGCGGGAAGCCATCGAGCTGGTGATGCTCGTCGGGCACTACGCGATGCTCGCGACCACACTCAACACGCTGCGCGTGGAGCCGGACCGGCCGCGCAGGCTGACCCCCGATTCAATCGCGTTGCGTCGCGGCCACCGATCCTCGTAGCGTCGCAAGGCGTGTCTGCCAACCTCGTCGCCCTCGGCTTCGATGCCAACGACCCCGCCGTTCTCGCGCACTTCTGGGCCGGCGTCCTCGGCCGGGAGGTGGCCAGCGACCCGACCGACCCCGGCGTCTTCGTGCTCCCGCCGAACGACGACACCGAGTTCCGGATCGAGTTCGCGCCGACCGGGGCGCCGAAGTGGGGCCAGAACCAGATGCACTTCGACCTGACGAGCCAGTCCCTCGAAGAGCAGCAGGCGACGGTGGCACGGGCACTTGAGCTCGGCGGCCGGCACCTCGACATCGGCCAGGGCCTGGACGCGGACCACGTGGTGCTCGCCGACCCGGAGGGCAACGAGTTCTGCGTCATCCCGCCGGGCAACAACTTCCTCGCAGACACTGGCGTCATCGGCGCGCTGTCGTCCGACGGCACCCAGGAGGTCGGCTACTTCTGGAGCAAGGCGCTCGGCTGGCCGCTGGTGTGGGACCAGGACGAGGAGACCGCGATCCAGTCACCTCGTGGCGGCTCGAAGATCTCCTGGGGCGGCCCGCCGGTGGAGCCGAAGCTGGGCAAGAACCGCCTGCACCTCGACCTCGCTCCCCCGGCCGACGGTGATCAGGAAGCCGAGGTCGAGCGACTGATCGCCCTCGGCGCCAAGCGCATCGACATCGGCCAGGGCGACGTCAGCTGGGAAGTGATGGCCGACCCCGACGGCAACGAGTTCTGCGTCCTGACGCCCCGATAGCTGCGTCCGGGGGTCCTTTGTCCGCGTGCGGACATGAGGAACTTCTCATCTTCGTCCTGGAGCCTCCACATTCGTTGACTGACCCTCTCGGGATGACGAGCATGGATGGTCTTTCAACCACTTCCAGGAGGAGGAGAGCGATGAACCCACAGGTGCTGCGCGTCGGCCTCGCCGTCGTCGCGGCTGGAGCAGTGGCAGCAACGACCATGGTCGCCGCACAGGGTGACCCTCGGCACGATCACGGCTCGCAGAGGGTGCGGGCATTCCTTTCCGGCTACAACGAGGACCCGTTGGCTTTGTCCACACCGGGCCGCGGGTCGTTCTCGGCGACAGTCGACAAGCACGACCAGGAGATCCGCTACGTACTGCGATACGACGGGCTGCCGAGCACGGTCCAGCAGGCGCACATCCACTTCGGCAACCCCTCGCAGTCGGGCGGGATCAGCACCTTCTTGTGCACGAACCTCGGGAACGGACCGGTGGGAACGCAGGCATGTCCGGCCTCGGGCACCGTCACAGGCACCATCACGCCTGCCGACGTCATCGGCCCCGTTGGACAGGGCATCGCGGCCGGCGAGTTCCGTGAGCTCGTCGACGCGATCGAGGCGGAGACGGCGTACGTGAACGTCCACACCACTCTGAACCCGGGTGGCGAGATTCGCGGTCAGCTGCGCTGACCCGCGGCTGCCTGTCAATGCGCGGTGTCAGGATCGAACAGCGAGCTGCCCGATCTCGGTCAAGGTCAAGGCGTGGTCGTAGATGCGGACCTCGTCCAGACGCCCGTCCCAGAACGCCTCGAGCAACCCTTTCGACGGGTTGTTCTTCGCGCCGACCGCGAGCGGTTCGCCACTGACGCAGGTGCGACCCGAAACCCGCTTCGCACCGGCGGCGCGGCCGTCGATGTAGATCCTCAACCAGGTGCCGTCGTACGTCACCGCCACGTGCTTCCAGCTGTTCAGGGGGAGCGCGCGGGTGCTGTCGAAGTACTGCCAGTTGGGGTTCGCGCAGCCGCCGTAGAAGCCACCGACCCGGACCAGCCGGTTCGTCCGGACGTTCATCCAGTAGGCGCCGGCCTTCTCGAGGACCTCCCAGCGGCCGAGCGTCTGGTCGTTCTGGACCCCGGTGACGCGCACCCAGGCCGCCAGCGTGTACGTGTTGACGTCGAGCACGGTCGACATGGGGACGTCGACATATTGGTGCTGGGTGCCGGTGAGCTGGAGCGCCCGCCCGTACCCCGCGAGGCCGGTGACCAGTCGCACAGTGCCCGACCCCGCCACGACGCGTCCGTGGAGCGAGCTGGGCGACGCATCGGTGATCGTCCCCTGCGACAGCGTCTCCATCGGGTAGTGGAGAACCAGACCACTCTCCGGAACGGCGAGGACGGCCGAGGCGCCGGGCCCGGGAGCTGCGGCAGGGACGAGCGCCGCGACGGCAATGGCAAGGCAGAACGTGAAGAACCGACGCATGACGGACCCCTTCTCCGAGACATGCAAGCGGAGACTCTTCGAGCACTCGAAGTTATCAACGAGGGAGGTGCTCAGACATCCCCAATTGTGGTCCAGCCGCCCGCGCGTCGTCTTTGGCGCGGGTCAGATCATTGCGGGGGGCGACGAGCGACCGCCCGGCACCAGGTGAACGCGGCGTACGCCGCCTCCGACTCACCCCACCTGGACCAGGCAACCGCCATCTCGGCCAGCTCCTCCTCCGTGGTCAGGTCAGCCTCGACCGCCTCGGCCACGTACTCGGTGTCGGCGCACTCTGACGCACGACCCTGCGCAAAGGTCCTGACACGGGCGGCGGTGCCATAGCTGAACGCCTTGGTGGATGCCTCGACGTCGACGAACCCCGCATCGCAGACCAGCCGCCGCAACTCCCGCCCCAGGAAGGGGTCAGCTCCTGCCCGCAGCCAAGTCTGTTCGCGAATCTCGTTGGAGCGGCGGAGCAACTCGACGTCGGGGCCGGCCAGGACGAGTCCGCCGTACTCCACCGACGCCACTCCGAGCCAACCGCCTGGCCGAAGCGTTCGCCAAGCCTCCGCCAGCAACCGGGCAGGCTCGACCCCCGACTCAAGCACCGAGTGCGCCAGCACCGCGTCGAACGTGCCGTGTCGGAAAGGCAACAACGTCGCGTCTCCCTGAACGAACGACAGGTCGTCGAGTCCGTGGCTTGCGACGCTCGCCTGGAAGTCCTCAGCTGACACGTCCAGCGCCGTGACGCGACCGCAGACGTTCGCCAGGCCGACCGTCAACACGCCATCACCGCAGCCGCAGTCCAGCAGGTGCGTCTCCTTGCCGAGATGTGGCAGGAGGAAGTCGGCGTAGTCTCCGGCCGCACGCGCGGCCATCTGATCCCCGACCGTCATGCCGCCCCTCGTGTCTCCATGCCCCGCGTCCGGGGCTGAGTTCCACCCTGATCGCTCCCGGAGGTGCTGTCTACGCCAACAGCCATCCCCCGAAGAAGAACTCGCGTGCAGGAGGTCTGGCCTCGCAAGTACGGTCCGGCCATGACCTCGGAAGGGTTCGTGCCAGCGGGCTTCGAGCCGCCGACCTCACTCGTCACCGAGCGCTTCCACCTCGAGCCGTTGGGGCCGCAGCACAACCAGGCGGATCATGCCGCCTGGATGTCGAGCATCGAGCACATCCGCTCCACGCCCGGCTTCGCAGACGGTCGCTGGCCACCACGCGGTGGCATGACGCTCGAGGAGAACCTCGGCGACCTTCGCCGCCATGCCGAGGACTTCACGTCTGGCGCCGGATTCACTAGCCAAGCAGCGGGCCCTCGCCGCGGATGACGGCGAGATCCGTCACCGCCTCTGGAACCTGTCCCCCTGTTCGAGCATGTCTGGTACCCCCGACGGCTTTGGGGCTATTCGCAGTGGGATCGCGCACGCGATCATCAGCACCGCCAAGAACGTCCAGTAGTACAGCGCCACCCACAACCCCTTGGGTTGGTCCAGTCCCAGAGATGGACCGCCGATCCCCGTGGCGGTAAGGGCCCAGACCGGGACCACCGTCATTGCGATGAGTCCGCAGGCAGCCCGCAACCAGTGCCGACGCCCAGCGATGGCGTAGGCACCCATGATGCCGAATGCTGGCACTCCGACCGTCCCGCCCCCGACCCCACCTTGGAGGGTAGCGCCATGACGAACAACGTCGACCACAAGCACTGCGGCAAAGACGAACGGCGAGAGCACCAACCATCGCCATCTCGAATCGGCAGTTGTGCGCCGCAGGTGCTCGGCCCAGCCCAGCAGCAGACCGGTGACCATGCTGGGTGCGAGGATCCAGGCGAAGGTGCCACTCCACGTGACAACCGACGGGTCCGTCGTCACCTGGGTCATGAACCCACGCAAACCACAACCCCAGGCCAGCCCGCCTAGAGCACCCAAGGCGGGGAATGCATAGGGCTCCAAGACCGCCCTCACGGGCGCGGATGGGTGGGAGATGGTGCGGCCACCAGGATCCGGCCAACGGCGCGAAACAGGGCCAGGCCGAGTGAATATCCAGGCGGCCCAGCCCATCGCGAGGAGAGCCAGAATGCTGACTGCGCTGACCCACGCGAACGGCAGGTCGAAGCCCCACCAGAACGGCGCACACATGACCATGCCCGTGAGGGTGAAGCGACCTCGCCGTCGTGACGGAACCGCGCGTCCTTCCAGAACGCGACGAAGGTGTCCTGCACGATCTCGACGACGACGTCGGGATCGTTGCAGCGGCGGATCAGCCGGGCGTGCAGCCAGGCGCCGTGTCGCTCGTACAGCTCCCGCAGCGCGCCATCGTCCCGGTCCGCGACCGCAGCGACCAGCGCCGCGTCGGTCACGATCGGGGTGGTGCTCATGACCTCGTTGTCGCCACGACGACCTGGTTTGGTTCCCGACTGCCGAGGTCAATGCCCGGGATGACGGCTCCTGCGGGCCCCTCGGCTGCCCATGGCCGCCCGTCGGCCGCGGCCGATCAGGCCGAGGTCGGCCCACTCGACTCTGCCGCCGTCAGCTTGCTCCAGCCATCCGGAACTGCCGCTGTCGGCTCGCTCATCCCGACGTGCGCGCTTCATCGCATCCAGAGCGTGCGTTCCACCACCCAATGCCAGCGTGACGACCCGGCTTCACGCAACGTGCGATGCAAGCCGCGAGTGAGTTGAAGACGACTGGCCTTCGGTCGGTTCAGCCGCGGGTCAACTGCAGCGGGTCGCTCGGCCCGTCGTCGGAGGCTCGGCCCATCAGGCTGCCGACGAAGAACCGGCCCGTGCCGAGCGGAACCGGATCACGGCCACCTCGCGGGTAGCAGCTCTGCGGTGCAGAGACGCTGACGCGGTCGTTCGCCTCATCCCAGTGCGCACGCAGCCCCGGACACTTGTCGGGGAGGCAGACCTCCGTGTCACACGTGAGGAACTTCGTCCGAGCGTGGCCCCCGACGCTACTCACGATGATGAGCAGACTGCGGTCCGGCGGCGTTTGACTCAACGGCCCGCCCCAGTAGTAGAACTCGAACCTGCCGCCCCGTCTCGCCAGATTGCGGACCTGCACCAGTAGCGAGAACGTGCGCTCGGCGTTGTCGACGCTGAACTTGGTGATGTCGATCGCCGTAGGAGCGTCCCCGTGCGGGAGATCCACGCTGCCAGCGGTCGCCGCCGCCGGCGCGGGATGGCCCAGGACCATCAGGCCGGCCACGACCACCACTGCCGCCGCGACCGTCGCCAGTCTCTTCACCATGCCTCCCGTACCACCCTAATCCCGCCGAGGACGAGGACGCTGAAGCCCTCGCTGACATCGCGCACTTCGCGAGCTGACGCCCGACATGTCACATTGCGGACTCCCGGATCAGCCGCGATCAGCGCGTCCTTCCGCGAGTCAGGTTAGGACCGAGTGTCGCTCACCGACTGCAGGGAACCGACTTACCCCTGTCGCAGCACGCGGTAGATGGTCTCGGACTTCGGCGCCGGGCGAGGCTGGTTGTGCCAGCCGATTTCGTCCGCCTTCTTCGCGATTGCGGCCTTCACCTCGGCGACGTCGACATCGTCATCAAAGAAGGCAATCGACAACCCATCCCCGGTCGCGGGATCGACGAGGTGGTACGCGTCCAGCACGCCCGGAACACCCTTTGCCGCATCGATGACCCACTGGCGGTCGTCTTCGGGCATCGGCTCCCAGACGGCAATTCGCGCGATCATGGCTCGCCTCCTCTACGCGTCGAGCCCAACCTAGTAGCGCGAGAAGCTCCTGACCTGCTGCCGACGCGCGCGTCTTAACGGCCGCGAGTCGGGCTTGGGGCCTCCCCTCTGGGTCGGCACATCGCAGTCCGGCTGGTGCCTCGACCGTCACCAACCACCGTCGCGGCTCAGAAGAGCACCTCACAGCTCGACATCCGGACCTCACCGCTGGTGCACCGGTCCGAACCGTTGTCACCCCGGAGCGAGTCGAGGCCCGCGCCGCCGTCGAGCGTGTCGGCTCCAGCGCCGCCGATGACGTCGTCCGGCCCGTCGCCACCGCAGAGCGTGTCATTGCCTCCGAGGCCGTCGACCTTGTCCGTTCCATTCAGCGCCTGGACCACGTCGGCGCCGGCGGTGCCCTTGATCACGTCGTTGCCGCCGGTCCCCACGATGGTGGGCGTCTTGCCCTGACACTTGGGCACGACGACCGAGTAGGCACAGGATCGGCTCCCCGAGTTCCCGGCCTTGTCGAGGGCGGTGAGCACGGTGGAGAACCCGCCGGCGACCGCCGTCGAGACCAGCTTGTTGATCGGCGCCGACGGTGGGCCGGAGAGCGAGTCGCTCACGACAGCGGTCACCTTGGCTACCTGGCCGACCTCGAAGGTCGGCGCGGCGTCACAGGTGACGGTTGGCGGTGTGGTGTCGCGCTTGACTGTGACCGATCCGGATCCCGCACCGCCGGCTGAGGTCGCCGTACACGTGAAGCCCGCCGCGCCGGTATCGACCGACACGGTCGACGGGTCACAACCGACGCGCGTAGTGATCGGCGACTCGTTGTCGGTCACGGTCCAGCTCACGGCGACATTCGAGCGGTACCAGCCGTTGGTGCCCAGCGTCCCGCTCACCGTCGGTGTGACGACGGGCGCCGTGTAGTCACCGGCTGCGGAGCGCCACAGGAACACTCCACGAATGGGGCTGGCCGTGTCGGCGTCGGGACCGAGACCGACGCTGCCGTTGGCGGTGCCGCCCGCCAGCTGGTGGGAGTACCACGCGCTTCCGACAACGGGGAGCCCCGATGCGGCCTCCTTCGAAGCAGTCCAACCGGCGGTCCACTCGTAGTAGGAGTACGTGCTGGAGCTGTACTGCGTCCACCGCATCACCGCGAGGAAGCTGATCCCACCCCAGAAGCCTTCAATTCCGGTGACCACCGGAGGGTCTGCCGTCGCGAGGCCGGGAGCGTAGTCGTCCAACAGGTCGCGGACCTGGCCGGCCGTGGCCCAGGTCCAGCCAGTGAGGTTGCGCCCACCGACCGTGCCCGAACACGGGGTCACGCCGTCGGTGGGGCAGACGGACGCGACCTGGGACCACGAGAGGCCGGTCGTCTGGTTGAGCTCCCGCCACTCCCGTCCGTCCACGGTGGGCGCAGCGGACGACGTGGCGGCACCGAGCGAGAGCATGGCTCCCACGAGCGCGACAACAAGACCGAGACGCAAAGATTCGTAACGCAACGGAACCCCCAGCGTCCGAGACCTTCCCACCATCCACGCGGTGGGGCTACGTGTCCATGGCCCTTTCTACCTAGTCATGGCGCCCGCGCTCAGGTTCGGTCGCGAACCCGTCAGGTGAGCGAGCCCGTCTGCTTCGTGCCGGCCTTCATACCGCGGGTCGCGCGCTTCCGACCTGCGTGATATCGCCGCCACTCGGCGGGCCCGGGCGCACTCAGTCTCCGGCTTCGTTCGTGGATCAGTTGATGATTTCGCCGCGTTCATCCGCGCGGATCGCCGCCAGCCTGTCGCGCCACGACTGCAGCGCCTCGGGGGTCAGCCGTGTCCATTCGGAGACCTCGCCAACGACCCTGAGTGGTTCCCTGCTGCGGTATGACCGGGTGGGATTGCCAGGGAACTTCTTGTCTGTCACGTTCGGGTCATCCTCGAACGCCCCAGTTGGCTCAACGGCGTACACGCGCGGAACGCCCTGGCCCGCCGCAAGCTCCGCGGCGAGCCCGGCACCGTCAGCCACCGCGGTGAAGTAGATGTGGTTCATCAGGACTTCGGGCCGGTAGTTCGACGGGAAGCCTGCTGTCAGGAGATCGCCGACCCGCAGATCGGCTTTCGTGCCGTGAAAGAACGGTCCCTCGTCCAGCACGTCACCCACCGCCACAGCCTATGTGGACCGGATCTCGGACCTGAGCCAGCGATGGATCGGTACGGTCCGGGAAGGCTTCAGCTCCCGCGTCATCCCGCGAGTCAGGCTTGGGGCCGCCCCTCTGGAGGGGCGGGCTCGTTAGGCTGCCCGCGTCTCGCCCACGACCACAGCCTTCGCGAGGGAGAGTTCCGTGAACGTGACCAGAGTCTCGTTTGTGGGTACGCGGACGAAGGATTTCGAGGCCACCGTCGCGCTGTTTCGCGAAGTTCTCGGTTTGGAGCAGGCGTTCACCAATCCAGGCTGGTCCGGTTTCCATCTGCCGTCCGGCGAGCGGGATCTGCTCGAGGTCTTCGGGCGATCCGACATCGATCGTCGAGTAGTGCCAGTGGAGTTCGGGAACGGCGTGCTGATCGCGTTTGCCGTCGACGATGTGGTCTCGGCTCGGGAAGAGCTGTCCGCCGCCGGCGTCGAGCTGATCGGAGATCTGGTCTGGGCGACCGATATCAGTGGCAACGCTGCGGAGGAGGGCTGGGGTTGGTTCTTCTTCCGTGCCCCTGACGGGAACACCTACGTCATCCAGCAGGACGGCCTCGGCAACGTGCACTGACGCCCAAGCCGCCTCGTGTCTGGCGCGGTGTTTCAGTTGGGCTCCTTCGTGCGGGCGGTGCCCGATCCCGGCGTAGTCATGCCGAGTAGTCATTGGGAGCCACCTGCGGGTCAGGTTCGCGCATCTTGACTCGCGGACTCGTTGGTGTGCCGCAAGATTCCCGGCGCAGGTTGACGGCATCGGAGCCGTTGCCACTCGGCAGCTTGGGGAAAGACTCAATAAAGAAACTCGTTCTGGTTCCGCTAGCCCTTGTCACGGCTTTGTCACTGATGAGTTGCGAGGCCACCGAAGACAAGCCCGCTGCCGTCAAGCAAGAAGGGGGCTCCGATTCCTCTTCAGTCACCAACGACTCCGCCACCGGCGATACCGACGCTGCGACGACAGATGACGTCGTCGTCGAGGAAGCGCAGGACGAGGCCGACCCGATCGTCGAGGAGGAGGCGGCGGAGGACGAGGCCCCCACCGTTGCGACGCTGGGTGACCTCATGTCCGTCGGGGACTGGGACGTCAAGATCACCGAGGTTGCGTTGGACGCCAACGCCGTGATCCACAAGGCGAACATGTTCAACGACAAGCCGAAGGGCCAGTACGTGCTCGTGTCCTACGAGGCCACCTACAACGGCGCCGAGCGGACCGCGGACACCGGGTTCGACCTGACGTGGTCCTTCACCACTACCGACTCGCAGGTCAGCGAGCAGGCATATGAGGTGACCCCGGCCGACAACCATTCATGGCCGAGCGAGGCCCGCACAGGCGGCACGGTCAAGGGACAGGTGCTCTTCGACCTGGACCCGAACCTCACCAAGGGCGGACTGCTGACTGTCGAGGCCTACGACTCCAACTTCGACACCGTCTACGCCGACTTCATGGTCGCCTGACACCCGCTCACTCCGCACCGCATGCGGAAGAGACGAGTCAGAACTGCGGCAGCGGGATCGGGCCGGGCGCGTGGGCGGCGCCGCGCTGCAGCTGGCCGAACGACGCGGAGCAGCGACCGTTGTCCTGGAGCTGGCGGCGGGTCGGTTCGCGGGGGTCGCGGCGGGCGACGTCGTACTCGCAGCGGGCGTCGAGGTCGGGGATGAGGGCGAGGCGGAGCTCGCCGTTGCGGATCACATCGGTGAGGGTGCCGAGGCCCGGGGCGTAGGACTGCAGCAGTGCACGCAGGTGCGGGTCGTGGGCCACGAACTCGTCGGTGAACGGGAGCGCGGTGCGCAAGAAGCCGGGCAGCACGTCGGCGACGTCGTTGACGAGGGCGCGGAGCTGCTTGATCTCGTACGGCGTACGACGAAGCGTGGCGCGGAACTCGGGGTCGTAGGCGCGGAGAAACGCCGCGAGCTCCCGCGATGAGCGTGACAGCGAGCGCAGGTCCGAGGCGGAGGAGACCGGGATGTCGAGGACCGGGCCGGCGTTGCGGAGGAGCCGTTCGGTCTGCGGCCAGGCGCGGTCGAGATCAGTCAACACGGCCTGGCCCTGGTCGAGAAGGTTGCCGAGGTCGTCGCCGGTGCCGCCGAGGCCGGTGGACAGCGCGACCAGGAGCCGGCGCAGCTTCCTGGCGTCGATCTGGTCGAGGACCTGGCCGACCGCCAGGACCGTCGACGACAAGCTGGCCGGGATGTCGGTGGCGTCGGCGGAGATCCGGTCGCCGTCGGCGAGGTACGGCCCCGACGCTGTGGTCGGCTGGAAGTCGAGGTACTGCTCCCCCACTGGCGAGAGCGACCGCACCCGGGCCTGCGCGCCGCGCGGAACCTGCGCGTCGGCGGTCAGGGACAGCGTCGCCTCCGCGCCGGAGGGGGTCGCCACGATGCTGGTCACCTTTCCGACCTTCACGCCCCGGTAGGTGACCGCCGAACCCTCGAACAGGCCGCCGGTGGCCGACAGCTCGACGGTCACTCGGTCGGGCCGGGACGTGAGCGGCTCGTCGAGCACCGAGGCGAACAGGTAGGCGATGCCCACCACGAACACCATCAGGACGCCGAGCGCGCTGAGGTAGAGCCGGTCCCGGAACACGGCCACGACACCGCTCATCGCGCGCCACCACCGAACGTCGGCGTGCCCTCGCGCAGGTGTATGCCTAGCTCATCCAGCAGCCCGTCGACGATCTCGCCGAGGTCGGGCAGGGTGACGCCGTCGATGTGCAGGTCGAGCGCCGTGCTGAGGTAGTCCCCCGGCACGACGGAGTCGAGGGAGTGCGACAGCCGCACGAGCGCGTCGAGCGACTCGGCGTACGTCTCCTTGTTGCTGGCGATCTCGGCCAGCACCGGCTCGACCTCGCGGATCGTGGCCAGCAGCTGGTTCCGTGTCCGGCCTACCAGGTGGTCGGCAGAGCGGGCGAACTTCTCGACCTCGCGCAGGAGCGCGGTCAGGTCGGGCGTGTCCTCGCGCAGCACCTTCGCAGCCGGCCGGATGTCGTGCAGCGCGGCGTCGATGACGTCCTGCCGGCGCTGGAGCTCCGCCGATACGTCGGCGAGACCCCGCAGCGCCCGGTCGACGTCCGCGGTGGTGGCGTTGGCCTCGGTCAGGAAGAGCGTGGTCTGCTGCAGCAGGTCGCGGAAGGTGCCCTCGCGACCGCCCAGCGCGGCGTTCAGCTCCTTGGTCACGGTCTCCAGCTGGCCGAGCCCGCCGCCGTTCACCAGGAGCGAGGCTTGAGACAGCGCGTCCTCGACGGTCGGCGCGGTCGTCGTGTCCTTCGTGGTGAGAACCGCGCCGGAGGCCAGAGCCTTCCCCGTCGGCGGGTTGGTGACGTCGACGAACAGCTCACCCAACGGCGTCGTGTAGCGCAGCCGCGCGGTCGCACCTTCGCGCAGCTGAGCAGAGCTCTGGACGACCATCGTCGCCCGGGCCAGGAAGTCGCGGGCCTCGACCTTCTCGACCCTGCCGCTGTCGACGCCGTTCACCTTGACCGTTGCCCCCGTGGCGAGGTTGAGCGCCTCGTCGAAGTCGGCCTCGATGGTGACGGTCTCGCCCTCGACGCCGGTCCCGGGCAGGGGTACGTCGTCCAAGGTCGTGCTGCACCCGCAGGCGAGGACGAGCAGGAGGAGCAGCGGCAGCAGCCGCAGCGCCAGGAGATCGTTTGACATCACCACCACCCCCGCTGCTGGGGGTCGCTGCCGATGATGAGGTCGCACAGGTTCGCGGGCAGGCTGGGGCAGACCTCGCCGAGCTGCCCGCCGAGCGGCGCCAGGATCGTCGGGTCGATCCGCATCGGCACCCGGCCGTTCTCGTTGGCGCGGCCGAGGTTCTGCAGTGTCAGCGGCATCACCTCGAGGATCTCGGAGAGCTGCTGCTGCTTCTTCATCAGCGCAGTCATGACGTCGGCGGAGCCGTTCATGGCCTTGACGATCTGGCCCCGGTTCTTCACCGCGAACGCCGCGACGGTGTGCACCGCACGATCCAGCGCCCGCAGCGACTCGCGGAACTCGGTGCGCTGGTCGTTGAACAGCGCGCTCCCCTGGGCCACCCGGCGCAGGAACTTCCGCACGGTCTGCTCGTTGCCGTCGATCGCGGCGACCAGGCTGTCAAGGGAGTCGAGGGTCGCCACGATCTCGCCGCGCTGGCCGCCCACGTCGGTCGCCGCATCGGACAGCTTCGTGATGGTCTCGTGCAGCTGCTCGCCCTGGCCGGAGAACGCCGCGTCGCCCGTCTCCACGAACCGCCGGATCGCGTCGGTGGTCTGCTTCGACCCGGCGATCCCGGTCGCGAACTGGTCGATCGTCTCGAGCACCTGGTCGAAGTCGACGGGGGTACGGGTCGAGTCGACGGCGATCGTCGCACCGTCCTTCAGCTTCGGGCCGCCGCGGTAGACCGGCGTCAGCTCGACGTAGCGGTCCGTCGCCACCGACCGCGCCACCACGACCGCGCCGGCGTCGGCCGGGATCGGGTGGTCGGTGTCGACCTCGAGGGTGACCTTCACCCGCCCGCCGTCGGGCGCGATCTCCGTCACCGTGCCGACCGGTACGCCGAGGATCCCGACGTCGTTCCCGGTGAACAGGCCGGCCGAGTCGGAGAAGTACGCCGTCACGGTGATGTGTCCCGAGCCGCGGACGCTGGGCACGCACGAGCCGGTCACCAGCGCGAGGACGCCGACCAGGACGGCGATGAGCAGAGGGTGTCGCCCGGCTCGATGTCGTGCTGAGAGTCGCATCCACGGGATGCTCCGCAAGGCGCCGGCTCGAAGGCGGACCGGGTTTGTCCGTCGAGAGTCGGCAACGCCGTGGAGCGCCCGTGGGGCGGCGCTCAGCCGGCGTTCGGGCCGGGTGTCACCCTCTGGTCTCATCGGCAGTTCCCGAGCGCACAGTTGAAGTCGTCGGCCGGAAGGGCCGGACTGTTGAGGAACAGGTCGAGGTAGGGCCCGTTGCCGGTCGCGTTGGCGACGTAGCGCACCGCCGGCGCCATCTGGACGAGCACTTCCTGCAGCTGCTGGTCCTGCGAGCGCAGCGACGCCAGGGCGGTGTTGAGGTCGCGCAGCGCGGGGTCGAGGTCATCGCGGGTCTGCCGCACGATCTGGTCGAGGGCGTCGGCCAGACCTCGCGTCTCCAGAAGCAGCTGGTGGATCGCCTCGCGCCGGTTCACGACCTCCTCGATCACGAGGTTGGCGGACTTCATCAGCGCGAACAGGTCATCGCTGCCGGCGTTCAGCTGGTCGCTCACGCCTCGGGCCGCTCTCAGCAGCCGCCCTGTCTGGGTGCTGCGGGCGCTGATGACGCCGGAGAGCTGCGCGATCCCCTGGAGCGCCGGGCCGACCTCCTCGCCCGAGCTGCCGAGCGTGTCGCTGGTCGCGGTGAGCGCCCGGGCCAGCAGGACGGGGTCGAGCTCGTCGAGCGCCGAGGTGCCCTGCTCGAGCACGTCCTGCAGGTTGTAGGGCACCGATGTCCTTTCCAGCGGGATGGTGGCGTCGGCGAGGGAGCCCCCACCCTGCGGGTCGACCTCGAGGTAGTGGTTGCCCAGCAGGGTCGCCACCTTGACCTCGGCGGTCGTCAGCTTGCCGAGGCGGATCCCGGAGTCGAGAGTGAAGCGCACCTCGACGTCCTCGCCCGCGAACTCGACCGAGCGCACCTCGCCCACGGACACTCCGTGGACCTGCACGTCCTCGCCCGTGCGCAGCCCGGCGGTGTGCTCGAGGAGCGCGGTGTACGTCGTGGTCCCGAACGACAGCGTGCTCAGCAGCACCACGCCGCCCGCGACGAGCCCGCCGAGGACCAGCGCGACCAGGCCGATCCTGAACGGGTCCCGCTCGGAGAGACAGCTCATGTCGGGGTCCCCGCGTAAGCGCGAGTGCAGCGAGCGTCTTTCGTGGGGTGACTCATCGGCACACCGCCGACTGCTTGGTGGCGCCGCCCGCCGGGTTGATCTCGTCCTCGGCATCGCCGACCGCGAACGTCATCGAGCAGAGGAAGACGTTCATCGCGTTCTCGTACGACGTGAGCCGGCCGAGGGCGCCGATGGTCCCCCCGAAGCTGGCCAGCGCGTTGTTGAGCCTGTCCTTGGTCCGGGCGAGCAGGTCGGCCACCACGACGAACCGCTTGGTCGCCCGCACCAACGGCGCCCGGGCGTCGTCCAGCAGTGACGACGTGCTGCCGACCAGCTGCGCGACGCCGTCGATCGAGGAGCCGATCGCGGCTCGGTCCTTGGCCAGCCCGTCCATCAGCCTGCGCAGCTCGAGCACGGTCGACTGGATCTCGGTGCCGCGACCCTGCAGGTGCTCGAGCACCGGGGTCAGGTTCTGGAGCACCTCACCGATGACGGCGTCCCGGTCAGCGACGTACGTCGTCAGCTGGGTGGTCTGCTGGAGCAGCTGCTCGACGGTCCCGCCCTCCCCCTGGAGCACCTGCACCAGCGAGCTCGCCAGTTGGTTGACGTCGGCCGGCCGCAGCACCTCGAACAGCGGCCGGAAGCCGTTGAGCAGCTCGGTCAGGTCGAAGCCGGGGTCGGTGCGGTCCAGCGGCACGGTCGCGCCGTCCTCCAGCTGGTCGCCGCGCTGGCCGGTCTGCACGAGCGCGAGGTACCGCTGTCCGAGCAGGTTCTGGTAGCGCATCACCATCCGCGTGGTGTCCAGCAGCGCCTGGTCCGTCTCCAGCTCGAACCCGACTCGCGCTCCGTCTTCCGTGACCCCGATCGACTCGACACGGCCCACCCGGACGCCCGCGACGCGGACGTCGTCGCCGACCCGCAGCCCGCTCACGTCGCCGAACTCCGCGTCGTAGGACCGGGTGTCGCCGATCAGCCCGTGGCTCATGGTGTTGAGGAGGACGACCAGGAGCAACACGGCGGCGAGGGCGAACGCCGCGAACTTGGCCGCGGTCAGCCCCAAGCGCGCCCCGCGATCGGTCCGGTGGCCGCGACGACTGCGAAGCCGCGAGCGAAGCGAGCGTCGTCGTGGACCCGGGCCGAGGCTCGCGGGGGTATCAGACAGGCCGTTCATCGGGTCGTCACCGGGTCCTCCCGTACGACGGGCGGTCACCCGGCCCGTAGTACGGCGGCGCGTCGAAGTGCAGCACGGCGTCGGTCTGCATGGCACCGTCCCTGACCGCGCTGGCCACGACGGCGGCGACCTGGATGTTGGTGAGGATCGCGCCGGTGAAGCCGACCTCGCGGTTGTCGTAGACCGCGTCGAGCAGCCGGTAGCTGTTGTCGATGAACCTGGCCAGGTCGTCACCGTTGGCGCGGATGAACGCGTCGGAGTCGCTGGCGAAGCCGGCGCCTCCCTTGAGGATGGCCTCGATCGCCGCCTGCTCGTCGACGATGGTGCGGGCCGTGACCAGGCCGTCGCCGGTCGCCTGCAGCAGGTCGGGGGCGACCTCGCGGACCACCTCGAGGCCGTCCGCCAGCCTGCGCAGGTCGTCGCGGACCAACGGCATCGCCGGGTTGAGCTTGCGCAGGTAGGCGTCGAGCACCTCGGCGGTCCGGCCCAGCTGGTCACCGCGGTCGTGCAGCGCCACCGCGGCGGCCCCGATGGTGGTGGCGAGCTCGGCGGGGCCGAGCGCCTTGACCAGAGAGTCGATGTCGTCGAGGGCCTGCTGGAGCTCGATGGTGTCGGTCGACGTGTCGGCAGGGACGACGGCGCCGGCCCGGAGCGCGGCCGTCCCCGCGTTCTTGGGCGGGACCAGGTCGACGTACGTCGTGCCGAACACGGTCGCGGGCAGGATCCGGGCGACCACCTCACCGGGCACCTGTCGCAGCGACTCCTGCGGCAGCCGCATTGCGACCCGGACGCTCCCGTCGGGCGCCCGGTCGATGTCGGTGACCCGGCCGACGATGACGCCCCGGAGCTTCACGTCGGAGCCCGAACGCAGCGAGCCGCCGGCGTTCGTGACGTCGGCGTACACCCGGGGGTCGCCGCCCCAGCGGCCGCTGCCGCGCAGGTAGACCGCACCCAGCAGGACTGCGAGCACCGCGAGCACGACCAGCCCACGCCCGGCCAGCTCTCGGCGGGTCGGTTCCCGCCGCCCGGTCATCCGCCCAGTCGTCAGCACAGTCATCCGCTCACCCGGAAGCCCGAGTCGCCGCCCCAGAAGACGAGCGTGAGCACCATGTCGAGCAGGACGACGACCACGATGCTGGCGCGGATCGCCGCCCCGGTGGCCTCGCCGACCGACTGCGGCCCGCCGTGCACCTTGAAGCCGTACCAGCAGTGCAGCAGCGTGATCGCGAACGCGAAGATGACGATCTTGACCATCGACAGGCCCACGTCGCGGCCCTGGATGAACGTCGAGAAGTAGTGGTCGTACTGGCCCGGCGACTGGTGGAAGATCACGACCACCGACAGCATCGAGGCGAAGTAGGAGCCGAGCAGGCCGACCAGGTAGAGCGGCAGGATCGCCACCATGCACGCGATCGTCCGGGTGGTGACCAGGTAGCGCATCGGACTGACCGCCATCACCTCGAGCGCGTCGACCTCCTCGTGGATCTTCATCGAGCCGAGCTGGGCCGTGAACCGGCAGCCGACCTGGGAGGCGAGCGCGAGCGCGGCGATCAGTGGCGCCAGCTCGCGGGTGTTGGCACTGGCCGAGATGAAGCCGGTCAGGGGCGCCAACCCGACCAGCTCGAGGCCGTTGAAACCCTCGATGCCCAGCGACGTACCGGCCGAGAGCGAGAGCAGCACCATGACGCCGACGGTGCCGCCGCCGACCACCAGGGCGCCCGATCCCCAGGCGATGTCCTTGAGCTGGCGGAGCACCTCGGCCGGGTAGAGGCGCAGCGTCGACGGGATGTTGCGGACCGCGACCCAGGCGAACGACGCGAAGGCGCCGAGCGCCGCCAGCGCGTCGACGAGCCCGTTGGTCGCGCCGACGATGCCGCCGGTGGCACAGCGGCTGGCCATTAGTGGCCACCACCGAGCGTGCGCCGCGCGTCCCGCACCCCGGGCACGCATCTCGCGGCGTTGCCGTCGCTAGCTGGACGAACACGTAGAGCGTCGCTCCGACGTCTTGCGATGCCCGCACCCGGAGCACGGGCCGCCCTCGCCGCACGCTTGGTGGTGTCCACTACGCGATCCCCTGCGGCACGAGCATCACGTAGGCCTGGGTGAGCGCCACGTTCGCGACCGCCAGCAGGATCACGCTCAGCACGACAGCCTGGTTGACGGCGTCGGCGACGCCCTTCGGACCGCCGCGGGCGGAGAGACCCTTGTGCGAGGCGACGATGGTGGCGATGAAGCCGAAGACCAGTGCCTTGAACTCGGCGAGGAACAGGTCGGTCGGCTGGCTGAACGACACGAACGAGTCGAGGTACGCACCCGAGCTGATCGTGCCGCCGCCGACGTTCATCGCGTACGCCGTGACCATCGCGGTCATCGCCACGATCACGGTCAGCAGCATCGCGACGACGAGCGCGGCCACCACGCGGGGCGCGACCAGCCGCTGGACCGGCGAGATGCCCATGACCTTGAGAGCGTCGATCTCCTCACGGACCGTGCGGGCACCGAGGTCGGAGGTGATCGCCGAGCCGACCGCGCCGGCGATCATCAGGCTGGTCACCAGGGGTGCGCCCTGCCGGAGCACACCGATGCCGTTGACGGCCCCGCTGAACGACGTGGCCCCGATCTGAGCGGCGACCGCGCCGATCTGCACCGAGGTGATCACGCCGAACGGGATCGCGACCAGGATCGTCGGCAGCAGCGAGACCCGCGTCATGAACCACGCCTGGAGCAGGAACTCCGACCACGAGAACCGCCGCCGCGCGATGTCGGTGGCGATGTGCACGCTCGCGTCGACCGCGAGGGTGACCAGCTGGCCGGTCGTGACGATCCCGGCCCGGAACCGGCCGACCAGGCCGCCAGTGATGCTCCCTCCGGGCGCCCGGCGGCGGCGAGGCAGCTCCGGGACCTCGGGGAGCTCGGGTGCGGCGGTCGCGGTCACTCGTGTCCCTGTGCTCTGCGGTGACGGGGGTCACGTCTGTAACGCGCTGTCACACACAGAGTTACGGGTCGGATCGGCGGCCAGCTGTCGGGATAGTCCGTGACGTTGGCCTGTGGAAACAGTGTTCTCCACAGGCCGTTCGTCACGGACTATCCCGACTCAGCCCTCCAGCTGGGCCAGGAGCCGGTCATGCCAGTCGTCGCCGCGGAGATCGACGGTCCAGTCGCCGTCGCCGCTGGGCTTGCCGCAGGGGCGCGGGGACTCGTCGAAGTCATCGGTCGGGCGCAGGCACGCAACGTTCAGGACGCGGCCCGACGAGGTGACCACGCGGCGTACGACGCCGCCGGCGCCGTCGTAGTCGACGTCCATGCCCAGCACGCGGGCCAGGGTGCGGGTCTGTACGGTCTGCGGGGCGTCGTCCAACGCGCCGTCGATCGTGTAGCTGAAGTAGACGTCGGTGGCCGAGGCTCTCAGCCGGATCCGCTGCGGGTTCGTGCCGACGCTGTCGCGCTGCGCGAGCAGGGTGCCGTCGACGTCGTGGACCCGCAGGTCGAGCGACTCCACCGAACCCGGCAGCAGGTCGGGGTCGGTGGTGGTCAACCGCAGCTCGGAGATCGGTGTCGCGGCCCGCACCCACGTCTGCACCTCGACCGTGCCGTCGGCGGTGACCGAGCTCAGCACATACAGGCCCTCGGGAGGCGCGTCGGCCGGCGGCGCGGGTACGTCGCGGGCGGCGCGGGGCGACGACGGCGCGCCGGCGGGTTCCTTGGCGTCGTCCCGGCTGAGCGCCTGGAAGCCGAGCACGACCAGCGCCACGACCGCCGCGACCGCGGTGAGCGCCTTGAGCCCGCGGGTCACGACCGCCCCCGCGCTTCGCCGACCGGTTCGGCGACGATCACGGCGAGGTTCTGGTAGCCACCGGCGGCCGCGTCGTATGGACCTGCGCAGGTGACCAGGGTCAGCCGGCGCGGCCCCGCGGGCGAGTGCAGCCAGCTGGAGGGCCGAATCGTGCCCTGCGGTCGGAGTCGGAGCGAACGGACCCGGAACGTCTGCCGCAGCCCGGCGGACCAGACGGAAACTCGGTCTCCCCTCCGCACGGTGAGCAGGCTCGCGAAGGGACCAAGACCCTGCGTCCGCGAGTCCACGTGGGCCGCCACCAGGGTGCTGCCGAACGGGTCGCCGAGCCGAGACCCACCAGCCCACCAGCCGGCGTCCTCGATGTCCTCGGGTACGTCGAGGACGCCGTTCTTGGTCGTCCCCACCGTTCGGACGCGGACCAGGTGTCCGTCCGGGAGCCGGATCCGCGTCGGGGCTTCCGGAAGCACCGAGCCGACCCGCTGGGCCACCTGGGCCGGCGGTTCCGACGCGGCCAACCGGGCCGGACTCGTCGACGGGACCGGCCCGGCCTCCGGGCCCACGTCGTCCGCGCCGCCCACGGCGCACCCGGTCGCGCCCGCGACCGCGAGAGCGACCGCGAGCGGAGCCAGGCGCCGACTGATCAGCGGCCGGTGGTGAAGGTCCACACCCGAACACGGTCGACCAACCCAGCGGTCCCCGTGTCGATCCCCGTCGGCGGCTCGGCTCCGGATGGAGTCCCGCCAGTAGTTCGGACGATGACGTTCATCGAGCCGTCCTTCGGATTGCCGTACGCGTAGACGGCCGTGATCGTGCCCTCCTCGAGGGTCACGTCGAGCGGGCCGAGGATCGGCGTCCCCGTCACTCCGGCAGGGAGGAGAGACACCTCGTGGCCGCCGGCCGCCACGTCCGCCTGGGCGAACTCGCCGTTGGCGATGTTGGTGAAGACAGTCTGGCCGTCGACCACCACGTCGGCGGGGGCGGTGGTCGCCGTGTGGGCGAGCAGCACCCGCGCCTTGCCCGGGTCGAGCGGGTCGCTCGGCGTCGGGTAGACGCTGACCACCGGAGTGCCGCCGACGTCGGCCGGCCGGTGCACAACGACGTCGGCCGACTCTCCCGCCGTGACGTCGACGGTGGCCGTGAAGTCCTCTGACCCGTTGCTGAAGGTCACCTCGTGGCTGCCCGGAGCCACGGGGTAGGCATCTTGCAGATCACCCAGGGCGAGGGAGCCGACGACCTCCTCACCGTCGACCGTGACGCTGATGTCCATCTTGGGAACGGCGTTGATGATCGCGATGCCACCGGTGTCCGCCGGCGCAGCGCTCTGCGCTTGCGCTCCGGTCTGGGCATCGCCGGCGAAGCTGATCGTGGCCACGCCGCCGGAGACGGCGAGTGCGGCGGCCGCGGCGATGACCCGGAACATGCGAATACTCATGGTGATCCCCTCCCCCATGCGCAGGCCTTCGCCAGCGTCCAGGACACGGTATCCCTGTGGGCAGGGATCAGCCGAGCCCCTCTAGCCATGTACCCAATTGACGGCGCTCATGCTCGGTGGGTGCCAGAGCGATGGCCCGTTCTGCCTCGGCGAGCGCTTCCGCCGTGCGCCCGGCCCGGGCGAGGAGATCGGCACGGGCGGCTGGGAGCAGGTGCAGTCCCTGCAAGGCGGGATGATCGGCCAGGTCGTCGAGGAGCAGCAGCCCCGCGGCGGGGCCCTCGGCCATGCCCACCGCGATCGCCCGGTTGAGCGAGATCACCGGCGACGGGTGCAGGTGGAGCAGCCGGGCGTAGAGCCGGACGATCCGGCGCCAGTCGGTGTCGTCGGCGCGCTCCGCTCGGAGGTGGGTGAGCGCGAGCTCTGCCTGGAGCCGGTAAGGCCCGGGCACCTTCCCGTGCGGCATGGTCAGGCTCAGCGCCTCGGCGACTGCCTCCCGGTCCCAGCGAGACCGGTCCTGGTGCTCGAGCGTGACCAGCTCGCCGTCGACGAGCCGGGCGTCGCGGCGGGCGTGCTGAGCGAGCATCAGCGCCAGCAGCGCCGTGACCTCGTCCTCGTCGGGCATCAGGTCGACGAGCAGGCGGCCGAGCCGGATCGCCTCGTCGGAGAGCTCGGGAGCCGCAGCACCGGCGTACCCCTGCGTGAAGACCAGGTAGACCACCGCTAGAACACCGTCGAGGCGCTCGGCGAGATCGGCCGCCCCGGGCACCTGGTAGGGGATGCCCGCGTTGGCGATCCGCTTCTTTGCGCGCAGCAGCCGCTGGCTCATCGTCGCCTCGCCCACGAGGAACATCCGGGCCACCTCGTCGGTCGCCAACCCGGCGACGACCTTGAGCGTGAGCGCGACCCGCGCCTCCATCGACAGCGCCGGGTGGCAGCAGGTGAAGACGAGCCGGAGCCGGTCGTCGGACACTGCTCCCTGGTCCATGGCGGCCTCCTCGCCCTGCTCGTCGAGGTCCTGCCGGGCACCCAGCTCGACGAGCTTGGCGCGTTCGGTGCCGGCCCGCCGGATCACGTCCAGCGCGCGGCGCTGTGCGGCGGTCGTGAGCCAGGCGGCCGGGTTGCGGGGTACGCCGTCGCGCGGCCAGGTCAGCAGCGCCCGCTCGGCGGCGTCCGCGACGGCGTCCTCCGCGAGGTCCCAGTCGCGCGTCGTCCGGATCAGCGCGGCGACGATGCGGAGGCGCTCGTCGGCCATCGCTGCCGCGAGAGCCTCCCGGACCTCGTCAGTCTTCGACAAAGGGACGCAGCTCCACCCTGCCGCCGACCGCCATGGGGTGCTCGGCGGCCACCTTGATGGCCGCGTCGAGGTCGTCGCACTCGAGGACGTCGAAGCCGACGATCCACTCGCGCGACTCGGCGTAGGGACCGTCAGTGACCAGCAGCTTGCCCTCGCGGCGGGTGACGCTGGTGGCGTCCTCGGCCATCCGGACCTGGTTGCCCAGCAGCCGGACGCCCGCGTCGTCGTACTTGGTCACCCAGTCCTCGATCTCGAGGGTGCCGGTCAGGTCGGTGTCACTCTCGTCGCGGCTCGGGTCGAGGCTGACGAGCATGAGGTACTTCATCGTGGTCTCCTCCGTTGGTCGGTTGTCGTAGTACGACGGACGACCTGTCGCGGATCCGACATCTCTACTTGTGCACCGGCAGATGAGTCCTGGGCGCCATCCGCGGGCCGTGCCGGGGGCGACGCAGTCCGGCCATCCCGACCAGCGCGGGGACGCGGCCGCGCTGCGGGCGCCACGGCTCCAGGAACTCCTCGAGCTCACTGTCGTCGAACGGCGTGCCGGTCAGCGCCCAGCCGACGTCCTTTGCGACGTGGTAGTCGCCGAACGAGACCGCGTCGGGGTCGCCGTGCGCGCGCTGCCGCACCTCGGCCGAGGTCCACACCCCGACGCCGGGGATGGTGCGGAGCCTGCGGTCGGCCTCCTCGTGGCTGAGCGCCGTGGTGCGCTCGAGGCTGTCTGCGACCCGGCTCACGGTGACGATCGTCCGGGACCGGGCCGGGTCGATGTGCAGCCTCAGCCACTCCCACGACGGGATCTGCCGGAGCGTGCCGGCGCTCGGCTGGATCCAGATCTTGCGCTCGACACCAGGGCCGGGAGCCCGCTCGCCGTAGCGGTGCACCAGCCGACGGAACCCCGCGAACGCCTCCTGACCGGTGACCTTCTGCTCGACGATCGCAGGGACCAGCGACTCCATCACCAGGCCACTGCGGCCGAGCCGCGCGTGCCGGTAGCGGCGCCAGGCCTCCTCGAGGACCGGATGGCGTGGCTCGAAGCCGGTCCAGTCGTCATGGGCACCCAGGAGGCCGGGGACCGACTCGAGCGCCCACTCGGCGCCCTCGCCCCAGGCCTCGGCGCGCACGTCGCCGTGTGGATCCAGCCGGTCGATGACCAGCGTGGCCGCCCCCTCCGGCGTGCGGATCCCGCGCCACACCCTGCCGCCTTCGTCGATCCGGAACGTCGGGTCGGCGCCGCCGTGGCGCTGCTGGTGGAGGGTGCTGACCACCGCACAGGGCCAGTCGGGGTGCCAGACCCGCACCTGTCCACCCGCCACGTCCCCGACCCTACGGCCCGGCGCCGACGACTGCCGTGCGGCCGCTACGCGTAGAACGTGTTGGGGTCGACCAGACGGCGTTTCGCCGGGTCGCGGGTGGTGCGGCTGTGCATGTAGCGATGCGCCCCGAACTCGATGCAGATGTCGTCGAACTCCTCGACGAGGGCGTCCAGCACCTCCTCGGTCATGCCCTCGGGTTCGATGCCGATGTCGAACAGGACCTCGCAGAACCGGGCGTCCGGATCGCCGTGACCCAGGTACTCCGACCGGATGCCCTTCGCGTAGAGGGCGATGAACGTCATGCAGTGGAAGCGTTCCCGATAGTCGACAAGCAGGTCGAAGAGCCGTCGGCTGAGCGCCGAGTACTGGTCGGCCGCCGACAGTGCGACAAGGTACCGGGTCGGTTCTCCCACCGTGGCGTCGAGGACCTTGTCCGAGAAGGACTCGACGTTCTTGATGGTGGCGTACTTCGGGCTGAACAGGACGCTGACGAAGCCGGCCTTCTTGATCGCCTTGTCCACCCCCTGCGGCAACCGACCGGCCGCCCAGCCGATCCTGTGCAGCTGGCCGTAGACCAGCGTGTTCATGGCCCGGTGGTAGAGGCTCGGATCGGTGTCCCGGTAGATCGAGACCTGGCCGATGCCGAACCGCTTGCCACTGTGCAGCAGGAGGTCTGCGAACAGCGCCCGCATCATGTTCGCGTCCTCGGGTGGCTCCAGCATCAGCGGCTGGGTCGCGCTCAGGAAGTCCTCGAGCTTGCGGAAGTGGTCCTGGTGGTTCTCCCAGAGGGTCGTGTACTTCTCGGCCTTGATCACCGTGAGCGTCAGCGTCGCGATCACGCCGGGCCGGCCGAGCCCCAGCAGCACCGCGTGGAAGAGCTCGGGGCGCTCGGTCCGGCTGCACGAGACGACGTCGCCGTCCCAGTCCACCACCTCCATGGCCACGACGTTGTCGGCGAACAGCCCGTGTCGGTGCGAGGCACCGCTGATACCGCCGACGGAGGCGAACCCGCCCACCGTGATGTGGTTGTGGTCGCCGATGATCGGGAGCCCGAGGCCGCGGGCGGCCAGCCACTCGTCCAGGTCGGCCGAGACGTGCCCGCCCTGGACCGTGACCGTCATCGCCGACTCGTCCAGCGAGATCGAGCCGACAAGCTTCTCGGTGACCAGCACCGCGCCGCCGTCGGTGAGCACGAGGTCGTTGCTGGAGTGCCCCTTGCTGCGGACCACGAGCGTCTCCCCCAGCTGCTTGACCTCCTTCACCACCCGGACCACGTCGTCCGTGGTCCGCGGAAGATAGATCTTCAGCGGGAACCGTGGCGGCAGGTCCGGGTCAGCGACCCGGCTCCAGTCGTAGCCGAGGCTGTCCAGGCTGTCGTGCGTGAACGTCTCGTGGCTGTTGATCTGACGGCGCCAGGCCGCGATGGCCGGTGGGGTCAGGCGCCGCTCGGTGGGGATAGTCAGGCCTCACGCTTCGGGATGATGCCCAGCTGCTGCAGCATGCTCAGCTGGTCCATCACGACCCACTCCTCGGCGATCTTGCCGTCGTCGGTCATCCGGTAGAGGTCATGTGCGGGGACCTCGACCGCGATGCCGGTGGCCGGGAAGCCGATGTAGTCGCCAGTGTGGGTGCCGCGGTACCTGTGCCGCACCGCCACCATGTTGCCCGACGCGAAGATCTCCATGATGGTCGTGTTGAGGTCGGGGAACCCGGCGTAGAACTCGTCGAAGACCTTCTCGAACGCCGCGGCGTCCAGATCACGGCCGGCGAAGTGGTTCACATAGTCCGGTGCGAACGCGTCGATGTGCTTCTGAACGTCCTTGACGTTGATGCCGTCCTCGTAGGCGCTGCGCACGATCGCCATGTTCTCTTCTTCGGTCGTCATGGCGAGAGTCAAGCAACGGCCCACCCGACCGTCAATGACCCGATCGGGCAGACAGGGCCTCTGCTATCGCGGTGTAGCCGCGCACGGTCGGAGGCCCGGTGAACACGAAGATCAGCCGGGCCAGGAGGCCGGTTCCGACCTCGGACTGCTCGAGCCGGACTTTGCTCTCTCCGGCAGGCTCGATCCGGAACGTCCGGGTGACCAGGAACATCCACGTGGGTCCGAACCTGCTCTGCCAGCGCAGCACCGAGGGAGGGGTCACCTCGACGATCGTCTGCTTCATGGGCATCGACACGCGGCCCAGCTTGAGCTTCATCCGGACGACGGAGCCGACGACCAGGTCGCCACGGGGCTCCACGAGGGTCGGGTTCCACGACTCCCACCCTTCGAGGTCCGTCAGCACCGCCCAGACCTCCTCCTGCGACGCCGCGATCTCGCTGACGAGCTCCAGCCGTGCCGCCATCAGTGGCCGCCACGGTTCTCGTCGAGGAACTCGACGAGCCTCGGGAAGATGTCGCGGTCGTTGTGCTTGCCCATGAACGGGTCCTGGTGGCCGTAGCCGGGGAACACGTGCAGCTGGTGCCGTCCGGGAACCAGCTTCTCGAGCCGGCGGTGGCACTCGATGTTGGAGTCGGTGAAGACCTTGTTGTCGGCGCCGGTCATGAAGAGGACCGGGGTCTCGATCTCCCGGGCGTGCTCGAAGTAGTCGTCGGGCAGCGTGTCGAACCTGGCGTCTGCCGGGTCGTACTTCACCGCGGTGTTGCCGGCTTGCACCATCTTCCGCACGTGGCGGTAGTAGTTCATGCTCGTCGGTCCGTAGAGGTCTCCGCCGCGGGCGTGCGTCACGGGGTCCAGGTTGTCGTGCTCGTAGAGGGCGGGCCACCCGGTGCCCCACATCATGCTGAGCATGTGGCAGGCCGGCACGTCGCACTCCTGGTGGAACTTCGAGACGGCCGCGGAGAAGATCCGGCCACGCGTGTAGCCGGGGTCCTCGCTGGCCCGCGGGTCGAGGTAGGGAACGCTGAGCACGTGCTCGACCAGGAACGGCGCCGAGGCGAGCTTGAGCCGTGACCAGCGCGGCACCCGCGGGGTGAGGGCCACGCTGTTGGCGATGACGCTGCTGACCCCGGTCACGGCCCCGCCGAACAGGGACATCATGAACGCGACGGACCCGAGGCAGTGGCAGATCACGTGCAGCCGGCGGTCTCCGATGTGCTCCCGGATCTCGGCGATCGCGGCAGGGAAGTCGAACAGGGCGACGTCGTCCATGGTGTAGCTGTGCCGCCGCATGTTGTAGGAGTGCCGGTTGCTCATCCGGAAGTCCAGGCTCCACACGTCCGGGTAGCCGTGGTCGAGCAGATAGCTGACCAGGTTGTAGTGCTCCGGCATCACGAACATGTCCGTCGACGTGGTCAGGCCGTGGATGAGCAGTACGACGTCGTCGGACGGCTCGCGAAGGAAGCGGAACGCGGAGATGGAAAGCATGTCGCCGGTGGTGATGAAGTGCGTGGAGACCTCGGCGTCGTGGACGCCCTCGAGGGTGAACAGCGGGACGCTGCGCTGCTGGACGTGGGTCATGACGGCTCCTCTTGCACCGAGCGGCTGACGACGTAGGGCGGCTCTATGAGGCGGGGCTTGGGCAGGTCGCCCACGGGCACCGGGATCCGGGTCGCCCGACCGCTGTTGGTGGTGACGACGTCTGGCGAGATGTCGTAGTCGCGGTGCACCTTGTCGACGACCAGCGGATGGATGGTGAGAGCGCCCGAGCTGTCCAGCCGGATCCGGAGGAACCCCTTCCCGTCGTCGATGGACTGTCCGCAGAAGGCCCAGTCGCGGGCGCTGTGGCTGTGGCTCAGTGCGACGTAGAACCCGAACGTGCTGGCTCCCGCGAGCCCGCCGACCAGGGCGGCGATGGCCGCGCCCGCCGAGAGCTGGAGCCAGTCGGGCAGGAGCAGGAACCGGGTGTGCGGGAGAAGTCCGAACCCCACGAAGCACGCCGAGGCCACGACCAGCTGCGACAGCACCAGCATCGTCACTCCGATGGAAACGATCGGCGGCCGGCGCCGCACTATCGGCGCCACGCTGATCGCCGCCGCGACGAGTGCGACGGCCAGGAGTCGCCCCGCGAAGCCGAACAGGTCCTCGGCGTCCGAGTTCAGGTAGGCGTCGAGGATCCGGCCTTCCTCACCGGCCCTGACGCCCTGCCAGAAGATCAGGAGGAGGAGGGAGAAGAGGAACAGGTGGACCCCGGCGACGAGCGAGAGCAGGCCGGGGTTGCGGGTCACCAGCCACTGCTTGCACCACGGGAGGGCGATCCGGGTCGCCCAGCGCCGCGACGTGCTGGCGCTGGGGAACATCTCGCCCTCCTGGCGGAACGTCGACACGCCGTCACCGTCTCGCGAGTGGCGGGACTCCTCGGGGAGCACGTGCAGCTCCGTGGCGAGATGATGGGTTCCGCCGAGATAGGCACCGCCGAGGCCGCAGGTCACCATCTGCCGGGCGCTGCCGGGCGGCGCGTCACTGCCGTCGAGAACCTCGGCGTAGCGGACGTAGTGGTGCCGGTCGCCGGTGACGAACAGCCTGATCTCGGCTCCGGTCGGCTCCCGACGGTCGGTCCCGGCAACGAGCCTGGTGCGCACGAACTTCCGCTCGAACCAGTCGATGCTGTTGAAGGCATCGGGGTCGCCGATGGTCTTGACCCACAGGGGCGACGCCGAGCACAGGATCACGCCGTCTCCCTCACTGAGGTTGGCGGTGAGGGTCTGCTCGAAGTACTTGACCTGAGGTTCGTCGAAGTACGAGCCGAGCTGGCTGTCGAGCCCGACGAGCCACCACCCATGGGGCAGCTTGACAGTGAAGTAGCTGCGCGGCTGGACGGTCCTCCATCCCCCGACGTTCCGCCGGTGGGTGAAGATCCGGAGGAACGCCGTCAGCCCGTCGTACCAGTCGTGGTTGCCCGGCAGCGCGATCAGGAGTGGCTGCGGAGTCGCGCTGGGCAGTGCCGCTCGGAAGGGGCCGATGAGGCGGTCCTCGTACTCCTTGGCGGACGCGGTCGGGTAGACCTCGTCCCCGCCGAGGACCAGCATCCCTCCCCGTGGAAGCTCGCCGTCGACCCCCTCGACGCAGAGGGAAGGCTGGCCGAGCAGCGAGGCCACGGTGAAGGTCGCATCGAAGCCGTCACCGGTGTCCGCGGCGTAGTCGAACCAGAAGTCCGTCCCGGGGCCCATGAGCTCGTCGGGCACGGTGACCACGTAGCTCTCGAAGCCCTGCTGGATCTCGCGCTTGTCGGCGTAGTCGGCGAAGACCGTGGACAGCAGGGTCTTCACCCCCGCTCGGGTCAGCTCCCGGGGTGCCAACCAGCGCACGGCGTCGCGGGGCGTGAAGTTCAGCTGGCCGAAGTGCTGGGCCAGCTCCGGGAGCTTCACGAGTCAGCCGACCGGTCGGAGAAGGCCTTGCCGTAGACGTCCCACAGCTCTCCCAGGAACAGCCGTCCGAACCCGGAGAGGTCATGCACGGGACGCGAACCACTGCTGCGGAACGTGGTGAGCTGCTTGGCGAAGTCCTGCAGGTGGATGGTGATGATCCCCGCCGCGATCGGTTGCTCGTCGTCATCCGGGTGGACGTGACCGTCCAGGATGCGCACGTACAGGGTCGAGGTGTCGCGCCACACGTCGAGGCCGGGATCGTCGTGGACGTGCTTGACACCCGTGAAGGTCATCGGGTTCCCGCCCGGGCCCGAGAACCACAACCGGTACAGCATCTGCCGCGAGCTCGGGTCGTCCTGCTCGACGAACAGGTTGAACCAACCGCGCTCGACCTCGAAACGTCCCCCCAGCACGTCGCTCTCCAGGTAGCCGACCGCGCTTCCCTCGTGGCTCGGCTCGTTGACGAAGCGGTCCACGTCGTCGACGTTGATCGTCAGCTCGAACATCAGCCGGTCGCCGGCGTCGCGGCCCAGGTCATAGCCCGGTTGCGACTCCGCAGCACCGACGGAGACGAAGCCTTTCATCCTCTCGGTGAACGACACCCCCAGCGGGCCGTCCTGCGGCGCAGTCGGCGTGGCCGCGGCGGGCGTCGGCGACGCGGCCCCGGCCAGCAGACTTCCTCGCCGGGAGGTCTCGATTACATGGGTGCAGCCGCGGTCGGTGACCGCCGCGATGGTCAACGACGGGTTCGCCCCGACGGGGCCGGGGAGCAGCGACCCGTCCCACACGTGCAGGCCCGGGTAACCGAACACTTCGCCGTACTCGTCGCACACGCCCTCACCGACGTGCCGACCCATCGGTGCCCCGCCGAGGGGGTGCACCGTGACCACCCGCCTGCCCAGCCACAGCGGGTTGTCGTGGTACGACGCCCCCAGATGGGATGCCACGGCCTTCATGGTGCTGCGGACGCCCTCGAAGTACTCCATGGACGTCTCCGTCGTCCAGTCCGCGGCGAGGAGGCCGTCCTGGAGATGGAGTACGCCGTCCGGGACGTCACGGCCCATTCCCAGGAGCGGCAGGGCGGTGCTGGAGAGCTCGCCGGCGCCGAGCAGCTCGGCCAGGTCCGCGCCGATGGTCGAGTCCGCGGACTCGTTGACGCGCTCGCGGATCCGCTTCAGGGCGAACCGGCCGGCCCTCTTGACGCCCGCGCCGGCCTGGGTGGCCTCGGCGAGCCACGCGGTGAACTGGGGATATCCGGCGTCCTCGACATAGTGGCCGCGCCCGGGCGAGCCGTCATCGTCCGCCACGTCTCCCACGCGGATCGCGCTGGTGATCACCGGTCCGCGGCTCCCCTCGACCGTCCGCGGCCTGCCGTCCTTGTTCGCGCCGAACAGGAGGGCCAGCAGGTCACCGTTGCCGCTGAACCGGCTGCCGAGGGTCGAGCTGATCCCCGGGAACGCCGTGAGGTTGCGCAGCAACAGGAAGGTGGTGCCGAAGGTGCCGGCCGCGAGGACCAGACGTTCGCAGGTGATCGTCTCGTTGGACAGGCCGGTCGACGGCTCACCGTCCGCGCCCGTGTGCACGACGTACGTCACCTCGTAGCCGCCGCCCTCGCGGGGCCGGAAGCCCCTGACCTCGTGCCTGGTGCGCAGGTCCGCACCGAGGTGCCTGGCCGCCGAGAGGTAGGTGTGGTCGAGGGTGTTCTTCGAGCCGTCGTTGCAGCCCAGGTCGCACTCGCCGCACAGGCGGCAGGTGAGCCGCGGGAGGCCGTGGACGTTCCCGTACTCCGGCATCGGCAGCTCGGCGCGGGACACCGGCGGCTCGCCCACCCTCCGGGCGAAGCTGACCGCCAGAGGCGGCATCAGGAACTCGGCACCCATCGCCGCGGCCGCGTCGCGCATCGCCGCGGTCTTGGGCGTCTCGGGGTACGGGTAGCGAGTCGCACCCAGCATCTGCTCGACCTCGTCGTAGTGAGGGTCGAGCTGGTCGCGGCTGATCGGCCAGTGCTCATACCCACCGCCCGGGAGCGGCGACTCGTGCACGAACCACTTCTCGTCCTTGCGGAGCATCACGTTGGCGTAGATGAGGGAGCCCCCACCCAGTCCGCTCGAGACGACGGCCTCGATGCCGCTGAACGTCCAGATGTCGAAGAGCCCGTGGCGACCCTCCGAGGGGTCCCAGAAGTTCCGGGCCATCTCCTCAGGCGTGCGCGCGAACGACCCCGGCGGGTAGGGCCGGCCGCGCTCGAGCAGCACCACGGACCGACCGTCGGCCGCCATCCGGTACGCCGCGACCGAACCGCCGAACCCGGAGCCGACGACGACAACATCGGCGTGTTCTGACGCTGTGGACGTGGGCATCAGATGCTTCCTCCATCGAGATCAAGGAACCACTGCACGGGGTCGCACGCTGGTCCGAGACGCGTGAAGCCCGCGTCAGCGGCCGCCACCTAGCCGAGGTTACTGTGCGGTCGCCGGTTGTGATACGGCTCGAAATGACCATGGCCGTCACGCTCGGTCACCCTGCTAGGCATCCACTCGGGGAACCCAGCCATAGGGTGACGGCCATGGCGATCGTTTATCCGCAGGCCGACCTGACGCCGTCCAAGAAGGAGCTGATGGACGCGTGGCTTCCCACGCGCTCCTGGTTCGACGGCAACCCGGACCGCAAGCCGGTCGGCGCGTTCCGGTTCGACGACCCCGAGGGCGAGGTCGGGCTGGAGGGCTTCCTGGTCGGGGGGGTCGGGCTGCCGACGTACTTCCTCCCGCTGACCTACCGCAGCGCCGAGCTCGACGGCGCCGAGGACCATCTGGTCGGCACCACCGAGCACTCCGAGCTGGGCACCCGCTGGGTGTACGACGGCTGCGCCGACCCGGTGTTCGTCCGGGAGCTGGCCGCGGCGATCCTGAACGGCGGTAGTGGAGTCGAGGTCGAGTTCGAGGGCGAGAACGGCCGCGAGACCCGCCCGACCAGCGCCCAGGTGCAGGGCACCGGGAGCGCCGCGTCGGAGGTGCCCGGGATCGACAGCATCGGCTGCCACGACGAGGGGCCGCTCACGATCGTCAACGCCGGGCCGCTCGAGCTCGTGGTGGCCCGGGTCGTCGGCACCTACGTCGACGCTGCCGAGACGCTGGCGGTGACGTGGAAGGGCGGCGACGACGTCGTGATCGCGGGGGTGCGCCCGGGCTGAGGCTCGGGCCGGTGACTACTGGCTGCCGAGATCGTGGTCCATCTCCAAGGGCGCCAGCGTGCCCAGTGACTCGGCCACGACGACCAGGTCGTCGCCCTGCGCGAGCCGGAAGTCGTCGGGCGGGTTGACGTAGGACTGGCCGGAGCGGCTCACGGAGAGCAGCGTGGCGCGGTGCTCGGCGCGGAGCTTGGCCGAGAGCTCGTCGACCGAGAGGCCCACGGCGTTGTCGGGCAGCTGGACCCGGTAGAGCTCGGAGCCCTCACCGCCGGAGACGATGTCGGTGACGAGGCCGGCGAGCCCCGGGTAGAGCGACGAGCGGGCCATGAGCCGGGAGACCAGCTGCGAGGACACGAGGATCTCGTCGGCCTCGGCACGCTGGAAGTGCTCGACGTGCGAGGGGTTGTTCACCTCGACGACGGTCCGCACCTGCGGGGCGATGGACTCGATCGCCATCACGCAGAGGATCGACCTCATGTCCGCCTCGTTCGAGCCGTCTGCGGGGCACACCACCGCTGCCTGGGCGTCCTCGACGCCCGCGCGCTTGAGGTCAGCGGCGGTCGTGATGTCGCCGCTGACGAAGTAGATGCCGTCCCCGGCCGGATTCTTGTCGCTGTCGTGGATCACGACGATCTTGGTCGTGTACTCGTCGGTCGACAGCTCCTGGATCAGCTCCCGCGCGGTCGAGTTCCAGCCGCAGACGATGATGTGGTCGCGATAGCCGGAAGCACCCATGCCTTGGCCCTCCTTGAGCAGGTAGTCGATGAGGAACCCGACCAGGGCTCCGGTGAGCGAGGCGACGATCGCGACGCCGAAGAGGATCAGCAGCCAGCTGATCGCATAGCCGACCAGTGAGTCGACCTTCGAGGCGTCGCCCGAGCCCATGACGGTCGTGATCGACCAGTAGAGCCAGCCGCTGAACTCCCGGAAGAAGCCGCCGACGTGGTGCCACCTGTAGGGGTCGCGGTGCCGCTCGGACACCGTCACCAGGGCCGAGGCGATGATCAGGAAGCCGCCCAGGATGATCCCGACCCGGACGAAGAACGAGCGGTCCATCCCGCTGGTGAGCCGCCGCACGTGGAAGGCAGCCCGACGCAGGATCGGGATCGAGAAGAATGCCGCGAAGCGCGCCGGAATCAGAGCCATGACGCCGGGGATCATCGCACCACCGGACCCGGCCCGGACAGGACCTGTCCGGACCATTCCCTCACACGAGGTCCGGTCGCGGTCGCGCGGACAGCCGCCCGGGCTCCCCCGCAGGGAGCTCCTCGAACGTCGCCGGCGGGACAGTCACGGACGAAAACGGGCTCGATCGGGCCAAAATGACCCCGTTTTCGTCCGTGACTACCCCGACGTAGGCGATCACGACTCCGCGCGACGAATCTGGGAGATCGTCTCGTCGACCAGCGAGTTGAGGCGGGCACCGGTGGGCCAGCCCGAGTAGTGGGACAGGAAGATGACGATCTCGCGCAGCGCGGTCTCGTCGAGGTCGCCGGACCGGAGCGCGGCGGGCACCTGGATCGTGAGCACATCGTGGGCGCCGGTGCCGGCCAGCAGTCCGATCAGTAGCAGCCGGCGGTCGCGGTCGGAGAGGCCGGGCCGGCTCCAGATGTCGGCGAAGAGGTGGTCGGCGGTGTAGCGGAAGAAGTCTCCTTCCCCGTCGGACATCTCGAAGCCGTAGACCTCCTCCATCTTCTCCAGGCCGCGGCGGCGCTCCTCCGGGAGATCGTCGAACTTGCCGCTCTGTTCATTCATGGGGAAGCCCCAGCCCTTTCGCGAGGTTCTCGCGCGACAGCTGCGCGAGCGGTACGTCGACGCCCAGTGTCCCGGCCAGCTCGATCGCGAACGACAGGTCCTTCTCCCCCAGGGTCCGGACGTGCTCGAAGACCTCGTGCCAGAAGTCGTCGGGGTCGAGCTTCGCGGTGGTGTCGCGGTACATGATCGCGCCCGGCCCGCCGGTGATGGCGTCCGTGTGCCGCACCACCTCGCCCAGCGCCACGAGGTCGAGTCCCGACGCCTCGGCCAGCCGCTGCGCCTCGGTCACCGCGGTGAAGGCGACGAAGTGGATCAGGTTGCGGGCGAGCTTCATCTTCGTGCCGGCACCGAGCGGTCCGGCGTGCACAACCATGGAGCCCATCCGGGCGAGGACCGGCTCGGCGACGGCGTACGCCGCCTCGTCGCCGCCGACCATGATCGCCAGCGAGCCGCCGGCCGCCCCCATCGGACCGCCGCTGACCGGGGCGTCGAGCACCCGCAGCCCCGTCGCGGCCAGCTCGGAGGGCGTGGACGGGGCAACCGTCGAGTGCACGACCAGGACTGGTTCGGCTCCCGAGGCCAGCACCTCCGCGGCGACGTCGCGGACCTGGCCGTCGTCGCGAACCATCACGCAGAGCACGTCGACGTCAGCGACTTCGGCCACCGACGGCGCCCCGGTCGCGCCGGCGGCGACGAGCTCGGCGACCGGCTCTGGCACCGCGTCGTACACGCCCAGCTCGAACTCGGAGACGAGCCGCAACGCCATCGGCTTGCCGATGTTGCCGAGCCCGACGAAGCCGACCCTCATGCCCGGAACGTCTGTCCGCCGTCGACCGCGATGATCTGGCCGGTCAGCCACCCCGCATCGTCGGAGAGCAGGAACAGGCACGCGCCGACCATGTCCTCGGGCTGGCCCATCCGTTTGATCGCCATCCCCTTGACCAGCTCCTTGAGGGCGTCACCGGCCTGGGTGCGGGTCGCGGCGGTGTCGGTCGGGCCCGGGGCGATCGCATTGACGCGAATGCCCATCCCGCCGAGCTCGTGGGCGAGCTGCTGGGTCAGGCCGTTCACGCCGACCTTCGCCAGCCCGTAGAAGCCGGAGTAGAGGTAGGCCGCGGTCGAGCTCTGGTTGACGATCGCGCCGCCGCCGCGCTTCTGCATCTCCCGGTAGCAGGCCCGGGTCATCACCAGCGCGCCGTCCATGTTCACCGACATGAACTTCCGGTAGTAGTCCCAGTCGACGCTGATCAGCAGGTCGAACTGCATGTCGCCGTAGATCGCCGCGTTGTTGACGAGCAGGTCGATCCCGCCGTACGCCGACACGGTCGCCTCGACCATCGCGGCAGCCGACTCCGCCGAGGAGACGTCGGTCCGGACGAACAGGCCACAGATGTCGGCCGCCACCTTCTCGCCCGCCTCGACGTTGATGTCGGCCACCACGACCGAAGCACCCTCGGCGGCAAGCGCCTTCGCGTACGCCTCGCCGATGCCCTGCGCCGCACCTGTGACGACGGCGACCTTGCCCTCGAATCTGCTCATGCCGGACTCCTCATGCCGGTTCGGCGATCGTCTTGGTCTCCAGGTACTCCTCGAAGCCGGCGACACCCATCTCGCGGCCGACCCCTGACTGCTTGTAGCCGCCGAACGGCGCGTCCGGGCTGAACCACACCCCGCCGTTCACCGCGAGCGTGCCGGTCCGGATCCTTCGCGCGACCGTCTTGGCGCGCTCCAGGTCGGCGGAGTCGACCGAGCCGGAGAGGCCGTACGCCGACTCGTTGGCGATCCGGACGGCGTCGTCGTCACCGTCGTGCGCGATGACGACGAGCACCGGTCCGAAGATCTCCTCCTGCGCCAGCCGGCTGGTGTTGTCGAGGCCGGCGACGACCGTCGGCTCGATCCAGAAGCCGTCCTGGTCGATGACGTGGCCACCGGTGGCGAACGTGCCGCCCTCCTCGACCGCGAGACTCAGATAGGACTCCACGCGGTCGCGCTGCGCCTGCGAGATGACCGGGCCGCAGATCGCACCCGGGTCGGCCGGGTCCTTGGCGCCGATCGACTCCATCGTCGCCGCGGCCACCCGGACGGCCTCGGCGTACTTGGCCCGCGGAACGACCAGCCTGGTCGTGATCGCGCAGCCCTGTCCGGCGTGGATGCAGGCGGCGAACGCCGTGGCCCCGGCCACCGAGGCCACGTCGGCGTCGTCCAGCGCGATCGCGGCGGACTTGCCGCCGAGCTCCAGGAAGACCCGCTTCAGCGTCGGCGCCGCGGCAGCCATGATCGCCCGACCGGTCGCGGTGGAGCCGGTGAACGACACCATGTCGACCCTCGGGTCGGTGGTCAGCTGCGCGGCCACGTCGTTGTCGCGGGGTGTCACGACGTTGAGGACGCCCGGCGGCATGTCCGAGTGCTGGGCCGCCAGCCGGCCGAGCTCGCAGGCCAGCCACGGGGTGTCGGGAGCTGGCTTGAGCACCACCGTGCAGCCCGCGGCCAGCGCTGGCCCGACCTTGGCCAGGTTGATCTGCGTCGGCACGTTCCACGGCGTGATCGCGGCGACCACACCGACCGGCTCGCGGCGTACGGTCCGCCTGCTCTTGATCCCCATCGGCGCGGCAACGCCGAGGTCGGTCTCGTAGTCGTAGGACTCGGCGAGGTCCGCGACCCACTTGAGTCCCTCGACAGGTACGTCGAAGCCGGCCGCCGTCTGCATGAACGCCGGCATCCCGACCTCGGCCGTGGTCAGCGCCCTGAAGTCGTCCGCGTGGTCGAGCAGCGCCTGGTGGAGCTGGCGCAGGCAACGGACCCTCAGCTCGACGTTCGTCGACCAGTCGAAGTCGTCGAACGCGCGCCGGGCGGCCGCGATCGCGGCGTCGACGTCGGATGTTGTGGCGTCCGGCGCGTGCCCGATCTCGGTGCCGGTAGCCGGGTTGAGGATCGGGTACGACGTTCCGTCGCTTGCCGGCAGCAGCTTGCCGTCGACGAGCAGCAGGGGCGGTGGTGGCAGGCTCATGCGTCACCGACCACTGGCGGCCAGACCGTCGACGGCAGGTCGGCGTACGAGAAGTGACCGGGCTGCAAGGCCCCGTCGAGCGACATTCGGTCCAGGAGTCCCTGCGGCGCCTTCCCGCTGCCGGCGATCTCCAGGAACGTGGACGCCACACTGCCGAGATCGAACCAGTCCCGCTGCCAGGCGAAGCCGTCCGGCGTCCACCCGAACCACGAGCCGCCGATGCCGCGAATCTCGTACGCGCGGCCGGTCCGGTCGTCGGTGATCCCGGCCCGCTGCTTCCAGAAGCCGACGATCATCCCGTTCGTCTCGTCCACGACCGTGGCGGCGTAGTCGTAGTGCCAGCCGTCCAACCCAGCCATCTCCAGCCCGAGCGCCCAGTCCCGGATCTGCTCGCGGCCGACGGCCATGAAGTGCTCGTCGGGGGTGTACATCCAGCCGTAGGTCGCGTCCTCGGTGTAGAAGTCGGCCATCGGGCTCCAGTCGCCGTCGGCCTCGGCCGTCCGGTTGGCGGCGAGCCAGCGCTCCCAGAACGCGTCGATCTCGGCGCGGTCGTACATCAGTCCTCCTCGATGCTCAGGGCCATGGCCGGGCAGTAGCGGACGGCGGCCTCCACCTGCGGCCGTAGGGACTCGTCAGGGTGCTCCTGGAGGACGGTCACGTGATCGGCGTCCTCGTCGAAGCCAAACACGTCGGGCGCCTCGCCCCGGCACATCTGGTGGCCCTGGCACAGGTCGAGGTCAGCGACGACCCTCATCGCGACCGCCTCGGGCGACGGCGTGGGCTGTTGGAGTCACCGGGGCCCCGGTGACTCCTGCACTTCCTGGGCAAGATCTCCCCTGGGAAGTGCAGGAGTAACCGGGGCCCCGGTGACTCCTGCACCCGTACAGCAAGGTGGGTGAGCGGGCTCATCGGTCCCGCCTGCGGTAGCGAACCCGGCACGGCTGGGCGAGCTGGATCACCATCTTGGAGACGTCGTCGCGGTAGTCCTCGGACGGCTGGGCCATCTCGAACTCGTAGTCGCGCAGGATCACGGAGAAGATCGCCTTGAGCTGCATCATCGCGAACGCGTTGCCGACGCAGCGGTGCTTGCCGGCGCCGAACGGGATCCAGGTCCAGCGGTTCTGCAGGTCCTCCTGGCGCGGGTCGAGGTAGCGGCCCGGGTCGAAGAGGTCCGGGTCGGGGAAGTCCTCGGCGATCCGGTTCGAGACCCGCGGGCTGGCCGCGACCATCGTCCCTGGCGGGATGGCGTGGCCGGCCAGCTCGATCTCCTCCTGCACCACGCGGAGCAGGATGATCAGTGGCGGGTGCAGGCGCAGCGTCTCCTTGAGCGCCGACTCCAGCCGCGGGATCGAGCGGAGCGCCTGGAACGAGATCTCGGAGCCGTCGGCGTAGAGGTCGTCGAGCTCAGCGACGACGTCCTTCATCAGCTCTGGGTGCCGCATCAGCTCGATCAGCGCCCAGGCGGCGGTGCCGGACGACGTGTGGTGGCCGGCGAACATCATCGAGATGAAGATGCCGGTGATGTAGTCGGCGCTCATGTCGATAGAGATGAGCACGTCGAGCAGGTCGCGCTCCTCGCGAGGGACCTTGCCTCGATCCTTGCGCTTGTCGATGATCGCCTGGACCAGCTCGACAAGCCGCTCCCGGGCGGCGTCGCGGATGCGGAACGACTCGATGTCGGCGTACGGGTCGACGTACGCGATCGCATCCGTGCCGCGCTCGAGCTCGTGGTAGTGCCGGGCGAACGAGGCGTCGAGCTCCTCGCGGAACGGCTTCCCGATCAGACAGCTGCTGGTGGTGTAGATCGTGAGCTCGGCGAACCAGTCCAGGAGGTCGATCTCACCCTCGTCGCCCCACGGCTCGACCATCCGCCTGATCTCGGCCTCGATGGTCTGCGCATGGCCGCGCATCATGTCGCCGCGCAGCGCCTGGTTCTTCAGCATCTGCTGGCGCTCCTCGGGGCTGGCGTCGAAGACCACGCCCTTGCCGAAGATCGGCGTCATGAACGGGTATGCCGCCGCCTGGTCGAGCGTCGAGTCCGGCGCCCGGAAGAACTGCTCGTTGGCCTCGGCACCGCTGACCAGCACGACGTCGCGATCGGCGAGCCGGAACCGGCCGATGTCGCCGCACTCGTCGCGGACCCGGTGGAACAGCCCGATCGGGTCGACGCGCATCTCGGCAAGGTGGCCGTAGCCGTCGTCGGGGACCTGGTAGGAGACCTCCTGGATGCTTTTCGCGCGGTCCCCGCGGACACGCGAGTGCAGCGAGCGCTTTCCGTGGGGTGAGATCACGCGTCCTCCACGGGTGCCTCGGGACTGACCTCGACGAGGTTCAGGTGCACGCCGCGGGGCGCGCTCACGATCGTGGTGATCGCGTCCGCGATCGCCGCAGGCTTCATGAAGTGGGGGTGTCGGGCGAGTCCGAACCGCACCCACTGGTTGAGCACGAACGCCGCCTCGTCGGGGTCCCAGTCGTTGCCCATCTCGCTCCACGTCGGCCCCGGTCGTACGACGGACGCACGGACCCCCGACCCCTCGAGCTCCAGCTGCAGGCTCGCGACCAGGCCCTCGAGTCCCCACTTGCCCGAGGAGTACGCCGCCATGAACGGCCGCGGGCGAACCGCGGTGTCGGAGGACACGAAGACGATGTCGCCGCGGCGTCGCTCCTGCATCGCCGGCACGAACGCGCGGACCAGCCGGTGCGCGCCGACGACCGTGAGGTCCAGCTCGCGGGTGAACCGCTCCGGGTCTACCTCGGTGATCGCCCCGGGCGCGACCGCGCCGGCGTTCGAGACCACCACCTCGATGTCGCCGAGCTCCTGCTGCACCGCCTTGGCGAACGCCGCGACCGAGCCGTCGTCGGTGAGGTCGAGGGGGTGGACCACGGCTTCGCCGCCGTCCGCACGGATCTGGGCGGCGACGTCGTCGAGCCGGTCCGTACGACGAGCGCCGAGCGCCACGGGAAAGCCGGCGTGACCCAGCTTGAGCGCCGTTGCGGCGCCGATGCCGGAGCTGGCACCGGTGACGACGGCGGGTCGGCGGTCGGGCTGGGCGTACTTGTCGCTCGGCATCAGCGCACCGTCACCCGCGTCGGCATCGCGGCGAACCCGCGCACGTTGAGGGAGTGCACGCGCTCGCATCGGTCGTGGTCGACCTCGACCGAGCGGACCCGCTCGACGAGACTGGTCAGCGCGATGCGAGCCTCCAGGCGGGCCAGGTTGGCGCCGAGGCAGAAGTGCCGGCCGCCACCGAAGGACAGGATCTTCGCGAGCTCGTCGGGATCGCGGGAGATGTCGTAGTCGTCCGGGCGGGAGAAGACCCGCTCGTCGCGGTTGGCCGAGCCGAGGCAGAGCAGCAGCTTCGACCCACGCGGCGCCACCTGGCCGTGCAGCTCGACGTCCTGGAGCAGGTAGCGGGCGAGTAGCTGGCTCGAGGTGTCGTAGCGCAGCGTCTCCTCGATCCACGGGTTGACCAGCTCGGTGTCATGCGATCCGAGGACCTTCGCGAGCTGGTCGGGGTGACGGGTCAGGTGGAAGAGCGCGTGGCCGAGCAGCTTGGTGGTCGTCTCGTTGCCGGCCACGACCATCAGGAAGAGGAAGGCGATGACGTCCTCGTCGGTGAGCCGCTCGCCGTCGACCTCGGCCTCGATCAAAGCGCTGGTCAGGTCGTCGCTCGGCGTACGACGCCGCTGGTCGACCATCGCCTGGTAGTAGCCGACGAGCCAAAGGGACGAGTCCATCGCGGGCGGCGGGACGTCGTACACGCCGTCCTCGCGGTGCACGACGATGTCGGCCTGGCGGCGTACCTCCGCGCGGTCTTCGCCGGGGACGCCCATCATCTCGGAGATGACGTCCATCGGAAGCTTGCCGGCGAAGTCGGCGATCCAGTCGAACGACTCCTGCTCGAGGCACTCGGAGAGGTAGCGGTCGGTCAGCTCCTGGATCCGCGGGAGCAGGTCATGGACGCGGCGCGGGGTGAAGCCACGGGAGACGAGGGAGCGGAGCCGCTTCTGGCGCGGCGGGTCCATGCCGAGGATCGACATCACCTTGTGCGCGTCCGGGCCCCACGCCGACTCCTCGATCGCGACGCCCCAGGAGTTGGAGTAGGTGCCGTCGGTGCGGACCGCCTCGGCGATGTCGGCGTGCCGGGTCAGCGCCCACAGGGCGAGGGTTGCGTTGTGGTGCAGCGGCTCGTGCTCGCGCAGCCAGGCATAGACCGGGTAGGGATCCTCCTGGAACGCGTAGTCGTAGGGATCCAGCGCCAGTGGCTGGCTGGTGACCGTCATGTGTTGCCCTTGAGGATCGTGGCCATCACGGCGTCGAGGCGGTCGGCCAGGTCGTCGTAGGTGATCAGCCCCATGCCGGTCTGCAGCAGCGCGCCGGTGAGGGCGAGCGTCAGTGCGTCGAGGAGCTGGGGATCTGCGTCGTCGCCGAGCGCCGTCCGGAAGCGGCCGATGATCTCGACGCCGATGACGACTCGGAGCCGCTCGACGTCGGGGTCGGTGCCGAGCAGCGCGTGGTTGGCGGCCGCGGCGAGGTGCGGGCTTGCGCCGATCACGGTCGCGAGGTGTCTCGTGACGGCGGTGACCCGCTGGAGCGGCGTACGGCCGGTGATCTCGGCGGGGTGCTCGAGCAGCACCTTGCGGTGGAACAGCTCGGCGAACAGGTGGTTCTTGGAGCCGAAGTAGGTGTACGCCGTGGCCGGCGAGACGCCCGCGCGGCCCGCCACGGTGCGGATCGTGAGGCCCTCCGGTCCGACCGCGGCCAGCTCCTGTTCCGCAGCATCCAGCAGTCGCTGGACGGTCTCGGTCTGACGGGCGTTCAGCACGCGCCGCGGCAGGGTGGACACCTGACTGGACACCTGTCCAACCTAGAACGTGTTCTCGTTCCGGGTCAACCACCTGTGCAGAGTGAGTCCGGAGCGGCCGGCTGTGCACGACAACCGGTCGATTTCAAGGTCACCCCGCCGCTGACCCGTCGTTACTGCTCATCAGTAACGACGGGTCGGCGTTCAGATGCTGAGTGCGAGGACGACCGCGCCGGCGGTGAGCACGAGCGCCGGCAGCAGTCGCTTGCGGGCCGCTGCCTCGTGCAGGACAAAAGCGCCGATGAGCACGCCCAGCCCGATGCTGAGCTCGCGCAGCGCGGCGATCGCCGCGAGCTCACCACTCGTCTGCGCGAATAGCACCAGCCCGTAGGCCAGGAGCGAGACGACTCCCCCGCCCAGTCCGTACAGCACCTGCCGCCGCGAGACGGTGAGCAGTGCCCGACCTCGTTTCGCCGCTGCGTACGTCGGGACCACCCAGGACTGGAGCAGCATCAGCCAGCCGGCGTACGCGACGACCGGTGCTCCGCCCGAGACGGCGAGGCCGTCGACGACGGTGTAGCCAGCGATCGCGACACCGGTCCCGAGCGCGGTCGCGATGCCGCGGGCATCGGCGGCGACGGTCAGCCGCGGCCCGGCGAGCGTGACGCCGATCAGGCCGAGGACGACGAGACCGGTGCCGACCACCACGTCGACGCCCAACGGGGACCGGGGCAGCACGATCGAGGCAATTGCGGTGAGCGCGACTCCGGTGCCCCTGCTCAGCGGGTACGCACGGCTCAGGTCGGCCACCTGGTAGCTCGCCATGAGCAGGAGCAGGTAGGCGACGTGCAGGCCCGCCGACAGCGCCGCCAACCAGAAGTAGTGCCAGCCGACCGGTTCGCCGACGAGCACCATCACCGTGCCGAGCACCAGCGTCGAGGTCGAGATCAGCGCGAACCCGACCAGCCGGTCCTCGGCGGCATGGGCGATCGCGTTCCAGGACGCGTGCAGGACTGCGGCGGCGAGCACCAGGACGACGACGAGCGGTCCGGGGTCGAGGTGCAAGGGCTGTCCTGGTGTCGGCGCGGGCTAGTTGACTGTGCCCATGCTCCTCGCCGAGGTCGTGGCCACCTCCACCGAGGTCGCCGCCACGCGCTCGCGCAAGGCCAAGACCGCGGCGTTCGCCGAGCTGTTCGCGCGCGTCGCCGGCTCGAGCGCCGAGGACATCGAGACGGTGACGTCCTACCTCGCCGGGTCGCTGCGCCAACGCCGCACCGGCCTGGGCTGGCGCTCCATGCAGTCGCTGCCCGCTCCTGCTGCCGAGCCGTCGCTGACGGTGTTGGAGGTGCACCAGGCGTTCGAGCAGATCGCGGCGCTGTCGGGCTCCGGGTCGCAGGGCGGCCGAGCGGCCGCCACGGCCGAGCTGTTCGGGCGCGCGACCGCCGCGGAGCAGCCCTGGCTGCGCGGGATCGTGACCGGCGAGGTCCGGCAGGGAGCGCTCGACTCGCTCGTGCAGGAGGGGCTGGCGGCAGCGGGCGGAGTGCCGCTCGTCGCCGTACGCCGGGCCGCGATGATGGCCGGCTCGACTCCCGCCGTGTCGACCGCTGCGCTGACCGGAGGCGAGGCTGCGCTGGCGGAGTTCGTCCTCGAGGTCGGCCGGCCGGTTCTCCCGATGCTCGCCTCCAGCGCCACCACGGTCGAGGCGGCGATCGACAAGGCCGGTGGCGGCGACGTCGCGATCGACACGAAGCTCGACGGCATCCGGATCCAGGTGCACCGCTGCGGTGACGACGTCATCGTCGCCACCCGCTCGCTGGAGGACATCACGACGCGCCTGCCCGAGGTCGTCGCCGTGGCGCGCGCCCTCTCCGCGTCCGACTTCGTGCTCGACGGCGAGGTGCTCGCCCTCGACGACCAGGGCCGCCCTCGCCCGTTCCAGGAGACCGCCTCCCGCACGGCCATGAACGAGGGTGTCCACCTCACGCCCTACTTCTTCGACCTGCTCCACCTCGACGGCCGCGACCTGATCGACGCCCCAGGCTCCGAGCGGCTCGAGGCGCTCGCCGGGCTGGTGCCGGAGGAGCACTTGGTGCCTCGGCTAGTGACCGCCGACGTCAGTGAGGCCGAGACGTTCGTCTCGCAGGTGCTCGACCTCGGCCACGAAGGCGTGGTGGTCAAGAACCTGGCAGCGGCGTACGACGCCGGCCGCCGCGGCTCCGCCTGGGTCAAGGTGAAGCCGGTGCACACCCTCGACCTCGTCGTGCTCGCCGTCGAGTGGGGCTCCGGCCGCCGCCGCGGCTGGCTCTCCAACATCCATCTCGGCGCCCGCGACGCCAGAGAAGATGGGTCGAGTTCGTTCGTGATGCTCGGCAAGACCTTCAAGGGGATGACCGACGAGATGCTGGCCTGGCAGACGGAGCGGTTCACCGAGCTCGCGATCGACCCGGCCGGTGCCCGCGACCACCACGTCGTCGAGGTCCGCCCCGAGCAGGTCGTCGAAGTTGCGTTCGACGGTGTGCAGCGGTCGAGCCGCTACCCAGGTGGCGTTGCGCTGAGGTTCGCCCGCGTTGTGCGGTACCGCGACGACAAGACTGCTGAAGAAGCCGACACGATCGCCACCGTTCAATCCTTCCGCGGTTGAGCTAGGCACTGTCGACCTGAGGTCGTAGGTCAAGCCCGCTCGCGAAGTCGTGCCGTCAGTGGCACATAGGGATCTGTCGGGACGTGCTACCACACGGCGCCCGGACACCATGGCGTCGGGAACTGGGTCCACTCGGTTCATTCCGAAACAGTTAGGGGGAATAGCCCGCGACCTCGGCCTGCGTCAGGTAGGCCTCCCACGAGTCGCGGCTGGTACGTAGCTCGGCGGCGTACCGGTCCACGTACTCTTCCAGTTTGGGGCCCAGCAGCAGCAAGCCCTGTTCGTACTGCGCGCCGCGACACTCGGCGTCTGCCGCCAGGGCTCGCTCCTCCAGCTCCAGATAGTCCAACCACGCCTGATCCGGCTGCCCTCCCGGGAGGGGAGGCCGCGGCATCTCACCGGTCAGGTACAGGTACAGGCCCTGGTAACCCTCTTCACCCTCGGCTGCGGCGCTGAACTCGATGCCTGCATCGGACATGCACGCGGTGTATGGCGCGATCCGACCGAGCTGCGCCTCAACGCCATCCAGCATGACGATGAAGTCGCCAGCGAGGCCCTCCCCGGGGTCGTACACCTCGTAGTTGAGGTTCTGGTTGCCGACACTGTCGCAGGCCGCTGCGGCCGCCTCGAACTCCGGCGTCTGTTCCAACGGCGTGAGCTGGCCGGGCGCGTCGAAGTACGCGGCCTCCGCGTTGGTCAAGCTATTGTCGGAAGGCTTTCGGTTCAGCGCACCCATCCAGGTCCCGGCTGTTCCGTCGGGCACGAAGCCGGCGTATAGCGTCGCGAACTCGGCGACCCAGGCGACACCCTGGCTCTGGATGCACTCCTCGTAGGCCCGGTTCAACTCGCGGAAGGTTAGCCAATGCTTGGCCTCCCGCTGCTCGGCATTCCCGTATAGCTGAGCTTCCGTTTCGCTGGCGACCCGCTCGACCTCCGCTGCCTCCGACGACAAGGACGCCGGCCCAGGGTCACCATCACCAGCAGCCTCCGTGCCGCAACCACTGACGAGAAGAGCGACCGAAATGACAGCGAGTCCATTGTGTGTTCGCCGATAGCCCATGCTCATTCTCATCTCTGACAGTCCCAGCCGTTGAACCGGGCCGGATAGCCGAAACCTCGCCGCAGCGGACGACGCTCGTCAAGACGCGAACGGGCGATCCGCACTAGACCTTCACATTCGTGATCGGCCGAGCAGACCAGTCACATCAAGGAGCCTGGCGCCTCGCCAGGGGGCAGTGGCTCTGACGTCGACCGCCGCAGCGTCGCCCCGGTCATCCCCGCCGCCACTGCTATCGCGACAAGCGTGATGATCCCCGTTTTCCTGTTGGAGTCTTTGGGCATGCCAGCGAAGCGTGCTCGATCAGCCCGCGGAACGCGCTTGAGTCGGGCGTGGGCTCTCCAGATCGCGGCCACCCCGCGCGACCAGATCCGCACCGACGTCCGCAACGGCGGCACGCTGAAGGAGCCGGTCGCGTCCTCCGAAGCGGACGTCACGAGCGGCGCCGACCTCCACTGGGACAACTGTCACAGTCGTGCAACTCGGAGTTGCACGCGCATTACCATCGCCGCATGGCCACTCGTGCTCCCGTGACCGACGGTCGCCGTACAGCCGCCGCAGCCAGGCGCCGGGCCCGCGAGAAGGAGATCATCGCGGCGACCCGGGCGCTCTTCGACGAGAAGGGGGTCCGCGAGGCGCAGATCGAGGACATCGCCCACGCCGTCGGGATCAACCGGGCCATCGTCTACCGGCACTTCTCGGGCAAGGAGGAGCTCTTCGCGCTCACCCTGGTGAGCTATCTCGACGAGCTCCACGAGGCCCTCGAGTCGGCCGACGACCCTGACGCCGAGGCCCCCCGGCGGCTCGAGGCACTGGTGGGCGCATTCGTCGACTACGGCCTGGCCCACCCGGCGTTCACCGACTGTGCCCAGGCGCTGATGCGGCGCAGCGGCCCCGAGCTCCTCGACGAGATCTCCGAGAGCGCGCTGTTCCGCCTCGGCCGCGGCATCTCGGGCTGCCTGGCCATCCTCCAGGACGCGCTCCAGGCAGGCGTCGACGCCGGCACCTTCCGGGTCGACGACCCGACCCTGCTCGCCAACACGCTCTACGCCAGCGGCCTCGGCGCCCTCCAGCTCGCTCGGGTCGGCATCCTGGTCACGGAGGCGAGCCCCGGCGTACCGACCGTCGGCGAGATCTCCCCTGCCCAGGTCCGGGCCTACCTCGTCGACTCGGCGCTGGCGCTCGTCACTCGCTGACTCGACCGACTCAGGCTAAATGTCGGTGGTCGCCTCTAGCGTGTTGATGTGGTGAACGACGTGGCGGCGGTCGAGCGGATGCGCACGCTCCTCGAGGCGGCCGCGGCCGAGCTCGAGGCGCGCCGCGAGGACGTCCTGAGCAGCACCCTCATCTGGCCGCGCGGCCTCGACGCCGAGCACTGCGCAGCCTTCCTGCACGCCGTCGATCACGAGCTCGCAGTCCTCGACAGCGCCGGCTACGTGACCGTCCCTCGATCGGGCCGCTTCCCGCTGCTCACCAAGGCGGGCATCGGGATCGAGGTCGACCTCCAGCGGGTCGCGCAGGTGGGCTCGCTGGCCAGCTGACTCAGGCGCGCTCGAGGATGGCGGTGACGCCCTGGCCGCCGGCGGCGCAGATCGAGATCACGCCGCGGCCGCTACCGCCCTCGGAGGTGGCGAGCAGCTTGGCGAGAACCGGCACGATCCGGCCGCCGGTGGCAGCGAACGGGTGGCCGGCGGCGAGCGAGGAGCCGGTGACGTTCAGCTTGGAGCGGTCGATCGAGCCCAGCGGGGCGTCGAGCCCGAGTCGCTCCTTGCTGAAGACCGGGTCCTCCCAGGCCTTGAGCGTCGAGAGCACCTGGGAGGCGAACGCCTCGTGGATCTCGTAGTAGTCGAAGTCCTGCAGCGACAGTCCCTCGCGGGCGAGCATTCGGGCCATGGCGTACGCCGGGGCCATCAGCAGCCCCTCGCCGCCGTGCACGTAGTCGACGGCTGCGGTCTCGTAGGCCGTCAGGTAGGCCAGCGGCTGGAGGCCACGGTCGGCAGCCCAGCTCTCTGAGGCCAGCAGCACGCTCGAGGCGCCGTCGGTCAACGGCGTGGAGTTGCCCGCGGTCATGGTCGCCGACTCGCCCTTGCCGAAGACCGGCTTGAGCTTCGCGAGCTTCTCGACCGTCGAGTCGGGGCGGAGGTTGTTGTCCTTCTCGAGGCCGCGGAAGGGCGAGATCAGGTCGTGCTCGAATCCGGCGTCGTACGCCGCGGCGAGGTGCTGGTGCGACAGCGCCGCCAGCTCGTCCTGCTCCTCGCGGCCGATCTGCCACTCAAGAGCGGTGAGCGCTGCATGCTCGCCCATGGAGAGGCCGGTGCGCGGCTCGCCGTTCTGCGGGATGGAGAGGCCGATGTCGCCGGGCCGGATGGCGGCCAGGGCGGCCAGGCGGCCGCGGGTGTCCTTGGCGGAGTTGACCTTGAGCAGCTTCTTGCGGAGCTTCTCGCTGATCGCGACCGGCGCGTCCGACGTGGTGTCCGAGCCGCCGGCGACGCCGACCTCGATCTGGCCGAGGGCGATCTTGTTCGCAACCTGGATCGCAGCCTGGAGGCCGGTGCCGCAGGCCTGCTGGATGTCGGTCGCCGGCGTCTCGGGCGACAGCTTCGACCCGAGCACCGACTCACGGGCGAGGTTGAAGTCGCGGGAGTGCTTCAGCACGGCGCCGGCGACGAACTCACCGAGCCGCTCACCCTGCAGCCCGAACCGGTCGACCAGCCCGTCGAGAGCCGCGGTCAGCATGTCCTGGTTGGACGCGGTCGAGTAGGCCGTGTTGGAGCGGGCGAATGGGATCCGGTTGCCCCCGATAACCGCGACGCGTCGGGACTTCCCGGCATTGAGCTCGTGAGTCATGGAACAAGTTTCTCGCGAGTAACATCGAAACAAAAGGCACTGAGGCGGGAATCACGAAAAGTGGACGCCCAGTTACACAGAGAGTTACATGGAAACCATGAGCGATCGCTACCAGGGCTTCACGTCCTCCCCGATCGGCAAGGTGCTGGTCAAGAACCTCGGCCTGCCGAACCCGACAAAGCTCGAGCGTTACACCGCCGGCGCTCCGCTGGTCGACGGCACCGTCGTCACGGGCGGCGCCGGCCGGCTCGCCGAGTCACTGCCGGGCCTGCTCGACGTCCTCGGCATCGCGTCGACGACGCAGTTCGCGGAGGACCAGTCGTACAAGGGACTGGTCTTCGACGCGACCGGCATCAAGGACTCGGCCGAGCTGCATGCGCTCCGCGACTTCTTCTCCTCCAAGCTGCGCAGCCTCGCCTCCTGCCCGCGCGTCGTCGTGATCGGTACGCCGCCCGAGCAGGTCAAGGGCGCCGAGCGGGTGGCGCAGCGCGCACTCGAGGGGTTCACCCGAAGCCTCGGCAAGGAGCTCGGCAGGGGCGGCACGGTCCAGCTCGTCTACGTCGCCGCGGGCGCGGAGGGCGCTGCGACCTCGACGCTCGCGTTCCTGCTGTCCCCCAAGTCGGCCTACGTCTCCGGCCAGGTCGTCCGCATCGGCGCGCACGGCACCCAGTTCGCGGGCGAGGTCGCCGACTGGACCGTGCCGCTGGCCGGTCGGGTCGCGCTGGTCACCGGCGCGAGCCGCGGCATCGGCGAGCAGATCGCCCGGGTGCTGCACCGCGACGGCGCGACCGTCGTCGGCGTCGACGTACCCCAGCTCGCCGACGATCTCCAGACCCTGATGAAGGAGCTCGGCGGCGACTGGCTGGCGCTGGACATCACCGGCAAGGACGCGCCGCAGCGCATCGCCCACCACCTCAAGGAGAAGCACGGCGGCGTCGACGTGGTGGTCCACAACGCCGGCATCACCCGCGACAAGAAGCTCGCCAACATGGCCGAGGACAAGTGGGACTCGGTGATCGCCGTCAACCTCACCGCCCCGGAGCGCATCACCCGCGAGCTGCTCGACCAGAAGGTGATCAACGACAACGGCTCGGTGGTCGGTGTCGCCTCCATCGCGGGCATCGCGGGCAACGTCGGCCAGACCAACTACGCCGCGTCCAAGGCCGGCGTCATCGGCCTGGTGGACTCGCTCGCCGACGAGCTCCAGGACGGCATCACCATCAACGCCGTGGCACCTGGCTTCATCATCACCCAGATGACCGCCGCGGTGCCGTTCGCGACACGTGAGGTGGGCCAGCGGCTCAACGCGATGGCCCAGGGCGGGCTGCCCGTCGACGTCGCCGAGACGATCGCCTGGTACGCCTCCCCCGGCTCCTCCGCGGTCAACGGCAACGTGGTCCGTGTGTGCGGCCAGATGATGCTCGGCGCCTGATGGGCGCGCTCACGATGGTCCGGGCCGCGCTGCCGTCGATCCCGGTCGTCAACCAGCTCCCTGGCATCCGCAAGACAGGTGGCCAGTTCACCGGCCTCAGCCGCACCGGCCCGGAGACCACGATCGAACGCGGCCGGGTCGACGCGTTCGCGCAGGTCTGCGGCTTCCCGACCAAGGACACCGTTCCGCTGCCCTACCCGCACCTGCTCGCGTTCCCGATGCAGATGGCGATCATGAGCGACCCGGCGTTCCCCGCGCCCGCGATCGGCACCGTGCACCTGGAGAACTCGATCACCGCCCACCGTCCCATCGCCATCGGCGAGACGCTCGGGGTGACCTCCAGCGTCGCCCCGGCAAGGCCGCACCCGAAGGGCACGGTCTACGAGTTCCTCACCGTGGTCACCGCCGACGGCGAGAACGTCTGGGAGGAGACCTCGACGTACCTCCGCCGCGGCAAGGGCGACGACTCCGCCTCCTCGGGCAGCGTGTTCCCAGACGCCGAGCCGAACGGCGTGGTCTGGAAGCTCCCGGGTGATCTTGGCCGCCGCTACGCCGCGGTCTCAGGTGACCACAACCCGATCCACCTCTACCCGATCACCGCAAAGGCGCTCGGCTTCCCGCGCCAGATCGCGCACGGCATGTGGACGATGGCGCGCTGCGTGGCCGCCCTCGAGAACCGGCTCCCCGACGCGGTCCGCGTCGACGTCGCGTTCAAGAAGCCGGTGCTCCTCCCGGGCTCGGTGGCATTCGGCTCGGCGCCGGTCGACGGCGGCTTCGCGTTCTCGCTGACCAGCCCCAAGGACGGTGCTCCGCACGTGGCCGGGCGCACGACCGCGCTGTAGCTCGGCTCATCGCCACCCTGCATCACTCGCCAGGCGGCAGATCGCGCGTGCAGCCAAATCGGCGTGCTGGTTGTCGGTGGTCACCCATAACCTTGGGTGGTGACGTCGCCACCGGCCATCGAGGCCGACAACCTGGTCAAGCACTTCGACGACACGGTGGCAGTCGACGGGGTGAGCTTCTCCGTCCCCCAAGGCACGGTCCTGGGGCTGTTGGGCCCTAATGGCGCCGGCAAGACCACCACGGTGCGGATGATGACGACGCTTACCCGTCCCACCAGCGGTACTGCTCGGGTGGCCGGCCACGACGTGCTTGCGGATCCACGGGCGGTCCGACGCAGCATGGGGCTGACCGGCCAGACGGCCACGGTCGACGAGCTGCTCACCGGTCGCGAGAACATCCGGCTGATCGGCGGCCTTTACGGGCTGACTCCGTCCTACATCAGGCGCGCCAGCGACGACCTCCTCGAGCGGTTTGCACTCACCGACGCCGCCGACCGCGTGGTCAAGACCTACTCCGGCGGCATGCGGCGCCGCCTCGACCTTGCGGTCAGCCTCGTGGCCATCCCGCCTGTGCTCTTCCTCGACGAGCCGACCACCGGCCTCGACCCGCGCAGCCGCGTCGAGCTGTGGGACGTGCTCCGGGGGCTGGTCCGCGACGGCACGACCTTGCTGCTCACCACGCAATACCTGGAGGAAGCAGACCAGCTCGCTGACCAGATCGTGGTCATCGACCACGGAAGGGTCATCGAGCGGGGCTCGGCGCTGGAGCTGAAGAACCGCTCCGGCCAGGCCGCCGTCGTCGTGACGGTGTCCAACGCGGCCGACCTGCCGCGCGCGGATGCGCTGCTACGCGAGGTGGTCGACGAGGTCCACATCGACGAGGGCGCCCGCCAGCTCACCGCACCGGCCGACGGTCTGCGCGCCATGACCCGCATCGCCGGCATCTTCGACGACAGCGACATCGAGCTCGATGACCTCGGGCTCAAGCGACCCAGCCTCGACGACGTGTTCCTCCGCCTGACCGGACACCGCGCCGAGGAGCCGACCGACGAGACCGAAGGGGTGGCCCTGTGAGCACCAGCACCGAGCAGACCGCGACCCATCGCCCGGGCCTCGAGCGCCCGGAGATCCGCGACACCGGCCTCCTGCGGCAGTCGCTGACGATCGTGAGGCGCAACCTGATCCACATCAAGCGGATGCCGGAGATGTTGCTCGACGTCACCATCCAGCCGGTGATGTTCGTCCTGCTGTTCGCCTTCGTGTTCGGCGGCTCCATCGCTGTGCAAGGCTCGGCGGCGGGCTACCGCGAGTGGCTGATGGCCGGGATCATGGGCCAGACCATCGCCTTCGCCTCGTTCATCGTGGCGGTCGGCCTTACCGCCGACATCGACAAGGGCATCGTCGACCGGATGCGTTCGCTGCCCATCAACCCAGCCGCCGTGCTGGTCGGACGCAGCATCTCCAGCCTGCTCCATTCCAGCATCGGCATCGTGATCATGTCGCTGACGGGGCTCGCGATCGGCTGGCGCATCAGGGAAGGCTTGTTCGAGGCGCTCCTCGCCTACGCGCTGCTCCTGCTCTGGGGCTTCGCGATGATCTGGCTCGGCATCCTCGTCGGCTCGAGCATGCGGTCGGTCGAGGCCGTCAACGGGCTGATGTTCGCCACGATGTTCCCCATCACGTTCCTGGCCAACACCTTCGCTCCGACCGAGAAAATGCCGTCGGGGCTCCGCTCGATCGCCGAGTGGAACCCGTTGTCCTCGCTGGTCCAGGCCGTCCGCGAGCTGTGGGGCAACACGGACCCAGTGGCGAGCGATGCTGCCCTGCCGCTGCAGCACCCGGTGCTCAGCACCTTGATCTGGACCATCGGGCTGACCGCCGTACTGGCGCCGCTCGCGCTGCGGGCGTTCCAGCGCCGTACGTCCACCTGAGCCGGCGGTTGTGTCGAGGACCGAGTCGTGTGCCTGAGAACGGGCCATGGCGCGACCTGAGGCACACGACCCCGACGCTCGCTAGACAACGACCTCGACCGGCCGCACGCCACGCAAGCGGGCCAGTCCCCAGCTGACGAGTGCGACGAAGCCGAGCCCGGTGACCAGGCAGGTCACGGGCAGTCCGATGCCGCCGACCAGCGCGCCGAAGCCGACCATCGCCACCGGCATGAGCACGTCGTCGCCGAGCGAGGTCACCGCACCCATCCGCCCGAGGTACGCCGGATCCACGAGCTGCTGGAAGGCGCCCGAAAGCTGGGCCGATGCCAGCCCGGCGGTCACGCCGATCGCCGTCGTGGCGACGAAGAGCAGCGGCCGGTTGGACACGCCGATCAGCGCGATGGCCGCCGCCTGACCGATCAGCATCAGCAGCCCCGTGCGCGCCGGCCGGGACGAGCGGAACCGGATCGCGAAGGCGGCACCGACGGCCGCGCCGACACCGACCAACGCGTCAGCGATGCCCACCGTCGCAGCACCCCAACCGGACCGGTGCACGTGCACGGTGACGCCCACCGCGAGCGCCGGGCCGACGAACAGGTTCAGGCCGGAGAGCGAGACCACGAGCGCGCGGACGTACGGCGTCTCCCTCAGGTAGCCCGCCGCCGCGGCCAGGTCCCGGCGCACCGAGCCGGTGGAGCTCAGGGTGCGCGGGTAGCGCGGCTTGAGCGCCAGCGCCACGAACGCCGCCACGACAGCGAACGACACGGCGTCGACCACCATCACCAGCCGGAGCCCGCCGACCGCCACCAGAACGCCTCCGAGGGGAGCGCCTCCGAAGCGGGCCAGCCGGCCCGCTATCTGCATCAGCCCCGACGCCGCCGGGAGGTCCTCGGTGCGGACCAGTGTGCGCGGCAGCGTCATCGCGGCGGGGTTGTGGATCGCGTCGAGGATGCCGAAGACGATCGCGACGGCCAGCAGCAGCGGCACGCCGATCCCGCCGACGGTGGCGAGCGCCGTACCGGCGGCGAGCAGGGCGATCCGTCCCACGTTGGCGAGCACGACGACGCGGCGAGCGTCGTAGCGGTCGGCCAGCGCTCCGCCGTACAGGGCGGTGAGAGCACGCGGGATGGTGCCGGCCCCCAGCACCAGGCCTGCCGTCGCCGGGTCGGTGATCGTGGCCGCGGTCCAGGCGAACGCCACGAACCAGGCGGAGTCGCCGGCCAGCGAGACCCCGGAGGCCACCGACCAGGCCTGGACGAGCCGGTCGCGGCGGAAGGGAGGTGCCTCGGTCACGGCTTGCTCGGAACGCCGTGGGCGAAGACGAAGCAGCTCTCCCGCCCGGGTGCCGGCTCGCGGTGCGACTCGTGGAAGTCGACCACCAGCGCGTTGATCGCCTCCGCGAGCTCGTCGAGCTCCTCGGGCGTCGCCCAGACCCACGTGTCCGTCGCGAAGGCGGCCCGGGTCCACGCCTCGTCGTAGGCGTCCGAGCCGTCGCGAGCGGCGAGCCAGCCCTGGACCCGTCGGAGGTGGTTCTCGACGTACTCGTGCTCGACGGCGACCGCCACCGCTTCACCGACCGGGTCACCGCGCACGTCGGCCAGCGACCAGCTCAGCGACAGGGGGACACGCCGCCACCAGCGTTCGCGCCGGTCCTTGGCCAGCTCGGGCGCCTCTTCGACCAGTCCGGCGCGGGCCAGCATCTTGAGGTGATGGCTGACATTGCCGACCAGCTGGCCGGTGCGCGCGGCCAGCTTGCTCGCGGTGGCCGGGCCGTCGACGCCGAGCACCTCGAGCAGCCGGCGACGCACGGGGTGGCCGCTCGCAGCGACCTGCTCGATCGACGCGCGGATGCGTGGACCCTGCTCCATACCCCGACCGTAATTCAACAAGGACTCTTGTGCAATAACTCTTGTGGAATGGGGCCGTGCAGGAAGCGTGGCTCAGCCCGGCCGCCACCGGCGCCACACGTTGACGGGGAACCAGACCGTCGCGGCCGCGGCGAAGATCGTCGTGAGCACCAGGCCGTTCGCCAGGCCGTAGACCAGGCACAGGACCGAGATGATCCAGAACGGCAGGCTCAACAGCGCGAACTTCTTGCCGTAGGGGCGTGCCTCCGGCGTGGTCACGCCCCGAGGTTAGTGCCCTGAGCGAGGCCGCCCGGTCAACGCGATCGCGCCGGCCCCGAGCAGTGTGAGCCCGGCAGCGACCAGCGCGGCGGCGTTCCAGCCGGCGTACAGGTCCCCACCGGTGTGCGTCGCGACGGTCACGAACAGCGTGATGCCGCAGGCGGCGCCGAGGTAGCGGGCGGTGTTGTTGGCGCCCGAGCCCATGGCGGCACGATCCGGCGGCACGGAGGCGATCGCCTCACGGCCGAGCAGGGAGTTGAGCACACCCGTGGCCGCGCCGGCCACGACGAACGGGACCGCGAGCCGCCACATGTGCGAACCGGCGTCCAGCCCGTAGGTGAGCAGCTGACCGACTGCCACGACGACCAGGAACAGTGCCACCGGGCGCGGCCCTTCGAGCGGGTGCGGGATCCTGCGCACGAGCATCGAGGTGACCACGCCGGTGCCGGCCCAGGCGAACACCGGGAGGGTGGCCGCCCAGAGCCCCCGCCCGTAACCGACCTGCACCAGCGTCGGCGTGAACGACGCCATCCCGATCATCCCGGCACCCAGCACCAGCGAGCCACCGGTCGCCGCACGGAAGCGCGGGTGCGCGAGGAGCTCCGGGTCGAGCAGCGGAGCAGCCACCCGGCGCTCGACGAGGACGAACGCCGCCAGCGAGAGGAGCGCGAGCACGGCCAGCACGACGGTGGCCACGTCGATCCCGTTGCGGCCCTGGGTGAGCGCGGAGACGGCGAGAGTCATCGCGGCCACGAGCAGAAGCAGCCCGGCGGCGTCCACCCGCTGGCGGACGGCGGACGAGGACTCGGCCATCCAGCGCAGGCTCGGCGGGACCAGGGCGAGCGTGAGGGCGGCCGTGACCCAGAGGCTCGGCCGCCAGCCCGAGCCGAAGTCGAGGAGAGCTGACAGGACCGCCCCGCCCACGATCCCGAGACCCACGGAGGCACCCCAGACCGACGTCGCGCGGAGCCGGTCAGGGCCCATCGGGTAGCGGTGCGCCAGCACGGCCAGCCCGCAGGCCAGCACGGCGGCGCCGCCACCACCCTGGACGACCCGGCCGACCACGAACAGCAGTGGCTCGACCGAGACCGCGCACAGCACGGCGCCCACGCCGGTGGCGACGAGCCCGACGACGTACAGCCGCCGACGGCCGAGGGCGTCACCGAGCACTCCGGACGCGAGAAGGAGGCCCGCGAGGCCCACGCTCATCGAGCTGAGGATCCAGGCCCGGGCGACGGGTCCGGCGCCGAGGTCGGCCGCGGTCGCCGGGATCGTCGCGATCGGGGTCACGTAGGTGACGAGCACGAGGGCGGTGCCGAGCGCGACCGGGACCAGGGGCCGCGAGCTGTCGGCACGTGGTCCGTCGGTGGTTGGTTCGCCAGACAGTTTGAACTTCAAACTCACTCGTGGGACGCTACCACCGTGTCCAACCGGTTTCCGACGCTCGCCCAGCTGCCGGGACGCCCCTGCCCCATCGCCGCCTCGCTCGAGGTGGTCGGCGAGCGGTGGGCGCTGCTGGTGATCCGCGAGATCGTCATGGGCAGCCGTCGGTTCACCGACATCGTGCGAGGCACCGGCGCCCCCCGCGACCGGATCGCCGCGCGGCTCAAGGTCCTCGAGGAGGCCGGTGTGATCGAGCGCCGCGCCTACCAGGACCACCCGGCCCGCTTCGAGTACGCCCTCACCGACTCCGGCGTCGCGCTGGTGCCGGTGCTGGACGCTCTGCTGGCCTGGGGGCTGGACCACGCGGTCGCCCAGGACGACCCCGACCGGATGCGCCGCTACCCGACCCAGAGCGAGAGGCTGGCGAAGAACCGATGACCCTCACCGACAGCACCAGCACCACGGACGCGCCGGCCGCCTGGGGCGAGCCGCGCACCCGCACGGTGACGTGGTACGACCCGATGATCGGCGCCGGGCAGGGGCTGCGGCTGGCCGGCATCGACTACCTGCGTTCCATGCAGCGCGGTGAGCTGCCGCCGGCGCCGATCGCTGGGCTGCTCCAGTTCGAGGTGTCTGAGGTCGAGGAGGGACGGGTGTCGTTCACCTGCCGTCCCGACGAGTCGGCGTACAACCCCATCGGCGTCGTCCACGGCGGCCTCGTCTGCACGCTGCTCGACTCGGTCACGGCCTGCGCGGTGCACAGCACCCTTCCGCTCGGGAAGGGCTACACCTCCGTCGAGATCAAGGTGAGCTACCTGCGCGCCGTCACCGCCGCCAGCGGAACGCTGACGGCCACCGGCACGCTGGTCAAGGGAGGCTCGCGGTTGGCGTTCAGCGAGGGCGTGGTCACCGACGAGTCGGGTACGCCGGTCGCCACCGCTACCAGCACCTGCCTGGTCTTCGACCTGCCGAGCTGAGGGGCGCTGAGACTCAGCGGGCGGCGGGCCGGCCGAACTGGACCTTCTTGACCCGGCCGGTCACGCTCGTCGGGGCCACGGCACCGCGCTTGTTGAACGTCGCGGTCGAGGGGGTCCAGACGCCGAGGTCGGTGATGCCGTTCCCGTCCCAGTCGCCGGTGACGGGCACGTCACCGGGGACGCCGAAGGGGATCACGGTCGTGAACGGCGTGCCCATCGGGTCCTTCTGCAGCAGCGTGAACGTGGCGGTGGCCTGGTCGTAGACGCCGAGGTCGGTGACCCCGTTTCCGTCCCAGTCGCCGGTGACCGGCAGGTCGTTGGCGTCGCCGAGAACGACCTTCTGGACCGAGCCGTCGGGCATGCGGAGCATGAACTTGGCGCTGCCGGGGCGGCGTACGCCGATCTCCCAGGTCCCGTTGCCGTCCCAGTTGCCGGCGATGGGCAGGTCACCGCTCTTGCCGAACTTCACGGTGGTCTTGCTGCGCTTCACCTGCATCGTGAACAGCCGGCTGGACGTCTCGCGGATGCCCGGGTTGACCCGGCCGTCGCCGTCCCAGTCGCCGAGCACCGGCTGGGCGGCCCCGCGGCCGAGCTTGATCACGCGCTCCTTCCGGCCGTCGCGGGTCACGTGGAACGCGGCCGGGGACGACTTCCGGTAGACCATCACCTCGGCGGACCTGCCGCCGTACATGTCACCGGCCAGGGGGATGTCGGTGACCGCGACGGTGCCGCAGTTCTGCGAGGCCTCCGAGGAGTTCATCGGGAACCGCGAGCCGTGGAACCACGAGTCGACGATGGCGCCGCCGACCCGCTCTTCGAAGTGCAGGTGCGGACCACTGGCGTTGCCGGTCTGGCCGACGGTGCCGAGCTGGGTGCCCGCCTGCACGACCTGACCGAGGGTGACCAGCACCGAGTCGAGGTGCGCGTAGAGCGAGCTCTCGCCGTTGCCATGGTCGACGACGACGTACTGGCCGTAGCTGGGCTTGCCCTGGCCGACCACCACCGTGATGACCGTGCCGGCCGCGGCCGCGACGACGGGCTTGCCGAGATCGCCGCCGGAGTAGTTGAAGTCGACGGCCCGCACGCTCGGGCTGTGCCGGGCGCGGGTCGATCCCGACCACACCTCGTTGCAGGGGAACGGCATCTCGTACGACGTGGCCGGCGGCCCGGTCGGCTTCAGCTCGATCAGGGACAACCCCTCGTCGCCCGGCAGCGGCTTTCCGCCGTTGGTCGCGGTGGGATCGTGCTCGCCCTGCGCGCCGTGCGCGTCGTCATCCCCGGGCTTGCCCGGCTTGCCGGGCTTGCCCGGCTTGGTGGGCTTGGTGGGCTTGGTGCCGTAGTTGCCGCCACCCTTGTGGTGGCTGAAGTGGGAGTCAGCCGAGGCCGACGGGCCCACGATGGCGCCGAGCACCAGCACGGCCGCCCCGACGCTCGCCAGCACGGCGTGCTTGAGGGACGGTCGGCGCCGGATGGGGACTCGGTGCTGCGGCCGGTACATGCCCTGAAGTGAACAATCGTCACACCTGTCCCGTCCGGGGAATGGGGAGAAATGGCCGAAAGGACCATGGTCCTGGTCTTGACCGCTGTGGCTGGCGTGTCGTGAGTGGGCTGGAGTGACCGGGTCAATGCGGCCGACGAGACCGGATGACGCCCTCCTGCGCCGCGGTGGCGACCAGGGTTCCGTCGCCGGTGTAGACGTGACCGAACGACAGGCCCCGGCCACCGTGGGCGCTGGGGGACCACTGGTCGTAGAGCCACCACTCGTCGGCGCGGAACGGCCGATGGAACCACAACGTGTGGTCGAGCGAGGCCATCATCGCCTTGGCCGGGTTGACGTCGTGCACCGCGAGCGAGGCGCCGAGCAGGCTGATGTCGCTGGCGTAGGTGAATGCCGCCAGGTGGGCCATCGGGTCCTCCGGCAGGCTCTCCCTGAAGCGCACCCACATCCGGGCCTGGGACGGATGCATCGGGTCGGGCTCGAGGCCGTGCTTGGAGTTGCCCAGGAAGCGGACCTCGATCGACGCCCACTCCTTGCCGAGCTCCTCGGCATCAGCGTTGCCGCGGCCGCGCATCAGGTCGAACAGGTCCAGTCCCTGGTCGGGGCCGGCTACGTCGGGCATGACGTCCTGGTGCTCGAACCCCTCCTCGGGCTTCTGGAAGTTGATGGTCTGGTGGTAGATCGGCCGGCCGTGCTGGCGGGCGGTGACCCTACGGGTGAGGAACGAGCGACCGTCCCGGATCCGCTGCACGTCGAAGATGATCGGCACGGCGTAGTCGCCGGGCAGCAGGAAGTAGGAGTGGAAGGAGTGCGGGACGTACGCCGGGTCCACGCTGCGCGTCCCGGCCACCAGCGCCTGTGCGGCAACCTGCCCGCCGTACACCCGGGCCCGGGCCGACGGCGGGTGCGCGCCGCGGTAGAGGTCCTCGTCGAGCGTCTCGAGATCGAGCAGGAGGAGCAGGTCCGCGACCGCCGAGGCGTCAGTGGTCAACGCTTCTCACCGCTCGGCGCAGCAGCGCTGTTGGTCACCTCAGGCCGGCCCAACCCACGGAAGTGCGAGTCGACCGCGCGAAGCGCCCACTCCGAGCAGTTTCGTGGGGTGATCACGCGTCGCGCCCGGACTCGTTGGGGTCGTTGCCGTCCTGGGTGTCGAGACCGGCCAGGAACTGCTCGAACTGCCGGCCGATCTCCTCGCCGGTCGGCAGCGGCTGGTCGTCGGCGAGAAGGCTCTCGCCGGGGGCTTCGGCCCGCTCGAAGGCGTCGTACTGCTGCTCCAGGGCCTCGACCACCTCGCCCACCTCCTCGTTGGAGGACAGGTAGCGCTCGATCTCGGTCTCCCGCTCGCGGGCCAGCTCGTGCAGCTCGGTGAGGTCGATGGTGAGCCGGCCGGCGAGCTCCACCTGCTCGAGCAGGACCGCGGCGGCCTTCGGGTAGTCGAGCTGGGCGAGGTAGTGCGGGATGTGCGCGACGAAGCCGAGCATGTCGTGGCCCCACTCCCCCAGTCGCACCTCGAGGAGAGACTGGGCGCTGCTAGGGATCCGCAGCTCGCCCCGCCATGGGCTGTCGCCCGGGACCAGCTCGGGTCGGTTCGCGTGGGGCGTGATCGCGATCGGCCTGGTGTGCGGAACCGCCATCGGGACCGAGCCCATCGCGACGACACGGGTGACACCGAGCCGCTCGAGGACCTCGCGCACCGCCCTGGCGAACGCCTCCCAGCGGTTGTCCGGCTCCGGTCCGTGCAGCAGGAGGTAGGGCGTGCTCCCGCTGTCGTGCAGCAGGCGTACGACGAGCCGCGGCGCGTCGTAGGACTCGTAGTGGTCGCGCACGAAGGACATCGCCGGTCGCCTGGCCCGGTAGTCGTGGAACTGGTCGACGTCGAAGGTGGCCACGATGGGGCCCGCGCGGTCGCTGTCGAGATCGGCCAGGTGCCGGGCCGCGTGTGCGGCGGCGTTCCCGGCGTCGAGGAACCCGTCGAGAACCAGCACCATCGTCAGGTCGGACACCCCCTCCAGATCGGGGACCTCGTCGACGATGTGCACGAGTCTGTCTGTGGGCACCCGTCCAGTCTGTCAAACACCCCAGAGCGCGGCGACATGGCGTGCGTCGGTGCCGCAGCAGCCGCCGAGGATCCGCAGACCGGGCAGCCGGGGCACCGTCGCGACGAGCGAGGCCTGCAGCTCGGCGGGATCGCCCTCGTCGAGCTCCTCCGCCTCGTCGAGCTCGGCATGGGACATCTGGCTGGCGTTGGGTCGCAACCCGGCGATCCGCTCCCACGGCCCGTCGCCCTCGAGGCCGCGGGCGACATGGGTCGGGTGCGCGCAGTTGACCAGGAACCAGTCCGGGCCGCCCGCGGCGTCGACCTCCTCGATCGCCCCTGCGAGCGACGCGCCCCCGGCCAGCCGACCGTCCGTCTCGACCGTGAACGAGACCGCGATCGGCAGCCCGACGTCGCGCGCCGCCGTCACGATGCCGACCGCCTCGTCCGCGCCGACCAGCGTGAGCGCGGTGGCGAGGTCGGCGCCGGCGCCCTGGAACGACGCGAGCTGGGGTCGGTGGTAGTCGGCGTACTCCTCAGGCGTGAGCCGGTCGCCGGCCACGTAGCCGTCGCCACGAGGTCCGAGCATGCCTCCGACCAGGACGCCCTGGTCGTGCAGCTCCGGGTGCGCGTCGCGGCGCTCGTGGAGGAACGAGATCGAGTCCCGGTTGACCCGGTCGAGCGCGGCAGCGTCGTAGCCGAGCCGCTCACCCCAGTCGGGGTTGGCGCGCCACGTCGGGGTCTCGAGCACCAGACCGACCCCGGCCCGCTGGGCGACGTCGGCGTACCCGTCGTAGTACTGCGTGAGGAGCTCGCGCCCCTGGATCTGCTCGATCAGCGGGAACGACGCGAAGTCCGGGAGGTCGACGCCGTGGTGAAAGATCAGGTCGGTCTCGAGCCCGCCATCGGTCACGTAGCGGCGGTCCTGCAGCAGTGTGGTCACAACATCTCCGTTCGGTTCCAGACTGGTTGGTCTGTTTGTAACAGACCGTTTGGTCTGGTACAAGGGTCTGGTGCCCAGAGACGGGACCGCCACCCGGGATCGCATCCTCGAGGCCGCCGAGCACCTCGTCATCGAGAACGGCTTCGCGGCCACTTCGATCGACCAGGTTCTCGACGCCGCGTCGACGTCGAAGGGCGCCTTCTTCCACCACTTCGCCTCCAAGCTGGAGCTCGGGCAGGCGCTGGTGACGCGGTACGTCGCGGCCGACCTGGCCCATCTGGACGGCGCCCTCGCGGACACCAAGGGGATCACCGACCCGGTCGAGCGTGCACTCGCCTTCGTCCGGGTTTTCGAAGACACCGCGGACGAGCTGATGTCGGCACAGTCGGGCTGCCTCTACATGTCGGTGCTCACCGAGCGCCAGCTCGCCGGAGCAGGCACCGGCGAGCCGATCCTCGGCGCCGTCGTGGCGTGGCGGGAGGGGTACGCCGGGCTGCTGCGCGCCGCCCTCGGTCGCCGCAGCCGAAGGGTCGACGTGGATGCACTGGCCGACCACCTCTTCGTCACCTTCGAGGGCGCGTTCCTGCTCTGCCGCTCGACGGGCGACCCGGAGCACATGCGCCGTCAGCTCGCGGCCCACCGAACTCTGGTGCAGGCCCTCCTCACGAACCCGGAGTGACCGGCTGACGGGACGAGCAGAGGCTCAGATCGTGCGGTCCGCGTCCGCCGTTGCCCGATCGGCGGGGTCCTCGGCGAGGGCGGTGATGTCCTCGACGATGCCGAGGGCGATGGCCTGAGGGGTGAGTCCGATCCGCTCGAGGATCCGGCCCCGCTTGGCGTGGTCGAGGAATCTCTGCGGGATCGCGTGCAGCCGGAACGGCGTGTGCACACCCTCGGCGTTCAGCGTCTGCAGCAGCACTGCTCCGCAGCCGCCGGTCTCCCCGTTGTCCTCGATGCTCACCACCAGCCGGTGCTGACCGGCAAGCTCGAGGAGGACCGGGTTGACCGGCTTGACCCAACGCGGGTCGACGACGGTGACGCCGATGCCCTGCGCGACCAGCCGGTCCGCCACCTCGACCGCGGTGGCGGCCATCGCACCGACGGCGACCACGAGCACGTCCTTGACGCCGTTGCGAACCAGCACGTCGACGCCCCCGACGGTGTCGACCGCGGGGATGTCGTCGGGTGGCTGGCCCTTGGGGAACCGGAGCACGGTCGGGGCGTCCTCGACGTCGACCGCCTCGTTCAGCAGCTCGCGGACCCGGGTGGCGTCGCGCGGCGCGCCCAGCCGCAGCCCGGGCACCACCTGCAGGATCGACATGTCCCACATGCCGTTGTGGCTCGGGCCGTCGTCACCGGTGACACCGGCCCGGTCGAGCACGAAGGTGACCCCGCACCGGTGCAGGGCGCAGTCCATCAGCACCTGGTCGAAGGCACGGTTCAGGAACGTCGCGTAGATCGCGACCACCGGGTGCAGCCCTCCCATGGCGAGGCCCGCCGCGGAGGTCGCGGCGTGCTGCTCGGCGATGCCGACGTCGAAGGTGCGCTCGGGGAACCGGGCCTGGAACTGGTGCAACCCGACCGGGTGCATCATCGCCGCCGTGATCGCCACGACGTCCTGGCGCCGCTGGCCGATCCGGACGATCTCGTCGGTGAACGCGTTGGTCCAGATGTTGCCCTTGGGGTCCTGTTCGCCCGAGTCGGGGTCGAAGGGCCCGACCTGGTGGAACTGGTCGGCCTCGTGGCGCTCCGCTGCGTCGTAGCCGAACCCCTTGCGGGTGATCGCGTGCACGATCACCGGCCCGTTGAACTTCTTGGCCTGGGTCAGCGCGTGCTCGACCGCGGCCCGGTCGTGGCCGTCGACCGGCCCGACGTACTTCAGCCCGAGGTCCTCGAAGAGCCCCTGGGGGGCGACGGCGTCCTTGACGCCCTTCTTCATGGCGTGCAGGGCGTCGTACGCCGCTGGCCCGACGCCCGGCACGGCGTTGAGCCGCCGCTTGATCACGTCGAGCACCTGCTCGTAGCGCGGACTGGTGCGCAGCGTGGTGAGCGCAGTCGTGAGGCCGCCGACCGTCGGCGTGTAGGAGCGGCCGTTGTCGTTGACGACGATCACCAGCCGCGACTTCTTCGCCACGGCGATGTTGTTGAGCGCCTCCCAGGCCATGCCGCCCGTGAGCGCCCCGTCGCCGATCACGGCGACGACGTGCCGAGCCTCGCCGCGGATCGCGTAGGCCTTGGCCAGCCCGTCGGCGTAGCTCAGCGAGGTGGACGCGTGGCTGTTCTCGACGACGTCGTGCGGCGACTCGGCCTGGCTGGGGTACCCGCTCAGCCCGCCCTCGACCCGGAGCTGGTCGAACTCGCCGGCCCGTCCGGTGAGCATCTTGTGGACGTAGGCCTGGTGGCCGGTGTCCCACACCACCCGGTCGCGCGGAGAGTCGAAGGTGCGGTGGATGGCCATGGTCAGCTCGACGACGCCCAGGTTGGGGCCCAGGTGGCCACCGACCGGCGCGCAGGAGGTGATCAGCCGGTCGCGGATCTCGCTGGCGAGGGTCGCGAGCTCGTCGTCGGAGAGCCGGCGGAGGTCGCGCGGCCCCGAGATCGTGTCGAGCACACCCATGGTCAGCGAGTGTACGGAGTCAGAGACTGACGACTGCGATCGCGGGCTCGTGGAGGCCGCCCAGCCAGACCCGGCCGTCGTGCTCCCGGACGCCGGTGACCATGTGAAAGCTGTCGGTCTTCACGTCGACGTCGTGCACGACCGTGCCGCTGTCGTCCAGGGCCTGGACGCGGACGGTCCGCTTGGGCTTGGGCTGGAGCATCTCGGGGATCCGGGTGACCGACTTGCGGACGAACATCGGGCCGCTCTGCAGCCGCTCCACCAGCTTGTCGGTCGGGCTCGCGATGGTGATCCAGACCAGCCCGTCGGACCCGCGGGCGATGTTGTCCGGGTAGCCGGGCAGGTCCTGGGCCAGATAGTCGCGGGTGCCGGCCTTCGGGCCGGTCAGCCACTGCCGGACGACGGTGCGGGCGCCGCTCTCGGCGACCGCGACGTACGACTCGTCCTTCGCGAGCGCGACGCCGTTGGCGAACGCGAGCCCGTCGAGGACCGTCGTGATGGTGCCGTCGATGTCGCGGCGCAACAGCCTGCCGGTCCTGGTGTTCTGGACGAAGTCGGACTTCCAGTCCTCGAGGACGTACTTGCGGGAGGAGTCGGAGAACCACACGGTGCCGTCGGCGGCGATCGCGGCGTTGTTGCAGACGAGCATCCGGACGCCGTCGACACTGTCGGCGACGGCCTCCACAGCACCCGAGCGGGTGTCGACCCTGAGCAGGCCGCGGTGCGCGTCGCAGACCAGGAGCCGCCCGTCGAGATCGATCTCGATCCCGAGCGGCCGTCCGGCGGTCTCGGCGACCCGGTCGACCTTGGAGCCGTCGGGGCTGACCCGCCAGATCGCGCCGTCCTCCGTGCCGGTGAAGACCGACCCCTCGTCCGGGCCGTGGGTCGCGACCACGACGTCCTCGGCCCCAGGGCCGGGCACCGGCACGACGGTGATGCTCTGCTGGGAGTCCTGGGTGGTCACCCGGTCATGCTGGCGTAGAGAAGGGAGTCGAGGAAACCCGGAACCACGATGGTGGCGGCCACCGTCAGGTCGAGGGCGCGGGCCGAGGACGGCTCCACGAACACGATCTGGCGGCCTTCCCCACAGACGATGTCCGCGTTGCTGAGGTTCGTCCGTGCCGCGAAGACGTGCATCCGGTCGTCCGTGCCGTACACCTCGTGGAACACGCCGATCGACCGCCAGGGCTCCAGGGTTCCCGGCGCCAGTCGGACGCCGGTCTCCTCGAGCAGTTCGCGATAAGCGGCGGCCTCGACGTCCTCGCCGTCCTCGACGTGGCCGCCGACCAGGCCCCATTTCTCCGGGTCGATCGCCGGGAACTCGTCCCGCTCCTGGAGCAGGATTCGGCCCCGGCGATCGACCAGCACGACGGCGGCGAAGACGTGGGACAAGCGGGTGCTACTCCCCCTTGAGCTTCTTGACCGCGCCGTTCGGCTTCAGCAGCAGCTGGATGGTTCGGCGCTGCTTGAAGTTGAACAGGTGCTTGAGCGATCCCGCCCGGGTGTCGAACGAGAAGTCGCCGATCTTGCCGACCTTCCAGTTGTCCTCGATGAACCGAAGGATCGACGCCTGCTCGGTCTGGTGGTGGTCGACGAAGTTCGCCCGCGCGTACGGCGAGATGACCAGCAGCGGAAGCCGCGGGCCGGGTCCGCAGCGACCGGTGTAGCCACCGCTGGCCGGTACACCTCCGCACATGGCCGTGTCGACGGCCGCGTTGCTCGAGCCGTTGGTGATCTTCGCCGCGCGGTGGTCGTACCAGCCGTCGGAGTCGTCGTAGGCGACGACGATCGCGGTGTCCTTCCAGTACTTCGACTTCTGGATCAGGTTGATCTGGTCCACGAGGAAGTGCTGCTCGTCGATCGGGTCCGAGTAGGCGCCGTGACCGTCCTGGTAGGCGGCAGCCTTGACGAAGCTGACGGCGGGCAGGCTCTTGGCCTTGACGGCCTGGGCGAACACCGACAGGTCGTAGTTGTGGTTGGCCTGGTCGGTCGTGCCGACCGCCTTGATCGAGCTCGGCGGCAGGTGGTGCGGGTTGGCCGTCGAGGGGTAGTAGGCGAACGGGTTGTGGTGCGGGATGTAGTCGCCGACCGTGTTGCCTCCGATGTTGGTGTGCGTAGCCCCGCACACCGCGTAGCCGGCGCCGTTCCACGGCGTGGTCGGCGCGAAGCCTCCCTGGAACCAGCCCCACGTGATGCCCTTGTCGTTGAGCAGGTCACCGATGTTGCGGCCGGTTGCCTTGACGAGGTGGTTGACGCCGTGCTGGGAGCAGTCGTCGGTGAAGGGCTGCGGGTCGCCGATCATGGAGCCGACTCCCGAGACCGGGTCGGGGTCGATGAGCGCTCCGGCCGGCGGGACCGGCGCGCCCGTCGTGGCGTCCACCTCGATGAAGCCGTGGGTGTTGCCGGACACCAGGTTGATCGCGCCCGGAGTCGACGGACCGAAGTTGCTTCCGAAGGAGCGGTCTGACATCGCGAAGTTCTGGGCGTAGTTCCAGAGACCGGTCACCGTGTTGCCGTCGTAGTAGCCCATGGTCAGGCCGGGCGCACCGAAGAGGCCGCCGCAGGTGTCGACGCTGACGCTCTGGACGAACTGGTCCATGGCGCCGCCGTTGTGAGCCTTCTGCTCGGCGAGGTAGTTGTGGTTCTGGTCGCAGGTCAGCGCCTGGCTCGGCGCGAGTCGGAACGGCTTGTAGAGGTTGGGGTTCTTCTTCAGCTTCTTCGACGTGATCAGGTTGTCGTTCTTCGGCGTGTTCTTCTTCGCCTTGAACTTGGTGCCGCCCTTGTTGGTCGCCTTGGGGTAGGTGCCGAAGTAGTGGTCGTAGGAGATGTTCTCGTCGAAGATCACGACCACGTGCTTGATGGGGGTCTTGGTCTTCGCCTTCTTCGGGTGGACGAAAGCCACGGTGGAGGCGCTGGGCCCACCAGTGAGCGCACCGGCGGAAGTGGCGACCTTCGACGACGTGCGAGGCGCAGCGTCCGAGCCGGGCACTGTGGCGGTCAGCACCAGGGCCGTCAGCGCGCCGGCGGAAGCGCACAGGCCGACGGTAGTTCCGAGACGACGAGGCATGAGCTGAGAACCCTTCCTGCGTTTTTCGACGAGGCGGACCGGGGTGCCGGTCCGTTCGTCACGTTACGCCTGAGAGCAGACGTTGCCCATACCAGTCCGCCGCGTCGCGGACGCCGGGCAATGCGAAGAAGTAACCGCCACCGATCGGCGAGATGTAGTCCACCAGCGGTTCACCTTCGAGCCGCTTCTGGACGGTCACGAACCCACGTTCCAGGTCGCTCTGGTACGCCGTGAACACCAGCCCCATGTCGAGGTCGCCGTTCGGGTCGAGGCCCCGGTCGTAGTTGAACGCGCGGCGCAGCATCCGGCTGCCGTCCGTCGCCGGGGTCCGCGGGTTGGCCATCCGGATGTGCGCGTCCAGCGGGGTGGTGTTGCCGATCGGGTCGTTGCTGTAGCTCGGCGGGTCGGTCTCCGCTGACCCAGACAGTGGCGCACCGGTGTCGCGTCGGCGGCCGATCATCCGCTCCTGCTCGTTGAGGCCGACCCGGTCCCAGAACTCCACGAACATCCGGATCACCCGGATCACCTGGTAGCTGCCGCCGGCGGTCCAGGCCGGCTCGCGGGAGCCGACCCAGACCAACCGGTCGAACTCGTCGGGGGTCGGGTTCGCGGTTCCGTCCATGAAGCCCATCAGGTTGCGCGGCGTACCGGACGGTCGAGGCGGCGAGCCGAAGGCGTCCACCCGCCAGCGGGGCTGCATCGCACCACGGGTGTGGCGGAGCAGGTCCCGCAGCGCGTGGAGCACCGTGTCCGGGTGCGGCGCGGCGATCAGCAGCATCAGGTCGCCGTGGCACAGGTCGGGGTCGAGGTCGTCGTCGGGGAAGGTGCCCATCGTCGTCAGCCGACGCGGCTTCTTGCCGCGCAGCCCGAACCGTCCGTCGAACAGGCTGGCGCCCACCGACACCGTGACGGTCAGCCCGTCGGCCGGCAGCTCGGGGCCGAGCACGCCCGAGTCGGACGGGGGGCTGCTGATGCCGACGTCCGGGGGCCGGCCACCGGCGCAGAGGAAGCGCGCCCGGTCGGTGAGTGTCTTCATCAGCCCGACCAGCTCGCGGTGGCGGGTGGTCGTCACGTCGCAGGCGACGTACGCCGCGCTCGCGACCACCTCGCGGGTGACCCCTGGCTGGTGGACACCGTGGAACGGGATCGGCTCGGCAGGCGCGGCCTCGCCGTCCGCGGCTGCGGGTGCGGCGCGCAGCCCGGGTCCGAAGGTGGCACCGGCGGCGGCCCCGCCGAGTGCGCCCACCGCACCGGCCCGGAGCAGACCCCTGCGCTGGATGCCCCGTGGCTCCTGGGGCTCGTCGCTCACGTGATCCGCCTCGGCTCGAGGACGCTGGCCACCGGGGCCAGCCGCTCGGCCAGCTCGGCGACGACGGCATCGATTCGTTGCCGCTGGGCCAGCGGCCAGTTGGCAATCGCGCGGTGACCGAGCGGGCCGCGGGCCAGTCTCGCCATGAGGTGGCGGGCCTTGTCGACCTCGCGGAACAGCCTCTTCACGTGCGGGTAGCGGGTCTTGAGCGGCTTGCGGACCAGGTCGAGCACGGTCCTGGTGCCGTCCAGCCCCGCCGCCACTGTGGCCAGGTCGCTGTGGCTGCCGAAGTCGGCGCGGCCGGTGAGCACGGGCCGCAGCAGGTTCTCGGCTATCTCGTGGGCGCGGATCGAGAACGTCAGCGGGTCGAGCTGGGCGTTCGCGAGCTCGTCGCGGAGGTCGCTCACGGCATCCGCGAGGACGTCGGCCTGGTGCCGCCGGTCGGCGGGACCGGTCGACCGCGGGTGCCAGAGCGCGAGCTCGACGCGGTGGAAGCCGGTGAAGCCGGGGTCGCGGATCCCCCGGCGCAGGCCGGCGGGCAGCCCGTTGATCACGCCGTCGAGGTCACCGAACGCGTCGTACGCCGCACCGAGGCGCTCGTAGCCGGCGTGCGCAGCCAGCCACCAGCGCCTGGCCGTGGCAAGGTCGCCCGCCGCGACGGCCCGGGCCAGCGACCGGGTCTGTTGCTCGAGGCGGGGCAGCTGGCGTCGCACCCAGTCGGTGTAGCCCAAGGTGGCCCGGATCAGCTGGTCCTGCGGGATCGGGACGACGCCCCGGACGCCCTTCGCGTCGCCGGTGATGGTGCGCGCCGGGCCGGTGATCGGCGACTGCTCGTCGAACAGGCACTGCAGCGCGTACTGGCCCGCGGCGAGCCGGACGTGCACGGTCACTGTGGTGTCCGGGCCGAACGGCTCGATCTCGGCGAAGACCTGACGCTTGTTGTTCGGGTCCACCCCGACCACCCGGACCTCGCCCGGGCGGAAGTCGGCGTTGTGAACGGTGACCTCCTGCGCGCCCGCCGGACCGGGCGTCCACGCGGACGCCGCAGTCGCTGATCGACATCTCGACCGCGCCCGGGGCCGCGATGCCTGCCTCGGCCGTGGCCGGGCGCCGGTCGCCCGTGCTGACCGCGGCCGTGACGGTGCCACCGACCGCCGCGGCGACGAGGACGAGGGTCGTGGCGGTCAGGCGCTTTCGCCGAGAGCTGCCCATGGCGCGGCCAGCCTAGTGTCCTGTCAGCGAGAGGCGTGCGCTAAGGCCGTGGTCCAGGTGCGTGCATGGCAAGGCGCCGGCGCGCATGCAGACTGGGCGTCTTCGCAGCGTCGGCGACGCCGCCAGGTGCGTGCCTGGGCCGCGGAATTAGTGTGCGGATCTCGCTGACAGGACACTGGGTCGGCCTTTGGCGCGGGTCGATCCCCGGTCCCAGTTGTCCCGTCAGCGCAGCCGGTGCTTGCGGCGGCCGATGCCCTTGACGGCGTACCGCATCGTGCGCGGGACGGGCACGCGGACGACTGCCTGCTTGCGGACGTACTCGTCGACCTGCCAGGTGACCCAGTGTCCGGCCGGGAAGTAGGCCGCGTCGCCGACCGCCAGCACGACAGGTTCCTCGTCGTCGACCTGGATCGAGACCGAACCGGCGACGATCACGATCGACTCGTCGACCTCGTAGTACCAGCGGAACCGGCCGGCCGTGCAGTCCCACGTCCAGTGCGACGTGGTGCCGTCAGGACTCTCGGCCCACGCGGACACACGCGCGTGCGGGGTGCCCCCGAGGACCCAGTCCGGGTTGATCGGCTGGTCGACGAGTGGACCGTTCGCTCGCCCGACCCTCAGCACGGCGGAGCTGGTCTCGGTCATGGCCACCGAGGTTAGGTGCACCGAACCTGCCTGCGCCGGAGAATCACCCAACCAGTGCCGTGGCCTTCCTCAGCTTTCAGAGCCGTGCGACGTAGCGGCGTCCGCGCAACGCCTCCTCCACAAGACCGACCGCGCGGCGTACGCCGGACAGGCGCGCCTCCTCCCTGAGCCAGGTCTCGACCGCGGCATCGACCACGTCAAGGGTCGTCACGTCGCGCAGCTCGGCCCTGGCCTCGCTCAGGCCGCGCTTCACCGCGGTCTGGCAGCCCTCGACGTGGAGCACCGCGAACCGCGCGAGCACGACGACGTGATGGCGCAGGGCCGGGTAGCCGCGGTATTCGGGCGGGCAGAGGTCGAGCAACCAGTTGGCGGCGGTGCGCTCCCAGTCCGGCGCGTCGGGCGGTCGAACCTCGCGCGGCCAGCCGGGCGGGGCGACGTGAGTGACCATCTCCGCATGCTACGTCAGGATTCGAACATCTGTTCGACAGTGAGCAGCTCGGGATCCCGGAGCCCGACGCAGTCGTGAGTCCAGAACGGCTCGCAGTAGGCCAGCGCTCCGGTCATCCACTCCTCGTGGCCGTCGAGCACCACGACCTGGAACGCCGGCTCGGGGATGCGCGCCGACGGCCGGGCGAAGCCGCGGGGCGTGGCGGGCTCGAAGCCCCTGCTCGAGTAGAACGCCGGGCTTCCCTCGAGGAACAGCGCCGGTGCCCCCAGCCGCCGGGCCCGGTCGATCGCCGTGGCCAGCAGCGCGGTGCCCACTCCCCCGCCCTGGTGGCCAGGAGCGACCGAGAGCGGGCTGAGCACCAGCACCTCGACCAGCGCCCGCCGGGCGTCCACCCAGGACCGGCTCAGCATCACGTGCCCGACCACCGCACCGTCCTGCTGGGCCACCAGCTCGGTGCGAGCATGGCCGACCCGCAGGTCGTCCACGAGTGCGGCGACGGTCTCGCCCTCGTCGCCGAAGGCCGTGGTCACAACGCGGACGACGGTCGTCTCGTCGTCGGCTCGGTAGTCGCGGATCAAGAGCTCAGCCACGCGGTCACCTCCTCCAGCCGCTCCCCGTCGACCGGCGTCGACGTGTCGACGACCAGGTGCGGGCCGACACCGAGCGGCCGGATCAGTGGGGCCGCTGCGCGGATGCGGGCCAGCGTGGCCTCGTCCGCTGGCAGGTGCGAGGGGTGCGCTCGCCGGCGGCCCGCGTACCGCGCGACCGCGGTGTCGGCGTCCACCGTGCAGACCACCTCGCGGTAGGTCGCCTGGTGTACCGATCGCAGTGTCGCCACCAGGTCCTTCCGGTCCCGAGTCGGGTCGACCCACACGTCGAGGATGCAGCCGCGCGGGTTGTCCTGGGCGAGCCCGGCCAGCACCGTCAGGCCGGCCCGCCGGACGACGTACCGGTCCTCGGGCATCGCCTCGAGCCCGTCGACGATCGCCTCCTTCACCGTGTCGAGGCTGAGCAGCGCCAGCCCTGTCCGGTCGCGCAGGGCTCGCGAGAGCGTGGTCTTGCCCGAGCCCGGCAGCCCGGTGACGAGCACGATCATCAGCCCGCCAGGAAGCTGAAACGGACGGTCCGCTCGTCGTTGTCGACGTTGAGATCGACCAGGCAGATGCTCTGCCAGGTGCCCAGCGCGAGCCGTCCGGCGAGCACCGGCACGGTGGCGTACGGCGGCACGAAGGCGGGCATGACGTGGGACCGCCCGTGGCCGCGAGAGCCGTGCGCGTGCTTCCAGCGGTCGTCGGCGGGCAGCAGGTCGCCGAGTGCGCCGAGCAGGTCGTCGTCGCTGCCGGCCCCGGTCTCGATGATGGCGATGCCGGCGGTCGCGTGCGGCACGAACAGCTGGAGCAGCCCGTCGCCCCGGTCCGCGACGTACGCCGCGCAGTCGCGAGTCAGGTCGACGACGGCCTCACGGTCACCGGTGCGGTACTGGCGCGTCTGCGTGTCCACCGGCCGATCGTGGCACGGCAGTCTCGGCGCGCGCGGCACCCGGTCGGAGGAGAGCGGCGAGCACGGCCAGCCAGACGACGCCGTAGACCAGGCTGGTGGCGACGTCGGTGAGGTGGTGCGCGCCCTGGTAGAGCCGGCTGACCGCGACGAAGACCGGTACGCAGGCAAGCAGCGCGGCGACGATCCGTCCGGCACCGGCACCGGCACCGCCATCGCGGCGCCGCAGCCAGAGCGTGAGCAGGAGCGCGGCGCCGCCGTACACCGCGACGGCCGTGCCGACGTGGCCCGACGGGAAGCTGTGGTCGGGGACCAGCCCGGCGTCGAGGAGGCGCACCGGCGGGCGATCGCGCGGGTCGGCGTGCGAGCCGAGCCAGTAGATGCCGCCGTCGCCGGCGTTGGCCAGCGCAATGAGCAGCACGGCGCCGAACGAGCGGAGCACCAACCCGGCGACGACCGCGACGACGGCACCCACCGCCAGCCCGACCGGCGTCTCCCCCAGCAGCGTGCCGACGTCGGCGACCGGATCCAGCGAGGACGTGCGCTGATCGGCGAACCACCGGGACACGTCGTCGTCGGTTCCCTCGATCGAGCCCTCCAGCGAGTGGGTCAGCAGCCAGCCCCAGCCGACGACCACGAGGGCCAGGACGGCGTACGCCGCGACAGCGAGCAGCAGCTTGCGCGCCATCGGCTCATCCCTCCTCCGGGTCCCTCCCCTGTGCGGCTCGCCCCCCGTCGACCGGCAGGACCGCACCTGAGACGTACCCGGAAGTGGGCCCGAGCAGCCAGGCGACCACCTGGGCGACCTCCTCGGGCGTCCCGACGCGGCCCAGTGGGTGCAGCGCGGCCATCTCCGCCTCCACGCCTGCGCGGCCGGCCTCGTCCAGCGACGCGAGGTGGCCCTCGTAGCGCTCGGTGGTGATGGAGCCGAGCGCCACCGCGTTCACCCGGATGCCGTGCGGACCCGAGTCCACGGCCAGTGCGCGGGTCAGCCCCTCCACGGCCGCCTTGGCGGTCGCGTACGGCAGCGCGCCTCGCACAGCACGCTGGGCCTGGTGCGACGAGACGTTGACGATCGACCCCGCACTCCCCTGCGCCCGCAGGTGACGGACGGCGACGGCGGAGCCGACCACGGTGGGCGCCAGGTTGGCCTCGACCACGCGCAGGACACCGCCCGGGTCGGCGGCCGGGTCGACGTCCTCGAAGATCGCGGCATTGTTCACCCAGCCGGCCAACGGGGCCTGCCGTCCGGCCACCTCGGCCGCTCGTTCGCAGACCCCCTCGTCGGCAGCACTGCCAACCACCACGGTCACACCGTCCAGCGGCGCCGGCTCCTCGACGTCGACGACCACCACGGCGGCGCCGTCCGCGACCAGCCGGGCGGCGATCGCCCGGCCGATGCCGCGCCCGCCCCCGGTGACGACGTACGAGACCTTCACTCAGCCATCCAACAGCGCGTTGACCCTGTCGACCTTGGCGGTGAGCTGGCCCTCGAAACCGGGCCGGAGGTCCGCCTTCAGGACCAGTCCGACGCGCGGCGAGACCTCGGCCACGACGTCGACGGCCCGCTTGACCACGGCCATCACCTCGTCCCAGTCGCCCTCGATTGTCGTGAACATGCTGGTCAGCTCCCAGGGGAGCCCGGACTCCTTGACCACCCGGACCGCAGCGGCCACGGCCTCGGAGACCGAGCCGTCCTCAGAGGTGGCGGTGGGCGAGATGCTGAAGGCAACGAGCATGGTTCCAACCTAAGCAGGACCCGTGGCAGGGTGGCTGGGTGATCCTCGCCTGCCACACCCTGATCTACTCCGACGACGCCGACGCGACCCGCGCTTTCCTGAGCGACGTGCTCGGGTTCCCTTCCGTGGACGCCGGCACGGGCGATCAGAACTGGCTGATCTTCCAGACCGGCCCGAGCGAGCTGGGGGTGCACCCGACCTCGGGCGAGGGGTACTCCTCGCCGCGCCACCAGGCGATCAGCTTCATCGTCGACGACCTCGAGTCGTCCATGGCCGAGCTGCGCGACAAGGGTGCCGAGTTCACTTCGGGCCCGGACGACCACGGTTACGGGATCGTCGCGATGGTCAAGGTGCCCGGCGCCGACGACGTGCAGCTCTACCAGCCCCGCCACCAGACGGCGTACGCCCTCTGAGCGTGGACCTCGAAGATGTCGGCCGACTGGCGCTGGCTCACCGGGGCGTGAAGCGGAAGGGAACCGAGGCCCGACCGGCGTGGTACGTCGACGACCGGCTGGTCGTGCGGTGGCTCGACCCGACTTCGGTGGTGATCCGGTCCGGGTTCGCCGAGCGCGAGCGGCTGCTCGCCGACCACCCAGGCACCTTCGGCGTCCCGCCGAAGTTCGAGAGCCACATGATGGTCGTGGTCGAGCTCGACAGGGCCAACACTGCCGCGGTGCGGCGAGCCATCAGCGAGGCGGTCGACCTCCAGCGCCGGCCGGTCAGCCGGCGTTGAAGATGACGTACTCGCCCTTGTGCAGGAAGAACCCTTCGGGCTTCTTGAGGTTGATGCAGGTGACCCCGATCCGCTCGCTCAGGCAGGCGATCTTGCGGAACGTCGTCGCCGAGCCGTAGGGCAGCATCTTGGCGCCCGGCTTGCGGATCGTGTCGGTGTTGCACACCGGGACCGCGCGTCCGTGCCGGAACTCGATCCGCCCCACCCGGTCCGAGACCGGCGTCCCCGAGCAGACGTCGGGGTCCTTGACCGACCCCGCGTTGATCTCGCAGCCCTTGGGCCCGCTGGTGCCGACGTTGCAGTAGATGTTGCCGCTGGGCGTGACGAACTTCTTCAGCGCCCTCATGTCGTTGGACACGTCGAAGTGGGCCAGCGCCGCGTCGTACGTGCGCGGGATGCCCAGCTGCGGCGCCGCGGGCTCCGCGCGATGGGCGTCCGCCATGCCCGCCGGCACGGTCGCGAGGACGGCGAGGAGCGGTACGAGGACGACCGTCAGGAGCCTGCGCAGCGACATGGCCGCACCCTGACACACCCAACCCCGATTCGTCTGCGGTCACGCGCGGCGAGAAGCCGGTCAGACCGCAGACGAATCGTTCAGGACTTGCGCAGGCTGCGCAGGACGTACTGCATGATCCCGCCGTTGCGGTAGTAGTTCGCCTCGCCGGGGGTGTCGATGCGCACCACCGCGTCGAACTCCACGTCGTCGGCCTTGACCTTCACCGTCCGCGGCGTGCTGCCGTCGTTGAGCCCGGTGACGCCGGTGAACGAGAACGTCTCCTCGCCTGAGATGCCGAGCGACTCGGCGGTGTCGCCCTCGGGGTACTGCAGCGGCAGCACACCCATGCCGATCAGGTTGGAGCGGTGGATCCGCTCGTACGACTCGGCGATCACGGCCCGCACGCCGAGGAGCGCGGTGCCCTTGGCGGCCCAGTCGCGCGAGGAGCCGGAGCCGTACTCCTTGCCGGCCAGGACCACGAGCGGCGTGCCTGCGGACAGGTAGTGCTCGGACGCCTCGTAGACCGTGGTGACCTCGGCGTCGTCGCCGTCACCGGTGGTGAAGTCGCGGGTGAAGCCGCCCTCGGTGCCCGGTGCCAGCTGGTTGCGCAGCCGGATGTTGGCGAACGTGCCGCGGATCATCACCTCGTGGTTGCCGCGACGTGAGCCGTAGGAGTTGAAGTCGCGCTGCTCTACACCGTGGTCCGCGAGGTAGCTGCCCGCGGGCGAGTCCTTCTTGATCGCGCCCGCCGGTGAGATGTGGTCGGTGGTGACCGAGTCGCCCAGCTTGAGCAGCACGCGGGCGCCCTCGATGTCGGTCACCGGCTCCGGCTCGTCGGGCATGCCGTCGAAGTACGGCGGCTTGCGGACGTACGTCGACTCGGGATCCCACTCGAAGGTGTTGCCCTCGGGCGTGGGCAGCTCCTGCCACTGCTTGTCGCCGGCGAACACGTCGGCGTAGTCGGTCGTGAACATCTCGGAGGTGATCGCCGTGGCGATCACGTCCTCGACCTCCTTGGCCGTCGGCCAGACGTCCTTCATGAAGACGTCGTTGCCGTCCTGGTCCTGGCCGAGCGGGTCGTTGAAGAGATCCACGTCCATGGACCCGGCCAACGCGTAGGCGACCACCAGTGGCGGGGAGGCCAGGTAGTTCATCTTCACGTCGGGGTTGATCCGGCCCTCGAAGTTCCGGTTGCCGGAGAGCACCGAGACGACGGCGAGGTCGTTGTCGTTGACGGCCTGGCTCACCTCGGGGATCAGCGGACCGGAGTTGCCGATGCACGTCGTGCAGCCGTAGCCGACGAGGTTGAACCCGAGCTTGTCGAGGTACGGCGTCAGGTTGGCCTTCTCGTAGTAGTCGGAGACCACCTTGGAGCCCGGCGCGAGTGTGGTCTTGACCCACGGCTTGCTGGTCAGCCCCTTCTCGACGGCCTTCTTGGCCAGCAGGGCCGCGCCGATCATCACCGACGGGTTCGAGGTGTTGGTGCACGACGTGATCGCGGCGATCGCGACGGCGCCGTGGTCGACCTCGACCTCCTGGCCGTCGATCGAGACGGTGACGGGGTTGCTCGGGCGCCCACCGTCCTTGGGGGCCGCGGACGGCTTGGCCGGCTTGCCGTTGCCGTTGGCGTGGCTCGGCGCGTCCGAGGCCGGGAAGGACTCCTCGACCGCCTCGTCGTACCCCTCGCTGTCCTGCTTCTCGCTGCCATCGGTGTAGTCGGCCAGGGCCCCGCGGAAGGACTCCTTCGCCTCGGAGAGCGAGACACGGTCCTGCGGCCGCTTGGGCCCGGCCAGTGACGGTACGACGGTCGCCAGGTCGAGCTCGAGCTTCTCGGAGTAGCGCGGCTCGGCCTCCGGGTCGTGCCAGAGCCCCTGCTCCTTGGCGTAGGCCTCGACCAGCGCGAGCTGCTCCTCGGTGCGCCCGGTGAGCTTGAGGTACTTGGTCGTCTCCTCGTCGATCGGGAACACCGCGATCGTGGAGCCGAACTCCGGGCTCATGTTGCCGATGGTGGCGCGGTTGGCGAGCGGCAGGACCGACACCCCGGGGCCGTAGAACTCGACGAACTTCCCGACCACGCCGTGCTTGCGGAGCATCTCGGTGATGGTGAGCACGAGGTCGGTGGCCGTGGCCCCCTCGGGCAGGTCGCCACTGAGCTTGAAACCGACCACGCGCGGGATCAGCATGCTCACCGGCTGGCCGAGCATCGCGGCCTCGGCCTCGATGCCGCCGACGCCCCAGCCGACCACGCCGATGCCGTTGACCATCGTGGTGTGCGAGTCGGTGCCGACGCAGGTGTCGGGGTAGGCCGTGAGCTCACCGTCGATCTCGCGGGTGAACACGACGCGCGCGAGGTGCTCGATGTTGACCTGGTGGACGATGCCGGTGCCGGGCGGCACCACCTTGAAGTCCTCGAAGGCGCCCTGGCCCCAGCGCAGGAACTGGTAGCGCTCGCGGTTGCGCTCGTACTCGATCTCGACGTTGCGCTCGAAGGCCTCCGGCGTACCGAACACGTCGGCGATCACCGAGTGGTCGATCACCAGCTCGGCCGGCGCGAGCGGGTTGATCCTCGTCGGGTCGCCGCCCAGCTCGGCCATGGCCTCGCGCATGGTGGCCAGGTCGACGACGCACGGGACGCCGGTGAAGTCCTGCATGATCACCCGCGCCGGCGTGAACTGGATCTCCTTGTCCGGGTCGGCGTCGGCGTCCCACCCGGCGAGCGCGCGGATGTGCTCCTCGGTGATGTCGGCGCCGTCCTCGGTGCGCAGCAGGTTCTCCAGCAGGACCTTGAGGCTGTACGGGAGCGACGCGACGTCGAGGCCCTCACCGGTCACCTTGTCGAGACGGAAGATCTCGTACGACGTCCCACCGACGTCGAGGCTGCCCTTGGCGCCGAAGCTGTCCTTGCTGGCCATGCTCACCATCTCCTCGTCTGCACGGGCTGCTGCCCATCTTGCCGTCGTACGCCGGGCGGTCGGTACCCGCCCGGAAGTCTCTTGACATCAAGATACATGACGTCGAGATGAGACGCGAGCCGTGGCGAAGCCAACCGCACCCAATGGGAGCGGGCGAGCGCAGCGAGGTGGCGAGCGAAGCGAGCGCTCCCCGCGATCGGCCCCGGTGCCCACGACGGACGGCGAAGCCGCGAGCGCAGCGAGCAGTCCGTCGTGGGCCCGGGCCGAAGCTCGCGGGGGTATCAGGCCAGCAGCCGGGGCTCCATCCGCGTCTCGATGACAGTGCCGTCGTCCTGGCGCTCGACGACGTACGCCGCCACGCCGGGGCGGTCCGCGACGGCCTCCACCAGCTCGGTGCCGTCGTAGACGAGGCCGACTCCGTCGTCGGTGGCGTGCGAGGTGGGCAGGTCGCCCTTCTCGACCAACGCGTGCAGCAGCGGCCGGCGCTGCTCCTCGGTGTCGTAGTGCACGCCGTTGCCATAGGGCAGGAGGCCGAGGCCGGGCGGCGAGAGGCGCAGGTCGACGCCGTAGCTGTCGGTCGGGCCGCCGACGTACCAGCAGATCGAGCCGGCCGAGACACCGCCGAGGACGACTCCGCTCTCCCAGCACTCCCGCAGCACCTCGTCGACGCGGTGCACCCGCCAGACCGCGAGCAGGTTCGCGACCGAACCGCCCCCGACCCAGATGACGTCCTGGGAGAGCAGGTGGGCGCGGATGTCGTCGACGTTCGGCATCGTGAACAGCTCGAGGTGGGTGGCGAGCACGTCGGAGCCCGCGAAAGCGGTGTAGAAGCCGGTGGTGCCGCTGAGCCAGTCGCCCGCCGCGGTGCCGAGGTAGCAGAACCGCGGCCGCTCGGGGTCGCCCGCCAGCGCGATGGCGTGCTCGATGAGCGGACCGCGACGCCAGTGCGGGGGCCCGGTGTCGGATGGCAGGAAGCCGCCCGAGGTGGCGAGGATGCGCATGGGCTCAGCCTCCGAGAAACGGTTGGGACCACCGGCGTCTCGCACTCTACGGGACCGCCGCCCAACTCCGGAGGGATCTCGGGACTGACTCGTGGGTCAGGAAGCCGGCACCAGGAGGGCGACGCACTCCACGTGGTGTGTCATGGGGAACAGGTCGAAGGCACGGAGCTGCTCGAGCACGTAGCCGTGTTCGGCGAAGATCGCGATGTCCCGGGCCAGGGCGGCCGGGTCGCAGGCGACGTAGGCGACTGCGCGGGGAGTCCTGGCTGCTATCGCTCCGACGACCGTACGTCGGGCGCCCTCGCGCGGCGGGTCGAGCACGACCAGGTCGACCGGTGCCACCGGGAGCCCCCCGAGGACCGCTCCGACGTCACCGTGGAGGACCCTGGCGCCCGGCACGTTCACCTCTGCGTGCGTGGAAGCGCGCAGGTCGCCCTCGACCAGGGTCACGTCCGCCGGCTCGCCCGCGGAGTCGGCCAGGAACCGGGCGAACAGCCCGACGCCGGCGTACAGGTCGAGCACCGACTCCCCCGGCTGCGGGGCCAGGAAGTCCAGCACGGTGTCGACGAGCACTTCGGTGGCGCCGGGGTGCACCTGCCAGAAGCCGCCGTCCTCCACCTCGAACCCGATGCCGTGCACGGCGTGATCGGCCGGCATGCCGGCGATCAGGCAGTCGTCGATCTCGACCACGTCGTGCGACCGGTGCTTGCGCATCCCCCGCCGCCCGTCGGGCAGCTCGACGTAGCGCTGCCGGGTCCGCCACCGCAGTCCGTCCTGATCGTGAGGAGGTCTGCCGGGCACCGCCTCCACGGTGACCTCGAGCTCCAGGCCGGCCAGCCGGGACAGCTGCTCGCGGACGACCTCCGCCTTGAGCGACCGCTGCCTCGCCAGCGTCACGTGCTGGAAGTCGCAGCCCCCGCAACGGTCCGGGCCGGCGTACGGGCAGGGCGGGTCGACCCGGTCCGGCGAGGGCTCCGAGACCTCGACGGCATCGCCGCGCCAGAACGTGTCTCCGTCGGTCCCCTCGGTGATCTCGACGACGACCCGCTCGCCCGGCAGCGCGTGCCTCACGAAGACCACCCGACCAGGGCCATCGGTGGCGTGCAGCCGCGCAACGCAGTGGCCGCCGTGGGCCACCCGCTCCACCACCACGTCGTACCGCTCCCCCGCGTGGCTGCGGCCGCGGGGGGTCCGAGCGCGCGTACGGCGGGTGCGAGCTTCGCGCTGCGTCACCTGGCCAACCTTGCCAGCCGTGCAGAACGGCCGCCCGCTCCGACGCGAGCGGCCGTCCTGGAGACCTTGATCCCGGGCTCAGCCCAGGAAGGTCATCTCGGCGGTGCAGGTGTTGGCGCCGGCCAGGTGCACCATGACCCAGCCGTAACCCTTCCAGGAGACACCGGCGGCGGTGACGGCCGAGTAGCCGCCGTCCTCGATCTCCTGCGCGGTGCCGCCCTCGGTCGCGATGTCGATCGGGCCGTCTGCAATGTCGAGGTCACCGTCGTCGTCGCCGTCGATGTTGGCGTCGAACGCGGCGTTGTCTGCCGTGGTGCGGAGGTTGAGCTGGGCGTCGATGTCGCCGCCGCCGTTGTCGATGCAGGTGAGCTCGACCACCAGCGTCGTGTTGGTCGCGATGGGGACGGTCTGGCCGGGGTTGGCGGTGACCCGCTTGGTGCTCACGGTGTCGACCGAGGCGGCGGACGGGACCTTGCCCAGCGATGACTCGTTGACGTCCTTGCCGGTGAGGCTGTCGTCCTTGACGTCCTTGCCCTTGAGGTTGTTGTTCTTGACGTCGGCAGACTTCACGGCGCCGGTCTTGATCTGTGCCGAGCCGACCGAGTTCGCGGCCAGCCCGGCCGCGGCGGCCACGCCGCCCCCCGCGAGGGCGATGGCCAGGGCGGAAGCCGAAGCGACGTTGGCGAAGGTGAGGTGACGAGGACGAGGACGAGGCATTTCTTTCATCTCCTTGGTGTTGGATCCAACAGACCCATTCACCTTTCCCGGCGTGGGGCGACGCGGCCATAGCCCGATCGAGCCATACCGGCAACGCTCAGCGGCGCCCGTCCCGGCCCTTGCCGCGCCGGTCCACGTCGCCGCGGCGCAGGTCACCGGGGCGGACGCGGTACTCCTCGCGGAGCTCCCGCTCGCGGGCGATCTCGGACGAGCGCAGCTGGTACGGCACCGAGGTCACCATCACACCGGGAGTGAACAGCAGCCGGCCCTTGAGCCGCAGGGCGGTCTGGTTGTGCAGCAGCTGCTCCCACCAGCGGCCGACGACGTACTCCGGGATGTACACCGCGACGACGCCGCGCGGGTTGGCCTGCTTGATCTCGGTGGCGTACTCGACGATCGGCCGGATCAGCTCGCGGTACGGCGAGTGCAGCACCTTGAGCGGCACGTCGATGCGGCGCTGGTCCCATTCCTCCAGCAGTCGGCTGGTGTCCTCGGGGCTGGTCGAGACGTAGACCCCCTCGAGCACGTTGGGCCGCGTCGCCTTCGCGAACGCGAGCGCCCGCAGCGTCGGCTTGTGCAGCTTGGAGACCAGGACGATCGCGTGCACCCGCGTCGGCATGATCTTGTCGTCCTCGTCGGCGGCCAGCTCCTCCTCCACGTTGTCGTAGTGCCGCCGGATCCCGCGCATGAGCATGTAGAAGATGACCATCGCGACGATCGCGATCCAGGCGCCGAGGAGGAACTTCGTGATGAGCACGACAACCAGCACGACGGCTGTGAACGTCAGCCCGATGGCGTTGATGACTCGGGACCGCTGCATCCGGCGCCGCTCGCCCGGGTCCTTCTCGGTGGCCAGATGTCGGGTCCAGTGCCGGAGCATCCCGAGCTGACTGAGATTGAACGAGACGAAGACGCCGACGATGTAGAGCTGGATCAGCCTGGTGACCTGGGCGTCGAAGACGACGATCAACGCGATCGCCATCGCGGCGAGGAACACAATGCCGTTGCTGTAGGCCAGCCGGTCGCCGCGCGAGCCGAGCGCCCGCGGAGCGAGGCCGTCCTTGGCCAGGATCGACCCGAGGACCGGGAAGCCGTTGAACGCGGTGTTGGCGGCGAGCACCAGGATGACGCCGGTCACCGAGACGACGAAGTAGAAGCCCGGCGAGAAGTCGCTGAACACCGCATGCGCGATCTGGGCGATCACCGGGTTCTGGTCGTAGGCCTCGGTCAGGGGCCGCCCGTCACGGCTCAGCTGGTCGAGGTGGTGGGGGTCGACGTACCGAAGGCCCATCTGCTTGGCCAGCACGATGACGCTGACCATCATCGTGATCGCGATGGCGCCGAGCATGAGCAGCGTGGTCGCGGCGTTCTTGCTCTTGGGCCGCCGGAACGCCGGAACGCCGTTCGAGATCGCCTCGACGCCGGTCAGCGCCGCGCAACCCGACGAGAAGGCGCGGGCGAGCAGGAAGAGCAGCCCGAGCGTGGTGAGCGAGTCAACCTCACCGACGTCCGGGTCCGGCGTGATCGAGAGCGCGGCGCTCTCGACGTCCGGCAGGTCGCCGGCGGCCAGGCGCAGGAAGCCGTAGGCGCACATGCCGAGGATGGCGAGCATGAAGGCGTAGGTCGGGAAGGCGAAGAACGTCCCGGACTCCCGGATGCCGCGCAGGTTCATCGCCGCCAACACCACCACCGCGATAGACGCGACGGTCGCTTCGTGGCCGCCCAGCGCCGGGATCGCCCCTGCGGCGTACTGGGCCCCCGAGGAGATGCTCACCGCGACGGTGAGGACGTAGTCCACGAGCAGCGCGCTCGCCACGGTCATGCCCGCCCGGCGACCCAGGTTGACCGTCGCGACCTCGTAGTCGCCGCCGCCGCTCGGGTAGGCGTGCACGTTCTGGCGGTACGACGCGAGCACCGCGGCCATCACCAGGGCGACGGCGATCGCGATCTTCCACGACCACACGTACGCGCTGGCCCCGGCGAGCGCCAGCATGATGAAGATCTCGTCGGGAGCGTAGGCGACCGATGACAGCGCATCACTGGCGAAGACGGGGAGCGCGATCCGCTTGGGCAGCAGCGTCTCGCCCAGCTGGGAGCTTCGCAGCTTGCGTCCCAGCAGGATCCGCTTGGAGACGTCGCCGACACCCACGAGCGGCAAGCGTACGCATACCGAGCCGGGGATCCGCGGGCACAGCCGTCAGCCGGGGTCCGCAACGGATACCGTGGCCGGGTGCACGTCGTGATCATGGGATGCGGGCGGGTCGGCTCCACCCTCGCCCGGAGCCTCGAGGACCGTAACCACACCGTGTCGGTCATCGACAGTGAGCCGGACGCGTTCCGGCGCCTGGGCCCGGGCTTCAACGGCGACAAGGTCACCGGCTACGGCTTCGACCAGGCCGTGCTGGAGAAGGCTGGGATCCGTCGCGCCGACGCCTTCGCGGCGGTCTCGAGCGGCGACAACTCGAACATCATCGCCGCCCGGGTGGCGCGCGAGACGTTCGGCATCCAGCAGGTCGTGGCCCGCATCTACGACCCGGGCCGCGCCGAGGTCTACCAGCGGCTCGGCATCACGACGGTGGCCACGGTGAAGTGGACCGCCGACCAGGTCCTGCGCCGGCTGCTGCCCGCCGGTGCAGAAGCTGACTTCCGCGACCCGTCCGGCACGATCCGGCTGGATCAGGTGCCCATTCCCGAGCAGTGGGTCGGTCAGCGGACCATCCACTTCCAGGAACAGACCAGCAGCCGGATCGCGTGGATCGACCGGCTCGGCGAGGGGGTCCTCCCCAACCGTGAGTCGGTGATCCAGGAGGGCGACCTGATCCACCTGGTGATGCGCGAGGAGAACGCCGCACACGTCTTCAAGGTCATCGACGCCGGACCCGAGGAGCGCTGAGCTGATGGTGTCCCTCCTAGCCCCCGGCCCTGTTACGCGCCGCAGCGCGGGCGCTCCGCGGCGTTGCCGTCGCTCGGTGATGGACCTGCAGCGCCGTCGCTCCGGCGCCTTGCGGAGCATCCCGTGGATCCGACGCTCGCGACGGACCGGGAACTAGGAGGGACACCATGCGAGTCGCCATAGCCGGTGCCGGCGCAGTAGGTCGCTCGATCGCTCGCGAGCTGATCCAGAACGGCCACGAGGTCCTTCTGATCGACAAGGACTCCGATGCGATCAAGCCGGAGCGGGTCCCCGACGCCGAGTGGCTGCTGGCCGACTCCTGCGAGTTGTCCTCCCTCGAAGAGGCACGGCTCGACAAGTGCGACGTGGTGATCGCCGCGACCGGCGACGACAAGGTCAACCTCGTCACCTCGCTGCTCGCCAAGACCGAGTTCGGCGTCCCGCGCACGGTGGGCAGGGTCAACCATCCCAACAACGAGTGGCTGTTCACCGAGGCCTGGGGTGTCGACGTCAACGTCTCGACCCCGCGCATCATGTCCGCCCTGGTCGAGGAGGCGGTCACGGTCGGCGACCTGGTCCGGTTGTTCACCTTCCGCCAGGGCAACGCCAACCTCGTCGAGCTCACGCTGCCCGGCGACTCGCCGTACGTCGGGAAGCCGACCGGGCTGATCCCGTTCCCCGACAACTGCGCGCTGGTGTCGATCCTGCGCGACGGCCAGGTCTACGTGCCGGACGCCGAGCAACCGGTCGAGGCCGGCGACGAGCTGCTCTTCGTCGTACCCGAGGACCTCGAGGACGAGCTCGAGCGCCTCCTCGCCCCCACCGAGCACGGCCCCAAGGACTGACTCAACGACATATCGCTGAGCGCCGACCCGTCGTTACTGATCACCAGTAACGACGGGTCACCAACATTTCCACGCCGACCCGTCGTTACTGATCACCAGTAACGACGGGTCACCAACATTTTCACGCCGACCCGTCGTTACTGATCATCAGTAACGACGGGTCGCGAGGCCGTTGGGTCGAGCGGCGTCGCATTTCGGGCGAGGAGCCAGATCACAGTGAGGAACGACGCGATGCGGAGCGCCCAGCCGAGGCCGAGCCGCAGGATGGCGATGATGAGCACGGCGGTATCGGCGTCGATCGATCCCGACCAGCCGAGCAGCCAGATCGGGCCCTGGAGGGTCACCCCGATCGCGCCGGGAGCCAGCAGCACCCAGGTCAGCCGGGTGCAGAGCTTCACGACCTGCTTGTCCTCGTGCCAGGCCAGCGGGTCGCCGGTGACGCTGCCGAGCATGAACCCCACGAGTGGCCAGCCGAACAGCGACGAGGTGCCGAACACCAGCGTGTACCCGAGGCTGTAGAGGATCCCCGGGAGGAAGTAGGCCAGGGCCTGGTCGGATGCGTCCCCGCCGGCGTTCGCCGCGATGCGGGTGAACACATAGCCGATCGCGATCGAGAACGCCGCGTTGAAGACGTACTGGACGGTCGAGCGCTGCAGCAGCCGCGCCACGAGCGCGATGGCGACACCCGCCCCGCTCACGACCAGCGCGAGCTGGATCTCCTTGGTGCTCAGCCAGAGGATCGTGAAGAGCAGGCCGGGGATCGCGGCCTCGATGATGCCGCGCTTGCCGCCCAGGGCCTTGGCCATCTGGGCGCGCACCATCGCCTCGACGGTCTCGACCGTGGGGAGTGGCTTCTCGTCGACGGTCTCGACGGACTCCGGCTCGGTCATGGGATCAGCTGGTAGCGCGGGTTGTACATGACGCGGATCCCGTCGTACGCGCCGATCCGGCCCTCGACCTCGATGGCCCGGCCGGGCTCGATCCCGGCGATCCGCCGCCGGCCCAGCCAGACCACGGTGATGACGCCGGTGCCGTCGTTGAGCTCCGCCTCGAGGGCGGGTACGCCGGCGCGCGGGCGCAGCGTCACCGTCCGCAGCGAGCCGCGCAGCGTCACCCGCTCGCGGTCGGGAGCATCGGCGATCGAGGTGGTGCCGGCCTTGCCGGCCCGCGCGTACTCCTGGCGGAGGTGGTCCGCGTCCTGGGTGCCCGGGTTGGCCCAGCGGCTGATCGTGCGCCGTAGCTTCTTGTCGCTCATTCTGTGCGTCTGGCCTGCGGGGGCATGACGACGGGCAGCCCCTCACCCACGGGCATCGCCTGGGCGCCGCGGTGCACCGCGACCTTGCGGATGCTCTCCTCCCAGTCCTTCGCGTCGTCGGGCCGGGATGCGGCGGCTCCGAGCAGTGAGCAGCGCAGCATCCAGCGCGGACCGTTGATGCCGATCACCCGCGACACCTGGGTGCCGCCCGAGCGCTGGCCGACCTCGCAGATCAGCTCGGCGCCCCACGGCCCCTCACGCTCGGTGGCGGTGCCGCCCGCCTGGGCGACCTCCGCGGCGATCTTCGGGCGAGCGTCGGACCAGAGGTCGCCGTTGCGCGGCGCCGCGAAAGCCCGCAGCTCGAGCGCGCCGTCGGGGCCGGCGATGACCACCGACTGCACGACCCCGCTCGCCTCGTCGACCTGGAGGCGCAGCTCGCGGTTGGGCTCGGCGATGATCAGGAGCGAGCCGAGGTCCAGGCGCTCGACCTCCTCCGGTGGCAGCTCGTCGGAGTCGAGCGGGCCGTCCGCACGCAGGTCCTCGACGTCGCTCTCCTCCTCATCGACGAGGCCATCGACGAGCTCGTCGACCGTGCCGTCGTCGTCGACGGCGTCGGACTGCGCCTTGCGGCGGAACTTCACGTGCGTTCGCTCCCTGGGTCGCGGGCCGGGTCTGCGGTTCCGAAGCCTCCAGTAGAACCGTAGCCGCCATCCCCTCGCACGCTTTCGGGCAGGACCTCCACCTCCGTGAACGCCGCCTGCTCGACCCGCTGGAGGACCAGCTGGGCCACCCGGTCGCCGCGGCGCAGCTCGATCGGCTCGGCCGCGTCGAGGTTGACCAGCAGCACCTTCACCTCGCCGCGGTACCCGGCGTCGATGGTCCCTGGCGTGTTCACGATCGACAGCCCGTGCCTGGCGGCCAGGCCGGAGCGCGGGTGCACGAGCGCGACGTACCCCTCAGGCACCGCCATCGCGATCCCTGTCGGCACCAGGGCCCGCTCCCCAGGTCGAAGGGTGACGTCCACGGCGGTCACCAGGTCGGCCCCCGCGTCGCCGGGATGGGCGTACGCCGGCAGCGGGAGGTCGGGGTCGAGGCGGACGACGGGCACCGGGAGCTCCACCCGCCGGACCCTAGATCATCCTCGGAATGGGAGGATCCGCGCGTGGACGCGGCGCCGTACGACGAGCGGTTGGCCGTGCCGCTGCGGTGGTGGGTGCAGGGCGTGATGCTGGTCGCGAGCCTCTGGCTGGCCCTGGTCGTGGCGGTGCCCGGGCAGGCGGCGTGGGTCTGCAGCGGGATCGCGCTGGCGCTGCTTGCTTCGCTCCTCGTCAGCTACGGCGGCGCCAGGGTGAGCGTCGACGCCGGGTGGTTCCGGGCCGGGCGGGCCAGGATCGAGGCGGCTCACCTCGGCACGGTCGCGGCCCTGGACGCCGAGGAGACCCGGCGGGTCGCCGGGCCGGAGGCGGACGCCCGTGCGTACCTCCTGCTGCGCCCGTACCTCAAGCGCGCGGTCCGGGTGGAGATCCTCGACCCGGCCGATCCGGCGCCGTACTGGCTGGTGTGCTCGCGACATCCCGACGAGCTGGCGCAAGCCCTGCGCGCGCTCACCGATTCGTCTGCGGTCTGACGGCTCGTTGGCACCGTCGCGACCCGGACGATTCCCGGTCTGGGTACCGTGCCGCCATGGCTTCCGACAGCTCGAGGGTGTGGACCGTCTTCTCGTTGGTGGCGGGCCTGGGCGCGGCTGCGGTCACCCGCAAGCTCCTCGACCGGTCCTGGCAGGTCGCGGCGGGCAAGAACCCGCCCGAGAACCCGGCCGACCCCGACGTCAGCATCGGCGAGGCCGTGCTGTGGGCCAGCATCACCGGTGCGGCGGTCGCCCTGGCGCGGATGATCGCCCAGCGGAGGGCGGCGAGCTACTACACCCGCTCGACGGGGCACCTGCCGCCAGGCCTGCGCAAGGGAGACAAGGCTTAGCAAGGTAGAACCCGGCACGCTTCGCGTGCCGGGTTCTTGCTTTGATCGGGTTGCACAGTTGGTTCAACCAAGTGCCACGTACGCCGACACGGCCCTTCGGACGCGGGCGGTCAGTACCGCCGGGTCGGCGTTGCGCAGCTTCGCTACGCGCAGTCGAAGCAAATGAGCTTCTTGGCGTCCGCCAGCTGGCTCCGGTGGTGGACCAAGAAGCAGCTCATGCAGGTGAACTCGTCCTCCTGCTTGGGCTTCACCTCGACCGCGAGCTCCTCGTGCGACAGGTCCGCACCGGGGAGCTCGAAGGACTCGGCCGCCTCGGCCTCGTCCTCGTCGACCTTGCCGGAGTTCTTGTCGTGGCGACGCGCCTTGAGCTCTTCGATGCTCTCTTCGGACTGGTCTTCTTCACTCTTGCGTGGGGCGTCGTAGTCAGTCGCCATGTCTCTTCACTCCCTTCGGCCGTTCCTCACGTCTGTCTGCCCCCGAGACCGACTGGAAACGTCGTCGGCAGGGGAGGATTGTGCACCATTGGCCCGGGAACGGTCACACCGGCGGACGATGCGGGGGTTGAACATCCGGTGACGGGCGACTATTCCCCGCTCAGGAGCGGTTTCACGAGCTCGATGACGCGAGGTACCCAGCTTCGGCGATTGCAGCCCTGAACTCGTCGAAACCGTCTGCCGGAGCGGCCATGACGATCAGCCGCCCGCCCACGCCCCGGTCGGTCTCCACGCGGGCCCCGGCGGAGGTCGCGATCAGCCCACCAGCGGCGTGGTCCCAGAGGTTGACGCCCTCCTCCAGGTAGCCGTCCAGCGAGCCCTGGGCCACCCCGCACAGGTCTAGTGCGCAGGAGCCGAACCGACGGATGTCGCGGATCCGCGGCAGCAGGTGCAGCAACGCCGCGGCCTGGATCTCGCGCTGGTGCGCCTCGTAGGAGAAGCCGGTGCCGATCAGCCGCTCGGCGAGCGGGACGACGGACCGGACCCGGATCGGTACGCCGTCGCGCTGGGCCGGCCCGCCCAGGGTGGCGGTGTACTCGTGACCGGTCGCGACGTTGAGCACGACACCGGCCACGACCTCGCCGTCGAGCTCGGCGGCGATCGACACGGCGTACTGCGGGATGCCGTAGAGGAAGTTCACGGTCCCGTCGATCGGGTCGACGATCCAGCGGACGCCGGAGGTGCCGGCCTCGTCGCTCTGCTCACCCTCGGCCTCCTCGCCCAGGACCGCGTCGTCCGGGCGAGCGTCCAGGAGCGCCCGACGGATCAGCCGCTCCGCGCTCCGGTCGGACTCGGTGACCACGTCGACGTCACTGGACTTGGTCGCCGCGACCGTCACCCCGCGCGCCGCGCCGGACTCGATCAGCCGACCGGCCTCGCGGGCGGTGCGCACGCCGAGCTCGAGGAGTTCGTCAGGGCTGGTCACGAAGCCTCCCCGCAGAGAGCGGGGCGGTCGCCACGCGGGTTCGGGCAGCAGCCGATCGGGCAGCGGTCCCACAGGGGGCCGATCGTCCCGACGCTGGCCCGGACCACCTCCTCGCCGCGCTCGGCCGCGGCGCGCTCCAGCAGCAGGTCCCGGACCATCGCGACGAAGCGGGCGTCGGTCCCGGGGGTCGCCGCGCGCCGGGCGGGCAGGCCGAGCCGCTCGGCGGTGGCCAGCGCCTCGGTGTCCAGGTCGTAGACGACCTCCATGTGGTCGGAGATGAAGCCGATCGGGACGAGTACGACGGCCGGTGCACCCTCCTTCGCCAGCCCCTGGAGGTGGTCGTTGACGTCGGGCTCGAGCCAGGGCACCTGCGGCGACCCCGATCGGGAGCAATAGACCAGCGCGTGCGCATGGGCGATCCCGGTCTCCTCGGTGATCCGGGCCGTCACCGCGGCCATCACGTCGAGGTGCTGGGCAACGTAGGCACCGCCGTCGGGGCCGGCTGTCTCGGCCATCGACAGCGGGAGCGAGTGGGTGACGAAGATGAGGTGGGCCTGGGGGCGCAGCTCGTCATCGAGCCCGGCCAGCGCGGCCAGCGCCGCGTCGACCACCGGCTCCACGAACCCGGGGTGGTTGAAGTAGTGCCGGAGCTTGTCCAGCACCGGCGCACCGTCGACAGCAGACACCGCGTCGTAAAGGTTCTCGCGGTACTGCCGGCACGAGGACCATGACGAGTAGGCGCTCGTGACCAGGCAGGCCGCCCGGGTCACCCCGTCGTCCTTCATGCGCTGCACGGCATCGGTGAGGAAGGGATCCCAGTTGCGGTTGCCCCAGTAGACGGGCAGGTCGATGCCGGCCGCAGCGAGGTCAGCCTCGATGCCCGCGAGCAGGTCGCGGTTGAGGTCGTTGATCGGCGAGCGGCCACCGAACCGTCGGTAGTGCTCCCCCACCGCCTCGAGCCGTTCCGGAGGGATCCCCCGGCCACGAGTGACGTTCTCGAGGAACGGCACGACGTCCTCCTGCCGCTCCGGGCCACCGAACGAGACCAGCAGCAGTGCGTCGTAAGGCGCGATCTGAGGACCCTCCACGTTGCGAGGATAGGGAGAATGCCTGAGGCGCCGAGGGGGCGGTCGCCCCTACGGTGCAGGGGTGCTGTCGAAGTACCGCTCGGTGCTCACCCGACCCGGCGCCCTTCGGTTCTCTGCTGCCGGCCTCGTCGGGCGACTGCCGCTGTCGATGGCCGGGCTGGGAATTCTGCTGCTCGTGCAGGCCGACACCGGCTCCTACGGCATCGGGGGCTCGGTCTCGGCGGTCTACATGGTCGCCAACGCGATCGCGGCTCTTCCCCTGGGCCGGCTCGTGGACGCGCGTGGACAGGGCCGGGTCCTGGCGCTCGGCAGCATCGTGTTCGGGGCGGCCCTGATCGCCCTCGTCGTGACCGTCGAGACCGACTGGCCGCTCTGGTCGTCGTACGCCGCCGCCGCGGTGGCGGGTGGCACCCTGCCGCCCATCGACGCCTGTGTGCGCACCCGCTGGGCCTTCGTCCTCGACCAGCCCGACGAGGTCGAGACGGCCTACGCCTTCGAGGCTGTCGTCGACGAGTCCGTCTTCATCATCGGCCCGATCGTCGTCACCCTCCTGGCCACCCTGGTCGACCCGGTGGCCGGGATCGCGGCCACTGTCGTGGCGGGTGTGGGCGGGAGCCTGGCGTTCGCCGCCCAGCGCGGCACCGAGCCGCCGGCACATCCCCACGACCGCACGGCGGGAGCCCGCGTGCCGCTGCCCTGGCGTTCCCTGGGGCCGCTCACGGTCGTCTGCGTCGCGCTCGGCCTGATGTTCGGGGCCGCCGAGGTCATCACCGTCGCGTTCGCGGACGAGCACGGCAACAAGTCGGTGTCCGGTGTGCTCCTGGCCCTGTGGGCCCTCGGCAGCCTGCTCGCCGGCGCGATCACCGGAGCCCTGACCTTCCGCCGGGGGCTGACCCAGCGGATCCGATGGGGAGCCCTGGGGCTGGTGGTGGCCATGGCACCGCTGACGCTGATCGACTCGATCGGGCTCATGGCGGCGTTCACGCTGGTCGGGGGATTCGCGATCGCGCCGACCCTCATCGCAACCACCGCGATGATCGAGCAGGTCACACCTGCCGCACGGCTCACCGAGGGGATGGCGCTCCTGCAGACCGGACTGGTCGCCGGGGTTGCTCCTGGCGCTGCGCTCGCCGGCATCGTCGTCGACGGCGCCGGTGCCTCCCCGGCGTACCTCGTCCCACTGGGCGCCGCTGTGCTGGCGGTCGTCGCAGCCCGGACCCTGCCCGCGTCGGCGTCGACCGACGACCAAGATGACGACGATATGGAGTTGGGAGCAGTCGCACCTCGGCCCTAGTGTCGGTGGGCCATGCCCGTGCTGTCCGCCTACCGCCAGGTCCTGTCCAAGCCGGGCGCGGCCGCGTTCTCCGCGAGCGGGTTCCTGGCCCGGCTGCCGATCTCGATGGTGACACTCGGCATCGTGCTGCTGATCTCGGCACGCACCGACTCCTACGGGCTGGCTGGCGGGATCTCGGCGGCGCTGGTCATCGCTTCGTGCCTGGCGGCGCTGCTGCAGGGCCGGCTCATCGACCGGCTCGGCCAGGCCCGGGTCCTTCTTCCGGCCATCGCGATCTGCACGGTCAGCCTCTCGCTGCTGGTGTGGGCGGTCGAGGCGGGCTACCGGGTGCCGCTCCCCCACGTCTTCGCCGCCCTGGCCGGTGCCACCATGCCCGCGGTCGGTGCCGCGGTCCGGGCCCGCTGGACGCATGTGCTGGACAGCGCCGCCGAACGACAGACCGCGTTCGCGCTCGAGGCCGTGGTCGACGAGTGCGTCTTCCTGTCCGGGCCGCCGCTGGCCACCGTGCTCGCCACCACCGTCGACCCGGCCGCCGGCCTGGTGGCCGCCATCGTCTTCGGACTGGTCGGCACCATCGTCTTCTGCGCGTTGCGCGGCACCGAGCCACCGCCGCACCCGAGCCACACCGATGGCATCAAGGTGGCGATGCCCTGGCGGAGCCTGCTCCCGGTCGCGCTGATCAGCTTCTCGCTGGGCGGGCTGTTCGGCTCCACGGAGGTGGTCACGGTCGCGTTCGCCGAGGACCTCGGCGACAAGGCCATCGCCGGGGTGCTGCTGGCGTTGTGGGCGTTCGGCTCGCTCCTGGCCGGCTTCATCACCGGTGCGCTCACGTGGCGCAGCGCGCCCGGGACCCGGATGCGAATCGGCGTTGTCGCACTGACCGCACTGATGGCCCCTACCCCACTGATCGACAGCTCCGTGGCGATGGGCGTGCTGCTCTTCCTCGCCGGCTTCGCGATCGCGCCCACCCTGATCGGAGCGATCTCGTTCATCGAGCAGACCGTCCCGCCGAGCCGGCTCACCGAGGGCATCGCGATGCTGAGCACCACGATGGCCGCCGGCATCGCGCCTGGTGCCGCGGTCGCCGGGGTGGTGATCGACGCGCACGGCCCCCACACGGCGTACCTCGTGCCGATCTGCTCCGGGCTCCTCGGCGTCCTGGCCGCCGTCGGCACCCGCGCGCGTCGGTCAATAGGCTCGCCGGGTGAGCACGTGGACGAACTGGTCGGGTCTGGAGACGACCCGGCCGACGCGTGAGGCGACTCCGGCCGACGTGGGTGACGTCGTCACGGAGGTACGCCGCGCGCTGGAGACCGCGGGCACGGTCAAGATGGTCGGCACCGGCCACAGCTTCACCGCCATCTCGGCGCCAGAGGCGACCATGCTCCGACCCGATGGCCTCACGGGGGTCGTCGCGGTCGACCATGATGCGCTGACGATCACCGCCCGGGCCGGCACCCCGCTGAAGGTGCTCAACGCCGAGCTCGAGGGTCTCGGCCTGAGCCTGCACAACATGGGCGACATCGCCGAGCAGACCCTGGCCGGAGCGATCTCGACCGGCACCCACGGCACCGGCGGGACCGCCGCCGGTCTCGCCGCGCAGGTGGTCGGCCTCGAGCTGGTCACCGGCACCGGTGAGCTGCTCCGCGCCACTCCCGAGGAGAACGCCGACGTCCTCGACGTGGCCCGGGTGGGGCTCGGCGCCCTGGGGATCCTCACCACCATCACGTTCCGCGTCGAGCCGGTCTTCGTGCTCGAGGCACAGGAGCAGCCGATGTCGTGGGACGAGGCGCTCGATGGCTTCGACGACATCGCGGCGGCCGCCGACCACGTGGACATGTACTGGTTCCCCCATACCGACCGCATGCTGACCAAGCGCAACATCCGCCGCGGGAACGACCTGTCGATCGCGAAGCCGCTCTCACGCCGCCGGGCCTGGTTCGACGACGAGTTCCTGCAGAACACCGCCTTCGGCGTGCTCACCGCCGGCGCCAACCGGGCGCCGCGGGTGATCCCGCGGATGAACCGGATGAGCGCTTCGCTCCTCAGCCAACGCACCTACTCCGACGTCCCGCACCGGGTCTTCACCGCTTCGCGGCGGGTGGTGTTCCGGGAGATGGAGTACGCCGTCCCGCGCGCGGCCGGACTCGACGCGCTGCGCGAGTGCCGGCTGGCGCTGGATGCCTCCGACCTGCGGATCAGCTTCCCCGTGGAGATCCGCCTGGCCCCCGCGGACGACATCCCCCTGTCGACCGCGAGCGGCCGGGACTCCTTCTACCTGGCCTTCCACACCCACCGCGACGCCGAGCACCGCGACTACTTCGCGCTGATGGAGCCGATCCTGCGGGCACACGACGGCAGGCCGCACTGGGGCAAGGTCCACACCCGCGCAGCGGCCGACCTGGCGCCGGCGTACCCCCGCTTCGAGGAGTTCCTCGCGATGCGCGACAGGCTCGACCCGCAACGGGTCTTCGCCAACGACTATCTGCGGCGGGTGCTGGGCGACTGACCTGCGACGACGATCACGCCCGATCCCCGGCGTGGCGCACGCTGACGGTCCCGCTCGGACGCGGCGCGCTGACGTAGGCTCACGGCATCCGGACAGAGGACCACGACGAGGCCACCAGCACGCATGTCGGCACCCGAACGCACTCCCAGCCCACCGCTGGTCGAAGCGCGCCCTGAGAGCTCGACGGGCCGGTACCTCACCCTCGTCGGGGTGACGCCGGACGGCCGCTGGCTGCGGCTGGCCGACCCGCACGACACAACCGGAAGCGAGTTCACCGTCGAGATCGATGCCCGGCTGAGGGCGGCCCTCGGCGTACAGCCCGTGACCCGACCCGAGAAACCGGTGCCCAAGGTGGAGACCAAGATGGACAGCATGCTGCGACCCCGTGACATCCAGGCCAGGATCCGCGCCGGGGAGACCCCCGAGTCGGTCGCGGCCGCAGCACAGACGACCGTCGAGAAGGTCATGCCGTACGCCGCCCCGGTGCTCGCCGAGCGCGAACACGTCGCCGAGCGCGCCCAGCGCTCGTCGATCCGCCGACCCTCCAGCGAGGCGCCGCACGGCGCACGCACCCTCGGCGAGGCGATCACCGGCCACCTGCACGAGCGCAACATCGACCCGGAGATCGTCGCCTGGGACGCCTGGCGCCGCGAGGACGGCCGCTGGGCGCTGACCGGCCGCTTCTCCGTCCAGGGTCGCGACGGCCTCGCGGAGCTCACGTTCGACCAGCCCGGCAACTTCGTGGTCCTCGACAACGACGACGCCCGCTGGCTGGTCGGCGACGTTCCCGACCCGGTGGCCGAGGCAGAGCCGGAGCCCGGCGTTCGCCGGCTGGCGGCAGTCCCCACCGAGGACGCCGACCAGCTCACGCTCGGCGACGACGTGCTGGGCATCACCGACGAGCCGATCGAGGCTTTCCTCGACGACGCGCCGGGCGTCGACGAGAGCGAGCTCGTCGAGGAGGCCGCCGACGCGGTCGCGCTCGACGAGGACCGCGATGAGGACCCCGACGAGGACCTCGCGCCCGAGCCGCCGCGCCGCCCGGTCAAGAAGACCCGCGGACGGGCCTCGGTCCCCAGCTGGGACGAGATCATGTTCGGCGGTCCGAAGGAGTAGCCCTCCTTCGGACAGTTTCCCCGGTCAGCCGGGGATTCTGTCTCTTGTCGGGGGTTGCAACCCCCGACAGGTGCCAAATTCCCCGGTCAGCCGGGGATTCTGGCCCCCCGGCGCCGAGCCCTGTCCGCAAAGGTGACCAGCCGGTAACCTCCGCCGCATGACGTACTTCGTGACCGGCGCTACGGGGTTCATCGGCCGGCACCTCGTGCAGGAGCTCGTCGACCACCGCGACGGCACCATCTTCGTGCTCTGCCGCGAGTCGTCGATCCACCGGATGGAGTCCCTCATCCAGTCCTGGGGCTCGAACCGGGTCGTCCCCGTGGTCGGCGACCTGGCCACGGACCGGCTCGGCGTCGACGACGACTGGATCGGCGAGCACCGCGGCGGCATCGACCACTTCTTCCACCTCGCGGCGATCTACGACATGACCGCCGACGCCGCGACCAACGAGAAGCTGAACGTCGGCGGCACCCGGCACGCCCTCGAGCTCGCCGACGCGCTCCGGGTGGGCGTCTTCCACCAGGTGTCGTCGGTGGCCGCGGCCGGTGACTACGACGGCACCTTCGACGAGTCGATGTTCGACGAGGGGCAGCACCTGCCCTCGCCGTACCACCGCACGAAGTATGAGTCCGAGAAGATCGTCCGCACCGAGGCCACCGTGCCGTGGCGGGTCTATCGGCCGGCGATCGTGGTCGGTCATTCCGAGACCGGCGCGATGGACAAGGTCGACGGCCCCTACTACGTCTTCCCGCTGCTGAAGCGGATGCGGGACAACCTGCCGGGCTGGCTGCCCATGGTCGGCGTCGATCTCGGCGACACCAACGTGGTGCCGGTCGACTACGTCGCGAAGGCGATGGACCACCTGGCCCACCTGCCCGGCCGCGACGGCGAGGCGTTCCACCTGGTCAACCCCGACCCGCAGCCGGTCGTCGACATGGTCAACGCGTTCTGCAAGGCCGCCGGCGCGCCGACGTTCGCGACGCCGGTCGACCGGCGGAACACCGGGGCCCTCGGCCTGCTCCCCCGCGCGCTGCGTCCCTCGACGCTGATCAACGGCGTCGTGCGGTCCGCGCCCGCGCAGGCAGTGCTCGACCTGACCGTCGGGCGGCTCGGCGTGCCGGCAGAGGTGCTGTCGCACACGTCGTTCACCGCGGTGTTCGACTCGCGACGCACCGAGAAGGCACTGGCCGGCTCCGGCATCGCCGTCCCCGACCTCGAGGGGTACGCGCGGACCCTGTGGGGCTACTGGGAGGAGAACCTCGACGAGGCCACGGGCCGCGACTCCCGGAACCGCGACGCGCTCAAGGGCAAGTACGTCGTCATCACCGGCGCATCGTCCGGCATCGGCCAGGTCACCGCGCTGAAGGTGGCCCAGTGCGGGGGCATCCCGGTGCTGGTCGCCCGCGGCAAGGACAAGCTCGAGGCGACCCGGGCGACGATCGAGCGGCGTGGCGGCACGGCGCACGTCTTCCCGTGCGACCTGTCGGACCTCGACGCCATCGACACGCTCTGCAAGGAGATGACCGCCGAGCTGCCGGCGATCGACTTCGTCGTCAACAACGCCGGCCGGTCGATCCGCCGGTCGATCAAGCTGTCGCACGACCGGTTCCACGACTTCGAGCGCACCATGCAGCTCAACTACTTCGGCGCGATCCGGCTGGTGATGGGGCTGATCCCCACGATGCGCAAGCAGAAGCGCGGCCACGTCGTGAACATCAGCTCGATCGGCGTACAGACGAACCCGCCCCGGTTCTCGGCGTACGTCGCGTCGAAGGCCGCGCTCGACTCGTGGTCCAACGTCGTCTCGTCGGAGCTGGTCGGCGACGGCATCACCTTCACCGGCATCCACATGCCGCTGGTGCGGACGCCGATGATCGCCCCGACCAAGATCTACGACAAGTTCCCGACCATCTCACCCGCGCAGGCGGCCGACCTGGTCATCAAGGCCATGGTCGAACGCCCCCACGAGATCAACACGATGCTCGGCAACGCCGGGGCGGTCGCGCACACCCTGGCACCGAAGCTGGCGTTCCGGGTGCTCAACATGGCCTACCACGTCTTCCCCGACTCGGCCGCCGCCAAGGGCGAGCAGGTCTCCACCGGCACCCGCGAGACCGAGCAGATCATGCTGGCCAAGGTGTTCAAGGGGATCCACTGGTGATCCGGCCCTCGTAGCCGCGCAGGGAGTCCACCGCCCGGAACCCCACCTCGGCGTTGATACGGCGCATCGATGTGTTGTCCTTCTCGCAGTAGGTCTGCAGGCTGCGGCGGGGGCCGAGAAGCGCTCCGTCGGCGTGGCTCTGCAGCTGGCGCAGGTTGGCCACCTTGAGCCGCATCCCGAGCCGACGCCCGCGATGCGCGCGGTCCACCCAGGTGTCGTCCTGCACCACGACGTCGCGGTCGTGCTCCGACACGAAGAGCTCGGTGTACCCGCGGCCGGTGCTGTCGGCGTCCAGGGCCATGCTCCGCACCTTGGTCCAGCCCTGCTCGGCCATCCGGCGGTCGGAGTCCCGGATCCGCTGGGCGTCCACGTGACGCGCGGTCACCGTCAGCTCGCCGGTCGGGACGTCCTGGTTCATCTGGGTCTGCATCCCTGCCCACTGCTCCAGGTACTGCTCCGGGCAGCTGCCGACCCATGAGACGACGACGTCGTCCGGTGAGGCGTCCTGCCGCGCTCCGGCAGCCAGGTCGTCGAGCCGTTCACCGGGCACGGGCAGGTCGAGCAGGAAGCGGTGCTCGACGGTCGCGCAGCGCAGGCCGTGCCGCTCAGCGAAGCGGGCTCCGGGCCACTCGTCCGGGCCGCGGTCGGTCGGGACGAACACCTCCGCCTGCAGGACGTGTCGATCCTCGCGGGTGGCCACCGCTCGGACCGCTGACATCAGCACGTCACCGACTCCTCGACGGCGAGCGCCGGGCAGGACACCCAGCTCGACCGACATCGTCTCCACGTCGACGTCGAGCGGCAGGCCCAGCTCGGCGCCGCCCACCACGGTCCCACCCTCGCTGGCCACCAGGGCAAGACGGCGCTTCTGGGCGCTGGGCCGGGCGAAGGAGATCTGCGCCGCCTCGAGCGACTCCCACCAGCCCGGCTCTCGCTCGTGGGCGTAGGAGCGGGCGATCGCTGAGTGCCAGTCGGCGAACGTCGGATCGTCGGGTCCGATGGCCTCGATGCGCACGCCGTCCACTCGCTCGAGTCAAGCAGGTCAGTCGCCGACCTGGACGACGACCTTCCCGAAGTTGCGGCCGGCCAGCATGCCGTTGAACGCCTCGACGACGTTCTCGAGTCCGACAGTGACGTCCTCGCGGTAGCGGACCTGCCCGTCCCTGACCCAGGCGGACATCTCATCGAAGAACCGTGGAAAGTGCTCGCGCTCGAACTCGTTCTGGATGAAGCCCCGGATGGTGAGGCTCTTCGTCAGCACCCGGCGCATGAAACCGTCGAGCCGGTCGGGGCCTTCGGCCGCCGCGGTGGCGTTGTAGCCGGCGACCAGGCCGCAGACGGGGATCCGGGCGTAGAGGTTCAGGTGCCGCAGCACGGCACGGGCCACCGCTCCCCCGACGTTCTCGAAGTAGACGTCGATCCCGTCCGGCACCGCCTCGGCCAGCCGGTCGCGGAAGTCGGGTGCCCGGTGGTCCACGGCCGCGTCGAACCCGAACTCGTCGAGGAGCGCGCGGCACTTCTCGGGCCCCCCGGCGACCCCGACCGCCCGCGCGCCCTTGATCTTCGCGATCTGGCCCACCGCTGAGCCGACCGGTCCGGTGGCGGCCGCGACCACGACGGTCTCGCCGGGCTGCGGCCTTCCGAGCAGGAGGAGCCCGGCGTACGCCGTGAACCCGGGCATGCCCAGCACGCCGAGCGCCGTCGACACCGGAGCTGCGTCCGGGTCGAGCCTGCGGGTGTGGCGCGCGTCGGCGACCGCGTGGGTCCGCCAGCCGGAGTAGGACTGCACCAGGTCGCCGACCGCCCGGTGGTCCGAGCGGGACTCCAGCACCTCGCACACCGTGCCGCCGACCATCACGTCACCGAGGGCGACCGGGTCGGCGTACGACTCCGCCTCGCTCATCCGGCCCCGCATGTAGGGGTCGAGCGAGAGGTAGCGGACACGCAGCAGCACCTGTCCGTCCTCGAGCGGCGGAAGGTCGACGGTGACCGTCTCGAAGTCGGAGGCCGTCGGCTCACCGTCGGGACGTTTGGCCAGGACGATCTGGGTGGACTGCACGGTCTCTTCCTAACAGGAGCTACCCGGTCTCGACCGGGCGCTCCGGATCGGTGATCCAGCCCGACCACGAGCCCGGGAAGAGAGTGGCGTGCACGCCGAGGAGCTCGAGGGCGATCAGGTCATGGATGGCCGTGACGCCCGAGCCGCAGTAGACGGCGACCTCGGTGCCGTCCAGGGGCACTCCGGCGGCCTCGTACAGCGCGCGGAGCTGGTCCGGGCTTCGGAACCGGCCGTCGGCCGCCAGGTTGGCGCTGGTCGGCACGTTGACCGCGCCCGGGATCCGGCCGGCCACCGGGTCGATCGGCTCGGTCTCGCCGCGGTGGCGCTCGGGTGCCCGGGCGTCGACCACCACGGGTACGTCGAGCACCCCATCGGCCTTGACGACCGGCAGCTGACCGGGTCGGGCGGTGAAGTCGCCGGGAACGGCGTTGATGTGCACGCCTCGCTCGACCTCGCCGCCGTCCGCGACCCACTCTGACCACCCGCCGTCGAGGACCCGGACGTCGTGGAGGCCGTGGAAGCGCAGGAGCCACCACGCTCGGCCCGCGGCGCGGCCGCCCCAGTCGTCGTAGACGACCACCGGCCGGTCCTGACGGACCCCGGCCCGGCGCATCGCAGCCTCGAAGGACTCGGGCGCCGGCAGCGGGTGCCGCCCTCCGGCGCCGGGTGGGGACGCCAGCTCGGTGTCGACGTCGACGTACACCGCTCCGGGCACGTGCCCGAGGGAGTACTCCCCCGGTCCGGCCGGACCTGCGGTCCGGTAGCGCACGTCGAGCACGGTGACGCTGGCGAGCTGAGCCTTGAGCTCCGCGACGGAGATGAGCGGCGAGGTCACGGGGCCATCCTGTCCTGCGCGGTTGGGATACCCGGGTACCCGGGCAACCCTGACGATCTGGGGTGAAGTTTCGGCCCAGATCGTCAGGTTTCCCCGGGTACCCGGGGAAACCTGCAGCCGGGGCCGGGCTCAGGCAGCGCTCCGGAACGCACCGGGCGTGGTTCCCAGCAGCGCCCGGAAGTGGCGGGTCAGGTGGGACTGGTCGTGGAAGCCGGCCACTGCCGCGACCTCGGCGATCGGCATTCCCTCCAGCAGCAGTCGGCGGGCCCGGTCCAGGCGGCGGGTGACGACGTACCGGTGCGGCGGCAGGCCGTACTCCCGGCGGAAGACCCGGACCAGGTGCGACGGGTGGGTCCCGAGCTCGCTGGCCAGCGCTTCCAGGCTCGGCCCGTTCTCGTCGAGCCGGGTTCGGAGCAGCCGGGCCAGTCCGGGATCGCGCTCCGCCTGCCCCGGCTCCGCAGAGCCGAGGTGCCGGGCGATCCGCTCGGTGACCATGGCCAGCCGGCTCTCCGCCTCGAGCGGATCGTCGAGGGCGCCGTGCACCGCCGCGACCGCCTGGGCCAGCTCGGGGTCGGCGAGCGACGGACTCCGGACCGCAGCCCCGACCAGCGATTCCGGCAGCCAGCGCTGATCGACATAGAGCACCCGCTTGTCGAACCCGCCGGGTGAGGCCGAGCGCCCGTCGTGGGGGACGTACGGCGGCAGCACCGTGAGCCTGCAGGTCACCGCCTGCTGCCGCTGGCGGTCCAGCGTGTAGTCGATGCCCCCCGCGTCGACCAGCAGCAACGTCCACTCGCCGTGGACGTGGGCCGGGTAGGCGTGCTCGGTGAAGTGGGCGTGCAGGACCTCCGAGAGCCCCGGCACGTCCGGTCGCCAGGCGCGGACCTGCTCCATGTCAGGAACGTACAAGACCGCCCCGCGCCCGAGGCTCGACGCTGGGGCCATGAGCTTCGACACGAAGATCGCGGTCCTGGTCCGCGACGACCTCGAGACCTGGCAGCGGCTCAACGTGACGGCGTTCCTCGTCAGCGGGATCGTCGCCGGGGATCCCCAGCTGATCGGCGAGCCCTACGAGGACGCCGACGGGACGGCATACCTCCCGCTGCTCGGCCAGCCGGTCGTGGTCCTCGAGGCGGACGCCGCCACGATCAAGGCCGCCCACTCCCGCGCACTGGGCCGCGAGCTGCCGATGAGCGTCTACACCCGCGAGATGTTCTCCACCGGCAACGACCTGGCCAACCGGGCGGTGGTGCGGGCCGTGACCCGCGACGACCTCGACCTGGTCGGGATCGCCGTACATGGCCCGAAAAACGGCGTCGACAAGACCGTGAAGGGCTCGCGCCTCCATCCCTGACCGGCGCCCCTCATTAGGGTGTGCGCGTGGCCGAGCTCCAGTTCTTCACCGGGACGATGGACTCCGGGAAGAGCACGCTGGCCCTGCAGACCAACCACAACCGCGTCCAGCGCGGCCTGGTCGGCCGGATCTTCACGAGCCGCGACCGGGCCGGTACCGCGTTGGTGTCCAGCCGGCTGGGCCTGCAGCACGACGCGATCGAGGTGGACCAGGACTTCCAGTTCTGGCGCTACGTCGTTGACGAGCTCACCCGCGGCGCCCGGGTCGACTACCTGATCTGCGACGAGGCGCAGTTCTACACCCGCGACCAGGTCGACCAGCTGGCCAAGGTGGTCGACGAGCTCCAGCTGGACGTGTTCGTGTTCGGGATCCTCACCGACTTCCGCAGCGAGCTGTTCCCGGGCAGCGCCCGGCTGGTCGAGCTCGCCGACCGAACCCACGTCCTGCAGGTGGAGGCACTGTGCTGGTGCGGCAAGCGCGCCACCCACAACGCCCGCACCGAGGACGGAGTGATGGTCGTCGAGGGCGAGGTGATCGTGGTCGGCGACGTCGAGCAGGCCGGCAGCGACGAGGCGGCTCCCGAGATCTCCTACGAGGTGCTCTGCCGCCAGCACCACCGGCGCCGGATGACCGCGGCGCGCGCCCACGCCGTGGCGCTGGGCGCCGAGCCTCTGCCATTCGGTTGATCCGTCAAGTAGATCTAGTCACAACGTGGCCCGGCAAAGCCATTGCCCCGGAGCGCCGTCTCGGCGGATGCTCGTGCGTCAGTGACACTGACACCGCAGCTACAGGGGGGATCTTGTGAAGGCCTACCGATTCCTGGCGATTTCCATCGCCGTGCTCGTCGTCGTCCAAGCAGGTGCGATCGCCTGGGGCTTCTTCGGCATGACCAACTTCGTCAACGACGGAGGCATCATCGACGAGGAGTTCCTCGACTGCAGGGACGACTGCGAGTCGTTCGGCGGAGAGCTCGGCTTCTTCCTCCACATGTTCATCGTCGGCCTGGTCCTGATCCCGTTGTGCTCGCTGTTGCTGCTGATCGTGTCCTTCTTCGCCAAGGTCCCGAAGGGCACCATGCTGGCCGCGATCATCTTCGGCCTGGTGATCCTGCAGGTCTTCGTGCTGCCTGCCCTCTCGCGCGAGGTCGGCTCGGGCTTCGGGGCACTGCACGGCATCAACGCGCTGATGATCATGGGCGCCGCCATCGGAGCCGCGCAGCGCGCCAGGCAGGGTGCGGTCATCGCTCCGGCTCCGGCGTCCGCCGGCACGGTCTGACGGAGTGCCCCTGCCCGGCCGTCTCGCGATCCTGCGGGCCCGGACCTGGGCGGTTCTGAGGGACCGGCGGGGCACCCTTATCGCCATCACGGCGACGCTCGCGCTGCTGCTGCCGCTGGGCTGGATGTGGAAGTCGAGCCTGCTTCCGGACAGCTACGACATGGCGGAGATGGGGTACGTCGACTGGGGCGGCGGCCCGGTGGACGAGCACCACGGCATGGGACACGGCACGCCGGTCAAGGACCTGGTTGCCGATCCTGCTCGGCCCGCCGACGTACGCGAGACGCTGACCGTCCACGTCGAGGACGACCACTACACCGTCAACGGCACCTCCCCCGGTCCCACCGTGGAAGCCACCGTCGGCGACCTGGTCGAGGTGACCCTGGTCAACGACAACGTCGACGACGGAATCACGCTGCACTGGCACGGCGTCGACGTCCCGAACGCCGAGGACGGCGTCGCCGGCGTCACCCAGGACGCGGTCCTCGAGGGCGAGGAGCACGTCTACCGCTTCGTGGCCGAGGACGCAGGCACCTTCTGGTACCACTCACACCAGGTCTCCCACGAGCAGGTGCGCCGCGGTCTCCTCGGGGCCCTGGTCATCCGGCCCGAGGTCCCGGACCCGGAGGTCCAGGAGGAGCTCGCCGTTCTGCACCGGTACGCCGACGGGGCGACGCTCGACGGCGAGGAGGGCACGACCACCCGCCCCGCCGAGCCCGGCCGGTCCGTGCGGCTCCGCGTCGTCAACACCGACAACGGGCTCGCGACGCTGTGGGTGACCGGTGCGCCGTACCGCGTGCTCGCCGTCGACGGCAGGGAGGTGAACCAGCCCGGCGAGATCGTGGACGAGAAGTACGGCCTGCCGGCCGGCGGGCGCGTCGACCTGGGGTTCGTGGTGCCTGAGGACGGGATCCGGGTCGACTTCGGCGGCTCCACGGCCCTCGTCCTCCACGCCGACCCCGCGGCCGGCGACGCGCCACCGGCACCGGAAGAGTCCGTGGACCTGCTGACCTACGGCGAGCCGGCCGAGATCGGCTTCGACGTCAGTGACCCGGACCGGCGGTTCGACTACCGGATCGGCAGGCGCCCCGGCTTCCTGGACGGCCGGCCCGGTCTCTTCTGGACCGTGAACGGCCACCTGTTCCCCGACGTCCCGATGTACATGGTCAGCGAAGGCGACGTCGTCGTCTTCGAGATCGACAACGGCAGCGGCGACAACCACCCGATGCACCTGCACGGGCACCACGCAGTCGTGCTCTCCCGCGACGGCGAGCCGGCCAGCGGCAGCCCCTGGTGGGTGGACTCCCTGGAGGTCAAGGACGGCGAGTCCTTCGAGATCGCGTTCGTCGCCGACAACCCCGGCATCTGGATGGACCACTGCCACAACCTCGTGCACGCGGCGGAGGGGCTGGTCGCCCACCTGATGTACACCGGCGTGGAGTCGTCGTACCTGGTCGGTGGCGAACCGGGCAACCAGCCGGAGTGACGGGCCTGCCAGCAAGAAACTGCCCGACGGACCTACCCCACCAGGATCGGGATCAACATCTCGTCCGACGTCAGAGAGCCGTGCAGGCCGACCAGGCTCATCTCGTAGCCGAAGTCCTTGCTCGAGAACAGCGCCAGGTCGTCGCGGGCCGCGACCATCACGTCGCCGAGCCTCGGGAGGACCAGCTCGGTGACGGGGCCGAACCAGCCGCGGGCAATGGCGTCCTCGCGCAGCAGGACGTCGGCCCGGTCCCCCAGAACGTCGGCCCAGCAGCCGGCGACCGACGACGCGGCACCGTCCGCGCAGTAGAGGTGCCGGAACCGCGCCTCACCGCCGAGCAGCACGATCCCGTCGCGGAGCTCGTCGTACTGGTCGATGTCCATCCGGCTGGCCGGCGTGGAGTCGACCATGCCGTGGTCGGCGACCACGACCAGCCGCACCTCGTCGGGAAGCGCCTCGCGCAGCTGTACCGTCTCGGCGTCGATGGCGGCGAGCTGCTGGAGCCACTGCGGCGAGTCGACGCCGTACTTGTGGCCGGTCCAGTCGAGGTCACCGTCGTAGAGGTAGGTCAGCGACGGACGGTGTGTGGACCCGACGACCGCGCCCGCGATCCGCTCACCGATCCGGTCCGCGCCGATGTAGCCGGCGCCGCGCTGCGCGGCGATGGTCAGCCCGCTGCGGTCGAACTCCCGCTTGTTGACCACGTCCACCCGCACGCCGGCGTCGGTGAGCCGAGAGAACGCCGTCGCGTGCGGCTGCCACTCCAGCGGGTCCACCGACTTGTCCCAGAACAGCGCGTTGAGCAGCCGGTCGGTGCCCGGCACCCGGCTGGTGAACCCGACGAGGCCGTGCGTACCGGGGGTCAGGCCGGTGCCGAGCGACGTGAGGCTGGTCGCGGTCGTCGACGGGACCCCGGCGGTGCCGGGCAGGGAGTCGGCCAGCAGCGAGGAGAGGTACGGAGCCGTGGCGGCGTACCGCTCCAGCAGCCGCGACCCGAGGCCGTCGACGAGGAACAGGACGTACGCCGGCGCCTCCGGCAGCACCAACCCGGTGGGTGCAGCGAGGACGTCGCTGCCGAGCGCACGGCTGATCGCCGGCACCACGTCACCGAGCCCGCGATGGCCGTACGCGGGCTCGACGAAAGGTGTCACCGCTTTTTCGGGGCCCCCGCGGGGTCGTTCGTCGGAGGAGCGAAGCGGGGGAGGCGAAGAACCCCGTGGGGTGATCACCCCGAGTGAGTCCGCGCCGAGAGCTGCTCGGCGAACGACAGCAGGCGCGGGACCGCGTCCTGGCCGTCCGCCGCGGCCGAGACGCGCAGCGAGAAGTCGTCGGACGCCAGCACGCCGGTGTAGCCGTGATCCGCCTCGCACTGCGGGTCGTCGCAGCCGGCCGGCTCCAGGTCGACCCGGCTGACCCCGCCCCAGCCGAGCGTGATGACGGCCTCGGCCGGCGTCGTCGGCCCCTTGGTCGGGTTGGCGACCATGCGGGTCACCACCACGGAGGTCACCGAGCTGAGCCGGATCGCCTCGGAGGACGTCGACGTGTACGGCTCGGGCAGCAGGTCATCCCCTGCGTGCTCGTCGGTGTGCACGATAATCAGCCGGCTCGGTGTGAGCACCATGACCGACAGGTGGCGGCGTACCTCGTCGCGGTCGAACGTCGGCTCGTGGTGGACGTAGAACGACACGACCCTCTCCCCCGAGACCGCGGCGGACACGCTGTCGATGACCACGTCGGGGTAGTAGCCGGTGTGGTCGATCGCGTCCCGCAGCTCGACGCTGCGGTCCTGGTCATCGGTGGTGCGGAGAGGCATGGTGTGGAGTCTGGCACGGAGTCGAAGCGCTCACCCCGGGATGGTGTCACCCGGGACGGCCGGCATCCGGCGCACGAACCAGTCGGAGCGCGGGTCGATGACCGGCTCGACCCGGGCCGCGGCGGTCAGCACGGTCGCGCCGTGGGCGCCGGCCAGTACCAGCGAGAGCTCGAGGGAGCGGACCTGCGGCAGGTCGTTCTGCAGCTGGGCCACCCGCTGGATCAGCCGCTCCACCTCGTCGATGTCGACCACCTCGCTGCCGCGGTAGCCGAACAGCATCGGCGAGGAGCGGATCTCGCGCACCATCGACGCCGCGTCGTGCTGGAAGATCGGCGGGATCCGGTACGACACGTCCGAGAGCAGCTCGATGATGGGCCCGGAGATGCCGAAGGAGACGACCGGTCCGAACAGCGGGTCCTCCAGGCTCCGGATCGCGACCGGTACGCCGGGCGACGCGTTCTTCTGGACGACGTAGCCGGCCTCCTCGGACTCGCCGACGACCTCGAGCAGGTTCTCCCAGGCGTCGCGCATCTCCGCGGACGAGTCGATGTTGCGCCACACGTGCGCGAGGTCCGGCCGCTCGCGGACCCGCTCCGTGGTGGCCTTGAGGATGACGTTCCAGCCCAGCTCCCTGCCGGCCTTCTGGGCCTCGCGCAATGACCTGACCGGTCGGGCTTCCGACAGCTCGATCCCGTACGCCGCGAGCAGCTCGGTGAGCGCGTCGTCCTCGAGGTCGACGCCGTCCGGACTCGCCGCGAGGGCCCGGCCGATCACCTGCTGGGCCTTGGCCGGGTCCACGGCGCCCGGGTCGGGCGCCGCGCCGTCCGGCGTGCGCAGCCACACGGCGTAGTCGACCACCCGGGCGAGCGCACGGACGGCCGCCTCGACCGCGGGGTAGGAGGGCACCGAGCCGCGGCCCGCGGTGGAGCCGGCCACGTCGGGGACGCGAAGCAGCTCGGGAATGCCCTCGGTGCCGAGGAACGTCGAGACGAGCGGCTTGTCGGACTGCTCCCCCACCGCCGCCAGCACGTTGGCGATCGGTTCCCCGGCGACGCTGAGCGGCGGGATGTAGACCACGACCACCGCGTCGACGTCCGGGTCGTCGATGGCGTCGTCGAGGGCGTCCTCGAAGTCCTCGGGCGAGGGCTCGGCACTCAGCGCGACCTGCTTGTTGACCACCAGCCCGACCGCGGACGCGGCGTCCGCGGCCAGCAGGCCCAGCGCGTCGGAGTTCCCCACGATCGCGACCCGGCGGCCGCGCGGCAGCGGCTGGTGCGCCGCGAGCTGGGCGACGTCGAACATGTCCTCGAGGGTGTCGACCTGGATCACCCCGGCCTGCCGGAACATCGCGTCCACGGCCTGCGGCGGCGCCGCGATCTTGCGGACCGCGTGGCCCATGGGGACGCCCTGGGTGGTGCGCCCGGAGCGCACCGCGATGACCGGCTTGCGCAGCGAGACCCGGCGGGCAATCCGCGAGAACTTGCGCGGGTTGCCGATGGACTCGAGGTACATCATCACCACCTCGGTCGACTCGTCCTCCTCCCAGTACTGCAGCAGGTCGTTGCCGGAGACGTCCGCGCGGTTGCCGGCGCTGACGAACGTCGACAGGCCGAGGCCACGGTTGCGGACCTTCTCGAGGATCGCCGAACCGAGCGCTCCGGACTGGCAGAAGAACCCGGCCCGGCCCCGCGGCGGCATCAGCGTGGCCAGCGAGGCGTTGATGGACACGGCCGGGTCGGTGTTGATGATGCCCAGCGCGTTCGGGCCGATCAGCCGGACGCCGTACGAGCGGGACAGCCCGACCAGCCGGCGCTGCCGCTGCCGTCCTTCCTCGCCGGTCTCGGCGAAGCCCGACGAGATCACGACCAGGCCGTGCACGCCCTTGGCCGCGCAGTCGAGAACGACGTCCTCGACCGACTCGGCCGGCACCGCGACGATCGCGACGTCGACGTCGTCCTGGATGTCGCTGACGTTCTTGTACGTCGGCAGGCCGGACACCGCGCGGGCGCTGGGGTTGACGGCGTAGACGCGTCCGGTGAAGTCGCCGGTCACCAGGTTGCGGACCAGCGCCTGGCCGATGGTGTCCTGGCGCCGGCTGGCCCCGATCACGGCGACCGAGGTGGGGTTGAAGAACCGGTGGATCGACGCCGCCTCGGCCACGTGCTCGCGGCCCTGCATGATCCCGATCGCGGTGTCGGTCGGCTCGATCGGGAACTCCAGCTGGAGCACGCCCTCGTCGTAGGCGCTCACGACCCGGTAGCCGGCGTCGCGGAAGGTCTGGATCATCCGCTGGTTGTCGGGGAGCACCTCGGCGACGAACCGCTCGATGCCGCGCTCACGGGCGGCCTGGGCGAGGTGCTCCAGGAGGATCTGGGCGATCCCGCGGCCCTGGTGCTGGTCCTCGACCAGGAAGGCCACCTCGGCCTCACCGGGCGCCACCACGTCGTACCGCCCGACCGCGATCATCTGGCCCTGCAGGGTCATGACGAACGCCACCCGCTGGTCGTGGTCGACCTGGGTGAACCGGGCCACGTCGCGATCGGAGAGGTGCGGCATCGGCGAGAAGAACCGGTAGTACTTCGACCGGTCCGAGACCCGCTCGTAGAACTCCACCAGCAGCTCGGCGTCCTCGGTCCTGATCGGCCGGACGTGCGCGGTCTTGCCGTCACGCAGGACGACGTCGGCCTCCCAGTGGCGCGGCGGCTCGACCGCCGTCACCTGCTCGGAGCCGCTCACGCCAGCCATCGTAGGAGGCGGAGGGGCTGCCGGATGCAGATGTGCAGGCCCTGGATGTGCTCCCCCTCCGCTGCCTTGCCCTCATGGGGTGCCCGCGCGCTCTCCCGCTTGCCCGCCCGGACACACAAACGACCTGCTTGCCGGCTTCGTGGAGTCAGCTCGCGGTCTTGGATACCCCGGCGAGCTTCGGCCTGGATGTCCCCGACGACGCGAGCTTCGCTCGCAACAGCCCCCGGACGCTCGCTGGCGCTCGCTCCTGGGGCTGTCGTCGGGGCCACCAGGCCGATCGCCGGGCGCGCGGGCTTCGCCCGCGAAAGACCGGGTCGCTTCGCTCCCTCCACGTAGACGCGGCTGGGCAGGTACGCCCTACTTGCTTGGTTTCGTAGGGCCGCGGTGGGAGCGAAGCGACCCGGTTTGTCGCGCGCAGCGCGCGCCCGGCGATCGGCCCCATGGCCGTGACGACTGCGCCGGAGCGAGCGCAGCGAGCCAGGCGCCCGCGAGCGCAGCGAGCTGTCGTCGCGGACTGGGGCCGAAGCTCGCCGGGGTAGACAAGACCGCGAGTGGACTCCTCGAAGCCGGCGAGCGGACACCCAACCCCTGTGGGATCGGGCGGCCGAAGCTCGCGGGGGTAAACAACCGGCGTGGCCCGCAAGGAGTCGTCGGTGCCACAGGAGAGGATGGGGCCATGGCGCGGCGTACCACCAAGCAGGATCTTCCGGACGACTTCGAGGAGCACATCCTCGACATCGACGTGGGCGACGAGATGCGCTCGTCGTTCCTGGAGTACGCCTACTCGGTCATCTACTCGCGCGCCCTCCCCGACGCCCGCGACGGGTTGAAGCCGGTGCAGCGCCGGATCCTGCACACGATGAACGAGATGCGGCTCTTCCCTGACCGCGGTCACGTCAAGAGCGCCCGCGTTGTCGGCGAGGTCATGGGCCGGCTGCACCCGCACGGTGACGGCGCGATCTACGACGCCCTGGTCCGGATGGCCCAGCCCTGGTCGATGCGGGTGCCGATGGTCGACGGCCATGGGAATTTCGGAAGTCCTGACGACTCACCGGCGGCGATGCGCTACACCGAGTGCCGCATGGCGCCGCCCGCGGTGGCGATGACGGCCTCGATCGACGAGAACACGGTCGACTTCAAGCCCAACTACGACAGTCGCGAGCTCGAGCCCGTCGTCCTCCCGGCGGCGATCCCCAACCTGGTCGTCAACGGCAGCACCGGCATCGCGGTCGGCATGGCCACCAACATGGCGCCGCACAACCTGGTCGAGGTGATCCAGGCGCTGCGGCACCTGATCGTGCACCCCAACACCGACATCGACGGGCTGATGCGGTTCATTCCCGGGCCGGACCTGCCGACCGGCGGCAAGATCATCGGGCTCGACGGCATCCGCGACGCCTACGAGAGCGGCCGGGGCGGCTTCCGGATGCGCGCGACCGCCAGGGTCGAGACGGTCGGGCGGCGCAAGGGCATCGTGGTCACCGAGATGCCATACGCCGTCGGGCTGGAGAAGGTCGTCGAGCGGATCAAGCTGCTCGTCCAGGGCAAGAAGCTGCAGGGCATCTCCGACGTCAAGGACCTCACTGACATGGCCAACGGCATGCGCCTGGTCATCGAGGTCAAGAACGGCTTCGTCCCCGAGGCCATCCTCGAGCAGCTCTACAGGCTGACTCCGATGGAGGAGTCCTTCGGCATCAACAACGTCTGCCTGGTTGACGGTCAGCCGCGCACCTTGGGCCTCAAGGAGCTGCTCGAAGTCTTCCTCGGGCACCGCTACGACGTCGTACGCCGCCGCTCGCAGTTCCGCCGCGACAAGAAGGCCGACCGGCTGCACCTGGTCGAGGGCCTGCTCATGGCACTCGTCGACATCGACGAGGTCATCCAGCTGATCCGCACCAGCGACGACCGTCCGGCAGCGCGCGAGCGGCTGATCTCGGTCTTCGACCTGTCCGTCGCTCAGGCCGACTACATCCTCGACATGCAGCTGGGCCGGCTGACCAGGTTCAGCAGGATCGAGCTGGAGAAGGAGCAGCAGACGCTGCGCGACGAGATCGAGAAGCTCGAGGCGATCCTGGCCGACGAGGCGTTGCTCAGGAAGGTCGTGTCCGACGAGCTGGCCGAGGTCGCCAAGACCTACGGCACCCCGCGGCGCACCGTCCTGCTCGAGTCCGCGGGCACCACCGTCACCCCGAGTGCCGCTCCGCTCGAGGTCGCCGACGACCCGTGCTTCGCGTTCCTGTCCGCCAGCGGCCTGCTCGCCCGGACGTCGAGCGACGAGCCGGTCGGCGAGGGCGGCGCCCGAGCCAACCACGACGTGGTGGTCTCCGCCGTGCCGACCACGGCTCGCGGCGACGTCGGCCTGATCACCAGCCGCGGCCGGCTGATCAAGCTGTCAGTGCTCGACCTGCCCGGGCTGCCCGCCTCGGCCAACGACCCGAATCTCCAGGGCGGCTACCCGGTCAGTGAGCTGGCCTCGCTGGAGCCCGGTGAGCGGGCGCTCGCGCTGAGCCGGCTCGCCACCGACGGGGCCGGGCTCGCGATCGGCACCCGCAAGGGCACCGTCAAGCGGGTCAACCCCGAGGTCCTGGGCAGGGACGAGTGGGAGGTGATCCGGCTCGACGACGGCGACGAGGTGGTCGGCGCCGTCGAGCTGGCCACCGGCACCGAGACGCTCTGCTTCATCACCACCGACGCGCAGCTGCTGCACTTCGGCGCCGAGACGGTCCGGCCACAGGGCCGTTCCGGCGGTGGCATCGCCGGCATCCGGGTCGCCGCCAATGAGCGGGTCGCGTGGTTCGGCGCACTGTCCGGCGACCGCCCCGCCAGTGACCAGGTCGTGGTCACCGCGTCCGGCTCCTCGACCGCCCTGCCCGGCACCGAGCCGGGTGCGGTCAAGGTGACGCCGTTCAGCGAGTACCCCGCGAAGGGCCGGGCCACCGGCGGCGTGCGGTGCCATCGGTTCCTCAAGGGCGAGGACGTGCTGGTGACCGCGTGGGCCGGTGACGCGCCGGCCCGGGCCGCGGCCGCGAGTGGCGCCCCGATCGACCTGCCCGAGGCCACCGGCAGGCGCGACGGGTCCGGGACGCCGGGCAGCCAGCCGATCGCTGCCGTGGCGGGCCCGGTCGGAGCCCGGCTCGCCCGGTTCTCGTCGTAGTGCCGTGTGCGAGGCTGACCCCGTGATCGTGTCCTTGGCCGGGCGGCTTCGGCTGCTCGCCGCTCCCTTCGTGCTCGCACTGGTCCTCGGCGGCCTGGCTGCCTGCAGCGACGACTCCAAGGACGGCGGGGACAACGGCGACGACGACGCCAACCCCGAGGAGGTGCTGGCCGCCGCGAAGGCGACGCTCGACGACACGAGCGGCGTCAACATCTCGCTGACCACCAAGGACCTGCCGAAGGGCGTCACCGGCATCACCTCGGCCGCCGGGACCGGCATCCACCCGTCGGCCTTCGAGGGCACCTTCAAGCTGAGCGTCAGCGGGTTGCCAGCCGACGCCGACGTCATCGCGGTCGGTGGCAAGACCTACGCGAAGAACTCGCTGCTCCTCCCCGACTGGACCGAGATCGACCCCGGCACCTACGGCGCCCCCGACCCCGCGAAGCTGATGGACCCGGACGGCGGCTTCTCCGGGTTGCTCGCGTCCGCCGAGGACGTCGAAGCCGGCGACTCGGTGCGCGGCGGCGAGGACAACAAGGAGATCCTCACGGAATACACGGGGACCATCTCCAGCGACGCGGTCGGGGCGCTGATCCCGGACGCCGAGGGCGACTTCTCGTTCACCTACACGATCAGCGACGACGACGAGCTGCGCGAGGCCGTGCTCAAGGGTGCCTTCTACGGCGAGGACAACGGCGAGGTCACCTACACGCTGACGCTCGACGACTACGGCACCGAGAAGGACATCACCGCGCCGTGACCGCCGGCCCGGCGGTCGCCCGTTCGCCTCGGTTGCTGCTCACCCTGGCCGCCGTTGCGGTGGCCTTCGCCGCGGCTGACACCTACGTGGTCGTGCTGGCGCTGCCCGAGATGATGGGCAGCGTCGGGGTGCCGATCGACCAGCTGCAGCGGGCGGCGCCGATCGTGTCCGGCTTCCTGCTCGGGTACGTCGCGATGCTTCCTCTGATCGGCCGGATCGCGGACCTGCGGGGCCGGCTGCCGGTGCTCACAGCGGCGCTGGTGGTCTTCGCCGTCGGCTCGCTGGTCACCGCGCTGGCCTACGACCTGCCGAGCATGGTCGCCGGACGGTTCCTCCAGGGCGTCGGTGGCGGCGGGCTGGTGCCGGCGACGCTGGCCCTGGTCGCCGACCTGTACCCCGTCGAGCGCCGCGGCGTACCCCTCGGCATCGTCTCCGCGGTCCAGGAGCTGGGCTCGGTGATCGGCCCGTTGTTCGGCGCGGTGGTCCTGTCCGTTGCCGACTGGCCGGCCATCTTCCTGATCAACCTGGCCGTCGGGCTCGTGCTCGCTGCAGCGATCCGGGCCACCAGGGGTTTCGAGACGGTTGCAGAGCAACCTCCTCAACCACCGGTGGTTGAGGAAGGCGCGCTAGCGCCTGTCTCGAAACCACGGCAACGACGGCACCTGCCTGACCCCATCGCTCTCGTCCTCCTCCTCATCACCCTGGTCCTCGGTGCGATCGTCTTCATCCGGCCGCCGAGCCTCGTCCGCGACCTGACCTGGGGCGAGTACTTCATCCCGTTCGCCGGCGACGGCCGGTGGCTCACGCCGGTCGGCGTGGTTCCGATGGTCGCCCTGCTCTTGTTCCTGGTGCGCTGCGCCACCGCGAAGCGGCCGCTGGTCGACCTGCGCGGCTGGGGTCGCAGCGCCCGGGATGCTGACCTCACCGGAGCCCTGTTCCTGGCGATTGCCCTGGGCGGCGTGATCCTGGCCTTCGCCACGGCCGACCCGGCCGTGCAGGTCTTCTCCGACCAGGGTCTCTGGTACCTCCTGGGCTCGGCCATCGCGACGGTAGCGCTCGTCCTCCACCTGCGTCGCGCGGAGGCGCCACTGCTCCCGCGGGGCGCGCTGCGCCGTACGCCGGCCTGGGGCGCGGTCGTCGTGAGCTTCTTCGTCGGCGCGGCGCTGATCGCCGCGCTCATCGACATCCCGATCTTCGCCAGGACCACCGAGTACCGGAAGTCGCAGCTGATGGCGGCGCTGGTGTTGCTCCGGTTCCTCGTCGCGCTGCCGATCGGCGCGATCATCGGCGGCTACCTCATCCGCGCCCGCAGCGCGGGCCTCGTGACGGCGGTCGGCATGTCGATGTCCGCGATCGGCTTCGCGCTGATGTCGCAGTGGGATGTCGAGACCCTGAAACACCCGTCCTACAACATCGCGCTGGTGCTCTGCGGCTTCGGCTTCGGCCTGGCGCTGGCTCCGGTGAACGCCGCGATCCTGGCGTCGACCGACCCCGACGTGCACGGCGTCTCGACCGCGATGGTGGTGGTCTCCCGGATGGTCGGGATGCTGGTCGGCATCTCCGCGCTGACGACGATCGGGCTGCACCGCTACTACGCCAAGCAGGACGCGCTCAAGACCGTGACCGAGGTGTGCGGCGAGCCGAAGATGTGCTCGGCCTTTCGCGACCTGCAGAAGGCCGCCGGCGTCGCCCAGGAGCAGACCGTCTTCCTGGGCGCCGTGTTCTGCGCGGTCGCGGCCGGCGTTCTGGCACTGCTGCTCTTCCGAGGCGTCGCGACGCGCTCCATCGACGTCGCGGAGACCCTCCGCTCCGTGGGCTGAGCGTTCAAGGCCCCTGCGCACCCGCTACCGTTCCGGCCCGTGGGCCAAGAATCAGGGGAGTTCGACGACCTGTTGGCCGCGAACCGAGAGTTTGCCGCGACATTCGACCTGAGCGGCTTCGACGGGATCGCGCACGCCGGCGTCGCCATCGTGACGTGCATGGACTCGCGGCTGGACCCGCTGCACATGGTCGGCCTCAAGCCAGGCGACGCAAAGATCTTCCGCAACCCGGGCGGCCGGGTCACGGAGTCTGCGCTCGAGGCGCTGGTCCTCGGCGCCCACCTGCTCAATGTCGAGCGGATCCTCATCGTGCCGCACACCCGCTGCGCGATGACCGCAAGCACCCAGCAGGAGCTGCGGGACCGGGTCGGCGAGTCCGCGGGTGTTGATGCCGACTGGCAGTTCTTCAGCGTGGTCGAGGACCAGCTGGCCGCGCTCGAGGAGGACGTGCAGCGCGTGCGTACTCACCCCCTGATCCCCAAGTCGGTCCTTGTCGGCGGCTTCATGTACGACGTCGACAGTGGGCTGCTCGAGCAGAAGTTCTGACCGTCACCGCTCGGACCACTCGTTCACGGCCTGCCTACGCTGGTCTGCGTGGTAGCCCGTCGGGTGTCGAGCTGGGCCGCCGTGGCCGCGTTCTCGGTCACCGCGGTCACGGGGTGCACCGACGAGCCCGATCCCTCGTCGCAGACCGGTCAAGTCGACACCCCCTCCGCCTCAGCGGCGCCGAGCGCCGTTCCGGAGGTCACCGGCCAGGGCAAGGACCGGCCCGGGGTCGGCCGCCCCGGCACCGCGAACCAGGCGCTCCGAGCGTTGGTGTCCGCAGAAGCCGCGATCGCCGATCCGTCGACCCGACCGAAGGAGCTGGTGCGCGCCGCTCGCGCGCAGCAGCTCGTCTACCGCGAGCTCGGCGCCCATCCGCAGTGGGACGCGAGAGTTCGGGCCGGGCTACCGGGGCCACTGCGCAGCGTGGTGAGAGACAACGTCGCGTCCCGCCGGGAGTTCCGAGCCATGCACAGCGTGCTGGCCGACACGTTGCCGGCCTGGCGGATCGTGGCGCCGGCGCCCGCCGAGGACCTCCTGCGCTTCTACAAGCACGGCGAGCGTGTCTACGCCATCGGCTGGGAGTACCTCGCGGCCATCAACCTCGTGGAGACCGGGATGGGCCGGATCCGCGGTACGTCGGTCGCGGGCGCACAGGGGCCGATGCAGTTCCTGCCCAGGACGTGGGCCAGGTGGGGCCGCGGCGACATCCAGGACCCGGCCGACGCCATCATGGCCGCCGCCCGCTACCTGGCGCACGACGGCGGCGCGCGGCCGTCACGCCTGGACGACGCACTGTTCCGCTACAACAACTCCGACCACTACGTCCGTGGCGTGACCCTGCTGGCGAAGGTCATGGAACGACGGCCGCGAGCGTTCTACGGCTATTACCACTGGGACATCTACTACCTGACCGCCCGCGGCGACGTACGCCTGCCGGTCGGCTACGACCGCGACAAGCCGGTGCCGGTCGCACGGTGGCTGGCGACGCACCCCCAGGTGTAGCCCGAGGGCGCGGCCGGCCAGCAGTCCGCTAGGTAGCGCAGGGAGCCGCGGCCTGCTGCGCCGCCGTCGCCGCGGCCTGGGCGGTCTTGAGCTCCGCCTTGGCCTTCTTCAGCTTCTTCTTCGCCTTCTTGATCTTGGTGGCGTTGTGGGTCTTCTTGGCCTTCTTCAGCGCCTTCTTCGCCTTGGCCACCTTCGTCTGGGCGGTCGTGACCTGGCTCGCGGCGGCCTGCGCGGCCGCGTTGAGGGTTGGGCAGTCGTAGGCGCTGAACGTCACCGACGCCGGACTGGCGTCGGTGTTGCCCGCCGGGTCCGTGGCCTTGACCGTGACGCTGTGCGGACCCGAGGCGAGTGTCAGCGCCTGCCCACTGGTGCAGCTGGCGAACGCCCCGGAGTCGAGCGCGCACTGGAACGACGACCCCGCCTCTGTCGAGGTGAAGTCGATCGGGACGGTCAACGACTTGGCCACCCCACCAGGGAAGGTGGACGTGATCGTCGTGTCAGGAGCGGCGCTGTCGTTCGTGTACGACACCGAGGTGCTCGAGCAGGCCGAGTCTGACTGACTGAACTTCGTCGCCTTGGCAAAGACCGTCGTCGTGGCGTTGGCCGGGACAGTCGCTGTGATGCCGCTCCCCTGGAAGGCGACGGCGGTGCCGCTGCCCAGGGCGGGGCCCGCGCAGGTGTTGGTCCCGTAGAGCGTGACCGTCGAGCCGGCTTCCGCCGTGCCGGTGATCGCCGGCGTGGTCGAGCTCGACGGCCCGGCCGGGCTGGCCGCGGTCACAGTTGGCGTCGCGGTCGTCACGGTCCCGATCCCCGTGTCCTGTACTGCGAGGTCGGCCATGATGAAGCCGGCCCCGCAGTCGGTGGCCGGCGCCGCCGTCAGGCAGGCCTGCGTGTTGCCGGTGTCGGTCATGATGGCGGCGACCTGGTTCGGCGTCAGGGCAGGCGCAGCCGCGCGGATCAGCGTGGCAATCCCGGCCGCGCTGGGCGTGGCCGCGCTGGTTCCGAAGAACGTGAGCAGGGCCGGGACGGTGGTCGAGACTCCGTCCGCCGCCGCCAGCGCCGGCTTGAGCCGGACGACCGGCGCCTGAGGCACTCCCGCCGCGGTGAACAGCCGGGTGATCGACGGGCCCCGTGAGCTGAACGCCTCAGGGGTCGTCGGTGTTGCCCAGTTGCTCGCAGCCACGGCCAGCGACCCGGCCGCGGAGGCGGCGTCCGGGTTGATCGCGTTGGAGTTGGTGGGGAACTCGGCCACCGTGAACGTCCCGGCCCCGCCGGCGATGTACTTCATGAACGGCGTCCCGGCGCCGGCGTCCCTGTGGATCCCGATTGCGACGCTGTGCGACCCCGCGGGCAAGCCGAGCTGCTCGACCTCCACCGGGAACCCGGTCGCGATGTTGTCGTCGTCATTCGAGGCGACCGGGTTGCCATCCACGTACCAGTCGAGCCGCAGGTCGGTCGTGGCGGCGCCCCACGGCTCGGCCCACTGGAGCGAGATGAACGGCGACACCCCGGAGAAGTTGCCCAGGGTCTGGATCGGGTCGATGCCGGCGCCCGGGTCGAAGTCGTTGTCGGTGCCTGTGAGCGTGCCCTCCCAGCTCTGCCTGGCCCGGTTGCCGGCCGAGGCGAAGTAGCTGACACCCGCCGCCTTGGCGGCGTCGACGGCCTGGGCGACCACGCCGTCCTGGAACATCGGCTCGTCGATGAGGAAGATGTCGTCGGCGATCACCTTGACCCCCTGGGCGACCAGGTTGTTAATGCTGGCTGCCTTGCCGGCGGCCCCGCCGACGGTGCCGGTCGAGAAGTACATCTCGGTGATGCCCGGAGCCTCGTCGTAGATGATCTCGGCCATCGCCCGGCCCTCGTCGATGGTGCCGGGGGTGGGGTCGTCCTGCAGCACGGTCACCGAGGCCGGCAGGTTGCCAGTGGCCTGGCTGGCGGCCACGCCGCCGGCAACCCTGTTGATCGAGTCCGAGATGACGCCGACCTTGACCCCGGCACCGGTGGTGCCGAGCGCCCTCGCCTGCGGGCCGTGGTGCGCAGCATCGCCCTGGGAGAGGACGGTGCCGGTGTCGGTGCCATCCGCACCATCCATGCCCGTGTGCACGGTCAGGATCGCCTTCGTAGCGGTCAGGGCGGTCGCGTCGAGCAGCTTGGTGGCTGGCAGCCAGCCGGCCACCAGCCGCTGGGGGGCCCGGTCATTGGTCGCGGAGATGCGCATACCCAGTCCCTGCAATGCCGACGCTGCGTCGGCGACGGAGCCGTCGACGTACACATTGACCAGCACGTCGCCGTGGTCGACCCGCGCCCCGGCGAGCACCTTCACCCCGTTGCCGGCGTCCATCCCGGTCTGCGAGGTGACCGGCCGGCCGCTCTCCGCGGCCTCAGCGAGGATCCGCAGTCCGCCGTCGAGCTTCGCGACGTCGGGACCCGGAGAGTTCGAGGAGCCGGCGGCAGGTGCCGGTTGGAGGCCGAATGCGAGGAGTCCGGCGCTGAGCAGGGCAATAGGTATGAAGCCACGAGTCATCACGCAGCGACCGTATGCAGGCGACCCACAAGGGCGCCATGACCCATACGGGTCAGGCGTCGAGAGTCGCCGCGTCGATCTCGTAGGCGCCCTGGACCAGGAACTCCTTGCGCGGCGCGACGTCCGAGCCCATCAGCAGCTCGAAGACCCTCGCCGCCTCGTCGGCGTCGTCGACGGTGAGCTTGCGCAGGGTACGGCGGCGGGGATCCATAGTGGTCTCGGCCAGCTGGTCGGCGTCCATCTCGCCGAGGCCCTTGTAGCGCTGGACCGGCTCCTTCCAGGACACGCCCTTCTTGGACAGCTCGGCCAGCTTCCGCTGCAGCTCGTCGTCGGAGTAGGTGTAGACGTACTTGTCCATCCCCTTCTTGGGGTTGGAGATCTCGATCCGGTGCAGTGGGGGAACGGCTGTGAAGACGCGGCCCTGGTGCACGAGCTCGGGCATGTACTTGAAGAACAGCGTGGCCAGCAGGCATCGGATGTGTGCGCCGTCGGAGTCGGCGTCCGCCATGAAGATGATCTTCTGGTAGCGGGTCGCCTCGATGTCGAAGGTGCGCCCGGAGCCGGCGCCGACCACCTGGATGATCGAGCCGCACTCGGCGTTCTTGAGCATGTCGCCGACCGACGCCTTCTGGACGTTGAGGATCTTGCCGCGGATCGGCAGCAGCGCCTGGAACTCCGAGTTGCGGGCCAGCTTGGCGGTGCCGAGCGCGGAGTCGCCCTCGACGATGAACAGCTCGCTGCGCTCGTCGGTGGCCCGGCAGTCGGCCAGCTTGGCGGGCAGCGCCGAGGACTCCAGCGCGTTCTTGCGCCGCTGGGTCTCGCGGTGCTGGCGGGCCGCGATCCGGGTCTTGGCGGCTCCGGCGACCTTCTCCATGACCAGTCTGGCCTGGGCCTTCTCGGCGCGCTTGGTCGAGGTGAGGAACTTCTTCAGCTCCGCCGAGACCACCTTGCGCACGGCGGCACGCACCTGGGGGGTGCCCAGGATCTCCTTGGTCTGGCCCTCGAACTGCGGCTCGGCCAGGCGGACCGTCACCACGGCGGTCAGGCCCTCGAGGACGTCGTCCTTGGTGACGTCGTCGTCGTTGACCTTCAACACCTTGGCGGTCTTCATCGCGTCGTTGAACGTGCGCAGCAGGCCCTGCTCGAAGCCGCTGACGTGGGTGCCGCCCTTGGGCGTGGCGATGACGTTGACGAACGAGCGAAGCTCGGTGTCGTAGCCGGTCCCCCAGCGCACCGCGATGTCGACGTCGAGCTCGCGCTCGACCTCCTGCGGGGTCATGTGACCCTTGTCGTCGAGCACCGGCACGGTCTCGGTGAAGGTGTCCTTGCCCTGCAGCCGCCGGATGTCGGTGACCGGCTCGTCGTGGGCCAGGAAGTCGGCGAACTCGGCGATGCCGCCCTCGTGGCGGAACTTCTCCTCGCGCATCTCCGGACCACGCAGGTCGCGGATGACCAGCTCCAGGCTGGGGACGATGAACGCCGTCTGCTGGGCCCGGCCGAGCAGCCCCTCGAACTCGAACGTCGCGTCCTTGGTGAAGACCTGTCGGTCCGGCCAGAAGCGGATGAGGGTGCCGGACCTGGTCTTGGGGACCCGGCCGCCCTTGCGGGTCAGGCCGGACTTCGCCGTGAACGCCGCCCTGGGTCCGTCACCGTCGAAGACGCCCGGTGTGCCGTGCTTGAACGAGATGCCCTGCTGGGACGGCGCTCGCTCGACGTCGATGTCCATCCGCGCCGAGAGCGCGTTGACCACCGACAGTCCGACGCCGTGCAGGCCGCCGGTGGCGACGTACGAGCCGCCGCCGAACTTGCCGCCGGCGTGCAGCTTGGTGGCGACCACCTCGACACCCGGCAGGCCGGTGCGTGGCTCCTTGTCGGTGGGGATCCCGCGGCCGTCGTCATGGACCTCGACCGAGTCGTCAGGGTGAAGGGTCACCTCGACGTGCTGCGCGGCGCCGGCGAGCGCCTCGTCCACGCCGTTGTCGATGATCTCCCACAGGCAGTGCATGAGTCCGCGGGTGTCGGTGGAGCCGATGTACATGCCGGGCCGCTTGCGAACCGCCTCGAGGCCCTCGAGAACCAAGAGGTGTACGGCGTTGTAGGCGGTGTCGATCAGGACTCCTCGGTCGTACGGACGCGCTCTGCTAGTCGGGTGGCCATCCGGGTACTGGCCTGGCAACGAATCTACCCACGACACGCCGGAGCCGCTTGAAGGCACGCCTGCCGGAATCGGGTCTACCGTGACGAGAAATGCATCACATGCAGGGAAATTCCTGGTAACAGATCAGCCGGCTTCACCGTTTCACACCCCATGATCGCCATCCAGGCCACACACTGGTCCGGGAGTGGGGCACCACGGGGGTGTGAACAACTCCGTGGTTGGATTGGGAATGTCAAGGGGAGGCGTCACCGGGGAATCTTTGGGGACCCCGTCTACGTTGCACCCACGACACCAGATGAGAAATGAGGCCGTCGTGAACACTGCACTAGCACCCAGCTCGCCGCTGACCGCAGCGGACCGCTGCGACCGGTGCGGCGCCCAGGCCTACCTACGCGTGGAGCTCCAGTCGGGTGGCGAGCTCCTGTTCTGCGCGCACCACGCCCGCGAGCACGGCGACAAGCTCAAGCAGATCGCCGTCACGCTCGTCGACGAGACCGACAAGCTGACCGACACCAAGACCCCCGCCTCCGCGTCCGACGCCGAGGGCTGACCCGCCGTTCCCCCGACTTGGAAGGCCCCGGATCCCATGGATCCGGGGCCTTCTGCTGTGTGAAAGGGTCGCTCCGTGTGGGTGGAGGTCCTGGTCGCCTTGGCCATCGCGGTCGGGCTGGCCGGCATCCTGGTGCCGATCCTGCCCGGCTCCATCCTGGTGCTGGCGGCGATCCTGGTCTGGGCCTGGGAGGTCGGCGGCACCACGGCCTGGGTGGTCTTCGGCGTCGCCGCGGCGGTGCTCGTCGCGGGTGGGGTGGTGAAGTTCCTCGTCCCCAACCGGCGGCTCAGGGACGCCGGCATCCCCGGCTCCACCCAGTGGATCGGCGCTGCCCTGGGCGTGGTCGGCTTCTTCGTCATTCCCGTCGTCGGCGTGTTCGTCGGGTTCGTGCTCGGTGTCTACCTGGCCGAGTACCGCCGCCTCGGCGCGGACGCGGCCTGGCCGTCGACCAAGCACGCGCTCAAGGCGGTCGGGCTCAGCATCCTCATCGAGCTCGCCGCCGGCCTGGTCGCGACCTTCGTCTGGATCGCGGGCGTGGTCCTCACGTGACGGTGCTGCTCTCGCTGCTGGCCGCGGCGTCGTACGGGCTCTCGGACTTCAACGGTGGATGGCTGTCGAAGCGGGTCAGCGCCTGGACCGTCGCCCTGGCGGCCCAGTGCGGCGGGGTGCTGGCCACCCTGGTGATCGCACTGCCGGCCGACGCGCGCCCGTCTGGCGCCGATCTGGCCTGGGCGCTGCTCGCGGGGCTCGGCAACGGGTTCGGTACCGCGTTCCTCTACAGGGGCCTGTCTGCCGGCCGGATGGGCGTGGTGGCGCCGGTCTCCGGCGTCGGCGCGGCGTTCGTGCCGGTGGTGACGGGCGTCCTGATCGGGGAACGGCCCGCGCTGATCGTCTGGCTCGGCATTGCGCTGGCGTTCCCGGCGATCTGGTTCGTCGCGCGCGAACCCTCGGCGTCCCCATCGGCGACGTCGACCGGGTTCCTGGACGGCGTGCTGGCCGGGCTCGGCTTCGGCACCCTCTTCGTGGCCCTTTCCCGAGTCTCCGAGGACGCCGGATTGCTCCCCCTGGCCCTCAACCAGGCCACCGGCGGGGTCGTCATCGTCATCGTCGCCGTCGCCCTGCGGCAGCCGTGGCTGCCCCGTGAACCACGCGCGGCGCTGGGACTCACCAGCGGCGTGCTCGCGGCGCTGGCGACCTGGCTGTTCATGGTTGCCAGCCGCGGTAGCCACCTGACGGTGGCCTCGGTCGTGGTCTCGCTGTACCCGGCGTTCACGGTGCTGCTCGCGGCACTGTTTCTGCGCGAGCGCGTGCACGGCGTACAGGCCATCGGACTCGCCATGTGCGCAGTCTCGGTCGCGCTCGTCGCCACCGGGTGAACCGCGCTTCTCGTCTCGCGTACGCGCGGGCGAGCCTGAGGTAGGCTGCCGAAACACCGCCAGCCACCCATCCGGGGCCTGACCGTGGGGCCGAATGGGGGCAGAGTGGAGACAACAGCCGGCTCGTTGCGTGACCTGCTCACCGAAGTGGTGCTGGCCCGGGGCGCACTCCTCCGGCAGAGGCGCCGTACGCCGGTCGTGCGCCTCGACCTCGGCATCGCCCAGTCCCGTCTAGCCGAGGCACTGCGCGCCTACCAGGACGCCCTCGACTCCGACGGCGCACCGATTCCCTACCGGCTCCGTGACGAGCTCCGGCTGCTGGAGGCTCTCGGCGAGCCGGGCGTCGGGCCCTGACCGACGCCCCTGGCTCAGGCCTCCTCGGCCAGCCGCTTGATCCGCGCCAGCCTGCTGTCCCACCGTCTCCCGATCCGCTCGAGCTCACGCGCTACGTCGCTGAGCCGGCCACCCAGCGCCCGGTGCACGAGCTCGCGGCCGACCCGCTCGGACTCGACCAGCCCGGCGACGCTGAGCAGCTCGAGGTGCTTGACGATCGCCTGCCTGCTGATCGGGAACTCGCGGGCCAGGGCCGACGCCGACGCGGGCGCCTCGCCCAGCCGGGCCAGGATCGCCCATCGGGTGTCGTCACCGAGCGCGGCGAACACCGGCGTCAGCGTCTCGGCCGTCACGAGGCGCTCCCCGGGTCCCGCAGCACGAACCGCTTGGCCGCCTCCAGCTGTGCCACCCAGCCCTCGGAGTTGCCCTCGTAGTGCTTGCGCAGCGCGTCGGAGTCCTTGCCCAGCCCGGCCAGGCCGCTCTCGACCACGCGCAAGGTGACGCCCCCGGGCCGTTCGGCAATCCAGAACTCGACGAGCGTGCCGGCGTCCTCGGCTTCGATCCAGCGGTACGACAGGTAGCGCGGCCGGTCGGACTCGAGCCGGAGGATCTTGAACTCGCCGAACTTCTCGTGGACCACGACCGCCACGTCGTCGCTCTCCCACCGGATCTCCGGATCGGGGTCGACGTCGTGCTCGCTGATCCACCAGCCCGGCCGTGCGATCAGCGACCACACCTTCTCCGCGCTGGCGTCGATGTCGATGCTGCGCTCGATCCGGTCGAGCTCCTGGTCGGTCTGAGTCATGGTCCGCTCCCTCTGTCTCTCTCGTTGATATGCAATGTAACAGTTGCATGTCTCGCCCGAACATGCAACCTCTGAATTGCAATTTGGAGGGTGTAGTTTGAGTTGCGCGGATGTAAGCCACGCCACAATGCGACGCGACCGCTGTAGAACGGGTTCTAGTGTGGGACGGCTCGAAGCACGGCCACGACTCTCGGGAGGCACCCGTGGCGAACACGATCGACGAGCGCACTCGACGTCTCGTGCACGTGAAGTACGCCGCCGCGGCGCTGGAGGAGTGCCGCGGCAGCCTTCATGATGCGGTGGCGTCCGCACGGTCGGCCGGCGCGTCCTGGGCCGAGATCGCCGAGTCCATGGACATCTCTGTCCAGGCGGCCCTGGACCGGTTCGGGCCCCGCACCCGGGCCGACGCCACCTGAACGAACGAACGCCCTCCGCAGCTGAGCTGCGAAGGGCGTTCAGTGTCCAGCCAAGTTCGGACCCCCCGATCCCCCCATGCCGAACAACCAGAACGCTACGTGGGTCGTGTGCACGGCTCGGTAACGGTTCTAGCCCAGTTGGCAAGCCGCTCCGATTCGGATGGCAAGGCCTGTCAACGACAACGAACGCCCTCCGCAGAGTGAGTGCGGAGGGCGTTCTGGTGCCCGCCCAAGTTCGGATCCCCCAATCCCCCCAGCGAGCACTCCGGAAGCCTAGGACTCGATTGAGTACCCGAAAATGGCCCGTCTGGGGGATCGCCTTCGCCTCACTTGGGGTCAAGGAGGCGAAGGCGCCCAGCCCCGTCCCGGGGGATCAAGGAACGAGGCCAATTCCAACGTATCGGCGACGCAAGTTCCGATCATCCCTCTGACTGGGGACGGCTGCCCGCGGCGGACCCTACAGTTCGCACGAGGTCTCGCGCTCGGCGCGGCAGGTGTCGGTGCCCGTTCCACCCAGCGCTTCGTCGTGGCCCCGACCACCCCCCAGCCGATCGTCTCCCTGGCCTCCCACGAGGCGATCGCCTCCCGCGCCGCCATCCACGCGCGCGCTGCAGCGGGGAATGCCGGAGGAACGAGCGGCCAGGTGATCGGATCCAGCCCCTCCCCGAATCCGGATGTGGCAGGCGCGGCCGACCAGCAGGTCCGCTCCCGGTCCACCACGCAACACCACCCGGGCGGCGATCGTCCGGAGCCCTTCCAGGCTGGGTGGCCCCCCGCCGACACGACTCATCACCAGGTCGCGTCCTCCGCGGGTCGACACGGTGTCAGAGCCGGGCGAGACATCCGTGACCTCGACGTAGTCCGATCCCGTGCTACCGACGTACCGGTCATCGCCGGGACCGAGGCTCGCGTGGACAGCGCTCCTGGCACCCGTCGGCGACACCAGGACTGAATCGTCGCCGTCGCCGGCAACCACGGTTCCGGAGTCGAGGCAGATGACGTCGTCTCCACCGAAGGCGTCGATCGTGGTGTTCCTCTTCCCGACGATGACGTCATCACCCTCGGTGCCGGTGATCTCACCGTTCGAATTGCCCACGATGGTTGCTGGGCGCCCCTGGCACGTCACCTCGACACCGGAAGCACTCACGGGAGCCACCAGGAGACCGGTGAAGGTCGCCGCGGCCACCACGACGGTGCGGGTCCGCAGGCCTGCGCCCACGCCCCGTCGGAAGGTCCCACCAGAACCAGATGTACGCCTCATTGCGCAACCTCCGCGTCCGGGCCCTGGCCGTGGGGCTCGGGCTACGCGGCACCCGGATGCGGCGCTCTGATCTGTGGACCCCCACTGGAGCACCCGGGTCGGTGCTGCGCAATACCCGCCCGCGCGTCTACGTGTCGATGGCGTCTGTCCGCAGCCGGTCGGCGGCCGGCGTCCGCTGGTCGGCGTTCCGACGCGCTCGGAACGCGGTGAGTCTCAGTCGAGGTAGTCGCGCACTAAGGGACGCGTGAGCGCTGTACGGCTAACGCTCACGAGTCCGTGCAGGTGAGAGCGCTGTGGGGCGCAATATCACCGACTGACCTTTGGCCACTTTCGGAGGGCTGTCGGTGCCGAGGTTCAGCCTTCACCGCAACCTACCGAGAGGAACCGCTGTGACCCCAGCAGCCGAACAGATCCCCGCCTGCGGCTTCACCGAGCCGCACTTCGCCCACCGGGTCCCGGACCTCAACGCCGAGATCAAAGAGGATGGTCACCTCACCCTGTTGCCCTGTCCCGGCCGCGGCACTGTCGAGCAGATCCGCGCCTTCTACTCGTGCCCTGACTAGTGCGTCCGCGAGGATCACGAGGCCGACGTGGTCGACGTGGTCGACGCGGAGAGCCTGCCGGTCCACTACGGACCTGACTTCGGGCAGGTCGGCGTCCAGATGCGCGACGAGATCCAACTCTCGGCCTCCGGTGTGGAAACGATCTCCAAGTACGAGGCGGTGGTCTACCTCGATGGGGAGTCGGCATTCGTCTCCGAGCCTGACGAGCTGCGACGGGTCGCTGCCGCGATGGTCCAGGCCGCGGAGTGGCTCCAGGCGCACCGGTGAGGCTCGTGTGGGACTGGCTCGCGTGTCACGTTCCGGAGTGGGTGCTCAGGGCGCTTGACCGCATGCAGTTTGTGATCCAGACCCGGCGCGGTCGATGCCAGTCTGAGCTGAACGCCTTCACGCTGGGCCGCGAACACGAGCGCTATCGGATCAAAGATCTGGCCAGCCGCATCGAGCGCTGCGAAACCCTGGTCAGGCAGCTCCATGCCGACGATCAGCCGCAAGGGGTCTCCACCTCGTCCGCTGACCCCCGTCACGCTGAACGAACGCCCTCCGCAGAACTAGTGCGGAGGGCGTTCGGCTGTCCGCTCAAGCTCGGATCCCCCGATCCCCCCTTGCGTCCAGCAAGGTTGAGGCTAGGTGACCAAGGTTTCACCCGCATTACGGCCCTTGGAGCGTTCGGCTGCTCAGGCAGGTGGCTGGGCGCCCCGCAGGAGCGATCTGGGCCCTAGCCTTCTCACCCTGTTGCTGGGCGCCGCCATCGGCTGAGTTGCTGCCGACACGACAGCGCCCCCATCATCCGGAGACGGCTGGGGGTGCTGCGGGAATTCCGACGCGGCGCGCGTTGGTGGTTCTCTCTGGGGGCCGCGCCGTCTTCTATTCGGTTGTCAGGCCAGCATAGGCGTCATGCCTATCGACGGGCTAGCGTGTCCGGTCCCAAGCACGGGAGAGGGACCTAGTGAATGTCGAGCGTCTACACGCCATCGTGCTGGCCCTGCGCGCAGACCTTCGCTCAGCCCTTATCGTGGAGGCGCTCCGAACACTCGCCACGAGCCTTACGAACCTGAGCCAGCAGCCTTCCGCTGCGGAATACCAGAGCGGGGTCGCGGACGCGCGTGCAAACTTCCGAAACGCCCTCATTCAGTCTGAGGTGGACGAGTGGCCGGCAGCATGGCAAGAGACGCTCCGCGAGCTCGGACTCAAGGTCCGGTTGGGCGAAGAACTCGGGGAGCAGGTCGAGAGCATCCTCTCCGACAACGCGACGATGACGCCCCAGGTGGCCGCCAGCGAGGCCACAGACCTCGCAGATCAACTCGAGGCTGACGTCGCACTGTTGGACCAGATGGCCACGGCCTTCGAGCGACTTCACATCGGGGCGGAGGAGCTTGCGGTGGGCGAGGCCGAGGTGATGGTCACCATCCCAAGGGGGGCCGTCCACAACAACCTGCCCGACCTAGGACGCGAGTTTAGACAGCTCAATACAATCTTGGGACCGTTCGTCGAGATCGTCACCGAGTCCAGAGAAACGCTACGGGTGCGCGCGATTGCCTCGTCTGACTTCGGGGTCTATCTGCACACATTGCCGAGCGTCGCGGCCTTCATTGCCATATCCGTTGAGCGCATGATCAACGGCTACAAGTCGATTCTTGAGATTCGCCTCCTCCGGCAGCAGCTTCTAAACCAGGGCCTGACTGAGGAAGAACTGGGCCCCGTCGAGGACCACGCCGAGCGAAGGATGAAAGACGAAGTCCGGACCTACGTGGATGAGGTCGTCGCGGATCGCCTTGCTGAGCCTCGCAACGGCAGGGAGCACGAACTCGCGATGGAGCTGAGGAACTCGCTCAACGCCATCGCGAACCGTATCGACGCTGGCTACAACTTCGACGTCCGCGTGGGCGATGCAGAGCCTCCCGGTGAGGACCAGGAGCCCGACCAGGACGTCGCCGCTGTCGTGGAGCTAATCCGGACCACGTCCGCCAGCCTCAAGTTCATCAACATGTCTGGCGCCAGGATCCTTTCCCTGCCCGAAGGCCCGACGAAGCCGCCTCCAATCGACGATGCAGAAGCCGACGACGACGACGCGGAGACGGCCTAAGGGCTCACCCCAGCGTCTGCTCGATCCACCGCAGCCCCGCCTCCGAGTCTGGCCGGTCGCGATGTCATACCGATGTGCCCCGCGCGTAGATGCTGGCGATGTGGACGACCTCAGTCGAGGTAGTCGCGCAGCACCTGCGAGCGGCTCGGGTGGCGGAGCTTGGACATGGTCTTCGACTCGATCTGGCGGATCCGCTCGCGGGTCACGCCGTAGACCTTGCCGATCTCGTCGAGCGTCTTCGGCTGGCCGTCGGTGAGGCCGAACCGCATGCTGACCACGCCCGCCTCGCGCTCGGAGAGCGTGTCGAGTACGGCGTGCAGCTGCTCCTGGAGGAGCGTGAAGCTGACGGCGTCCGCGGGGACGATCGCCTCGGAGTCCTCGATCAGGTCACCGAACTCGGAGTCGCCGTCCTCGCCGAGCGGAGTGTGCAGGGAGATCGGCTCGCGGCCGTACTTCTGGACCTCGATGACCTTCTCGGGGGTCATGTCGAGCTCCTTGGCCAGCTCCTCCGGGGTCGGCTCGCGGCCGAGGTCCTGGAGCATCTGGCGCTGCACGCGGGCCAGCTTGTTGATGACCTCGACCATGTGCACCGGGATGCGGATGGTGCGGGCCTGGTCGGCCATCGCGCGGGTGATCGCCTGCCGGATCCACCAGGTGGCGTAGGTCGAGAACTTGTAGCCCTTGGTGTAGTCGAACTTCTCGACCGCGCGGATCAGGCCGAGGTTGCCCTCCTGGATCAGGTCGAGGAAGAGCATGCCGCGGCCGGTGTAGCGCTTGGCCAGCGAGACGACGAGACGGAGGTTCGCCTCGAGCAGGTGGTTCTTGGCGCGGCGGCCGTCCTCGGCGATCCACTCGAGCTCCTCGAGCAGCTTCGCGCTGATCTTGCCCCCCTTGCCGAGCTTCTCCTCGGAGAACAGGCCGGCCTCGATCCGCTTGGCGAGCTCGACCTCCATCTCGGCGTTGAGCAGCGGGACCTTGCCGATCTGCTTGAGGTAGTCCTTGACCGGGTCGGCGGTCGCGCCCGCGACCATGACCTGCTGCTCGGGCTCGCCGGTGTCGTCGGCGTCGGAGACGACGAAGGTGGCCGAGGCTTCCTTCTCGTCCTCCTCGATCGTGGGATCGACCTTGACGTCCTTCTCGAACTGCTCGTCCGGCAGGTCCGGGAGCACCTTCTTGCCGTCGGGGCCGATCACGACCTCCACCACGGCGTCCTCGGCGGGGGACTCGGCCTTGGCGGCGGCCTTCTTCGCCGGAGCCGCCTTCTTGGCCGGGGCCGGTGCCGCCTTCTTCGCCGGCGCGGACTTGGTCGTGCCGTTGGGGGCTGCCTTCTTGGCTGAGGGCGCCTTGGCGGCGGCCTTCTTCGTCGTCGCCGTGGCGGTCTTCTTCGTGGTCGTGGCGGCCGCCACCCGGGCACCAGTCACGTCGACGTGGACCGAGATGCCGAGGGCGCTCAGGTGCTCGAGCAGCCCCTTGAGGTGTCGCGCCTCGACCTCGGCGTCTTCGCTCGCCCGGCGCACGTCCTCGGGACTGAGACTCCCCCGAGCACCCTTGTCGACCAGGGCGACGACGGCCGGGTGGGTGAGCACGTGCTCAGGGACCTTGCGCGCGTTCGAGGAAGACACGAACACCTCTTCAATCGTGACTGGTGGATCAGGTCGGGGCGGAGACCGAGATCGGGCTCAGGGCGCGGCACGACCCGCTGTCGTCAAGAGCCGCGACGTTCATTCTGCCACGCAGGCAAAGGGGTTCCCGCATTGGCACCGCCGTTGGACGAACGTGTCGCACCAGGTTCCAGTCGCCCGTCACGGCTCCACGACGTACGTCGCCTGCCCGGTCGGCGCCGTGCGGGTGCTGAAGGTCAGGTGCCAGTCCTGCTCGGTCTCGCCGTCGATGTCGAGCACCCACTGGTAGCGCTGGCCGGGTTGCAGGGGCAACGGACCGATCTGGAAGGCGAGCGGGAAGTCGATGTCCGCGCCGTGCACCAGTCCGGCAGGGCGCCCTATCTCGGCATCGCCGGTGATCTCGATCGGCTGCGGCCCCTGCTGGCTCGGGAGCGTGACCGGCTCCCCGTCCTGTCCGATGAGCCGCAGCCGCAGGTGGAGCCGCTGATTCGCGCGGTCCCAGGGGACGTCGAGCTTGACGGCGATCGCCGAGGGTGCCCCGGGGCCGGTCACGCTCCAGCCGCCGCCGTTGATGTAGAGCTTCCCGTCCGCCACCACTGCGTGGTCGGCGAGGAGAAGGGTGGCCCGCATCAGCCGGCCTGGGCCTTTGCCTCGGCCTTCTTGGCCTTCTTGAAGTCGCGGACCTTCTGGAGGGACGCCGGGTCGGTGACGTCGGCCACGGAACGGTAGCCGTCCTCGGCGTACGCCCCGACGGCCTGCTCCCAGCCCTCCGGCCGGACGCCGAGCTGCTTGGCCAGCAGCGCCACGAAGATCTGCGCCTTCTGCTTGCCGAAGCCGGGCAGCGCGTGCACCCGGTCCAGGAGGTCGTTGCCGGTGGTCGCCTCGGTCCAGATGCGGGAGGCATCGCCCTTGAACTCGTTCTCGACCAGAGCGGCCAGGGTCTGCAGCCGGGCGGCCATCGAGCGGCCGTAGCGATGGATGGCGGGTGGCGTCGAGCACAGCGTCGCGAACTCCTCGGGGTCGGCCGCCGCGATGGCGCTCGGCTCGATCGACCCGAACCGGGTCAGCACCTTGTGCGGCCCGCGGAACGCATGCTCCATCGGGTACTGCTGGTCGAGCATCATCCCTACCAGCAGTGCGAACGGGCTGTCGGTGAGCACCTGGTCGGCGTCGGCGTCGCCGGTGATGTGGATGGCCATAGTGGTCATCTTGACCCATCTCAGGTGACGGACTCATCGACGACCGGGCGGGCGTCGGCCGACGCTACTTCTTCGCGACCACCTTGAACTTGCGTGACGACGGGCTCGCGTCGACGTTGCCGGCCGGCTGGACGGCCCGGACGAACAGCGTGTGCTTGCCGGTCTTGAGCTTCTTGGTCTTCAGCTTGAACGGGCTCGAGCAGGCCTTGAAAGCGCCCTTGTCCACCTTGCACTCGAAGGTCGCACCCGCCACCGGCGACGAGAAGGTGAAGGTCGCCTTCGCACCCTTGACCACCTTCCTCGGCCCGGAGACGTTCCCGGTCTCCGGCGCCGGTAGGGTCACGTTCTCGCAGCCGGTCAGGACGTCCACCGCGTCGGCCGTGACGGTGTCGGTGCCGCCCCCGCAGTCGACGAGGTCCTGGCTTCCGTCCCGCACGCCGACGGTGTCGTCGCCGTTGCCCGCGTTGAGGTCGTCGGGGCCGGGCCCGACGTCGACGTTGTCGTTGCCGGCCCCGGTCTGCACGTCGTCCGGACCGCGGCCGGTGCGCACGAGGTCGTTGCCGTTCCCGGTGCCGAGCACGCTCCGTCCCGAGAACGCGGAGCCGTCGAGCTCGTAGTGCTGGCCGGCCGGGCCGCTGGGGAGGTCGAGGTTCATCTGCTCGAGGCCGGTGGTCGCCGCCGTGCTCTGGACGGTGGTGACCCCGTCGAAGATGGTGATCGTCGTCGACGCGTCGGTGTACGTGTCGCCGAAGAGCACGACCCCACTGATGTCGCTGGTGGAGAGATCGAGGCTCGCCCGGTCGTAGCCGGCCCCGCCGTCGTAGGGGCCGATCCCCGGCAGGTTGACGATGCGGTCGTCGCCGGGGCCGCCCTGCGCGGCCCTGGCGTCCACGATGACGTCGTCACCGTCGCCGCCGCTCGCGGTACCGGCCCCGGTGATGAGGTCGTCTCCCACTCCGCCGATCACAGTGTCCTGGCCTTCGGCCGTCACCACGTCGCGGAGCTGGCTGCCGTTGACGAAGTCCGCCGCGTTGTCGCCGTCTCCGATGGCGAGGTTCACGTGGGTGACCAGCGGGAACGTCGACGGCCCCACAGCGGTGAGGTTGAGGTTGTCCGAGCCGTCCCCGAGATCTACGCCGATCGACGTCACCGCTCCGCAGCCGATGGGTGGCAAGGCGTTGGGCGAGAAGACGCCAGCGGCACAGGTGACTGTGATGAAGTCACCGGCGGAGTCACTGGTCACTTGCACGTGACCGTCCAGGTCGGAGGTGACCGAGACCGTGGCGAACGCCGCCTGCGCGAGGGTGAGGACCAGGCTCGCGGCGGCGGCAGTGACGACAACGACGTTGCGGATCTGACGATGGTTCATGCCCGACCACGCTAGGGCGTGACGGCGCCCTGGAAATGACCCGAACGGGGCATTCGCCCGCGGGTGTCGCGGGACGTCAGTCCGACTTGACCGCCAGGACGGGGCAGGACGCGTCGAGGAGGATGCGCTGGGCGTTGCTGCCGAGGATCAGCTTGCCGACGGGAGTACGCCGCCGCAGACCGATGACGATCAGCTCGGCGCCCACCTCCTCCGCGATGGCGAGGAGGTCGTCGGAGGCCTCCAGACCGGCCTCGGGGTGGCGGACGTCGACCACCACACCGGCATCCTCGACGCGGGCGCGCACGTCGTCGAGCTCGGCCTGACCGCTGGCCTCGGTGTCGCCGTGGTGAGCGCGGTGGGCGTTGACGACGACCAGGTCGGCCTGGCGGAGCCGAGCCTCGGAGATCGAGGCGGCCAGGGCGGCCTCGCCCTCGGGCTTGGGGACGTAGCCCAGCACAACAGTCGGCATGGAATCTCCTCCTGCGGGTCCGGGTACCCACTGGCACCGTTCGGCACGCTACCGGGTGTCGGTCCGGGACGACCTGTGGAGAGCGTGCGTGGACGTGCGCCGTTGCGGGGAAGTCACGGGCGTGGACGGGCTGAGCGAACCGCTACCGCGGCACACCCAGGTGCTGCTGCGCCAGGCGGTCCTGGACCACGCGGCCCGCGAGCGGCGTCGCGTCTACTCGCCGGTGCTGCATGTCGGGGTGCCAGGACAGCGCACCGCTTCGCTGTCCGTAGGCACCGCCGAGCCCACCGACAGCGGGCTGCGCACCGACCTCGTGGCGGCACTCCGCGTGCGTGCCGGCGTCCACTCGGACCAGCTCGTGTGGCTCACCCGCAGCGGCGAGCTCGAGCTTCAGGACGTCGATGCGCGGTGGCTCGCTGCCTCGTGTGCGGCGTACGACGAAGCACGGGCGCCGCTGGCATTCGTCGTCGTCAACCGCCGGGGCTGGCGCGACCCCCGCAGCGAGCTGTCCCGGACCTGGGTCAGGCTGCGGGTTCAGGGCGTGTCCTAGTCCCAGGTGTGGACCGGCTTGTTGGCGTGCATCCGCTCGCGGTACTCCAGCAGCGTCGCCCGGAGTGCGTCGAACGTCTCCATGTCGGAGCGCTGGTGCATGCGGTTCACGAACCACTCGGCGCCGTTGGTCCCGAGCAGGCAGCGCTGCTCGATGATCCCGAGGAGCCGGTCGCTGGTGGCACTCTCCACGCCCCAGTCGGCCAGGCCCTTGCGGGCCAGCGGCAACAGCCTGCGCAGGGTCAGCTCGGTGGCCGACACCTGGCCCACGCCGGGCCAGTAGACCTGGGCATCGATCCCGTGCTGGGCCGCCACGTGGAAGTTCTCCTCAGCCGCGCTGAACGACATCTGCGACCACAGCGGGCGCTCGCTCTCGGCCAGCGACCGCACCAGCCCGAAGTAGAAGGCGGCGTTGGCGACGGTGTCGACCACCGTCGGGCCGGCGGCCAGGACGCGGTTCTCGACCCGGAGGTGGGGCACTCCCCCGGCGATGTCGTAGACCGGCCGGTTCCAGCGGTAGATCGTCCCGTTGTGCAGCCTCAGCTCCGAGAGCATCGGCACCCCACCGTCCTCCAGCACCGCGAGCGGGTCCTCGTCGTCGGTGATCGGGAGCAGGGCCGGGAAGTAGCGGACGTTCTCCTCGAACAGGTCGAAGACCGAGGTGATCCAGCGCTCCCCGAACCACACCCGGGGCCGCACCCCCTGAGCCTTGAGCTCCTCGGCCCGGGTGTCGGTGGACTGCTCGAACAGCGGGATCCGGGTCTCGCGCCACAGCTCGTGCCCGAGGAGGTACGGCGAGTTCGCGCAGAGCGCCAGCTGGATCGCGCTGATCGCCTGGGAGGCGTTCCAGTACTCGGCGAAGCTGTCCGGCGAGGTCTGCACGTGGAACTGGGTGCTGGTGCAGGCGGCCTCGGGCACGATCGAGTCGGTGGTGGTGTCGAGCCGATCCACGTTGCCGATGCCGGCGATCTGGATCGAGATGTCCTCGCCGCGAGCGTTGAGGATCTGCTCACCCAGCAGCTTGTAGCGCGGGTTGGGACTGATGCTCTCCGCGGTCATGTGGTCGGCGGCCAGCGTCGGCAGGATCCCGATCATCACCAGGTGCGCGCCGATCTCGGCAGACTTGGCCTCCGCGCCGTTGAGGTCACGGCGCAACAGCTCCTCGAAGGTCTCCAGCCCCCGCTCGCGCAGCTTGACCGGCGGCACGTTGATCTCGATGTTGAACAGGCCCAGCTCGGTCTGGAAGGCAGGATCGGCGATGGCCACCAGAGCCTCGGTGCTCTTCAGTGCCGGGTCACCGCGCTCGTCGACCAGGTTGAGCTCGACCTCAAGCCCGGTCATCGGGTCGTCGGTGTCGAACCGCGCCTCGCGGAGCATCCGGGCGAACACGTCGAGGCAGCGCCTGACCTTCTCGCGGTAGCGCGTCCGGTCGGCCCGGGTGAACTCGTGTGCCTCCACCTCTTCGCCCATGACGGGACACTAGGCCTGATCAGTGGGGTTGCGGGAGGCCCAGGTGGCCGCAGTGCGGGCCAGCACGTCGTCGACGACGCCCTGCAGAGATCCGGAGACTTCGTACGCCGCACGCTGCCGGGTCGCCCCCGTTGCGCTCAACACCCGCTCCACGCCCCGCGCCACACGGTCGCTGTCGCCGGAGACCTCCAAGCGCCCGGAGACCAGCTCGACCAGGCGCGACAGCACCTCCCTGGCGGGCCGCAGGGCATGCGTGGCGGGGTCGAGCAGGCGATCGGCCAGGCCGTAGCGGGAGGCCCGCCACCGCGCGGCCCGCAGCTCCTCGGCCCGCCAGACCGGCAGCCCTTCTGGCCATCCGTCGAGCGCGGTCTCCACGAGCGCCCGGACCAGGGCGGTGAGCAACCCGACGTCCTCGGGATCCGTCACGGCGTCGAGGATGCGGATCTCGAGCGTGGGCTGCCCCATCGACAGACGCGCGTCGAAGTAGAGCATCCCCGGATCCCGAGCGGCGCCGCTGGCGATCATCCGCTCGCAAGCGCGGCGGTAGCCGGCGTAGGAGCCGAACGGCTCGGTCGGACCCGCGCTGGGCCACGTGGACCACAGCTGGGTGCGCCACGAGGCGTAGCCGGTGTCGCGCCCCTCGTCATAGGGCGAGTTGGTGCTGACGGCCAGCAGGATCGGCAACCACGGCGTGATCCGGTCGATGCAGCAGACACCCTCGTCGGGGGAGTCGATCGCCACGTGCACGTGCATCCCGCACGTGGTCCCCCGCCGCGCCACCTGGCCGAACGACTCGGCCATGTCTCGGTAGCGCTCGTTGTCGGAGACCACCGGCTCCTCCAGGGCGAGGGGCACCGAGGCGCAGACAGCCACAGCCAGCTCGAGGACGGCAGCCGCCTCGCCGGCCGTGCGACGACCCGCCACGACCTGAGCCATGACGTCTTCGACATCGCGAGTCGGGTCGGTGCGGATCTCGAGCTGGTGCCGGAACAGCTCCTTGTCCAGCTCGTCGCTCGCGCGGCGGGGTGAGCTGCCACGGCCGTGCTCGTCGTTCACCCTGAGCACCTCCCGGGCGCGCGAGGTCACGGCCCGCGTCGCCGGGTCGACGACCAGCAGCTCCTCCTCGACGCCGACGGTCCGGGTGTCCATGGGCGTGCGGTACCCACGGCCCGCTTGCCGCCGTGTCTCCTCACGACGCCGTCCGCGACCACGCGGACGGCGGCACCGCATGCGTGAGCATGTCGGCGACCAGGCGGGCCAGCGTGTTGCCGGGGTCGACGGCCTGGTACCGGTCGACGGCGCACCAGGCAAGGGCACCGTGGCCGGCCAGCCACGCGGCCAGCCCGAGCACCGCGGCCGGGGCCGCGACCAGGTCGTCGGGGGCACGCTGCACGGCGTCCGTCCAGAGCCGGACGTGTCGCGCCGCGACGTCACGGGACATGGCGGCCCAGGCCGCGTCGCGTCCTTCGGCATCCAGCAGCCCGAGCAGCACCCGGGCCAGCTCGACCGGCGTGAACCGCCCCGCCTCGAGCCGGATGTCGACCAGGTCGGCGATCTCGCCCGGCGGGCTCGGCACCGCCCGGCGCACGGCCCGCGCCACCTCGTCGACCGCGTCGGAGCTGGGCAGCAGCACGGCCTGGAGCTCGGCGCGGGAGCCGTGCACGACGATCCCGTCGGCCACCGCCTGCGCACGGAACAGGTGGCCTCCGACGTCGTAGGGCACGCCGGAGGCGGGCGCCCCCGGCCTTCCGGGCGCGAACCAGCGCCCGTCATGGACGCGGAGAACCTCGACCACGTCGATGCCGGCCCGACCGAAGGCGCGACGCAGCCGCCGCAGCACCGCTCGGGCAGCCGGTCCGTCGTCGGCGTAGACGACGAACAGGACGCGGGTCACCCGGTGCTGCAGCGCTGGCTCGAGCAGCTGCCCGACGGCCTCGTCAGCCTGTGGGGGCGGTGGGAGGTCGACCCGCGCGTGGAAGGTCTCGGCACCCCCGAAGGTCAGCATGACGACCGACTCGAGGGGCTCGAACCCGAGCACGACCGGCACGACGGCCAGGACGTCTTCGGGGGTGCGGGTGGTGAGCTTGGTGGCGCGCGGCGCCGGGTTGGCAGGACTGGTCATGAGGTCGACGCTTCCCAGCGGCGCCGACGGTGCCGAGACCGCCCAAGGCGCCCTGTGGACGACGCCCAAAAGGGAGGCAACTGTGCACGCCAAGTGGACAGAACCGTCATCCGGCCGTCTGCGCCAGAGGTACGTTGCCGCCGTGCGCGCCCACGCCTTGGTCCTCCACCTGGACCTGGACGCCTTCTTCGCGGCGGTGGAGCAGCGCGACAAGCCTTCGCTGCGCGGCAAGCCTGTCGTCGTCGGCGGCGTCGGCGGCCGCGGGGTGGTCGCCACGGCGTCCTACGAGGCACGCAAGTACGGCGTGCGGTCGGCGATGTCGACCCGCGAGGCCCGGTCTCGCTTTCCGCATGCGGCGTTCCTGACGGGCCGGTTCCACGCCTATCGCGACGCCAGCGCGATCGTGATGGGGCTGCTCCGCGCGGCTTCGCCGCTGGTCGAGCCGCTCAGCCTGGACGAGGCGTTCGTCGACCTCGCGGCGGCGCAGCTCGACGACCTCGAGGTGCCGACCGTGACGGCGTTCGCCGAGGAGCTCCGGGCGAGGGTTGCCGAGGCGACCGGTGGGCTCACCGCCTCGGTCGGGATCGGGAGCTCGAAGTTCATCGCCAAGGTGGCCAGCGACCTCGACAAGCCGGACGGCTCGTCGCCGTACCACCCGGCACCGAGCAGGAGCTGCTCCGCCCGATGCACGTCACCGTCATCCCCGGCGTGGGGCCGGCGACCACGGAGCGGCTGCGCCGGGTCGGGATCCACACGGTTGCCGAGCTCGAGACGGTCAGCCTGGAAGAGCTGGTCCGCCTGGTCGGCAAGGCGCACGGCGCCAGCCTCTACGCGCTGGCCCGCGCGGACGACGACCGGCCCGTCGAGCCGGACCGGGAGACCAAGTCCGTCAGCTCCGAGGGCACCTACGACACCGACCTGACCGACCGTTCGCTCATGGAGCACCTGCTCACCCGGCAGGCGACCGACGTCGCGACCCGGCTGCGCAAGCACGGCCTCTCCGGTCGGACCGTGACGATCAAGGTGCGGCTGCACGACTTCACGACCCTCAACCGCTCGACCACCCTGGCCTCGCCGACGGACAGCGGCGCCACCGTGGCCCGGCTCGCGCGCGGGCTCCTCGCCGACCTGGACACCTCCGGCGGGGTCCGGCTCCTCGGTGTCGGTGTCTCGGGACTGGCCGACTGGATCCAGGAGGACCTGTTCGGCGAGACAGAGGAGGAGGACGAGCCGGAGGCACCCGAGATCGAGGTGACCCGGGCCCGCGACAAGCCCGGCTGGTCGCCGGGGATGGACGTCGTCCACGCCGAGCTGGGCCGGGGGTGGGTCTGGGGCTCGGGGCGCGGGGTGGTGACGGTCCGCTTCGAGACCGCGGAGACCCCGGCCGGGCCCGTGCGCTCGTACGCCGCCGACGACCTGGCGCTGCAGCCGTGGCGGCCGGAGGAAATACCCGAGGAGGCGTGAGTCAGCTGCGGTGGGCGGCCAGCACCCGCTGAAGACTGGCAAGCCCCCGCGAGGAATGGCTCTTGACGGTGCCGGAGCTGATTCCGAGGTCGCGGGCGGTCTCCGCCACGGAGAGTCCCAGCCAGTGGCGCAGCAGCACCGTCTTGCGCTGCATCTCCGGCAGCTGCTGCAGCGCCTCGAAGAGGGCGGACCGCTCTTCGACGGGGAGGCCACCGACCGCGGCCCGGTCATGACCGTCGAGCCCGGCCCGCTCGCGGCGCCACGGACGCCGCCCCTCGTGGATCTGCGCGCGCACGATGATGCGCCGCACGTAGGCGTCCGGCTCGACGTCCGCCCGCAGCCGAGGCCAGGCGAGGTAGAGCTTGGTCAGCGCCGTCTGGAGGACGTCGTCGGCGCGGTGCCGACGCCGCAGACCGCGTAGGCGATCCGGCGCAGGTGGGCCTGGCGGGCGGCGACGTACTCGACGTACGCCGCGTCGCGGTCATGCGGGGCTCGGGTCACCGCACCCCCTCGCCCGAGGCGACCTGGGCCCCGAGGTGGTCGACCAGCGCCTGGAAGGTCGGTGCGGCAAGCACGTCGGCGTCGACCGGGATGACCTCGGCCTGCGGCCCGTGGCCGCGGATCACCACGAACCAGGTCCGGCCCTCGCGCCGCAGCTGCGCCATCCGGTCGCCGCTGGTCGTGTAGCCGTCGATCACAGGCGCGGGTCGGGTCTCCACCAGCGTGGCTCCCGGACCCGGCGTCAACCCGTCGGCCGCGTCGACGATGACCAGGGACGGTGTCCGTGCGCCCCCGTTGAGCTCGACCATGCTCGCCAGCCAGTCCTCGAAGCGGCTGTAGCCCTTGCCGGGCTCGTCGGAGGCGGCGGTCGCGCCCTGTTCGCCGGTCGGGTTGCCCTGACCGTCCACATGGTTCTCGAACGTGACCAGCATCCAGAGCGTGTGCTGCCCGTCGGTGACGACCAGACCGACCGACTTCTCGGGCGGGTCGAAGCCCATCGGTTCGTCGACCCGCTGGGTGATCCGCCACCCGTCCTTGACGACGACCTTGCCGTCGAAGCCGTACGACGCCGGGGACTCGTCGCTGACCAGGTCCTGCTCGATGCGGTGGGCCTGCTGCTGCGCCTTCTTCTCCAGACGGTCCAGGGCCTTCTGCTGGACGTCAGAAGGTGTGGCGGGCGCGGACGGGGTCGCCGTCGTCCGGCTGGTCGCGAACGGAGGCAGCGGGCCCTCGGCGTCCGACCCGCCAGCCAGGGCTCCGGAGAGAGCGACGCCCAGCCCGACCACGGTGACCACCGCCACCGTCGTACCGGCGATGGACGCGCGGTGCCGCCTGCGCAGGGCCTGCCGGTCTGCAGGCCGATGAGCCGCTCGGAGGGCAGCGGGGAGCCGTCGGGACCGGCCCCGAAGCTGCCGTCGAGCAGCTCCGCGAGCTGGAGGTCGCCGTCGTCGTCTCTCATGCCACCTGTACGGAGTGTCCACCGGATCGGTTGTCGTCCTGCGCCGACTTCCCGCCGGTGAAAATCCTTCGCGCACGGTGCACGTCACGCCCTACCGTCGTCGCTCGTGGACATAGTCGAGCTCGACGCCGCCGCGCTCGCCGACGACGCGGTGATGCGGGACTACTACGACCTGTCCCGCCGTGCCGAGCTCCTCGGGCGCGAGCACTCGCCGTTCTGGACCTTCCAGGAGTTCGTCGGCGCGTTCCGGTCAGAGGACAGCGGCGAGCGGCAGCAGGTGTTCGCGGCGTACGACGGCGATCGGATGATCGCCTGCGCCGTGCTGTGGTCGTTCCTCCTCGACAACACCGACAAGGCCTGGTTCCGCCTCGATGTCGACCTGCCCGACCGCCGCCGGGGTGTCGGACGCGCGATGCTGGAGCGGATCGAGCAGGTGGCACGAGGACGACAACCGCGAGATGGTGCTCACCGACACCAAGCTCCCGTTCGACGAGCGCGAGACGCACGGCTACCGGCAGTTCGCCGACGCGTGCGGCTACCAGCTCTCCAACTACGAAGTGGTCCGGCACCTGCCGCTGCCGTGGCCCGAGGACCGGATCCAGGAGTGGATCGACGAGACCGCACCGCAGCACGAGGGCTACACGATAGAGACCTTCGTCAACGAGGTGCCCGACGACCTCGTCGAGTCGCTGTGCGTGCTGCTCGGCCAGCTCGCGGTCGACGCGCCCACCGGTGCCGTCGACTTCGAGGAGGAGACAATGACGCCCGAGCTGTACGCCGAGCGGATCAGCACGGTGAAGGCCATGGGCCGGGCTCGCTACGAGACGCTGGCGCTCACCCCGGACCGCCTGGTCGTCGCGCAGTCGACCCTCGCCGTGCCCCTTCGGCAGCACGACCGTCTTCCAATGGGGCACGTTCGTGCACCGTGAGCACCGCGGGCACGCGCTGGGCCTCGCGACGAAGGCCGTGAACCTGCGTGCGGCCCAGGCCGCGCGCGACGACCTCACCCTGGTGACCACCCAGAACGGCGAGACCAACAGCTACATGGTCTCGATCAACGACAATGGGCTTCGCGCCTGTCGAGGTGTCGACCGAGCTGCTCAAGCACCTCGAGGACGTGACTCCCTGACGAAGGTGAGCTCCTCGCCCGGCCGGGCCTGGCCGCACTGCCACAGGTCGTCGGGATGGACGACCGCGAGCACCGGGTAGCCGCCGGTCGGCGGGTGGTCGGCCAGCAACACCACCGGCTGCCCGCCCGGAGGCACCTGACGGCGCCCAGGACCATCCCCTCGCTCGGCAAAGCCGTCGTCGCGCACCCGCTCCGGCGGGTCCCCCTCGAGGCGGAGCCCTTCAACGAAGTGAAGGCGAAGTCCCACACGCCGAGGTTCTCGTTGGGCACCGCGTTGACGTCCGCGGAGTGCGCCATCGAGACCTTGTCCCACACCAGCGGGACGGCGGGCGCCTCGGCCACGATCGCGCGGTCGACCGCGGCCCAGGCGTCGGCCCGTTCCGCCGGATCGGTCAGCGTCGAGGCGCTCTCGATCGCGTCGTTGATCGCCGGGACGTCGAGCTGGGAGACGTTCGCGTTGCCGACCGGCTGGATGCTGGCGCCGTTGAAGGTCGGGTCCAGGAAGGTCTGACCGTCGGCGAAGTCGCGCGCCCAGCCGACGTTCGGGCAGACCGCGACGGTCGAGGCCGGCGCGCCGCAGTACTTCGTCTGCACGATCTGCTGGGACAGCAGCCGCAGCTTGACCTCGAAGCCGAGCTTCTCGAACGAGGCCTTCGCGAGCTCGGAGATGTTGCGGCCGTTGCCGTCCATCGGGCCGACCATCAGGATCGGCTCGCCCTCGTAGCGCCCGGAGGCGTAGCCCGCCTTCTTGAGGTAGGAGGCGGCGACCGCGGCGTCCCCGCCCGGAGTGGCCAGGTAGTCGGCGCCGGTGCCGTCGACGCCGCCGGCCTGCTCGAAGCCGGGCATGCCGGGCGGCAGGAAGTGCGTCGCGACGGTGCCGACCTTCTCGCCACCGAGCGCGAGCAGCGTCGCCTGGCGGTCGAAGCCGGCCAGGACGGCCTTGCGGACGTTGACGTCGTCGAACGGCGCGACCTTCGTGTTCAGCGCCGCCCAGCGGCCGCCGCCGGAGTCGACGAGCTTCAGCTGGTCGCGGCTTGTTCGTGACGGCCTCCTTGAGCGCGGCCGGCGGCAGCAGGTAGTCGCCGGTGACCATGCCCTTGCCGTTGAGGATGCGCTGCGACGTCATCGCGGCGTCCTCGTTGCCCTGCGGCATCGAGATCTTGTCCAGGTAGGCCGGGCGGAAGTCGGTCTTGGCGTCCCAGCTCGGGTTGCGGACCAGTTCGATCCGCGTCCCGGGCTCGTAGGAGCCGACCATGTACGGGCCGGTCGCGACCTGCTTGGTGCCGTACTCGGAGACCTTCTCGCGGTCCAGCGGCAGCGCGTAGTCGCGCGGGACCGGCGCGGTGAGCGGCAGCACGAGCGCCGCGGCCAGCGTTCCGCCGGTCGGGCGGGAGAGCTTGAACACGACCGTGCGCTTGTCCGGCGTCGTGATCCCGGCGATCTGAGTCCCCGCTTCCGCCCCCGGCTCGGCGCCGACGCACATCACCGAAGTACGCGGGCGCGTACGGGTTGTTGACGGTCTTGAAGAACCCGCGCTCGATCGCGTACTTGACGTCGGCGGCCACCACTTCGCGCTTCACCGGCGGGGAGAAGTGCACCCCGGAGCGCAGCTTGACCGTGACCGTCTTGCCGTCATCGGAGACGGTCGGAGCGGTGGTCGCGAGGTCCGGGCGCGCCTGCGCGCGGCCGGGCTCGTAGGCCATCGGCGCGCGCTGCGTGACGCCCGAGACCATGTAGCCGCCGGAGTAGTACGTGATGCCCGGGTCGATCGAGTCGACGTCCCCCGACCACGGCACCGTCAGCGTGCCGCCCTGCTTGGCCGCCGTCCGATCGGAGGACGACGTGGTGTCCGTCGAGCCGCAGCCGGCGAGCAGCGAGCAGCGCCGCCACGGAGAAGAGCATTCTTTTCATCATCCCGCCCATCGGCGGAATGACCCGAGGCTTGACTGTGTGTCAGCTCCGGACGAGCGGAAGGGCGTGCTCGAAGGCGTCCTTGGCGGACGTACCAATGAGTGGGTAATCCCCCGAGAAGCACGCGTCACAGTGCGTCTCGCGCGTTCCGCGGATCGCCTCGTAGACGCCCTCGAGCGACAGGTAGGCGAGCGAGTCGGCGCCCAGCTCGGCGGCCACCTCGGCCTCCGTGCGGTTGTGGGCGATCATCTCCTCGCGCGTCGACATGTCGATCCCGTAGTGACAGGGGTTGCGGATCGGCGGCGCGGAGATGCGCATGTGCACTTCCGCCGCTCCCGCGTCGCGCAGCATCTGCACGATCTGGCGGGTCGTGTTGCCGCGCACGATCGAGTCGTCCACGACGACGATCCGCTTGCCGGCGACGACCTCGGGGAGCGGGTTGAACTTCAGCCGCAGGCCGTGCTTGCGCAGTTCCTGGCCGGGCTGGATGAAGGTGCGGGCGACGTAGCGGTTCTTGATCAGGCCGTCGTCCTGCGGGAGGCCGGAGGCCCGCGCGAAGCCGCGCGCGGCCGGGTTGCCGGAGTCCGGCACCGGGATCACGAGGTCGGCGTCGACCGGGGCCTCCTTGGCCAGGATCTCGCCCATCTTGCCGCGCGAGACCTGGATCACCTGGCCGCCGAGGCGGGAGTCGGGCCGCGCGAAGTAGATGTGCTCGAAGACGCAGAGGGCGGAGCGCGGGCTCGGGACGGCCTGGCGCGTCTGGATGCCCTTGGCCGTGATCGAGACGATCTCGCCCGGCTGGACGTCACGCAGGAACTTGGCGCCGATGATGTCGAACGCGCAGGTCTCGCTCGCCACGCAGTAGGCGTCGCCGAGCATGCCGATCGAGAGCGGGCGCAGGCCCATCGGGTCGCGGAAGGCGACGACCCGCCCCTCGGTCATGACGACCGTGCTGTAGGCGCCCTCGACGCGGCTGATCACGTCGACCAGCGCGTCCTCGACCGTCTCGGCCTCGTGCGTGGAGACGAGCGCGGCGATGATCTCGGAGTCCGACGTGGAGCGGAACGTCACGCCCGCCTCGCGCAGCTCCGTGTGCAGCTCGACGACGTTGACGAGGTTGCCGTTGTGCGCGAGCGCGACCTCGCGCTTGTCGGCGCGGTAGACCGGCTGCGTGTTCTCCCACGAGTTCGCGCCGGTGGTGCTGTAGCGGACGTGGCCGACCGCCGTGTCCCCCTGCAGCGCGCGCAGCTTCTGCTCGTCGAAGACCTGGTTGACCAGGCCCTGGTCGCGCATGGCCATGATGTGGCCGTTCTGCGAGGTCGCGATGCCGGCCGACTCCTGGCCGCGGTGCTGGAGCGCGTAGAGCGCGAAGTAGGTGAGCCGCGCGACCTCGCGACCCGGTGCGACTATGCCGAAGACACCGCACTCATCGCGCGGGCCATCGCGGTCGTCGAGGAAGGATTCAGCAGGGAGCACGGGGACCGGCGAGCGGTGGTTGCCGTGAGTACAACCGGCGCGATCCAGGCTAGCAAGCGCGAATGACGCCTTCGTGGCGTAGCGCGCCAGCTCGCATCCTCCGCGCCGTCACGCGTGCGAGGGCTAGTGTTCCGTGCGTCTCCGCCTTCTCGGCACGGCCACGCCGGGAGGCTCTGTCCGACTCAGGAACGGGATAACCATGGCCACCGACGCACCTGTCCAGATTCCCCGCCAGCGCATCTCGGAGCTCATCGAGCGCGAGGAGAAGCAGCTCAACGAGCGCACGCAGCGCTCGAAGGAGATGTACGCGCGCGCCCAGGTCCACCTCTCCGGCGGGGTCGCCTCGTCCTACCAGCTGCGTGACCCCTGGCCGATCTACCTCGAGCGCGGCTCCGGGCCGCGCGTCTGGGATGTCGACGGCAACGAGATGTGGGACTTCCACAACGGCTTCGGCTCGATGGTCCAGGGCCACGCGCACCCGGCGATCGGCGCGGCCATCCAGGCCCGCTACTCCTCCGGGACGCACTTCGCGGCCCCGACCGAGGACGCCGTCGTCGTCGGCGACGAGCTCGCCCGCCGCTGGGGGCTGCCGAAGTGGCGCTTCACGAACTCGGGCAGCGAGTCCACGATGGACGCGATCCGGATCGCGCGCGGGACCACCGGCCGCGAGACGATCGTGAAGATCTTCGGCTCCTACCACGGCCACCACGACGGCGTGATGGTCTCGATCGGCGTCGAGTACGACCAGATCGGCGATCACGAGAACCTCGCCTCGCTGCCCTACGGGGCGGGCATCCCGCAGGCCGTCGTGGACCTGACGATCCCGGTCCCTTCAACGACGCGGGCGCGATGGAGCGCCGGATCGAGCGCCTGACCGCGGAGGGCCGCAAGCCCGCCTGCGTGATCATGGAGCCGGCGATGATGAACCTCGGCGTCGTGCTCGCGGAGCCGGGCTACCTCGAGGCCGTCCGCGACATCACCCGCCGCCACGACATCGTCCTGATCTTCGACGAGGTCAAGACCGGGATCTGCATCGCCGCGGGCGGGGCGACCGAGCGCTTCGGGGTCACGCCCGACCTCGTCACGCTGGCCAAGGCCCTGGGCGGTGGCACGCCGATCGGCGCGATCGGCGGGACCGAGGAGGCGATGGCCGCCGTCGAGGACGGCTCCGTCTACCAGGTCGGCACCTACAACGGCAATCCGCTGGGCATGGCCGCGACGCGCGCGAACCTGCTCGAGGTCATGACGCCCGCCGCCTACGAGCACCTGGACGGGCTCAACGACCGGATCCTGGCCGGCTGCGAGGCCGTCATCCGCAAGCACAACCTCCCGGGCTACAGCGTCGGCGTCGGCTCCAAGGGCTGCGTCACCTTCTCGCCCACGAAGGTCATCGACTACGAGACCTTCAAGGCCAACCAGGACAAGGACCTCTCCGAGCTCGCCTGGCTCTACAACATGAACCGCGGCATCTTCATGACGCCGGGGCGCGAGGAGGAGTGGACCCTCTCGGTGACCCACGACGACGCGTCCGTCGACGCCTACGTCCAGGTCTTCGAAGCGATGGCCGACGACCTGATGGCCTAGTTGCGCAAACGGGTGCCCTCGCGCCGCGAGGGCACCCCGCTAGCCGGCGATCCGCGCCGCGAGGTTGTCGCCGACCGAGGCGCTGCGCAGCGTCTGAAGGATCGCTCGCGCCGCCTCGGGAAGCGTGTACGTCGCCGGCGGCAGCGGGTCGCCCGTGGGCAGGCCGGCGACGTAGAGCAGGCCGGCGAGCGCCGGGTCCTCCGCGATCCGCGACCGGGCGGCGGCCTCGGCGCGAGCGTCGACCGAGAGGGTGAACTCGCGCCCGAAGCGCTGGGCCAGCGGGGACGCGACGCCCGCGGCGATCAGCTCGCAGGCGACGCGATGCGGCGCGAACGCCGCCGCCCGCACGATCCACTCGTGCGGGGAGGCGGGCGGGCCACCGACGACGCGGCGGCGCACGTCGGCCAGCAGCGGCGAGCCCGGGAGCTCGCGCCCGGCGACGATGCGGCGGCCCCCGAGCACGTCCAGCGAGCCCTCGAGCACGCCGTCGAGCAGGACCGCGGCGCCCACGACCGGCCCGCCGCCGCCGTGGGTGAGCAGCATCACGTCACCGCGCAGCGTGCTCATGCGAGCACCGCCTCGCGCCGGCGCTGATCGGCGAGCGCGGTGAGAAAGGCCTGTGCGGCGGGGGCGAGCGTGGCCACCTGCAGGCGTCGCGGCTCGCGCCGGCCGGTCACCTCTTCCAGCAGCCCGAGCCGATCCAGGAGCGCGCCGACCGCGATCGACGACGGCGTGCCGCGCCCGGCCAGCGCGTCGAGCAGTCGCTCGTGAGCCGCCTCCTCGGCCGAAGGCGAGACCAGCAACGTGTCGTGACGGAACACGCGGCGGGCGCGGGAGAGCCGCAGCGGTGTCGTCACGCCCGCGGCCTCGAGTTCCTCGGTGACGCGCTCGAGCGCGAAGCCCGCGGCGCGTTCGAACCAGCCCCACGGCTCGTCCGGCGGCGCGGCCTGCACGCGTGCGCGCAGCTCGGCCATCAGCGGCGGCGCCTCCGGCAGTTCCGGCCCGGCCACGACCCGGCGGCGCTCGAACCCGAGCAGCCGCCGCCCGACGACGTCGATGTGCCCGCCGAGCGCGCCGTCCAGGACGACCGCGCCCGCGGCCAGCAGCAGATCCGCGGCCGTGCCCTTGCGACCGTGCGTGAGGAGCATGGCGTCACCGCGGACGCTGGGCTCATACGTCGCGGCGGTCTGCGTGAGGCTCATATCCGCTTGAGACGCGAACCCCACGCCGTTATTCCGCCGCCAACCCTCGATCAACCCTCAAGGGGGTCAGACCCCCTTGAGGGTGGTCGAGGGTTCAGCGCTTGAGCAGGCGGACCGGGATGCGCACGCGCTGGGTCGCGGCGATCCCGTCGGCAGAGCGCACGCGGACCGTCACCACGACGCTCAGCTTGCGCTTGGGCGAGTGCCGCAGTGCGCCGCGGGCGGCGCGGCGGAGCGCCTTCGTGCTCCCCAGCCGCAACCGCACCGTGCGGTTCGCCGCCAGGTTCGCCGTCGCGCCCCTGAACCGCCAGGTGCGCCCGCCGACCTTCATCGTCGCGCTCGCCGACGCCGTGCAGGCCACCGGCCCGCAGCCGGCCACGACACTCAGGTCGAGCTTGTTCGTGAGCAGCTGGGCGCGGCTCTGCTTGACCGTCAGCGCGAGGCGCTTGGCCGCCGGCGTGGCGGGCGCCGGGCCACCGCTCCCGCCCGACGGCGGCGGTGCGCCACCGCCCGGCTGCGGCGTCGGGGTCGGATCCGGGTCCGTGGCCGGCGGCGCCGGGGTCACGTCGAACGACACCGACGCGCGATCGTCGGCCGGGATCGGGTCGGCCACAGCCGAATCCACCGCAACCTCGATCGTCCGCGACGTCCGCGCGGCCACGTCGGAGACCACGACCGGGACCGCGAGCGTCGTCGCCTCGGCCGGCATCAGCTGCGGGCGCTCGCAGACGAGGTCACGGCCCGCCACAGCGCACGTCCAGCCCTGCTGATCGGCCGGGACCCTCGCCGCCGTGCCCTCCGGCAGCGTCGCCGCGAGGCGCAGGGTGCGGCTACGCGCCGGCCCGGCGTTGGAGACCTTGACGGAAACGGTCGTCGTCGAACCGCCGACGACCGAGGCCGGGGCCGACGCGGTCACGGTCTTGTCCGCCGACGGAGGCGGCGGCGGAACGCGGAAGACCTCGAGCTCCACCGTGGCCGTGGCCTTCGCCCCCTCGTCGTCGGTGACCGTGACCGTGATCACGTGCTTGCCCTCCGCGAGCGTGTCGGCCGTGCGCGTGAGCACCGCGCCGGTGCCGAGCTCGCCGTCGCGGTCCGAGCTCCACACGATCGCGCTGTCGGCCAGCTCCTGGTCGCGGTCTCCCGCGACGGCCTGGAAGAGGATCGGCTGCAGGCCCGACGGCGACGGGTCGTCGGCACGCGGCGAGGTGATCGAGACGGTCGGTGCGGCGTTGGACACGCTGACCGTCACACCCGTCAGTTCCGCCACGGCGCCGCGCAGGCCGTCCGTGGTCGCGACCGCGAAGCGCCCGCGCTCGGTGCCGGCCAGCGTCTCGGGGTTGACCGAGAAGGACTCGCCGGCAACCCGGAACGCCAGCGGGCGCCACGAATCGCCGTCGTCGGGCGAGAAGAGGATCGCCGAGATCGTGCCGGCGGAGCGCTTCCAGGTCAGCGTGACCGGGTCGCGCTCGATGCTGGCGTCGGAGATCGCGACGTCGCTCACGGTCGGCGCCGGGCCGGTCGCGGCGACGCGGGTGATGAGCTGCCCCGCGGTGTCGCTGGTCACCGAGACGCGACCGATCGAAGTGCCGCCCGGGATCGCGACCGCTTCGGCGAACGAGGCCGTCTCGCCGTCGCCCGGGCCGTCGCCGAAGCCGACCAGCGGCGCGAACTTGCGCGTCGCCAGAAGCCCACCGGCGGCGTCCTCGACCCGCAGCGTGAACGAGCCCGCGCCCGGCGCCGCGTCGCCCGCGTAGGGCATCGGCACCGCGGACTCGATCGTCGCCGACTTGTCCTTGGCGCTGATCGTGCCGCTGATCAGCACGCCACGGCTCCCGGCCGGTGGCGCGACGACGTCGGCCTGGGTCGCGACCTCACCGGTCTCGCCCCAGCTGCCGCCACCGCCACCGCCGCCGCCACCCGCCGGGGCGAGCGAACGGATGCCGTCGATCTGCTCGTCGCGCTCGAAGGCCGAGGTCCAGCGCTCCTGCCCGCGGCCGTCGTTGCAGTAGCTCATCAGCGCCCAGGTCTCCTCCGGATCGGAGAGGCCGAGGCCGCTCTCGTCGGCGCGCGCGAAGCGGTGGTCGACGCCCCAGACCTCGTCGTCGGGATCGTCGATCGGGCCGAGGCCCGGACGGATGCCCTCGGAGACGGTGATGAACGGGTCGTGCCCGGGCGCGTCGGTGGACGCGACTCGCCGCAGCGGCCGCTCTTGTGCTTGCCCCACCACAGGAAGCCGCCGCTCTCGCCGAGCGAGTTGTCGACGGCGTGGTGCACGCCGAGCGAGTGGCTGATCTCGTGCACGACCGTGTTGCGCCCGTAGCCGAGCGAGGTCGGGTTGTTGAGGTCGTTGGTCACCGACGTCGCCGAGTCGCTCGGGATGCCGTCGGCCTGGCCGTTGTTGCCGCCCAGCGGCCCGCCGTCGATCAGGCCGTAGAAGATGTCGCGCACGTGACCGCAGCTGGTCCCGCAGGACGTCCGCTCGACCTCGCGCATCCGGTGCAGGTCGTCGTTGACCTCACCCATCGAGGGCGTGTCGTCGTAGTCGATCTCGCGTGAGGACCAGTTGAATGTGGACACCGGCAGCGCGCTCTGCACGCGCGCGATCTGCTCGGAGACGTCGCTCCACTCGGGCGCGTCGCCGTCGATGTTGACCCCGTAGAACGCGATCGCGAGCTCCGTCGGCGTCTCGAACGGCGGAGCCACCTGGCAGTCGGCGGCCACCGTGCCCGGGTCCGACGGCTCCTTGCAGTCCACCGGCGCGCCGGCGGCGTCGAACTCAAGCTCGATCTCGCCGCCCGGGTACGTCCAGCTGAACGGCACCTCGAAGTTGAGCGAGTCGTCGATCTCACCGCGGCGGGCCTCGATGTCGTTGCGCGCCAGCACGTTTCCGGACGTGTTGGTGGCTACCAGCGGGCTGCCCGGGAGCTCGACACCGTCGCGGCGACCGATCAGGCGGCCGGTGACGCGCTCGTCCGGCGCGCCCGCCGGGGTCTCGACGAAGGCACGGACGATCGTCTCACGCGCCTGCAGCAGCGTCTTGGAGTTGTGCCAGTCCTGCGCGCCCTGGTTGACCTCGAGCGCGCGCAGCGTGACGGCGTCACCGAAGCAGGAGCCGGCGATCAGCGACGCGAACTCGACCGTGTTGCGCGCGATCGTCATCGCGCCGCCGCCGTAGACGTGCGGGCCGTAGTACTCGCGCAGCCACTCGGTGTTGCCGCCGTCGTCGATGCCGATCACCGAGAAGCGCTCGATACCGGCCGTCTTGGCGCGGGCCACCGCGTCGGTGAGCTCACCGCCCGTGCCGTCCGAGGACAGGCAGAGCACGGTCTTGGTGTCCGCGCGGAAGGGCTTGAGCGCCTCGGTGCCGGCGTCGATCCCGTTGTCGGGATCGGTACCGCTGCCTGGCGCTGCTCCATCCCCTCGATCTTCGCGACGACGCCGTCGAGCTTCTCCTTGGAGTCGATCAGCGTGCGCGGGACCTCGACCTGCGTCCCGCTGGAGAACTGCACCACGGTGATCGCCACCGAGCCGTCGAGCGGGCACGTTGGCCGGAGTCGCGCAGCGCGGCCGAGAAGCCCTCGCGCTGCAGCTTCCAGTCGGCGCCGTCGATGCTCCCCGAGCCGTCGACGACGAGCCCGATGTCGACCGCGGCCGAAGCCGTCGCCGGCGCAAAGCAGAGCCAGCGCGGCGAGCCACGCGATGAGCAGGATCTTCCTTGACATCTACTTCTCCACGACGAGGCCGACATCGCTGAACAGCAACTCCACGCGTCCGCCGGCCTGGACGGTCACGCACGACTGGGAGGAGGGTTCAGGACGATCCGAGAAGCCGTAGGAACAGACCTCGGCCTGCCCGGACAGCGCGTCGAACGTCGCTCGGCCGTTGCCGCCGGTGCGCTCGCGCGCATCGCCGACCCCGAGCCACATGCCGCTCATCGCGACGCCGTCGGCATCGGGTGAGTCCGCCAGCGAGCGCACGGAGAACGTCGTCCCGTCGCCACCGCATGCGCCCACCAGCAGCGCCAGCAGCGCCGCGATCCGTCCAACCCTCATCCGCGGCGGACACTAAGCCGGACCAAGCGGTCCGGCCTAGTCTTTAGTGCAGCAACTCGGCCAGACCGTAGGTGTGGGCGCGGCGCAGCTCGTCGACGGCGACGCTCAGCACGCCCTCGATCACGAGCGAATCTCCGCCCACGGAGCCGATCACGCGCCCCGCGGACCCGAACGCGGCCAGCGCGTCGGCCGGGCCGGAGACCAGGAACGCGCCAGGCCCTTCGCCGAACAGCTCGGTGTCAGACGACAGACCGGAAACCGTCGCGCCGAGCTCGGACGCGAGGCAGGCCTCGGCCAGCGCGGTCGCGACGCCACCCTCGGCGACATCGTGCGCGGAGTGCAGGGCGCCGGAGCGGACGGCCTGGCGGATCGCGGCGTGCAGCGCCTTCAACTCGCCCAGGTCGACCGCCGGGAGCGGCCCCACGACGGCCTCACCGCGCAGCTTGGCCAGCTCCGAGGCGGCCAGCGACGGCGCCCAGCCCGCGGTCACGAGCGCGATCGCGTCGCCCTCGGCCACGAAGCCGAGCCGACCCGCGCGCCGCGCATCCGGCAGCTCGCCGACCAGCCCGACGACGGGCGTCGGGTAGATCGGGCCCTCGGCGCCCTCGTTGTAGAGCGAGACGTTCCCGCCCACGACCGGGATCCCGAACGCCCGGCAGGCGTCGCCGAGCCCGGCCACCGCGCGCGTGAGCTGCCACGCGATGTGCGGCTTCTCCGGGTTGCCGAAGTTCAGGCAGTTGGTCAGCCCGAGCGGCTCGGCGCCGACGCACGCCAGGTTGGCGCTGCACTCGAGCACGGCCTCGACCGCGCCGCGGTACGGGTCGGCGGCGACGCGGCGGCCGTTGCCGTCGATCGCCACCGCGATCGCGCGGCGCGGGCCGTCGCCATCGGCCGGGTACAGCGCCGTCAGCGGATCCTGGCCCGGCGTCGGGAGCATCAGCACGGCCGCGTCGGCCTGCTCGGGCCGGCGCACCGTGCGCGAGCCGACGAGCGCGTCGTACTGCTCGAAGGCCCATTTGCGCGAGGCGACGTTGGAGGAGCCGAGCAGCGTGACCAGGATCTCGCGCCGGCTCGTCGGAGTCGATCGTCGGCACGCGGCGCCGGGTACAGCGGCGTCGACGGCTCGGCCGGCTCGAGGTCGTAGGCCGGGCACTCGTCCACGAGCGCGGTCACCGGCATGTCGCCGACCAGCGCGCCGTCGTCGAAGACCCGCAGCCGGCGCGTGTCGGTGACCGTGCCGATCGCGGTCCCGTCGACCTCCCACTTGGCGCAGACCGCGAGCGTCTCCTGGAGCTTGGACGGCTCCACCACGCACAGCATCCGCTCCTGGGACTCCGAGACCATGATCTCGAACGGCTCCATGTCGGCCTCGCGCAGCGGCACCTTGCGCACCTCGAGGTCCAGGCCGACCTCGCCCTTGGCCGCCATCTCCGACGACGAGGAGGTGAGGCCCGCCGCGCCGAGGTCCTGCAGCGCGACCAGCAGCCCGCGGTCGAGCAGCTCCAGCGAGCACTCGAGCAGCTTCTTCTCGGTGAACGGGTCGCCGATCTGGACCGTCGGGCGCTTGTCCTCGGAGTCGTCGAGCTCGGCGCTCGCCAGGACCGACGCGCCACCGATCCCGTCGCGGCCGGTCTTGGCCCCGAACAGCACGACGATGTTCCCGATCCCCGCGGCGGCGCTGCGGATCAGCTTGTCGGTCTCGATCAGGCCCAGCGCCATCGCGTTGACGAGGCAGTTCTGCTCGTACGGGCCCTCGAAGTAGATCTCGCCGCCGACGGTGGCGATCCCGATCGAGTTGCCGTAGTGGCCGATGCCCGCGACCGCGCGCTCGAGCAGGTAGCGCGAACGCGCGGACGTCCCGACCTCGCCGAAGCGCAGCGAGTCCAGGATCGCGATCGGCCGCGCGCCGATCGCGAAGATGTCGCGCAGGATGCCGCCGACGCCGGTCGCGGCGCCCTCGAAGGGCTCGACCGCGCTCGGGTGGTTGTGCGACTCGACCTTGAACGCGCAGGCCAGCCCGTTGCCGACGTCGACCGCGCCGGCGTTCTCGCCCGGCCCCATGACCAGCCGCGGCCCCTCGGTCGGCAGCGTCTTCAGCAGCCGCCGCGAGTGCTTGTAGCCGCAGTGCTCGGACCACATCAGCGAGAAGACGGCGAGCTCGACCTCGTTCGGCTCGCGCTCCAGCTTCTCGACGATCAGGTCGTACTCGTAGTCGGTGAGCCCCAGCTCGCGATGCTTGCTCACGCGACCGGCACCTGCGCCGCGGACTGAACAGCTTCAGCCCGTCCGCGGAGCCCGTCAGGACGTCGACCGCGTGCTCGGGGTGCGGCATCAGCCCGACGACGTTGCCGGCCTTGTTCGACACGCCCGCGATGTCGCGCGAGGAGCCGTTGAAGTTGTCGACCCGCCCGGTAGCGCAGCACGATCTGGTCGTTGGCCTCGAGCTCGTCGAGCACCGGATCGGGCGCGTAGTAGCGGCCGGTGGTGTGCTTGGCGGGAATCGAGAGCGTCTCACCGGCCGAGCAGGCGCCCGTCCAGGACGTCGACGCGTTGACGACCTCCAGGTCGACCTGCCGGCAGGTGAACTTCAGGTTCGTGTTGGGCAGCAGCGCGCCCGGCAGCAGGCCGGCCTCGCACAGCACCTGGAAGCCGTTGCAGATGCCGAGCACCAGGCCGCCGTGGCGGGCGAAGCGCTCGACCTCGGCCATCACGGGCGCGAAGCGCGCGATCGCGCCGACCCGCAGGTGGTCGCCGTAGGAGAACCCGCCGGGGATGATCACGGCATCGACCCCGCGCAGATCCGCGTCGGCGTGCCACAGGAGCTCCGCCTCGCCGACGCGGCGCGCCGCCACCAGGGCGTCGACCTCGTCGCACGAGCCGGGGAACCGCACCACCCCGAACTTCACTGGATCTCGTAGTCCTCGATCAAGGGGTTGGCGAGCAGCTTCTCGCACATCTCGGGGACCCGCGAGGCGTCGTCGACATCAAGCTCCACCAGCCGCCCGACGTGCACGTTCGACACGCCCTCGAAGCCCAGCGCCGGCAGCGCGCGCTCGACGGTCTGGCCCTGCGGGTCCAGGATCCCGGCCTTGGGCCGGATCAACACGCGGACCCTCATGCGACGCGGTCGAGCCAGGCGCCGAACGGCTCACCCGCCAGCCGCTCGTACGCGGTGACGTAGCGCTCGCGCGTCTGCTGGACGACGTCCCCCGGGATCGGCGGCGCGGGCGGGAGCTTGTCCCAGCCCGTCGAGGTCGCCCAGTCGCGCACGTACTGCTTGTCGAACGACGGCTGGCCGCGCCCGACCTCGTAGGAGTCGGCCGGCCAGAAGCGCGAGGAGTCCGGCGTGCAGACCTCGTCGCCCAGCGTCAACACGCCGGCCTCGTCGAGCCCGAACTCGAACTTGGTGTCGGCCAGGATCACGCCGCGCTCGCGCGCATGTGACGCGACCGCCTTGTAGACCGCGATCGAGACGTCGCGCAGCTGCGCCGCCAGCTCCTCGGAGCCGACCAGCTTGACCGTCTCGGCGAAGTCGATCGCCTCGTCGTGGCCCTCTTCGGCCTTCGTCGACGGCGTGTAGATCGGCTCCGGCAGCTGCTCGGACTCCTGCAGGCCCGCCGGCAGCTCGATGCCGGAAACGCGACCCGTCGCCTGGTAGTCCTTCCACCCCGACCCGGTGATGTAGCCGCGCACGATGCACTCGACCGGCAGCATCTTCAGGCGCCGCACGCGCAGCGCGCGCCCGCGCAACTCGGCCGGTACGCCGTCGGTGGCGGACACGAAGTGGTTGGGAACGATGTCGCGCGTCAGCCCGAACCAGAGCACCGAGAGCCCGGTGAGCACGCGGCCCTTGTCGGGGATCTCCGTCGGGTGGACGGCGTCGTAGGTGGAGATTCGGTCGGAGGCGACCATCAGGAGGTCTCCTCCCAGGTCATACAGCTCGCGGACCTTGCCCGAGTGCAGAAGCGGCAGCGTGGACGTCACGTCCGATGAGCCTACTTCACGGGGCGGCGACGGCTTTATGGAGACTGCGCAGGCACTGGTCCAGCGCCTCGTGGCGGGGCATGCAGTCCTCCTCGCGCATCAGCGCCCACGCGGTGTACAGCAACGCCCACAACATGGACTGAAGCCACGCCGGCGTCAGCGCCGGATCGATGCTGCCCTCGGCCTGCCCGCGCGTGATCAGTTCGTTGAGCAGGCGGTCGTGCTCCCACTCCTTGCTTGCCCACGTCGGCGCCGATGCCGCTCGGCTCGTTGAAGAGCACCGTCAGGACGTCGCCCAGCTCGAAGTACTCGCGGCAGACGCGGCCGAGCGCCTCGGGCGCCGGGCCGTGCGTCGGCGCCGCGCGCTCCATCGCCGCCGCGACCTGCTCGAGCACGTGGATGGCGAGCGCCGACAGCAGGTCCGAGCGCTCAGGGAAGTAGCGGTGCAGGGTCGTGCGCCCGACGCCCGCGGCCGCGGCGACCTCGCCCAGCGCCGCGGACGGGTCACGCGCGAAGACGGTGACGGCGGCCGCGAGGATCGCCTGTCGCGTCCGGGTCCGTGTCGCGCTCTCGGTCATTTGCGGAAATGGAACATATGTGTTTCACTCTGGCACGTGAATGCTCCGCGCCTGAAGATCCTCTGGTCCTTCGCCCGCCCGCATGCTCGCACGATGGCGCTCGGCCTCGTGCTCGCTCTGCTCGGTTCCGCCGCCGGCCTCGCCTCGCCGCTGGTCACGAAGTGGGTGCTGGACTCGCTCGGCGAGGACCGCTCGCTGCTCGGGCCGGCGGGCGTGCTGCTCGCGCTGACGCTCGCGGGCTCGGTGATCTTCCTGTGGCAGTGGCGGGCGCTGGGCGCGATGGGCGAGCGCGTGGTGCTGGACGCGCGCACGTCGATGGTGCGCCGCTACCTGGGCGCGACGGTCCCGGCGATCACCAAGCGCCCGAGCGGGGAGCTCGTGACCCGCGTGACGTCGGACACCGTGCTGCTGAGCGAGGCCGCCTCCTCGAGCCTGGTCGGGATCATCAACAGCACCGTGATGCTGATCGGGACGCTCGTGCTGATGGGCGTGCTCGACCTCGTGCTGCTGGCCACGACGGTCGTCGCCGTGGTCGTGGTCACGATCCTGTTCCTGCTGGTGATGCCGGCGATCGCGAAGGCCAAGGAGCAGGCGCAGGAGCACCTCGGCCAGCTCGGCGGGACGCTCGAGGGCGCGGTGCGCGCGATCAAGACGGTCAAGGCCAACCGCGCCGAGGAGCGCCTCGAGGAGCAGATCGTGGCCAGCGCGCGGACCTCGGCCGAGTTCAGCATCCACGCGGCGCGCAAGGAGGCGATGGCGTGGACGATCGCGTGGACCGGCGTGCAGCTGGCGATCATCGTGATCCTCGCCGTCGGCGCGTGGCGCGTGGACGAAGGGCTGCTCGAGGTCTCGAGCCTGATCGCGTTCCTGCTCTACGCGTTCGGGCTGATGGGCCCGATCACCGAGCTCACGCAGCAGATCACGGCGCTGCAGTCGGGGATCGCCGCCGCCTCGCGGATCCGCGACGTCGACGCGCTCGAGCTCGAGCGAGACGTGCCCGGCCGTGCCCACCACCGCGGCCGCCGGGGGACCGATCCTCGCGCTGCGTGACGTCACCGCCACCTACGGCACCGACGACGTGATCCGCGGCGTCGAGCTCGAGGTCCCGCGCCGCGGCCACACCGCGATCGTGGGGCCGTCCGGAGCGGGCAAGACGACGCTCTTCAGCCTGATCCTGCGCTTCCTGGAGCCGCGCGACGGCGCGCTCGAGCTCGACGGCCGCCCGTACACGAGCTGGAGCCACGCCGAGGTCCGCGACCGGCTGGCCTACGTCGAGCAGGAGACGCCGGTGGTGCCGGGCACGATCCGCGAGAACGTCGTGCTCGGCCGCCCCGACGCCACCGAAGCCGAAGTCGAGGCCGTGATGCGCGAGGTCCGCCTCGACGACCTCGACCTGGACACGCCGCTGTCAGGGACGAGCGTCTCCGGCGGCGAGCGCCAGCGGATCGCGCTCGCCCGCGCGATCCTGCGCTCCCCCGACGTGCTGCTGCTCGACGAGGCCACCGCCCAGGTCGACGGCCTGACCGAGAGCGCGATCCACGACTGCATCCGCGACCGCGCGCAGATCGGCGCGGTCGTGACGATCGCCCACCGGCTCTCGACCGTGATCGACGCCGACACGATCATCGTGCTCGAGGACGGCCGCGTCCGCGCCCGCGGCACCCACGACGAGCTGCTGGCGAGCGACGAGCTCTACCGCAGCTTCGTCGAGGCGCTGCGGATCGATCAGAGCTCGTACGGGAAGTTGGTCAGGAGCTCGTAGCCGTCGTCGGTGACGACCACGAGGTCCTCGAGCCGGCAGCCGCCGAACCCGCGCCGGTAGCACCCCGGCTCGACCGTGATCACGTCGCCGGCGATCAGCTCGTCGCCGATCCGGCCCATGAACGGGCGCTCGTGGACCTCGAGGCCGATGCCGTGCCCGAGCCCGTGGAAGTACCCGTCCTCGAGCGGCTTGCCCGGCTCCTTGGTCAGCTGCGTGGGCTGTCCGGCCTCGATGTAGGGCTCGCACGAGCGCTCGAACAGCGTGCGGCCGCTCGCGCCCGCGCGCAGGTCGGCGTAGACGCGTTCGAGCGAGTCCTTGGTCAGCCGCCAGTACTCGGCGAGCTCCTCCGGCGGCTCGCCGCCGCCCGCCACGAACGTGCGCGTCATGTCGGCGTAACAGCGCGAGGCGCGGTCGCGCGGCCAGATGTCGACCACCACGGGCTCGCCGGCGCCGATCTCGCCCGACCCGGACTCGTGGCCGATCGCGGCCTGCCCGCCGTGCGAGACGATCGCGTCGTCGGACAGCTCGCAGCCGTGCTCCTCGGCCACGGCCTGCATCGCCGCACGCACGTCCTCGCTGCGCAACCCGGGGCGCAGCGCGTGGATCAGGTCGCGTGCCGTGGCCATCGCCGCGTCGGCGGCCTTCTGGGCGCGCCGGATGCCCGCGAGCTGGACCTCGGACTTCACGCGCCGCCGGCGCACGAACTCCTCGTCGTCGACCGTCAGCTCGATCCCGTTCGCGCGCAGGTGGTCGGCGACGAACAGCGGGAAGTCGGGCGGGACCGTGGCCTCGGTGACGCGCAGGGCGTGCGCGGCCCGCAGGCACAGCTCGGCCTCGATCTCCAGCCGCGGGATGCCGGACGCGATCAGGTCGTCGCCGCCGAGCGCCGTCGCATCGATGACCTCGATGCCGAGCTCGGCGACCTTGGGCGCGTCGAGGATCGACACCGTGGCCGCGCGCCGGCCCTCGTTCTCGAGGTAGAGGAACGGGTCGCCGATCCCCACGGGGACCTCGTGGAAGAGCGTCGCGGAGAGCTCGGGCGCTCCGTGGATCAGGATGGCGATGCGATCACCTCCAGCCGCGCCAGCACCGTCGGCACGTGGCGGACGTAGTAGCCGTAGTCGAAGACTTCGTCGAGGTCGATCTCGACGTTCTCCTGCTCGAGCAGCGTACGCAGCGGCGTCTGCGTGTCCCAGGCCTGCTGGCCGAGCCGCTGGACGATCCGGTACGCGTCGTCGCGCTGCATCCCGGTCTGGACCAGCGCCAGCAGGACGCGCTGCGAGAACAGCGCGCCGGACGTGATCTCGAGGTTGGCGAGCATGCGGTCGGCGTGGACCGTCATCCCGCGCACGACGCGCAGCGTGAGCGCCAGCACCTGGTCGAGCAGGATCGTCGAGTCCGGCAGCACGATCCGCTCGGCGCTCGAATGGGTGATGTCGCGCTCGTGCCAGAGCGCGACGTTCTCCAGGCCGACCTGCGCGTTGCCGCGCAGGACGCGCGCGAGCCCGCAGATGCGCTCGCAGACGACCGGGTTGCGCTTGTGCGGCATCGCGCTCGAGCCCTTCTGGCCCTTGCGGAACGGCTCCTCGACCTCGCGCACCTCGGTGCGCTGCAGGTGGCGGATCTCGGTCGCGAAGCGCTCGAGGCCGGCGCCGGTCAGCGCGATCGCGCTCAGCAGCTCGGCGTGGCGGTCACGCGGCACGACCTGGGTGGAGATGGCCTCGTGGCGCAGCCCGAGCTTGGCGGTGACGCGCTCCTCGTAGTCGGGGCCGAGCGTCGCGTAGGTGCCGACCGCGCCCGAGATCGCCCCGGTGATCTGCCCGAACGCGCGCTCCAGGCGCTCGGCGTTGCGGTGCGTCTCGATCGCGTAGCCGGCCAGCTTGAGGCCGAAGCTCGTCGGCTCGGCGTGGACGCCGTGGGTGCGCCCGACGCACAGCGTGCCGGCGTGCTCGCGCGCCTTCTCGGCCAGCTCCCACGCCAGCGTGCGCGCCGCGGGGACGAGCAGCTCGCCCGCGCGCTTGAGCTGCAGCGCCATCCCGGTGTCGACCACGTCGGACGACGTCAGCCCGTAGTGGATCCAGCGGCCGGCAGGTCCGGCGGAGGCCGCCAGCACGTCGACGAAGGCCGCCGTGTCGTGGTCGAGGATCTTCTCGCGCTCGTCGATCGCCTCGACCGTGAACGTCGCCGCGCGGATCGCGTCGAGCTCCTCGGGCGTCGGGCCGTCCAGCGCCTCGGCGGCGGCCACCTCCACGTCGCGCATCGCGCCGAAGCGCGCCTCGTCGGTCCAGACGGCCCCGATCTCGGGCCGGGTGTAGCGGGCGATCATCGGGGTGAGATCCTAGATCGCGATGCCCAAGGCTTACTGGATCAACACTTTCCGCGCCGTCCACGACCCGGACAAGCTCGCCGCCTACGCCGAGCTCGCCGGCCCGATCATGCTGGCCGGCGGCGGCCGTTTCCTCGCCCGCGGGATGCCCGCCGCGGCCTACGAGCTCGGCCTCATGCAGCGCACGACCGTGATCGAGTTCCCGAGCGTCGAGGCCGCGATCGCGACCTACGAGAGCGCGGACTACCAGGCCGCGCTGGTCGCGCTCGGCGACGGGGCCGAGCGCGACATCCGGATCGTCCCGCCGCGCCAGGTCGGATGATCGGGGTGGGGCGAGGGGCTGCATCGCCTTAACTGCTGAGGATCCGCGAGGCGAGCACCGCGGCGTTGCGGGCGTTGTCCACGCCCACGCAGGCCACCGGCACGCCCGGTGGCATCTGCGCGATCGAGAGCAGCGCGTCCAGGCCGCCCGCGACCGAGGTCGACGACGTCAGCGGCACGCCGATCACCGGCAGGTCGGTGTGCGCGGCGACCACGCCCGGCAGCGCGGCGGACAGCCCGGCGCCGGCGATGATCACCCGCAGCCCGCGCATGCGCGCGTTCTTGGCGTAGTCGGCGACCATCTCGGGGTCGCGGTGCGCGGACATCACGCGCACCTCGTGCAGGATGCCGCGCTCGGTCAGCTCCTTGGCGGCCTTCTCCATCGCGGGCATGTCGGACTTGGAGCCCATGACGATGCCGACGTGGGGGCTGTCGACCTCGAGGCCGTCGAGTGCGGTTTCAACTTCGGTTTCTGTGGCTGGTTTGCTCATGCGGCGATGTCCCGGCGGTAGGTCTTTCCGTCGAACGTGATCAGGTCGGCGGCAGCATACGCGGCCTGCCGCGCCGCTTCGCGCCCTTCGCCCAGCGCGGTTACGTTCAGGACGCGGCCGCCGGCGGTCACGATCTCGCCCTCGCTGGAGCGCGGTGCCGGCGTGCGTGACCTCCGCGCCGGCGGGCTCGAGGCCCGCGGATGACGTCGCCCTTCGAGGACGCCCGCCGGGTAGCCGCGCGACGCGAGCACGACAGTGACGGCCGCCCGCTCGTCCCACTCCAGCGACGCGCCGGCCAGCCCGCCCGGCTCGACCGCGCGCTGGAGCAGGTCGAGCAGGTCGCTCTTCAGCCGCGGCAGCACCGCCTGCGTCTCCGGATCGCCGAAGCGGACGTTGAACTCGATCACCTTGGGGCCGGCCTGCGTGAGCATCAGGCCCGCGTAGAGCACGCCGTGAAACGGCGTCCGCCGGCGCGCGAGCTCGTCCACGACCGGCTGGCAGATCTCCGTCCGGACCCGCTCGATCAGCGCGGCGTCGACGCCGTCGACCGGCGAGAACGCGCCCATGCCGCCGGTGTTGGGGCCGGTGTCGCCCTCGCCGATGCGCTTGAAGTCACGCGCCGGGGCGAGCGGCAGGGCGCTGACGCCGTCGCAGAGCGCGAGCACGGACAGCTCGACGCCCTCGAGGAACTCCTCGACCACCACCGGCGCGTCGCCGAAGCGATGGCCGACGATCATGTCCTCGAGCGTGGCGCGGGCCTCGGCCTCGTCGGCCGCGATCACGACGCCCTTGCCGGCGGCGAGCCCGTCGGCCTTCAGGGCGACGGGGTAGCGGAGATGGCCCGCATGCCGGACTCGACGTCGCCGACGACCGTGTAGTCCGCGGTGGGAACGCCCGCCGCGGCCATCACCTCCTTGGCGTAGGCCTTCGAGCCCTCGAGCTGGGCGGCGTCGGCGATCGGGCCGAACGCGGCCACGCCGGCGGCCTGGCAGGCGTCGACGAAGCCGGCGACGAGCGGCGCCTCCGGGCCGACGACGACGAGGTCGATGCCGGCGGCGGCGATCGCCGCGGGGTCGTCGGCGCCGTCGAAGGGCGCCGCGTCACGCGCGATGCCGGCGTTCCCGGGCGAGCACAGCACTTCAGGGGACTGCGGGGAGCGCAGCAGCGCGCGCACGATCGCGTGCTCGCGGCCGCCGCCCCCGATGACGAGGACCTTCGTCACAACGCGGCGATGAACTCGTCGATCGGGATCGCCATCAGCGTCTCGTAATGGCCGGTCCCGCGGGATCCGAGCTCGAGCGAGATCCTCGCCATCGTCTTGTCGTCAGGCGCCTCGATCACGTTCACGAAGTCGAACGACCCGAGCGTCGCCCACTGCGCCTTGACCTCGGCGCCGAGCTGCTCGACCTCGCGATTGACCTCGCGGATGCGCTGCGGGTTGTTCTTGACCGTCTGGATTCCTTCGGGGGTGAGCGTCGAGAGCATGATGTAGGTCGGCACGGCGTCCTCCTCTTGAGTTCTCCGACCCTTCTACCGAACCTAAGCCGCAGATGCGGTGTTCTTGGATGACGATGCTCCTGCGTTCCCTCTCTCGTGGCCGCCGTGTTCGCGGCGCTCGCGGCCACCCCTGCCTCCGCTCAATCCACGCTCGCCGACCTGAAGCCGTGCTACGTCGCGGCGCAGGAGGACCAGACCGAACCCGTCGCCGTCGAGGGTTCCGGGTTCACGCCCACCAAAGAGGTCGAGATCTACATCGACGAGATCGAGGAGCAGAGAGCGACCGCCGACCTCGAGGGCCGACTGTCGGGCACCGTCGACGCGCCGTTCATCGAAGAGGGCGAGCGGCCGTTCACGCTGCGCGTCAGCGAGACGACGGACAGCGGCGTCATCAACAGCGTGACCAAGGCGTCGCGCGTGACGCGGCTGTCGGTCACCCAGTCGCCGTCAAAGGCGGCGACCCGGGAGCGCGTGCGCTTCCGCGGCCGCGGGTTCACCGAGCCTTGCTGCCCGTCTACGCGCACTACGTCTTCGCCGGCCAGTCGCAGAAGACCGTCCGGCTCGGCGTGCCGACCGGTCCGTGCGGGCTGTTCTCGGTCAAACGGAAGCAGTTCCCGTTCAAGAACAGCCCGCGCCGGGGCGTCTGGACGATCCAGTTCGACCAGGTGCGCGCCTACAACCCGAAGGCCCCGGTGCGCTTCTCGCTCACCGTCCGCGTCTCCAAGCAGGTCAAGCCGCAGCGGGCTCGGGCTCGCTGACCGTCGTCCGCGTGAAGCGCAGGCCCTCGCCGTCGGGGTCGACGTCGACCTCGATCCGGTCGCCGCTCGCGAAGTCACCCTTCAGCAGCGCCAGCGCCAGCGGGTCGACCAGCCGCTTGGAGATCACGCGCTTCAACGGCCGCGCGCCGTAGGCGGGGTCGTAGCCGAGCTCGCCGAGCAGGTCGCGGGCCGCGTTGGACAGGCTCACGTCCACGCCGCGCCCGGCGACGCGCACGATCAGCCGCGCCACCTGCAGGTCCACGATCTCGCGCAGCTGCTCCCTGGAGAGCGCGTCGAACTCGACGATGTCGTCGAGCCGGTTGATGAACTCCGGCTTGAAGTAGTCCTCGACCTCGCCGCGGGATGTTCGAGGTCATGATCAGCACCGTGTTCTTGAAGTCCACGGTCCGGCCCTGGCCGTCGGTCAGGCGACCGTCGTCCATCACCTGCAGGAGCACGTTGAAGACGTCGGAGTGGGCCTTCTCGATCTCGTCGAGCAGGATCACGGAGTACGGCCTGCGGCGCACCGACTCGGTCAGCTGGCCGCCCTCCTCGTAGCCGACGTAGCCGGGAGGCGCGCCGACGAGCCGCGCGACGGAGTGCTTCTCCATGTACTCGGACATGTCGATGCGGACCATCGCGTCCTGGGAGTCGAACATGAACTCGGCCAGCGCGCGCGCCAGCTCGGTCTTGCCGACGCCGGTCGGGCCGAGGAACAGGAACGTGCCGATCGGGCGGTCGGGGTCCGACAGGCCGGCCCGTGAGCGGCGCAGCGCGTCGCTGACCGCCTCGACGGCCTCCTCCTGGCCGATCACGCGCTTGTGGAGGCGCTCCTCCATGTGGATGAGCTTCTCGACCTCGCCCTCGACGAGGCGGCTGACCGGGATGCCGGTCCACTTGCCGACGACCTCGGCGATCTCCTCGACGTCGACGCGCTCGGAGAGGTAGACAGGCGGCTCGTAGTCCTCGGCGGGCTGCTCCTCGGCGTTGGCCAGGCGGGCCTCGAGGTCGGGGATCTCGCCGTGGCGCAGCTCGGCCGCGCGCTGGTAGTTGAGCTCGCGCTCGGCGCGCTCGAGCTCGCGGCGGGCCTCGTCGAGGCGCTCGCGCAGCTTGCCGTGGCCCTCGGCCTGCTCCTTCTCGCGCTCCCACTGGGCGCGCATGCCGGCGACCTGCTCGCGCAGCTCGGCGAGCTCCCTCTCGATCTGGTCGCGGCGCTCGGTCGCGGTCTCGTCCTTGCCGACGGCGACCTGCTCGATCTCGAGCTGCTTGACGCGGCGCTCGACCTCGTCGATCTCGGTCGGGACGGAACTGAGCTCGATGCTGACCCGGGAGGCGGCCTCGTCGACGAGGTCGATCGCCTTGTCGGGCAGGAAGCGGTCGGCGATGTAGCGGTCGGACAGGGTGGCGGCGGCGATCAGCGCGGCGTCGGTGATCGTGACGCCGTGGTGGGCCTCGTAGCGCTCCTTGAGGCCGCGCAGGATCGCGATCGTGCCCTCGAGGCTCGGCTCGCCGACGTAGATCGGCTGGAAGCGGCGCTCGAGCGCGGCGTCCTTCTCGACGTGCTTCTTGTACTCGTCGAGCGTGGTCGCGCCGACGGCGCGCAGCTCGCCGCGGGCGAGCATCGGCTTCAGCAGGTTGGACGCGTCGACCGCACCCTCGGCGGCGCCGGCGCCGACGATCGTGTGCAGCTCGTCCATGAAGAGGATGACCTGGCCCTCGGCGTCGGCGATCTCCTTCAGGACCGCCTTCAGGCGCTCCTCGAACTCGCCGCGGTACTTGCTTCCCGCCAGCAGCGCGCCGATGTCGAGCGCGATGACCTTGCGGTCCCTGAGGCTCTCGGGGATGTCGCCGGAGACGATCCGCTGGGCGAGGCCCTCGACGATCGCGGTCTTGCCGACGCCCGGCTCGCCGATCAGCACCGGGTTGTTCTTGGTGCGCCGGGAGAGGACCTGGATCACGCGCCGGATCTCGTCGTCGCGGCCGATCACCGGGTCGAGCTTGCCGTCCTCGGCGGCCTGCGTGAGGTCGCGGCCGAACTTCTGCAGCGACTGGTACTTGTCCTCAGGGCTCTGGTCGGTCACCCGGTGCGGGCCGCGGACGGCCTCCACTGCCTCCAGCACGGCCTTGTGGGTCGCGCCGCTGCGGTTGAGGACCTTCGCGACCTCACCGGCCTGGGCGCTGGTGAGCGCGAGCAGGACGTGCTCGGTCGAGATGTACTCGTCGTTGAGCTTGCCCGCCTCGCGCTCGGAGAGGCGCAGGATGTCCATCAGCTCGCGGCTGGTGGAGGGCTCCTTGGCGCCGGCGGTGATCGTCGGGAACTTGTCGAGCAACTCCTCCGTCTCGGCGCGGATCGCGCCCGGGCGGGCGCCGAGCTTGCGCAGGACGGAGCCGACGATGCTGTCGGTCTGATCGATCAGCGCGACGAGCAGGTGCTCGGGCTGGGTCTCGGTATGGTCGCGAGACGCCGCCACCGCGATGGCGGCCTGCAGCGCCTCTTGCGACTTGATCGTAAAGCGGTCAGCTTGCATGTAGGGCGGCTTCCTAAATCTCAGTCGGACAGACTGAGATGTTACCCGCCCGCGGCCTACGGATCAACCTCCTCGCCGGTTGACGCGTCGAACAGCAGGATCGCGCCCGCGGGACACGCCCGGGCGGCGGCCCGCAGCTCATCGTCGCTGCCGGGACCTTGCAACTCCGCGATGTCGCCGTTGACCTGGAACACGTGCGGGGCGACGTGCTCGCAGTCGCCGTGCGCCAGGCAGGCGCCTTCGTCGATCTGGACGGTGAGCGGCATCTATGCGGCCTCCTTGAGGATCTGCCGGCGCGCCTTGTTGACGCCGGCGGGGTCGTTCATGAGCACGACGGCGGCGAGCCGGCCGTCGCGGTGGTAGGTCAGGTCGCCCGCCGGCGTCGCGCCGCGGGCCTCGCCGACGCGCTGGATGCGGACGCCGTACTGGTCCGTCCAGACGACGGGCGGCTGCTCCTGGCGCTGCGGGAGCCCGAGCATCGCGCGTGCGGCGGCGGCCCCTTGTCTCGCCGCCGCCTCCCAGTGGGCGGAGCCGGTCACGTCGCCGGCGGTGAAGGCGTCCGGCGGTGCGGGGATCCTCGCCGGGCGGACGCCGATCGCCACCAGGAACAGGTCGGCCTCGACGACGGTGCCGTCGTCGAGCCGGAGCGCGTGCTCGCTCGCCGCGATCAGCCGGCGGCCGAGGCGCAGGGTCACGCCTGCCCGCTCGTGCAGCGTCTTGAGGTGGTGGCCGCCGCCCGGGCCCATCAGCGCGTCGAAGGGATCCGTGGCGGCGTCGATCAGGGTCGCCTGCACGTCGCGGGCGCGGGCGGCGGAGGCGACCTCCTGGCCGATCAGGCCGGCGCCGACGATCGCGACGTGGCGTGCCGTGCGCAGCGCGTCGTCGAGCCGGATGGCGTCGTCGAGCGTGCGCAGCGTGTGCGCGTGCTCGAGGCCGGGCAGCCGGACCGGCTCTGCGCCGGTGGCGATCAGGACCTTGTCGTAGGGAAGGTCGTCGCCGGTGTCGAGGTGGACGCGGGCATCGACGTGGGTGACGCGCGTCCCGGTGAGCAGTTCGACGTCGAGGTCCTTGTAGCGCAGGTCGGGCCGCTGGCCGGCGAGGATCGCCTTCGACAGCGGTGGGCGGTCGTAGGGCGCGTGCCGCTCGGCGCCGATCATCGTGATCGGGCCGTCGTGGCCGTTCGCTCGCAGGCTCTCGGCGCAGCGCTGGGCGGCCAGGCCCGCGCCGACGAGGACGATCCTCATGCGGTGGCTCCCTTCGGGGTCGGCGCCGGGCGGCGCTTCTTCTTGGTGGTCAGGCGCTTGACGAGCAGCGCGGCCGCGGGCACGGCGGTGGCGAGCATGAAGGCGCGCAGCCACGTCGATCCCGCGTCGGTGCCGGCGCCGAGCGTGTGGACGAGGCCGAGGACGTAGACGACCGGCGTCGCGCGGTGCATGTTGCGCCAGCGCTTGCCGCCGATCCTGCGGCGCGCGTAGAAGCTGAGGCCGAGGATCGCGGCGAGGTAGCCGCCGACGATGCCGGCCGCGACGTACGCCGGGCCGGTAGTCGATCGCGAACGGGATCAGCAGCCCGTCGATCCCCGGCTTGAGGAACTTGTCGGGCAGCAGCGCGACGCCGTGCAGCGCGATCGCGATCAGGCTCGCGAGCGCGGTCTGCTCGTGGAAGGCGACGAGCTTGCGACGCGTCGGTGGTGACCCGCCGAGGCCGGTGGCCAGCGTGAGGCCGATCAGGACCGAGACCGCGACCAGCACGAGCGCGACGACGCCCGCCGAGCGGCTGATCAGCCAGAAGGTGTGCTCCTGTGGGTTCATGCCGCCACCTCCAGGCGGATCACGGGTCTCGGTGCGAGGACTTCGGTCTTGCCGTCGTCGTGGACGATCAGCCCGCCGTGCCGGCGCAGCCAGCGACGGGCGTCCTTGGGACCACTCAGCAGCGCGGCCTTGGCCAGCGCCTCGGCCTCGACGGCGGTGGGTGCCAGCGCGGTCGCGGAGATCAGGCCGGTCCAGGCCGGCTCGAGCGTGCTCGGGTCGAGGATGTGGTGGCGCGGCGTGCCGTCGGGTGCGCGCCACAGCCGCGTGTCGAGGCCCGAGGTGGCGACGGCGCCGTCCTCGACGGTGAAGACGTGGGCGGTGTGCTGTGTCAGCGGGTGCCGGACATGGATGTCGAAGCGCCCGCCGACGCGCATGTCGCCGCCGCAGTCGACCGCCCAGCGGCCGTGAAGGCGGTGGGCGAGCAGGTCCGCGGCCAGGCCCTTGCCCGAACCGCCGGTGTCGAGCCGAAGGCCGGGCGGCCGGGTGATCGTGTGCTCCCCGATCTCGACCTGGCGCCACGGCTCCAGCGGGTTGGGTGTGGCGGCGCGGCGCGGGGGAGCTTCGTTGAGCGCCGTCGGCGAGTGGAAGCTCGGGTGCGCGCCGCGTGCGGTCGTAGCCGTTGGCCTCGAGCGCGGAGGTGAGCGTCGGGTCGAAGAGCCCGCCGGTGAGCTCCGCGGCCAGCAGCCCGGAGGAGATCGCGGTGCGCAGCAGCGGCGAGGCGGCCACCTCCCGCTCGGGCGCGGCGTTCAGCCGGCTCAGCTCGCTGTCGGGGCGGAAGCGGCTGAGCGCGGCATCGAAGCGCGCGAGGAACGCGCGGCAGTCGGCGGCGGTCGCCTCGTCGGCGACGAGCAGCCGGACGGTAGTGCCCATGCAGTCGAAGGTGTGATCGGTCATGAGGACTGGGTGGTCAGAGGGGCGGCGGGAGCAGGAGCGGGCGCGGCGGGAGCGGGCGCGGGGGCGGCCGGCGCGGGAGCCGAGGCCTGCGGAGCGGCGGGCGCGGGTGCCGCGCCGGAGCCGCTGGCGGCGGGCGTCGTCGTCCGCGTGGCGCCGGGGCGCGGGCGGTGCTCGACGATCCGCGTGACGATCACGCGCCGGATCAGCACCTTCCGCGGCGCGGGCGTGGCCTGCGCGACGAGGACCGGCTTCGGCTTCCCGAGCGCGGGGTCGGCACCGGCACGCATCTGGAACGCGAGCAGCGCCGCGACCGCGAAGAACAGCCCCGCCGACCCCGCCATGACCGGAAACGGCCCGGGCTTCTTGATCGGCTCCCGCTTGCGCGGCGCCTGCTTCGGCAGAGCGGGGAGCTTCGCGGTCGGCGCGTCGTGATCGACCCGAGGGCGCGGCGCGTCACCGCCGGGCGGCGGGACGGCGTCGACGCGACGAGGCGTGTCGCGAGTGGCGGCGGCGCGGCAGCCGCGCGGGGCGTCGCCGGCCGGCGAGGCGTCCGCAGCGGCGGGCGTGGGCGAGGCATCGACGGCCGCGCGCGGCGAGTCGCCGCCCTGCGACGGCGGGCGAGGCGGCGGCGGGCGCGCGGGTGGCGTCCGTGGCCGCCTGCGGCGAGTCGCCGGCCCGCGGCGTCTCCACGGCCTGCGCGGGCGCGCCGGCGGCGGCCACGCGCGGCGAGTCGGCCGGCGGCGAGGCGGCCGCGGCCGCGGGCGCGGGCGTCTCGCCGGGCCCGGGAGGGTGTCCCAGCGGTCAGTCATCGTCGTCGCCGCCTCGGCCGCGGCCGCGGCCATGGCCCGAGTCGTCGTCGTCGTCGTCGTCGCCGCCGTGGTCGTCGTCGAAGTCGTCGTGGTCGTCGTCGTCGAAGTCGTCGTCGTCGCCGCCTCGACCGCGGCCGCGGCCATGGCCGGAGTCGTCGTCGCTGCGGGACGTGGACGCGGCGGGGGCCGCGGGTGCGGGGGCCGGGGCCGCCGGGGCGGCGGCGCGAGCCGGGGCGCTCGGGCGGGCCGGGGCGGACGCGTTCGTGCCCGACGACGAGCCGCCGCCGCCCGAGCCGGACGAGGCCTTCTCGCGGCGGACGACGTGCACGGTCTTGCGGATGGTCTTCGTCCGCACCTCGACGGTCGGCGTGGCGGTGGGCGATGCGGTGGCGGCGGCGACCGGCCGCGGGGGTGTGGTCGGCAACGCGATCGCGGCGGCGGCGACGCCCCCCAGCGCCGAGAGCACGGCGAGGGCGGCGACAGCGGGGGTGCGCAGGCTCATGAGCACACCATCGGATCCACCCCCCAAGCGACCGGCAGGCCAAGGGAAAGCTTTGGCAAAGGCGGTCCGCGCGCGAACCTGGCACGGGGTGTGCAGCACGCCACCTCAGCGTCGCTAAGGCGCAGCGCGGCACACCTCAAGCGCGACCCCTCACGTGTGTTGTGCGCGGATGAAGGGGCCAGGCCCTTTCAGGTTGTGCAGCGCGCCACACCGGTAAGGGGCAAGGCCCGTTCGTGTTGGGCGCGCGTGAAGGGGCCAGGCCCTTTACGTCACGCGCTGATCAGTCGTCGCCGCCGCGGCCCCGTCCGCGCCCGCGGCCCCGGCCGCTGTCGTCGTCCCCGCCCGAGCCGGAGTTGTCGTCGCCGCCGGAGCCGGAACCGGAGTTGTCGTCGCCGCCGGAGCCGCTGTTGTCGTCGTCGACCGTCGGCGCCGCCGTGGGATCGGCGGTCGCGGTCGGTCGCGGTGTCCGCGTCGGCCGCGGCGTGCGCGTGCGCTCCGCGGTCGGGTCGGCGGTCGGATCGGCCGTCGCCGTCGCCGTGGCCCTGCGGCGCGAGGCCGCGGCCCGCGGTGAGCGGCTCCGACGAGAGGCCCACGCTCTGGTTCGACAGCGAACTGGCCGCCGTGGTCAGGCCCGCCGCGAGAACGAGGCCGGCGACGGCGAGCACGCCGATCGCGAGGGTCCTGCGCCAGCCGGTCATGCCGCACCTGCCTTCACTGATTCGTTGGGGGTCGTGCCGTCGGCCAGCGGCAGCGTGATCGTCGCCACCGCGCCGCCGCCGGCGCCGTTGGCCAGCGCGACCGTCCCGCGCCAGCGCCCCGCGAGCTCGCGCGCGATCGCCAGGCCGAGCCCGGTCCCGCGCCGCCGCGACGCGCGGCCGACCGCGCCGCGGTGGAAGCGGGCGAAGATCGTCTCCTCCTCGCCCGGCGCCAAGCCCGGGCCCTCGTCGGCGACCTCGAGCCGGCCCGGCGCGACGACCAACCCGATCCGGCCGTCCGCCGGGCCGTAGTGGATCGCGTTCTCGATCAGGGCGTCCAGGATGCGGTCGAGGTCGTCGACCGTGCAGCGCACGACCGACGACGAGCCGGACACGACGAGGTCCGAGGCCGGGTACCGCGCCACCGCCCGTCGCGCCGCGGCCAGCAGGTCCGTCGCCGCGTCGGGCGGCCGGGCCGCGCCCGCCTCGCTGAGCACGAGCAACTCGGTGACGACGCCGGACAGCCGATCGACCTCACCCAGCGCGCCGTCGATCTGCTCCAACGCCGGCCCGTCGGCGGTGGCCGCGGCCTCCTCGAGCCGCAGCCGGAGCCCGGTCAGCGGCGTCCGCAGCTGGTGCGACGCGTCGCCGACGAAGTCACGCTGCGCGTCGACCATCCGCTGCACGCGCCCGGTCATCTCGTTGAACGCGCCCGCGACCTCCTGCTGCTCCAAAGAGCCCTCGACCGGCACGCGCACGGACAGGTCGCCCTCGCCCGCCCGCCGCGCGGCGAACGCCAGCCGCCGCAGCGGCCGCGTCACCGACGCCGCCAGGAACGCGCCCGCGGCCAGCCCGAGCGCGAGCACGATCAGGCCGACGAGCACCAGCCCGACGGTCGCCGAGCGCACCGCGCGGCCGACGGCATCGACGCTCTGGGTCACGCGCACCGCGCCGTCGGTCCGGCCGGCGCGAACGATCGGGACCGCCGTCGCGAGGATCGGCTCGTCCAACGTGTCGCTGTCGCGCGTGACCTGCGTCGGAACGTTGCGCAGCGCCGCGGCGATCTCCGTCGCGCGTCGAGTAGTCGGCGCCGACGCCGCCCGGCTCGGAGTCGGCGACGATCTCGCCGCGCCGGTCCACGATCAGCACGCGACCCGCGGACCTCGCGCGCGGAGGTCGCCACGAGCGCGTCCAGATCGTCGGTCCCGGCCGCGGTCGCCGCGACCACCTCCGCCTGGCCGAGCGCCTGCGTCTTGACCTCGGCGTCGATGCGCGAGGAGACCGAGCGGACCAGCGGCACGAGCATCGACCCGATCGCCAGCACGAGCACGTAGGCCAGCGCGAGCAGCAGCCGGGCGCGCAGCGTCATGCGAACTCCGAGGCGCCCGTGAAGCGGAACCCGACGCCCCGCACGGTGTGGATGAGCCGCGGCGCGGAGGCGTCGTCGCCCAGCTTGCCGCGCAGCCACCCGACGTGCACGTCGAGCGTCTTGGTGGAGCCGAACCAGTTCTCGTCCCAGACGCGCGAGATCAGGTCCTCGCGCGTGACGACCTCGCCGGCGTGCGAGACCAGCTCGAGCAGCAGGTCGAACTCCTTGCGCGACAGCGCCAGCTCGCTCATCTGACAAGCCAGACGCGACGGGAGCCGACCTCGATCCGCACAGGGCCGACCTCCAGCTCCGAGACCGGCCGCCTCGGACGGCCGCACGCGCCGCAGCACGGCGCGCATGCGCGCGATCACCTCCGCGCCGCTGAACGGCTTGACGACGTAGTCGTCGGCGCCGAGCTCCAGCCCGACGACCCGCTCGAGCTCGGTCCCGCGCGCGGTCAGCATGATGATCGGCACCTCAGAGCCCGACGCCCGCAGCTCGCGCGCGAGGTCGCGCCCGTCGCCGTCGGGCAGCATCAGGTCCAGCAGCACGAGGTCGAACTCGCGGCCCGCCGCGCGCGCCTCGGCCAAGGTCCCGCAGACGACCGGGTCGAACCCCTCGCGCCGCAAGGCGCTCGAGAACGGCCCGGAGATCGACTCCTCGTCCTCGACGAACAGCACACGCGGCTTCACAGCCGCCAAGGCTAGGGCGAGAAAGGCAAAGAGTATCTGCTAAGAGAATCCCAAGCGGCTAACGACGCGTTCGGGCGGAGAGACGAGCCCGGCGTCGACGGCGAGCCGGACCAGCTCGAAGCGCTTGCGATAGGGCGCCGAGGCCTGCAGGCTGAACGCGTCGAACAGCGCGCGCATGTGGGTCTTGACCGTGTCGATCGAGACCGTCAGCTCGTCGGCGATCTCCTCGTTGGTGGCCGGCCCGCCGGCGGGACGGCAGAGCGCGATCAGCACCCGCAGCTGCGCCGGCGTCAGCGTCGGCACGACGGCCTGCGACGCGACCTCGGTGAGCTTGGAGTCCGTCGTCGCCGACGGGTCGTGGAAGCGCAGGCGCGTGGCGCCGACGCGGATGACGTCGAGGTGGCGCAGCGTGCGCCGGTTCTGCACGCGCTCCTCGTTGACGAACGTCCCGTTCGTCGAGCGCCCGTCGTCGAGCACCGTCCAGACGCCGTCGATGCACTCCAGCGACGCGTGCGAGCGCGAGACCTGCGCGTCCCAGACCAGCGCCAGCCCGCTCGCGGGCGAGCGGCCGACGGTCACGCCTCCGTCGGACAGCGAGACGAGCCGCTGGACGCCGTCGCCGTCGCGCAGCTCGACGAACGGCGCCTGGGAACGCTCAGCGGCGAGGCGCTCCTGCAGCTCGCTCGGGGTGGACGCGTGACGATCCGGCCAGTCGTGCACGACCGGTCACTCTACGGACCGCCGGGGACGAGAGCCAGCCGACCATCTAGTCTCGCGAACTTATGAGTGACATCAGCCCCCGCGAACCCTGGCCTGGATACGCCGATCTCGACGAAACGTCGCGCGACGATCTGCTGGCCAAGAAGTTCCAGCAGGCCAAGGACCAGAACGACCAGGACTACGCGTACGCACTGGCCGCGGCGGTCGCGAACTACGAGCTCGTGCTCGATCTCAAGCCCGACGGCGACTCCGCCGAGCCGCTCGCGAAGACCGCGCGCGACCTCCATGACGACGCCGGCGGATGGCAAGCCAGCTGACCGCGATCGCGGACGCCCGGCGTTCGCGCGAGACCGAGCGTGACTACGGCGTCGCCGAGGCCCACCTCGGCGACGCGCCGTTCCCCGACTCGGTCGACCTGCGACGCGAGTGGCACCCGATCGCCGACCAGGGCCACACCGCGTCCTGCGTCGGCTGGACCGTCGCCGACTCGCTCGTGCGCTGGCACCTGGTCGAGGCCGGCCGGCTGGACCCCGGCGAGAAGCTCTCCGCCCGCTACGTGTGGATGGCGGCCAAGGAGTGGTTCCAGCGCGAGACGTTCCCCTCGACCTTCCTCGAGACCGACGGGACGAGCCTGAAGGCGGGGCTGGACGTCGTGCGCAAGTTCGGCGTCGCGCTCGAGTCCGAGTTCCCCTGGGACGGCTTCGTCACCAAGGACTACGAGATCTTCAACCGCGACGTCCGCCGGCGCCGGATCATGGCCTACTACAACCTCCGCCTCGACGCCCACGAGTGGCGGCACTGGATGCACGAGAGCGGCCCGATCGCGGTGCTCGTCAAGGAGGACCGCCACCTGCAGACGACGACCGGCGACCTCGACGGCTTCGACGAGGACTCGGTCACGGGCAGCCACGCCGCCGCGCTGTTCGGCTACGGCCCCGACCACTTCCTGCTGCGCTCGAGCTGGGGCACCGACTGGGGCGACGCCGGCTACGCGCGCATGAGCAACGCGTACGCGAGCGCCGCGATCATCGAGAGCTACGGCGTGATGGTCTGAGCCTCGTCGGCGATCCGCGCCGCGACGCCCGGCAGCGCGAGCTCGCGCGCGAGCGCCAGGCCGCGGCCGACGATCTCCGCGCGCTCGCCCACCGGCACGCCGGTCGCCAGCCAGTCGCCGATCGAGCGCAGCTCCCAGCCCGGCGAACCCCACGCCTGCGCCAGCCGGACAGCGGTGGCGAAGTGCTCGGCGGCATCCTGCGGGCGGTCGTCGGCGGCGGCGAGCAGCCCGAGCGCCCGCGCCGCCGGCCCCCAGATCGCCCACACGTGCTCGAGCACCGGGTTCGCGCCCGCGTACGGGAGCAGCAGCTCGTACAACCGCTCGACCTGCCACGGCTCGCCCGCGCCGGCGGCCGCCTCGGCCAGGCAGACGGCCGCGGCCAGGAAGTCGGATGAGCCCGTGACCGCGGCGAAGTCCGTCTCGCGCGCACAGCGCCACGCCGCGCCGCGCCGCCTCGACGTTGCCGAGCTCCCACTCCAGCGACGCCAGCATCGCCTCCCACGCCGGCAGGTGCGGGTAGCGGGCCGCGAAGCCGCGCAACTGGGCCGCGTCGGCATCCTGCGGGCGCCAGCGCAGCCGCGCCAGCACCAGCCGCCCGACCGTGTGCTCGTGGAAGCAGTCGTCGCTGTGGCGCTGGTTGAGGACGAGCGCCTCCTCGGTCATCCGGTCGGCCTCGTCCAGGCGCCCGTCGAAGGCGGCGTGGGCCGCCTCGGCGAGCAGCAGCATCCAGCGCGAGAAGGACCGGCGGGTCGCGTTGGCGACCGGCCGCGCGCGGTCGAGGTCCGCGATCGCGCGGGCGACGTCGCCGGCCTGCATCGCGTCGCGCACGCGCTGCAGGTGCGTCCACACGAGCGCCCCGTGGTCGGCGTGCTGGAGCGCGACGCGCATCGCCTCCTCGGACGCCTCGCGCGCGCTGCGCCGCCGCGCTCCGGCCGCCAGTTGACGATCACCGCCGCGGGCCACAGCCACGCGCGCGTGGCCTCGTCGTCGGCGGACGCCAGCGCCTCGTCGATCAGCGCCTCGCGGCGCCCCTGCTCGGGCCAGAAGACCGACAGCAGCCCGGTCACGCGGACCTTCAGCGGGCCGTCCTCGAGCCGTTCGAGCGCCTGGCTGAGCAGCGTCACGCTCTCCTCGTCGACCGCGCCGTACGGGCGGACCTGGGCGAACCCGAGCGCGGCCTTGGCCAGCGCCTCGGCATCGCCGTCGCGGCGGGCGGCGGCCGCGGCCTGCGAGAAGCGCCGGCGCGCCTCTTCGATGTCGCCGGCGCAGATCGTCGCCTCGGCCAGGTCGAGCATCGCCTCGCGGCGCTCGGAGGCCGGCGTCTCGGCGCCGAGGGCGAGCGCCTCCAGCGCGTCCGCGTAGTGGGCGGCGGCCTCGGCGTGGCCGAGCGCGGCGCTCGCCTCGCGCGCGGCCTCCAGCGCCACCTCCCACGCGGGCTGCGGCTCGGCGCCGGCGCGCGCCGCGGCGAGCGCGTGGTGGGCGATCTGGGCGGCGGGGACGTCGGCGCCCGCGTCGCGGCGCACGACCAGCGCGTCGGCCACCGCCTCGTGGATCGCGCCGCGCCGCTGCTCGGGCAGCGCCTCGCGGATCGCGTCGCGCACGATCCCGTGCGCGAACGTGAAGTGGCCCGGCGCCTGGGGATCCGCGGTGACCAGGCCGGCGGCGGTCCCGCGGTCGAGCGCCTCGGCCGCCGCGGCGCGGGAGACCTTCGCGGCGCGCACGAGGTCGACGATCGTGAAGCGGCCGGCGACCGCGCCGACCTCGAGCACCGCGCAGGCGTCGTCGCCGAGCCGCTCGACGCGCCGCCGCACGACCTCGCGCACGCGCGTGGGAACGAGCGTGCTCGGTGTCGTCGCCGATCTCCGCCCCGGTGGCCAGGTGGCGGACGAGCTCGGCGACGTAGAACGGGTTGCCGGCCGTGCGCTTGTGGACCTGCTCGGCGGGGAGCTCGGCCGGCAGCAGCGCCCGCACGGCCTCCGGGCCGAGGCCGCCGAGCTCCATCACCTCCGCGCACGGGTCGCGCTCGATCTCGCGCAGGAGGTCGCCGAAGCGGACCTCGGCCGGCGTGTAGGCGCCGGCCAGCAGCAGCCGCTCACCGCCGCGGACGTGCGCGAGCAGCCGCAGCGACGAGGCGTCGGCCCAGTGCAGGTCGTCGAGCACGAGCAGCAGCGGGCGCTCGGCCGCCGCGGCCGCGAGCAGGTCGGCGACCGCGTCGTAGAGCCGCAGGCGCCCCTCCTCGCCGCCGGAGCCGGTGCCGCCCAGCAGCGGCCCGAGCGCGGGGTCCTGCTCGCCGGCCACGAGCGCGCTCAGCGAGCGCACGATCGGCCGCCAGACGCCGTAGGGGCGGCCCTCCGGCTCGCCGCGGCCCCAGATCGCGACGCCGCCGCGGCGGCCGGCCTCGGTGGCCAGCGCGTCGAGCACGGTCGTCTTGCCGATGCCCGGCTCGCCGGCGATCACGACCGTCCGCGCCGCGCCGCTCCAGGCCTGGTTGAGCACCCGGCGCAGGCGCTCGAGCTCCGGGCCGCGCCCGACCAGCCCGGCGGGGGCGCCGTGCTCCTCGGCCGGGCGGGCGATCAGGCGGTCGAGCGTGTCGGCCACCAGCGCGGCGCCGGCGGGCCGGTCGGCGGGGTCCTGGGCGAGCAGCTCGACCAGCAGGCGGTCGAGCTCCTCCGGCACGCCGGGAACGAGGCTGGACGGGGCGGCGGGCGCGCGCACGCGCAGCACGTCCTTGGTCTCGAACGGCCGCACGCCGCACAGCAGCTCGTAGAGCGTGACGCCGAGCGCGAACAGGTCGCTGCGCGGCGTCGCGGGCTCGCCGAGCGTCTGCTCGGGCGCGGCGTAGCGCGGCGTGCCGGCGGGGTCGGCGTTCTCGCCCTCGGTCACGGCGACGCCGAAGTCGCCCAGCGCCGCCTCGCCCTCGGCGTCGATCCAGACGTTGTCGGGCTTGACGTCGCGGTGCACGACCCCGTTCGCGTGCGCGTGAGCGAGCGCGTCGGCGATCTCGCGCCCGGCGGCGATCACCTCCTGCGGCTCCAGCCGGCCGGCGGGCGCGCGCTCGAGCCGGTCGGCGAGCGACCCGCCCGTCATGTAGCGCGCGACCAGGCACGGCGTGCCCGCGTCGTCGAAGACGTCGTGGACGGTGACGATGTGGCGGTGGCCGCCGAGCCGGGCGGTCAGCCGCGCCTCACGCCGCAGCCGCTCCCACGCCGACGGGCCGGACACGCGCGCGAGCGCGACCCCGCGGTCGAGCGTGAGATCGTGCGCGAGCCACACCTCCTTGCTCGCGCCGCGGCCGAGCTGGCGCTGCAGCAGATAGCGGTCGGCGACCATGCCGGGCGTGGCGGGCACGGGCGCCGGCGGCCTCCGGCGAGGCGATCGTGCACGCGGGGCAGGGACCGCCGTCGGCGGGCAGGGCCCTGCCGCAGTTCGGGCATGAAGTGCTCAGGCGTCCCGAGTCTACGTACGTCGGTGTCTCACCCCCTAGGGGGAGATGCTCCACACCTTGTGTGGGAAAAGTTCACCCCCCTTGCGGATGGTTGACGCGCTCGACGATCAGGGAGGGTTCCGCTATGGCCGCCCCCTCGCTTCTCTTCCCGCCGTCCGAAGCCACCGAGATCGCTCGGGACTTCGCCGCCGAGGCCGCTCTTGAACGCGTCCGCGCCGCAGCGATGCTGGCAAGAGACCAGATCGCCGAGCTCCCCGGCGTCCGCGTCCTCGGCCCCGAGGTCAAGAGCGGCAGCGACAGCGTCCGCCTCGCGATCGACCTGCGCGACACGGGCCGCGACGCCTGGCAGGTCGCCTGCGCGATGGCCGGCCGCGGCTTCACGCTCGACGCCGCCTCCAACCGCGTGATCGTCGTCGGCGTCACCGCCGACGACATCAAGGACGCGATCCAGTACCGGCTCGCCTCCGCGCTGCAGCTCGCGCTGTGGGCGACCCCGCGCTCAAGCTAACTGAGGGTCTCGCTCAGTACCCGGCGGTGCGTAGGACGCGCCGCCTCGTAGCGCTCGCGGCCCTCGGTCGTCAGGCAGACCGCGATCCCGCGCCGGTCCTCCGGGCACATCGCCCGCTGCACCAGCCCGTCCTTCTCCAGCCGGCCGACCGTGCGCGACAGCGCGCTCTGGCTGAGGTGGACAGCCGCCACAGCTCCTGCATCCGCGGGCGTTCCCCGCAGTCGCAGGCCAGCCGCTCGAGCACCTCGAACTCGCTCATCCCGAGCCCGAACTCGTCCAGCGCCTCGTCGAGCGCGACCGTCGTCCGGGCGTGCCGTGCGAGCAGGTCGCGCCAGTGCTCAGGTGAGGTCATCGGACATGTCGTCAATGGTACCGCACGCATATGTTGCAAGTGCATTAGATGCACTTGCATGTATTGTGTGCCGGGATGACTTCTTCCTCCCCTGCCTCAGCCCAGAAGTGGGATGCGCGCCTGTGGGGCGCGCTGATCCTGCTCTGCGGCGTGGTCTTCCTCGACGGGCTCGACGTCTCGATGGTCGGCGTCGCGCTCCCGTCGATCCAGGCCGACCTCGGTCTGACCACCTCCCAGCTGCAGTGGGTCGTGTCGGCCTACGTGCTCGGCCTCGGCGGCGTGCTGCTGCTGGGCGGCCGCGCCTCGGACCTGCTGGGGCGCCGGCGCGTGCTGATCGGCGCGCTCTCGGTCTTCACGGTCGCCTCGCTGTCGGCGGGCTCGTCGACGACGGCACGCTGCTGATCGTCGCGCGCTTCCTCAAGGGCGTGGCGGCGGCCTTCACCGTCCCGGCCGCGCTGTCGCTGATCACGACGACGTTCACCGAAGGGCCGGCGCGCAACAAGGCGCTGGCGATCTTCAACGCGTTCGGCGCGAGCGGCTTCTCCTTCGGGCTGGTCTTCGGCGGGCTGCTGACCAGCGCCGACTGGCGCCTGACGTTCCTGCTGCCCGTGCCGGTCGCCGCGATCCTGCTGGCCGTGATGCCGCGCTACATCGCGCGTGACCGGCCCGTACCTCGGCCCCAAGCGCCGCTACGACATCCCGGGCGCGCTGCTGCTGACCGCCGGGATGCTGCTGCTCGTGCGCACGATCGTCGAGGCGCCCGCGACCGGCTGGGGCGAGCCCGAGACGGTCGGCGGCTTCGTGCTCTCGCGTCGCGCTGCTGGCCGCCTTCGTGGCGGTGGAGCGCCGCACCTCCCAGCCGCTCGTGCGGCTCGGCATCTTCCGCTCGGCGCCGCTCGTGCGGGCCAACCTCGGCGCGATGTGCCTGTTCGGCGCCTACGTCGGCTTCCAGTTCGTGGCCACCCTGTACCTGCAGAGGACGCTCGGCTGGAGCGCGCTCGAGACCGCGCTGGCCTTCCTGCCCGGCGGCCTGCTCGTCGCCTTCGGCGCGCCGCGCATGGGCGCCGTGATCAGCCGCTACGGCACGACGCGGCCGATCCTGGCCTCGACGATCGCCTTCGCCGCCGGCTACGCGCTGTTCCTGCCGGTCGACGCGACGCCCTACTGGCTCGACGTTCCTGCCGACGATGCTGCTGGTCGGCCTCGGCTTCGCGCTCGGCTACGCGGCGCTGAACGTGCAGGCGACCGCGGGCGTCGCCGACCACGAGCAGGGCCTGGCCGCCGGGCTCGTGCAGACGTCGTTCCAGATGGGCGGCGCGATCGTGCTCGCCGCGGTCAGCGCGGTGGTCGGCGCGGGCACGACGAGCGACTACCGGACCGCGATCGCGGTCGTGCTCGGCGTCGCGGTGGTGAGCATCGTGCTCGCGCTGGCGGGCTCGTGCGGGCTCGCGCCGACGAGGCGCTCGCGACTGGGCGCGTAGGCACGAACAGCAAGCACCGAGGGAGAGGGGAGCGGTTCGTGGGATCGCTCGTCGCTCGGGCGGCCCGTTGATCGGGCCGCTTGCCCCAGGACCCGTGCAGGGTGACCGTCAAGGAACGGGCCACGGAGACAGTGGGAGATCAGTCTGTGGTCGATCCCGTCGGTTCTGGCCCTTCTCGACCAACCCCGCACGGTCGAGTTGGCGCACTCGTGGGGGTGGGTACGAAACGACAAATCGGAGTTGTCATTTCGTACGCACCCCGCACGCACGGCGCTGCCACACGGCAGCGAAACGATCACGGAGCGGGACCGGACGAGGCTGTGCTTGGTCCTCGCCCGTAACTGTCGGTCTCCCTGCAGCAGGCACCGAGAGCCAGAGCCGCGGACAGGACCGATCAGGGCGCGAAGACCGCCGGCTCACCACTCCCTCTCCCTCGGTGCTTGCCGTCTAGCCCGGGCGCTTGACGCGGCGAATCGGGATGAGCGCGGTGCCGGGCGCGGCCTCGTAGCGCACGATCTCGGCCTTGACCGACTCGCGCTTCTCCTCCAACCGGGCGATCTCCTCCTGGAGCTGCTCGGCCCGCCGCTCGAGGATGCCCGACCTTGCGCAGCATGCGGTCGAGCTGCTCCTCGAGCTCGAAGACGCGCTCGACGCCGGCGAGGTTCATCCCCCACTCGGTCGTCATCTCCTGGATCCGGCGCAGGCGCTCGACGTCGGCCTGGGAGTACAGGCGCGTGCCCTTGGGCGAGCGCTGGGGCTCGATCAGGCCACGCGCCTCGTACATGCGCAGCGTCTGCGGGTGCATCTCGGCCAGCTCGGCGGCGACGGAGATCATGAAGACGCCGCGGTCGTGCTCGACGCGCGCGGTGATCCGCGTGGTGCGGCGGGACGCCATCAGACGCGGCCGCGCCGCCCGCAGGATCCGCTCGCGCGGGTTGCCGTTCATGACCTTCGAGAGCTCCTCGACGGCTTCGCGCTGCTCCGACGTCGAGCTCGGACGGCATCTCGATCACGAAGCGATAGTGCAGGTCGCCCCGGCCGGAACCGGACGAGGACCGGCGGGCCCTCGCCGCGCAGCCGCTGGACCGTGCCGTGCTTGGTGCCCGGCGCGACCCGCAGCTTCTTGGTGCCGTGCGAGCGTCGGGACCTCGACCTCGGCGCCCGCCAGCGCCTCGGCGACGCGTGATCGGGACCTCGACCTCGTAGTTGTCGCCCTTGGGCTTGAACACCGGCGACTCGGTGACGTGGGTGACCACGTACAGGTCACCGGCCGGGCCGCCGCGCAGGCCGGCCTCGCCCTTGCCCGCGAGCTTGATCCGCGAGCCCTCGCGCACGCCCGCGGGGATGTTGACCCGGTAGCGCTTGACCTCGCGCAGCCGGCCCTCGCCGCCGCAGGTCGGGCACGGGTCCTCGATCACGGTGCCGGTGCCGTTGCAGCGCGAGCACGGGCGGGTGATCGAGAAGACGCCCTGGCCCTGGGCCTCGACGCCGCGGCCGTTGCAGACCGGGCAGACCTTCGGCGACGTGCCGGGCCGGGCGCCCGACCCGCGGCAGGTCGTGCACGCGGCGTGGGTGGCGACCGAGACCGGCACCTGCGCGCCCTCGGTCGCCTGCTCGAAGGACAGCGTGACCGTGGTCTCGAGGTCCTTGCCGCGCTCGGACACCGGCTTGGTGCGCGTGCGCCCGCCGCCGGTGTTGAAGATGCCCGACAGGATGTCCGAGAACGAGCCGAAGTCGGCCGCCGTCGCGCCGCCGCCGGCCGCCAGCCGCCGCCGAACGGGCGCTCGGCCGGCGAAGACGGAGCCGCCGCGGTCGTACTTCTTGCGCTTGTCGGGATCGCCCAGGGTGTCGTAGGCCTCGGAGATCGACTTGAAGCGCTCCTCGGCACCGGCGTCCTTGTTGGTGTCCGGGTGGTACTGCCGGGCCAGCTTGCGGTACGCCTTCTTGATGTCCTCCTGGGAGGCCTTCTTGTCGACCCCGAGGGTCTTGTAGTGGTCGGTACCGCGCGCCATCGTCTATGCCGCCACCACCACACGCGCCGGCCGCAGCACGGCGCCGTTGATGCGGTAGCCGGACTGGTAGACCTCGACGACGGTGCCCGCCTCGACGCCCTCGTGGGGCTGGGAGGCCATCGCCTCGTGCTCGTTGGGATCGAAGGCCTCGCCCTGCGGCGAGAAGGCCTGGATGCCGACGCGCGCGAGCGCGGCCTGCAGCTCGCCCGCGACCATCGCGAAGCCCTTCACGACGTCCTCGTGGCCCTCGGCCGCCTTCAGCGCGAGCTCGAGGTGGTCGAGCGCCGGCAGCAGCTCCTTGGCCAGCTTCGCCATCCCGCGATCGACGGCGGCGGCGTTCTCACGCGCCATCCGCTTGCGGTAGTTCTCGAAGTCGGCCTTCGTGCGCTGCGCCAGCGCGAGGTAGTCCTCGGCCTGGGTCTGCGGCGACCTTCAGCTCGGACGCGGGCGGGACCTCGGCGTCGCCGAACGACGTCTCGCCCGTGCCGGCCGCGCCGGGGTGCGGCGGAGCCGCCGCGGAGAACTCGTCCTCCACGGCGGCGTCGCCCTCAGGCTCGGTGCGGATCTCGTCCGTCATCACTTCTGCTCGTCGACGACCTCGGCGTCGACGACCTCCTCCTCGGCCGAGGAGGCGTCGCCGTTGGTCGACGAGGCGCCGTTGTCGGTGCGGCACGTCGTCCTGCTGGGCGGCCTGGGCGCGCTCGTACATCTGCCTCGGACACGCGGTGGAACGCGGTCTGCAGCGTCTCGGTGCTGGCGCGGATGTCCTCCGCGTCCTCGCCCTTGAGCGACTCGTTGACGGCCTTGATGGCGTCCTCGATCTCGCTCTTGGCGGACGCGTCGATCTGCTCGGCGAGCTCCTTGAGCTGCTTCTGCGCGTTGTAGGCGGCGGACTCGCCGTTGTTGCGGGCCTCGGCCAGCTCGCGCAGGCGCTTGTCGTCGTCGGCGTGCGACTCGGCGTCGGACACCATCCGCTTGATCTCGTCGTCGGAGAGCCCGGAGCCGGACTTGATCTCGATCTTCTGCTCCTTGCCCGTGCCGAGGTCCTTCGCCGACACCTTCACGATGCCGTTGGCGTCGATGTCGAAGCCGACCTCGATCTGCGGGATGCCGCGCGGCGCCGGCGGGATGCCGGTGAGCTGGAACTTGCCCAGCGACTTGTTGTAGGTCGCCATCTCGCGCTCGCCCTGGAGGACGTGGATCTCCACGCGAGGGCTGGTTGTCCTCGGCGGTCGAGAAGACCTCGGACTTGCGCGTCGGGATCGTCGTGTTGCGCTCGATCAGCTTGGTCATCACGCCGCCCTTGGTCTCGATGCCGAGGGTGAGCGGGGTGACGTCGAGCAGCAGGACGTCCTTGACCTCGCCGCCGAGCACGCCGGCCTGGATGGCGGCGCCGACGGCCACGACCTCGTCCGGGTTGACGCCGCGGTGCGGCTCCTTGCCCGTGAGCTCCTTGACCTTCTCCTGGACGGCCGGCATGCGGGTCATGCCGCCGACCATCACGACGTGGTCGATCTCCTTGACGCCCTTGTCCTTGGCGTCGTCCATCGCCTGGCGGACCGGGCCGACGACGCGCTCGATCAGCGAGCCGGCCAGCTCGTTGAGCTTGGCGCGCGTGAGGCGCACGTCGAGGTGCTTCGGGCCGGAGGCGTCGGCCGTGATGAACGGCAGGTTGATCTGCGTCTCCTGCGCGGAGGACAGCTCGATCTTGGCCTTCTCGGCGGCCTCGTAGAGGCGCTGGAGGGCCATCTTGTCCTGCGTGAGGTCGATGCCCTGGTCGCGCTTGAACTCCGCCGCGAGCCAGTCCACGACCGCCTTGTCGAAGTTGTCGCCGCCGAGGTGGTTGTCACCGGCGGTCGACTTGACCTCGAACACGCCGTCGCCGATCTCGAGCACGGACACGTCGAACGTGCCGCCGCCGAGGTCGAAGACGAGGATCGTCTGGTCGGACTCCTTGTCGAGCCCGTAGGCCAGCGAGGCGGCCGTCGGCTCGTTGATGATGCGCTTGACGTCCAGGCCGGCGATCCGGCCGGCGTCCTTGGTCGCCTGGCGCTGATCGTCGTTGAAGTAGGCCGGGACGGTGATGACCGCGGCGTCCACGGTCTCGCCCAGGTAGGCCTCGGCGTCGGCCTTGAGCTTCTGCAGGATCATCGCCGCGATCTCCGGCGGCGAGTACTGCTTGCCGCCCGCCGACACGCGCGCGTCGCCGCCGCTGCCGGAGACGACGCTGTACGGGCACCATCGACTCCTCCTCGCGCACCTCGGCCTCTTTGCGGCCCATGAAGCGCTTGATGGAGAAGACGGTGTTCGTGGGGTTGGTGACCGCCTGGCGCTTGGCGACGGTGCCGACCAGGCGCTCGCCGCTCTGCGCGAAGGCGACCACCGACGGGGTGGTGCGCCCACCCTCGCTGTTCTCGATGACCGTCGGCTCTCCACCTTCGAGCACAGCCATGCACGAGTTGGTGGTCCCGAGGTCGATCCCGATGGTCTTTGCCATGTAAGAAGCTCCTCTACTAAATCTCAGTCTGCTTCGCGCAGATTGTAGCCGGTCGGGCACATCCGTAGAAGTGCGCATTCGTCACACGCCGGGCGCCGCGCATGGCACGTCCGGCGGCCGTGGCGGAGCAGGTTCACGTGGAACTCGAGCTCCTGCCCGCGCGGGGTCAGCTCGAGCATCGCGTCGTGCAGCTCCTCGAACGGCGCGCCCTCGCGGAACAGGCCCGAGGCGCGTGCCCACGCGCGAGACGTGCGTGTCGACCGGGATGTCGCGCTTGCCGTAGGCGAACAGCAGCACGCAGGCCGCGGTCTTGCGGCCGACGCCGGGCAGCGCGATCAGCTCGTCGCGCCCCTGCGTCGACGCGACGCGGCGGCGAGGTGCGTCGTCGAACGTCGTCGATGTCGATCTCGCGCAGGATCTGCTGGATCCGCGCGGACTTGACCTTCGAGATGCCGCCGGGGCGGATCGAGCGCTCGACGTCGGCGTTGGGCGCGTCGCGCACGGCGGCCCAGCTGCCGAAGTCGCGCCGCAGCGCGAGGAAGGCGACGTCGCGGTTGCGGTCGTTGGTCGACTGCGAGAGGACGGTGAGGATCAGCTCGTCGAGACCCTGGCCGTGCGGCGGGGCGAACGGGCGGCCGTAGAGCTCACGCAGGCGGTCGCGGATGCGGCGGACGCGGGCACGGTCGAGCGCTGGCATGGCGCCAGAAGGTAGACCGTGCCCACGGTCGTTGACGCCGCTCCCCCGATGGGGGGAAAACTAACCTATTAGCGGTATGATTTCTGACCGGGAGCGCCGACTTATGTGCGGTCAGCGCCCGAAGGGACCATAGGGTTCCGGGCCGCGAACTGATTCGCGGTGGTCAAGAGAGTTCCAGCGACGGACTGCACTGGAGCGAACAACGCGTCATTGCCGCGCGCCTTGGTCGGGCGCGCGGTCTCCCAGGGAGAGCCCCATGTCCGTCACGTCCGTGCGGCGAGTGCTGCTCGCTGCGTTATTGGTCGTCTGCATCGCCGCGCCCTCGAGCGCCTCCGCCTCAAGCCGCCACGATCGCACCGAGGCGAAGATCATCCGCGCCATGAACAAGGTCCGCGCCGACCCACGGGCTGCCGAAGCTGCGCACGAGCAGCGGCCTCGCGCGCGCCGCCGACGCCCATTCGAAGGTCATGCGGCGCACGAACAGCGTCGGGCACGGCGACTACTCGCGGCGCATCCGCCGCTACGTGCGCGCGCAAGCGCGTCGGCGAGAACATCGCCTGGACGCGCGGCTGCAGCGCGCAGAAGATCGTGAACATGTGGATGAACTCCGCGCCGCACCGCCAGGTCATGCTCTCGGGGTCGTTCCGCCGCATCGGCGTCGGCAAGCGCGGCGCGCGCAAGTGCTTCGTGACGGCGGATTTCGCCTCCGCGAAGTAGTCTCGATTCAGCGCCGTCACACGCGCGGGGCGCTACTGTGCGCGCCTGCCATGCGGCGAGCGTTCGAGCATCCCCTCGCGCCGGCGCTGGGTTGCGCCTTGCTCTGCGTGGTCTACCTCGCTGGCCTCGCCGGCGACCGCCGACATGGCCGCGCACTCCTACCGCGCGTGGCTGTTCGAGCACGAGGGCCTGACGGTCTGGAACGCGCAGTGGTACGGCGGGCACCACGTGCTCGGGTACTCGCTGCTGTTCGCGCCGCTGGCGGCCGCCTTCGGGCCGGCGATCGTCGGCGTGCTGTCGCGCGATCGCCGCCGTCGCGCTGTTCACCCCGCTCGCGCGCGCGCGCGGCGCCCTCGCCCGACCGCGGCGGCCGCCGCGTCGTGGCTGTTCACGGCGGGCGTGCTGTCGAACGTCGCGATCGGGCGGATGCCGTTCCTGCTCGGGATCGCGCTCGCGGTCGCGCGCCTACTCGGCGGGGCGCGCGCGAGCGGCGCGTGCTGGCGGGCTTCCTCGGCGCTGTGCGCGATGCTCGCCAGCCCGGTCGCGGGCGTGTTCCTGATGCTCGGCGCGGCCGCGAAGCTGATCGCCGACGGGCGCCCCGCGCTGCGCACCGCGGCCTGGCTCGCGCTGCCGGCCCTCGCCGGCGGGATCGGGCTCTACCTGCTGTTCCCCGAGGGCGGCACGGACCGCTTCGCCGCCACCGCGTTCTGGCCGATGCTCGTGATCTCCGCCGCCGGCGTCGCGCTGCTCGCGCCCGGGCCGGCGCACGCTGTGGGCGGGCGGGCTGCTGTACCTCGCGGTGCTGATCGGCGCGTTCTTCGTGCCGTCGCCGTTCGGGCAGAACGCGCTCCGGCTCGGCGTGCTCGCCGGCCCGTCCGTGCTCGCGCTCGCGCACCGCAAGCGCGTGCCGGTGTTCGCGCTCGCGGTCGTCGGCGTCGGGCTCGCTGTACCTGCAGTGGCTGCCGGCGGTGCGCGCGGTGGCCGAGGCGCACGGCGATCCGTCCACGCGGCTCGCCTTCCAGGCCGAGGCGCGCGACTTCCTGACCGAAGGTGGCCAAGCCGGGCGAGCGCGTCGAGGTGCCGCTGACCATGAACCACTGGGAGGCCGCGGACCTCGCCAAGGTCCTCCCGCTCGCGCGCGGGTGGGAGCGCCAGCTCGACCAGAAGGCCAACCCGATCTTCTACGACGACGAGCCGCTGACCGCCGCCACGTACCACGCGTGGCTGAAGGAGAACGCCGTCCACTGGGTCGCGCTGCCGAACGCGCCGCTGGACTACTCCGCGCGCGAGGAGGCGAAGGTGCTCGAGCGCGGCGCGAAGTTCCTCAAGCCCGTCTACGCGTCGCCGCGCTGGCGCATCTGGGAGGTCCGGGGCACCGATCCGCCGGCCTCCGGCGGCGCGAAGCTGCTGGCCGCCGGGCCGAACTGGTTCATGGTCGACGCCGAGCAAGCCGACGCTCGTGCGCTACCGCTACACGCGCTACTGGTCGACCAGCGACGCCTGCCTGAGCCGCGCGCCGGGCGGCTGGACGCGGGTCGAGCCGCTCGACGGCGGCGGGGTCGTGATCGTGCAGGCGAGGTTCGGGCTGGAGCGAGCCCGCCGCGCAAAGGGGTGTTAGCCCCCGTGGAGTAACGGGCCGCTTCACGTCTAGCCTGATCGCGGGATGTCGTGGCGGAAGTTGCTCCCCCGCGGTCCCGGGGACCTGTTGTGGCAGATCCTGCTGTTCTGCGGCGCCTACTGGGTCTACCGGCTGGTGCGCGGGCAGGTCTTCGACCAGTCGGCGGCGGCCTTCGAGCACGCGCGCCAGATCGTCGACCGCCGAGAAGGCGCTGCACCTGTTCATCGAGCCGACGCTGCAGAACTGGGCGATCCAGGCGCGCTGGATCGACGACGTCGGCTCCTGGATGTACCTCAACACGCACTTCGTCGTGACGACGTGCACGCTGGCGTTCATCTACCTGTTCCGCAACGAGCACTTCTACTGGGTGCGGAACATGTTCATGGTCGCGATGGGGCTGGCGCTCGTCGGCTACGTCCTCTATCCCACCGCGCCGCCGCGGATGCTGCCGGAGCTCGGGTTCGTGGACTCGGTCTCGGACTTCACCGGCGTCTCCTCCGACGCCTCGGTGAACGCGCTCTTCAACCCGTACGCCGCGGTGCCCTCGATGCACGTCGGCTTCGCGCTGATGCTGGCGGTCCCGATGATCCGGATGGCCAAGCGCAGCGTGGGTGAAGGCGCTGTGGGTGGTCTACCCGCCCGTGGTCACGCTCGTCGTGGTCGTCACCGCCAACCACTGGGTGCTCGACGCGGTGGCCGGCGCCGCCGTCGCGGCCGTCTCCGCGCTGGCCGCGCAGACCGTGCTCGCGCGCGTGCGGCCGCAGGCCTGGGCGTGGGCGCCCGAGGAGGACGCCCTTCCCGCCCCGGCGCGGGCTGGATAGGCTCATCCGGCGATGGCCACCCCTCCAGTCGAACGCTCGCCCCGCCCAGGCCGCGGGTCCGGGCCCCGCGACTATCAGACGGAGTTCCGCAACCGCCTGATCGAGTCGCGGCTGACGCCGAACGCGATCTCGCTGACCGGGTTCTTCCTCTGTGTCGTGTCGGCGGTGCTGATCCTGCAGGGCTGGTGGATCGCCGGCGGCATCGCCTTCATCGTCGGCTCGGTCTGCGACACGCTCGACGGCCGCTACTCGCGGATGTCGGGCAAGGCGTCGCCGTTCGGCGCCTTCCTGGACTCCACGCTGGACCGCGTCGAGGAGGGCGTCGTGCTCGCCGCGGTCGCCTACCAGTTCTCCCGCGACGACGACATCACGTTCATCGCCAGCGGCGACGTCGCGGTGATCGTCGTCGTGGTCGCCGTGATCGCCTCGCTGATGGTCTCCTACACGCGCGCCCGGGCCGAAGCGCTGGGCGTCGAGTGCAAGGTCGGCATCGCCGACCGCGCCGTCCGCGTCGTCGTCCTGTCCGCCGGACTGGTCTTCGGCGACCTGAAGGCGATCGAGCCGGCCGTCTACCTTCTGGCCGCGATGGCGGTCATCACGGTCTTCCAGCGCATCTTCCATGTGCGCTCGGAACTGACCAAGCCTGTAACTGACGCCGCCTAGTCGGGTTCTTATTAACCGACGGTCACCAACTTTTGTGGGGAAGGAAGCTCCTTGACGTCATCGAACGGCCACGGCCGCTACCAGAACGAGAAGGTCCGGGTCGCCATCATCGGCGTCGGCAACTGCGCGAACGCCTTCGTGCAGGGCGTGCACTACTACAAGAACGCCGATCCGAACGCGCGCGTCCCGGGCCTGATGCACGTCGACCTCGGCGGCTACCACGTCGGCGACATCGAGTTCTCGGCCGCCTTCGACATCGACGCCGACAAGGTCGGCAAGGACCTCTCCGAGGCGATCTGGTCCGGCCAGAACAACACGATCAAGTTCGTCAAGGAGGACGTCCCGCACCTGGGCATCCCCGTCCAGCGCGGCATGACCCACGACGGCCTCGGCAAGTACCTGTCCGAGAAGATCACCAAGGCGCCGGGCTCGACCGTCGACATCGTCGAGGTGCTCAAGGAGACCCGCACCGACGTCGTCGTGTCCTATCTGCCGGTGGGCTGCGAGCAGGCGACGAAGTGGTACGTGGAGCAGATCCTCGAGGCCGGCTGCGCGATGGTCAACTGCATCCCGGTCTTCATCGCCCGCGAGGAGTACTGGAACAACCGCTTCAAGAAGGCCGGCCTGCCGATCGTCGGCGACGACATCAAGTCCCAGGTCGGCGCGACGATCGTCCACCGCCAGCTGGCGCGCCTGTTCGGCGACCGCGGCGTCGAGCTGCAGCGCACGTCGCAGCTCAACGTGGGCGGCAACATGGACTTCTACAACATGCTCGAGCGCGAGCGCCTGGAGTCCAAGAAGATCTCCAAGACCAACGCCGTGACGTCGATCGTGGACCACGAGATGCCGGCGCACGACGTCCACGTCGGCCCGTCGGACTACGTGCCGTGGCTCGAGGACCGCAAGTGGGCCCACATCCGCCTCGAGGGCGCGGCCTTCGGCGACGTCCCGCTGACCGCCGAGCTCAAGCTCGAGGTCTGGGACTCCCCGAACTCGGCCGGCATCGTCATCGACGCCGCCCGCTGCTGCAAGCTCGCGCTCAACAACGGCGTCGGCGGCCAGCTCGACGGCCCGTCCTCCTACCTCATGAAGTCCCCGATGAACCAGCGCCCGGACGACCAGGCGCGCGCGGACACCGAGGAGTTCATCGCCCACTACGCGCGCGCCGAGAAGGTCTCGCGCGCGGCGCGCGAGAAGAAGGCCGACGCGCCGAAGGTGACCCAGGCCGAGACGGCCGCCCGGAGTAGCGATCAGGCCGTGATGGTGAGCGCGACCGGGTCGCGCTCACCGCCGCTCTCCGCGGCTCAGCCGCCAACGAGAGCAGATATTCCCTGAGGGCGTCGAGGACCAGTTCCTTGGCGCCCTCTCGCGTTGGCGCGGCGGTGATCACCGCGGGATATTCGGCGATTCGCGCCTGCGTCCAGCCATTCTCGACGGACTCGTAAACGATCGAGAGCTGGAGCGACGGCATCGGATGAGTATGTCGCGACACACGGGGTTTGAGGGCACCCGGCCAATTTCTCGCCCCAGGGGGCGAACTGTTGCCATCGCCTGCCTTTACGCGGGCATGGCTCGACGCGAACTTCGTCCGGCATCTCCGGCAACATGGATGTCGACTGCTCCGTCAGGGCGAGGCACGAGGTGTGGATCTCCGCGGACGGACGGCGATCGACCAGTTCCACGTCATCGCGAGCTCCCTCTCGGCACGGCCAGCGCGATCTGTGATCAGCTCGGAGTTCCCCGAAGTGAGATCGAGTGGCAACGCGCCACGAATCGCGAAGGCGCTAAAGGTCGCCGCGCGAGCTGCCGATAACCGAGGAAGACCGCCCGCCGAGGCGGTTTTCGCGTTTCAGGCGGTGCTTCTTTGCTGACGCTGAGCGGCCAGAGCGGGCCGAAGACGAGCCAGCCGCCGCAGATCAGCGCGAGCGTGCCGAACCAGCCGTAGAGCGGCTCGGGGTCGTCGGCGAGCAGGCCGAGGCCGCCGAGGACGAGCGCCGCGAGAGCGCGCTCGCCGCGACGACGCGCAGCCAGAGGCGCCACTCGTTGACCGGCACGCGCGGTCGCTTCGCGAAGCGGCGGTCCATCGACGCCACGATCTGCGGGCCGAGGACGACGCAGAAGCCGAGGTAGAGCGCGGCGAGCCCGTGCGACCAGGCCGCCTCGGCGCCGCGCGCGAGGTCGACGGCGGTGAAGGCCAGCAGCAGCGCGTCGGCGACCGGGATCAGCGCGAGCAGGACGGTCGAGAGCCGCCGGCGGCGCCACCAGTAGCGCGCGGCCATGCCGCCGAACAGCAGCAGCCAGAAGGCGGCTCTCGCAGGCTCCAATGGCGATAGCAATTTCCATACGACCGTATTGTAATCACACTCCTCGCTCTATGCCAAGGCCCGCGACCGTCTCCTCCGAGCAGCTCACCGACGCGCTGATGCGGCTCGTGGTCGACGGGCGGGCTGGAGGCCGTGAGCGTGCGCACCGTGGCCAAGGAGGCCGGGGTGTCGGTGGGCGCGGTCCAGTACCACTTCAAGACCAAGGACGACCTGCTGTACGCCGCCTACGAGCGCGTGATCGACCAGGTCGCGCTGCGCGCCGGTGCGATCGTGGCCACGAGCCCGCTCGACTACGCCGAACAGCTCCTGCAGGAGCTCCTGCCGCTCGACGAGCGCCGCACGGGCGAGCTGAAGATCGCGATGGCGTTCAGCGCGCGGGCGATCTACAGCGAGCGGCTCGCCGCGCTCTACACGCACGGCTACGGCGCCCTCGGCGACGCGATCGCGGGCGCGCTCGCGCAGGCCAATCCGGCGCTCGACGCCCGCCGCGAGGCGATCCAGGCCATCGCCATGGCCGACGGACTGGCGTGGGAGATGCTGTGCGCCCCGACGCGCCTGAACGCCGCGCAGGCGCTCGACGCGCTGGGCGCCCATCTCGCCCGCCTGGCGACCTGACTATCCTGCCGTGAAGTGGCAGACCGCTTCGCCATCGCCCAGGTCGCGCCGCATCCGCTCGAGGACGCGAACGAGGTGGGGACATTCGCCGCTGAGGTCTCGCGCGAACTCGCCGAGCGCGGTCACCGCGTCCTGCTGCTCGCCCCCTCGCGCAAGCCCGCGCTCGTGCGCGAGTCGCGCAAGCTGATCCGCTCCGCGCGCGAGCAGCCGGAGCTGCTGTTCGACCCCGACGGCGGGGTGCGCGTGCTGGGCGTCGGCGAGCTGCTGTTCGCCGGCCGGCCGCAAGGGGATCGCGCCCGCGCCGCCGATCGACATCGCGCGCACGATCGAGGAGGTGCTGTCCGTCGCGCCGCTGGACTTCGTGCACGTGCACGAGCCGTGGGCGCCGAGCGCGGGCAGCGTCGCCCTGCGGCACAGCCGCGCGCTCAACGTCGGCTCCTTCCACGCAGCCGGCCGAACGCGTCCTGAGCACCCAGGTCGCGCGCAAGTTCGTCGAGCTGTTCTTCGGCCGCATGGACGCGCGCACCGTCGAGCTACGAGGCCACCGCCGAGCTGCTGAAGCGCTTCTTCCCGGCCTCCTACGAGCTGCTGCGGACCCGGCGTGACCGCCGAGACGCGGGTGGACAAGCCCGACGGCGCGCCGCTCCGGATCGCGTTCGCCGACCGCGAGGAACGCGGCGCGCTGCGGCTGTTCCTGCGCGCGCTGCGGCTGCTGCCGGAGGAGCTGCCGTGGGAGGCGGTCGTCTACTCGAAGACCGGCGCCGTCCCGACGCTGCGCTCGAGCCTGCGCCACCGCGTGCAGATCGTCGACGACGAGGACGCAGGCGTTCAACGGCGCCGACATCGTCGTCGCGGCCTCACTCGGCCAGGTGACCGCGCCCGGCGTGCTCGTGCGCGCGCTCGGCGCCGGGCGCGGTCCCGCTCGCCGCCCGCGTCCCGGTCTATGAGGAGGTGCTGCGCGAAGGCGACCTCGGAGCGTTCTTCCAGGTCGGCGACGTCGAGGTGCTGGCCTCCCAGCTCGAGCGGCTGATCCGCGAGGACGACCTGCGCGACGGACGCTGGGCGAGCACGGCGCCGCGGCGCGGGAGGAGCTCGCGTGGAGCAAGGTCGCCGACCAGGTCGAGGCGATCTACGCGCGCCTGGCCGCGCTGCGCCACGACCGCGACCCGAAGCCCGAGGTCCGGGCGCGGGTCGCGCGCAACAAGCTGATCGAGGTCGATCTGCACATGCACACCGACCACTCCAACGACTGCGCGACGCCGGTCGACGTGCTGCTCGCCACCGCCCGCGACGTCGGCCTCGGCGCGATCGCGGTCACCGACCACAACGAGATCTCCGGCGCCCACGACGCCGCGGCCAAGGCCGCCGAGTACGGCATCAAGGTGATCGTCGGCGAGGAGGTCAAGACCGCCGACCAGGGCGAGGTCATCGGCCTCTTCATCAACGAGAAGATCCCGCGCGGGATGACGCTGGACGAGACGATCGCCGACATCCGCCGCCAGGGCGGGCTGGTCTACGTCCCGCACCCGTTCGACCGCATGCACTCGGTCCCGGACTACGAGCACATGCTCGCGATCGTGTCCGACATCGACGCGATCGAGGTCTTCAATCCGCGGATCGCGATCCCGGCCTTCAACGAGGAGGCGGTGCGCTTCGCGAGCAAGTACCGGATCGTCGGCGGTGCAGGAACCGATGCACACGTCGCCCAGGGGCTCGGTGCCGTCCGCATCCGCATGCGCGACTTCGACGGGCCCGAGGAGTTCCTCGAATCGCTGCGCGACGCGGACATCGCCGCCAAGCCTTCTTCCCTGCGTTACGCGCAGGTTCAGGCCTTGAAGTTCCTCCAGACGAAGGCCCGTCCGTCCGCCTCGCGCGCCGCCTCGAGGAAGCGCAAGGTGGCCCGAGCGGTCGCGGGGCGCGGCGGGCAGTGAGTTGCAGGGTGGAGGGGAACCCGGCCTCGGGGTGAACCCGGTCGGCGGAATGCCCGCCACCGACGACGAGATCCGCGAGAAGTACCTCGAGCGCGCCATCCGCGAGCTCAACACGTTCACTCGCGAGCTACAGAGCTGTGACCGCTGCCCTCGGGGCAACCTGATGCCGGTCCTGGGCTCTGGCCACCCGCAAGCCGACGTGATGCTGCTCAAGCACGCGCCGACGCCCGCGGAGGTCGAGGAGGGCGTCGCGTTCTACGGCCGCGCCGGCACCGCCCTGATGAAGTCGCTGCGGCGGCTCGACATCGACCCGCTGGTCGTCTACGGCACGCTGTGCGTGAAGTGCCCGGTCGCCGACCCGATGCTGGCCGCGCCGGAGTGCGTCGCGCGGCTGATCGAGGAGTTCGCGATCGTGCAGCCCAAGATCGTCGTGGTCATGGGCACCGACGCGCTCGACGTCCTCAACGACCTGCAGCTGCCGCTGGCGCGCGAGGTGATCGAGTCGCCGGGCCTGGTCCAGCGCCTGACGCCCTCGATCGAAGCGCTGTACGTGCCGGACATCGACCGCTCGCTGGACGAGGAGTCCGCCAAGCGCGAGTTCTGGCGCGCCTTCCGCGAACTGGGGACCTGGTGGAGCGACTTCCCTCCGTACTGAGCCTCTCCGACGTCGAACGGATCGACATGGGCGATCTGATCTTTCGCCCGATCGCGCGCGGCGCTCGGCATCAGCGCGTTCGGCATCAACGCCTACACGGGCGACAAGGCGGGCGACGAGGTGATCGAGCCGCACGACGAGCTCGGCGACGGCTCGGGCAAGCACGAGGAGCTCTACGTCGTGATGACGGGGCGCGCGGAGTTCGAGCTCGACGGGACGACGCATGACGCGCCCGCGGGCACGCTCGTCTTCGCCCGCCCCGAGCAGCACCGCGGCGCGAAGGCCGCCGAGGCCGACACGACGATCCTCGTGATCGGCGGCAAGCCCGGCGCCGCCGGGCCCGCCTTCGCCGTTCGAGTACTGGTACCTGGCCGAGCCCGCCTACCGGGCCAGGCGAGTACGACCGCGCCTACGAGATCGCGGCCGAGGGCCTCGAGCACCACGCCGACAACGGCCCGCTGCACTACCAGCTGGGCTGTTACCGCGCGCTCGCCGGGCGCCGCGAGGAGGCGCTCGAGCACCTGCGCCGCGCGCTCGAGCTCAGCCCGGAGAAGGTCCGCAAATGGGCCGCCGGACGACACCGACATCGACTCGGTGCGCGGCGAGCTCGATCTCTGAGCGAGTACCTTGGACGACGTGCTGCGTGTCACGTTGGCGTTCTTCCTGCTGCTGGTCGCTCCTGCTTCCGCGGGCACGCTGACGGTTGACGGCACCGTGTTGCGCTACACCGGCGCACCGGGCGAGACCAACGACATGGACATGTCGTCGGACGGCTCGTTCGTGCAGATCGGCGACACCGCGGGCGTGACCGCCGGGCCGGGCTGCACGCAGGTGGGCGCCGCCGCGCGCTGCAGCCTCGCGGGGGTCGGGTCGTTCGTGGTCTCGCTGGGGACGGAGATGACGTCGCGCGAGGCGTCCCCGGGCTCGACGGGCGCCTCGAGGGCGGCCCGGGCGATGACCATGTGCTGGGCGACAGCGGCGACGAGGAACTCGACGGCGGTCCGGGCGCGGACACCTTCGCGGGCGGCGACGGGTTCGACATCGTCGATACTCGACCCGAACGACAAGGGTGATGGCGTCGATCGGCTTCGTGCCTGAGCTGGGCGAGGAGGACGCGATCGGCGCCGACATCGAGGGCCTGCGCGGGGGCCCGGGGACGACCGCCTGTCCGGCAGTCCGGGCGACGACTGGTTCGACGGCGGGCCGGGAGGCGACGACATCCGCGGCGGACGGGCTTCGACACGTGAGCTACGTCGACCGCACCGTCGGGGTGGCCGCGGGGGCGAGGCCGGGGAGTTCGACTCGGTCAACGACGACGTCGAAAGCATCCTCGGCGGTTCAGGCGACGATCGCCTGACGGGGACGACGGCCGACGACCTCCTCGTAGGCGGTGCCGGAGATGACGTCTCGACGGCTATCTCGGCGACGACGAGCTCGACGGCGGTCCGGGAATCGACACCGTGAGCTTCGCCTCGCTCCTGACCGGCGTGACCGTCGACCTGCCGGCAGGCGCCGCCGCGGGGCTGCGTAGCGACGAGCGCGACACCCTGCGCGGCTTCGAGAGCATCGTGGGGACGCAGGACATCGACCGCTGTACGGCGACGACGGGGACAACGTCCTGCTCGGCGGGTCCGGCGCGCGACCTGCTCTACGGGGGCGGTGGCCGGGACACGCTCGACGGTGCCTCAGGAGCCGACACGATCCTCGCCGCCGACGGGACGATCGACACCGTCGAATGTGGCTTGGGGGCGGACAGCGTCGACGCCGACCTCGAGGACGCCCCCGCGCCGGACTGCGAGTCGGTCCACCGGCCGCCGCAACCGCAACCGCCGGCACCGCCCCGACACCGACCCCCGGACCACCGCCCGCCGACACGACGGCGCCGCGGGCGACGCTGCGCGCGGCCGCCCAGCGCTGGCCGGCCGTGCGCCGCACGGGTCTGAAGGTGAGGGTCGACTGCCGCGAGGCCTGCACGATCGTGGGCACGGTCCGGCTCTCGGCCCGCGACGCTCGCCGGCACCGGCTGCGCGGCACGATCGGGCGCTCGGCGGAGGCGTTCACGACGACGGGCCGGCGAACGGTGACGATCCGGATCACCCGCGCCGCGCTGCGACGGTTGCGGACGGCTTCCGCGCCGGCGTTCACGCTGACGGTCACCGCGACCGACCGTGCGGGCAATACCCGCACGATCAGGCGGACCGTAGGCCGCGCCGCTGAGATCCAGGACGATCTTCCCGAACTTCCCGCCGGCCTGGAAGCGCTCGTAGGCCTTCGGGGCGTCCTCGAGCGAGAACGTCTCGACGACCGGCACGGAGAGGTCGCCGGAGGCGAAGCCCGGCAGGACCATCTTCTCCATCAGCCGCGCCGCGAGCGCCTTCTCCTCGATCGGCCGGTTGCGCAGGGTCGAGCCGTGGATGCGGCCGCGCTTGCCCATCAGCTTGCGCAGGTCGATCTCGGTCTTGGCCCCCGCGCCGACGCCGATGATGCAGATCCGCCCGCCGATCGCGAGCGCGTCGAGGTTGTCGGACAGGTTGGGGGCGCCGACCAGCTCGAGGATCACGTCGTACTCGCCCTGCTCGGCGAAGCTCTCCGGAGCGATCGCGTGCGCGCCGAGCGCCGCGATCTGCGCGCGCGCCTGCTCGTTGCGGACGGTCGCGGTCACGCGCGCGCCGGCCATCTCCCCCAGCTGCACCGCGGCCATGCCGACGCCGCCGGCCGCGCCGTGCACGAGCAGCCGCTCGCCGCACATCAGCCCGGCCTGCGTGAAGAGCGCGTCGTGGGCGGTGGTGAAGACCTCCGGGACGCCGCCCGCGGCGGTCCAGTCGAGCTCCTCCGGGACGGGCATCGCCGTGCGCTCGTGGACGACGGCGTACTCGGCCTGGCCGCCGCCGGCGACGATCGCCATCACGCGATCGCCCGGCTCGAAGCGGCCCGACGCGGCGGCCGCAGGAGACGACCTCGCCGGCGAGCTCGAGGCCCGGGATGTCCCGGCGCGCCCGGCGGCGGCGGGTACTTGCCGGCGAGCTGCATCATGTCGGCGCCGTTGAGCCCGGCGGCGCGGACGCGGACGAGCAACTGACCGTCCTGGGGCTCGGGATCAGGGTGGTCGGCGACCTCGATTCGGCCGTCGACGATGGTGGCGGCACGCATGCCTGCGAGGGTACTCCCCGTTCGGCGGTGGTCGTCGCGTCGCCCAAATGGGGTACAAAGTGGACGTGGGCGTCCCGCTTCCGCACTTCCCCCCGCTCTGGCGCGAGAGCCTCGCCGGGGTGGAAGCGGCCGCGCTGTTCCGCAGCTCGGTCTGGCGCGGCGGCGGCGTGCCCGCAGGGCGACGGGCGGCCCGGTGCTGCTGATCCCCGGCTTCATGGCCGGCGACGGCTCGCTGGCGACGATGACCCGCTGGCTGCGCGAGAACGGCTACCGCACGCGCCGCGCCGGCATCCGCGCCAACGTCGGCTGCTCGGAGGACTACCTGCGAGCGGCTCGAGCAGCGGCTCGAGGAACTCGCGGAGCAGACCGGGCAGCGCGTGGCGATCATCGGCCAGAGCCGCGGCGGGATCTTCGCCCGCGTGCTCGCCGTGCGCCGGCCCGACCTCGTCAGCGGCGTCGTGACGCTCGGCTCGCCGACGGTCAACCAGCTCCGCGCGCATCCGGTCGTGCTCGCCCAGATCTTCCTCGTCGGCACGCTCGGCACGCGGCCGCGTCCCCGGCATGTTCCGCATGAGCTGCCTGCGCGGCGCGTGCTGCCAGCGACTTCCGCGCGCGACGTGGTCGGCCGACTTCCCGCGCCGAGGTCGGCTACACCGCGCTGTACTCGCGCACCGACGGCGTCGTCGACTGGCGCGCCTGCCTGGACCCCGCGGCGGAGCAGATCGAGGTCCGCGCCTCGCACCTCGGGATGGGCATCAACGCCGAGGTCTACGCCGAGGTCGGCAACGCGCTCGGCTCGTTCGCCGACGACGCGTCTGGGCCGAAGCCGGCTAGAGGAACCGCGAAGCGATTCTTCAAGCGACCGAAGCGGCGGACGAAGTCCGCCCGCGAGGATCGCCTAGTTGCGCACGCGCCCGGTGGCGAGGAGCTTGCCGTCCACGGTCACGCGGACGGACAGCCTGCCGCGCCGGGCGGGCATCGTCAGCGATTGCGTCCCGCGGACGTCAGCGAACGCTGGAAGGCACGGCGACCGCCGCCGGTGACCTTCACCCGCACCGCGCAGCGCGTCTCGCACGTGACGCGCCCGATGACCAGGCGGCCCTTGCGGCGCAGCGCGGTGCGGCGAAGCGACGCCGTCGGCGCCTTGGCTGCGACGATGACCTGCGCGGCCGGAAGCACGGGAACCGGCGCCGGCGGGGCGCAACACACCGGGCCGAGCGAAGCCTAGACAGCGCGCCCATTCGGGACGCGCCGAACGTCTAAAGATCGCTAGGAGCGGACGCGCCCGCTCGTCAGCCGCTTGCCGTCGACGGTGACGACGACGCGCAGGCGCACCTTCTTGCGCAGCTTGGAGCCGTTGACGATCGTCAGCTGCGTGGTCCCGCGCACCGACAGCGTGCGCTTCGGAGCGTGCGCCGCCCGTCGCCGACGCTCAGCCGCACGCGACAGCGCGTGGCGCAGGTGATCGAGCCGACCGTGAGGCGCTTGCCCGAGCGCAGGCGCGCTTGCGCAGCGTGACCTTCGGCGCCTTGGCCTTCGGGGTCGTGGGCGTCTGGTCCGAGCGAGCCGCCGGGCGCCGCCGGCGCCGGGATCGGCGGCGCGTCCGCGGCGCGTCGTGGCGATCGGCCCGGCGGCCGCGGAGACCGAGACGGTCGCGGTGCGCGAGGGCAGCGTGGCGGCCGCGCCGTCCGCCGGTGCGACGCGGGACGTGGTCGTTGTTCGCCGCGGCGCGTGTCGACCGAGAAGGCGTAGCGCCCGTTGTGCTCGGCGCGCAGCGCGCCGGTGACTGGCGACGCAGTCGTCGCCGCCCTCGGTGCGGCACACGTAGAGCGACAGCTGGCTGACGTCGTCGCCCCAGCCGCCGGTCCACTCGGCCGCGACCGGCGTGAGCGTCGCGCCGAGCGCGAGCGTGCCGCGCATGCGTCGGCTCGAGCGTCGCGCCGACGCGACCGGTCCACGCCGGGCTGCGCTGGGTGACGCCGAAGACATCGGCCTCGAAGAACGTCCCCGCGGCGACCTCGCCCGGCTCGTACGGCAGCGCGAGGTCGTCGATATCCGTGCACGCGGGCGGCACGCAGGCGCGCAGGCCGTCGACGCTGACCGGGAGGGCGTTGCCGACGCGCGGGTGGCCGTCGGACGCGAGGCTCCAGAGACCCGACCGGGGCCTGCGCCTCGGCGGTGGCGGGCACGAACAGCGCGGCGGCGACCGCGGCGATGACCAAGCGCATGAACGGCCAACGTAGCGCGCGCGGCGACCTAGACTGGCTGTCATGCCTAGACACGAGCCGTCAGGGCGTCAGTCGGCAGGCGAGCCTCCCGGCCTGAAGGTCAAGATGCGGCTCGAGAACGGCCGCTTCGTCCCGGTCGAGGAGCCGCGCGAGCTGAACGAGACGACCGAGGCCGCCGAGCGCCCGCCGACGCCGGACGATCCCCGCCCCGCGGCCTACCGCAACATCCCGCCGTTCGGCGGCGCCGTCTAGTCGCGGTCGGGGTTCTTGACCCCGTTCGGCCCCGCTTCCAGCAGCGCCACGCACTCGATGTGCGGCGTCTGCGGGAACATGTCGACCGGGCGGACCCGCTTGAGCTCGTAGCCTGCCTCGACGAGCTGCGCCGCGTTGGGCGCGAGCGTCGTCGGGTTGCAGGAGACGTAGACGATCCGCGCGGGGAGGCGTCGACGATCCGGCGCACGACCTTCTGCGAGAGGCCGGCGCGCGGCGGGTCGATGATCGCAACGTCGGGCCGGCCCTCGCGCTCGACCAGCTCGCGCAGCGCCAGGCGCGCGTCGCCGGCGTAGAAGGACGCGTTGACCATCTCGTTGACGCGGGCGTTCTCGATCGCGTCGGCGACGGCGGACTCGATGATCTCCAGACCGATCACGCGGCGGGCGCGGGTGGCGAGCGAGAGCGCGATCGTGCCGATGCCGCTGTAGAGGTCGAAGACCTGCTCGACGCCGCCGAGGCCGGCGTACTCGAGCGCGACGCCGTAGAGCTTCTCGGCCATCTCGGTGTTGGTCTGGAAGAAGGCCTCGGGCGAGATCAGGAAGTCGAGGTCGTTGAGGCGCTCGGTCAGCTGCGGGGCGCCGGAGAGCAGGACGGACTCGCCGCCGTAGGTGCTCTCGCCGAGGTCGGCGGTCTGCGTCCACCACAGGCCGTCGGCGTCGACCGCGGCGACGAAGGCGTCCGTGTCGAGCTTGCCGGGCGAGGTGATCAGCCGCACCTGGGTCTGGCCGGTGCGGCGGCCCTCGCGGATGACGAGGTTGCGCAGGAAGCCGGTGTGGTCGCGGCGGTCC